>NZ_JBIBHY010000006.1:140973-509526 GCF_042957285.1 Streptomyces sp. NPDC008092
GGGGGGGGGGGGTTGGGCATCCCGGCCCCCGGCACGCTGGGGGCCTGCGGGGCCGGGCCGGGGGGGGCCGGGCGCCGGCCCGGGGCGCGGGGAACTGCGCGAACGGCCACGACGGCGCCGCAGCCGACCACCGGCGCACACCCGCCGGGGCGATCGGCGAACCGTCAGAACAAGGCGCTGTAGGCGTTCAGCGCGGGCTGTCCGCCGAGGTGGGCGTAGAGCACCGTCGCATCGGCGCCGATCTCGCCCCGCTCCACCAGGTCCACCATCCCCGCCATCGACTTCCCCTCGTACACCGGGTCGGTGACCATCCCCTCGGTACGGGCGGCGAGGCGCATCGCCGCGAGCGTGGTGTCGTCCGGGACGCCGTAGATGCCGGCGTGGTAGCGGTCGTCCAGCTCCACGGTCAACTCGCCCTTGACCCCGATGAGTTCACCGGTGCGCCGGGCTATCCGGGCCACCTGCTCGCGGGTCTCGGCCGGCTTGGCCGAGGCGTCGATGCCGATCACCCGGCGCTCGCGGCCGCCCGCCTCCGCCAGCGCGGCGAAGCCCGCGACCATGCCGGCCTGCGTCGAACCGGTCACCGAGCAGACGATCACCGTGTCGAAGAAGACCCCCAGCTGCTCCTCCTGCTCGGCGACTTCGTAGGCCCAGCCGGCGAAGCCGAGGCCGCCGAGCGGATGGTCGGAGGCGCCGGCCGGGATGGCGTACGGCTTGCCGCCGGACTCCTCGACCTCGCGCAGCGCCAGCTCCCAGCTCTCCTTGAAGCCGATACCGAACCCGGCGCGGACGAGGCGTACGTCCGCCCCGGCCAGCCTGCTGATCAGGATGTTGCCGACCTTGTCGTAGACCGAGTCCGGCCACTCCACCCAGCTCTCCTGCACCAGCACGCACTTGAGCCCGGCGCGGGCGGCCACGGCGGCGACCTGGCGGGTGTGGTTGGACTGCACCCCGCCGATGGAGACGAGGGTGTCGCAGCCCTTGGCGAGCGCGTCCGCGACCAGGTACTCCAGCTTGCGCGTCTTGTTCCCTCCGTACGCGATCCCGGAGTTGCAGTCCTCCCGCTTGGCCCACAGCGCGGCGCCGCCGAGGTGGGCGGTGAGGCGCTCCAGGGGGTGCACGGGCGAGGGGCCGAAGAGGAGGGGGTAACGGGCGTAGGAGGAAAGGGACATGGAAGCTCCTGGGGTCAGTCGGGGTCGGCCAGGTCTGCGAGGCTGCGCCAGATGTCCGCCGTGACCCGGACCGCCGCCTCCGTGTCACCGGCGGCACAGGCCGCGATCAGCCGTTCGTGCAGGCCGGCCGAGCGGCAGGAGCCGCCCTCGCCGAAGCGGCGGCGCTCCAGGCGGCGGATGAGCGGGGTGTAGCGGGCGACGGTGGCGGCGGCCGCGCGATTGCCGGCGACCCGGACCAGGACGTCGTGCAGTTCGTCGTCCGCGCTCAGCGCCGCGTGCACGTCGCCGGCCTGTACGGCGGCGGCGAACAGGACGTTGGACACGCGCATCCGGTCCAGGTCGGCGTCCCGCAGCCGGGGCACGGCGACCCGGGTGACCAGCTCGTGCATGGCGCCGACCACGGCCGCCGCGTCCCGCACCTCGGCGGCCACGACCGGGGTGACCCGGGTGTAGCTCTGCGGCTTGCTCTCCAGGAGCCCCTCGTCGACGAGGCGCGCGAACGCCTCCCGCACGGGCGCCCGGGACAGCCCGAGCCGCTCCGCGAACTCGGCGTCGCGCACCACCGCGCCCGGTTCGATCTTCCCGGCGACGATGGCGTCCCGGATCGCGGTGTAGGCACGGTCGCGGAGCAGGGTGCGGGCGACGGGTCGTAGGGCCTCCATGAACTGAAATGTTAGATATCAGTGCGGGGCGAGGGCAAGGGCCCGGCGGGCAGAGGTGTGACCCGCACCCCCCGTGAAGGTGCGGGTCACGATCGGAGGGCGCCGGTCAGGCCGCCGTCTCCCACGGCCAGGCGGCGTCCCGGGCCGCCTCCAGCAGCGGGACCATCCGGAAGGCCGCGTCCGAGAGGCCGCCGAAGGTGTGCCGGTTGCCCTTGCCGGACGGGCCGTGGCCGACCCGGTAGCCGGCCAGGTTCCAGGTGTAGACCGGGATGTGCGCCGGCACCTGCTGGGTCGGGTCGCCGTGCCGGCTGTACGCGTACTGCTCGTCGGTGACGATCAGCACCCGGTCCTGTCCCCGGTAGTGCGAGCGGAGCGCCGAGACGGTGTCGGTGCCGCCCAGGTCGCCGAAGCGGTCCAGGACCTTCAGCACCGACTCGCCCCGCTCCAAGCCCAGCCGCCTGCTCGTCGTACCGAACTCGACGAGGTCCGCGTCCGCCGCCCGCAGCGCGAGCGCCGTGCCGAAGATCGCCGCCGCGTCGGCCCGGTTGAGCTCCGAGCGCTCGGACAGCCGCGAGTAGAACATCGAGCCCGAACGGTCCACGAGCACCAGCGTCCGCCCCGGCAGCGCGGGCACGTTGGCCAGCGAGTGGCCGAGCGCCTGCTCCAGCGGGTACGCCCAGCGCAGCGACGGTGCGTGCTGGTACGCGGCGAGGTACCGGAACGGGAACTGCCGCGACCGCGCCACCTCCGCCGGGTCGGCGATCCGGGCCGCGACCGTGGCCGCGACCTCGTCGCAGACCTCGGCCTCGTCGAAGTTGCGCAGGTTGCGGCAGAGCGCCATGGTCCCCATGGACGGGATGACCGCCTCCCAGGCGGCCTTGTCCATCGGACCCTGGAGCCAGCCGGCCAGCGCCTCCCAGGTGAGGCCGGCCGCCGCGAGCCGCTCGGCGCCACCGGGCCCGGTGACGACCGCACGCCGCCGCGCGACGGGCAGTTCCATCAGCGCACGGTGCGCGCCGAGCACCGGGCTCGACGCGGGCGGCACGGCGCTGTCCGGGTTGTGCCGACGGTCCAGCGCGTACCGGAACAGCTCGCCCTGCCACGGCTTGTCCGGGTCCGGTGCGGCGTGCACCAGGTTCAGGATGTCGCCGAAGCGGTATCCCTTGGACGCGGTGTCGTACTTGAGCAGCGACTTGCCGTGGTAGAGCCGTCGTACGGCGTCGGCGATCCCCCGCTTGACGGGCTTGGGAACGGCCCGGCCGTACGTCGCCGTCCAGTAGGCGAGCAGCTCGCCGGGCTCGTCGGGCCGCCGCAGCACGGAGGCGACGACCTGCCGGTTCGACGGACCGCCGGTGGCGCCCACCGCCAGCCGTGCGTGCACGTACTCGGCGGCGCCCACGATCGAGGCGGTCCGCATGTTGCCCTCGCCGCGCAGCCAGCCGAGCAGGCCGGCCGTCCAGGCGGGGTCGGTGACGGCGAGCTCACGCAGGAGCTCCGCGAACCGGTCGTCGCGGTCCGCGCCGGACTCGTAGAAGGTCTGCTGCGAGACGAAGTTGGCGACGGCGAGCAGGAAGAGCTCGGACCGCGCGTCCCGCTCACGGCCGCGGCCGCCCTCGTAGGTACGGAGGACCCGTCCCGTCGAGGTGACCCGCGAAGCGGGCTGCGCCCGGGCCGCCCTGTTGTTGAATCGCACCATGGTGAATTCCCCCCGAATTCATTGGCTTTTCGGAGGAGGCGCAGCAGAAGGAGGGAATCCGAGGTCGAAGTCGACTGCGGTGCTTATAAACTGGCGCGTCTTCCGTTCCGCCACATCGGCCCTGAGCCGATGACGGGATTCGAACCCGCATGAGGGTTTCCCCCCACCAGTTCCCGAAGTATCCGCTGCCTGCGCACCGGACACCCACCATGAGCTGCGCCTCCCGAGATCAAGAACACACGCACCGGGAGGTGCATGAAGTTTTAGGTGTCCAGAGATCGAAGTCGGCGGAACCGACGTAGGTGCTCTAACCCCTGAGCTACATCGGCACGTTGCGCCGATGGCGGGACTCGAACCCGCGGCCGCCCCATTGACAGTGGAAGTAGGTCCTGCCTTCGCACCTGGACATGCACAACTTTAGGAGGCGGGCCGCGGGCCGGGCGAGTGAATTAACTATCCGCGCTGCTGCCGCTTCCAGGGCCCCGTGATCGCGAGCATGATGCCCGGGGTCTGGATGTTGGCGTACAGGGTCCGGCCGTCGGGCGAGAAGGTGACGCCGGTGAACTCGCTGTACTCGGGCTCCTCTTCGGTGCCGGCGTTCAGTTCGTTGCGGGCGATGGGATAGGTACGGCCGCTCTCGGTGGCGCCGAACAGGTGCTGGAGACCCTCGCCGTCCTCGGCGATGACCAGGCCGCCGTACGGGGAGACGGTGATGTTGTCCGGGCCGTCGAAGTTGCCCTCCACGGCCGGGTCCGGGTTGACGCCGATGCGGACCTTGAGCGTGAGGGTGCGGCGCTTGGGGTCGTAGAACCAGACCGAGCCGTCGTGCTGGACGGGGCTCTCCGCGCGGGCGTACGAGGAGACGATGTACACGCCGCCGTCGCCCCACCACATGCCCTCCAGCTTGCGGGCGCGGGTGACCTGCCCGGTGCTGAACTGCTTGCGGACGGAGGTGGTCCTGGCGTCGCGGTCCGGGACGTCCACCCAGTCGACGCCGTAGACCGTGCCGATCTTCGTGGCGCGGGAGAGGTCGTCGACGAACTGGCCGCCGGAGTCGAAGCACTTGAACGCCTGGAGGGTGCCCGCGTCGTCGGCGAGGGTGCGCAGCTTGCCGCGGCCGTGGTGGAAGTGCTCGGGCGGAGTCCAGCGGTAGAGGAGGCCGTTCGGGTTGGAGGCGTCCTCCGTCAGGTACAGGTGGCCGCGCTTGGGGTCGACGACGACGGCCTCGTGGGCGTAACGGCCCAGCGCCTTCACGGGCTTGGGGTTCCGGTTGGCCCGGCGGTCCTCGGGGTCGACCTCGAAGACGTAGCCGTGGTCCTTGGTGAAGCCGTTGGTGCCGGTCTTGTCCTCGGTCTCCTCGCAGGTCAGCCAGGTGCCCCACGGGGTGTTGCCGCCCGCGCAGTTGGTGGCGGTGCCGGCGATGCCGACCCACTCGGCGACGTGCCCGCCGGGGCGGACCTCGACGACGGTGCAGCCGCCGGCGGCGGCCGGGTCGTAGACGAGTCCCTCGGTGAGCGGAACGGGGTACGCCCAGTTGGCGCGGGGTCCGGCCAGCTCGTGGTTGTTGACGAGGAGGGTGGCACCGCGCGGGCCGTCGAAGGTGGAGGTGCCGTCGTGGTTGGAGGGGGTGAACTCGCCCGACTCCAGCTTGGTCCTGCCGCTGTACGTGATGACGCGGTACTTGAAGCCGGCGGGGAGCGCGAGGATGCCGTCCGGGTCGGGGAGCAGCGGCCCGTAGCCGACGCCGCCGTGGCCGTGCGCCGTCTCGGCGGTCTCGGTGGCGGCGAGGGCGTTCGGGGCGGTGGCGAGCGCGCCGACGCTGCCCGCCAGCGCGACACCGGCACCGGTGATCGCGGATTTCCTTGTGAAGTCCCTGCGGGTGAGCGACATGGTGTCTCCTGTGACGGTCGGAGTGCCGTGGAGGGTGGCGGACCTCAACTCGGCGCACACGCTCCCGCCTACTCCTGAACTCCGGTTGAACGCAGGGCGACTTCGCGGTCGGCTGTTCCATGAATCCGCAATAACCGCCCCACGACAACCAAAAGCCCCACCCAAGAAACACACCACAGAGGTCAACGTTTCCCCCGCCCACGAGGGGGCTCACCGCCGACCGCTACCCGTCCTGGCGGGCCGGGGCTTCCCGCAGACCGCTGCGACTCCCCGCGGGATGGCACCCCCGCCGACCACTACCCCCGCCTCGCAGGATGGCCCTCCGTCAATCACTCCCGCTCCCCGCGGGACGGCGCTCCCCGCCGACCACTCCCACTCCCCGCCGCACGGCCCTTCTCAACCGTTCGGTCTCGGCACCGCCGCCGGAACTTTTTCCCGCCGCAACGGCGCCCAGCCCACGCGGCGGCGCCCGGCGGTGCCCAACCGCCCGCACGCCTCGCCTCACCGGCGCGCACCCACCGCAGCGAACCCCGTCGCTTCGCCTCTTCCCGCAGCGCCGGGCGCCCCGCCCCACTCGACGCGTCCGGCGGTGCCGAATCTCCGCGCGCGCCGCCCCTCCGGCGGCCCCTATCCCCCGTGCTGCGACCGCGCCTTGAACGCCGCCTTGCGGGCCTCCTTGGCCACCCTCTTGTCGGGGTGGAGGCGGCCCATCGCCTCCAGGACGTCGGCCGTGTCCGGGTGCCCCACCCGCCACGCCTCGGCGAAGAAGCCGCTGTGCTGCTGGGCCAGGCCCTCCACCAGCGCCTGGAGTTCCTCGGAGTTCCCTTCGGCGGCCAGCTGCGCAGCCACCGTGTCGATGGTCAGCCAGAAGATCATGTCCTGGGACGGCGCCGGCACGTCGGCGGCGCCGCGTTCGGCCAGCCAGACCCGCGACAGGCCGCCCAGCTCGGGGTCGTCGAGGACCTCGCGGAGGGCGGGCTCGGCCTCGCCGCCGAGCAGCGACAGCGCCTGCTGGCAGCGCAGCCGCCGCAGCGGGGCCCCCGGGTCCGCCCCGCGCGCGGCGGCCAGCAGCTCCCGGGCCGCGGCGAGGGACTCCCGGCGGGCCAGCCACTGCTCGGTCTCGGCCTGCGCGGCCCCCTGCGGAAACGTGGCCGTACCGTCGAGCAGCGCGTCCGCGCCCTTGTCGGCGAGCTCCCCGACCGCCGGCGCCGCGAACCCGGCCTCCAGCAGCCGCGCCCGCAGCCCGTACGCGCCGAGCGGGGTGAGCCGCACCATGCCGTACCGGGAAACGTCGGCCTCGTCGACCGGCCCCGCCGCCGGCTCCTCCTCCGCGTCCGCCATCAGCGCCTCGTCGACCGGCTGGTACTCGACGAGCCCGACCGGCTCAAGGAGCCGGAACTGGTCGTCGAGCCGCATCATCGCGTCGGAGACCTGTTCGAGGACGTCGTTGGTCGGCTCCCCCATGTCGCTGGGCACGATCATCGACGCGGCGAGCGCGGGCAGCGGCACCGGCGCCTCGCCGGGGCCGCCCTCGCTCACGGTCAGCAGGTACAGGTTGCCGAGGACGCCGTCGAGGAAGTCCGCCTCCGCCTCGGGGTCCCACCCGAGTGACGAGAAATCGACCTCGCCGCCCTCGTCGAGCGCGTCGACAATTCCGTCCAGGTCGGGCACGCTCGCGTCGGCGATCACGGTCTCCAGCGCGGCCTGCCACACCGCGAGGACGTCGTGCGGCGAGCCCCCGGTGAGCAGCGCCAGCTCCTCCCCGGCCGCCACCGTCCCGGCCTCCTCGTCGGCGATCTCGACGAGTCCGGCGTCCACGGCGACCCGCCAGGCCTCACCGGCGTAGGCGACGGCATCGTCGCCGGTGAGTCCGAGCGCCTCGGCGGCGGCCGGGAGCTGCTCCTCGACCAGTTCGCCACCTGCGTCCACTCGGGTGTCGGGGCCGGCCCAGCGGGCGAGCCGGGCGGCCCGGGTGAGCAGCGGCGTGGACAGCGCGGCGTGCGCCAGCTCCGCTTCGGAACGCAACCGCACCGGGGGCAGGGGGGCGCTGTCAGACATCGGCTGGTTCTCCTCGGACGCCTCAACGGTCGTACGGCGACATGGACACCGTATCGACGGCCGTACGACCACCTGGACGCCGTACGACTCAGCCGCTCAGCCTAGACGGATTTCCACCCATGCCGCCCGGTTCATCTCCCCGCCCGGCCTCGCACATGGCCGAAACCTTGACAACTGCCCTGGCCAGGCAGGAGATTGACGCGCGTAGAAAACGGGGGGACAACTGTTCACCCGGTATCTACGCGTGTCACATCCGCGCAACATGGCATACATGAACGTGTCATGAACGCTCCATAAATCGCCCTCGTCCCGGCGCTTCCGATGTCCCCGGAGGGATTCCCTTGCCGAGCAGGTCTTCCGCGCGTCTCGCCGCGCTCACCGTCGCCGCCGTCTGCAGCGCGGCGTCCACCGTCGCCCTCACCTCGCCCGCCCAGGCCGACGGGCTGCGCATCCACGACGTCCAGGGCACCACGCGCACCTCGCCGTACGCCGGCCAGAAGGTGACGGACGTCCCGGGCATCGTCACGGCCACGCGCACCTACGGCTCCTCCCGAGGTTTCTGGCTCCAGGACCCGACGCCGGACAGCAACCCGGCCACCAGCGAGGGCGTCTTCGTCTTCACCAGCTCCACCCCGAAGGTCGCGGTCGGCGACTCCGTCACGGTCACCGGCACGGTCTCCGAGTACGTCCCGGGCGGCGCCACCACCGGCAACCAGTCGCTCACCGAGATCACCAAGCCGACGGTCACCACCGTCTCCACCGGCAACGCGGTCCCGGCGCCGGTCGTGATCGACAAGAAGTCGGTGCCGAGCGCGTACACCCCCACGGGTGACACGGCCGCGAGCAACTCGGTCAACGGCCTGACCCTGCAGCCGAAGAAGTACGCCCTGGACTACTACGAGTCCCTTGAGGGCATGAACGTCCAGGTCAAGGACGCCCGCGTGGTCACCGCCACCGACCCGTACGCCGAGCTGTGGGTCACGGTGAAGCCGCACGAGAACCGCACCAGCCGCGGCGGCTCGCTCTACCGCTCCTACCGCGACCAGAACACCGGCCGCCTGCAGATCCAGTCCCTCGGCGCGACCGCCGACTTCCCGGTGGCGAACGTCGGCGACACGCTGACCGGCGCCACGACCGGCCCGATGGACTACAACCAGTACGGCGGCTACACCCTCGTCGCGAGCTCGCTGGGCACCCTGAAGAGCGGCGGCCTGCAGCGTGAGACGACGAAGAAGCAGTCGCACGGCGAGCTGGCGGTGGCGACCTACAACGTCGAGAACCTCGACCCCTCCGACGGCACCTTCGCCGCGCACGCCGCCGCGATCGTGAACAACCTCCAGTCGCCCGACATCGTGTCCCTGGAGGAGATCCAGGACAACAACGGCGCGACGGACGACGGCACGGTCGCCGCCGACGTGACGGTCAACAAGCTGATCGACGCGATCGTCGCGGCCGGCGGCCCGAAGTACCAGTGGCGTTCCATCAACCCGGTCAACGACCAGGACGGCGGCGAGCCCGGCGGCAACATCCGCCAGGTCTTCCTGTTCAACCCGGAGCGGGTCTCCTTCGTCGACCGCGCGGGCGGCGACTCCACCACCGCGGTGGGCGTCACCAAGGTGCACGGCAAGGCCCAGCTGACCGCCTCCCCCGGCCGCGTCGACCCGGCGAACTCCGCCTGGACGACCAGCCGCAAGCCGCTCGCCGGCGAGTTCGTCTTCCAGGGCAGGACGGTCTTCGTGATCGCCAACCACCTCAACTCCAAGGGCGGCGACCAGGGGCTGACCTCGCAGTACCAGCCGGTGGTGCGCAGCTCGGAGACCCAGCGCCACGCGCAGGCGACGCTGGTCAACGCGTTCGTCAGGAGCATCCTCGACGTCCAGAAGGACGCCGAGGTCATCGCGCTCGGCGACATGAACGACTTCGACTTCTCCGGCACCACCAAGATCCTGGAGAAGGGCGGCGCGCTCTGGTCGGCGATCCAGTCGCTGCCGACGAAGGAGCGCTACACCTACGACTACCAGGGCAACGAGCAGGTCCTGGACCAGATCCTGATCAGCAAGGAGATCCGCACCAAGGGCGACTTCGCCTACGACAGCGTGCACATCAACTCGGAGTTCCACGACCAGATCAGCGACCACGACCCGCAGGTGCTGCGCTTCCGCCCCTGACGACCTGACAGCAGGTCGCGGGTTCAGGACTGGCTGTACACCCCGTTCAGCCAGTCCTGCCAGGCGGTCTCGTTCGCCTCGGCGTCGGCGTCCGGCGCGAAGTCGTGGATGCTGATGCCGACCGGGGCGCCCCAGTGGTTGCGCCCGAAGAACCGGACGAGGGCGTCGTCGGTGCGCAGCCCGATGAAGTACGGGTCGCGGTAGTCGACCACCGCGTCCAGGACCCGGCCGCCGGGCCCGTGGACGCTCGCCTTGGCGCCCGCGGCCAGGTCGTCCGGCAGGCCGAGGGCCCGGCCCACGGCGGTGAAGGCGTCCGGCGCCTGGGAGGCCTCCGGCCCGTTCAGCTGGGCGAAGCCCACCGGGCGGGGCGCGAAGTGGGTGAGGTACTCGCGCAGGGTGTGCAGGTAGAAGTCGGTGTGCCGGCTCGCGCCGTCGTACTGGTTGTCCCAGTCGTCGGTGAAGATCCCGCTGTGCACGTAGCGCACCCAGGCGCGGCGGCCCTCGTCGCGCGCCTCGATGACATGCTCCAGCTGGTTGGCGCTCTGCGTCGGGAAGCCGACGTCCTCGCTGCGGACGACCAGGTGGTGCGGCGGGTCGTAGGCGGTGACGGTGGAGCCGAAGGCCGCCGTACCGCCCACCCGGGGCTCGGGCGGCTGCATCGGCCACAGGTAGCCGCCGGTCCCGTGGGTGATCGCCTCCCACACCTGCTCGGGCGTGGCCTCGACCTCGAACTCACGGGCGATCTCGAATTCCTTGGACATGATGGGGCTCCTGCCGCCTACTGTTCCAGCTCGGGGGTGGGCCGGTCCTTGACCGTGGGATGGACGGCGACCACGATCCGGTGGTCCCGGCCGCCCTCCGCGTCGGGTGCGTCGTACTTGCGGATGAGCGCGCTCACGCCGGCCGTCAGCTCCTGCACGAAGGCCGCGCGGTCGGCGGCGGAGGCGAAGCGGACCTCGCCGTCCAGCGCGTAGGTCGCCAGCCGCTTGCGGGCCTTGGCGGCCCCGCTGATCAGCATGCCGACATCGCGCACCAGGCGCGCGCCGAGCGCGAGCAGCCAGCGCGCGGAGAGCTGGTCGCGGAAACGGTCCGGGTCCGGCTGCACGGCGGGCAGGGCGGCCGGCGAGATGACGTACGACGCGGCGGTGGCCCGCATCAGCCGCTCGGTGACGTTGCCCTTGCGCCGCTCGCCGGCCAGCTCGACCAGGCCGTGCCGCTCCAGCGTCTTCAGGTGGTAGTTCACCTTCTGCCGGGGCAGCCCGACCTTGCCGGCCAGCATCGCGGCCGACGCGGGCGCGTCGGCCAGTTCGGCAAGCAGCCTGGCCCTTATGGGGTCCAGCGACACGGCCGCTGCCTCGGGGTCCTCGATCACGGTGACGTCCAGCATGGCCCCACCGTCTCACCGAAAACTTTTTTTGTCCACACAGGCAGAGTTTTCGGTGAAGTGCCGTCGGAGTCCGCCCTCAGCCCTGCTCCCCTCGCTCGCCGAGCCGGGCCAGCCGGCTCTGGAACCAGTCCAGGCGGGCCTGCAACAGGGCCGCCTCCGCGACCAGTTCGGGCACCCCGAAGCCCTCCCCCGCCTCCGGACGGCCGTCGCCGGCCCCCGCACCCCCGGCGATCACCCGCAGCCCCTGCCCCGCCAGCCGGGCGAACCCGGCGGGCGAGACGGACGCACGCGCGCGTACGCAGCCCGCGCAGGCGGCCGCAAGGGCACGCCAGCCGGGCCTGCCCCAGCCCGCGTCGGCGAGCGCGACGGCCGGCGCACCGCAGGCGCACGGCCCGACGGTGGCGGTCCGCACCCGCTGCCGGGCGTAGCGGAACCCGCGCTCGAAGCGGATGTAGGCGCCGAGGACGGAGACTTCGAGCAGCACGGCCGCCCGGTGCTCGGCGGTGCACAGCAGGGCCTCGGCGGCCTCGCGTTCGTGCACGCAGTGGAAGCCGCAGTCGCACAGCCGCGCGGGCGGGCGGTGCCGTCGGCCGTAGACACAGGACGCGTCGTCCAGCACTCCGTACGGCAGCGCGCCGCCCAGCGACACACCGGTGAACCCGGCCCGCGCGCCGTCCTGCGACAGCATCGGGTGGGCGATCTTGTAGCCGGTCGGCGGCTCCGTCGGCCGTTCCGCCGGGAGCCGCAGCCTCATCGGGCGGCCGGGGCCTCTTCGGGCACGGACACGGGCGCGGACGCGGCCCGGGGTTCGCGGACCGTGTGGATCTCCTCGGAAACTTCGGGGAGTCCGGGTACGTCGCCGTGGACGAGCGGCCGCTCCTCAGCGACCCCGGTGGCCAGTGCCTTGCCCAGCTTCATGGTGCCTCCCATGACCCATGACCTGCCGTCGGTGACCGTCCGGCCCATAGTGGCCCATGAGGGGCCGAGTTGGACACAGGGCCTCGGGGCACCGAAAGGACGATGGCTTAGCATTGCTAAGACATATCAGGTAGGAGAATTAAGTAGAGCTAAGCTGTCGCGTTGCCGAGACTACCCCCATGACGAACGCACACGGCACCGCCCGTCCGCCCCGCCCCTTCGGCCGCACCCTCTGCGCGATGGTCACCCCCTTCACCGACGCGGGCGCGCTCGACCTCGACGGCGCGCGGCGGCTGGCCGCGCATCTGGTGGCGGAGGGCTGCGACGGCCTCGTGCTGAACGGCACCACCGGCGAGTCGCCGACCACGTCGGACGCCGAGAAGGCGGAGCTGATCACGGCCGTCCGGGAGGCGGTGGGCGGGCGGGTGCCGCTCGTGGCCGGCGTGGGCACCGCGGACACCCTGCACACCGTCGAGCTGGCGCTGGCGGCGGAGAAGGCGGGCGCGGACGGGGTGCTGGTGGTGTCGCCGTACTACAGCAGGCCGCCGCAGGACGCGCTGGAGGCGCACTTCCTGGAGGTGGCCGAGGCGAGCGGGCTGCCGGTGATGCTGTACGACATCCCGGGCCGCACCGGCACCCGGATCGAGCCGGAGACGCTGGTCCGGCTCGCCGCCCACCCCCGGATCGTGGCCGTGAAGGACTGCTCCTACGACTTCCTCGGCGCCCAGAAGGTGCTGGCGCGCACGGACCTCGCCTACTACGCGGGCTGCGACGAGCACATCCTCGCCCTGTACGCGGTGGGCGCGGCCGGCTGTGTGAGCACGGTGGCCAACGTCGTCCCCGCCCGGATCGCCGCGATCCTGGACGCGTTCGACGCGGGCGACACGGCCCGCGCGACCGGACTCCAGCTGCGGGCCACACCGCTGATCGAGGCCATGATGGCCGCGGGCCTGCCGGGCACGGTCACGTCGAAGGCGCTGCTCACCATGCTCGGCCTGCCCGCGGGCCCGGTGCGGGCACCGCTGCGGCCCGCCGGCCGGGAGGCGGCCGACGGGCTGCGGGCGGTGTACGAGGAGGCCGTGCACGAGGAGTTCGCGGCGGGCTGATCAGCGCCGCTCGGCGAAGACCGGTGTCCAGCGGCCGGAGGCTCCGTCGTTGCCCTTGCGGAAGCCGCTGAGGGGAACGATCTTGTCGCTGCCGATGGTGACCAGGACCAGGCGGTTGTGGAACTCGTTGCCGCCGTCCTTGTCGATGTCCCAGGCGATGAGGGACTCGTTGTCGGCCCAGGCGAGGAGCTGCTGCCCGTGCACCTCGGTCTTCCGGCCGGTGTCGAGGTCGGTGATCCAGGAGGACGTCTTCATCGCCTCGCCCGCGAAGTCACCGGCGGCCCGCCTGCCGTCGGGCGACAGCCCCGCCTGGACGAACCAGTCCAGGTACCGCTCGTCGGCCGGCACGGGGACCTCGCGGCCGTGGAGGTCGTAGAACTGCATCCCGGGGTCGCTGGTCAGGCCGGACCAGACGTACTGGCCGGAGCGGCTGAGGGCGAAGTCCTGGCGGATGTTGATGTCGGCCATGCCCATGCTGTCGTGCGGGCCGCCGATCTCGCGCCAGGGACCTTTCCCGGAGGCCACGTCGAGGACGTAGAAGCCGGTGCGCGGCATGGTCTCGGGCATGGAGAAACTGGTGCCGGTCGTGTCGCCGGGCGCCCTGGTCACCACGTCGGGGTCGGCGGAGTAGGTCGTCGCGACCAGTTTCCGGCCGTCGTGGGAGAACGCGACCCCGCCGACCCCCTGTTCGACCGGGATCCAGCGGGCCACCTTGCCGGTGGTGAGGTCGAGCAGGCCGATCCGCCGGGTGGGGATGGTCCGCTCCAGGACGGCGGCGGTCTTCAGGCCGGGGGCGACGGCGACGTACGACCAGCGGGAGTCCTTCTCGTAGCGGCCGGTGCGCTGGTTCAGCAGCCAGTAGGTGCGGGTGGTGTGGTCCTTGCGGGCCGTCTGCTTGACGCTGTCGGTGGTGTAGTAGGCGGCCATGGTGGCGTCGCCCGCCCCGATCAGCTCGCGGGGCGGCGACTGGTCGGGGTGGGCGCGGGTCTCACCGGGGTCGAGGACTCCGGCGGGCCGTACGTCCTGCCTGCCGCCGTCGAGCAGCGGCACGCCCACCGCGACGGCGACCACGGCCGCGGTGGCCACGGCGACGGAGGCGAACCGGCGGGCCCGGCGGCGCCGGCGGACCGCCAGCACCCGGTCGGCGAACCCGGCCCGCAGCGGCGGCTGTTCGGCGGCCTGCTCGCGCAGCGCGTCTCGCATGAGTTCCTCGACGTTCACGGCCGCACCTCCGCGGGCGAGTGGTCACGGGACGGCGGCTGGTCGCGGCCGGTGTCCGGGGCGAGGGCGGCCAGTTCGGGCGCGAGGGTGCGCAGCCGGGCCAGGGAGCGGTGGGTGGTGGACCGCACGGTGCCGACGGAGCAGCCGAGCAGCCGGGCCACGTCGGCCTCCGGCAGGTCCTCGAAGTAGCGCAGGACCAGGACGGTGCGCTGGCGGGTGGTGAGCCGGGACAGGGCCGCGCGCAGGACGAGGCGCAGCTCGGCGGCGGACGCGGTGTCGAGTGCCGGTGGGCTCTCCGGGGGTTCGGCGACGCTCAGTTCACGCCGGCGCCACTTCAACCGCCATCGGCTGATCTGCTGCCGGTAGAGGGCCTGCCGTACGTAGGCCTCGGGCTCGTCGATGCGCTGCCAGCGGCCGGCCGCCTTGATCAGGGCGTTCTGCAGCAGGTCCTCGGCCGCGTGCCGGTCGCCGCCGGTCAGCAGCACGGCGGTCCTCAGCAGCGCCGACGACCGGCTGTCCACGAACTCCCGGAAACTCTCCTGCAGTTCCGCATCCATCGTCACCTTCTCTTCCCCCGGGCCCGCCCGGTGTCCGGGCCCTGTACCCGTGGTGACGCGTGCGGAGCGGCGCCGCTATGCCTGTCCGGCGCGAGAATGTTCACCGGTGTCCGGCGCGCCCGCTGCCGTACGTTGATCCCGTGAGCCGCCCCCTGCTGTTCCTGGACGTCGACGGCCCCCTCAACCCGTACGCCGCCCAGCCCGAGCGACGCCCCGCGGGGTACACGACGATCAGGGCGACCGTCCGCTCGGGGCGCCCGCTGCGGGTGTGGCTGAACCCGTCGCACGGTCCGGCGCTGCTCGCCCTCGGTTTCGAGCTGTGCTGGGCGACCACCTGGATGGCCGAGGCCAACCGCTGGATCGCGCCCGTCGTGGGGCTCCCCGAGCTGCCGTACGTCGACTTCGGCCGGAGCCTGCTCGCGGAGCGGCCCGACGGGGTCCACTGGAAGACCGAGGCGATCGTGGCGTACGCGGAGGGGCGCCCGTTCGCCTGGGTGGACGACGAACAGAGCCCGGCGGACACGCTGTACGTCCGCGCCCACCACCCCGGCCCGGCCCTGCTGCACCACGTCGACCCCCGGATCGGGCTGCGGGAGGCCGACTTCACCGTGCTCGCGGAGTTCAGGGCGGCCGCGCCTCGGGGCGACTGAGCGCTGCCCCGCCGGGCGGCACGGAGCCGTGGCGGCACGGAGCCGTCGCCGCACTCCGCCGAGGTGCGCCGCGTGAGCGCCCTCCCCAGGGCCGTCCCCGAGCTGGCCTCGGGCCGTCCCCGAGCCGTCCTCGGGTCGCAGAAGGGCGCTCGGCGATGGCCGGCGCCGGCCACTGCCGACAGTTCGGCAGTGGTCAGGACGCTGATCGTGCAGGCGGCCGCAGGCCACGGCCGCCGATCGTCAGTTGTGGCTGTGCAGGATCTCGTTCAGCCCGCCCCAGACCGCGTTGTTCGGGCGGGCCTCGACGGCGCCGGAGACCGAGTTGCGACGGAAGAGGATGTTGGAGGCGCCGTTCAGCTCGCGGGCCTTGACGATCTGGCCGTCGGGCATCGTGACGCGGGTGCCCGCGGTGACGTACAGGCCGGCCTCGACCACGCACTCGTCGCCGAGGGCGATGCCGACGCCCGCCTCGGCGCCGATCAGGCAGCGCTCGCCGATGGCGATGATGACGTTGCCGCCGCCGGACAGCGTGCCCATGGTGGAGGCGCCGCCGCCGATGTCCGAGCCGTCGCCGACCACGACGCCGGCCGAGATGCGGCCCTCGACCATCGAGGTGCCGAGGGTGCCTGCGTTGAAGTTGACGAAGCCCTCGTGCATGACGGTGGTGCCCTCGGAGAGGTGCGCGCCGAGGCGGACCCGGTCGGCGTCGGCGATGCGCACGCCCTTCGGGGCGACGTAGTCCGTCATCCGCGGGAACTTGTCGATGGAGGTCACCTGGAGGTGCAGGCCCTCGGCGCGGGCGTTCAGCCGGACCTTCTCGATGTCGTCGACGGCGACCGGGCCGAGGGAGGTCCAGGCGACGTTGGCGAGGAAGCCGAACTGGCCGTCCAGGCTCAGGCCGTGCGGCTTGACCAGTCGGTGCGAGAGCAGGTGCAGGCGCAGGTAGACGTCGTGCGCGTCGATCGGCTTCTCGTCGATCGAGGCGATGACCGTGCGGACCGCGACGACCTCGACACCGCGGCGGGCGTCCGGGCCGAGCGCCTTCGCGGCACCCTCGCCGAGCAGTTCCACGGCCTGTTCCGCGGACAGCCGCTCGGTGCCCGACGGGCCGGGCTCGGCGATGAGTTCGGGGGCGGGGAACCAGGTGTCGAGAACGGTGCCGTCGGCGGCGATCGTGGCGAGGCCGGCGGCGGCGGCACCGGTGGGACGAGGAGCAGTCGTGTCGGTCATGAGGGCAACCTAACCGGCCGGGGGCCTGCGAGGCGAACCAGCGTGCGGGGCGTCTCAGGGGGCGGGCCCGGAGGATTGCGCCGGGCGGCCCGCACTCCCCCGTGGCACGGGCCGCCCGGGTCCGGGGGGCGGGTCAGGGGCGCTCGCCGGCCTTGTCCACCACCGCGGTCGTGACACATTCGTCGATGTCGGCGACCTTGCCGTCCACGACCGTCCCGAAGCCGACGACGCGGTAGGTCCGCGGGTCGATCAGCGTCTGCTTGGCCATCCTGGCCTTGCCGTCGGCCTTGCGCGGGCGCAGGTCGATGCCGACGCCTGCGACGTCGTGGGTCAGGACGACGACCTTGCGGCCGGTGACCGTGTCGACCAGGTGGCCGGTGATCCTCTGGTCGGACAGGAGCGCGAGGGCGCGGTACAGGGAGGCCAGCCCCGCGGGCGGCGCGAGGTCGGCCTGGAGGAGGGCGCTGATCTCGGCGTAGTCGTTCCACGCCTTGGCTCCGGGGCCCGCATCGGTGTCCTCGACGGCGTTCCTCGCACGGAGCGCCCGCAGCGTCCCCTCGCCGTCGGCCGGCAGCGCGGCCATGAACCGGTACATCTCACGCGGTGAGTCGTAGTCGTCCAGCCCCAGGCGCGTGGCACGTCCCCGGACGACCTTGAGTCCGGGATGGCCCGCCGCCGGTTGATAGACCCGCCGTTCGCCGTCGTACCGCTTCCAGTCCTCCCGCTTCGAGTCCTCGGGCGACGGTTCCCCGGTGTCCGGTCCCGTCGCCGTCATCGTGTAGATCCACTGCTTCCCGGTGGGCTCGGTGCCCGCCGGCTGCTTGTCGAGCGCGTCGGCAGCCCGTTCCAGGAAGTCGTGCGCGCTCATCCCCTTCAGGTCGATGTCCGGCGTCGTGGGCTGGACCCTGCGTCCCCTGCCGGTCCCGCCGACCAGCAGGGCCGCGGTGACGGCCACGGCGGTCACCGCGGCCACGACCGCGACGATCGCGAACTCCCGGCGCCGCCACAGGGCCCGGCGCCGCTCCCCGGCCCGTGCCGCGTCGGTCAGCCGGGCGCGTCCCGCCGCCAGCCGCGCCCGGTCGGGTACCGGGGCCTGGGCACGCAGGGCGCGCACCTCGGTCATCTCGTCCATCGTTATGCCACCTCCGCGATGTCGCCCACGAATGCCGGATCGGCGCCCAGTGCCGTACGTACCTTGCGCCGGGCCCGGTTGAGCCGGGAACGGACCGTGCCGACCGGGATGTCCAGCGCCTCGGCGACCTCCTGGTAGGTGAGGTCGGCCCAGGCGACGAGCAGCAGGACGTGCCGGTCGGCCGCCGACAGTGCGGCGAGGGCGCCGGCCAGCGGGCCCTGCGCGTCGATCCGGCGGTCGGTGTGCTCCACCCAGGTCTCGCTCCAGGACGCGGCGACGGGGTCGTGCCCGGTACGGGCCAGTGCCCTGAGGGCGCGCACCTCGGTCCGGCGCTGTTTGCCGATCAGGTTGGCCGCGATGCCGTACAGCCACGGGCGCGCGCTGGGGCGCGCGAGGTCGTAGCGGGAGCGGATCCGGAAGGCGGTCAGGAAGGTGTCCGCGGTGATGTCGTCGGCCGCGTCGGCGCCGAGCCTGCGCGCCGCGTACCGGTGGATGTCGGGCGCGTGGCGGTCGTAGAGCCGGGCGAAGAGCTCTGGTTGTTCCAGTGACTGGGCGACGGTCTCCGCGTCGTCCCCCGCCTGTGCCGTGGCCGGCGGTGGTCCGCTCACGAGGGCTCCCCCTGGTTGGTCGGTGCGTGCGTGTCACCCCCTGTTCCCCGATGCCCGCCGGAGGGTTCACGGTGATCCGGCCGGGCCGGCGGGGAGGGCGGCGGACGCGTTCCGCTCAGGGAATCACGCGCCCCAGCACCTCCCGCGCGTACCCCTCGTCGTACGGCGTCCCCGTCAGCAGGACCTGGAGGCAGATGCCGTCCATCAGCGCGACCAGCGCCCGCGCCGTGACCGGGTCGGTGCGGTGGGCGAGCCGTTCGGCGAGGTCGTCGGCCCATTCGGCGGCGACGGGGCGCAGGGCCGGGCGGCGCAGGGCGGCGAGGTAGAGCTCGTACTCCAGTTCCACGGCGGTGCGGTCACCGCCCAGCCAGTCGCCGAGGATCCGGGCGAGGGCGGCGGCGAGGTCCGCGGCGGAGTCGTCCAGGCCGCCGTGCGCGGCGACCGCCTTGGCGAAGCCCTCGTTCGTCTGGCGCAGCGCGGCGACCATCAGCTCGTCGAGGGTCTTGAAGTGGTACGTGGTGGAGCCGAGCGGGACATCGGCCTCGGCGGCGACGGTCCGGTGGCTCAGCCCCGCGAGGCCCTTCTCGCCGACGACCCGGATCGCCGCCTCGATGATCCGCTGCCGGCGGTCGGGGTCGTAACGGCGCGGCATCAGTGCGCACCGCCCAGGTTCAGGACCACCACGCCGCCGACGATCAGCAGGATCCCGGCCACCTTGACCGGGGTCAGCGCCTCCCCGAACAGCAGCAGGCCCAGCACGGCGATGGTCGCGGTGCCCACCCCGGACCAGATCGCGTACGCCGTACCGATCGAGAGGGTCTTCAACGTCTGGGCCAGGAGCAGGAACGACACCACGTATCCCACTGCCGTCAGCAGCGTGGGCCAGAGCCTGCTGAAGCCGTCCGCGTACTTCATCGCCGTCGTGGCGGCGACCTCGGCGGCTATGGCGCCGGCGAGCGTCAGATATCCCATGTGTACGAGTGTACGCAACGATGCGTACGGTCGTACACAACGCTGCACGCGACGCCGCACGCAACGCCGCGCACGACCGGGGGCGGCGAGCCGGCTGCCGGACGGCACCGGGAGTGGCGTTCGTACTCCCGTGCGCCACGCGAAGATGTTTAATTCTCATAGAAACCGCTAGCTGAAACGGCTCCCTACGGCCCCGCCGCTCCACTAGTGTGTGCACCTCTGTGATCCATCACTGCTTCACAGTTCACCCACCTCACCTTCACACCCCCGGCTGCCGCTGCCTTGGCGCCGCTGGAGGAAACGCGCATGCCAGAAATAACCCCCCAACCCCCGCCGCATCCCTCCTGGGAGAACGGCTGGGCCCCCGACACCTCCCGGGCCCCCGGAACCCGAAGACTCTGGCTGGCGGGCATGCTGGCCATCGCCACCGTCGTCGCCTGCGTCACCGCGATCGCCGTCAACCACAAAGCCCCTGACAGGACGTCGGCGGCCGGTCCCACGGCGTCCGCGAACACCGACAGCGGCCCCGGTCTGCTCTCCTTCGCCTCGCCGTCGGCGTCGGACACGACCGCCCCGCCGAAGGGCACGTCGGGGATGTCGGCGACCTCGCCGACCGCGTCCGCGTCCGCCACGGCGACGGACACCGCGTCCGGCGCCGGCCCGAAGAGCTCGCCGTCCAGCACGAAGCCGTCCAAGTCCACTCCGTCCAAGGGCACTTCGGGCGGCTCGGGTGGGTCGGGCGGCTCGGGGCAGCAGCCCAGCGCCTCCGGGAAGTCGGTCCGCTCGGTCAACTACCCGGACCGCTACTGGCACGTGAGCGGCAGTTATGTGTACCTCGACCAGCCCCGCGGCTCCGAGTCCCGCGAGGACTCGACCTTCGAGCTGGTCAAGGGCCTGGCGAACGCCTCCTGCTACTCCTTCGCCACGCACGACGGGCTGTACCTGCGCCACCAGAACTTCGTGCTGCGCGCCGAGAGTTACGACGGCAGCAGCCTCTTCAGGCAGGACGCCACCTTCTGCCCGCAGAAGGTGGCGTTCTCGGACGACGTGCTGTTCCAGTCGGTGAACTACCCGAACTACGCCCTGCGCCACAAGAACTTCCAGCTGCGCCTGGACCCGTACGGCTACAACACGACCAACCGCCAGGACTTCTTCTTCGACCTCGTGGACGGGCTGAGCTGAGACACGTGAAAGCGGCGGCACCCCGGAAAGGGTGCCGCCGCTTTCACGTGCCGGATGCCTGACGCCGGCCGCCGGACCTCAGACGTTGAACCCGAGCGCCCGCAGCTGCTCACGGCCGTCGTCCGTGATCTTGTCGGGGCCCCACGGGGGCATCCAGACCCAGTTGATGCGCAGCTCGTTGACGATGCCGTCCGTGGCGGACTTGGCCTGGTCCTCGATGACATCGGTCAGCGGGCAGGCCGCCGACGTCAGGGTCATGTCGATCGTCGCGATGTTCGCGTCGTCGATGTGGATGCCGTAGATCAGACCGAGGTTGACGACGTCGATGCCCAGCTCGGGGTCGACGACGTCGTACAGCGCCTCGCGGAGTTCCTCCTCCGAGGCCGGCTTCATCTCAACGGTCTCGCTCATGCCGTCTTCCTTTCGGCTTCGGCGCCACCCAGCACCTGGGCCGTCGCGTCCTTCCACGCCATCCAGCTCAGGAGGGCGCACTTGACCCGGGCCGGGTACTTGGAGACACCGGCGAACGCGACCGCGTCCTCCAGGACCTCCTCCATCGCGTCGTCCGGCTCCAGCCGGCCCTTGGACTGCATCAGCTCCAGGAAGGTCTCCTGGATCTTCTGCGCGTCGGCCAGGTCCTTGCCGACCAGGAGGTCGTTCAGCACGGAGGCCGAGGCCTGGCTGATGGAGCAGCCCTGGCCCTCGTACGAGACGTCCTCGATCGTCGTGCCGTCGTACTTCACTCGGAGGGTGATCTCGTCGCCGCACGTCGGGTTCACATGGTGCACCTCGGCGTCGCCGTCCCGGAGACCGCGCCCGTGCGGGTGCTTGTAGTGGTCCAGGATGACTTCCTGGTACATCGAATCCAGCTTCACGGTTTCAGCTCACGCCCTTCAGCCGAAGAAGTTCCGTACGTGCTCCAGGCCCTCGACCAGAGCGTCGATCTCGGCCGGCGTGGAGTACAGATAGAACGACGCTCGCGTGGTCGCAGGAATTCCGTAACGGAGGCAGACGGGCCGCGCGCAGTGATGACCGACACGTACCGCGATGCCCTGCTCGTCGAGGACCTGGCCCACGTCGTGCGGGTGGATGTCCCCGAGGGTGAAGGAGATCGCGGCGCCCCGGTCCTCGGCCGTGGTGGGGCCGATGATCCTCAGGTCCGGGACCTCGGCCAGCCGCTTCACCGCGTACTCGGTGAGCGCGTGCTCATGGGCGAGGATCTTGTCCATGCCGATGGCGTTGAGGTAGTCGATCGCCGCGCCGAGACCGACCGCCTGCGCGATCGGCGGGGTGCCCGCCTCGAACTTGTGGGGCGCCGGGGCGTACGTCGACGAGTGCATCGACACGGTCTCGATCATCTCGCCGCCGCCGAGGAACGGCGGCAGGTCCTCCAGCAGCTCCTGGCGGCCCCAGAGGACGCCGATGCCGGTCGGGCCGCACATCTTGTGGCCGGTGAAGGCCACGAAGTCGGCCTGCAGGGCCTGCACGTCCAGCGGCATGTGCGGAGCGGCCTGGGAGGCGTCGATGCAGACGAGGGCGCCGACCTCCTGGGCGCGGCGCACTATCGCCTCGACCGGGTTGACCGTGCCCAGGATGTTCGAGACCAGCACGAAGGAGACGATCTTCGTCTTCTCGGTGATGACCTCGTCGATGTTGGTGAGGTCGAGGCGGCCGTCGTCGGTGAGGCCGAACCACTTCAGCTTCGCGCCGGTGCGCTGCGCGAGCAGCTGCCACGGCACGATGTTGGAGTGGTGCTCCATCTCCGTGATGACGATCTCGGTCTCGTGGTCCACCCGGTAGGGCTCGTCGGCCCAGCCGAGCATGTTGGCCACGAGGTTCAGCGACTCGGAGGCGTTCTTGGTGAAGATCACCTCGTCGCGGCTGGGCGCGTTGATGAACTCCGCGACCTTGTCGCGCGCGCCCTCGTACAGCGCCGTGGCCTCCTCGGCGAGCACATGCACACCGCGGTGGACGTTGGCGTTGTGGCGCTCGTAGTACTCGCTGAGGACGTCCAGTACCTGGCGCGGCTTCTGGCTGGTCGCCGCGTTGTCCAGGTACACGAGCTTCCTGCCGTCGTGGACCAGCCGGTCCAGGACGGGGAAGTCCTTGCGGATCGCCTCGGTGTCGAGGAGGCCCGGCAGCTGCGTCACGCGGATACGCCACCCTTCGTGTATGCCTCGTAGCCCTCGTCCTCCAGCTTGTCGGCGAGTTCGGCACCGCCGGACTCGACGATGCGGCCGCCCGAGAAGACGTGGACGAAGTCGGGCTTGATGTAGCGCAGGATGCGCGTGTAGTGGGTGATCAGCAGGGTGCCGACCTCACCGGTCTCGCGGACCCGGTTGACGCCCTCGGAGACGATGCGGAGGGCGTCGACGTCGAGGCCGGAGTCGGTCTCGTCGAGGATCGCGATCTTCGGCTTGAGCAGTTCGAGCTGGAGGATCTCGTGGCGCTTCTTCTCACCGCCGGAGAAGCCCTCGTTCACGTTGCGCTCGGCGAAGGACTGGTCCATGGAGAGGCGCTCCATGGTCTCCTTGACCTCCTTCACCCAGGTCCGCAGCTTGGGGGCCTCGCCGCGGATGGCGGTGGCGGAGGTGCGCAGGAAGTTGGAGACCGAGACACCGGGGACCTCGACCGGGTACTGCATCGCCAGGAACAGGCCCGCGCGGGCGCGCTCGTCGACGGACATCTCCAGGACGTCCTCGCCGTCGAGGGTGACGGTGCCGCCGGTGATCGTGTACTTCGGGTGACCCGCCAGCGAGTAGGCGAGGGTCGACTTGCCGGAGCCGTTGGGGCCCATGATGGCGTGCGTCTCGCCCTGCTTCACGGTGAGGTCGACGCCCTTGAGGATCTCCTTCGTGGCGTTGTCGGCCTCGACGGTGACGTGCAGGTCTCGGATTTCAAGCGTTGCCATGGGTGCCTCAGGACTCCTGGGTGAGGGAGACGAGCACGTCGTCCCCTTCGATCTTTACGGGGTAAACGGGGACGGGGCGCGTGGCCGGGAGGCCGGACGGCTTGCCGGTGCGCAGGTCGAAGCTGGAGCCGTGCAGCCAGCACTCGATCTGGCAGTCCTCCACCTCGCCCTCGGAGAGCGAGACGTTGGCGTGGGAGCAGATGTCGTAGATGGCGAACACCTCTCCCCCGGTGCGGACGACCGAGACCGGCGTGCCGTCGAGTTCCACCCGCTTCGGGGTGTCCTCCTCCAGCTCGCTCAGCCCGCAGGCGCGTACGAACGCAGTGGACGTCATGCGACCGAGGCCTCCAGCTCCTCCTCGATCTTGGCGAGCAGGCGCTCCTCGATGTCGGCGACACCGATCTGCTGGACCAGCTCGGCGAAGAAGCCGCGCACGACGAGGCGGCGGGCCTCGTGCTGCGGGATGCCGCGGGCCATCAGGTAGAAGAGCTGCTCGTCGTCGAAGCGGCCGGTGGCGGAGGCGTGGCCGGCGCCGACGATCTCGCCGGTCTCGATCTCCAGGTTCGGCACCGAGTCGACCCGGGCGCCGTCCGTGAGGACCAGGTTGCGGTTCATCTCGTAGGTGTCGGTGCCCTCGGCCTTGGCCTCGATGAGGACGTCGCCGATCCACACCGCGTGCGCCTCGTCGCCCTGGAGGGCGCCCTTGTAGGCGACGTTGGACTTGCAGTGCGGGGTGTTGTGGTCGACGAGCAGGCGGTGCTCCTGGTGCTGCCCGGCGTCGGTGAAGTACAGGCCGTACAGCTCGGCCTCGCCGCCGGTGCCGGCGTAGGCGACGCGCGGGTGCAGGCGTACGACGTCGCCGCCGAAGGTGACGACCACGGACTTGAAGCTGGCGTCCCGGCCGACCAGGGCGTTGTGCTGGGCCACGTGGACGGCCTTGTCGTCCCAGTCCTGGACGGAGACGACGGTCAGCTTGGCGCCGTCGCCGAGGACGTACTCGACGTTGGCGGCGGTGACCACGTCACCGGTGTGGTCGATGACGACGACGGCCTCGGCGAAGGCGCCCAGCTCGATGACCTGGTGGCCGTAGGAGACCCCGCCCTGGCCGTGCACGCTGATCCGGATCGGCTCGGTGAGCACCGTCTCCTTGGGGACGGTGACCACGCCGGCCTGCTCGAAGGCGGAGTACGCCTGGGCGGCGACCCGGTCCACCGGGGTGCCGGCCCGGCCGAGCCGGGGGTCGTCGCGGCCGACCAGCTCGACGGTGACGCCCTCGGGGGCCTCCACCGCGACCTTCAGGCCGTCGCCGGACGCGACCGCCGTGCCGTCGTGCAGCCCGCGCAGGCGCTCCAGCGGGGTGAACCGCCACTCCTCCTCGCGGCCGTGCGGGACCGGGAAGTCCGCGACGTCGAAGGAGGGGGGCGCGCTCATGCGCGTGGCGACGGTCGACTCGGCGGCCACCGCGATGGCGCCGGCGGTGGTGGAGCCCACCGGGGAGTTCTGAGCCTCAGCCATGGCTGTCGGTCTGCTCGCTTTCTTACGTGAGTGGCTTGACGGTGACGGCGGCGGCCTAGCCGACCGCGCCTTCCATCTGGAGCTCGATCAGCCGGTTGAGTTCGAGGGCGTACTCCATGGGCAGCTCCTTCGCGATCGGCTCGACGAAGCCGCGCACGATCATGGCCATCGCCTCGAACTCGGTCAGACCGCGGCTCATCAGGTAGAAGAGCTGGTCCTCGGAGACCTTGGAGACGGTCGCCTCGTGGCCCATGGACACGTCGTCCTCGCGGACGTCCACGTAGGGGTAGGTGTCCGAGCGGGAGATGGTGTCGACGAGCAGCGCGTCGCACAGCACGTTCGACTTGGATCCGGCGGCGCCCTCGCCGATCTCGACCAGGCCGCGGTAGGAGGTACGGCCGCCGCCGCGCGCCACGGACTTCGAGACGATGTTGGACGACGTGTTCGGCGCCATGTGGACCATCTTGGAGCCGGCGTCCTGGTGCTGGCCCTCGCCCGCGAAGGCGATGGAGAGGGTCTCGCCCTTGGCGTGCTCGCCCATCAGGTAGACGGCCGGGTACTTCATCGTCACCTTGGAGCCGATGTTGCCGTCGATCCACTCCATGGTGGCGCCCTCGTAGGCGACGGCGCGCTTGGTGACCAGGTTGTAGACGTTGTTCGACCAGTTCTGGATGGTCGTGTAACGGCAGCGGGCGTTCTTCTTGACGATGATCTCGACGACCGCGGAGTGCAGCGAGTCCGACTTGTAGATCGGGGCCGTACAGCCCTCGACGTAGTGCACGTAGGCACCCTCGTCGACGATGATCAGGGTCCGCTCGAACTGGCCCATGTTCTCCGTGTTGATGCGGAAGTAGGCCTGGAGCGGGATCTCGACGTGCACGCCCTTCGGCACGTAGATGAAGGAGCCGCCCGACCACACGGCGGTGTTCAGGGAGGCGAACTTGTTGTCACCGACCGGGATGACGGTGCCGAAGTACTCCTTGAAGAGCTCCGGGTGCTCCTTCAGCGCGGTGTCGGTGTCGAGGAAGATGACGCCCTGCTCCTCCAGGTCCTCGCGGATCTGGTGGTAGACGACCTCCGACTCGTACTGGGCGGCGACGCCGGCGACCAGGCGCTGCTTCTCGGCCTCCGGGATGCCCAGCTTGTCGTAGGTGTTCTTGATGTCCTCGGGCAGGTCCTCCCAGGACTCCGCCTGCTTCTCCGTGGAGCGCACGAAGTACTTGATGTTGTCGAAGTCGATGCCCGACAGGTCCGAGCCCCAGTTCGGCATGGGCTTCTTCTCGAAGAGGCGCAGGCCCTTGAGGCGGAGCTTGGTCATCCACTCCGGCTCGCTCTTCTTGGCGGAGATGTCCCGGACGACGTCCTCGTTGATGCCGCGCTTCGCGGAGGCGCCGGCCGTGTCGGAGTCGGCCCAGCCGTATTCGTACTTGCCCAGGCCTTCGAGCTCAGGGTGGGCAGTCTCCGTGGGGAGAGTCATGCGGGGTTCCTCCCGGCCGTGCTAGCAGATGCGTCAGTGGAAATCTTGGGGATGAACGTCGTGCAGACGCCGTCGCCGTGCGCGATGGTCGCCAGTCGCTGGACGTGGGTTCCGAGCAGCTCGGCGAAGATCTCCGTCTCCGCCTCGCACAGCTGGGGGAACTGCTCCGCGACATGGGCGACCGGGCAGTGGTGCTGGCACAGCTGTTCGCCGACCGGAGCGGTGCGCGCCGTTGCAGCGTACCCGTCCAGACTCAGGGCCTTGGCCAGCGCTTCGGTGCGCTCGTCGGGGTCCACGCCTTCGATCGCCTTGCGGTAGACACTCGCCTGGGCCATGATCCGGGCCCGCGCGAAGGCGGCGACCGCCTCCTGGCCGCCGCCCTGCTCCGCGATCCAGCGCAGTGCGTCGGCGGCGAGTTTGTCGTACGACTGGTCGAAGGCGTCCCGGCCGCAGTCGGTGAGCGCGAAGACCTTGGCGGGCCGGCCGCGCGTCCGCGCGCCGTACACCCGCTGCTCGCGTGCCGCCACGACGTCGTCGGCGACCAGGGCGTCCAGATGCCGGCGTACGGCCGCGGGGGTCAGGCCCAGGCGTCCGGCCAGCTCGGTGACGGTCGACGGCCCGTGGTCCAGGATCGACCGCGCGACCCGGTTGCGCGTCGAGCGCTCACCGGTCGCTAGCTCCTCCTGCGGGGTCCCCGTGGGGGTCTCCCGAGCCTCGCCGACGTTTTTCACAACGCCATTGTTGCGTAATTCCTCAGAGCCAGGCAAGCGGCGTCCGGGCGACGGGACGGTGCCCTGCATCACTTAGGCATACCTAACCAAGCGGTGGCCCTGACCTGCGGAAACGATCTTTGATCGATCATCCCTCAGCCAATTCGGTGGCGTTCCACGGCCCCCTCGGGAACACTCCGGAACCATGCCCACACCGCCTCCGACCGGCCCTCTTGTCACGCGGGACGCCCTCGCGCAGCAGCTTCACCTGCTGGGTGTCAAGACCGGCGAGATCCTCCTCGCACACACCTCGCTCAGCTCCCTCGGATGGGTGAACGGCGGAGCCGTCGCCGTCGTCCGGGCCCTGCTCGACGCCGTCGGCCCGGACGGCACCCTGGTGGTCCCCACCCAGAGCGGCGACCTCTCGGACCCCGCCGTGTGGGGGAATCCGCCGGTTCCGGAGGAGTGGTGGGAGACCATCCGGGCGACCATGCCGCCGTACGACCCCCGGACCACCCCCACCCGCGGGGTCGGCGTGATACCGGAGACGGTGCGGACCTGGCCGGGTGCGCGGCGCAGCGCCCACCCGCAGACCTCCTTCGCGGCCGTCGGCCCCCGCGCGGCGGAGATCGTCGACGGTCACGCCCCCGACTGCCGGCTCGGCGAGCGGAGCCCGCTGGCCCGGCTGGAGGAGCTGCACGCGCGCGTGCTCATGCTCGGCACCGGCTACGCCACGTGCACCAGCTTCCACCTCGCCGAGTACCGGATCCCCACCCCGCGCGTCCGGGTCGGCCGTCCCGCCCCCGGCGGCTGGGAGGAGGTCACCGAGGTGGCGATCACCTCCGACCGCTTCGACGAACTGGGGTACGACTTCGAACGCGACCGCAGCGTCGTCGTCCGCGGAAAGGTCGGCGCGGCGGACGCCCGGCTCTTCCCCGTGGCGGACGCGGTGGCCTACGCCGAGCGGTGGCTGGCCGTACACCGCCCCCGTGAGGAGGAGATCTAGCACCCGGCCGTCCGGGTGACGGCAGGCGTCCTTAGACTCTGTCACCATGCGAAGTGAGCCGGTGGTCCAGGTGCGGGACCTGGTGAAGCGGTACGGCGCCAAGACCGCTGTGAACGGCCTCGACCTGACCGCCGAGGCGGGCGTGACCGCCGTACTCGGCCCCAACGGGGCGGGCAAGACGACCACGATCGAGACCTGCGAGGGGTACCGCAGACCGGATTCCGGCACGGTGCGCGTCCTGGGCCTCGACCCCGTACGGCAGTCCGCCGAGCTGCGCCCCAGAGTCGGCGTGATGCTGCAGTCCGGGGGCGTCTACTCGGGCGCCCGCGCCGACGAGATGCTGCGGCACGTGGCGAAGCTGCACGCGCATCCGCTGGACGTGGACGCGCTGATGGAGCGGCTGGGCCTCGGCAGCTGCGGCCGGACGTCGTACCGCCGCCTCTCCGGCGGCCAGCAGCAGCGCCTCGCGCTCGCCATGGCCGTGGTCGGACGACCGGAACTGGTCTTCCTGGACGAGCCGACGGCCGGCCTCGACCCGCAGGCCCGGCACGCCACCTGGGACCTGGTCCGGGACCTGCGCACCGACGGCGTCTCGGTCATCCTCACCACGCACTACATGGAGGAGGCCGAGCAGCTCGCCGACGACGTCGCCGTCGTCGACGCCGGGCGGGTGATCGCCCAGGGCTCCCCCGAGGAGCTGTGCAAGGGCGGCGCCGAGAACACCCTGCGGTTCACCGGCCGCCCCGGCCTCGACGTCGGCTCGCTCCTCAAGGCGCTGCCGGCCGACTCCACGGCCGCCGAGCTGACCCCGGGCTCCTACCGGATCGTCGGCAAGGTCAACCCGCAGCTGCTGGCCACGGTGACCTCGTGGTGCGCCCAGCACGGCGTGATGCCCGACCGCATCTCGGTCGAACGCCACACGCTGGAGGACGTGTTCTTGGAGCTGACCGGCAGGGAGCTGCGCTCATGACCACCGCTACCGACACCGGCACCTTCACCCCCCGGCCGGGTGCCGCCCCGCTCGCCCGCATGATCGCGGCGCAGGCGGCCCTGGAGACGAGGATGCTGCTCCGCAACGGCGAGCAGCTCCTGCTGACGGTGGTGATCCCCACCCTCCTCCTCGTGCTCTTCAGCTCGGTGGACGTCGTCGACACGGGATCCGGCAAGGCGGTCGACTTCCTGACCCCCGGCATCCTCGCCCTCGCCGTCATGTCCACGGCCTTCACCGGCCAGGCCATCGCGACCGGCTTCGAGCGCCGCTACGGCGTCCTGAAGCGCCTCGCCTCCTCCCCGCTGCCCCGCTGGGCCCTGATGACGGCCAAGACGGCCTCCGTCCTGGTCACCGAGGTCCTCCAGGTGATCCTCCTGACGGTGATCGCCTTCGCCCTCGGCTGGTCCCCGCACGGCAACCCGCTCGCCGTCCTGCTCCTCCTGGTCCTCGGCACCGCCGCCTTCTCCGGCCTCGGCCTCCTCATGGCGGGCACCCTGAAGGCGGAGGCGACCCTGGCCGCCGCCAACCTGGTGTTCCTGCTGCTGCTGGTGGGCGGCGGGGTCATCGTCCCGCTGGACAGGTTCGGCGGCGCCCAGTCCGTCCTCGGCCTGCTGCCGATCTCCGCACTGTCGGACGGACTGCGGGACGTGCTGCAGCACGGGGCGGGGATGCCGTGGGGGGACCTCGGGATCCTCGCGGTGTGGGCGGTGGTGGGGCTGGGGGCGGCCGGGAGGTTCTTCCGCTGGGAGTGACGGGCCGAGGGTGGCGGAGCGGAAGCCGTCGCTGGGCCACGTGAGTGACGTTCGCGCCCAGCGGGAAAAGACGCTCCGTGTACGAGTCGGCGGAACTCCCCAGCGCTCTGCAACCGTTGCTCCACGACGTCGTGATGTGCGTGGCGGCCCCGGCCTTCGTGGCATCGCCACGGGACGGACAACTGCGCGGCCTTCGGGCCGAGGGCTTCTACGGCCATGACCGCAGGCTGCTGCACACGGTCTGGCTGCAGATCGACGGACGCGAACCCGAGCCGATCGGCGTACAGCCGCTGGGCCCCGACCGGGTGCGCTTCACCTCGGTCCACCGCTACCAGGGCGACCCGACGGACGACCCGACCCTGATCGTCGAGCGGGTCCGGGTGGCGGGGCAGGGCGAGTTCATCCAGCTGAGGAACGTCGGTACGGTCACCCGGCGGCTCCGGCTCGAACTGGCGCTGGCGACCGACCTCGCGGACATCGCCGACGTCAAGCGCGGCCGCCGGACGCCGACCGTGCCGTGCACCGCCTCCGGGGACGGCGGCGGTCTGCGCTGGCAGACCCCGGCGGGCCTCGCCGAGGTCCGCACCGCGGGCGAGGCCAGCGCGCCGGAGGTCACGGACGGACCGGAGGGCGGCACCTTCGCCTGGCCCCGGATAGTGCTGCGCCCGGGCGAGGACTGGCACACCCACGTCGGCGTGACCGGAGGCGCGGTCCCCACCCCGCCCGGTCACCCCGGCGCCCCGCGCTCCCCGGCCCCCTGGGCCGAACCCCGGGTGGCGGGCGACCCGCGGCTGGTGGCACTGGTCCGCAGGGGCCTGGACGACCTGGGGGCGCTGCGGCTCGCGGACCCCGACCGCGGAACGCGGACGGCGGGCGGCCCCGAGGACCAGTTCATCGCGGCGGGCTGCCCCTGGTACCTGACGCTGTTCGGCCGCGACTCGATCTGGTCGGCGCGCATGATGCTGCCCCTGGGCACGGATCTGGCCCGCGGCACCCTGTGGGCCCTCGCGCGCCGTCAGGGCACGGCCCACGACGTGTTCCGCGAGGAGGCGCCCGGCCGCATCCTCCACGAGCTGCGCCCGGCCGACGCCGAACACGGGCATGGCCTGCGTCTTCCCTCCCGCTACTACGGCTCGGTCGACGCGACCCCGCTGTTCGTCTCGCTCCTGGTGGACGCGTGGCACTGGGGGCTGCCCGCGGACGAGGTGGACGCGCTGCTGCCGTACGCCGAGCGCGCCATGGAGTGGGTGCTGGAGGTCTGCGCCGGGGACGAGGACGGGTTCCTGCGCTACTACCCCCGGCAGGGCGGGCTGCGCCACCAGTCGTGGAAGGACAGCGAGGACGCCGTCCGGGACGCGACCGGCCGCCGTATCGAACCACCGCTGGCGCTGTGCGAGGTGCAGGGGTACGCCTACCAGGCGGCGACGGGACTCGCCGAACTGCTGTCGGCCCGTGGCCGTCACGACGCGGCCCTGCGGCTTCGTACCTGGGCGGACGCGCTGCGCAAGCACTTCGCCGACGCCTTCTGGGTGCCGGCCCGGCACGGCCCGGCCCCGCGGTACGTGGCGATCGCCGTCGGCCGGGGTCTGGAACCGGTCAGCGGACCCGCGTCCAACATGGGCCAGCTGCCGTCCACCGGCATCCTGGACGCCGGCGGCTGCCGGGACGTGGCGGCGTGGCTCGCGTCGCCCGAACTGAACTCCGGCTGGGGGCTGCGCAGCCGTTCCGCCGCCCTGCCCGGCTTCAACCCGCTGAGCTACCACAACGGTTCGGTCTGGACGCACGACACCGCGATCGCGGTCCAGGGCCTGTCCGCGGCGGGCCGCCACGAGGAGGCGTACGCCCTGACGACGGGCCTGCTCGACGCGGCGAGCCACTTCGAGTACCGGATGCCGGAACTGTACGGCGGCGACAGCCGCACGCAGGGAGCGCCCGCTCCGCTCGCCTACCCTGCCGCCTGCCGTCCGCAGGGCTGGTCCGCCGCGTCAGGGGTGGCTCTGCTCGGTGCACTGCTGGGCCTGCGGCCGAATGCCACGGACCGCACCCTGCGGGTCACCCCCATGGTCCGGGAGCTCTCCCCGACCGCACCGCTGATCCGCAGGGTCGAGGGCCTTCGGCTGGCCGGGCGGAACATCACCGTCCGCACGGATCACCCGACGGACGGCATCACGGTCGAGGGACTTCCCGAGGGGTGGCGGCACGTGGCCTCCTGACCCCGCCGGAACGGAAGACCCGAACACCTCTCGTAGGACGACAGCAAAGGGGGCAGACAACGACTCTCCAGGTCGAATTCCGCCACCACGCGCTTCCTCGCCGCATTGCCGACGGTGCGCGCCAGGCCCGGCGAGCGGAGCAGTTCGGTGATGTGCCGGGCCAGGGCGTCCGAATCACCGGACGGTACGAGGAACCCGGTCGAGCCGTCCCGGCCGACTCCCTCGGCGAGGCCGCCCACGTCGGTGGCGACCACGGGGCGTGCCGAACACATCGCCTCCAGCGCCGCGAGGCCCATGGGCTCGGCGAACGTCGACGGACACACCACGACACGCGCACGCCGGTACAGCTCGTGCATTCCGTCCACGCCCGCCCGGTCGAAACTCACGCGATCCGCGACATTCAGATCCTTGGCAAGCCTGGTCACGTCATCTCGGAAACCGACCTTTTCGCCGTGGAAATCAACCGAATTCGGTGTGTCCATGAGAACAAGGCGAGGGCGCACCCGAAGATTCTCGTTCAGGACCCGGCGCATCGCCCGTACGGCCGTCAGCGCTCCCTTGTCGGGAATGAGACGGGCCGGCAGCAGAATGAGCGCCTCGTCGTCCGGTGCCGGATCTGCGAGTTCCGGAACCCGCAGAAAAGATTCGGCGTCGATGCCGAGATACATGAGTTCCGCGCCCTGCACCCCGAGGTCCTCCGCGCAGGCGTCACGGAGGAAGCCGGAGACCGCGAAGTGCGCGTCGAACTCACCGCACGCCCTGGCCAGGGCGACGCTCTCGGGGTCGCGCCAGATGCTGTGGTACGTGTGCAGCAGCACCAGGTCCAGCTCGGCTCTGAGGTCGAGCAGCGCCTCGGCCGGCGCCGCCGAGAAGTGGTGAAGATTGTGGCCGTGGACCAACCGGATCTCCCTGCGGGCCAGTTCACGCCTGAACCACGTGCGCAGTCCGGCCCGCTCCGCGGCGCTCCCGACGGCCCGGGACAGGTCGAGCCCCGGATGCCGCAGCACCTCGACCCCGCTCTCCGGGGGCGTCCGGACGTACGGCGTCCCCGTGAACACCGTCACCCGGTAACCGCTTCTGGCGAGCAGCCTGGAGCAGTTCCAGAGGTACGACTCCACGCCGCCGACCGTCGGCGGGAACGCCCAGTGGACGAAGGCGACGTTCGGCGCCTTCGGGGTCTGTCGATCCGGCTCCTGCCTCATTGCCGCCTCCGGCACCCTTGCCACCGTGCTCGGGTCACACCCGGTGAACGGCAGAACAGACTTGCGCAAGCCGGGATGTTATTCCACCGACCGGCCCCGAACTGATGGTTTCAACGAACCGGTTACCGATTGGTTGCACGGCAGAGAAGTAGGGAAAACAGAAGATTCGACGACATTCGCTCTGAACGTGGGCCGAATCCCACGGCAGCGGCGCGGCTTCGGGGGAACCACATGCGCGCTTGGGTGATCACTGTCTCCGCCGGGGCGGGAACCGGAACGACCGCGTTCGTCGCGGTGGCCGTGAAAGCCGCCGACTCCGGGGGCGCTCTGCTGTGGTGGCTGTCCGTGGGCGCCGGGCTGGTCGCGGCCCTGGCCGGCGGCGTCGCCGCGCAGGTCGCCCGCAGGTCCGCACCGGACCTCCTGCCGGACGTGCCGACGAGCGCGCTCCAGGGACCGCCGCACAACCTGCCCGTTCTCAGCATGTACTTCACCGGCCGCACCGCCGAGACCGAACGCATCGTGGGCGTGCTGCGGGGGCCGGTCCGCGGGCGCCGACGGGACGAGCGGCCCGTGCCCCGGGTCTGCGTCCTGTACGGGGCGACCGGTGCCGGCAAGTCCCAGCTCGCCGTGGCCTACGCCCGCGACCAGCTGGACCGGCACTCCCTGACCTGGTGGCTCAACGCCTCCGGGCCCGACGCGCTGCGCACGGAGCTGCTGGAGTTCGCCCAGTACGTGGGCATCCACGACCAGGAGAGCAAGAACGTCGTCCTCATGAACCTGTGGCGCTGGCTGCGCGAGCAGCGCGGCTGGCTGCTCGTCTACGACGGATGGCCCGCCTACGAGGACGCGCTGCGCAGCCTGTTGCCGTCGGAGGGCGACGGCGAGGTGCTGATCACCACCCAGCAGAACCAGGGGTGGGACGGCCTGCGCGCGAGCCCGATCGAGCTGCGGGTCTTCCCGGAGAACGAGGGCATCGAGTTCCTGCGGCGGCGCTTCGGCATCGAACCGAAGGAGGCTTCGGAGCAGGTCCTGGAGGCCTTCACCCGGCTCGGCCGCCAGCTCGGCTGGCTGCCGCTGGCCCTCGAACAGGCGGCGGCCTACATCGTCCAGGCGGAGACGACCGTGGCCGAGTACCTGCGCGACCTGCCCGGCGGGGCCTCGGTCGAGGACACCTTCCGGCTCGCCATCTCCCGCATCTCGGAGGCCTCTCCCGCCGCGGTGGATCTGCTGCGGCTGTGCACGTTCCTCGCCTCGGAGGACGTGCGGAAGACCACCCTGATGCAGTACCGGTCGGTCCTCCCGGTCCGGCTGCAGAGGGTGATGGCCGACCCGGTCACCTTCAACCGCGAGGTCCTGCTGCTGGTGGACCACTCCCTGCTGACCCGCAGCGGCGACTGGCGCGACGGATCCGCCGCCTACGGCATGCACCCGCGCGTCCAGACCCTGATCCACGACGGGCTCAGTCTCGCCGAGCGCCTGGAGTGGTCCCAGGCCGCGGTACGGCTGGTGGAGGCCTGCTTCCCCACGACTCCGGGCCTGCTGGCGTCCAGGCCGGTGTGCGAACGGCTGATGCCGCACGTCGAGGCCGTCATCGACAAGCTCGCCTGGGGCGACGACGCCGACGGCGGGCTCGGCGCCTCCCAGGACCCCGAGGCGCTGGCCCGGCTGCTGCACCGCGTCGGCGCCTATCAGGAGCACCGCTGCGACTGGGTGCGGTCCCTGGACTTCTTCGAACGGGAGGCCGAGCTGCGCGAGATCGGCAACGGTGACGTCCTCGGCCGGGCGACGGCGCGGTACGCCGTGGCCCGCCAGCACTATCTCCTGGCACGGCTGGACGACGCCGAACGGGAGTGCCGCCGCGCCCTCGGGCTGTGCGACGACCGCGAGGAGGAGGCGTTCCTGCGGTTACGGGCCCACTGCCAGCGGCAGCTGGGAGGCATCATGCGCGAGCACAACCGCTTCCCCGAGGCACTGCGCGCGGCCCGGACCGCGGTCGGGATCTACGAGGGCCAGGCATGGCGCGAGGAGAGCCTCGACTGGGCCGTCGCCGAGCAGGAGACCGGGCTGATCCACCGGAACGCGGGACGCCTCACCGAGGCCACCCGGCACTACCGGCGGGCGGAGGAGTGCATACCCACCCGGGGCACCCAGGAGCCCCCCGACTACACCGTCTTCCGGGCCATGCTCCAGCGCGACCTGGGCATCGTCGCCCAGGACAGGGGGCAGCTGGAACACGCGGAGGCGATGCTCACCGAGGCCCTGACGGTGTTCGGCGCCCATCGGGGACCGGAGGACTTCGAGACGGCCCAGATCGCCAAGTTCCTGGCGGACGTGCTCCGTCGGCGCAGCGAGAGCCACAAGGAGCAGGCGCGCCGCAGCCTTCGCCTCCTGCACCGCCGCGACCTGAGCCGCCGGGCCCGCGCCGAACTGGACCGGGCCGAGCGGCTCCTCGGTCCAGTGGTGGAGCTGCACCGCAAACGCAGCGAGACGGAGGAGCACAAGTACGCGGCCTGCCTCAACAAGCTGGGCTCCTTACGGCTCGCGCAGGGCCGGACGGCCGAGGCGAGGCGGACGCTGGAACAGGCCGAGGCGATCTACCTGCGGCTCTACGGCGAGCGGCACTACTACCGCGCCAAGTCCCTGACCCGGCTCGGACCCGTGCTGCGCGCCCAGGGCGACGGCGGCGCCGCGGAGCGCGTGCTGCGGGAGGCGGACGGGATCTTCCGGGCGGCCCTCGGTGACGACCACCCCGCGCTGATGGCCGTGTGCGAGCACCTGTCCGACTGCGCCTCGGACCGCGGTGACCACGAGGAGGCCGGCCGGCTCAGGCGCGAGGCGGACCGCATCCGCCGGTCGCTGTGACACCCGGACCCCGCCGCTCGTGAACGCCGGACCCCGCCCCTCGTGAACGCATGCACAAGCGGCCCCCTACCATGGTCCCGTGCCAAAGCTCACCCCCACCGACCTCGTAGCGGCGCTGCGCAACCCGCTCGCCTTCATCGCCGACCGCTGGACCCCGGATCCCCGGACCGTCCGGCGGGCGGCCCTCGCCGCACTCGTCATGTCGGTGGTCATCGTGGTCACCGGCGGCGCGGTGCGGCTCACCGGCTCCGGGCTCGGCTGCCCGACCTGGCCCGAGTGCACCGCCGGCTCGCTGACCCCGACCGACGCGCTGAGCTACCACAGCGCCATCGAGTTCACGAACCGCATGCTGACCTACGTGCTGTGCGCGGCGGTCGGCTGGGCGATCATCGCGGCCCGGTCCCAGAAGCCGTTCCGGCGCAGCCTGACCCGGCTGGGCTGGGCGCAGTTCTGGCTCGTGATGAGCAACGCGATCCTGGGCGGCATCGTGGTGCTCGTCGGCCTCAACCCCTACACCGTCGCCGCCCACTTCCTGCTGGCGACGGCCCTCATCACGGTCGCCGCCGTGATGTGGCAGCGCACCCGGGAGGGCGACGGGGAGCCGCGTCCGCTGGTCGGCAGGGCGGTGCAGCAGCTGGTGTGGGCCCTGGTGGTCGTGACGTTGCTGCTCATCACGGCCGGCACGGTGGTGACCGGCGCGGGGCCGCACCCGGGCGACTCCGGCGACGTCGAGCGCATCGACGTCAGCTGGTCGGGCGTCGCCGAACTGCACGCGGTGTTCGCCTGGATCGTGGTGTCGCTGACCTTCGCCCTGTGGTTCTTCCTCAAGGGCGTCGGCGCGCCCCGGGGACCGCGGGACCGCGTCCGCGACCTGTTCCTGATCCTGCTGGGGCAGGGCGTCATCGGATACGTCCAGTACTTCACGCACCTGCCCACCGTCCTGGTCGGCCTGCACATGTTCGGCTCGTGCCTGGTGTGGATCGGCGTGCTGCGCGTCCTGCTGTCCCTGCGGGAGCGCGCCGAGGTGACGGCCGACGTGCCCGTTCAGGCGCACGACGCCGTGAGCGCGTCGATCGCCGGGCCCAGGTAGTCCCGGGTCAGCCGGGCGCGGCGCGCCGTCCACTCCTCGGTGGGCGGCGCCGGGTCGCCGTAACGGCGGCTCCGGATGTCGTCGACGACCTCGGTGGGGGCGCCCAGGTCGGGCAGCAGGTCGAGTGCCTCGCGTTTGGAGATCAGCCGGCCCTCGCGCGAGGTGACGGTGGCGCGGGCGAACGTGGTCATCCCGACGTCGACCCAGTCGTCCCGCAGCCAGAGCGGGGCCTTCTCCACGGCGGGCCGCCAGAAGTCCCGCTGGTCGCGCAGGACGAAGTCGCCGAGTTCCCGGTCCGACACCGGCGGCAGCAGCCCGGCGGGCGCCCGCCCGTGCAGCACCCGCCCGAAGACGTGCAGCTCACGCCGGGTCACCGGGGTGACGGGCCGTCTGAACAGCTCCTCGTGCGCCCACGTGAGGTGGGAGCGGGCGGGGTCGCTCGCGGTCGACGGGGTCAGATAGGTGCAGTGCAGCCGGGCGGCGAGCGGCGACCTGCGCAGGCGGGCGTGTGCCACCGCGATCCTCCACAGGGCGGCCGGGCTCACCCGGCCCGGCAGCACCGCGATCAGGTCCAGGTCGCTGCGGCCCTCCTGGTAGTCGCCCCCGGCGAGCGAGCCGTGCGCCCAGACGGCGGCGGGCTCCAGCGGGGTCAGTTCACGGAGGAAGCGGGCCAGTAACGTCTCGGTGTCCATGCGCCCAGTCTGTACAGCTCACTCCAGCCCGTACACCCGGTTCGCGTTACCCGCCGCGATCAGCCTGGCCACGCGCTGGGCGTCCCCGAGGGACCACGCGTCCTCGGCGACCCAGGTGCCCAGGACCCGGGCGAGGGACTCGCGGAACAGGCGGGCGCCGACCACGTGCAGCTCGGGCAGGCCGTGGGCGCCACTGGAGAAGAGGATCTTGCCGAAGGGGGCCAGTTCCAGGATCTCGGCGAGGATCGTGGCCGCGCGGGCGCCGGTGCGCACCAGGGCCGCGCCCGAGTCGGCGTACACGTGCGGGAAGACGCCGGCCAGGTGGGCGGCGTGGCGGTGGTAGGGGTAGCCGTGCAGCAGGACCAGGTCGGTGCCGAGGCCGGCGGTGGCCCGGACGAAGTCGGTGAGCAGGACCGGGTCGGTGCGGTCGATCCGGGTGCCGGGCTCGCCGAGGCCCGCGTGCAGCTGGAGGGGGAGACCGGAGGCCACCGCGATCCAGAGCAGGTGGCGCAGCAGGACCGGGTCGGTCAGCTCGCCGCCGACCCGGCGGGCCGCCAGCCAGCGGCCGGCCGCGCCTCTGACCTCACCAGGGCCGGGGGGCTCGGGGGCCAGGGCCAGGCCGTGCCGGAGACCGGCGACGGAGGTGAAGGCGACCGCGTTCGCCGCCGCGCCGTGCACCGACTCGGCGAGGTTGGCGAGGAAGGACTCGACGGTGCCGGAGGTGTCGGCGACCTGCTCGGCGAGGAGTTCCAGGCGGACGATCTCGCGGGCCGCGGCGGCGCCGGCCGAGGCCATCTCGGCGGGCCCGGTGAGATCGCCGGGCAGGCCGGTGTCGACGAGGTAGGTGGTGATGCCGCTGCCGCGCAGCAGCCGGCGGCCGGCCTCCAGGACGCCGAGTTCGCGGCGCCGGGCCAGGTAGCGGGCCGGCGCGCAGTGGGGCTCCAGACCGAGGAGCGGGGGGCACCAGCGCCGTACCGCGAAACCGGTCTGGGTGTCGAAGAGGGTGGTGCCGGCGGCCGGGGGGCCTTCGGTGCGGGCGAGCTGGGCCTCGAAGGTGCCGAGGCCCAGCTCCGTACGCAGCACTCCGTGGCAGTACTGGTCCACCAGGGACGGCGTCTCGATCATCCGGGCTCCCCGTGGACGACGGTTGCTTAACCGTCTTAACGGGTCGACGGGGACTGAGGTCGCGGTCCGGGGAGGGGGTACCGGTTGATCGGCGGCTGCGGACCGTACGTGGTTGCCGCCGCCGATCCCCGCGCCCCCGAGGGGGCGCCTGTTCAGCCGCCGATCTGGATGCCCGCCATCCGCTTCCATTCGTACGGGCCCGTCGTCACCTTCGCCGCGAACTCGCCGTCGAAGGACTCGTGGACCGTGATGCCGGACTTGGCGACCGCCTGTTCGGCGATCTCGTACGTCGGGGCCACCAGGTCGCCCCAGCCGCCGTCCTCGCCGACGAGGACGATGCGGGCGCCGCGTTCGCCGATGTAGGCCACCTGGCCCTCGGCGCCGCCGTGGGCCTTGGCGAAGGCGCTGATCTCCTTGGCGAGGCGCGCCACCTTGCGCTCGGCCTTCTGGCCGGCCTTCTGCGAGTCAACCTGCTGCGTGTCTGCCATGGACAGGATGCTACTCACGAGTAGATCCACTGGCGAGGGCAGGGCGATGTGATGTGGGCCCGTGCGGTCAGCGCAGGAAGGGGTCGACCGCCACGGCCACGAACAGCAGCGACACATAGGTGATCGACCAGTGGAACAGCCGCATCTCCTTGAGCTTCCCGCCCGTCACCTCCGCCTTCGCGCGGTTCTGCAGCCCGTGCGCCTCCCACAGCCACCAGCCGCCCGCCACCAGGGCGACCAGCGTGTAGAACCAGCCGGTGTAGCCGAGGGGGGTGAGGAGAAGGGAGACGCCGACCATCACCCAGCTGTAGATGACGATCTGCTTGGCGACCACCTTGTTGGAGGCGACGACCGGCAGCATCGGCACGCCCACGCGCGCGTAGTCGTCCTTCACCTTCATGGAGAGCGGCCAGTAGTGCGGCGGCGTCCAGAAGAACATGACGAGGAAGAGGATGACCGGCGCCCACGACATGGAGTCCGTGACGGCCGACCAGCCGATCAGCACCGGCAGACAACCGGCGATGCCGCCCCACACGATGTTCTGCGAGGTACGGCGCTTGAGGATCATCGTGTAGACGACGACATAGAAGAGCAGCGCACCGAGTGACAGCCAGGCGCTCAGCCAGTTGACGGTGAGACCGAACAGCAGCGTGGAGACGACCGCCAGGGTGATGCCGAAGGCGAGGCACTCGCGCGGGCTGACCATGCCGGTCACCAGCGGACGCTGCGAGGTCCGGTCCATCAGTGCGTCGATGTCCCGGTCGATGTACATGTTCAGCGCGTTGGCGCCGCCCGCCGAGAGGTAGCCGCCGACGCAGGTGAGCAGCACCAGCGTCAGGTCGGGCACACCCTGCTGCGCCAGGAACATCACCGGAACGGTGGTGATGAGCAGCAGCTCGATGATCCGCGGCTTGGTCAGCGCCACGAAAGCTTTGACACGGGCCCCGAACGGCCGGTGGCTCGGGCTCTCGCTCGCACCGAGCACCCCCGCTGGACGGGATTCGACGGCCGTCACGCACACCCCTGACAGAGACTCCCAGCGAGCCCCGCCGTGTGAACTCACGGTAAAGGCTCGCGCGTACCACGCCACTTTAGACGTTGCCCATACCTCGACCTTCGCGGGGGTGGGGTCGTGTTGGGGGGCGTCTCGGGAGAGGGGTGGGGTGGCTCGATTGAGCAGTCAGATGAGCGGTTCCGTATTCATGTGCCGAATGCCTTCTCGGCCAGTCGGGAGGCGGATCCCCGAGAGTCCCGGCAGTCTGGAAACACTCGAAAAAATGCACGTCCTTACGGGGGTAGGCTCGACAACGGCCGGTGGGCACCCAGTGCACCGGCAGCCGGTGCGGGCGTGTGCCCGTGGACCGGTAACCGAACATGTGGAGAGGAGCCCTGACTCAGGGTGAGCACCAAGCCGACCACCACAGACCTCGACTGGACCGAGTTGGACCAGCGGGCCGTAGACACCGCCCGCGTCCTGGCCGCCGATGCCGTACAGAAGGTCGGCAACGGCCATCCGGGTACGGCGATGAGCCTGGCGCCGGCCGCGTACACCCTCTTCCAGAAGGTGATGCGGCACGACCCGTCCGACCCCGACTGGGTGGGCCGCGACCGCTTCGTGCTGTCCGCCGGTCACTCGTCGCTGACCCTCTACACGCAGCTCTACCTGGCCGGCTTCGGCCTGGAGCTGGCAGACCTCGAAGCCTTCCGCACCTGGGGCTCGAAGACCCCGGGCCACCCGGAGTACGGCCACACCAAGGGCGTGGAGACCACCACGGGTCCGCTGGGCCAGGGTGTCGCCAACGCGGTGGGCATGGCCATGGCCTCCCGCTACGAGCGCGGTCTGTTCGACCCGGACGCGCCGCAGGGCGAGTCGCCGTTCGACCACTTCGTGTACTGCATCGCGGGTGACGGCTGCCTCCAGGAGGGCATCTCCGCCGAGGCGTCCTCGATGGCCGGCCACCAGAAGCTCGGCAACCTGGTCCTGCTGTGGGACGACAACCACATCTCGATCGAGGGCGACACCGAGACGGCCGTCTCCGAGGACACCGTCAAGCGGTTCGAGGCGTACGGCTGGCACGTGCAGCGGATCGCCCCGAAGCCGGACGGCGACCTGGACCCGCACGCCATCTACAACGCGATCGAGGCCGCGAAGAAGGTGACGGACAAGCCGTCCTTCATCGCGATGCGCTCGATCATCGCCTGGCCCGCCCCGAACGCGCAGAACACCGAGGCCGCGCACGGCTCGGCGCTCGGCGCGGACGAGGTCGCGGCCACCAAGCGCGTCCTGGGCTTCGACCCGGAGAAGAGCTTCGACGTCGCCGAGGAGGTCATCGCCCACACCCGGCAGGCCGGCGAGCGCGGTGCCTCGGCGAAGGCCGAGTGGGAGAAGTCGTTCCAGCTGTGGCGGGACAACAACGCCGAGCGGGCCGCCGAGTTCGACCGCATCTCGGCGGGCGAGCTGCCCAAGGGCTGGGAGGAGAAGATCCCGGTCTTCGAGCCCGGCAAGGGTGTCGCGACGCGTGCCGCCTCCGGCAAGGTGCTCCAGGCGCTCGGTGCGGTCATCCCCGAGCTGTGGGGCGGGTCGGCCGACCTCGCCGGGTCGAACAACACGACGATCGACAAGAACAGCTCGTTCCTCCCGGCGGACAACCCGCTGCCGGGCGCGGACCCCTACGGCCGCACCATCCACTTCGGTATCCGCGAGCACTCCATGGCCGCGGAGATGAACGGCATCACCCTGCACGGCAACACCCGTGTCTACGGCGGTACGTTCCTCGTCTTCTCCGACTACATGCGCAACTCGGTTCGGCTGTCGGCGCTGATGCACCTGCCGGTGACGTACGTGTGGACCCACGACTCCATCGGTCTCGGCGAGGACGGCCCCACCCACCAGCCGGTCGAGCACCTCGCCTCGCTGCGCGCCATCCCGGGCCTGAACGTGGTCCGCCCGGCCGACGCCAACGAGACCGCGATCGCCTGGCGCGAGATCCTCCGCCGCTACACCAAGGTCTTCGGCAAGGGCGCTCCGCACGGCCTGGCGCTGACCCGCCAGGGCGTGCCGGTGTACGAGTCCAACGAGGACACGGTCAAGGGCGGCTACGTCCTCTTCGAGGCCTCGAACGGAACGCCCGAGGTCATCCTCATCGCGACCGGCTCCGAGGTGCACGTGGCCGTCGAGGCGCGCGAGCAGCTGGAGGCCGACGGCGTGCCCACGCGCGTCGTGTCCATGCCGTGCGTGGAGTGGTTCGAGGAGCAGTCGCCCGAATACCGCGAGAGCGTGCTGCCGTCCTCGGTGAAGGCGCGCGTGTCCGTCGAGGCGGGTATCGGCCTCACCTGGCACAAGTACGTCGGGGACGCCGGCCGCATCGTTTCCCTGGAGCACTTCGGTGCTTCCGCCGACGGCAAGGTGCTCTTCCAGGAGTTCGGCTTCACTGCCGAGAACGTGGCTGCCAAGGCCCGGGAATCCATCGCCGCCGCCCAGCGCTGACGCTATATACGACACGTAGGAGATGTAATTCCATGACAGACGCACTCAAGCGCCTCTCCGACGAAGGCGTCGCGATCTGGCTGGACGACCTGTCGCGCAAGCGGATCACGTCCGGCAACCTCGCCGAGCTGATCGACCAGCAGCACGTCGTGGGCGTCACCACCAACCCGACGATCTTCCAGAAGGCGATCTCTTCGGGCGACGGCTACCAGCAGCAGGTCTCGGACCTCGCCGCCCGCAAGGTCACCGTCGAAGAGGCCATCCGCATGATCACCACGGCGGACGTCCGCGACGCCGCCGACATCCTGCGCCCGGTGTTCGACGCGACCGACGGCCAGGACGGCCGTGTGTCGATCGAGGTCGACCCGCGCCTGGCGCACCACACCACGGCGACGATCGCCGAGGCCAAGCAGCTCGCCTGGCTCGTCGACCGCCCCAACACCCTCATCAAGATCCCGGCCACCCAGGCGGGCCTGCCGGCGATCACCGAGGTCATCGGCCTCGGCATCAGCGTCAACGTCACGCTGATCTTCTCGCTGGAGCGCTACCGCGCGGTCATGGACGCCTACCTGGCCGGCCTGGAGAAGGCCAGGGAGCGCGGCCTCGACCTGTCGCTCATCCGTTCGGTGGCGTCGTTCTTCGTGTCCCGGGTGGACACCGAGATCGACAAGCGCCTGAACGACCTGGGCACCGACGAGGCGCTCGCCCTGAAGGGCAAGTCCGCCGTCGCCAACGCCCGGCTCGCCTACCAGGCGTACGAGGAGGTCTTCTCCTCCGACCGCTGGCAGGCGCTGGAGAACGCGGGCGCCCGCAAGCAGCGTCCGCTGTGGGCCTCCACCGGCGTGAAGGACCCGTCGTACAAGGACACCCTGTACGTCGACGACCTGGTCGCGCCGAACACGGTGAACACCATGCCGGAGGCCACCCTCCTCGCGGTCGAGGACCACGGCGGCATCACCGGCGACACGATCACCGGCACGTACGAGCAGGCCCGCGCCGACCTCGACGCAGTCGAGGCGCTCGGGATCTCGTACGACGACGTGGTCCAGGTCCTGGAGGACGAGGGCGTCGACAAGTTCGAGGCGTCCTGGAACGACCTGCTCAAGTCGACCCAGGCGGAGCTGGAGCGCCTGGCCCCCTCGGAGGGCTGAACCCTGTCCCCTCTTTCCGGTACCGGAGCGAACCCGCTTCGTGACCCCGCAGACCGACGGCTCCCGCGTATCGCGGGGCCGTCGGGGCTGGTCATCTTCGGCGTCACGGGCGACCTCTCCCGTAAGAAGCTCATGCCCGCCGTCTACGACCTCGCCAACCGGGGTCTGCTGCCGCCGGGCTTCTCCCTGGTCGGCTTCGCCCGCCGCGAGTGGGCCCACGAGGACTTCGCCGCCGAGGTCCACGACGCCGTCAAGGACCACGCGCGCACCCCGTTCCGTGAGGAGGTCTGGCAGCAGCTCATCCAGGGGATGCGCTTCGTCCAGGGCACCTTCGACGACGACGACGCGTTCGAGCGGCTGCGCTCCACCATCGAGGAGCTGGACAAGGCACAGGGCACGGGCGGCAACTTCGCCTTCTACCTGTCCGTGCCGCCGCGCTCCTTCCCGGTGGTCATCCAGCAGCTGAAGAAGCACGGCCTGGCCGACCAGTCGGGCGGCTCCTGGCGGCGCGCGGTCATCGAGAAGCCCTTCGGCCACGACCTGAAGTCGGCCGAGGAGCTCAACAAGGTCGTGCACGAGGTGTTCGAACCGGACCAGGTGTTCCGGATCGACCACTACCTCGGCAAGGAGACCGTCCAGAACATCCTGGCGCTGCGCTTCGCCAACACCATGTACGAGCCGATCTGGAACCGGTCCTTCGTGGACCACGTGCAGATCACCATGGCCGAGGACATCGGCATCGGCGGCCGCGCCGGCTACTACGACGGCATCGGCTCGGCCCGTGACGTCATCCAGAACCACCTCCTCCAGCTCATGGCCCTGACCGCCATGGAGGAGCCGGCCTCCTTCGACGCGGACGCACTGGCCGCGGAGAAGGAGAAGGTGCTCGGCGCGGTACGGCTGCCGAAGGACCTCGGCCGCTCGACCGTGCGCGGCCAGTACGCGGCCGGCTGGCAGGGCGGCGAGAAGGTCATCGGCTACCTCGAAGAGGACGGCATCGACACCAAGTCGAAGACCGACACCTACGCCGCGGTGAAGCTGGAGATCGACAACCGCCGCTGGGCGGGCGTCCCCTTCTACCTGCGCACCGGCAAGCGGCTGGGCCGCCGGGTCACCGAGATCGCGGTGGTCTTCCAGCGGGCCCCGCACTCCCCCTTCGACCACACGGCGACGGAGGAACTGGGCCAGAACGCGATCGTCATCCGCGTCCAGCCCGACGAGGGCATCACGGTCCGCTTCGGCTCCAAGGTGCCCGGCACCTCGATGGAGATCCGGGACGTGTCGATGGACTTCGCCTACGGCGAGTCGTTCACCGAGTCCAGCCCGGAGGCCTACGAGCGGCTGATCCTGGACGTGCTGCTCGGCGACTCCAACCTCTTCCCGCGCACGGAGGAGGTCGAGCTGTCCTGGAAGATCCTCGACCCGATCGAGGAGCACTGGGACAAGCACGGCAGGCCCGCCCAGTACAAGTCCGGCACCTGGGGCCCCGCGGAGGCCGACGAGATGCTGGCACGAGACGGACGGAGCTGGCGCCGCCCATGAAGATAGACCTCACGGACACCACGGCCGGCAAGGTCAACAAGGCGCTGGTGCAGGGCCGCCGGGCCATCGGCACGCCCGCCGTGGGCATGGTGCTCACCCTCGTCATCGTCACCGACGAGGAGAACGCGTACGACGCCCTGAAGGCCGCCGGCGACGCCTCGCACGAGCACCCCTCGCGCACGCTGGTCGTCATCAAGCGCGTCTCCCGCTCCCCCCGCGACCGTACGGCGTCCCGCCTGGACGCCGAGGTCCGGGTGGGCGCGGACGCGGGCTCCGGCGAGACGGTGATCCTGCGGCTGCACGGCGAGGTCGCCGACCACGCCGACTCCGTCGTGCTGCCGCTGCTGCTGCCCGACGCGCCGGTCGTCGTGTGGTGGCCGGTGAACGCCCCGCTCGACCCGGCGAAGGACCCGCTGGGCGCCCTCGCCCAGCGCCGGGTCACCGACACCTACTCCTCCGAACAGCCGGTACGGGAGCTGTCCGCCCGCGCGGACGCCTACACCCCCGGCGACACGGACCTGTCCTGGACCCGGATCACGCCCTGGCGCTCGATGCTGGCGGCGGCCCTGGACCAGGTGGTCTGCGAGGTCAGGGCGGTCGAGGTGGAGGGCGAGGAGTTCAACCCTAGCTGCGAGCTGCTGGCGATGTGGCTCGCGGACCGGCTGGACGTCCCCGTCAAGCGCTCCCTCTCGGCCGGCCCCGGCCTGACCGCGGTGCGGCTCGCCACCAGCGAGGGCGCGATCGCGCTCGACCGCGCGGACGGCTCCCTGGCGACCCTGTCCATCGACGGTCAGCCGGACCGTGCGGTGGCGCTGAAGCGGCGCGACACGGCCGAGCTGATCGCGGAGGAACTGCGCCGGCTCGACCCGGACGACACCTACGCCTCGGCACTGCGGTTCGGTGTGGAGCGTCTGCACGCGTCGGCGGCTCCCGCGGCGGAACCGGCTCCGACGGCTCAGGACACCGCCTCGGCGCCGGACTCGTTGCCCAAAGGAGAACCGGTCACCCTCGCAGCAGCCCCCGAAGCCGCTGCCGAGGCTCCCACGACAGAAGCGGCACCGCAGGAAAGGCCGCCGCTGAAGAAGAGGGCGAAGGCGACATGAGCACTCCCCAGCTGGTCGTGCACCGCGACAAGGAACTGATGGCGCAGGCCGCCGCGGCCCGTCTGATCACGAAGATCGTGGACGCCCAGGCCTCCCGGGGCGAGGCGTCCGTGGTCCTCACGGGCGGCCGCAACGGCAACGGCCTGCTGGCGGCCCTGGCGGCGGCCCCGGCCCGGGACGCCATCGACTGGGGCCGGCTCGACCTCTGGTGGGGCGACGAGCGCTTCCTGCCCGAGGACGACCCGGAGCGCAACGTCACCCAGGCCCGCGACGCCCTGCTCGGCCAGGTCCCGGTGGACCCGAAGCGCGTGCACGCCATGCCCGCGTCGGACGGCCCCTGGGGCACGGACGTGGACGCGGCGGCCGAGGCCTACGCGGCGGAGCTGGCCCGCGCGGCCGGCCCCGAGAACCACGGCTCGGTGCCCACCTTCGACGTCCTGATGCTGGGCGTCGGCCCGGACACCCACGTGGCCTCGCTCTTCCCTGAGCTCCCCGCGGTCCGCGAGACGGAACGCACGGTGGTCGGCGTCCACGGCGCCCCCAAGCCCCCGCCGACCCGCGTCTCCCTCACCCTCCCCGCCATCCGCTCGGCCCGCGAGGTCTGGCTGCTGGCGGCGGGCGAGGACAAGGCCGAGGCCGTCGCCATCGCCCTCTCGGGCGCGGGCGAGATCCAGGCCCCGGCAGCAGGCGCCCAGGGCCGCCAGCGCACCCTGTGGCTCCTGGACTCGACGGCAGCCTCCCAGCTGCCGCGATCGCTGTATCCGCCGGCTTCGGCGTGACGGAGCACTGAAAAGAACCCGTACGGCCCAGGTGGCCGTACGGGTTCTTCATTTCCGGGCCTAACGCCCGCGCAGCTCCCGGTACTTGGCCACCAGCGCCTTCGTCGACGGGTCCAGGCCGGGCACCTCGGCGCCCTCGGTCAGGGCCGGTTCCACGCGCTTGGCGAGGACCTTGCCCAGCTCCACACCCCACTGGTCGAAGGAGTCGATGTTCCAGACGGCGCCCTGGGTGAAGACCTTGTGCTCGTACAACGCCACCAGCTGGCCCAGGACCGACGGGGTGAGTTCCTTCGCTAGGACGGTCGTCGTCGGGTGGTTGCCCTTGAAGGTGCGGTGCGCCACCTGCTCCTCGGCCACGCCCTCCGCGCGGACCTCGTCGGCGGTCTTGCCGAAGGCCAGCGCCTGGGTCTGCGCGAAGAAGTTCGCCATCAGCAGGTCGTGCTGCGCCCTGAGTTCACCGCTCAGCTCGGCGACCGGCTCGGCGAAGCCGATGAAGTCCGCCGGGATCAGCTTGGTGCCCTGGTGGATCAACTGGTAGTACGCGTGCTGCCCGTTGGTGCCCGGCGTGCCCCAGACGACCGGGCCGGTCTGCCAGTCGACCTCCTGGCCGTCGCGCGCCACGTACTTGCCGTTGGACTCCATGTCCAGCTGCTGGAGGTAGGCGGTGAACTTGGAGAGGTAGTGCGAGTACGGCAGGACCGCGTGCGACTGGGCGTCGTGGAAGTTGCCGTACCAGATGCCCAGCAGGCCCAGCAGAAGGGGGACGTTGGACTCGGCGGGTGCGGTGCGGAAGTGCTCGTCGACCAGGTGGAAGCCGTCCAGCATCTCGCGGAACCGGTCCGGGCCGATGGCGATCATCAGGGAGAGGCCGATGGCCGAGTCGTAGGAGTAGCGGCCGCCGACCCAGTCCCAGAACTCGAACATGTTGGCCGTGTCGATGCCGAACTCCGACACCTTCTCGGCGTTCGTGGAGAGGGCCACGAAGTGCTTGGCGACCGCTTCCTGGCCGGCCTTCAGCTCGGTGAGGAGCCAGTTGCGGGCCGAGGTGGCGTTGGTGATCGTCTCGATGGTGGTGAACGTCTTGGAGGCGATGATGAAGAGGGTCTCCGCCGGGTCCAGGTCGCGGGTCGCCTCGTGCAGGTCGGCGCCGTCCACGTTGGAGACGAAGCGGACCGTGAGGTCGCGGTCGGTGAAGCTGCGCAGCACCTCGTAGGCCATCGCCGGGCCGAGGTCGGAGCCGCCGATGCCGATGTTGACGACGTTCCGGATGCGCTTGCCGGTGTGACCGGTCCAGGCGCCGGAGCGGACCCGGTCGGCGAAGGCGCCCATCTTGTCCAGGACCGCGTGCACCTGCGGCACCACGTTCTCGCCGTCGACCTCGATCACCGCGTCGCGCGGGGCGCGCAGGGCCGTGTGCAGCACCGCGCGGTTCTCGGTGACGTTGATCTTCTCGCCGCGGAACATGGCGTCCCGCAGCCCGAAGACGTCGGTGGCGGCGGCCAGCTCCCGCAACAGCCGCAGCGTCTCGTCGTTGACCAGGTGCTTCGAGTAGTCGACGTGGAGGTCGCCGACCTGGAGGGTGTAGCCCGTGCCGCGTCCCGGGTCGGCGGCGAACAGGTCCCGCAGATGGGTCTCGGCGAGCTCCTCCCGGTGCTCGGCGAGCGCGGTCCACTCGGGCGTCTGGTTGAGCCTGGTACGGCCGTCTGCGTTCATTCCGACTTCAGCCTTCTTCCTTGCACCTGTCCTGTTGCGTGCCTGCGCCGCTGCCGTTCCAACCTAGTTGATCAGCTCGGGGCACGGCCTGCCGTCGCGCGGTCCCGCGGCGCAACAACAGGTACGTCCGGCTTGCGCACCGGTATCAACGAGGTGACGGCCAGGCCGAAGAGGACGGCGGCCAGCAGCGCGGGCGCGTTCAGGCCGTAGGCTCCCGCGACGGCTCCGCCGAGGAGGGCGCCGAGCGGCGCACCGGAGGTGGAGGAGGTGCGGAAGGCGGCGGCGATCCGGCCGGTCATCGACTCGGGCGCGCGTTGCTGCATCAGCGTGACCTGGTTGACGTTCCACACCATGTTCATCGCGCCGAGCAGGAGCATGCCGGCGACGAGCGCGCCGAGGTGCCGGACGGTGCCCATGAGCAGCAGGGCCGACGTCTGGACCGTCCCGGCGACCAGCAGGGCCCGCACCCGGCCGGTGCGGCGGGCCATGCGCTGGGCGAGGAAGCCGCCGGTGATGCTGCCGGCCGAGTACGCGGTCATGGCCGCGGCGTATCCGGCGGTGCCGGCCTGCAGCCAGCGCGTGACGTGCAGCACGAGGGTGGCGATCAGCGCGCCCATGCCGATGTTGCAGAGCAGGGTGGCCACGCAGGTGGCCCGCAGGGCGCGGTCCTGCCACAGGGCGCGCAGGCCCTCGCCGATCTCCGTGCGCAGGGTGCTGCCGGCCGGGCGTGGCGCCCGCTCGGGCGGCCGGGTCCGCAGCGAGGCGACCAGGACGGCGGCCGCGAGGTAGGTGATCGCGTCGGCCGCGAAGGGCACCGACGCGCCGGCCGTCAGGAGCAGCGGCACCAGCGGGGCGCCGAGCAGGCCGCCGGCGATCTGCTGGCCGGTCATCAGCCGGGCGTTCGCCCCGCCCAGGGCGTGCCGGTCCACCAGGGACGGCAGCAGGGCCGTGGAGGCGTTGTCGAAGAGGGTCTGCAGGGTGGTGAGCGCGAAGGCGAGCAGAAGCAGGAGAACGATCGAGGCGTGACCGAGCGCCACGGCGAGTGCGAAGGCGGCGACGAGCAGCCCTCGTACCGTGTCCACGGCCCACATCGCGCGCCGCTGGTCCACCCGGTCCGCGACGGCACCTCCGAGCAGGCCGAACAGCAGCCACGGCAGATAGCCGCAGGCGGTCACCGAAGCGATGGCGAGCGGCGCGTCGGTCAGGCGCGCGGCCAGCAGGGGCAGCGCGGACGCCCGTAACGCGTCCCCGAACCGGGAGACCACGGCGGCCGTCCACAGCCGCCCGAATCCCCCGCGCCACGCGGGTGCCCCCTCGCCCACCGTCACCGCCGCCCGCTCACGATTCGCCGATGCACAAACCGTAGAGGGCAGCACTGACAATGGGCCGGACGCGTACCCGGCACCGGCCGCGGAGACAGCTCCGGCCGGGCGCCCGCAGGCTCCCGGCCGGTCCAACTTCTAGATCTCGCCCCGCAGTTTGGCGAGCGCCTCGGCGAGGATCGCCTCGCCGTCCGCGTCGCTGCGCCGCTCCCGTACGTACGCGAGGTGCGTCTTGTACGGCTCGGTGCGCGGCGGGTCCGGCGGGTTGTCCCGGTCCTGACCGGCCGGGAAGCCGCAGCGCGGGCAGTCCCAGGTCTCGGGCACCTGCGCGTCGCTGGCGAAGCTGGGCTGCGTCTCGTGCCCGTTGGAGCACCAGAAGGAGATGCGCAGACGCGGCGCGGACTCGCCGCGCTCGGCCTCGCCCATCGGCCCCGCCCCGACCCGGCTACCTCGGATCGCGTTGCCACTTGCCACGGTCGTAACTCCCTGCGTGATGGTGCCGCGAAGCGAGTCGGCGTGTCGCTTCGTTGCGAGCGCCTCAGTCTACGTAAGGCCCAACGCGCGTCCAGTGGTGGGAGTTACCGCCCCAGCACCTAGACGCAAGCCCCATGATAGGCCGCGCTCAGGTGCGCGTACCGAACATGGGGCCTTACGTACAGATTGTGCGTGTGTGCGAGTCGCGGATCAGCTGTTCGTCTTCATCAGGATGCCGAGGACGATGATGCACGCGAGCCACAGCAGACCGATCACCAGGGTGATCCGGTCCAGGTTCCGCTCGGCGACCGAGGAGCCACCGACGGAGGACTGCATACCGCCACCGAACATGTCGGAGAGGCCGCCGCCCTTGCCCTTGTGCATCAGCACCAGCAGCATCAGCAGCAGGCTGAAGACGATCAGGGCGATCGAGAACCCCAAAACCACGGCTGGACCAACTCTCTCGGATGCGGATGAACGACTGTGGTGAACCACGGGGACAAGGCAGCTGACCGCCTTGTCCCCGCAAGGGTACGACGGATCGCCCCCGGGGCCTACTCGCTCACCCCGATCACTGGTCGCGGAAGCGCACGATCTTGACGAATTCGTCCGCGTCCAGCGAGGCACCGCCCACCAGGGCGCCGTCGATGTCGGCCTGCGCCATGATCTCGGCCACGTTGCCGGCCTTGACGGAGCCGCCGTACTGGATACGGACCTGGTCGGCCAGCTCCTGGCTGTACAGCTCGGCGACCTTGGCGCGGATCGCGGCGCAGACCTCCTGGGCGTCCGCGGCGCCGCAGACCTTGCCGGTGCCGATGGCCCACACGGGCTCGTAGGCGATCACGACGGACTCGGCCTGCTCGGCCGGGAGGTCCTTGAGACCGCCCTCGACCTGGGCGAGGGTGTGGGAGACGTGGTTGCCCGCCTCGCGGACGTCCAGCTCCTCACCGACGCACAGGATCGGGGTCAGACCGTGCTTGTAGGCGGCCTTGACCTTGGCGTTCACGATCTCGTCGGTCTCGGCGTGGTACTGGCGGCGCTCGGAGTGGCCGATGACCACGTACGTGCACTTCAGCTTGGCCAGCATGGGTCCGGAGATCTCGCCGGTGTAGGCGCCGGAGTCGTGCGCCGAGAGGTCCTGGGCGCCGTACTTGATCTTGAGCTTGTCGCCGTCGACCAGGGTCTGCACGGAACGCAGGTCGGTGAAGGGCGGCAGGACGGCGACCTCGACGGCCTCGTAGTCCTTGTCGGCCAGGGCGAAGGCGAGCTTCTGGACGTGCGCGATGGCCTCGAGGTGGTTGAGGTTCATCTTCCAGTTGCCCGCCATGATCGGCGTGCGAGTGGTCATACGGGGTCAGTCCTCCAGTGCGGCGAGGCCGGGGAGCGTCTTGCCCTCTAGGTATTCGAGGGAGGCGCCGCCACCGGTCGAGATGTGTCCGAACGCGTTCTCGTCGAAGCCGAGGATGCGCACGGCGGCTGCGGAGTCCCCGCCGCCGACGACGGTGAAGCCCTTGGACTCGACGAGGGCCTGGGCGACCGCCCGGGTGCCCGCGGCGTAGTCCGGGTGCTCGAAGACGCCCATGGGACCGTTCCAGAAGACGGTGGCGGCGTCGGCGAGCTTCGAGGCGTACAGCTTGCTGGTCTCCGGGCCGATGTCCAGGCCCATCTGGCCGGCCGGCATGGCGTCCGCGGGGACCGTGGACGGGTGGGACGGAGCCTTGGCCGACAGGTCCGGGAACGCGGCGGAGACCAGGGTGTCGACCGGCAGGACGATCTCGACACCGGTCTTCTCGGCGCGCTCCAGGTACTCCGTGACGGTCGCGAGCTGGTCCTCCTGGAGGAGGGAGCTGCCGACCTCGTAGCCCTTGGCCTTGAGGAAGGTGTACACCATGCCGCCGCCGACGAGGATGCGGTCGGCCTTGCCGAGCAGCTGGTCGATCACGGCGAGCTTGTCGGAGACCTTGGCGCCGCCGAGCACCACGACGTACGGCCGCTGGACGTCCTCGGTGAGCTTCTTCAGGACGCCGACCTCGGTGGCGATCAGGTAGCCGGCGTAGTGCGGCAGCCGGGCCGGGAGGTCGTAGACGGAGGCGTGCTTGCGGTGCACGGCGCCGAAGCCGTCGCCGACGTAGACGTCCGCGAGGGCGGCGAGCTGGTCGGCGAACTCGCCGCGCTCGGTGTCGTCCTTGGAGGTCTCACCGGCGTTGAAGCGCAGGTTCTCGATGACCGCGACCTGGCCGGGCTCCAGGCCCCGCACCGCGTCGTGGGCGGCGGGACCGACGGTGTCCTGGGCGAACGCGACCGGGGCGCCGAGCAGTTCGGCGAGCCGCTCGGCGGCCTGGAGCAGGGAGAACTTCAGGTCCGGGGCGCCCTTGGGACGGCCCAGGTGGGAGGCGACGACCACCTTGGCGCCCGCGTCGGCAAGGGCCTTGACGGTGGGCAGAACGGCACGGATGCGACCGTCGTCGGTGATGAGACCGTCGGCCATCGGCACGTTGAGGTCGGCACGGACGAAGACCCGCTTGCCGTCGACCCCTTCGGCGAGGAGTTCGTCGATCGTCTTCATGGTTGGGGACTCCTACAGGAGGGCTCTTGATCGTACGAGGACTGATCGAACCGTATGTCGTCGGGTCGATCCTTACGTGCGTCAGGGCCCGGGCGGCGCGACCGTGCGCTGCCCGAGCCCTGCTACCGCATCGTGCTGCCTGTTCGGCCGATCAGAGCTGGTCGCCGACGAAGACCGTGAGGTCGACGAGGCGGTTGGAGTAGCCCCACTCGTTGTCGTACCAGCCGAGGATCTTCACCGTGTTGCCCTCCTGGACCATGGTCAGGGAGGAGTCGAAGGTGCAGGAGGCCGGGTCGCCGACGATGTCCGAGGAGACGATCTCGTCCTCGGTGTACGCCAGGTAGCCCTTCAGGTCGCCGTCCTCGGAGGCCTTCTTGAACGCGGCGTTGACCTCGTCCTTGGTGACCTCGCGCTGCAGGGTCACGACCAGGTCGGTGGCGGAGCCGGTCGGGACCGGGACGCGCATGGCGATGCCGTCCAGCTTGCCCTTGAGCTGCGGGAGGACCAGCGCGGTCGCCTTGGCGGCACCCGTGGTGGTCGGGATGATGTTCTCCGCGGCGGCACGCGCGCGACGCAGGTCCTTGTGCGGGAAGTCCAGGATGCGCTGGTCGTTGGTGTACGCGTGCACCGTCGTCATCAGGCCCTTGACGATGCCGAAGTTCTCGTCGAGGACCTTCGCCATCGGCGCCACACAGTTGGTGGTGCAGGAGGCGTTGGAGATGACGTGGTGGTTGGCCGCGTCGTACTTGTCCTGGTTGACGCCCATCACGATGGTGATGTCCTCGTTCTTGGCCGGAGCCGAGATGAGGACCTTCTTGGCGCCGCCCGCGATGTGCTTGGCGGCGTCCTCCTTGTTGGTGAAGATGCCGGTCGACTCGATGACGATGTCGACGCCCAGGTCGCCCCACGGGATGTCGGCGGGGTTGCGCTCGGACAGCACCTTGATGGTGTGGCCGTCGACGGTGATCGTGTCGGCGGTGTGCGACACCTCGGCCTTGAGGCGGCCGAGGATCGTGTCGTACTTCAGCAGGTGCGCGGTGGTCGCGGTGTCACCCAGGTCGTTGACAGCCACGATCTCGATGTCAGCGCCCTGCTCCAGCAGCGCGCGGAAGTAGTTGCGACCGATACGACCGAAGCCGTTGATGCCTACGCGGATCGTCACGAACCGATCTCCTCGTTGGTACGCCGGCCATGCGGTGCCGGCGAGCTGTATTTGGGATGTCCCCGACCACCCATGACCCTACCTCCCTGAGGCTCCCGCGGTGACATCCAGATGCCCCATACACGGCGAGGCGGTCCGTACCCGCCAGTAGGGGTACGGACCGTCTCGGATCGGTGGTCGAATTACCCGGTTTCGAAAGGGAATGTCGGCCTGTTTTTACCGTGGTTTCACTCGTTCGTGAGCGGGTCGGCTCACTTGTCGAGTGCCGTCGGCATCAGTTGTCGAGTACTGTCAACGCCTTCTTCACCAGAGCGGCACGATCGGCCGCGGAAGTGACCTGTTCCAGGCCGAAACCGAGCAGCACGGTGCGGTCGGTGGTGACCGCTCCGTACGTCTTGAACAGCACTCCGGTCCGCTCCCAGTCCTTGAGGACGGCCGGGCTGCCCGCGGGCGGGCCGGTGACGCTCCAGGGGCCGAGCGAGGTCTCGAAGCCCTCGGTCTCGGTGGCCGTGCCGCCGACCACGAGCGAGGCGTCGTCGACGAGGACGCCGTGTCCGCCGGTGCTCGGGTCGGTGATGTAGCCGATGGAGATCTCGACGCTCCTGCCGGCGTAGGCGCTCAGGTCGAAGCTCACCGGCTGCCAGCCCGCCGACTTGCCGGTGAAGCTGTTCCAGGCGCCGCTGGTGCCGCTCGCGGTGCACCGGTTGTCCGCGATGGTCAGGTAGTGCTTGAGCCACGGGTGCTCGGCGATCAGGAAGCCCGCCCCGCACTCGCTCGGCACGGTGCTGCTGGTGGCGCCGTTCTTCTCGGGCAGGGTCGTCCAGTCGTCGCTGCCGACGACGTGCGCCTCGACGACCGCGTGGTCGTAGCCGGGCTCGGTGTCCCACAACAGCCTGGCGCTGAGGGCCGGCTGCTGGGACGCGGTGACACCGGTGAGGTCGACGGTGCGGGTGAGGCGCTTGTAGGCGTCGTCGGTGTGGACGGCCGCGGCCATGTACGACCCGGAGTACGGCCCGTACGGGTTGACGGTCCCGGCGAACTGGCCCGCGCCCGCGCTGGCGAACTGGGGGTACGTGGCGGGCGACAGCTCGTCGGAGGTGACGGCGTAGGTCCCGGCCCTGTCGAGCGGGTTGGCGGACGTGCCGCTCAGGGGTCCGCTGAAGCCGTCCAGGGTACCGGTGCCGGTGAAGCCGGTGGCTCCGGGCGTCGACGTACGGGAGTAGGCGCCCAGGTAGTACTGGCTGAAGTCGTTGGACGGGGTGCCGTCGCCGAGGTTCACGCTGCCGCCGGCCAGCTCGCCGGCCTCGATCAGCCTGCCGCCCTCGTTGAGGTAGGCGCGCAGCTGGAGCTGGGTGTCGTTGCCGGGGCCGCTCGTACCCGAGTAGTGCACGACCGTCCTGAAGTGCTTCAGCACGCCGAGCGCGTCGGGCGCGCCCTGGGTGGCGACGTCCCAGACGACCGCCTTGCGTCCGGCCGCCTTCAGCGCGTCGACGTAGGTCTGCGCCTGAGTGGCCTTGGCGCCCTCCTCGGCGACCACCAGGGTGTCCGCCTTGGGCCGCTCGGCGACGGTGTACGTGAAGTGCGAGCTGGAGACCTTCCTGCCGCTCTTCGTCTCACCGGTGAACCACACCTCGACCTTGTCGCCCGGGTCGCCGTCCTTCACCTTGGCCCGGTACTCGTCGAAGTAGAGGTTGTCGGCGCCGCCGTAGGTCTCGCCGCCCTTCCAGGCCTTGAGCTTCCTGTCCTGGGTGCGGCCCCCGTCGACGCGGTACTTGAGCTCCTTGTCGCGGACCGCCTTGCGGACGACGACGGAGACCTCCTGGTCGGCGCCGCGCGAGTACGACGTGGAGAACGTCGCCGGGGTGAAGTCGGCGGCGCTCAGGCCGACCGAGGAGACCGGCTGGTCGGGGTGGGCGGCGGTCTCGGCGACGGAGAGCGCGAAGGGGATGTTCTTCGCGAACTCGTCCTGGATCAGCTTCTCGTCGTCCGGGAAGTTGAAGACCGACTGGCAGTCGGCGGCGTTCCAGGCGTCGTTCGGGTCGATGTCCGAGGCCGTCTGGCAGGTCGACATCTCGGGGGTGAACATCGCCATGCCGTTGACGTTCGACGCGTGGCCGTCCGCCTCGCCGTTGGTGGTGTACAGCTCCGAGGAGACCTGCGAGTGGTAGCCGGGGATCGCCGGGTTGTCCGGGGTGCCGGCCAGCGCCTTGTAGAGGACGTCGTCCGGGGTCGGGGTGGCCACCTGCCAGCCGACGCCGTAGAGGAGGAGCTCGGCGGCGGAGTGGTAGTTGATGCCGTACGTGAACCCGATTCGCTTCTCGAAGGCGTCCAGCGCCCTGGTCTCGGGCTCGGACTCGGGGCTCGCGCCGCGGTAGGTCTCGCTGGTGGGGTTGGGCGACGAACCCTCGTCGTCGTAGCCCCACTTGTAGCCGAAGTTGCGGTTGAGGTCGACGCCGTCACCCGTGCTGATGACACCGTCGCCGTTGACGTCCCGCAGGTTCTTGCGCCACAGGCGGGTGTCGGAGTTCTGGAAGGTGTAGTCGTAGCCGTCGGGGTTGGCGGACAGCACGAACCACAGTTCGGTCGAGTCGACGATCTTCTTGACGCGCTTGTCGGTGCTGTAGTTGTCCAGGTAGTAGTGCATCAGCCGGCGGGTCATCTCCGGCGTGATCCATTCGCGCGCGTGCTGGTTGGACACGTACAGCACGGAGGGCTTGGAGCCGTCCTTCGAACTCTTCGCGCCCTTGGTCAGCTTGAGCGCGAGGATGTCCTGGCCGTTCACCGTCCTGCCGATGGACTCGACCTTGGTGAGGCCGGGGTTGGCCTGCGCGGTGGCGAGGATCTCCTCCTCCAGCCCGCCGGCGCCGCTGTACGGGCGGAACACGCCCTGCGAGGCACCCTCGACCCGCGCCTCGGCCTTGGCCGACACCGTGTGCTCGGTGAGGTCGACGCCCTGCTTCTCCAGTTTCTTCGCCTGCTGGTCGGTGAGGTACAGCTCGACTTCCGTCTTGCCGGATCCGGTGACCTGGTCGCCGAGTTCGTGGCTGTCCTGCCCGGCTTCGAGCAGGAGCGGAATCTGCTTCTTGGTGACGTCGGCGCGGAAGACCTTGACCTGGTCGGGGTCGGGCCTCCCGGAACTTCCGGTCTGCGCCTGGGCGATGGGTGCGAGCGCGGCCGAGCCGATCAGGAGCGCGCCGACAGCGAGGATCGATCTCGCTCTGTGTCTCATGAACCCCCCTAGCAGTGGTCCGCCACGGCGGCGAACTCATGCCAGGCTCATGACACTTCATGATCCAGTCAAGGGCGCCTCATGGCCAGTTCACGGTGGCTTAAAAGGGACGCAAACACCGGTGCCGACGACCGTCGCGGCCATCGGCACCGGCCGGCTGACGGTGCCTCAGCCTGCGAGGTTGTCGGCCAGCTCCTCGGAGAGGTTGGCCTCGGTGCCCGGGATACCCAGATCGGACGCACGCTTGTCGGCCATCGCGAGCAGACGGCGGATCCGGCCGGCGACGGCGTCCTTGGTGAGCGGCGGGTCGGCGAGCGCGCCCAGCTCCTCCAGGGAGGCCTGCTTGTGCTCCATGCGCAGCCGGCCGGCCGCGGCGAGGTGCTCGGGCACCTCGTCGCCGAGGATCTCCAGGGCGCGCTGGACCCTGGCTCCGGCCGCGACGGCGGCGCGGGCGGAGCGGCGCAGGTTGGCGTCGTCGAAGTTGGCGAGGCGGTTCGCGGTGGCGCGGACCTCGCGGCGCATCCGGCGCTCCTCCCAGGCCAGCACCGACTCGTGCGCACCCAGCCGGGTCAGCAGGGCGCCGATCGCGTCACCGTCACGGACGACCACCCGGTCCACCCCGCGCACCTCGCGGGCCTTCGCGGCGATGGAGAGCCGGCGGGCGGCGCCGACCAGCGCGAGCGCGGCCTCCGGGCCCGGGCAGGTCACCTCCAGGGAGGAGGAGCGGCCGGGCTCGGTCAGCGAGCCGTGCGCCAGGAAGGCGCCGCGCCAGGCCGCCTCAGCGTCGCAGGTGGCCCCGGAGACGACCTGCGGGGGCAGGCCCCGGATCGGCCTGCCCCGGCCGTCCACCAGCCCGGTCTGGCGGGCCAGCTGGTCGCCGCCCGCCACCACCCGTACGACGTACCGGGAGCCGCGGCGCAGCCCGCCGGGTGCCATCACGATCAGCTCGGAGCTGTGGCCGAAGATCTCCAGGATGTCCCGCTTGAGGCGCCGGGCCGCCATCGCGGTGTCCAGCTCCGCCTCGATCACGATGCGCCCGCTCACCAGGTGGAGGCCGCCCGCGAACCGCAGAATGGCGGAGACCTCCGCCTTCCGGCAGCAGGTCCGGGTGACGGGTAGCCGGGAGATCTCGTCCTTCACCGCTGCCGTCATCGCCATGGGCCGATCCTTCCATGCATCCGAAAAATACGGTCGTACGCGGCGGCCAACAGCTCCGGGTCGTGCCGGGGTGAACCGTCGGTCCGGGCCACGGGGCTCAGCTCGACCGCGGCTCCCAGCCGCTTGGCGGCCTCGGTGAGCGAGTCGCGGTCGGGCACGGCGGCCTCGTCGGCCAGCACCACGTCCAGGGCGAGTTTAGGGGCGTGTCGCCCCAAAACCTCCAAATGACGCTGCGGTGAGAACCCTTCGGTTTCTCCCGGCTGCGGCGCCAGGTTCAGCGAGAGGACCTTACGGGCCTTGGTCTCGGTGAGCGCGTCCAGCAGATCGGGGACGAGCAGGTGCGGGATCACCGACGAGAACCAGGAGCCGGGGCCGAGCACCACCCAGTCCGCGTCCAGGACGGCCGCCACCGCCTCCGGCACGGCCGGCGGGTCGTGCGGCACCAGGTGCACGGACTGCACCTCGCCGGGCGTGAGCGCCACGGTGGCCTGCCCGCGGACCAGGTCCACCTCCTCGGGCCGCTCCGGGTCGTGCCCCTTGACCAGGGCCTGCAGCTCCAGCGGCACGGCGGACATCGGCAGCACGCGCCCGTGCGCGCCGAGCAGCCTGCCCACCAGGTCCAGTGCCTGGACGTGGTCGCCGAGCTGCTCCCACAGGGCGACGATCAGCAGATTGCCGACCGCGTGCTCGTGCAGGTCGCCCTTGGACTGGAAGCGGTGCTGGATGACCCGGGCCCAGGTCTGCCCCCAGTCGTCGTCACCGCACAGGGCGGCGAGCGCCTTGCGAAGATCACCCGGCGGGAGCACACCCAGCTCGTCGCGGAGGCGCCCGCTGGAGCCGCCGTCGTCGGCCACGGTGACGACGGCGGTGAGGTCGCCGGTGATCCGCCGCAGGGCGGCGAGCGAGGCGGACAGGCCCATGCCGCCGCCCAGGGCGACCACCTTGGGCTGGGCACCGCGGCGACGCGGCCGGGCACCGCGGGCCTCGACGGGACGGCCTGTGCGGGACTCGGGCACCATCCGCCGCAGCCTGCTCAGCCGTGGACTGCGCTCGGTCACTCGCGCCCCATGTCCCGGTGCACGACTACGGTCTCCACTCCCTCGGCGGCCAGGCGGGCGGCGAGCTTCTCGGACACGGCGACCGAGCGGTGCTTGCCGCCCGTGCAGCCGATGGCGATCGTCACGTAGCGCTTGCCCTCACGCCGGTACCCGGTCGCGATCAGCCGCAGCAGCTCGGCGTACCGGTCGAGGAACTCCTTGGCGCCCGGCTGGTTGAAGACGTACGCCGACACCTCCTCGTTGAGTCCGGTGTACGGGCGCAGCTCCGGCACCCAGTGCGGGTTGGGCAGGAACCGCATGTCGGCGACCAGGTCGGCGTCGACCGGCAGGCCGTACTTGAAGCCGAACGACATCACCGTCGCCCGCAGCTCGGGCTCCTCCTCGCCGGCGAACTGGGCGTCCATCTTGGCGCGCAGCTCGTGCACGTTGAGGCTGGAGGTGTCGATCACCAGGTCGGCGTCGCCGCGCAGCTCGCGCAGCAGCTCCCGCTCGGCGGCGATGCCGTCCACGATCCGGCCGTCGCCCTGCAGCGGGTGCGGGCGGCGCACCGACTCGAAGCGGCGGACCAGGGCGTCGTCGGAGGACTCCAGGAAGACGATCCGGCGTGTGACGGACCGGCTGTCGAGGTCGGCGAGGGACTCGCGCAGGTTGTCGAAGAAGCGCCGCCCGCGCACGTCGACCACGACCGCGATCCGCGCCACGTTGCCCTGGGAGCGGGCGCCCAGCTCGACCATGGTGGGGATGAGGGCCGGCGGGAGGTTGTCCACGACGAACCAGCCGAGGTCCTCCAGGCACTTCGCCGCCGTCGACCGGCCGGCTCCCGACATGCCGGAGATGATCACCAGCTCGGGGATGGCCGCCTCGGGCACCCCGGCAGCGGTGGCGTCCGTACTCACTTCTGCTCCGTTTTCCTGGACCGCTTCGGCTTGCGCCTCCTGCGGCTGATCCTGGCCCGACTCGTTGTGCGTTTCCTCGGGCTCACCCTGCGTTTCGCTGAACGCCGGATCTCGCTGTGCTGTGGGGTGTGCGTCGCGCTCGGTCATCTCTCCTGGCCCCGTCGATCGTCCGGGGCGCCCGCGGGTACGGGCTCCCCCGAGGCGTCCGCCGTCGTCTCGGGCGCCTCGTCTTCCCTGTCATCCATGATCTCTCCGGTCGCCGTGTTCACGGCGGGTGCGGCCGGGGCCGCCTGGGCGAGGGCCACGGCGATGGTCTCGGCCGTCTTGCGGCCTATCCCGGGTACTTCCTGGATCTGCTCGATTGTGGCGGATCGCAGCTTCTTCACCGAGCCGAAATGCTTGATCAACGCCTGTTTGCGGGTCTCGCCGAGCCCCGGCACGTCGTCCAGGGGACTGGAACGGAAGCGCTTGGCCCGCTTGGTGCGCTGGTAGGTGATGGCGAAGCGGTGCGCCTCGTCACGGATCCGCTGGAGCAGGTAGAGGCCCTCGCTGGTGCGGGGCAGGACCACCGGGTCGTCGTCCTCGGGCAGCCACACCTCTTCGAGGCGCTTGGCGAGGCCGCAGACGGCGATGTCGTCGATCCCTAGCTCGTCGAGCGCCCGTTTGGCGGCGGCGACCTGCGGCTGACCGCCGTCGACGACCACGAGCTGGGGCGGGTAGGCGAACTTCTTGGGGCGGCCGTCCTCGTCCTTGAAACCGTTGACGGGGGCGTCGTCGGGGTCCGGGGCGGGGGCGGCGTCAGAGTCGGCCCCGGTGAGGCTGCGGGTTCGGGATTCGGAGGCCGTGGGGGTACCGGCGGAGGCCGTGGGGGCGCCGGGGCCCGCGGGGACGCCGGATTCCCCGGTGGCGCCGGATTCCGTGAGGGCGTCCTCGGCGCCGTCCTCCACCCACTCGCCGGTCCGCTCCTTCTCGGCGAGGTAGCGGCGGAAGCGGCGGGTGATCACCTCGTGCATGGAGCGCACGTCGTCCTGGCCGGCGAAGCCCTTGATCTGGAAGCGGCGGTACTCGCTCTTGCGCTGCAGGCCGTCCTCGAAGACGACCATGGAGGCCACCACGTCGTCGCCCTGGAGGTGCGAGATGTCGTAGCACTCGATGCGCAGCGGGGCGCTGTCCAGGTCCAGGGCGTCGGCGATCTCCTCCAGCGCGCGCGAACGGGTGGTGAGGTCGGAGGCACGCTTGGTCTTGTGCAGGGCGAGCGACTGCTGCGCGTTGCGCTGCACGGTCTCCATCAGCGCCTTCTTGTCGCCGCGCTGCGGGATGCGCAGCGAGACATTGGCCCCACGGCGGCCGGTGAGCCACTCCTGGACCGGCTCGACCGGCTCGGGCAGCGCCGGGACCAGCACCTCCTTGGGGACGGCGTCGCCGGTCTCCTCGCCGTAGAGCTGCTGGAGGGCGTGCTCGACGAGAGCCCCGGTGGTGACGTCCTCCACCTTGTCCGTCACCCAGCCGCGCTGACCGCGCACGCGTCCGCCGCGCACGTGGAAGATCTGGACGGCCGCCTCCAGCTCGTCCTCCGCGACGGCGATGAGGTCGGCGTCGGTCGCGTCGGCGAGCACGACCGCGTTCTTCTCCATGGCCTTCTTCAGGGCCTCGATGTCGTCGCGCAGCCGGGCGGCCCGCTCGTACTCCATCTCCTCGGCGGCCTCCGTCATCCGCTGCTCCAGACGGCGGAGGTAGGTACCGGTGCGGCCGGCCATGAAGTCGCAGAAATCCTCGGCCAGTTCGCGGTGCTCCTCCGGCTCGATCCGGCCGACGCAGGGGGCCGAGCACTTGCCGATGTAGCCGAGCAGGCAGGGGCGGCCGGTGCGGGTGGCGTTCTTGAACACCCCTGCCGAGCAGGTGCGCACCGGGAACACGCGCAGCAGCAGGTCGACGGTGTCCCGGATGGCCCACGCGTGGCCGTACGGCCCGAAGTAGCGCACACCCTTCTTCTTGTGACCTCGCATCACCTGGACCCGCGGGAACTCCTCGTTCATCGTCACCGCGAGGTAGGGGTAGCTCTTGTCGTCGCGGTACTTCACGTTGAAGCGGGGGTCGTACTCCTTGATCCAGGAGTACTCCAGCTGGAGCGCCTCGACCTCCGTGGACACCACGGTCCACTCCACGGACGCCGCGGTGGTGACCATCGTCCGGGTACGGGGGTGCAGGCTCGCCAGGTCCTGGAAGTAGTTCGCCAGGCGCTGGCGCAGGCTCTTCGCCTTTCCGACGTAGATCACCCGGCGGTGCTCGTCACGGAACCTGTACACCCCGGGAGAGTCCGGGATCTGTCCCGGCTTGGGGCGGTAGCTGGAGGGGTCGGCCATGTCTCACACCCTACTGGCGAGCACCGACACCGCGACGAGCCTGTGGACAACCGCCGGCGGGACGGGCGGCGGGACAGCGGGGACACCGGGACTCCGCGACGCTGGGCAAGCGCCCAGCCCCGTGGCCGCCCGCCCGCGGCCCCTGTCTCTGCCCAGGCCCAGGCCCCTGCCCCTGCCCCTGCCCGGCTGGACAGCGGATCGCGAAATCGGACACCTCCACGACATGGCGTGCCGTTCCGGCATACCGCGGGCGCGGGCCCGGTGCACGACCGGTTCGGCGCCGCTCCGCGGATCGTGACGGATCTTGCTCTGCTTCCTCCCCAAATCGACCCTTCACCCACGAACGATCTCCGGCCTCCTGGCCGAGAGTGGCGCGGCCGCACCCGCACGGTCCCGCCGGTGAACGGGGTCGCACCCCGGCCAGGTGGGCGCCCCCGACCGGCCGAAGGTGTTGTCGGGGATTGGTCAACACGCTTCAATGCGGTGGAACTCGGGGCCGTGAGCGACGGCCTGCGGACGCGGCGTGCCCAGGTACGGCCGCCCCGGCGCCGACGGGGTGGCCCCGAACCGCGCCAACGGCCTGACCAGCCGTTGAACCCCCCGACAGAAAGGCCCTCTGCATGCGGCACGGCACACAGCACGCGGACGTCGCGACCGCGGAACTGGACTCGGCCCTGCGCGGCGGCCCCTTCCATGTGGCCCTGCGCGCCGCGATCGCCGCCCGCGGGCTGCCGCTCCAGCGCGTGCAGCACCACCTGTCCCGCTACGGCGTAAAAGTGGGCGTCACCAGCCTGAGTTACTGGCAGCAGGGTGCCCGCCGGCCGCAGCGCCCGGAGTCGCTGCGGGCCGTCCGCGCGCTGGAGGAGATCCTCCAGCTCCCGGACGAGTCCCTGATCCGGCTGCTCGCGGAGACCACCGACCAGGAGCCTGCCGTGCGCCGCCCCGCCGCCCGCTCCTACCGCTCCCTGCTTGAGGCCTGCGACGTCCTCGACCGGATGCAGGCCGAGCTCGGCTGGTCCCTCGACGGCGGCCTGCACACCCTGGGACACCACGAACGGGTGCGGATAGGCACCCACCGTGAACTGGCCGCCCGCGAGTCGCAGCACATCGTGCGCGCCCACCGGGACGGCGTCGACCGCTTCGTGGCCGTCCACCACGGCGACCCCGGGTGCGCCCCGCAGCACATGACCGTCCGCGCGCTGGAGAACTGCCGCGCGGGACGCGTCCGTTCGGACCAGGAGACCGGCCTCCTCGTCGCCGAACTCCTCTTCGGCACACGTCTGCGCTCCGGCGACACCTTCCTCTTCCGCTACGCCGTCGAGGACGGCACGGCCGGTGTCTCACGCGAGTACGTCCGCGGTTTCGGCTTTCCCGGCGGCCAGTACACCCTTCAGGTGCGCTTCGCCGCCGACGCACTGCCGACCCGCTGCCACCGGTTCGCCCAGCACTCCACGGCGGCCCCCCGCAGCGGCCGGCAGACCCTGCCACTGAGCGGACTGCACCGTTCCGTCCACCTGGTCGAGCCCCGGGTACGGCCGGGCCTGCTGGGGATCGGTTGGGACTGGGAGTGAACCGGCGCTGACACCCGGCCCCGGATCAGGCGCCGGGTCCCGCCACGATCCGACCGTTCGCCGCCTTGACCGGCAGTTCGTTCAACGGCTCCGTGGCCGGCGACCGCACCACCTTCCCGGTCACGGCGTCGAACTCGCTGCCGTGGCAGGGGCAGACCAGCGTCGTGCCCTGGAGCTTGTCGATCGGGCACCCCGCGTGCGTGCAGATCGTGCTGTACGCCTTCAGCGCGCCGTCGGCGGACCGGCTGACGACCACGTTGTGCTCCCGGTAGAGCCTGGCGCCGCCCTTGTCGACCTCGCTCTCGGCCCCGAGGTCGACCGGCGCGGTCGGCGTGGCCTCGGCCGTGGCCGCACCGCCGGGTGCCTTGCAGGCGGCCGCCCCCAGTCCGGCGACCGATGTGACGGCCGCTCCGCGCAGGACGGTACGGCGACTCGCGAAGGGGCGGGCGGACACGGCGGGCTCCAGGGGGATCAGAGGGATTGAGGGGATCGCGGGGATCGGGGCGATGCGGGACGGCAGCCCGGGGGCAGTGCCGGGCGGGCGCCGGAGAGGGCGCTGCGGGGCTACCGCCGGAGTGCGGACCGTGACAGCCCGGAACAGCGGCGGGATGCAGCCGTCCGGGACCGTGCGAGACGACACTACCCGGGCGGATCGTCCCGCTTCGGGTGGGGGCGGTCTGGTCTGGGGCGGTCGCGCCTGCGCCAGTCCCGTGCGAGGCGGCAGGCCTGTCCGAGGTAGTCACTGCCGGAGGTAGTCCCTGTCCGGGGCGGCCCCTGCCCAAGGCAGCCCCTGTCCGGGACAGTCCGGTCTGCTCCCTGACCCACCCCAAAGGACGTAAACGCTTGCGTAAGCGTTTACGCGGCCGTGTCCGATGGGGTAGCTTCCCGGCCGAAGGGGGCACGGCGGACCGAGCGGGACCCGGCAGCCCGGCCGGAACAACCCGGGAGCCCTTGCCCAAAGCGGAAAACGACCAGGGGAGCCTCATGCCCACCATGGCCGACGTGGCCCGGAGCGCCGGTGTCTCCGTGGCGACCGTCTCCCATGTGCTGAACGAAACCCGCCCGGTGCTGCCCCACACCCGTCAGGCCGTGCTCGACGCCATCGAGGAACTGGGCTACACGCCCAACACCCTCGCCCGCTCCCTGGTCACGTCCCGCACCCGTTCCATCGGGCTCGCGGTGTCGGCGATCAGCAACCCCTACTTCACGGAGATCCTCCAGGGCGTCGAGGCCGCTGTCCTGGAACACGGCTACAGCCTGCTCATCGCCGACCCGCACGACGACCCCGAGCACGAACGCAAAGTCGTGCAGCTTCTCCACGAACGCCGCGTCGACGGCCTGATCGTCGCCCCCTCCGCCGACCCGCGCGCGCTCCTCGCCTACCTCGACCGTCATGCCGTACCGGCCGTCCTCCTGGACCGGGTCATCGACGGCCCCGCGGACACCGCCCTGCCCTTCGACCAGGTCTGCGCCGAGAACACCGGGCCGATGGCCCGGCTCGTCACCCACCTCGGCGGTCTCGGGCACCGCCGGATCGGCCTGGTCGCGGGGCTGCCCGGGCTGAGCACCACCGGCGAGCGGGTCGCCGGCTACCGGCAGGGGCTGGCCGCGGCCGGGCTGCCCTTCGACGAGGACCTGGTCGTCCCCGGCAACTCGGAATCCTCGGGCGCCGAGCAGGCCACCGCCGCCCTGCTGTCGCTCGCCGCCCCGCCCACGGCACTCGTCACCGCCAACAACGCGATGACCATCGGCGCCCTGCGCGCTCTGCGGGCGCGGGGCCTCTCCGTACCGGACGACATCGCCCTGTGCTGCTTCGACGACTTCGCCTGGGCCGACCTCTTCTCGCCCCGGCTCACCGCCATCGCCCAGCCCAGCAGGGAACTCGGCGCCGAGGCGGTCCGGGTGCTCCTGGAACGGCTGGCCTCACCCGACCGGCCCGCCCGGACCGTACGGCTGCCCTGCGCCTTCGTGCACCGGACGTCGTGCGGGTGCCAGGAGGAGGACAGGGCCGCGGACACCTCTGGCAGCCCCGATCCCGAGGACCCCTAGCCCCGCCAGGATCCCTGGCTCCGCCAATACCCCTGGCACCTCTCGCGTCTTTCGCATCTCTCGCACTTCTCGCACCTTTGGCACCCCGGGAAAGGAATCCTCTCGTGATCGTCGTCGCCGGTGAGGCACTGATCGACCTCGTACCGCAGGGCACCGGTGCCCTCGCGGCCCTGCAGCCGGCGCTCGGCGGCGGCCCGTACAACACGGCCGTGGCCCTCGGCCGCCTGGGCTCCCCCACCGCGTTCTGCTCCCGGGCCTCCCGTGACGCCTTCGGCGAGGCCCTGCTGGACGGGCTGCGGTGGGCGGGCGTGGACGTCGCCCTGGTGGAGCGCGGCCCGGAGCCGACCACCCTCGCGGCCGCCACGATCGACCCGCGGGGCTCCGCCTCCTACTCCTTCTACGTCGAGGGCACGGCCGACCGCCTGTTCACCACCCCCGCCGGCCTCCCCGCCACGACCCGGGCGGTCTCCTTCGGCACGCTCTCGCTCGTCCTGGAACCGGGGGCGAGCGCCTATGAGGAGCTGATGCGCGACGCGGCCGGGCAGGGCCTGTTCACCGCGCTCGACCCGAACATCCGGGCGGGCCTGATCGCGGATCCGGACGCCTACCGGGCCCGTTTCAAGAGCTGGCTGCCCTCGGTGACTCTCCTCAAGCTCTCGGAGGAGGACGCCTTGTGGCTGGGCGGCACCCCGCACGAATGGCTGGCGGCGGGTCCCTCGGCCGTGGTGATCACCCACGGCGGCGACGGTCTCAGTGCCTTCACCCGCGACGGCACCGTGTACGCCGTCCCCGGTGAGGAGGTCACCGTCGTGGACACGATCGGCGCCGGTGACACGGTCAACGCGGCCCTGCTGCACGGTCTGGCCGCTCAGGACGCCCTGTCCGCCGAGGCGCTCCTGGGACTGGGCGCCGACGGCTGGACGGGGCTGCTGCGATTCGCGGCGCGGGCGGCCGCGATCACATGCTCCCGGGCGGGCGCGGAACCGCCGTACGCCTCCGAACTCGAAGGCTTCTCTCTCTGACTCGCTGTTGAGGGGTCAAGGTCCGTCGTGGCCGCGGGAATCGGGCGGCTGATCGTGGAACGAGCGGCGCCCCGCGGGAAGTTCCCGTGGGGCGCCGTGTTTCATCGGATCCGCCGGTATCCGACTGGATCCGCCGGGTCTGCCTGGACTTGCCTGGATCTGCCGGAGCAGGTGCGCGGGCGGATGCTCAGGCCTTGCGGGTCCGCGTCGTCTTCTTCGCGGGCGTCGCCTTCTTCGTGACCCCGGCCGCCTTCTTCGTGGCTGTGCCGTCGGCGGTGGTGACGGTCGCCGTCCTTCTCGCCGTCGACTTCGCCGCGACGGTCTTCTTCGCCGCGGCCGTCTTCTTCGCCGGCGCCTTGCGCGGTGCCTTCACCGAGCTGGCGTCGCTGATGCGGTCGGCGCCGAGGATCTCGCGCAGGAACTTGCCGGTGTGGCTGGCCGGGACGGCGGCGATCTCCTCGGGGGTGCCCTCCGCGACGACGAGTCCGCCGCCTGCGCCGCCTTCCGGACCCATGTCGACGACCCAGTCCGCGGTCTTGATCACGTCGAGGTTGTGCTCGATGACGATGACCGTGTTGCCCTTGTCGACAAGGCCACCGAGGACCTTCAGCAGCTTGCTGATGTCCTCGAAGTGCAGACCGGTGGTCGGCTCGTCCAGGACGTAGACCGTGCGACCGGTGGAGCGCTTCTGCAGTTCGCTGGCGAGCTTCACGCGCTGCGCCTCACCGCCAGACAGGGTGGTGGCGGACTGGCCGAGGCGGACGTAGCCGAGGCCGACGTCCTTGAGCGTGTTCAGGTGGCGGGCGATCGACGGGACGGCCTCGAAGAAGCCCGTGGCCTCCTCGATCGGCATGTTCAGGACCTCGGAGATGGACTTGCCCTTGTAGTGGACCTCCAGGGTCTCCCGGTTGTACCGGGCGCCGTGGCAGACCTCGCACGGGACGTAGACGTCCGGGAGGAAGTTCATCTCGATCTTGATCGTGCCGTCGCCGGCGCAGTTCTCGCAGCGGCCGCCCTTGACGTTGAAGGAGAAGCGGCCCGGCAGGTAGCCGCGGACCTTCGCCTCGGTGGTCTCGGCGAACAGCTTGCGGATGTGGTCGAAGACGCCGGTGTACGTCGCCGGGTTCGACCGCGGGGTGCGGCCGATCGGCGACTGGTCGACGTGCACGACCTTGTCGACGAGGTCGTCGCCGTCCACGCGCGTGTGCCGGCCGGGGACGTTCCGAGCGCCGTTCAGCTCGCGGGCCAGGTGCGTGTACAGGATGTCGTTGACCAGCGTCGACTTGCCGGAGCCGGACACGCCCGTGACGGCCGTGAACACACCCAGCGGGAAGGACACGTCGATGTCCTGGAGGTTGTTCTCCCGGGCGCCGTGCACGGTGAGCCGGCGGGACGGGTCCAGCGGGCGGCGGATGTCGGGCAGCGGGATCGACTTCCGGCCGGACAGGTACTGGCCGGTCTGCGACTCGTCGTTGACCAGCAGTTCCTTGAGGGAGCCGCTGTGCACGACCTTGCCGCCGTGCTCGCCGGCGCCGGGGCCGATGTCGACGACCCAGTCGGCGACCTTGATGGTGTCCTCGTCGTGCTCGACGACGATGAGCGTGTTGCCCATGTCGCGCAGCCGGACCAGGGTCTCGATCAGCCGGTGGTTGTCGCGCTGGTGCAGGCCGATCGACGGCTCGTCGAGGACGTAGAGGACGCCGACGAGACCGGAGCCGATCTGGGTGGCCAGGCGGATGCGCTGGGCCTCGCCGCCGGAGAGGGTGCCGGCCGCGCGGTTCAGCGAGAGGTAGTCCAGGCCGACGTCGACCAGGAACCGCAGCCGCTCGTTGACCTCCTTGAGCACGCGCTCGGCGATCTTCTTGTCGCGGGCGTTGAGCCTGAGCTCGCCCAGGAAGTCCGCGCAGTCGCTGATCGACATCGCCGAGACCTCGGCGATCGACTTGTCCATGATCGTGACCGCGAGGACGATCGGCTTGAGGCGCGTGCCCTGGCAGGTCGGGCAGGGCACCTCGCGCATGTAGCCCTCGAAGCGCTCGCGGCTGGCGTCGCTCTCGGCCTCGCTGTGCCGGCGCTTGACGAACGGCACGGCGCCCTCGAAGGGCGTGGTGTACACGCGCTCGCGGCCGTACCTGTTCCGGTAGCGGACCTCGATCTGGGTCTTGTGACCGTAGAGCAGGGCCTTCTTGGCGCGCTGCGGCAGCCCGGCGAAGGGGATGTCGGTGCGGAAACCCAGCGCGTCCGCGAGGGCGCCGATCAGGCGGCCGAAGTAGTCCTTGGTGTGGCCGTGCGACCAGGGGTGGATGGCGCCCTCGTCGAGCGACTTGTCCTCGTCCGGGACGATCAGCTCCGGATCGACCTCCATGCGCGTGCCGATGCCGGTGCACTCGGGGCAGGCGCCGAAGGGCGAGTTGAAGGAGAAGGAGCGGGGCTCCAGCTCCTCGAAGGACAGGTCGTCGTACGGGCAGTACAGGTGCTCCGAGTACATGCGCTCGCGCTCGGGGTCGCCCTCGGGGAGGTCGACGAAGTCGAGCACGACCATGCCGCCGGAGAGGCCGAGCGCGGTCTCCACGGAGTCGGTGAGGCGGCGCTTCGCGGTGTCCTTCACCGTGAGGCGGTCGATGACCACCTCGATGGTGTGCTTCTCCTGCTTCTTCAGCGTCGGCGGGTCGGAGAGCTGGATGGTCTCGCCGTCCACACGCGCGCGTGAGTAGCCCTTGGTCTGGAGGTCCGCGAAGAGGTCGACGAACTCGCCCTTGCGCTCGCGCACCAGCGGGGAGAGCACCTGGAAGCGGCTGCCCTCCGGGAGTTCCAGGACCTTGTCCACGATGGCCTGCGGCGACTGGCGCGAGATCGGGCGGCCGCACTCGGGGCAGTGCGGCTTGCCGATGCGCGCGAAGAGCAGCCGCAGGTAGTCGTAGACCTCGGTGATGGTGCCGACCGTCGAGCGCGGGTTGCGCGAGGTCGACTTCTGGTCGATGGACACCGCCGGGGACAGGCCCTCGATGAAGTCCACGTCCGGCTTGTCCATCTGCCCGAGGAACTGGCGGGCGTACGAGGAGAGCGACTCCACGTAGCGACGCTGGCCCTCGGCGAAGATCGTGTCGAAGGCCAGGGAGGACTTGCCCGACCCGGACAGGCCCGTGAAGACGATGAGCGAGTCGCGAGGCAGGTCGAGCGAGACATTCTTGAGGTTGTGCTCGCGCGCGCCACGGACGATGAGACGGTCGGCCACAGCCGGTCCGCACCTTTCTTGAGAGAAGTGACAGGGGCAGGGCCCCGTGCTTCTTCAGACTAGGGGGAGCCACTGACAACGCCGGTTCGGATTCCTGGATGCGTGAACAATCCCGGACCATCCAGCATGCCCGACGCCGCCACCGACGATATAGCACGCGCATTCGATTTACGGAGCTGGTGCGAAACCTTCACCCGAAGGTGTGGCGGAGCTACTGTCAGCCCCATGATTGATCACGCTCATGACCTGGCGTCTGTACAGGAAGCGACCGAACGGCTCCTCACCGCAGCCGCCGCACTGGACAACGCGGCCGGCGCGCGACCGTCACGGCTGCCGGGCTGGACGGTCGGCCACGTTCTGGCCCACCTCGCCCGCAACGCGGACGCGCTCGCCAACGTCCTGGCCGGACGTCCCATGTACGTCTCCGCCGAGGCGCGGGACACCGACATCGAGCGGGACGCGCCGCGCGCGCTCGACGTACAGCTCGACGACCTGCGCGCGAGCCACGCCGGGTTCCGGGCCCGGGCGGCCGAGCCCGCGGACTGGACCCGCACGGTGGAGCTGCGCAACGGGGTCACCGACAGCGCGGCCCGGGTGCCGTTCCGCCGCTGGGCCGAGGTCGAGCTGCACCATGTCGACCTCGGGATCGGGTACGAGCTGGAGGACCTCCCGGAGGAGTTCAGCGAGCGGGAGATCGACTTCCTGGCGGACCGCTTCGGCGGACACCGGGAGGTCCCGTCGACCGGTCTGCGCAGTGACAGCGGCCAGGTCTGGACGACGGGCGGCGGCGCGCCGGGAGGTCCGGTCGCCGTCGAGGGATCCACCGCCGATCTGCTGGGCTGGCTCGCCGGCCGCCGCGACGGCTCGGCCCTGGTCGTGAAGGGCGGCGCCCTGCCCACGCTCCCGCCGCTGTAGCGCGCGTGCAGCGCGGGGCGCATCGGCGCCTGTTCCCCGCTATAGGCTGACCGTCATGACGTACAGCGGAGAGGTGACGGTCGGCGGACCGGCGGACGTGCACGAGCTCAAGGACCTGATGATCACCAAGATCGCGGTCGGGCCGATGGACAACAACGCCTATCTGCTGCGCTGCCGTGCCACCGACGAGCAACTGCTGATCGACGCGGCCAACGACGCGGAGACGCTCCTCGGCACGATCGGCGACGACGGCATCGCGTCCGTCGTCACCACGCATCAGCACGGCGACCACTGGCAGGCGCTGGCCGAGGTCGTCGCCGTGACCGGCGCGCGGACGTACGCGGGCCGCGAGGACGCGCCCGGCATCCCGGTGACCACCGACGTCCTCGTCGGCGACGGCGACGTGATCCGGGTCGGCCGCGTCGAACTGACCGCCCGCCACCTGGTCGGCCACACCCCGGGCTCCATCGCCCTGGTCTACGACGACCCGCACGGCCATCCGCACGTCTTCACCGGGGACTGCCTCTTCCCCGGCGGTGTCGGCAACACGCGCAAGGACCCGAAGGCCTTCGCGAGCCTGATCCACGACGTCGAGACGAAGATCTTCGACGTGCTGCCGGACGAGACCTGGGTGTACCCGGGGCACGGCAACGACACCACCCTGGGCACGGAGCGCCCGCACCTGCCGGAGTGGCACGCGCGCGGATGGTGAGCGCGGGGGCGCGCCGGTGGTGAGCGCGGGGCGCGCAGGCTCATCGCGCGCCCCGTGTGAACGGTTCGCACGCGTCGGCATCCGGCGCACGCTCCCCGCGCGCGCCACGGCGCAGTCAACTGGTGGCAGCCCCGCACAGGATGACGGCTCCTGCGCGGTACGGGCCGCCGGTCATCGATCCCCGCCCTCGGCCGGCGGCCCCGGCGTGTCCGCTCCCCCGTGCGGAGCGTTCACAAGGCCGCAACACCCGTTCCCACTATGCGGACAAACACCCGCTTGACGTGGACAAACGCGGCGTTCGCTGTCACTCTCCCGCCATGCACCCTGCCCCGCGCGTACTGCGCCGCGCTGTCGCCGCCGCCACCATAGCCCTGCTCGCCACCGCTGTCGGCTGTGCTCCGCAGCCGGACGACAAGGCGTCCGGCGGTTCCTCCTCGTCGGCCGGAACCACCTGCGCCAAGGGCAAGTTGGCCACCCAGACCTCCGGCAAACTGACCATCGCGACGGACGAACCGGCCTACGAGCCGTGGTTCAAGGACGACAAGCCGGCCAACGGCGAGGGCTTCGAGTCGGCGGTCGCGTACGCCGTGGCGAAGCAGCTGGGGTACGACAAGAGCGCGGTCGTCTGGCAGAGCGTGCCGTTCAACAAGGCGTTCGCGCCCGGTGTGAAGACCTTCGACTTCGACATCAACCAGGTGTCCATCAGCACCGAGCGCAAGAAGGCCGTGGACTTCTCGTCCGGCTACTACGACGTGCGCCAGGCGGTCATCGCACTCAAGGGCAGCAAGGCCGCGAAGGCGACGAGCATCGCGGACCTGAAGGGTCTCAAGCTGGGCGCCCAGGTGGGCACGACGAGCCTGAACTACATCAGCGACGTGGTGAAGCCGTCCCAGGAGGCGGCCGCGTACTCCAAGAACGACCAGGCCATCTCGGCGCTCAAGAACGGCCAGGTCGACGCCATCGTCACCGACCTGCCGACCGCCTTCTACGTCACCGCGGCCCAGGTGACGAACGCCAGGATCGTCGGCCAGTTCGAGAACCAGGGCGGCACGCCCGAGCAGTTCGGACTCGTCCTGGACAAGGGCAGCGGCCTCACCTCCTGCGTGACGTCGGCCGTGGACGCCCTGCGCAAGGACGGCACCCTGGCGAAGCTGGAGAAGCAGTGGCTGTCCGACGCCGTCGACGCTCCGGTGCTCAAGTGACGGTCACGAAGGACGAGTCCGGCCAGGAGGGCGCGGACGACAAGGGCGACATGTCGGCCGGTGCCCCTGCGGGCACCGACGGTTACACCCCCTCCGAACGACGGCTGGAGCGGGAGCGCTACAAGCGCGCCCGCGCCCGCCGTGCGACCGCGCTCGCCGCGCTGTCGACCCTGGTCACGGCCGTCGTCCTGTACGTGGTCGTGATCAGCGCGCCGGGCTGGGAGCGCACCAAGGAGACCTTCTTCGACGGGCAGTACGCGCGCGAGGCGTTCCCCAAGGTCCTCGAAGGCCTGTGGCTCAACGTCCGGCTGCTGCTGATCTGCGGCGTGCTGGTGCTGGTCCTGGGCATGCTGATCGCCATCGCCCGCACCCTGCCGGGGCCGGTGTTCTTCCCCCTGCGGGCGCTGGCGGCGGCGTACACGGACTTCTTCCGCGGTCTGCCCCTGATCATCAACCTGATGATCGTGGTCTTCGGGGTGCCCGCACTGCGCCTCCAGGGCGTGACCGTGGACCCCGTGCTGCTGGGCGGTACGGCGCTGACCCTGACGTACGCCGCCTACGTCGCCGAGGTGTTCCGCGCGGGCATCGAGTCCGTGCACCCCTCGCAGCGCGCCGCGGCCCGCTCGCTGGGCCTGACCAACCGGCAGGCGCTGCGGTACGTGGTGCTCCCCCAGGCCGTACGCCGCCAGGTGCCGCCCCTGCTGAACGACCTGGTGTCCCTGCAGAAGGACACGGGGCTCGTGTCCATCGGCGGCGCCATCGACGCCGTACGGGCGGCCGACATCATCGCCCAGCGCAGCCTCAACTACACGCCGTACATCGTCGCCGGGCTGGTCTTCGTGGCCCTGACCATCCCGATGACCCGTTTCACGGACTGGGTGACGGCCCGGATGGACCGGCAGCGCGCCCAGGGAGGATCCATATGAGCGACGCGCCTGTGCTGCGCATGGAGTCCGTCCGCAAGACGTTCGGGGATTCGGTCGTGCTGCGGGACGTGGACCTGGAGGTCGCTCCGCACACGGTGACGGCGCTGATCGGCGCCTCCGGGTCCGGCAAGTCGACGTTGCTGCGCTGCGCCAACCTCCTGGAGGAGATCGACGACGGCGCGATCTGGCTGGACGACGAGGAGATCACCGACCCGCGCGCCGACCACGACGCGGTGCGCCGCCGGATCGGCGTGGTCTTCCAGGCGTACAACCTCTTCCCGCACATGACCGTGCTGGACAACGTCACTCTGGCGCCGCGGCGGGTGCACGGCGTCCCCCGCGCGGAGGCCGAGCAGCGGGCCAGGGAACTCCTCGAACGCCTCGGACTGGGCGGCAAGGCCGGCGCCTACCCCGACCGGCTGAGCGGCGGTCAGCAGCAGCGGGTGGCGATCGTACGCGCCCTGGCGGTACGGCCCCGGCTGCTGCTGCTCGACGAGATCACCGCCGCCCTCGATCCGGAGCTGGTGGGCGAGGTGCTCACCGTGGTCCGTGACCTCAAGGGCGAGGGGATGACCATGGTGCTGGCGACGCACGAGATGGGCTTCGCCCGGGACGTCGCCGACCAGGTCTGCTTCCTCGACGGCGGCGTCGTACTCGAACGCGGCACCGCCGAGCAGGTGTTCGGCGACCCGCAGCAGGAGCGCACCCGGCGCTTCCTGCGGCGGATCGTGGAGGCCGGACGGCTCTGACGCGCTACGCGTCCGCGGTCGCGGCGCCGACCAGTGCCGCCACGCGCTCCACGCCGAACACGTAGCCCTGCACGCCGCATCCGGCGATCACTCCGTCGGCGCGCAGGGAGACGTAGGAGTGGTGCCGGAACGACTCGCGCTTGTGGATGTTGGAGATGTGGACCTCCAGTACGGGCAGCCCGTCACAGGTGTTGAGGGCGTCCAGGATCGCGACCGAGGTGTGCGAGTAGGCGCCCGGGTTGATGACGATCCCGCAGTGGTTGAGGCGCGCCTCGTGGATCCAGTCGACCAGTTCGCCCTCGTGGTTGGACTGCCGGAAGTCCACGGTGCCGCCGTGCGCGGCCGCCGCCTTGACGCACAGGGCCTCGATGTCGGCGAGCGTGTCGGAGCCGTAGATCTCGGGCTGGCGCTGGCCCAGCAGGTTCAGGTTGGGCCCGTTGAGGATCATGATCGGGGCGTTGGCCAGGGTGCGGGGCACGATTCCTCCGGTCCGTGGGAAATCCGCGGAAACCCGCGGGAACGGCGAACGGCCCGGGAAGGACCGCTGCCCGGTCCGGTCTATCACGGTGCGCGGCGGCTCCTGCACGGGGTGTCTCACCACCGCGCGCCCCCGTAACCCACGATCACCCTGGGTAGTTGACGGAGCATGCATGATGCACGCACCGTAAGGTCCCCCTCGATGCTGCGGCTGGCTGCCGCCTCGCTCGCCGGGACCGCGATCGAGTTCTACGACTTCTTCGTCTACGGGACGGCCGCGGCGCTCGTCCTGGGGCCGCTGTTCTTCCCGACGTTCTCGCCGCTCGCGGGGACCCTGGCGGCGTTCGGGACGTTCGGTGTGGGGTTCGTGGCCCGGCCGCTGGGCTCGGTGCTGTTCGGGCACCTCGGGGACCGGCGCGGCCGGCGCCCGGTGCTGGTCGCGTCCCTGCTGCTGACGGGCGCGTCGACGGTCGCGGTCGGGTTCGTGCCGTCGTACGACAGGATCGGGATGGCAGCTCCCGTGCTGCTGCTGGTGCTGCGCTTTCTGCAGGGGCTGGGGCTCGGCGGGGAGTGGGGCGGGGCGGTGCTGCTGACCGCGGAGCACGCGCCCGCCGGACGGCGTGCCCTGTGGTCGAGCTTTCCGCAGATCGGTCCGGCCATCGGCTTCCTCCTCGCCAACGGCGTGATCCTGGCCCTGTCGGCCTCCCTCGCGGACGCCCAGTTCGCGCAGTGGGGCTGGCGGGTGCCGTTCTGGGCTGCCGGGGTGCTGGCACTGGGCGGACTGTGGCTGCGTTCGTCGCTCCCCGAGAGTCCGCAGTTCCTGGAGATCGAGGAGCCCGCGCGCATGCCGTTCGCGGAGGTCGTACGGCACCACTGGCGGCTGGTGCTGCTGACGGCGGGGGCGCTCGCGGTCGGGTACGCGGTGTTCTACGCGGTGACGACCTGGTCGCTGGCGTACGGGACGGAGCGGCTCGGGGTGAGCCGTACCGTCATGCTGACGTGCGTCATGGCCGCCGTAGTCGTGAAGGGGTCGCTCACGCCGGTGATGGCCCTGCTGGGCGACCGCTACGGGCGGCGGACGCTGTGCCTGGTGGGGTGCACGGCCTCGGCGCTGTGGATGTTCCCGATGGTCGCGCTGCTCGCGACCGGACAGCCGCTGCTGATGTTCCTCGGGTTCACCGGTGCCCTGGTCGCCTTCATCACCATGTTCGCGGTGGTCGCCGCCTACCTGCCGGAGCTGTACGAGCCCCGGGTGCGGTGCACCGGTGCCGCCGTCGGCTACAACCTCGGCGGGGTCCTCGGGGGCGCGCTGACGCCGATCGTGGCGACGGCGCTGGCGGAGCACAGCGGGCGCGTGCCCTGGGCCGTGGGGGCGTATCTGACGGCGATCGCACTGCTGAGTCTGGGGTGCTTCGTGCTGCTGCCGGAGACGCGTCCGGTGCCGGTGGCGGTGGCCGAGCCAGTCGCCGGATGAGGATCTGCGGAGCCGCTAGGGGTTGATCGCCAGTTCCAGGTAGGCGGCGAACAGCACCAGGTGGACGCCGCCCTGCAGTGGTGTGGCCCGGCCCGGCACCACCGTGAGGGAACTGACCACCACGGTCAGCGCGAGCAGCAGCATGTGGGTGGCGCTCAGACCGAGGACGAGAGGTCCGGAGAGCCAGATGGAGGCGAGGGCCACGGCGGGGATGGTCAGGCCGATGCTGGCCATGGCCGAACCGAGCGCCAGGTTGAGACTGGTCTGCACGCGGTCGCGGCGGGCCGAGCGCAGGGCGGCGATGGTCTCGGGGAGCAGCACCAGCAGGGCGATGACCACGCCCACCACGGCCTGGTGCAGGCCGGCCGCCGCCACGCCGGACTCGATCGTCGGCGACACGCCCTTGGCCAGTCCGACGACCCCGACGAGCGCGAGGCCGAGCAGGCCGAGGCTGGTCCAGGCGGCCCGCGCGGACGGGGCCGAGGCGTGCTCGTCGGCGGTGATCACCTCGCCCTGCCGGGTGATCGGCAGGAAGTAGTCGCGGTGCCGCACGGTCTGGGTGGCCACGAACAGGCCGTACAGGATCAGTGACGACAGAGCCGCGAAGGTGAGCTGGACGCCGGAGAACTCCGGGCCCGGTCTGCTGGTGGTGAAGGTCGGCAGTACGAGGCTGAGCGTGGCCAGGGTGGCCACGGTCGCCAGGGCGGCGCCGGTGCCCTCGGGGTTGAAGACCGCGGTGCCGTGGCGGAGTGAGGCGACGAGGAGGCAGAGGCCGACGATGCCGTTGCAGGTGATCATCACGGCCGCGAAGACGGTGTCCCGGGCCAGGGTGGAGCTCTTGTCGCCGCCGTCGACCATGAGGGTGACGATCAGGGCAACCTCGATGATCGTGACGGCGATGGCGAGGACCAGGGAGCCGAAGGGTTCGCCGACCCGGTGGGCCACGACCTCGGCGTGATGGACCGCGGCGAGGACCGATCCGGCGAGGACCACGGTCACCAGCGCGACGACCGCGCCGGGAAGACTACGGCCCCAGGTGAACAGGAGCAGGACGACCGCGAGCACCGGCACGAGGAACGTCCACTGGGTGGTGAGCGACCTGAGCCGAGTGATCATGCAGCGATGGTGGCAGAGGCGTACGGGCTTCGCATTCCGGTCCTTTCGGGCTCCGGGGGCCTGCCGCCGGCGCGGCACGACCCCCGGGGTGTACGGGTGCGACTGGTCGGGCGATTACGCGAAGTCGGTCAGGTCCACGACGTCACAGTCGGTGAAGGACGGCGGCCGGGTGCACAGGGCGGCCATCTGCTCGGCGAACTTGCTCGTCTCGGGGTCGTTGCTGTTCTGCATGGCCTCCTCGTAGGAGTTGAACTCGATCACGCCGAGGTAGCGTCCTGGCCGGCTCCGGTCCCGGAGGATCAGGCGGCGCGTGGGGCTGTTCTCGCGGCCGGCGAGCCTGCTGCCCATCTCGTCGGCGAGTGCCTTCATCTCGTCGATGCGGTCGGTCTCGAAGTCGATGATCTGGACGAATGTCACGGTTGCCTCCACCGGGCGGCGGCGCCCCCGGACCGGGGACGTTCCGCCACCCAAGGAAGCAGCCTGAGCAGTGGGTCGGCAATGCGCTTCGCACCACTGCGCGGGTGGTTGTTCCTACGTCCGACGTGGTCAGACGTCGATGCTGTCCTTCGGAGCGCCTTCGCTCCGAGCCTGCGCCGCCTCGGCCGCCGCCTGCTTCCTGGAGGCCCGCAGGCTGGTGATCGTGGTGACGATCAGGACGGCGCAGATCACGCCGAGCGAGACCGGGATGCTGATCTCCGGGACGTGGACGCCGGACTCGTGCAGCGCGTGCAGCACCAGCTTGACGCCGATGAAGCCGAGGATGATCGACAGGCCGTAGGAGAGGTGCACCAGCTTCCTCAGCAGTCCGCCGATGAGGAAGTACAGCTGGCGCAGGCCCATCAGCGCGAAGGCGTTGGCCGTGAAGACGATGTACGGGTCCTGCGTCAGGCCGAAGATCGCGGGGATGGAGTCCAGCGCGAACAGGACGTCCGTCGTACCGATCGCGAGCATCACGACCAGCATCGGTGTCATGACCCGCTTGCCGTTCTGCTGGATCCACAGCTTGGTGCCGTGGTAGCGGTCGGCCACGCCGAACCTGCGCTCGGCGGCCTTGAGCAGCTTGTTCTCCTCGAACTCCTCTTCCTCCTGGTCGGCCCGGGCCTCCTGGATCAGCTTCCAGGCGGTCCAGATCAGGAAGGCTCCGAAGAGGTAGAAGACCCACGAGAAGCTGGCGAGGATCGCGGCGCCCGCGGCGATGAAGACGGCCCGCAGCACCAGGGCTATGAGGACACCTACGAGCAGCACCCGCTGCTGGTACTGCGAGGGCACGGCGAACTTCGCCATGATCAGGACGAAGACGAAGAGGTTGTCGACGCTCAGCGACTTCTCGGTGATGAAGCCCGCGAAGAACTCGCCGGCGGGCTGGCCGCCGCCGAAGACGAGCAGACCGAGGCCGAAGAGTCCGGCCAGGGCGATCCAGACGACGGTCCAGATTCCGGCTTCCTTGACGGACACGTCATGCGGCTTGCGGCCGATGAAGAAGTCGACCGCGATCAGGGCGGCCAGCCCAAGGATGGTGAGGACCCAAAGGGTCACGGATACATCCACTGTTGCCTCCGGTTAGTGAACGGCAAAGATTCGGCGTTGCGCTACCGGAGGTCTCTTCCACCCGGGACGGGCCGACGCCCCGGGATCCGACCGGATCCGTATTGACGGGTACGCCGCAGCAGACAGGGAGTACTCCCCTCCGTACGGAAAACAGTACCCCAATCACCAAGGAAAGGTAAAGCGATTGGCAAAAGAAAGACCAAATCGCCTGGTCAGGAGACTTTACATGCGCTTGGTGCGGGCTGTCGCGACCTGGGCGAGCACCCGCTGGAGCACCTGGCTGCCGGGCGGTACGAGGCAGGGCTCGTACGTCCAGGCATGCCCCACCCACGGGTCGGCCAGGTGATCGTCCGGTACCGGTGTGAGTCGCATCAGTGAACGCCAGAGCGGATCGAGCAACGGGCCGTAGGCGGCGGCGTCCTCGCGATCGGCGACCAGCAGGAGATGGACACCGGCGTCCGGGCCCTCGTCCGCGAGATAGCGCAGCTGGGTGACGGCCCGGTCGTCGAAGCCGTGCGGGAAGTCGTTCACGATCAGCAGCTGCCGCGAGGTGTCCAGGCCGGGCGGGAGCGCGTCGGACGCACCGCCGCGTACCGCCATCTGCACCAGGTCGACGCGCTCCGTGAGCCGCCCCAGCACGCCCGCCACACCGGCGGCACCCATAGCGGGCGGCGCGTCCAGCACACCGGCCCCCGTCAACGGTGCGAACGCCGACGCACCGGCACCCGCCGGGTCGATGACCTGCACGCCGAACTCCCCTGCCGGATGGACGGCGAGCAGCCGGGCCGCGAGCGCCACCGCCGTCTGCAGGGCGAGGGGCCGCAGCTCAACCGCCTCCTCGAACAGGGATCCGTCGGGCACGCCGCTGTCGATCCACAGGCCCCGCTCCAGCGGCAGCCGGACCAGCATCGGGATGCACAGGGGTTCGCTCTCCGGGAGGTGGAGGTCGCCCAGCCGGATGGCCATCGGCGTCTCCGTCGGCACCCGGTAGCCGTGCCAGACCGGGTTGTCCCAGCGGGCGTACGCGGGTGGCAGCGCGGGCTCGACGACCTCGGACTCGGCGGTGAGCTGGGCGAGGTCCCGGTCGAACGCGGCTCGCGCCTGGTCGACCAGCTGGGCCTGCCGGTCCTGGGCCGCCTCGCGTGCGGCGTCGCCCGCCGAGCCCAGGCGGCTGCGCGGGTCGGAGAGAACCTGGTCGAGTTCCTTCTCCATCCGCGACTCGGCGAAGTCGACCGCGCTGCGACAGGCAGCGGTGGAGCGGGCCAGGTCCTCGAACATGCCCCAGACCTGGTTGTAGAGCCGCTCGTCCATGGACCAGCCGACGGCGTCGCCCGCCACCGGCGGCGCAGGCCCGTCCGCAGGGGCCGTGGCCTCGGGGGCCGGGGGCCGGGACGCCTGGCGACGCTTCGGATGCGTGTAGTCGATGGGGCCCCCGCTGGAGGTGGCGGCCGCCGGGACGCCCGGCCCGCCGGAAGCCGTGAGCCTGCCATGGTCGTCGGACGTCGGCTCCGTATCGACAGGCGCGTCGGAGGGGGCGGGGCGGCTGGCGCTGCCACCGGGTGCCTGGACGTCGTACGGAGACCCGGTTGCGGGGGCGGTGCCGGGCAGGTCGGGGCCGGTGACGGAGGCGGCCGTACGCCGGGAGCGGTCGGTGTCCGCGGTGCGGGCCGGGACCGAGCGCGCCAGTCCGCGTGCCACCGCTTCCTCGATACCGCGGGCGAGTTCGGCGGCCTGCGGCAGGCCCTGATCGGTGAGGAGCCCCGTCAGGCCCTCCGCGTAACCCTGGCCGACCGCGCGGATCTTCCAGGCGGCCTGGCGGCGGTAGAGCTCCAGGGCGACGACCGCCGACTCGGCGTCCAGGCCGGTGAGGGTGTAGCCGGCGACATCGGTACCGTCGAGTCCGGTGACCGCGGCACGCGGTGCGGCGAGGGCGCCGAAGCGGAGCGGAGCGCCTGGTACGGCGGGCAGAGCGATCAGGACGCTGACCCGGTGCACGGTCTCGGGCATGGCGTCGAGGTCGACGGCCAGCCGGTGTTCGGCGGCCGCCTGCCGGGAGACCTCGATCCCCGGCAGCGTGGGCGCCCCCGGATGGGCCACCCCGTCGGCGCCCCGTACCCGGCCGTTCTCGTCGGCGAGGGTGGCCCCGGCCACGACTGGCGCGTCGGCCGAGATCCGGATCTCGATCCGGTTCCGCGAGAGCGGATGGTTCTGCCCGCGCACCAGCTCGGCCGCCATTGCCCACGTCCCCCTGTGTGTCGTGTCCTCGTGTGCCGTCAGGCCACCGCCGAGCGCTCCGCCGGGAGTGCCACGAAATGCCGTCGGTGGACCGCCGTGCCCTCATGGCTGGTCGCGCGGTTTCTCCTCCGGCCTTCGGCCGAAGCTCAGAGGATCGGCAGGATCGCCGGCACCAGGTCCTGGAAGGTACGGCCCTTGGCCGGGACGCCCAGGGCCGTCATCGTCCAGCCGGATCCCGACCGGTGCACCTTCGCCATGATCTGGGCGGTGTACTCGCCGCCGCCGTCGAGCGTGTAGCGGGCGAGTTCCTGACCGGTGGCCTCGTCGACCAGCCGGCAGAAGGCGTTCTGCACTTCCTGGAAGGTCTGGCCGGTGAAGGAGTTGACGGTGAAGATGATCTGGTCGACGTGGACCGGCACGCGCGCGAGGTCGACGAGAATGGCCTCGTCGTCGCCGCCCTGGCCCGCACCGCCGACCAGGTTGTCGCCGGTATGGCGGACCGAGCCGTCGTCGCTCACCAGGTGCCGGAAGAACACGACGTCGACGGGCTGCTTGTCGGCGAACAGCACCGCCGAGGCGTCCAGGTCGATCTCACGGGTGCGCGAGCCGAACAGCCCGCGCCGGGGCGCCGCCTTCCAACCAAGACCCATGCGGACCGAGCTCAGGGAGCCGCCGTCCTTCTTCTCCAGGCTGATGGCCTGACCCTTGGTCATGTTGACGGTCACGGCTGCTTCCCCTCGTCGGATGTCCCCGGTGGCCGCGAAGTGCGCGGTTGCCCGAAACCCTATGCAGCGCCACTGACAGTGCCGAACCCCGGCCCGCGCTTTGTGTCGGTCTTGCAACACTTCGCGCCCTTGCCGGGGTTCGGCCGCGGCCCAGGGGTCAGGCCAGGCCCGCCTCCCTCATCTGGCGCAGTTCCTTCTTCATTTCGGAGACCTCGTCCCGCAGCCGGGCCGCGATCTCGAACTGCAGGTCAGCCGCGGCGGCACGCATGCGCTCCGTCATCTCCTCGATCTGCTCGGCGAGTTCGGCAGCCGGGCGGTCGGTGGGCACCGTCTCCTTGGCCTTGCCCTTGGCTGCCTTTCCGGCCTTCGCGCCCTTGGCCGCCTTGTCGCCCAGGGAGGGAACGGGAGCCTTGGCCCCCTTGCCGTCCTTCAGCTTGCGATAGCCCGAGCCGAGCAGCTGTTCGGTGTCGACCTCCTCGCGGGCGATCTGCGCGACGATGTCGTTGATCTTCTTCCGGAGCGGCTGCGGGTCGATGCCGTTGGCCTTGTTGTAGGCGACCTGCTTCTCCCGGCGCCGGTTGGTCTCGTCGATGGCCTTCTCCATCGCCGGGGTGATCTTGTCGGCGTACATGTGGACCTCGCCGGAGACATTGCGCGCCGCGCGGCCGATGGTCTGGATCAGCGAGGTACCCGAGCGCAGGAAGCCCTCCTTGTCGGCGTCGAGGATCGCCACCAGGGACACCTCGGGCAGGTCGAGGCCCTCCCTGAGGAGGTTGATGCCGACCAGGACGTCGTACTCGCCGGAGCGCAGCTCGCGCAGCAGTTCGACACGGCGCAGGGTGTCGACGTCACTGTGCAGGTAGCGCACCTGGATGCCGAGCTCCAGGAAGTAGTCGGTGAGGTCCTCGGCCATCTTCTTGGTGAGGGTGGTGACCAGGACGCGCTCGTCCTTCTCGGTGCGCTTGCGGATCTCGTGCACCAGGTCGTCGATCTGGCCCTCGGTGGGCTTGACGACGACCTCGGGGTCGACGAGCCCGGTGGGGCGGATGATCTGCTCGACGACGCCGTCCCCGCGGGACAGCTCGTACGCGCCGGGGGTCGCCGACAGGTACACGGCCTGCCCGATGCGCTCCTGGAACTCCTCCCACTTCAGGGGGCGGTTGTCCAGGGCTGAGGGCAGCCGGAAGCCGTGCTCCACGAGGGTGCGCTTGCGGGAGGCGTCGCCCTCGTACATGGCGCCGATCTGCGGCACGGTGACATGCGACTCGTCGATGACGAGGAGGAAGTCGTCCGGGAAGTAGTCGAGCAGGGTGTTCGGCGGGGAGCCGGGCAGGCGGCCGTCGAAGTGCATCGAGTAGTTCTCCACGCCGGAGCAGGAGCCGATCTGGCGGAGCATCTCGATGTCGTACGTGGTGCGCATGCGCAGCCGCTGGGCCTCCAGGAGCTTGCCCTGCTTCTCCAGCTCGGCCAGGCGCTCCCCCAGCTCCTTCTCGATGTCGTTGACGGCCCGCTCCAGGCGCTCGGGGCCGGCGACGTAGTGGGAGGCCGGGAAGACGTACAGCTGCCGGTCGTCGCTGATGATCTCGCCGGTGAGCGGGTGCAGCGTGGACAGCGCCTCGATCTCGTCGCCGAACATCTCGATGCGGACGGCGAGCTCCTCGTAGACCGGGAAGATCTCGATGGTGTCGCCGCGGACACGGAAGGTGCCGCGGGTGAACGCAAGGTCGTTGCGCGTGTACTGGATGTCCACGAAGCGGCGCAGCAGGTCGTCGCGGTCGATCTCGTCGCCGACCCGCAGCGGGACCATGCGGTCGACGTACTCCTGCGGGGTACCGAGGCCGTAGATGCAGGAGACCGAGGCGACGACGATCACGTCACGCCGGGTGAGCAGCGAGTTCGTAGCGGAGTGGCGCAGCCGCTCGACCTCCTCGTTGATCGAGGAGTCCTTCTCGATGTAGGTGTCCGACTGCGGGACGTACGCCTCGGGCTGGTAGTAGTCGTAGTACGAGACGAAGTATTCGACCGCGTTGTTCGGGAGAAGCTCGCGGAACTCGTTGGCCAGCTGGGCGGCCAGCGTCTTGTTCGGCGCCATCACCAGGGTGGGGCGCTGGAGCTTCTCGATCATCCACGCGGTGGTGGCGGACTTGCCGGTGCCGGTCGCGCCGAGGAGGACGACGTCCTTCTCACCGGCCTCGATGCGCTTGGCCAGGTCGGCGATGGCCGCCGGCTGGTCGCCGCTGGGCTGGTACGGGCTGACGACCTCGAAGGGCGCCACCGTGCGTTCGATGTGGGAAACGGGCCGCATGGGTTCCACCGTACGGCCCCGCACTGACAGCCGGTTCTGATCAGCGGTTCTGCGGGGTGCGCGCGCTGTGGTGGCTCTGCTGGCGGCCGACGCGGACCTGCGGGCGGCGGCTCGGGTGGTGGTTGACCTCGCCGGCCGGGACGCCCGGCTTGTGCTCCACGCGGAGGCGGTCGGGCTTGCCCGTGACCATCAGCGGGTCGAAGATCACGACGACGGCGGCCAGGAAGAGGAAGGCCAGCGGGCCGATCAGCATGGGGGCGAGCAGGGAGGCGGGCGAGTCGCCCGGCGACGTCACGCCGGCGCTGTGCAGGTGGACGGTGAGGGCGGCCATGCCGGTGTAGTGCATGCCGCTGACGGCGAGCCCCATCACGAGGCTCGCGCCGACGCTCCACAGGAAGCCGCGGACCTGTCCGGCCGCCCACAGGGCCGAGGTGGCGGCGACGACCCCTATCACGACCGACGCGGCCACCGTGAGCGTGTTGTACTCCAGGGTTCCGTTGAGACGCAGCCCGGCCATGCCCAGGTAGTGCATCGAGGCGATGCCCAGGCCGGTGATCGTGCCGCCCGTGAAGAGCGCTGTCCCGGTGGCGCCCCGGTAGCCGACTATGAAGATCCCGACGCCCACCATGACGATGGCGAGGCCGAGGCTCGTGTAGGTGAGGGGCTTGTCGTAGTGGATCGGCGTCTCCTTGACGCTGAACCCCATCATGGCGACGAAGTGCATGGTCCATATGCCGGAGCCGATCGCCGCCGAGCCCAGGGCGAGCCAGGCGGGCCGCCAGGAGTGGGCCACCAGCATCGCCCGGGTCGTGCAGCGCAGCCCGAGGGCGCCACCGAGGCAGGCCATCAGATAGGCCACCAACGGGGTGACGACCCCGTAGCTGAATCCGTCGACCGTGCCCTGCATGCGCGGCTGCCCTTCACCCTTTGCGTCCCGGAATATGTGCAATGCGCCCCCGTCCCAGGACCGCCCGAGCGGTCAGGGTTGACGCAGAGAGTATGACCCGCACCGGAATGGTCGAACGATTTTCCGGCAAAGAAACACGCCCTTGCCTCAGTTGTGCGGCAACGGTGAGCGGGCTTGGGCCACTCCATTCCATCTGTGGCCGTCCCGCACCCGGCCGCCGTTGACTCCCTGCTGTCACTCTTGTGCTGTCCGTATTCGCCCGACGTGAGGAGTGCGCATGCACGCGCGCGCAGTCGCCGCCACGGTCACCGCGCTGCTGGGAACGGCCGCCCTGCTGAGCCCCGTCCCCGCCGCCCGGGCCGGCGACACCGCCGAGCCCACGGTGCTCGCGCACCGGGGTGCCTCCGCCTATGCCCCCGAGAACACGCTGGCCGCCATCGACAAGGCGGCCTCGCTGGGCTTCACCTGGGTCGAGAACGACGTCCAGCGCACCAAGGACGGCCGGCTCGTCGTCATCCACGACGACAGCCTTGAGCGCACCACCGACGTCGAACAGGTCTTTCCCGGCCGGGCGCCCTGGAAGGTGAAGGACTTCACCGCGGCCGAGATCGCGCGGCTGGACGCCGGCAGCTGGTTCTCCCCGTCGTACCGGGGCACGCGGGTGCCGACGCTGGCGCAGTACATGCGCCGGGTCGAGCACAACCACGAGAAGCTGCTCCTGGAGATCAAGAACCCTGAGCTGTACCCCGGCATCGAGCAGCAGACCCTCAGGCTGCTGGGCGACGAGGGCTGGCTCGACCGCCCGCACCTGGACCGGCTCGTCGTGCAGAGCTTCAGCGCGGACAGCCTGCGCGTCGTGCACGGCCTCCGGCCCGCCGTGACGACCGGCTACCTCGGCACGCCGTCCGCGGGATCCCTGCAGCGCTACGCGCGCTTCGTGGACCTGGTCAACCCCTCGGTGGACTCGGTCTCCGCCGGCTATGTGCGGAACGTGCACTCGTTCGAGGGGCCGCACGGCAGGCCGCTGCGCGTCTTCACCTGGACGGTGAACGACGCGGTCACCACCTGGAAGGCCGTCGGCTACGGCGTGGACGGGATCATCACCAACAAGCCGGACGTGGTGCGGGCCGCGCTGCGTGCGAGCTGAGCCGGACCGGGGCGACGGGCGTTGTCAGTGGCGGGCCGTACGGTGGGGCACATGGACAGCGAAGGACAGTACGGGCAGCGCGTGGTGTGGGCTGTGGTGGCCACCGACATCGGTCCGCTGCTGCTCGCGGCGACCGGGACCGGCCTGGTCAACGTGGTCTTCCACGCCACCGACGCGGTGCGGGACCGGACGCTGGAGCGGCTGGCTGCCCGGCTGGGCACCGAGCCCGTCGAGGATCCGGCGGAGCCGGTGCTGGCCGAGGCGATATCCCAGCTGCGGGCGTACTTCGCGGGCCGACGGCAGGACTTCGACCTGCCGCTGGACTGGTCGCTGATCTCCGGCTTCAACCGGCAGGTGCTGCGCGAACTGGCCGCCGGTGTCCCGTACGGCACGGTGGTCGGGTACGGCGATCTGGCGGGGCGGGTCGGGCAGCCCGGCGGGGCGCAGGCGGTGGGCGCGGCCATGGGCGCCAATCCGCTGCCGGTCGTCGTGCCCTGTCACCGCGTGGTGGAGAGCGACGGCGGGATCGGCGGGTTCGGGGGCGGTCTGGAGACCAAGCGGAAGCTGCTCGCCCTGGAGGGCGTGCTGCCCGAGCCGCTGTTCTGAGGCGCGCCCCCGAGCCCGCCCCCGAGCCCTGGTCGTGCGGCGTTCGCGGGCGCGGTCAGCCGTAGTGCCGTGCCTCGACGACGTTGCCGTCGGGGTCCCGGAAGTAGAAGTTGCGCGGGGCCTTGCCGCGGGCGCCGAAGGAGTCGTGCCCGATGTCGGTCATGGGGACGGCGTGCTCGGCGAGGCGGGCGCGCAGGGTGTCGAAGGCGTCGGACGGCAGGGACAGGCAGACGTGGTTCACGGGCCGGCCCGCGCTGTCGGCGGCGCCGGGGAGTACCGGCAGGCGCTCGGCGAGGGTGAACGGCGCGAGGTCGATGATGGTTTCCTCGTTGACGCGTACCGAGGGGAAGGGCACCTCTCCCGCGGTGAACTCGGTGATGCGCAGCGGCTCCAGGCCGAGCATCCGCTCGTAGAAGCCGGCCGCGGCGGCCGGGTCGGCGACCCAGAGGACGACGTGGTCCAGACGTACCGGGTGATTCGTCATGCCGCCCAGGCTGGTGGCGTCCCCCACAGGCCGCAAGCGTTTAGCCGGGTACGGCCCTCGCCAGAGATGAGGGAAGACCGACGGACAGGAGACAGGCGTGGTGCTGGTGGTGTCGGAAGAGGTCAGGGAGGCGCTCGGCGCGGGTCGCGCGGTGGTCGCCCTGGAGTCCACGATCATCGCGCACGGGCTGCCGCGCCCGCGCAACCTCCAGGTGGCGCTGGAGCTGGAGGACACGGTACGGCGCGCGGGAGCGGTGCCCGCGACCATCGCCGTGCTGGACGGGCGTCCCCATGTCGGCCTGGACAAGGACCAGTTGGAGCGGATCGCCAACGAGGACGGGATCCGCAAGCTGGGCCACCGCGACCTGCCGCTCGCCGTGGCGGCGGGGGCGAGCGGGGCGACCACCGTGTCGGCGACGGCACAGCTGGCGGCGCTGGCCGGCCTCCGGGTGTTCGCGACGGGCGGTCTCGGCGGGGTGCACCGGGAGTGGACGGCGACCCAGGACGAGTCCGCCGACCTGGGCCTGCTGGCGCGCACCCGGATCACGGTGGTGTGCGCGGGCGTGAAGTCGATCCTGGACGTTCCGGCGACCCTCCAGCGTCTGGAGACCCTGGGCGTGGCCGTCGCCGGTTACGGCACGGACCGCTTCCCCGGCTTCTATCTGTCCGACTCCGGGCATCCGGTCGACTGGACGCTTCGGACCCCGGACCAGGTCGCCGATGTCATGCGGGCGCAGGACGCACTGGACGCGGCGGACACGGCGCTGATCGTCGCCAACCCCGTCCCGGAGGCTGAGCAGCTCGACCCCGCGCTGCACGCGCGCGTGCTCGCCGACGCGCTGCACGCGTGCGACGCGGAAGGGATCGCGGGTCAGGCGGTCACGCCGTTCCTCCTCGACTACCTGGTCCGGCACACGGACGGCGCGTCTCTGGAGGCCAACCTGGCGGCCGTGCGCGGCAATGTCGGGCTGGCGGCGCGGATCGCCTCGGCGTGGGCCAGGGGGTGACGACCGAGCGGGCGGCGGCGCCGGGCGGGGCGGCGGCATCCGGCGGTGAGGGGACGCCTCACGAAGAGGCGATGCCTGACGGGGACCGGGCACCGGCCGGGGGCGCGGCGCCATCCGGAGACGTGGCGCCGGCCGGAGGCGCGGTGCCGGCCGGAGGCGCGGTGCCGGCCGGAGGCGCGGTGCCGGCCGAGGGCGCGGTGCCGGCCGGAGGCGCGGTGCCGGCCGAGGGCGCGGTGCCGGCCGGAGGCGCGGTGCCGGCCGAGGGCGCGGTGCCGGCCGGAGGCGCGGTGCCGGCCGAGGGCGGGGCGCTGCTGGTCGTCGGGGACATCGTCACCGACGTCGTCGCGCGGTACCGGGGGCCGCTCGCGGCCGGGACCGACACGGCCGCCGTAATCCGGACCCTGCCCGGCGGGGCGGGCGCCAATGTGGCCTGCTGGGCGGCGCACTCAGGCTGTGCGGACGTCCGGCTGCTGGGGCGGGTGGGCGCGGACGCGGCCCAGTGGCACGAGCGGGAGCTGGTCGCCGCCGGGGTCCGGCCCCGCCTCGTGGTGGACCCCCGGGCCGCGACAGGAACGGTGATCTGCCTGGTCGACAACGGCGACGCGGCCGAGCGGACCTTCCTCACGGACAGCGGGGCGTCCCTGCGGCTGGAGCCCGCCGACTGGTCGGACGCGCTGCTCGACGGAGTGGCCCGGCTGCATCTCTCCGGCTACCTGCTGTTCTCCGAACCGAGCCGGGCACTGGTGGCGACGGCCCTGGCGGCGGCCCGCGCACGTGGCGTACCGGTGAGCCTGGATCCCGCGTCGGCCGGGTTCCTCACCGCGCTGGGCGTGGACCGCTTTCTGGCGCTCGTCGAGGGAGTGGACGTCCTGCTGCCGAGCCGGGACGAGGCCTGTCTGCTGACGGGGCTGCCCGATCCGGCCGACGCCGCAGCCAAGCTGAGCCGCCAGGTCCCGCTGGTGGTGGCCAAGGCGGGGGCGGACGGCGCGCTGGTGGCCCGGTCGGGCAGCGTCCTCGCACGCATCCCGGCCGCACCGGCGATGCCCCGGGACACCACGGGCGCGGGTGACGCCTTCACCGGGGCGTTCCTCGCGGCGCTGGTCGCAGGCGTGGATGCCCGGGAGGCGGCCGTGCTGGGCTGCGGGGCGGGCGCGCTGGCGGTGGAACGCGTGGGTGCGAGACCGCCCGCCCATGGCTGATCCGGGCATCGCGCCCCGTCCGGAGAGGCGGGCCTACGCCTTGCGGCCCCACGCCGAGATCATCGGGGCCGTGGCGAGGTCCATGCTGCCGGTCGCCACGTTGGCGAGGTGCTGGTCGATGTCCTCGTCGGTGGCCAGGCCGGCCGCGACGAGCCGGGCCCGGATCTGCCGGACGGTGGCGATCTCCAGGGCGGTGCAGGCGGGCGAGGCGACGGGGAAGTAGGCGTCGGCCTCCACCTCGTGCAGCCCGGCCTCGCGGAGCAGCCGCGGAAGCTTGCGGCCGTACGACAGGTCGGCGCCGCGTTCGGCGAGGAGCTTGCGGAAGCCCTGGCGCAGGCGGTTGGCGAGCTGCTGCTCGGGGCCGTACTCGTAGGGGCAGGTGAGGGGCTGGAGGGCGGGGTCGGCGTCCTCGATGAGCAGGCGTCCGCCGGGGCGCAGGGCCTTGATCATGGAACGCAACGCCCTTTCCCGGTCCGGCACATGGACCAGGACGAGCCGGGCGTGCACCAGGTCGAAGCCCTCCCCCGGCGGCTCCTCGGCGCCGACGTCGTGGGTGCGGACCTCGACGGGTGCGTGGGCGGCCGCGGCGAGCAGCGAGGTGTCGATGTCGGTGGCGACGACCCGGCCGGTCGGCCCGACCTTCCCGGCCAGCCAGGACACCACGGAGGTGCCGCCGGCCCCGACCTCCCAGCAGCTCCGGCCCGGTCCGAGACCGAGTGTCTCCAGATGACGGAAGGTGGTCGGGTCGAAGAGGGTCGCGAAGGCGTCGAAGCGCTGCCCGGCCTCGCTCTGGCGGTTGTCGAGGAGATATCCGTCGGCCTGTGTCATGAAGGGATGATTTCAGTTACCCGGCGCAGAGGTCGGGAACAGGGGTCGGGGGAGCACGGGTCGGGAACACGGTTGTCCACAGGCGGGAACCAACCGGAACTCGCCGTTCCCACAGGCTTACCCGCGTCTCACACCGGACTGGCAGACTTGCCGGGCAAGGCGGGAAGCGCTGCACGAGTGGCTCCATGCAAGGAGATCCGGATGACGATGGCAGGGAATCTGCGGAAGGTCACAGGGCTGGGCAGGACCGGCGGCCTGCGCAGGGTGGCACGGCTGGCCCGGCGGCGGCCCCGTGTCGACCTGAACCATCACGCACGGTCCCCGCTGGGCTCCTCGGTGGTCAACTGCGTGACGTACGAGGACGGGGCGCGGGTTCCGGAGTGCAGCGACCTGTTCTCCGCGGTGGAACGGGTGCGCAAGAGGGGGGACGGGTTCGTCTGGCTGGGGCTGCACGAGCCGACGGACAGCGAGTTCGCGGGCATCGCCGAGCTGTTCGACCTGCACCCGCTGGCCGTGGAGGACGCGGTCGAGGCCCGTCAGCGCCCGAAGGTGGAGCGGTACGGGGAGACGCTGTTCGCGGTGTTCAAGACGGTCTGCTACGTCGAGCACGAAAAGCTGACGGCGACCAGCGAGGTCGTCGACACCGGCGAGATCATGGTCTTCGTCGGCGAGGACTTCGTGATCACGGTACGGCACGGCCGGCACGGCTCGCTGGGGCCGCTGCGCGAGGAGCTGGAGGCCACGCCGAGCCAGCTCGCGAAGGGGCCGGCGGCGGTGCTGCACGCCATCGCGGACCACGTGGTCGACGACTATCTGAGCGTCACGGACTCGGTGCAGGGCGACATCGACCAGGTCGAGGCGGACGTGTTCGCGGAGAACGGCGCGCGGGCCGACCCGGGCCGGATCTACCAGATGAAGCGTGAACTCCTGGAGCTGAAGCGAGCGGTGGTGCCGCTCGCCAGGCCGATGGAGGAGCTGACCACCCGACCGATACGAGTGATCGAACCGGAGATACAGGCCTACTTCAGGGATGTGCTCGACCACCTGATGCGGGCGAAGGAACAGATCGCGTCCTTCGACGAGTTGCTCAACTCCATCCTCCAGGCGCATCTGGCCCAGGTGACGGTCGCGCAGAACGAGGACATGCGGAAGATCACGGCCTGGGCCGCGGTGATCGCCGTGCCGACGATGGTGTGCGGTGTGTACGGCATGAACTTCGATCACATGCCGGAACTGCACTGGCGGTTCGGCTATCCGCTCGTCCTCGGCGTCATATCCCTGGCGTGCCTGGTGCTGTACCGCGGCTTCAGGCGCAACGGCTGGCTCTGAGCCGCCCGGCCCCGGGCCGCCCCTCAGGCCGAGAAGGCGACGATCCGGCGCGGCACGACCCTGATGATCAGGCGGGTCTCGTCGTCCTTCTCCGCGGGCGGGTCGATGCCGAGGTACTTGTGGGAGAGCTCGTGCGGGAGCCGCTTGTCCTCGTCCGGGAGGATCTCGGCGGTGCCTCGTATCTCGGCCGAGTGGTAGGGGTTGGCCAGGTCGAAGACCGTGAGGCTGATGCGGGGGTCACGGCGGAGGTTGCGCACCTTCTGGCGGCCGTCGGTGGAGGAGAACAGCACGGCGTCGCCCTCCCGTTTGACCCAGACCACCGAGTTGTGCGGGGCGCCGTCGGGGCCGAGGGTGGCGACGCTGGCGAAGTTCCTGGCGTCGAGGAGGGCCCGGAGGGAGTCGTCGAAGGTGACGGGGGTGATCGGGGAGGTAGGCATACGGCCAGACTACTTACATGCACGCGCATAGAAAAGCGGTTTACCGGATCCCCTCAGCCGCTCCACGCCGGATGCCGCGGGTCGTCGGCGCGGACCAGGACGTCGGCCGTGCCGGCCGGGTCGGTCTCGGCCGCGTAGCGCTCGAAGGCGGGGAGGGTCCAGTGGTCGGCCTCGGGGGTACGGCGGCGCAGCGCGCCGGGGGTCAGGAGGAGGTGGACGCTCAGGTCGAACGGGAACCAGTGCCGGAGCAGAAGCGGCCCGTGCAGCAACAGGACTCCACCGGGCGGGAGTTGGACATAGGGGCTCCGGGTGGCCCGGTCGGTGGCCGGGTCCCACAGATCGGGCAGGACGCGGCCGGTCCCGCCGGGATCGAGGGGGCCGAAGACCTCCCGCCACAGGGCGTTGGTGTCGAACCAGCCGCCGTAGTACGACTCCGCGTCGTGCCGGCCGTGCTCCAGGCGCAGCGAGGCGGGGCGCAGGAAGCCCTCGGTGCCCACGACGAGCGACGGCCGGCCCCGCACCCGCAGCGCCTCGGCGACGCGCTCCGCGAGGTCGCCGGGCCGGGCGGCCGGAGCGGCGTCGAAGGCGGCGCGTGGCCAGTCACTCCCGTCGGCGGGCTTCAGTTCGACCAGCCGCTCGGCGAGGCGTTCGGCGAGCCGGTCCCAGGTGATCGCTTCGAGTCGCACAGGATCATGATGCCGGGTCGGCCGTTCGGCCGAGCCGGGGGTGGTTCCGGGCCGGGCACCGTGACGGTGGCCGGCTGGACAGGGCGCGAGCCGGGCAGAAGCGTGCCACCGCCTGCCTCCCTGCCGGCCGGTCGACAGAGAGGCAGCAAGGCAGCGAGGCAGCGAGGGAGGGCGCGAACGACGTGAGATCAGTCCCCGGGGAGGGGAAAGTACCGCATATGACACGCCTCGCAACTCCCCCTCACCACGGTGGGCTTCTGGTCGTGCAGCCGCTGCGGCACAAGCGCTGTGCGGCGTGCCGGCGGGGGCCGTTGTCGCTGCTGGTGGTGGAGGACGGGGTGCCGCGGTGCCTTGAGTGCACCGATCTCGGGCATCTGGTGTTCCTGCCCCGGGGCGACACGGCACTGACCCGGCGGTCACGGGAGGAGAGCTCGCTGTCGGCGGTGGTGGTCCGGTTCAACCGGCGCAAGAGCCGGTACGAGCGGCAGGGCGTCCTGGTCGAGGAGGCCGCGCTGGCCCGGGCCGAGACGCGGTGCCTGGCCGACGCCGAGGCACGGCGGCGGCGCCGGGCGCGGGACGCGAAGCGGCGGGCGGCCGAGGACGTGCGGTTCACGGAGGCGTTCGCGGTGGAGATCCTGCGCCTGTTCCCGGGCTGCCCGCCGGAGCGGGCCCGGGCGATCGCGGCGCACGCGTCGGTGCGGGGCAGCGGGCGGGTCGGGCGGACCGCGGCCGGGCGGGCGCTGACGGAGGGGGCGGTGGTCTCGGCGGTGGTGGCGGGCATACGGCACGTGGACACGCCGTATGACCAGCTGCTGATGAGCGGGGTGCCACGGTACGAGGCGCGGCGGCGGATCGCGCGCACGGTGGAGGCGGTGCTGCGGGAGTGGGAGGCCGGGGTGGAGATCCGCCTGACCGGGTGACGGCGGGCAGGGGCGGGGCCCGCGGTGGCGATGGGGGGTGGTTCGGTGCGAGGGAGGGGACGGACCGAGGTGGAGGGGGCGATTCTGGCCGGATGTGTATGTGGACGGGCTTCACAGTCATGGGGAGGGGTGACCCGTGGGCATTGATCTGAGAGGTGGAGGCGTCCAGCGGCGAGAGTGGGTGCGGTGGTCGTGATCGACGGGCCGTATTACGTGCTGGTCCTGTTGGGGGTGCTGGGGGCCGGGGTGGTGGCGGGGGTGTTCTGCGGGTTCTCGACCTTCGTGATGCGCGGGCTGGCCTCGTTGCCCTCGGCGCAGGGGGTCGCGGCGATGAACGCGATCAACCGGGCGGCCCTGACCCCGGTGTTCATGCTGGTGTTCGCGGGTGCGGCGGTGGTGTGCGCGATGATCGCGGTGGTGACGTTCGTGGTGTGGCCGGACGACGGGAAGGTGGAGCTGCTGCTGGGCAGCGGGCTGTATCTGTTCGGTTCGTTCGGGCTGACCGCGGTGGCGAACGTGCCCCGGAACGAGGCGCTGGCCAAGCTGGAGCCAGGTGCGCCGGAGGCCGTCTCCTACTGGCCGGTGTACGTGCGTGAGTGGACGCTCTGGAACCACGTGCGCACCGTCGCGTCGGCCGCCGCGGCGGTCGTCTACGTCCTGGCCCTGTCCTGAGGGAGACGCGGGAGCACATCGGTCCCCCGGCTGGATACCGGCTGGACAGGGGCTGGACAGAGGCTGGATCCCGCCTGGTACCCGTCTGACACCTGTCTGACACCCGCCTGGTACCCGGCTGGTCGCCGGCTGGCTCCCTGCTGAGAGACCCTCGCCGGAAAGCGCTGTCAGCCACTCTGCGGGCGTGCCCGAGCGGACGTATCGTGGCCGAAAGAGTGCCGCCCGATGACGCACGGCCTGGGGTGACCGCACGCGAGGAAGACGACCATGGCCGATCCCAAGGGGTTCATGACCACGCCACGCGAGGAGTGGCCGCGGCGGCCCGTCGAGGAGCGGGTCCGGGACTGGGACGAGGTGTACGTCCCCGGCGCGCTGCTGCCGATCATCAGCAAGCAGGCGGACCGCTGCATGGACTGCGGGGTGCCGTTCTGCCACGACGCGTGTCCGCTGGGCAACCTGATCCCCGAGTGGAACGACCTGGTGTCGCGGGAGGACTGGCGGGCGGCCAGCGACCGGCTGCACGCCACGAACAACTTCCCCGAGTTCACGGGACGGTTGTGCCCGGCGCCGTGCGAGGCGGGATGCGTGCTCGCGATCAACCAGCCCGCCGTCACGATCAAAAACGTCGAGTGCGCCATCGCGGACCACGCCTGGGCGGAGGGGTTCGCCTCGCCGCGGCCGCCGGAGCGGCTGTCCGGCCGGACCGTGGCGGTGATCGGGTCCGGGCCGACCGGGCTCGCGGCGGCGCAGCAGCTGACCCGGGCCGGGCACACGGTCGCCGTGTACGAGAAGGACGACCGGCTCGGCGGGCTGATGCGGTACGGCATACCGGAGTTCAAGATGGAGAAGCGCCATCTGGAACGGCGGCTGGGCCAGATGCGGGCCGAGGGGACGAAGTTCCGTACGTCCGTGACGGTCGGGCGGGACCTGCGGGCGACGGAGCTGCGGGCCCGGTACGACGCGGTGGTGATCGCGACCGGGGCGACGGCGTGGCGGGAACTTTCGGTGCCGGGCAGGGAGTTGGACGGAATAGAGCAGGCGATGGAATACCTGCCGCTGGCCAACCGGGTGTGCGAGGGAGACCTGGCCGAGTCGCCGATGTCGGCGGCCGGGAAGCATGTGGTGATCGTGGGCGGGGGTGACACGGGGGCGGACTGTCTGGGGACGGCGCTGCGGGAGCAGGCCGCGTCGGTGACCCAGCTGGACATCTACGCGCAGCCGGGCGCGGAGCGGGACGAGGACGTCGAGCCGTGGCCGACGTATCCGAAGATCTACCGGCTGTCGGCGGCGCACGAGGAGGCGCGGGACCTGGAGACGGCGCCCTCGGCGGACGCGGACGCGCGGTTGTTCGCGGCGTCGACGCTTCGCTTCACGGGCGACGGGAGCGGGCACGTGCGGTCGTTGCATCTGGTGGAGGTGGACGCGGCGCGGCTGCCGGTGCCGGGGACCGGGCGGACGCTCCCGGCCGACCTGGTACTGCTCGCGCTCGGCTTCTCCGGGCCCGACCGGGAGGACGGGCTGATCGACCAGCTGGGGGTGGCGATGGAGCCGCGCGGCACCGTCTCCCGGGACGCGGGGTTCGCCACGAACGTCCCTGGCGTGTTCGCCGCAGGGGACGCGGCTCGCGGGCAGTCGCTGATCGTGTGGGCGATCGCCGAGGGGCGGGCGGTGGCGGCGGCCGTCGACCACTACCTGACAGGCAGTTCGCAACTGCCGTCGCCGATATCTCCGTACGACCGGCCGATGACGGTGTAGGTGCCGAGGAAGAGGCCGGAACCGGAGTCGGGGCCGGAGCCAGGGCCGACAAGCGCGGTGGGCGGGGGTGACACGGGGCGGACTGTCCGAGGACTGCGCTGCGGGAGCAGTCGCCGGGAGCGGGGGGGGGGGGGGGGGGGGGGCGGCCGCCCCCCCCCCCCCCCCGGGGGGGGGGGGCGCAAGTCGGTGCGGGGCGCGCGGGCGGGGGTGGTGGCCGCGGGGCGCTTGGCCCGCGCCCGGGGGTGGGCGGTCCGGCGGCGGGTGGGGGGGGCGGGGGGGGGGGCGGGCGGCCCCCCCCGCTCCCGGTGGTGGCCGTCAGCCGACTGGTGGACGCGCCCCGGCGGGTGTGGTCCCGGCTGTGATGTCCGTGCGTCTGACGCGGTCGATGATCAGTTCAGCACCATTACAAAGAAGTTGAATATAAGAAGAAAGAAAAGGAGGCAGAGGCAGGTTCAGGAGAGCAGGAAGTCGGCCTCCCCCGCCTTGGCGCCCTCAATGAAGGCCGTCATCTCGTCCGTGGTGTAGATCAGCGCCGGCCCGTCGGGGTCGGTCGACTGGCGGACGGCGATCCGGCCGTCGGCCAGCTTCATCGCCTCCAGGCAGTTGCCCCCGTTGCCGCCGCTCCACGGCTTGTGCCAGCCCTCGCTGCCCAGTTCCCGGGCAGGCATGCCGTTGTAGATCCGCTCGGTGCGGTTCCGCGGCCCGGACTGGGGCTTTATGCGATCCATTCACAGCTCCTTGCGGAGATCCCGGAGGATCTCCTTCGTGCGTTGTGCCGTAGCGGCCTGCGCCGCCATGCGGTCCATGACCTCAAGGTGGGTCGCCACCTCGGTGCGCGCGTCCAGGTAGACGGCGCCGGTCAGGTACTCGCTGTAGACCATGTCCGGAAGTTCGGGCATGGCGAATCGGAAGAGCACGAAGGGCCCGTACGTCCCCGGGTGCGGCCCACTGGAGAACGGGGCGACCTGGAGCGTCACATTGGGCAGCTTCGTGACGTCGAGCAGTCGGTCGATCTGTGCGCGCATCACCTCCGGACCGCCGACCGGGCGGTGCAGGGCGGTCTCGTCCATCACCGCCCAGAAGCGCGGCGCCTCGGCACGGGTGAGCAGTTGCTGGCGTTGCATCCGCAGGGCGACGTGGCGTTCGATCTCCTCCGGTTCGGTCTGGCCGACGGCGCCCGACTTCAGCACCCCGCGTGCGTAGTCCTCGGTCTGCAGCAGCCCGGGCACGAAGTGCGGCTCGTAGGAGCGGATCAGGCTCGCCGCGCCCTCCAGGCTGACGTACATGGAGAACCAGCTCGGCAGGATGTCGTGGAACCGCTGCCACCAGCCGGGCTTGTTGGCCTCCTCGGCCAGCCGGACGAAGAGGTCGGCCTCGTCGTCGGTCACCCCGTAGGCCTTCAGGAGCAGTTGGAGGTACGGGATCTTGAGGGCGACCTCGGCCATCTCCATGCGGCGGACGGTGGCGGGCGCCACGCGGAGCACACGGGCGGCCTCCTCGCGCTTGAGCCCCGCGCGTTCCCGCAGGTCGAGGAGGCGCCGGCCGAGGACCACCTGCCCCACCGTCGGCGCGGACCGCGGCTCACTCACGCTCCACCTCCACGAAATTCCCTGTTCCCTGTTCCCCGGCCGGCCTCTCCGGCGTCCGGCCGCCACACACCTGCGCGGTCGTACACACTCACGGTCACGCACACTCACGCACATACAGGTGTCACCCGGCATGCTGACAGCCCAGCGGCGCCATTCGAAGACTCATTCGAAGATCTGACGGAATGACCGGACCGACCAGTAAGACCGAGTTGGCCGCAACAGCCGGAACATCCTGTTCGGTCGCATCGATCGCATTGGCCGGATCGGTCCGTCGGATCCTCACTCATCCCAACTGGCGCCGCTCGACATGCTGTTGCGAGCAGTGTGCCACGGCCTTTCACCGCGTCACACAGCACTCTGCATTTTTCAGAGTGACACTTGCCAAGTGTTCGCGGCGGGGAGATAGTGGCAAGCGTGATTCCGTCCGCGCCCTTAGGAACAGACGCCGCCGCAGGCCGTTTCGGTCTCGGTGCTGATGGGGGTCCTCCCGTGCGAACTCGTTCGAGCGTGGGGGAGGCAGCCGACCCTGGTGAGGGCACTGCCGAGCGCCGGTTCCGGTTCGAGCTCGCCGCTCATCCGGGTTCCCCCGCCCAGGCGAGACGCCTGGTGCGCGCCCGGCTGGCCGGCTGGTCGGTCGGCGCGGACACCTGTGACACCGCTGCCCTGGTCATATCCGAGCTGGTCACCAACGCGATCGTGCACACCGCGAGCAGTCGCGTCGTGTGCGAACTGCACGACCACGACGACACGGTGCGCATCGCCGTGCAGGACGAGGGCTGTGCGCCCGACGAGCCGCACCCGTCCCCGCAGCGCCCGGAGGAGGAGCACGGGAGGGGGTTGCTCCTCGTCGAGGCGCTGTGCCAGGCCTGGGGGGCTCAGGAGCACGGGCCCGGGCTGCTGGTCTGGGCGGAGTTGGCGCGCCAGACCGACGCCGCCCGGGACACCGCGGAGCCACGCAACGACCTGGGCTGGGGCGCACGTCCCGCCACCGGCCCGGCGGGCGGTTCGTCCCACGAACCGGCGCACACCACGGTGCCGCGGCCCGCGTCGGGCTCCGGCGCGGCGGGGCGGTCCGGGGCACCGGGGCCGGTGCCCCGGCGGAGGCAGGCATGAACGGCGCGTCCGGCTCCGGCCAGTCCCTGGGTCTCGACACTCTGATCCGCCTGAAGCGCGACCGGCGGTCGTCGTCCGCGGCGGGTGCCATCGGGTCGTTCCCGGTGCCCGAGGGCATGACGGCACCGCTGGGCTGCGACGCGGTGGCGGTACCGGCGCGGCTCGGGCCGCTGGTGGTACCGCGGCTGCCGCGGGTGGGATGCGTGTACGCCGACGGCACGCACTGGTGGTGGATCGTCCCGACCGACTCGGACGACGCCCTCACCTGGCCCGCCCCCGCCCGTTACAGCCTGGGCGCCCCGCTTCCCGGCACCGCCCGCCTGATCCACCGTCCCGAGGGCACGGTGCCGTACACCCCGCCGATACCGCTGTACCTCGCCCTGTGCCGGGTGACGGGGACGACACCGGAGTGGTCCCGCCCGCTGAGCGCGTGACGCTGCGCGGCTGTGGGCTCTGAGCTGTGGGCTGCGCGGCTTCGGCCGACAGCAGGGGGTGGAACCGGCCTTCCCGGACCGCGAGTCGGTTCGGGGTGAGTTCGGCCCGTGCCTCTCGGGCACACCTCCCCACCTCTCCGTACCTCCCCACGCCTCGGGGTCGCCTCGATCCGTACCCCTCGTGCACTCCCCCGCACCCCGCGTGCCTCGCCGCGCGCCCTGCCCTGTGGCGGCTCCGCCCGCGATAGTGGCCGTTCGTCCACGGACACGGACACGGTCACGGCCCCGGGGAGGAACGCGGTGAGGAAGAAGCGGGACACGGCGGCGCCCGAGATGTCGGAGTCGGAGCAGCTGCTGTTCGGCGGACCGCTCCGCTACGACATGGGCTGGAGCCAGCACGGGAACGCCTTCCTGGAGCTGGACTTCCGCGCCATGATGACCCGGCTGCCCGGCATGCTCGCGTCCAGTCTGCGGCTGGCCCGGCAGGCGGACGCCGGGGCCGCGCGGATCGTGCTGGCCGCGCAGGTGGGCGTCGGGGCGGCCCAGGCCGTGAGCCTGCTCGCCGTGAACAGCGTGCTGGGCCGGCTGATCGGCACCGGCACCATCGAGGCACGGCTGCGCAGCGCCGCCCCCGCCCTGGTGACCATGGCCGTCGTCATGTTCGTGGCCGCCCTGCTGCGCGCCGCGTCCACCTACGCCACCGGCCGCCTGGAACCCAAGGTCGAGCGGGTGGCGACCGAGATGTACCTGGAGCGGGCCGCGGCCGTCGAACTCGCCGCGATCGAGGACCACGCCTTCCACAAGCTGCTGGACACCGCCCAGTACGGCGCCTCCTCGGCCCGCCGCATGATCATGTACGGCACGCGCGTGGTGAACGCGATGATCTCGCTGGTCACCGCGGCCGGTGTGCTGACCGTGCTGCACCCGGCCCTGCTCCCGCTGCTGATCACGATGACGATCCCGAGCGCCTGGGGCGCCCTGACCAACGCCCGGCGCCGCTACGAGTCCTTCCACACCTGGGTGCAGCACGCCCGCGCCGGCCACCTGATCAGCGCCCTGCTCACCGAGCCGGAGGCGGCGCCGGAGATCCGGGTGCACGGGGTCGGGCCGTTCCTGCTGCGGCACTACCGGGCGATGTCGGAGACGGCAGAGGCGGAGCAGGCCCGGCTGGCCCGGCTCGCGGCCCGTACCGGCCTGATCGCGGCGGCCTGGACCGGCCTCGCGACCGTCGCCACGTACGCGACACTGGGCGGACTGCTGCTGAGCGGCGCGATGGCCCTGTCGGTGGCCGGTACGGCGGTGATCGCGATCCGCAGCGGCTCGGCGAGCCTCAACACCCTCGTGCTGGAGATCAACACGCTGCACGAGGAGGCGCTGTTCGTGGGCGACCTGGAGCGGTTGTACGTCGAGGCGGCCGAACGGGCGATCCCGGTCGGCGGCGACCCGCTCCCCGACGATCCCCGGGAGATCCGCTTCGAGAACGTCACCTTCAGGTATCCGAGCGATCATCCGAACAGTCATCCGGACGAACATCCGGACGTACATCTGGACGGACATCCGAGCAATCATCAAGGCGATCGTGCTGCGGATGATCGCGCAGGGGGTCGTCCGGATGATCGTGCGGGGGGTCATAAGGGTGACCACCCGAGTGGTGCCGCCCGCCCCGCTCTGGACGACGTCACGCTCACCATCCCCCTCGGCCGGATCGTCGCCCTGGTCGGCGAGAACGGTTCCGGCAAGACCACCCTGGTCAAGCTGCTGGCGGGGCTGTACCAGCCGGACCGCGGCCGCATCCTGTGGGACGGCGTCGACGCGGCACGGGCCGACCGGCACCGGCTCGCCGAGCGCATCGCCATGGTCGCCCAGGACTTCAAGCGCTGGCCGTTCACCGCCAAGGTCAACGTGGCCGTCGGCCGCTCGTCGGCGCCGCTCACCGACGAGCGGCTGGCCGCGTCGGTCGCGGAGGCGGGCGCGGAGGAGGTGGTCGAGGACCTGCCGCGCGGCCTGGACACCCTGCTGGCCCGCAACTTCAGCGGCGGGCACGAGCTGTCCGGCGGCCAGTGGCAGCGGCTGGGCATCGCGCGGGCCGCCTACCGGCGCGGGCACATCCTGATCGTGGACGAGCCGACGGCCGCCCTGGACGCCCGGGCCGAACTGGAGGTCTTCGAGAAGATCCGCGCCCTCGCGGGCAACGGGCAGACGGTCGTACTGATCACCCACCGGCTGGCGTCGGTCCGGCACGCGGATCTGGTGCACGTGCTCGACCAGGGCCGGGTGGTGGAGTCGGGCACCCCCGACGAACTCCTGGCAAGCGGCGGGGTCTACGCGGAGCTGTACGCGCTCCAGGCGGACCAGTTCACGACGAAACTGCCGGCCCGCAAGGCCGGTTGACCCGCCGGTCGCCCCTCGGCTAGCCCTCGACACCGCCGGTGCCGCGCACGATGACCAGGAACGTGTCCGTGGCCAGATCCATCACGACCTCGGCGGGCAGCCCTTCCAGCCGCCGGGCCTGCGCGAACTCCTCCGCAGGCCATGATCCTCGCGGTCCGCCTGCGGGAAAGCGTTCGAGCACGGTTCGCCCGTTCACCATCCTGCACCTCCAGAAATGCGTCGTACCTGTAGGAGTTAACGCTCTGGAGAACGCGAACGGCTCGCCCGGTGACGCTATTGAGACATACCCGACACACCGTCGGCGCGGACGGTGAGGGTCCGTTGACTTTGGGCTGACTTTCGGCCACTTGCGTGACCGGCCGTGTCAGTCTTCGTACTCGTCGTGATAGCGGACGCGTTCACTGCCCTCCGGCAGCCGGCCGAGGGCCGTCAGGTCGAGCAGGGAGGTGGCCGGGCCCAGTCCGTCGAGACCGCGGTCGTACACCGAGTAGGTGTGGAAGACCCGGTCGTGCTCCCGCAGGAAGCAGCTGAGGCCGGGCCGTTCGACCGGTTCGTCGTCCACGACGATGGTGGCCTCGAAGTCGCGGTTGAAGTCGTGGTCGAAGTCGTGGTCGAAGCCGGTGTGACAGGACGAGTACCAGGGCAGCGTCCAGCCCATCCGCGCCTTGAACGGCAGGATCCTGGTGAACGGTGCCCGGGAGACCACCGCGAACGCGGTGCCGCGCGCCCGCAGATGGGCCAGGTGGCCGACCTGGTCCAGGAAGGCGGCGCAGCAGGGGCAGCCGGCCTCCCACTCCGGAGCGAACATGAAGTGGTGGACGACGAGTTGGGGCCGCCCGTCGAAGAGGTCCAGCAGGGTCGCCTTGCCGTCGCCGCCCTCGAAGACGTACTCGGGGTCCACCTCGACCATGGGCAGCCGGCGCCGCTCGGCGCTCAGCGCGTCGCGCGCGCGGGTGAGCGCCTCCTCCCTGCGCAGTAACTCCGCACGCGCGGCGCGCCACCGCTCGCGCGAGACGATCTCCGGAAGCGACATGGACCCTCCTGGACAACGGTCGGTTCCGGGTGGTGACCGCGGGAGTGGAGAGAACTCATCGGCGCGGCCGAAGCTTTTTTTCCGCGGCTCCGGCACCCTCGGGGGCCAGGCGCATGCGCATCAGGACCCGGCCGTCGACGATCGTGGTGCGGACGTCGGCGGCGCGGGCGCTGTGCACCAGGCCGACGGAGCCGGAGCCACAGCCGACGGAGCCGGAGCCGGAGCCGGAGCCACAGCCGGCGGAACCGGAGCCACAGCCGGCGGAACCGGCACCGCGGGCTGCGGGAGCGGAGCTCATCCCCCCAACGTAGGGCACCGTCCTCGGCCCGGGTGAGCCGAACCGCGCATCCGGTCCCGGCACTGTCGCGAGGCGGCCCGGGCGAGCACGCTGGCCGCACCACCTCCTGGAAGGAGCCCGGCATGCTCCTGGGCACCTGGAACCTCGAAAACCTCTACCGGCCCGGCAGCCCCTACGGCCCCAAGGACAAGTCCGCCTACGAGGCGAAGCTCGCCGCCCTCGCCTCCGTGATCGGCCCGCTCGACCCGACCCTGCTCGGCGTCCAGGAGGTCGGTGACCCCGACGCCTTGGCGGACCTCGCCGAACTGCTCGGCCCGAACTGGCGGTTCACCCTCTCCTCGCACCCCGACGGCCGGGGCATCCGGGTCGGCTTCCTGACCCGTGCCGAGCTGACGGTGGCCGCCGACACGGCCGCGTTCCCGGCCGCCCTGCGCCCGGTGCAGACGGACGACTCGGGCGCGACCGCCGCCCAGGCCGGGCGCGGCTTCCTGGCGGTCGCGCTGCAGACCCCGGCCGGACCGCTCACGGTGGCCGTGGCCCATCTCAAGTCCAAGCTCCTGACCTACCCCGGCGACCGCTTCTACCCGCACGACGAGGGGGAACGGGCGCGCTACGGGGCGTACGCCCTCTACCGGCGCGCCGCCGAGGCGACGGCGCTGCGGGCGCTGGCGGACGAACTGCTCGCCGGGCAGGGCACGTCCCGCGACGTCGCGGTCCTCGGCGACCTCAACGACGAGGTGCAGGCGGCCACCACCCAGATCCTGCTCGGCCCGCCCGGCTCCGAACTCGGCACCACCGGCTACGACCACCCGGACAAGGGCGACGCCGTACGGCTGTGGGACATCGCCCCGCGCATACCGGCGGAGCAGCGCTACTCCCGCGTCGACTCCGGGCGGCGCGAACTGATCGACCACATACTCCTCAGCCACCGCCTGGTGCACCGGCTGACGGAGGCGGGCACGGGCCTGCCGGGCACCACCGCACCGCCGGACCTGCCGTCGGTGGGCGAGGATCCGGCGAAGCGGCGCGGGGTCGCGGGTTCGGACCATGCGCCGGTCTGGGCGCGGTTCGCGGACTGAGGCCGGCTGCGGCGCACGCCTCCGGGACACCTGACGGTCTCCGGCGCACCGGGTGACAGTGGCCTCCGCGACAATCGGATCGCACGTCACATCGCCGCCCTCCCCGGACGACTGGAGCCCGCCTTGCCCGCACTGCACGACTTCGCCACCTGGGAGCCCGTGCTGCGGCTGCTGCGTGCCGCCCATCCGGAGCGCCTTGCCGCACCGGGTGGCCAGGTAGTGGGCCGTATCGGCCTGTTCGGCTGGAGTCTGGACCTGCCCCGCCCGACTCCGCCGCCCGGGCGGGCCGCCCAGGTGGAGGACGTGCAGGACGAGTTCGACGCCGTACAGCGGGTGCAGGAGGCACTGGCCGAGGCCGGAGCCGACGACATGGCCTTCGCCGCGGAGATCCGCCGGGACGGGCGGACCGTGCTCCATCTCATCGGCAGCAGCCCCGCCGTGACACCCGGGATCGGGGATCCGCATCCGGGTTCGCTGATCCTGGTCGAGGACGCCGTCCCCGAGCCCTGGCGCCGGCTGCCCGAGCCGATGCCCCATGCGGTGCCGCACCCCTCGGCGGACCCGGAGCTGCTGGAGCGGACGCTGCGCGAGCGGCTCCCCGACGCCGTCGGCGCGACCGGGGCGGAGATCGCGGCGGCGGAGGCCCGGCTCGGCGTCCCGCTGCCCGCGGAGCTCAGGGCGCTGTACCGGGTGACGCGGGCGCACTGGGAGGACGAGGAGAACGGAGAGGACGAGGAGAGAGGCGAGAACGGGGAGAACGGGCAGGACTGGGGCGACGGGGAGGACTCGTACGCCGTCTCCGAGGCGGTCGGCTGCGAGGTCCTCCCGCTGGACGAGGTGTTCCTCGCGGACGCGTCGACCCGTCCGGCCGACTGGCGGTTCGCGGCGAAGGACGCGGTCGTCACCCCGCCGGACGCGGCGGTGCAGGGCCTGGTCGGCTCGCCGGGCTGGATCGTCTTCGGCGACAACGGCGGCGGCGACCTGATCGCGGTGGACCTCACGCCCGGCCCGGCCGGCCACACCGGTCAGATCATCATGATCGGACACGAGGACCACACCGGCGCCGACCTGCTCGCCGGCTCGCTCACCGACCTGGTGGTGAACCTGCCGGAGGACGCACGGCGCGGCGGCCACGCCGGGCACCGGCCACCGGCCGTGGGGTACGTCAACCACGCGAGCATCGGAAGTGTCGAGGAGGCCGCGCACCCCGGCCTGGAGGTGCTGAGCATCGGTGCGGTGGAGGAGGGGCAGCGGTTCGGTCTCGCCCCGGTCGTCGGGCTGCCCCGGCTGCGCACCCTCAGCGCCTACCCCGGTACGCTCGCCGACCCGCTGGAGATCGCGCAGCTCACCGGTCTGGAGTTCCTGGCGCTGAGCCCGGAGGACTGGCGGGTCCTGCTGGACGCGTCGGCGGTTCCGCGCAGCCTCTCGGCGGCCGCCGTCGAGGTGTACGGCGACCGGCCGCCGCTGTCCGTCGTGGCCCTGGCCAACGAGATCCTCGCCCTGTGGAGCCGCCCGCCCATCCCCGTGACGGTGCTGGAGGGCACCTTGGCGCGCTGACTACGCGGCGACCGGCATCCGCGGCACCGCGACCCCGAGCCGCTGCCCACCGCGCTCCAGCTCCCCTGCCAGGTCTTCGAGTTGCCGGGTGTGCCGGTCGGTCAGCCGTCCCGTCTCGTCGAGGTGCACGGCACACGCGGTGGTCGTGTCCACGAGCCGTTCGAGTACGGCGGCCACCGCGTCCGTGCCCTCGGTGTGCCGGGCCAGGGCGGGGAGTTCGGCGGCGCCGAGGGCGATGGCGGCCCGGGCCTCGGCGAGGGTGCGGTAGGCCTCGCGGCGCAGGGCCCAGCGTTCGCCGCGGTCGCCGGAGCCGCTCAGGACGTGGTCGAGATAGGCGTGCGCGGCCCGCCCGGCCGACGCGAGCCGGGCGCGTACCCCGCCGCCCCGCCGTCCCGGCATCGGCAGATGGCCGACGACCAGCACGAGCGCGCAGGCCAGCAGCGTCTCGCCGATCCGGCTGAGGGAGGCCTGCGGTTCGCCGCCGACCATGACCAGGGCGAGCACGAGGACGGTGACGACGGCGGTCTGGGCGCCGAAGTGCCGGGTGGACAGCGGGATCACCGCTCCGCAGACGGCGACCAGTGCGACGAGTCCCTCGGGCCGGGGCAGCACGGCGGCGAGGCCGGCGAAGACGAGGGCGCCGAGCACGGTGCCCGCGGCCCGGCACAGCACCCGGGAGGCGAGCGGCCCGAGGTCGGGCTTGACGAGGAAGACGGCGGTGGCGGGCAGCCAGTACCAGTGCTGGTGCTCGCCGTACCAGCGGGCGTGGTGCAGGGCCTGGGCGATGGCGGCGCTGGCCCCGAAGCAGAGGGCGACCCGCAGCCCGTACTCCCGCCCGCCGCCGCCGAGCGCGGCGCGCACGATGTCGACGGCGGTTCGGCGCCGAGCGGGCGGCCGCTGCCCGCCGCCCTCGGGTTCGGCCCGGTCGAAGGCCTCCGCGGCGTGCAGCAGGGCGTCGTCGAGGGCGCGCAGCGCGGGCGCGGACCGCGAGGGTGCGGGCAGCGGCCCGGTGCCGCCGCCCGCCCGGACGGCGACGGCGAGCCGCCGGGGCCCCTCGGCCGCCCGTGCGGATATCGGCTCCCCGGCCCAGGCGAGGGCGGTGGCCGCCTCGGCGAGGGGCAGGGCGGCGGCGTACTGCGCGTGCAGCCGGCGTTCGGCGGCGGAACTGGCGTACCGCCGCAGCCGGGGCCCGGTGAGCGCGTCCTGGGCGTGGTCGAGCGCGGCGGTGAGGGCGGCACGTCCGGGGCCGGCGGCCTCGCCGCCCACCGCGTCGAGCAGGTCGGCGACGGCGTCGTACACGGCGGCGACGGCGTCCCGCTCCCCGTCGAAGCGGAAGTCACCGGCGATCGCGCCGGGGGTGGGCAGGGCGAGGCGGAGCACGACCAGCCACCCGGCGCCCGCGAGAAAGGCGAGGGCCCGCTGCCAGCCCGCCTCGGCGACCGGCATCCCGGCGCCGATGGCGGCGGCGACCAGCAGCTGGGTCCCGGCCCCGGAGGCGACGGGCCCGACGGCGCTCATGCCGCCGGCGACCAGCCCGAGCGCGATGAGCAGCAGGGTCAGGGGCACGGCGGTCAGGTGTTCCCCGCCGTACGTGCCGACGAGCAGCCCGAGCGCCCCGGCCGCCGCGGGCGCCCCGAGCCGCCGGACGGCGGAGCGTCGGCTGCCAGGGCGGTCGTTGATCCCGGCGAGCATGGCAGCGATGGCGGCGACGACGCCGAGCGAGGTGCGGTGCAGCAGGACCGCGGCGAGCAGCAGCGGCCCAGCGGCCAGCGCCCCTCTCGTCACGGCGCTCCAGGACACGGGCCCGCGCTGGGCGCGCAGGGCGTGGGCGAGCCAGGGCGGCAGAGCGATGCGACGGGACACGGGGCTCCTGTCCGGACGAGGGCGGGGTGTGCCTTCGGGCGACGGTGGCCGGGCTGCTGGCTTGTGCGTCCCACGGTAGATCGTGTTCCGGTACGGAAAGGTGCGTTCGCATTTCGTGGGTGTGACAAGTGCCCCGGAGAGCCGCGTTCTTTATGAACGCAATTCCCTGCGGGGCCGATTCGGGGCGGAACGCGAGCGGGCCCGAGGGCGTAGCCTGCCCCCGGGCCCCGGAATGCCACCCATCTTCACACGCCGGCACACTTGAGGACCCGGGTCAGTCGTAAGGTCGTCGCGTCCTTCCTTTGGACCACCACGCATCGAGCTGCGCGGGCAGGACTTGAACCTGCATTTCGACGAACTGGGGCCCGGGCCCGGTCGATCCGGCGATCGGCGGCGAATGCTGAGTCTGGAGCGAGAGTCTGAGATTCAACGCGGTCCGCCCGATGTGCACGGCGTGCACGGCGTGCGTGGTGTGCACTGTGCGCACAGTGCGCACTGTGGATACGACCGCTCTTCACGACAAGGCTCAGCTTCAGCTTTGCGCTCCTCGCGCACCCCGGCCACTGGGGCCGGGGAGTCTGGGAAGGCTATCCGAAGAGATAGCCGAACACGGCGTCCCCGACCCGCTGGTCGACGACGTCGGCGCCGTTCGCCTCCTCACGGGCGAACTTGACGGCCTGCTGCAACTTCTCGACCCGGTCGAGGAGTTCGTTGACCCGCCGGGCGGGCAGCGCACCCGAGAACTTCACGGTGGTCCAGTACCCCACCGGTACGTCCTCGTAGTACACCTCGACCTGGGCCGGATGCTTCTCGGTGGCCTCGGCCTTCACATGGTTGCGGGGCACCTTCCTGGTGCGCAGGGTCCGCACCGGCTCGGTCTTCCAGGCGTCGGTGGAGGGGTCCTGCAGCCACGACTCGGAGGCGTCGAGAACAGGCAGCTTCCGTACGAACGTCTGGAGATCGACGAGCTGCTTCTCCAGGAACAGCAGGTAGGCGACGGGCACGCCGGCGACCAGCACCCGCCCGTCCACCTTCACATCGGCCCTGGCCTCGCAGTTGGCCCAGTCCTTGGTGGCGGTCACGTCGAAGAGCCGGGTCAGCGTGGCCGAGGTCTCCCGCAGCACGTCCTCGGCCTTGACCTGGACCCGCGTGGACTCGGGCGGCAACTGCTCGCCCTCCTCGTCCTTCGGCTGGTACGTCCGCGAGATACCGGCCAGCAACGCGGGCTTCTGCAGCCCGTGATGCGCCGACGTCAGGTCCTGATGAGCCTTGGACTTGATGCCCTTCTCGACCGCGATGATCTGATTGAGTTTCGCCACGTGAGGGACGGTAGCAGCGGCAACTGGCGTGTTCCCAGGCATTTTTCGAGCAGCCCAATTACGTCACGCAAAGCCGAACAGCAGCTCGTCCTCATTCACGGCCAGGGCCAACTCACCGGATTCCGGCCGCAATCCGCCGAGGATGTCGGCAACTCCCCGCAGCCCGGCTCGCTCCAGCAGCCGCTTCTCGTTCGTCACCCATTCCCCGGCGGGCAGCGAGCACGGCATGACAGGTCCGGAGGGCGGCCGGGTCGAACCGGCCCCGGTGGTAGACGGCCGGATCCCAGTCGCTGCCGGGGCGGTGGGTGCCCTGGGCACGGGAGCCGGCGGGTGGGGAGTCCGTACGGCGGTCTGGCCGCCCGCTGGCAGCCGCCCGGGGAAATTCAGGTGCGGCCGCCCCTCGCGAGCGCGGATGATCGACCGGTTGTCCGTCTTTCATTCCAGGAGCCCCCGTGATCCAGCGTGTCACCGCCCCGGCTCTCTTCCCGCCGCCGGGCTACTCGCACGTCTCCGTCGTCGAGGCCGGCACGAAGCTCGCGTTCCTCGCCGGTTCCGTTCCGCTGGACGACGAGGGGAAGCTCGTCGGCGAGGGGGATCCGCCGCGGCAGGCCGAGCGGGTGATCGCCAACCTGCGGGAGCAACTCCGCTCGGTCGGCAGCGACCTGGAGTACGTGCTGGCGACGGACGTGTACGTCGTGAGCAGTGAGCCCGCGGTGCTGTCCGGCGTCTGGGAGGTCGTCGAGGCCTCCGGGCTCAGCGCCGGGCCGCACTCGTCGACGCTGGTCGGGGTCGCCTGTCTGGGCTACACCGGGCAGCTGGTGGAGATCACGGCGACGGCCGTCGTGCCCGAGGGGGCGCGGGGGTGAACGCCGAGGTCGTACTGCGCCGCGCCGCCGGGCCGGATGCCGCCGGGGTCGCCGATGTCTGGCTGCGGTCGTTCGGCGCCGCCCTGCCCACGGTCGTCCGGCCGCGCTCGGACGACGAGGTGCGCGCGTACATCCGGGACGTCGTGGTGCCGGCGCGCGAGACCTGGGTCGCGGAGACGGGCGGTCGCGTCGTGGGCATGATGGTGCTCGCGGAGGATCTGCTGTCCCAGCTGTACCTGGCCCCGGAGTGGCGCGGGCGCGGTATCGGCGACCGGTTCGTCGCACTGGCCAAGGAGCGCTCCCCGTCGGGGCTGACGCTCTGGACGTTCCAGGTCAACAAGCCCGCGCACCGGTTCTACGAGCGGCACGGCTTCGTCGCCGTCGAGCACACGGACGGAAGCGGGAACGAGGAGCGGGAGCCGGACGTGCGGTACGTGTGGCGGCCCTGAGCCGGTCCCGGTCCCGGCTCCGGCTCCGGCTCCGGCTCCGGCTCCGGCTCCGGCTCCGGCTCCGGCTCCGGCTCCGGCTCCGGCTCCGGGAGGACGCTCGCGCTACGGCCGCCCCGGCGCGGCCCCCCACACCCGGCTCTTCGCCAGCGGCTTCCGGTAGCTGCCCGCCCGGCTGGTCGTGAGTCCGAGCGCCACCAGCGACTCGGCCAGCTTCACCGCCGCGCCGACCCCGTCGACCACCGGAACGCCGAGCTTCTCCCCCACCACCCGCTGCAGCCCCGTCATCCCGGCGCAGCCGAGGACCAGGACCTCGGCGCCGGCGTCCCGGACCCGCTCGGCCGCCGCGAGGAACGCGGCCTCCGTGCGCCCGGGGTCACCGGCGAGGTCCAGGACGCCGAGTCCGGTTCCGGCGACGGCGACGCAGTTGCGGGCCACCCCGGCGGTCTCCAGGCTGTCCTCGATCTGCCCGCGCGACCGGTCCAGGGTGGTGACGACGCCGTAGCGGCGACCCAGCAGACAGGCCAGGTGGGCCGCGGCCTCGGTGATGTCGACGACGGGCACGTCCACCAGTTCCCGCACGCCCTCGCGCCCGTGCTCGCCGAATCCGGCCATGACCACCGCGTCGTACGGCGGACCGGCGTACGTCCGCAGCGCGTCCAGGACCGCCGCAGCCGACAGGTAGCTGTCCAGCCAGCCCTCCGCCGACTCGGGCCCCCAGTGCGGGGTCAGCCCGGTCACGGCGGTGCCCGGGCCTGCGGCGGCCCGGGCACCTCGTACGATCTCCTCGGTCATCTCCTGCGTGGTGTTGCAGTTGGTGACGACGATCCGCACGTCCTTCAGACCTCCTCGGTCACGGGGGCTCGATCGCCGCGGCACAGCGCCAGGTAGAGGCCCGCGGCCAGCGCCGTGCCGATGAACCAGGAGTACGGCGCCACGTCGCTGAACGTCTTCACCAGCGCGAGCACGGCCGCGACCGCCGCCGAGGGCAGGAACGCCCACAGGGCCTTGGGGTTGACGCCCTTGCGGTAGTGGTACGGGGAGCCGGGGGCCGCGTCGAAGAGCTGCTGGACGTCCACCTTGCCGCGCTTGATCACGTAGTAGTCGACCATGATCACGCCGAACAGCGGGCCCAGGAAGGCACCGAGGCCGCCGAGGAAGTAGTTGACGACGGTGGGGTTGGAGAAGAGGTTCCAGGGCGTGACGACCAGGGCCGCCACCGTGCTGATCATGCCGCCGACCCTGAAACTGATCTTCTGCGGCCAGACGTTGGCCAGGTCGTACGCCGGTGAGACGAAGTTGGCGACGATGTTGACGCCCATCGTGGCGACCGCGAAGGTCAGCGCCGCCACCACCAGGACCCAGGTGTTGCCGACCTTGGCGACCAGTTCGGCCGGATCGGTGATGGCCTCGCCGAAGACCTCCAGGGAGCCGGCCGTGACGATCACGGAGACGACCACGAAGGCGGTGGAGTTGACCGGCAGGCCCCAGAAGTTGCCGCGGCGGACGGTGCGGTAGTCGGGCGCGAAGCGCGAGAAGTCGCAGAAGTTGAGCATCAGGGTGCCGTAGGTGGCGAGGATCAGGCCGATCGCGCCGAACCACTGCCGCCACTGCTCGCCGACCGGGACCGGGTGCGGGGTGGAGGTGAGCGAGATGGTCCAGTGGGCCTTGGCCAGGATCCAGACCGCGAGGGCGATCATCACCAGCCAGATCGCCGGGCCGCAGAAGTCCTGGAACCTGCGGATCGTCTCCATGCCCCGGCTGATGATCGCCGCCTGGATCAGCCAGAGCGAGACGAAGGAGATCCAGCCGAGCGTGTCCAGGCCGAGGAAGGAGCTCTCCGTCAGGGACTTCAGCCCCGGCCAGGCGGCCAGCAGCATCACGTTGACGGCGACGGACGCCAGGTAGGTCTGGATGCCGTACCACATGATGGCGATCACGGCCCTGATCAGCGCCGGGATGTTGGCGCCCCAGACGCCGAAGCTGATCCGGCTGACCACCGGGAACGGCACGCCGTGCCGCTGGCCGATCTTCCCCATCCAGTTCATGCCGATGTAGATGAGCACGAAGCCGGCGAGGAGGGAGGTGAAGACCTGCCAGACGTTCATGCCGAGGACCAGCAGGCCGGCGGCGAAGGTGTAGTTGCCGAGGTTGTGGACGTCGGACATCCACATGGCGAAGAGGTCGAAGACCTTCCAGTTCCGCCGCTCGGCGGGGGCCAGGTCTTCGTTGGTGAGCCGGGGGTCGGGGACGAACACGGTTGCGCCGGTGGCTTCGGCGCGGTCGGCGAGGGACACGGGGCCTCCAGGGAACCAACCGGTGTACCAGCTTTTGGTATACCAAACTGCGGTCATGGTGCTCCCGTCAAGCGTTCCGACCGATGTCCGTCCCGTTACGGCTCCGTAAAAGCCCCCGGGGTCGGCGAAAATGACCTCATGGGCTCCCCCACCACGAAGATCGAACCCCTGGGCGCGGTGCGCGAGCGCGTCCTCGCGACCCTGCGGCAGGACATCATCGCGGGGCGCCTCGGCCCCGGTGACCGGCTGGTGGAACGGGAGCTCGCCGAGCGGTTCGGGGTGTCCCGGGTACCGGTCCGGGAGGCGATCCGGGCCCTGGTCGCCGAGGGCTTCGTCCTCTTCGAGTCGGCCCGCCGCACGGTCGTCCGCCGGCTGACCCCGACCGACGTCAAGGAACTCTTCGAACTGCGCGAGGCGTTGGAGGTGTACGCGGCCGGGCTGGCGGCGGCGCGGGCGACCCCGGAGGCACTGGCCGAGCTGCGGGAGCTGCTCGGCCGGGCGGCCGCCGCGACCGAGGCGGGCGACGCCGAGACCATCACCGACATCAACACCCGTTTCCACGACCGGATCCTGGCCCTGGCCGGCAACAGCCTGCTCATCTCGGTCATGGAACCGGTCGACGGCCGGCTGCGCTGGCTCACCCGGCGGAACGAGGAGTGGCCCCAGCTCCTCACCGAACACCGCGAGCTGTACGACGCCATCGCCTCCGGCGACCCGGACCGCGCCCGCGCCCGCGCACTCGGCCACGTCCAGGCCAACTACCGGTCGACGGTGCGGCACCTGTTCGGCGAGGACACCGGCGACTGACCGGGGAATCCGGCCGCCCGGCGGTCGTCCACAGGACGATCGGCGACAGTGATCCACAGGAACACCAGTTCGCACAGGGATCTCCTAGAGTTCTCCTCGCCAGTGCAGATCGAGACGGTTCCGAACGGACCGGACGGGGAGGGCATGACCATGGTGAGCAGGCGGGGGCTGTTGAGCGGGGCCGCGCTGGTGGGGATGGGCGCGGTGGCCGGCATGACGGCGGGTACGGGGACCGCCGCCGCCGACGAGCCGCTGGACACGCCGTTCACCCCGGTCGCCGCGCCGCATCTGGCCGAGGCCGAGCAGCTGGTGCGGTACCAGCGGCTGCTGGCGGCCGGCTATCTGCCGACCGGACTGGCCGGGCACTGGCCGCTGGACGGCTCGGGCGCCGACCGCTCCGGACTGGACCACCCGGTCGCCCCGGGCCCGGGAGCGAGCTGGACCGGTCTGCGGGCGGGCGGCGAACTGAGCTTCGACGGCACCGCCGGTGCTTACGCCGCCACCGCCTCCGTCCTGGACACCACGGCACCGTTCACGGTCACGGCCTGGGTCCGGCTGGCCGACGACGCCGTGCTCACGAACATGTACACGGCCGTGAGCCAGGACGGCGGCGGCGTCAGCCGCTTCCTCCTGCAGTACGACGACACGGCCGGGACCTGGGCGTTCAAGGTGCGCAGCGAGGACCAGAGCACCAAGGTCTCGGCGCTCGCCGCCGCCCCGGTGACGAAGACGGGAGTCTGGACCCACCTGGCAGGCGTCTGGGACGGCACCCGCGTCCGGCTCTACGTCGACGGCGTCCTGGAAGGCAGTGCCGACACCGCCCTGTCCTGGGCCGCCACCCAGGGTTTCAACATCGGCCGGGCCCGCTGGGACGGCGGCTACGTGAACCGCTTCAAGGGCGCGGTCGACGACGTCCGCGCCTACGGCCGTGCCCTCGACGCCGCCGAGATCGCCCTGGTCAGCGGGCGCACGGCACGCGCGAACAACGTCTATCTGCTGGACACGCCGGCGACCGTGGCCTGGGGCCGCCCGGACGACCTCGCCGGCTGGGTGGCCCGGGCCCGCTGCTCGTCCTTCGTCACCGCGCTGCTGAAGCACACCTACGGCTGGGCCACGGACGCGTATTTCCTCCAGTACTTCCAGGAGAAGGGCCCGGAGGCCGCCGACTACTGCTCGGCGTTCCGCGACAACACCGCCGGCCCGCGCTTCCGCCGCATCCGCAAGGTCACCGACCTGCGGCCGGGCGATCTGATCGCCGTCGACTACAGCGGGCAGGACGCGGCGAACACCGGGCACATCGTGCTGGTCCGCGAGGTCAAGGGCGTCTTCAGCGGGGTCGCCGACTTCACCGGCGAGACCCAGTACGCCGTCGAGATCGTCGACTGCACCTCCGACCCGCACGGCGTCTACGGCCTCAGCAACTACCCCCGCTACCCGGACACCCGCATGGTCAGCAACGTGGACGGCGAGAGCTTCCAGGGCGTCGGCATCGGCCACATGATGTTCTACGCCTCCGACGCCACCGGCGAGTTCTCCCGGTACCGCTGGAGCGTCAACTCCTCCGCTTCCACCGGCACCCACACGGTGGACGACCGCCCCGTGGCGGCCGCCCGGATCGTCTGAGCGCGGCCCCTCACTCCAGTCCGGCCGCCTCCGCCGCCGTCCGCAGCACGTCGCGGAGCATCTCGGGGGTGAGGCGGCCGGTGAAGGTGTTCCGCTGGCTGACATGGAAGCAGCCGAAGAGGTCCAGCCCGCCGAGGCCGACCCGGGCGCCATGGGCGAAGGCCGGGCGGGGCCGCGGCACGGTCCAGCCCGCCTCCGCGAACGCCGGCAGCGCGGCCTGCCAGCCGAAGGCGCCGAGTACGACGGCTGCGCGCAGCGTCGGCCGCAGCAGCGTCAGCTCCTCGACCAGCCAGTGGCGGCAGGCGTCACGCTCCGCGGGGGTCGGCTTGTTGGCGGGCGGGGCGCAGTGCACGGGTGCGGTGATGCGCACGCCGGACAGCTCCAGGCCGTCGTCGGCGCTCACCGAGGTCGGCTGCGAGGCGAGCCCGACGTCGTACAGCGCCTGGTACAGCACGTCGCCGGAACGGTCACCGGTGAACATCCGGCCGGTGCGGTTGCCGCCGTGCGCGGCCGGGGCGAGGCCGATGATCAGCAGCCGGGCATCGGCGGGCCCGAACCCGGGGACGGGTCGGCCCCAGTACGTCCAGTCGGCGAACGCGGCCCGCTTGGTACGCGCCACGTCCTCCCGCCAGGCGACCAGGCGGGGACAGGCACGGCAGCCGCTGACGCACTGGTCGAGGTGGGCGAGCCGGGTGAGGGGGGTGCGGTTCACGCTTCAACGGTAGGGCTGCCGGTCCGGCCGGCGGAGGCGGAAGACAGGCGGAGGCGGAAGAGGGACGGACGCAGCGAGGGCGAGGTCGGCCGGAGCGGCTCGGGCCCCCGCACCGCTCCGGGGTGCGGTTGTGGGCGTCGGCACAACGGTTCCGTCGATGTCGGCTCGGAGAGCTAAGGTCGGGGCATGGCTTCTGAGGATGCGGACGACGGCAGGGAGCACGCGAGCAGCGAGGAAGCCGGGGCCCCCGCAGCCGAGGCCCCCGCCACCCCGGCTCCCGACCCCGCCGCGATCGCCGCAGCCGTCGCCGCGGCTGAGGCTGCGGGCCCCGCTCCTGGTGAGAACGTGCGGATCGACAGCTGGGTCTGGGCCGTCCGCCTGATCAAGACCCGCTCCATGGGAGCCACCGCCTGCCGTGGCGGACACGTCCAGGTGAACGGCGAGCGGGTCAAGCCCGCCCACTCCGTGCGCGTCGGCGACGAGGTGCGGCTGCGCCACGAGGGGCGGGAGCGGGTCGTCATCGTGAAGCGGCTGATCCGCAAGCGGGTCGGTGCCCCGGTGGCCGCCGTGTGCTACATCGACAACTCACCGCCGCCCCCGCCCCGCGAGGCCTTCGCCCCCATCGGCATGCGCGACCGCGGAGCGGGCCGACCCACCAAGCGCGACCGCCGCGAGCTGGAACGACTGCGCGGCCTCGGCGGCATGGGCGGCACCGGTGGGACGGGCGGCATGGGCGGCGCAGGTGCGGCCGGTACGGGTGGGGCCGGTATGGGCGGGGCTGGTACGGGTGGGATGGGCTCGGCGGGCCGGCCGAGTCGTGGACGTCCCGGCGGACGGTGATCCGCCCGGCCCGCCCCACCGTGTCCGGCCCGGCCAGGCGCCCCGGCGCCACCGCCGCCCGGCGGGGTCACCCGAGCCGGGCCGCCGGTACCGCCCTCACCCATATCCCGTCCTCGGTCAGATACTCCGCCACCTCCAGTCCCGACTCCGCGAGCGCCTCCTCGAACTGTTCCCGGGTGAGCGGCCGGGCCAGGAAGGTCTGGGTCCAGGTGGCGTCCGGGAACTCGTACTCCGAGCGCACCGAGTTCACCCCGTCCCCGACCGGCTCGACGGACAGGATCCGGACGGTGTAGCCGCCGGGGTCGACCCGCTCCCGCGGCACCCTCGTGTGGTAGTCCGCGCCCTCGCGCTGGATGAGCACGCAGCCGCCGTCCGCCACGTGCGCCACGCAGGCGCGCAGCATGGCCCGGCGCTCCTCCACGTCCCCGGTGTGCACCAGGAACGACGCGAGCATCACCACGTCGAACTTCTCGCCCAGGTCGAGCCCTTCGATGGTGCTGCGTATCGTGCGCGCCCCGCGCACGCGCGCCAGCATCTCCGCCGACTCGTCCACCGCCGTGACCGTGAACCCGCGCTCCAGGAGCGGGTGCGTCATGCGCCCCACGCCGCTGCCCAGCTCCAGGATGCTGGCGCCGGCCGGGACCGCCGCCTCGATGATGTCCGGCTCGGCGCCGACGGTCAGGCGCGAGTAGAGCTCGACCGCGCAGCCGTCCGGGGTGATCGCTCCGGGACCCGTTCCCTCGTGCCCCTCACGCATTTCAATCGTCATGCCCGAACAACGGCCGGTCGCCGCACCGCCGTTCCCGACCCTCGACGGTTCACTCGTTCGAGCAGTTCGAAAGCTCGCCGGGAACTTTCCTACGCATAGGCCCGGTTGACGCCCGTCACTGGTCCCACGGGAACCAGCCGTGCCCGACGTACCAGTGGCCGCCCGCCCGCAGATGGTCGCCGACCACCCGCTCCACCGACGTCCGCCGGGGCAGGTCCGGCACCGGCAGGTCCGGGTCGCCGAAGACGAAGCCGACCGGTGTGGTGTCGGCCGGTTCCCGGTCCTCCCATCCTGGCCGGAACCGCTCCTGGAAACGGACGATGTTGGAGTCCGCCGGGAGGTACCGGCGCAACTGCGGGTCGAGCAGCCAGGAGTGACAGGTCGCGACGGCGTGCGGCTCCTCGGGGAAGTGCCGCGCGAAGAACTCCCGCGCATGGTCCAGGGAGCGGTCGCAGGCGACCGGGGAGAGCGGCCCGAGGAAGTCGGGGATGTGCAGGTCCAGGGCGGGCTCACCGCCGGTCACCTCGGTACCGGCCGATCCGATCGCCTGTGCCGTGCGCTCGCCGAGTGCCGTCCGCTCGTACTGCAGCCGTCCCAGCTGGTAGAGCCGCCCGCAGAAGTGCCGGGTGAGCCAGTGCGCCTGGCGCGCGCCCAGCCCTCCCCTGCCGTACCGCCGGCGGTGCAGTGCCATGCCGCGGCCGAGGTCGGCGAGCGTGTGGCGGGAGACGTCGTCGGGGATGCCGCGCGCCCGGTGCACCGCGCGGACGTGCGGCACCGCCGCGAGGAAGACGTACACGAGGAAGTACTCGCCCAGGGCGGCCGGGGCCTGGGCGGCCCGGTCACCGAGCCCTGTCGGGTCGTCCACCTCCCGGACTACACCGGTCACGTCCTCGGCGCCCTCCTCCAGCAGCCGCCGCACCCCGGGGTCGGCGGTCACGGCCCGCCGCAGTGCCACCACCTCGTTGATGTCCTCGTGCGGCACGGCGAGGTCGAGGAGCAGGTCGGGCAAGTCGGCGGTGTCCGGCAGCACGGCGGGGTCCCCCTTGGTGAACGTCCGGTCGAGGAGTACGTTGCAGACAGGAGCGGTGATCCGGGATGCGTACGGGCAGTGAACCGGCGACCGCCCGCAGCGCACTGCGGGCGCGGTTGTGGCTGAGCCTGTGGGGGCTGGCCTGGGCCATCTTCGGCACCGCGGCGTTCGCGCTGGTCGGGCGCCCCGGCTGGGCTGCCGCCTGCGGGGTGCTGTGGCTGGTGGCCACCGTCGACCTGACCATGATCCTCAGGCACATCCGGCAGGGCCCGCACTACCAGCCGGGCCGCGATGTGCCGCCGTACCCGCCCGCGGACACCCGGCCGCCGCCGTTCCGGCGCCCGCCGCAGCACGGTCACCCGTGAGAAAGCGTCCGGACACGCTCCGTCGGCCCACGCGCCGCGGGCTCACACGCTGTCCGCCCACGCGCCGCGGGCTCACGCTCCGGCGGCTCGCACACTGTGGGCTCATGTGCCGCTGTCGAAGCGGGCCGCCTTCAGGTACTCCGGGTTCGGGTCCAGGGCGGCCGCCAGCCGGAAGTGGCGTATCGCGAGGTCGGCGCGGCCCTGGCGCTGGTAGGTGCGGGCGAGCGCGAAGTGGGCGAACGCGTTGTCCGGCTCCCGCTCCAGGACGATGGTGAACTCCAGCTCGGCGGGGCGCAGTTGCGCGGCGGCGAAGAAGGCACGCGCGCGCAGCAGCCGGGCGGCGGTGTTCTCGGGATGCGCTCCGATCACTCCGTCGAGCAGCTTCACCGCACCCCGCGGGTCCCGTGCGTTGAGCAGCTGCTCGGCGGCACGGAAGTCGATGACATGCGTCTCCGGAGTACGTCCGGTCGAACCGCTGGTCTCGGGCACGGCAAAGTCCTTCCCTCACTGAAGCGGTTCAACGCCCGGACGGGTGCCCGCTATTTCGAAGACGCATTCCGCTCGCCCGAACCTGACGCCTGCGCGCGGCGCACCAGGTCGGCCCACACCTCCCCGACGCGCTGCCGGAGCGCGTCCAGGGGGACGTCGTTGTCGATCACGACGTCCGCGATCTCCAGGCGCTTCTCGCGCGTGGCCTGCGCGGCCATGCGGGCGCGGGCGTCCTCCTCGGTCATCCCCCGCAGCCGTGTCAGCCGGTCCAGCTGGGTCTCCGGGGCGGCGTCCACGACGACCACGACGTCGTAGAGCTGCGCGAGGCCGTTCTCGGCGAGGAGCGGGACGTCGTGGACCACCACGGCGTCGTCGGCGGCCGCGCTCTCCAGCTCGCGGGAGCGGACTCCTACCAGGGGGTGCACGATCGAGTTCAGCACGGCGAGTCTCGCGGGGTCGGCGAAGACGATCGAGCCGAGCTTCGGCCGGTCCAGGCTGCCGTCGGCGGCCAGTACCTCCGGTCCGAAGGCCTCGGCCACGGCGGCCAGACCGGGCGTCCCGGGCGCGACGACCTCACGCGCGATGCGGTCCGCGTCGATCAGCACCGCGCCGTGCCCGACGAGCAGCCGCGACACCTCGCTCTTGCCGGCGCCGATGCCGCCGGTGAGGCCAACTTTCAGCATGCCCCGAAGCTTAGGCCCTGCCACCGACACCGGCCGGGACGGGGCCCGGTCGCCGTCGCCCCCGCCGGGACGGCGAGCCCCGGCCGGGGCGCGGTCACGTGCGGCCGGGCCTCAGTTGTCGCCCTCCCGCTCCGCGAGGAAGCGCTCGAACTCAAGGCCGATCTCGTCCGCCGAGGGGATCTCCACCGGCTCGGCGAGCATGTTGCCGCGGGTCTCGGCGCCCGCGGCCGCGTCGTACTGGTGCTCAAGGCCCTGCACGAGGGCGGTGAGCTCCTCGTCGCCCTCCTGGATCTGGCTGTCGATCTCCGTCTGGGTGCGGTGCGCGTCCGTGCGCAACGCGTGGGCGATGCCCGGAAGGACCAGGCCGGTGCCCGCCGTGACGGCCTCCAGGACGGTCAGGGCGGCGTCCGGGTAGGGCGAGCGGGCGATGTAGTGCGGCACGTGCGCGGCGACGCCCAGGACGTCGTGGCCGGCCTCCATGAGGCGGAATTCGAGCAGCGACTCGGCGCTGCCGGGCACCTGGGCCTCGTCGAAGGGGCTGCGGTGTCCGGGGACCAGGTCGGTGCGGTTGCCGTGCGGGGTGAGACCGACGGGGCGGGTGTGCGGGACGCCCATCGGGATGCCGTGGAAGTTCACGGATAGCCGGACGCCGAGCCGCTCCACGATCTGCTGCACGGCGGCGGCGAAGCGCTCCCACTCGACGTCGGGCTCCGGGCCGGACAGCAGCAGGAAGGGGGCGCCGGTGGCGTCCTGGACCAGGCGGACCTCGATGCTGGGCTCCTCGTACTCGGTCCAGCGGTCCCGCTTGAAGGTCAGCAGCGGGCGGCGCGCCCGGTAGTCCACGAGCCGGTCGTGGTCGAAGCGGGCGACGACCTGGTGGGGCAGCGAGTCGAGGAGCCGGTCGACGATCTGGTCGCCGGTCTCACCCGCGTCGATGTATCCGTCGAAGTGGTAGAGCATGACAAGACCTGCCGACTCCTGGGCCAGCGCCATGTCGACGACCGCCAGCCCCTTCGGCTCCCATGCGTACAAACCCTGCGGATCAAGCACTGTGACCGCTCCTCCTCGTGTTCGTACCCATCAACGCGGCACTGACCACAGGCATTCCCGCCGGAACCCCGAACAGACGCCTCTCACCGCCTTCTCATGCCGGAAGTCCCATGCCGGAAGTCCCATGCCGGAAGGGGGTGCACGCGCGCGTGCGTCCGTCCTGACCGGACGCGGTCACGCGCGCGTGCCGGGGTCAGGAGGCCATCACGCGCGCGTGCAGCGCCGTGACCGCCTTGCGCGCCGAGCTGAACGCGCCGTGCTGCCAGGCGTCGGTGTAGCTGAGCCAGTCACCGGCGAACCAGACCCGGCCGGCGGGCTCGTTCAGCGGCTTGTAGCGGGCGTCGTCGGGGCCGCCGGGGGTGTCGTGCCAGGCGGCCTCCAGGTGGGGTGTCTGACGCCAGTGGTGGGAGAAGGAGGAGACGAGTTCGGTGCGGTACTTGTCGCCGTAGATCTTCACGCCGGCGGCGACCGCGCGCTGCTCGCGCTGGGCCGGGGTGAGCTTGGCGTAGGAGTCGGCGTCGTCGTCGTAGTTGTAGTAGCCGATGAGGACGCCCCGTTCGCCGTGGAAGCCGTAGGAGGGGTGCCAGATGTGGGTGACGTCCTGGTCGGTCTCGGTGATGCCGCCGTAGATGCTGTGGTCCAGTTCCCACCAGCGGGACCGGTATTCGAGGCCGATCTTGGCCGCGGACGACGGGGTGACGGCCTCCAGGGCGCTCTGCACTCCGGAGCCCAGGTTGTGCGGGATCCTGGCGAGGATGTTGGGCGGCATGGCGGCCACGCAGTAGTCGGCCTCGACGACCTTGGTACGGCCGCCCTGGGTGTACGTCACGGTGATGCCGTGCCCGGTGTCGGTGATCTTGGAGACGGTGGCTCCGGTACGTATGCGCCGGGCGCCTATCGCCCGGGTGAGCGCCTTCGGTATCTGGTCCATGCCGCCCACCGGCTGGAACATCAGCATCGCCTGGTCGAAGCCGAACTCGAAGGAGAAGTAGCGCCCGACTCCGCTCGCGAGCACCGCGGAGGCGGTCGGGACGTCACCGAGGAGCACCCCGGGGGTGCCGGCGGCGGCCGGTACGGTCGTGTACCCGCGCCGCTCACCGCCCTCGTACGTCAGTTTGTCGCCGAGTTCACCCCAGTCCTTGAGGAACTCGACGAGCCGCTCCTGGTCGGTGGCCGTCAACTCCTTGTCCAGCGCACCTTTGTTCGTCGCCTTGGCGAGCAGCTCCGAGACATAGCCGTACACGTCGGCTTTGGCGGTGCGGTACCGCTCCGGCTTCGTCATGCCGGCGGACTCGTTGTAGATGTAGGCGTCGGCGTTGACGTTCGTGAACACCTGGATGGGGACGCCGAGTTCGCGACAGTAGTCGAGGGTGATCATCCACTGCGGGATCCGGGCCGGCCCGGCGTTCATGTAGTGGCCGTCGGCGAACCGCGCGGTCTGCGTGTTGCCGTAGAGGTCGGTGGTGGAGTCGCCGCCGCGCACGGTGAAGTTGCGCCCGCCGGTACGGTCCCTGGCCTCCAGGATCGTACAGTCGTAGCCGGCTTTGCCGAGTTCGTAGGCGGTCGCGAGGCCCGCGATGCCGCCGCCGAGGATGACGACCCTGGCCGCGGCGCGCCCGGTGAGGGTGAAGTCGCTCGCGCTGAGCGCCCGGAAGGGCTGTTCGCGCTGGGCGGCCTGGGCGGTGGGGGCGAGTCCGAGCGCCCCCATGGTGGCGAACATGGCGCCCGCGCCACCGGTGAGACCGACGTTCCTCAGAAACGACCGCCGACTCGTCCCCGACCCGTAGTGAGGCTGTGTCATGACGCGACTCCCCTTCCGATCTTGAACGAAGACCGGGGAAGCGTCCCAGCGCCGCGTTACGGCCCGACGGCTATTCGTGTATCCCACACGTTTCACCGGCCGACCACACCAACTCCCCCCAGGAGCACGCCAGTCGGCCACACCGACTCCCCCAGGAGTGCGACGGGCGGCTGCGCCAACTCCCCCAGGAGTGCAACCGACGGCCACACCGACTCCCCCAGCAGCATGACGAACGCCCACGCCAACCCCCTCAGGGGCGCGGGGAACTGCGCGACCAGCCCCCACCGGGCCGCCGGCCGACAAACAACCGGGCAACCGGACATCCGGGCATCCGGGCATCCGGGCATCCGGGCAACACGAAGGGGCCGCACCTCGAAAGGTGCGGCCCCTCAGTTATCGGCTAAGCCCAGCGGCCAGCGATCAGCTCTGGCCACCCGCGAGCTTCTCGCGCAGCGCGGCGAGCGCCTCGTCCGAGGCCAGCGCACCGGAGGTGTCCGCACCCTCGGAGGAGTACGAACCGCCACCCGCGGCCGGAGCCGCACCCGCGGCGTCGCCGCCCTCGGCAGCGGCAGCGGCGTCGGCCTCGCGGCTCTTGATGACCTGCTGCTGGTGCTGCTCGAAGCGCTGCTGCGCCTCGGCGTACTGGCGCTCCCACTCCTCGCGCTGCTTCTCGTAACCCTCGAGCCAGTCGTTGGTCTCGGGGTCGAAGCCTTCGGGGTAGATGTAGTTGCCCTGGTCGTCGTAGGACGCGGCCATGCCGTACAGGGTCGGGTCGAACTCGACCGAGGCCGGGTCGGCACCGAAGGACTCGTTGGCCTGCTTCAGCGAGAGGCTGATGCGGCGGCGTTCGAGGTCGATGTCGATGACCTTGACGAAGATCTCGTCGTTGACCTGGACGACCTGCTCCGGGATCTCCACGTGGCGCTCGGCCAGCTCGGAGATGTGGACCAGACCCTCGATGCCCTCGTCCACGCGGACGAACGCACCGAACGGAACCAGCTTGGTGACCTTACCCGGGACGACCTGACCGATCTGGTGGGTCCGGGCGAACTGCTGCCACGGGTCTTCCTGGGTCGCCTTCAGCGACAGGGAGACACGCTCGCGGTCCATGTCGACGTCGAGGACCTCGACGGTGACCTCCTGGCCGACCTCGACAACCTCGGACGGGTGGTCGATGTGCTTCCAGGACAGCTCGGAGACGTGGACCAGACCGTCGACGCCACCCAGGTCCACGAAGGCACCGAAGTTGACGATCGAGGAGACCACACCGGAGCGGACCTGACCCTTCTGGAGGGTCGTGAGGAACGTCTGGCGGACCTCGGACTGGGTCTGCTCCAGCCAGGCACGGCGGGACAGGACCACGTTGTTGCGGTTCTTGTCCAGCTCGATGATCTTCGCTTCGAGCTCCTTGCCCACGTAGGGCTGGAGGTCGCGGACACGGCGCATCTCGACCAGGGAGGCCGGGAGGAAGCCGCGGAGGCCGATGTCGAGGATGAGACCACCCTTGACGACCTCGATGACGGTACCGGTGACGATGCCGTCCTCTTCCTTGATCTTCTCGATGGTGCCCCAGGCGCGCTCGTACTGGGCACGCTTCTTCGAGAGGATCAGGCGGCCTTCCTTGTCCTCCTTCTGGAGGACGAGGGCCTCGATCTCGTCACCGACGGCGACGACCTCGTTGGGGTCGACGTCGTGCTTGATCGAGAGTTCGCGGCTCGGGATGACACCTTCGGTCTTGTAACCGATGTCGAGCAGGACCTCGTCCCGGTCGACCTTCACGATGACGCCGTCGACGATGTCGCCGTCGTTGAAGTACTTGATCGTCTCGTCGATCGCGGCGAGGAAGGCTTCCTCGTTACCGATGTCGTTGACCGCTACCTGCGGGGTGGTGGCGGTGGTCTCGGTGCTGCTCGTCATGTGAGAAAGGGCTCCGGTACGGACATTGAAGTCGTAGGTACTGCTTACGCCGGGAGCCTGTTTCGCTCTGCAGAAGCCGGACAGCCTGGGAAGCGCCACCCGAAAAACCGGTGACGCCTCGACAACCGAGGGGACATACAACAGATGCGAGCGCAGCCTGCTACGTCTGAGGTGCGCAGGCCCGCAGCGCAACTTGTAGCATACGGGGGCAGCCGGGCAGGGTCAATGCGCGAAGGCGCACACCCGGGGCGGAACACCGCATACCCGGCACAAGAAACGTCCCACCAGGCCACGCACGCCTGAGAGACCCCCTCCGTGACACACCGCTGGCGGGTTGCACGGAAGAGTACGACGAGGGAGCCGATCATCCAAGAGCCCGATTCGTTCGACCTGGCAGAGGCCGGTGCGACCACCGGCGCCGAGGCCGAACCGGAAGCCACCCGGCGTGCCGCCGGGGTCGCGGAGAGCAGCCGGGCCAACCGGGGCTGGTGGGACCGCAACGCCGACGAGTACCAGGTCGAGCACGGCACGTTCCTCGGCGACGACCGTTTCGTGTGGGGTCCCGAGGGCCTCGACGAGACGGAGGCGGAGCTGCTCGGCCCGCCGGAGGAGCTGAAGGGCAAGGACGTCCTGGAGATCGGCGCCGGCGCGGCCCAGTGCGCGCGCTGGCTGGCCGCCCAGGGCGCCCGGCCGGTCGCCCTGGACCTCTCGCACCGCCAGCTCCAGCACGCGCTGCGCATCGGCGGATCGTTTCCCCTGATCTGTGCGGACGCGGGCGCGCTGCCCTTCGCGGACGCCTCCTTCGACCTGGTGTGCTCGGCGTACGGCGCGCTGCCCTTCGTCGCCGATCCGCGGCTGGTGCTGCGCGAGGTGCGGCGGGTGCTGCGGCCGGGCGGGCGGTTCGTCTTCTCGGTGACGCACCCGATCCGCTGGGCGTTCCCGGACGAGCCCGGCCCCGAAGGGCTCTCGGTCTCCGCCTCCTACTTCGACCGGACGCCGTACGTCGAGCAGGACGAGGACGGCCACGCGGTGTACGTCGAGCACCACCGGACGCTCGGCGACCGGGTCCGGGACATCGCCTCCTCGGGTTTCCGGCTCGTCGACCTGGTGGAGCCGGAATGGCCGGCCTGGAACACGTCCGAATGGGGCGGCTGGTCCCCGCTGCGGGGCAATCTCATCCCCGGGACGGCGATCTTCGTGTGCGAGCGGGACCCGGACCGAACGCCTCGGTAGACCCCGGTCGAAGCGCACGCGCGCGTGAAGGGCGCTTCCGGGGGCGTACGACACTGGGTGCGTGATCCGTTACGACGCCCTGGACGCGCTGCCCGTGCGGCAGGCCCTGCCCGGTCTGCGCGACGCCCTGGAGGGGCACGGCACCGCCGTGCTCGTGGCACCGCCCGGCACCGGCAAGACGACGCTGGTGCCCCTGGCGCTGGCCGGGCTGCTGGGTGAGGAGCCGGCGCGGCGGGTGGTGGTGGCCGAGCCGCGCCGGATCGCCGCCCGCGCGGCCGCCCGCCGGATGGCCTGGCTGCTCGGCGAGCAGGTCGGGCGGAGCGTCGGCTACACCGTGCGCGGCGAGCGGGTCGTGGGACGGCACGCGCGCGTGGAGGTGGTCACGACCGGTGTGCTGTTGCAGCGCCTGCAACGCGACCAGGAACTGTCCGGCGTGGACGTCGTGGTCCTCGACGAGTGCCACGAACGCCATCTGGACGCCGACACGGTGGCGGCCTTCCTCTGGGACGTCCGGGAGACCCTGCGGCCGGAGCTGCGTCTGGTGGCCGCGTCGGCGACGACGGACGCGCAGGGGTGGGCGCGGCTGCTGGGCGGGGCGCCGGTGGTCGAGGCGGCCGGTGTCGCGTACCCGGTGGAGACGGTGTGGGCACCGCCGGCGCGTCCGGTGCGGCCGCCGCACGGGATGCGCGTCGACCCGGCGCTGCTGGCGCATGTGGGGTCGGTGGTGCGGCGGGCCCTGGCCGAGCGGGACGGGGACGTGCTGTGCTTCCTGCCCGGCGTGGGCGAGATCGCGCGCGTGGCGGGCCGGCTGGGCGACCTGGGGGACGTGGAGGTGCTCCAGGTGCACGGCAGGGCGCCGGCCGCCGTCCAGGACGCGGTGCTGGCGCCCGGGGCGCGGCGCCGGGTGGTGCTGGCCACCGCGGTCGCCGAGTCCTCGCTCACCGTCCCCGGGGTGCGGGTGGTCGTCGACGCGGGGCTCGCGCGGGAGCCACGGGTGGACCACGCGCGCGGGCTGAGCGCGCTGGCGACGGTACGGGCGTCCCGCGCGGCCGGGCGGCAGCGGGCGGGGCGGGCCGGGCGGGAGGCGCCCGGGGCGGTGTACCGGTGCTGGTCCGAGACCGAGGACGCCCGCCTGACGGCCTTTCCGGCCCCGGAGATCAAGGTGGCCGACCTGACCGCGTTCGCTCTCCAGGCGGCCTGCTGGGGCGATCCGGGGGCCTCGGGACTGGCGCTGCTGGACCCACCGCCGGCCGGGGCGATGGCGGCGGCGCGGGAGGTGCTGACGGCGATCGGCGCGGTCGACTCCGCCGGCCGGGCGACGGAGCGCGGGGTGCGGCTGGCCCGGCTGGGGGTGCATCCGCGGCTGGGGCGGGCGCTGCTGGACACCCCGGGCGGGGGCGCGGAGGCGGTCGCGCTGCTGAGCGAGGAGCCGCCGCGGGAGTACGGGGACGACATGGCGGCCGCGTTGCGCGCCGCCCGGCGGGGCGGTGACGCCTACGCCGGGCGCTGGCTCGCGGAGGTACGGCGGCTGCAGGCGGACGGCGAGGGTGCTTCGGCATCCGGCGTGGACGAGCGCACCGTGGGTCGCGTCGCCGCCCTCGCCTTCCCCGAGCGGGTCGCCAGGGCCGACGGGGGGTCGTACCTGATGGCCTCCGGCACCCGGGCCGAGCTCGGCGACGGGAGTCCGCTGCGCGGCGCGCCGTGGATCGCCGTGGCCGTGGCGGACCGTCCGGTCGGCAGTGGCCACGCGCGCGTGCGGCTCGCCGCGGTGGTGGACGAGGACACGGCCAGGTCGGCGGCGGCCTCGCTGTACGCGGCGGACCAGGAGGTCCGCTGGGCCGACGGGGACGTCGTCGCGCGGCGGGTGGAGCGGCTCGGGGCGATCGAGCTGACGGTGCGGCCGGTGCGGGACGCCGACCCGGCCCTGGTACGCGAGGCGCTGCTCGACGGGCTGCGGCGCGAGGGGCTCGGCCTGTTGCGGTGGACGCCCGACGCCGTCGTGCTGCGGCAGCGGCTCGCCTTTCTGCACCTGCGCCTCGGGGAGCCCTGGCCGGACGTCTCCGACGACGCGCTGCACGCGCGCGTGGACGCATGGCTGGAGCCGGAGTTCGGCCGGGCCCGGCGGCGGGCCGATCTCGGGCGGATCGACGCCGGGGAGGCGCTGCGGCGGCTGCTGCCGTGGGCGGGCGGGGAGGCCGGGCGGCTGGACGAGCTGGCGCCGGAGCGGATCGCGGTACCGAGCGGGTCCCGGATCCGGGTCGACTACGGGAATCCCGAACAGCCCGTGCTCGCCGTGAAGCTGCAGGAGATGTTCGGCCTGCAGGAGTCGCCCGCCGTGGCCGGGGTGCCGGTGCTGGTGCATCTGCTGTCCCCCGCCGGGCGGCCCGCCGCGGTCACCGCCGACCTCGCCTCCTTCTGGAGGGACGGGTACAGGGGCGTGCGGGCCGAGCTGCGCGGGCGGTATCCGAAGCATCCCTGGCCCGAGGATCCCGCCACCGCCGAGCCGACCCGGCACACCAACGCGCGGCTCAGGCGCTGACCGGTTCCGGCACCGGGGTGCCGACGGGCGCCGGGTCGGCGGGGCGGCGGCCGCGGGCCTCCAGGTAGAGGGCGAGGGCGAGCAGCGCGATGCCGAGGGACAGGAACCCCCAGGGGAGGTAGGAGGTCAGCATCAGGACGAGGGTGCGGTTGTGCTTGACCAGGGCGACCGTGTGCTCGACGTAGTCCTCGCGCATCTTCACGTCGCCGGCGAAGGCCGTCACCTTGGCCCGGCCGCCCAGCAGGGTGCCGCCGCGCAGCTCCTCCTTGTGGATCTCCTCGCCGTAGACGGGTGCCCCGGTCTCCGGCTCGACCCAGAACTTGCGGACCGTGGTGTACCAGCGGGTGGTGCCGGTCTTGGCGACGGACTCGGGAGTGATGCCCTGCACCGGCAGCTTCTTGGGCATGGGGACCTTGGTCCAGGGGATGGTCTGCTCGAAGTAGTAGACCTTGACGCCCCGGAAGGTCTGCGTCCCCTTGTAGTGGATGGGGTTGGTGGTGCGGGACTGCGCGTCGAAGTACTCGTAGTCCCGCTTCTCGGTCAGGAACGGGAACTTGAACTCGATGCCGTCCCGGGTGACCGGGTCGCCGTCGACCATCTCGCCGGTGGCGTGCACGGGTTCCTGGCTGTGGGCGTCGAAGATGTAGCGCTCGGGGATCTCGGAGACCATCTTGCCGTCGGGTCCCTGGACGTAGGACAGGCTGTCCCAGACGACGACGTCCCGGCCCGCCGTCTTCTCGATCTTCTTCGCGGCCGACACGTTGCCCTTGAGGGTCTGCACGATGGTGACCTGGGGGACCTGCTTCGCCTTCATGGTGCCGTAGTCGAGGAGCGTGGCGTTCTTCGCCACCAGGACCATGTCCTGGTACTGGTTCGCCGGGATCTTGGCGAGCCGCGGGAAGGCGTACCAGCGCAGCAGCGGGGACAGGGTCGCGAAGAACACGGCGAAGGCGAGCAGGACCAGACTGGCCTTGCGGCGCATCTCGGCCTCCCGGGGCGGCGGTTACGGGTGTGAGGGCACCGTCGTGAGCAGCGGCTTCGGGGACGTGCTCCCGTCCGGCGACCCGAGGGCGCTGATGGTCGCGACCAGGGCGAACGCGAGGGCGAGACCGGTCGCGGCGGCGATCAGGGCACGCATGCGGGACCTCCCTACGGCCGACGGTTTCCTGATGGATCGTCAGGTCCGGGCACCGTAGCAACGGGAGGGTGAGATGAGAACAGGTCGTACGACGACGAGGGCGCCGTCCCGCGTCGGCGGGAGGGCGCCCTGGTCGTCGTACGGCGGTGGATCAGGAGCCGGCGGAAGCACTCGGCGAGGCCGAGGCGGAGGCCGACGCGGACGCGCTCGGCGAGGTGCTCGGCGACGGGCTCGACGAGGGGTCGGCCGCGACGACCGTCAGCTCCACGGTGAGCGTGGCGCCGCCGGTGGTGGTGATGCGGAGCAGGAACGTGCCGGTGGTGTCGTCGGCGTACAGCTTGGGCAGCGTGAGCAGGCCGTCCGCGTCCGTCTGGAGGTCCGTGAGGGTGCGGACGGCGTTGCCGTTCGCGTCCTTGAAGTACGGGCCCTTGTCGTTCTCGCTCGTGTCGTCCGCCGACTTGACGAGCGTGGCGGTGGCGGCGACCTTGTCGGCGACGGCGCCCTGGTAGGTGGCCTTCGCCTGCACCTGGTCGGTGAACTCGCCGCCCGGCGTGCAGGTCAGCGCGGTGGTGTTGACGAGGGCGAGGGTGTCGGCGGCGCGCGCGGTGACGGTCGCGTCGTAGTCGACGCCCTTGACCGTACGGCCGACCACGCTGGCGTGGACCGTGAAGTCGCCGGTCTTCTCGCCCGCCTGGAGGGTCGGCGCGACGGCGATGCCCTTGCTGTCGGTGACGACCGTGGCGGTGTCCTCGCCGCCGCTGAAGGTCGCGTCCGTGTCCCCCACGATGGTGAAGCGGACCCGGACCTTGGCGACGATCCGGCCGGCCTTGGTCTCCGCGCGCGTGCTGATCTGCTTGCCGAACGCGTCGCCGGCCGTCGCCGTGAGCGCGGCGGTGCCCGCGTCCTCCAGGTGGTCCACGGTGTCGGTGGCCGTGGGCGGCAGGGTGGGCGCGCTCGGGACGCTCGGCGTGGGCCCGTGGGGGTTGGGCGTGTTGTCGGCCGGCTTCGTCGTGGAGCCGTCGGAGCCGGAGCCGGAAGGGGAGCCGGAGCCGGTCGAGCCGTCGCTGCGGTGCGAGGGCAGGGTTCCCGTGCCGTCCGGGACCGAGTGGGTGCCCTTGCGGTAGAACTCGTACCAGGACAGGACCAGGTTGAGGTAGTCCTGCGAGTTGTTGTAGCTGAGGATCGCGCTGTTCATGTCGGCCTGGACGGACAGGTCCCAGCCGTTGCGGCACAGGTAGTGGCCGGCGGCGAGCGCCGCGTCGTAGACGTTGTTGGGGTCCTTGACGCCGTCGCCGTTGCCGTCGCGGCCGGCCCATGCCCAGGTCGAGGGGATGAACTGCATGGGGCCGACGGCCTGGTCGTACTGGCTGTTGCCGTCGTACTTGCCGCCGTCGGTGTCCGGGATGAGCGCGAAGCCGTTGCCGTCGAGCTGCGGGCCGAGGATCCGGTGCAGGGTGTTGCCCTCGGCGTCGACGTCGCCGCCGCGGGCCTGGCCGGACTCGACCTTGCCGATGGCGGCGAGCAGCTGCCAGGGCAGGTTGCAGCCGGGCTTGGAGCTGCGCAGCTCCGCCTCGGCCTTCTTGTAGGCGTCGAGGACGGTGGCGGGTATGCCGGCCTCGGCCTCGCCCCGGGAGACCGCGGTGCCGATGCTCGACGAGGAGGCCGTGGGGCTCGCGCTGGGGTTCGGGCTGTTCAGCGGCGGCAGGTCCGTGTAGTACGGCGAGTCGCCGGTGGCACCGCCGGTGGCCCCGGCTCCGTCGGGCGCCGAGGTGCTGGCGCCGGCGTTGGCCTGTCTGCCGGTGTCCCCCGTGGTGGCGCCCGGGGCCTGGGAAGCGGACAGAGCCGCTACCGCCAACGCGGCCGCGGCGGTCGTCGCCGCTCCCTTGCGCAGCCGCTTGCCGAATTGCGCCGCCATAAGGTGAACCCCTCCCATGGACGCCTTCTGAGCGCCCGTCTCCGTCTGTCCGCTCGCCCCTGGTGTGACGGTCGACCCGGTGCTGTGGTTGCCCCCTGATACCTCTTTCGCGTGGTGAGGTAGCGCATCCGGCCGTGCACGCCGGGGCGGCGACCCAGGCGACCCTACGACAACTTCCCTTCCACGGACACCCGGCGGTGCCCGATTTTCACCAGTTGGCCATTCCCCGTTGAACGATGGTGGTGTCGCGGATACTTGCCGTACGCGATCACTTGTTCGGCGCTCCGGCCGACGACTGTTCCAGGAGGCCCGGGTGCCGTTCACTCTCAGCCATGCCGCCGCCGTGCTGCCCGCCGTGCGCGGCGACGGGAGCGGGCGCGGCCGGCTGGTGCCGGCGGTGCTCGTCGCGGGGTCGTTCGCACCCGACCTCACCTATTACGCGGCGAGCGCGGTGCCGGACGCGATGGAGTTCGGCGATGTCACGCACTCCTTCACCGGTGTCCTCACCGTCGACGTGCTGTTCGCCTGGGCGCTGGTGGCGCTGTGGCTGCTGGTCCGGGAACCCCTGGTGGCCCTCGCGCCCCGCGCCCGGCAGGGGCGGGTGGCCGCGCTGCTGCGCTGCGGGGCGCCACGCGCGCGTGCCGGGCTCCCGGCGGCCGCGTGGTGGTACGTCTCCGCCGTGCTCGGCGGGCTCACGCACGTCGTCTGGGACGCGTTCACGCACCACGACCGCTGGGGGACGCGGCTGATCCCGGCCATCGGCCGGAACGTCGCGGGCATGCCGCTGTACACCCTGCTCCAGTACGGCAGTTCGGCGGTCGGCGCGGCCGTGCTCGCCGTGTGGGCGGTCCGCGCGGTACGACGGGCTCCGGCGGCGGAGCCGGTGGGGGTGCCGGTGCTGTCGGTACGGGACCGGTGGTGGGCCGGCGCCGGAATCGCCGGCTGCGCCCTGCTCGCGGCGGTGCAGCGGGCGCTGCGCTGGTGGGAGTACTGGGGGGCCACGGCGAAGCCCTGGGAGCTGCTGCCCACGGTTCTCTTCGGAACGGGCGCGGGGCTGCTGCTCGGGGTGCTGGGGTACGCCGTGGCGGTCAGGGTGTGGCGTCCGGCTCCGGTGGCCGGCGGCGTGCGGCGGAGCCCGTCGGCCGTTCGGTGAGGCTCGCCACGAACACGGTCATGGTGCGGGGGCGGCGGGGGCCGGGGAGTGCGGTGAGGAGCAGCGCGAGGTAGCTGCGGGCCAGGTCGAACCACTGGCGCAGGCCGGGGCGGGCGCGCAGCCGGCGCCGGAGGCGGGTGGCCGACCGGCGCACGGTGACCGCGAGGTCGGCGGGGATGCGGGCGGTGCTGGCGCCGGCCGCCAGGGCCGGGGCCGACGGGGACGCCGTGACCTGAGCGGAGGCGGAGGCGGAACGGGCCTTGGCCGGGGGCCTGCTCTGGGGCGTCCGGCGGTGAACCATACGTATACCCATGGCCGCATCCTTGCCGGTGGCGGAGGCCGGGGCGTTCTGGCGGGGTCCACGCGAGTGATGGGCCGGCACCCCCGTTTTTTTGCGTCACCCACCTCCACCTCGCCCCGCCTTGCCCCTCCTCGCGTCGGTTTGCCCTGCTCCCCCTCGCTTCGCTCCGCCGCCTCCCCTTTCGCTCTGCTCCCGCTCGCTTCGCTCTGTCCCTCTTCGCTCCGCCGCCTCCCTTTTTCTCCGCCGCGACGGTGCTCAGCCACGACGGTGGTGGCCGGCGGTGCCGAACCCACGGGACGCACCCGGTTCGGCACCGCAGGGAAGCGCCGATGTGGCTGCTCGCCAGTGCGGCGGAGAAAAAGGAGGGGGGCGGAGCGGCGCCCTCTCTCGGCGCCCGCCGAAGGCGTCAGTGCGCTGCCGACTCCCAGTCCGCGCCCACGCCCACCGAGACGTCCAGCGGGGCCCGGAGGTGGACCGCGTTGGACATCTGGTCGCGGAGGACGGATTCGACCCGGTCCCGCTCGCCGGGGGCGATCTCCAGGACGATTTCGTCGTGGACCTGGAGGAGCATGCGGGACTTGAGGTCCGCCTCGCGCAGCGCGCCGTCCACCCGGAGCATGGCGATCTTCACGATGTCCGCCGCCGTGCCCTGGATGGGCGCGTTGAGCGCCATCCGCTCGGCGGCCTCCCGGCGCTGCCGGTTGTCGCTGTTGAGGTCGGGGAGGTAACGGCGGCGGCCGAAGAGCGTCGCCGTGTAGCCGGTGGCGCGGGCCTCGTCGACGACCCGGCGCAGGTAGTCGCGGACCCCGCCGAAGCGCTCGAAGTAGGTGTCCATCAGGGCCCGGGCCTCGCCCGCGTCGATGTTCAGCTGCTGGGAGAGGCCGAACGCGGACAGCCCGTACGCGAGGCCGTACGACATCGCCTTGATCTTGCGGCGCATCTCCGCGTCGACGGCCGAACGGTCGACGTCGAACACCTGGGAGGCGACCGTGTTGTGCAGGTCCTCGCCGGAGGTGAACGCCTCGATCAGGCCCTCGTCCTCGGAGAGGTGGGCCATCACGCGCAGCTCGATCTGGCTGTAGTCGGCGGTCATCAGCGACTCGAAGCCCTCGCCGACCACGAAGCCCCGGCGGATCGCGCGGCCCTCGTCGGTGCGGACCGGGATGTTCTGGAGGTTCGGGTCGGTGGAGGAGAGGCGGCCGGTCGCGGCGACGGTCTGGTTGAACGTGGTGTGGATGCGGCCGTCGGCGGCGACGGTCTTGATCAGGCCCTCGACCGTGACCCGCAGCTTGGCCTGCTCGCGGTGCCGGAGCATGATCACCGGCAGCTCGTTCTCCGTCTGGCCGGCGAGCCAGGCGAGCGCGTCGGCGTCGGTGGTGTAACCGGTCTTGGTCTTCTTCGTCTTCGGGAGGGCCAGTTCGCCGAACAGGACCTCCTGGAGCTGCTTGGGCGAGCCCAGGTTGAACTCGTGGCCGGCCGCCGCGTGCGCCTCCTTCACGGCCTGCTGCACCGCGCCCGCGAACATCTGCTCCATCGCTTCCAGGTGCGCGCGGTCGGCGGCGATGCCGTGCCGCTCCATCCGGGCGAGCAGGACGGAGGTGGGCAGCTCCATGTCACGGAGCAGGTCCGCGGCGCCGACCTCCTGGAGCCGGGCCTCGAAGGCCCCGCCGAGGTCGAGGATCGCCCGGGCCTGGATCATCAGCGCCTCGGCCTCGGCGCCGTCGTCCGCGCCGAACGCCAGCTGGCCGTCGGCCGCGGCGGCCGGGGCCAGCTCGCGGTGCAGGTACTCCAGGGACAGCGCGTCCAGGTCGAAGGAGCGGCGGCCGGGCTTGACCAGGTACGCGGCGAGCGCGGTGTCCATGGTGACGCCCTCGATGGTCCAGCCGTGCTCGGCGAAGACCCGCATGGCGCCCTTGGCGTTGTGGAAGACCTTGGGCCGGGCCGCGTCGGCCAGCCAGGCCGCCCACGCGTTCTCGTCGGCCTCGTCCAGCTCCGCGGGGTCGAACCAGGCCGCGGCTCCCCCGGCCGCCGCCAGCGCGACCTCGGCGACCGAGCCGGTGCCGAGCGCCCAGGTGTCGACGGTGGCGACGCCCAGCGGTCCGGTGCCGTGCTCGGCGAGCCAGCCGGCCAGCTCGCCGGTGCCGAGCACGGAGCCGTCGACCTCCACACCCGCCTCGGCGACCGGCGCGGTCTCTGCCTCCTCGGCGCCGGGGTCGACCGCGTAGAGCCGCTCGCGCAGCGACGGGTTGCGGATCTCCAGGGTGTCCAGGATCATCGCGACGTTCTTGCGGTCGTACGGCGCGCGCTCCAGCTCGGCGACCGTCTTCGGCAGCTCCACGGCCCGCTCCAGCTCGGTGAGCCGGCGGTTCAGCTTGACGGACTCCAGGTGGTCGCGGAGGTTCTGGCCGGCCTTGCCCTTGACCTCGTCGACGCGCTCCACCAGCTCGGCGAAGGAGCCGAACTGGTTGATCCACTTCGCGGCGGTCTTCTCTCCGACACCCGGGATGCCGGGGAGGTTGTCGGACGGGTCGCCGCGCAGGGCGGCGAAGTCGGGGTACTGGGCGGGCGTCAACCCGTACTTCTCGAAAACCTTCTCCGGAGTGAACCGGGTCAGCTCGGAGACGCCCTTGGTCGGGTAGAGGACCGTGGTGTGCTCGGTGACCAGCTGGAAGGAGTCGCGGTCGCCGGTGACGATCAGGACCTCGAAGCCCGCGGCCTCGGCCTGGGTGGCGAGGGTGGCGATGATGTCGTCGGCCTCGAAGCCCTCGATGGCGAAGCGCTGCGCGTGCATGGCGTCGAGCAGCTCGCCGATCAGCTCGACCTGGCCCTTGAACTCGTCCGGGGTCTTGGAGCGGTTCGCCTTGTACTCGGTGAACTCCTCGGAGCGCCAGGTCTTGCGGGAGACGTCGAACGCCACCGCGAAGTGCGTGGGCGCCTCGTCACGCAGGGTGTTGGCCAGCATCGAAGCGAAGCCGTAGATCGCGTTCGTCGGCTGGCCCGTCGCGGTCGTGAAGTTCTCCGCGGGCAGCGCGAAGAACGCGCGGTACGCCAGCGAGTGCCCGTCCATGAGCATCAGCCGGGGACGGGGGCCGCCGGGGGTCTTGTCGGTCTGCTTCGCTGCTGTCTCTGCCACGCCCCCGATCCTGCCACGCCGCACTGACAGTGAAGGCCGACGGTGCGGGATGCGAGGCGTGAGCGGCCGGGGCCGTCACGCATTGCCGGGGCCGTCACGCATTGGTTCCGTTCTCCGCGGCCGCCCGTGCTCGATGGCTGCCGGTGGCACGTGCGAGGATCGGAGGCACTGTTGTGCCGGCGTAGAGGGAGAGCGTGCGATGGCGACGAAGCCGCCCAAGGAGGATCCGGTCCAGGACGCGCCGCAGGTCGCGGAGCCGAAGCACGCGGCCGCGGGGCTGCCCGCCATCGGCCACACGCTGCGCATCGCCCAGCAGCAGATGGGCGTGCGGCGCACCGCGCTGACGCTGTTGCGCGTGAACCAGAAGGACGGCTTCGACTGCCCCGGCTGCGCCTGGCCGGAGCCCGACCACCGGCACGCGGCCGAGTTCTGCGAGAACGGCGCCAAGGCGGTGGCCGAGGAGGCCACCCTGCGGCGGGTGACCCCGGACTTCTTCGCCGCGCACCCGGTCGCCGACCTGCACCACCGCAGCGGCTACTGGCTCGGCCAGCAGGGCCGGCTCACCCAGCCCATGTACCTCGCCGAGGGCGCCGAGCACTACGAGCCGGTCGGCTGGGAGCGCGCCTTCGACATCATCGGCGAGGAGATCGCGGCCCTCTCCTCCCCCGACGAGGCGGTCTTCTACACCTCGGGCCGGACCAGCAACGAGGCCGCGTTCCTGTACCAGCTGTTCGCGCGCGAGCTGGGCACCAACAACCTGCCGGACTGCTCCAACATGTGCCACGAGTCCTCGGGCTCGGCGCTGACCGAGACGATCGGCATCGGCAAGGGCAGCGTCCACCTGGAGGACCTGTACAAGGCCGACCTGATCATCGTCGCCGGGCAGAACCCGGGCACCAACCACCCCCGGATGCTCTCCGCGCTGGAGAAGGCCAAGGCCAACGGCGCGAAGATCATCAGCGTCAACCCGCTCCCGGAAGCGGGGCTGGAGCGGTTCAAGAACCCGCAGACCCCCCAGGGCATGCTCAAGGGCGCCGCGCTCACCGACCTGTTCCTGCAGATCCGCATCGGCGGCGACCAGGCCCTGTTCCGGCTCCTCAACAAGCTCGTGCTGGAGACCGACGGCGCGGTCGACGAGGAGTTCGTGCGCGAACACACCCACGGGTACGAGGAGTTCGCGGCGGCCGCCCGCGCCGCCGACTGGCACGAGACGCTCACCGCCACCGGACTCACGCGCGAGGAGATCGAGAAGGCCCTCGGCATGGTGCTCGCCTCGGAGCGCACCATCGTCTGCTGGGCCATGGGGCTCACCCAGCACAAGCACTCGGTGCCGACGATCCGGGAGGTCGTCAACTTCCTTCTGTTGCGCGGCAACATCGGCCGTACCGGCGCGGGTGTGTGCCCGGTCCGCGGCCATTCGAACGTGCAGGGCGACCGCACGATGGGCATCTTCGAGCGGCCGGCGCCGGCCTTCCTGGACGCCCTGGAGAAGGAGTTCGGCTTCGCGCCGCCGCGCGAGCACGGCTTCGACGTCGTCCGGGCCATCCGCGCGCTGCGCGACGGCGAGGCGAAGGTCTTCTTCGCGATGGGCGGCAACTTCGTCTCCGCGACCCCCGACACGGAGGTGACCGAGGCGGCGATAAGGCGGGCGCGGCTGACCGTGCACGTGTCGACGAAGCTCAACCGCTCGCACGTCGTCACGGGCGCGCGTGCGCTGATCCTGCCGACGCTCGGCCGGACCGAGCGCGATCTCCAGGGCGGCGGCGAGCAGTTCGTCACCGTGGAGGACTCGATGGGCATGGTGCACGCCTCGCGCGGCCGCCTGGAGCCCGCGAGCCCGCACCTGCTGTCGGAGCCGGCCATCGTGTGCCGGCTGGCGCGCCGGGTGCTCGGCGAGAACAGCCGTACGCCGTGGGAGGAGTTCGAGAAGGACTACGCGACGGTGCGGGACCGCATCGCGCGCGTGATCCCCGGTTTCGACGACTTCAACGCGCGCGTGGCGCACCCGGGCGGCTTCGCTCTCCCGCACGCCCCGCGCGACGAGCGGCGCTTCCCGACGGCCACCGGCAAGGCGAACTTCACGGCGGCCCCGGTCGAGTACCCCGAACTGCCCGAGGGGCGGCTGCTGTTGCAGACGCTGCGCTCGCACGATCAGTACAACACCACGATCTACGGCCTGGACGACCGCTACCGGGGTATCAGGAACGGCCGCCGGGTGGTCCTGGTGAACCCGGAGGACGCGCGGCGGCTGGGGGTCTCCGACGGAGCGTGCGTGGACCTGGTCGGCGAGTGGAAGGACGGCGTGGAGCGCCGGGCGCCGGGCTTCCGGGTGGTGTTCTACCCGACCGCCCGGGGCTGCGCGGCCGCGTACTACCCGGAGACCAACGTGCTGGTGCCGCTCGACTCGACGGCGGACATCAGCAACACCCCGGCCAGCAAGTCCGTGGTGATCCGGCTGGAGGCCGGTGTGCCGCACCCGAGAGCCGCCGTCTGAGCGCCCGTTCGGTGCGTCTGGAAGAATCGGCGGCCTACTGAGCGTTTGCTCAGGGGAGAGTCAGCCGCACGACGAACGGAGCCGGCCCATGGGCGAGCAGCAGCACGTGAAGTTCCCGCAGGAGGTCATCGACGAGTACGCCTCGCTCGGCGTCGACCTGCGGGCCCTGTTCTCGGCGGGCCACCTCGGCAACCGCATGGGCGTGCAGATCCTGGAGGCCTCGGCGGAGCGGGTCGTCGGCACCATGCCGGTGGAGGGCAACACCCAGCCGTACGGGCTGCTGCACGGCGGGGCCAGCGCGGTGCTGGCGGAGACCCTGGGCTCGGTCGGTTCGATGCTGCACGGCGGCAGTTCGAAGATCGCGGTCGGTGTCGACCTGAACTGCACGCATCACCGCGGGGCCCGCTCCGGCCTGGTCACCGGCGTGGCGACGCCCGTCCACCGGGGGCGGTCGACGGCGACGTACGAGATCGTGATCAGCGACGAGGAGGACCGGCGGGTGTGCACGGCCCGCCTCACCTGCCTGCTGCGGGACCTGGACGGCACAACGGCGGCCGCCGCCGTCCAGAGCTGAGGGCCGCCCGGCCACAGACCCATTGCTCCCCCGCCGTCCGCGCCCGTAACGTCGGTGCATGGGACGGCGAGGAGGCACCCTGCCCGGGCTGAGCGCAGTGGGGATCTGTCTCGCTCTGCTGACCGCCTGCGGCGCCCCCGGCGCCGCCGACCGCGCCGCGGCGAGTTCCGCGTCCCCGTCGGCGGCCTCCGCCGCCCGGCTGTGCGCCTCGATCGTCGCGCACTGGTCGCGCGCGGTCCTGGACAGCGACACCTACGGCGACTACCAGTCGATGGGACTGTCCAACGGGCAGTACGAGATCCTCCGGAACGTCGTGGACGCCGCGCGCGCCGCGAAGCGCAGTCAAGGGGCCGCTGCCGCCGACCGGTTGATCGACCGGCGGTCCCACGCGGCCTGCACCGAGCGGTACCGCCACGGCGTGCCGACGGGAGGGCCCTGGCAGTGAGCGGAGCGAGCGGCATCGGCCCGGTCGAACCGGGTGAGGGCACCCGCGCACGGGAGGCCCCGGACGACCACGGGACGGACGGCCCCGAGACGGCCGCTCCGCTCCGGCACCTCACCCGCCGCCGCATCGCCCTCGCCGCAGCGGCCGTTCTCGTCGCGGGCGGCGGCTGCCTGGTCGCGATCCTCCGGCATGCGCCGGCGCCGGCGCCCCCCGAAGTCCCGTACCCCGCGCAGACGGTGGCGTTCGCCTTCCTGGACGGCCGGGCCACTCCCCGCGACGCCCCGCCCCGCAGCTTCAGCTTCGCGGTGCGGATGACCGTGACGGACGGGCCGCCGGTCACCGTACCCAGGGTGACCCAGCCCTACGCGGGCCTCACGCTGACCGAGTCACCGCCCACCCCCTTTCGGACAGAAGCGGGCTCATCCCGTGAGATCACGATCACGATGCATGTGACCGATTGCAGAACGGTTCCGAAGGATGCCGGACTTCCTTTCCTGGATGTAACCCTGCGTAATACCCGCGCAATGCAGGTGCAGAGTTTCATCCTGGGGTCCCGCTACGCACAGCACCTCTCACACGCCCTGAAAGTCGCCTGTAGCAACGGATAGCAACCGTTTCCCGGTAATCACCAAAACACCTTAGACACCTGATCCCGCGAGCGCCGGTCCTGCGGATTCTCACGATGCGGACGGGGCGAATCGGCCTGAATTCCACTCTTCTCCGCACCGTGTACCGCTCTGGATTACCTCGTGTCATAACAAGAGCGTCACAGCATGGGTCAGACCCTCCTCCACATTCCCCCCACCCGCCTAGAGTCACGGCCAGTCACGGCGCCGACGGATTCTCTCTTCAACCGGGGGGCGTGACTCGGCCGTTTCCACGGGGATGCGGTTGTTCAGGGGAAAGGACTGATCGTGCGTCAACGTTCGCTCATCGCCATCACCGCCGCGCTGGCAGCGGGAGCACTCACCCTCACCGCCTGCGGTTCGCGAGACAGCGGCGACAAGGGCTCGGACTCCGGCAGCGGCGGCACCACCGTCACCATCGGCGTCGACGCTCCGCTGACCGGCGACCTGTCCGCGCTCGGCCTGGGTATCAAGAACTCCGTGGACCTGGCGGTCAAGCAGGCCAACAAGAAGAAGTACGTCGACGGCGTCACCTTCAAGATCGAGGCCAAGGACGACCAGGCCCAGCCCTCCTCCGGCCAGGCGAACGCCACCGCCTTCGTCGGCGACAGCAGCGTCTACGGCGTGGTCGGCCCGCTGAACTCCTCGGTCGCCCAGTCGATGCAGAAGGTCTTCGACGACGCCAAGCTGGTCGAGGTCTCTCCGGCCAACACCAACCCGGCTCTGACCCAGGGCGACAACTGGCAGACCTCGAAGGCGCGGCCGTACAAGTCGTACTTCCGTACCGCGACCACGGACGCCATCCAGGGCCCGTACGCCGCGCAGTACGTCTACAACACGGCGAAGCTGACCAAGGCCTTCATCATCGACGACAAGAAGACCTACGGCGCCGGCCTCGCCGCCACCTTCACCGACGAGTTCAAGAAGCTCGGCGGCAAGGTGGTCGGCACCGAGCACATCAACCCCGACTCCAAGGACTACTCCGCGGTCGTCACCAAGGTGAAGAACTCGGGCGCCACCGTGGTCTACTACGGCGGCGAGTACCCGCAGGCCGGTCCGCTGAGCAAGCAGCTCAAGGCCGCGGGCGCCAAGATCCCGCTGGTCGGCGGCGACGGCATCTACGCCGACGACTACATCAAGCTGGCGGGCACGGCCGCCACCGGCGACATGGCCACCTCGGTCGGCGCCCCGGTCGAGACCCTCGACTCCGCCAAGGAGTTCGTCGCCAACTACAAGGCGGGCGGCTACTCGGAGGCGTACGGCGCCTACGGCGGCTACTCCTACGACTCCGCCTGGGCGATCATCGAGGCCGTGAAGAAGGTCGTCGACGACAACGGCGGCAAGCTGCCGTCCGACGCCCGCGCGAAGATCACCGCCGCGGTGCAGAACGTCTCCTTCGACGGTGTGACCGGCAAGGTCTCCTTCGACGAGTACGGTGACGCGACCAACAAGCAGCTCACCGTCTACAAGGTCGACGGCGGGGCTTGGAAGGCAGCCACCTCGGGCACGTACACGCCGAGCAGCTGACCCACACCCGCACGCATCACCGAGCCGCGCGGGGCGCTGTTCCACTGGCGCCCCGCGCGGACTCGCATCCGGCCTCATCCGTCGAACTTTCCGAACCGTCTCGGAGGACATGCGGTGAACGAACTGCCGCAGCAGCTGGTCAACGGCCTGCTACTGGGATCCATGTACGGGCTGGTCGCCATCGGCTACACGATGGTCTATGGCATCGTCCAGCTCATCAACTTCGCCCACGGCGAGATCTTCATGACCGGCGCCTTCGGCGCGCTCACGGTCTACGCGTATGTACTGCCCGGCGGCACCTCGATGTGGATAGCCCTCCCGCTGATGCTGGTGGGCGCGATCATCGTCGCCGTCCTGGTCGCCGTCGGAGCGGAACGGTTCGCCTACCGCCCCCTGCGCACCGCCCCGCGTCTCGCCCCCCTCATCACCGCCATCGGCCTCTCCCTGGCCCTGCAGCAGGCGGTGTGGGCCTGGTACCCCGAGGCCAAGTCCGCCCGTACCTTCCCGACCATCCCGGGCGGCCCCTTCAACATCGGCAACGTCACGATCCAGACCGGTGACATCTTCCTGGTGGTCGTGGCCCCGCTCAGCATGGCCTTCCTCGCCTACTTCGTGATGCGCACCCGCACCGGCCGCGGCATGCAGGCCACCGCCCAGGACCCGGACACCGCGAAGCTGATGGGCGTCAACACCGACCGCATCATCGTGATCGCGTTCGCCCTCGGAGCCGCCTTCGCCGCCATCGGCGGTGTCGCCTACGGCCTCAAGTACGGCCAGATCGACTTCAAGATGGGCTTCCTGCTCGGTCTGAAGGCCTTCACCGCGGCCGTCCTCGGCGGTATCGGCAACATCTACGGCGCCATGCTCGGCGGCCTCGTCCTCGGCGTCGCCGAGGCCCTGTCGACCGCCTACATCTCGAACATCCCCGGCATGAGCCAGTTCGGCAGCCAGTCCTGGGCCGACGTCTGGGCGTTCGTACTCCTCATCCTCGTACTGCTGTTCAGGCCACAGGGTCTGCTCGGCGAACGCGTCGCGGACAGGGCGTGACACCGATGACCACTGAGACCACCGCATCCGAGACCCCCGAGACCCCGGAGACCGCGAGCGCCCCGGCGCCCGCCGCGTCCGGTCTGATCGGGCTGCCGGCCCCGCTCGGCCGGGCCCTGGCCACCGGCGGCGGCATCCTCGCCGTCGTCTCCACGTTCATGTCGTGGACCTGGACCTCCGCCTTCCCCGGCGACCTCACCGTCTACGGCTACCCGGGCGGCCTGCAGGTCCTGGTGCTGATCGGCGGCATCCTCACCACCCTGTTCGGCCTCGCCTCCTACGGCGTCAAGGGCCTGGGCGCGCTGGCGCCGGGCAGCGCCGACAGCGCGCTGAAGATGGCCGCGCTGGGCACCTTCGGCACCGCCTGGTACACCGTCATCGCCATCAGCGACGAGCTCGGCGGTGTGGTGAACCTGGACCCGGGCGGCTTCGTCGTCGCGATCGCCACCCTGGCCGCCGTGATCGGCGCACTGGCCCTGCCGTTCGAGCGGCCGGAGCGCGAACCGGTCGACCCGGACGACACCGGCTGGGAGCTGTTCAGGCACAACTCCCGGCAGAACATGAACACGTTCCGCGCGGCCTTCGCCACCAAGGCCCCGGCACCGGCGCGTCCGCTGCCCGCCTGGGCCGAGATCCTCGTCATCGTCGCGGCCATGGCCGTGGGCCTGGTCGTCTTCAGCTACGGCATCGGCACCTCGTACGACGAACTGTTCATCGGCTTCCTGATCACGGCCGGCTTCGGTTTCGCCGCCGTCTCCAAGGCCGGGATCGTGGCCCGGGTCTCGGCGATCACCGCGAAGCACCGGAACATCACCATGACCGGCGCCTTCCTGGCCGCCGCGGCCTTCCCGTTCACCCAGTCCAACGACCAGTACGCGACGATCGGCGTCTACATCCTGATCTTCGCGACCGTCGCGCTCGGCCTGAACATCGTCGTCGGCCTCGCCGGCCTCCTCGACCTCGGTTACGTCGCCTTCCTCGGTGTCGGCGCCTACACCGCGGCCCTGGTCTCCGGCTCCCCGTCCTCGCCGCTGCACGTCCAGTGGCCGTTCTGGGCCTCGGCGCTGCTCGGCGCGGTCGTCGCCATGATCTTCGGTGTCGTCATCGGCGCTCCGACCCTGCGACTGCGCGGCGACTACCTGGCCATCGTCACCCTCGGCTTCGGTGAGATCTTCCGGATCACCGTCCTCAACCTGGACGGCACCTCGGGCCCGGACGTCACCAACGGCTCCAACGGCATCTCCTCGATCCCGAACCTGAACATCCTCGGCTTCGACTTCGGCGCCGAGCACCAGATCCTCGGCTCCACCATCGGCCGGTTCGCCAACTACCTGCTGCTGATGCTGATCATCACGCTCATCGTGGTCATCGTCTTCCGGCGCAGCAGCGACTCCCGCATCGGCCGCGCCTGGGTCGCCATCCGCGAGGACGAGACCGCCGCGCTCGCCATGGGCATCAACGGCTTCCGGGTCAAGCTCATCGCCTTCGCCCTGGGCGCCTGTCTGGCCGGCCTCTCCGGCTCGGTCCAGGCCCACGTCACCTACACGGTGACCCCGGAGCAGTACCAGTTCGCCTACGTGGTGCCGCCCAACTCGGCCTTCCTGCTGGCCGCGGTGGTCCTCGGCGGCATGGGCACCATCTCCGGCCCGCTGGTCGGCGCGTCCCTGCTCTACCTGATCCCGGCCAAGCTGCAGTTCCTCGGCGACTACCAGCTCTTCGCCTTCGGCGTCACGCTCATCCTGCTGATGCGCTTCCGCCCTGAGGGCCTCATCCCCAACCGGCGCCGCCAGCTCGAATTCCACGAAGATGCCGAAGCGCCCGCCGTCCTCACCAAGGCAGGGGCCTGACCACGATGACCACGGAAACCCCCATCACGGATGCCGCCCCCGCCGCCCCCGGCGAGGTCGTGCTCGACGCCCGCGGTGTGACCATGCGCTTCGGCGGTCTGACCGCCGTACGCAACGTCGACTTCACCGTCAGGAGCGGCGAGATCGTCGGTCTGATCGGCCCCAACGGCGCCGGCAAGACCACCTTCTTCAACTGCCTCACCGGCCTGTACATCCCCACCGAGGGCGAGGTCCGCTACCGGGGCCAGGTGCTGCCGCCGAAGTCCTTCAAGGTCACGGCGGCCGGTATCGCCCGCACCTTCCAGAACATCCGGCTGTTCGCGAACATGACGGTCCTGGAGAACGTCCTGGTCGGCCGCCACACCCGCACCAAGGAGGGCCTCTGGTCCGCCCTGCTGCGCGGTCCCGGCTTCCACCGTGCCGAGGCGGCCTCCCGGGCCCGCGCCATGGAACTCCTGGAGTTCGTGGGCCTGGAGAAGAAGGCCGAGCACCTCGCCCGCAACCTGCCCTACGGCGAGCAGCGCAAGCTGGAGATCGCCCGCGCGCTGGCGAGCGAGCCGGGGCTGCTGCTCCTCGACGAGCCGACGGCCGGCATGAACCCGCAGGAGACCCGCGCCACCGAGGAACTGGTCTTCGCGATCCGCGACAAGGGCATCGCCGTACTCGTGATCGAGCACGACATGCGCTTCATCTTCAACCTCTGCGACCGCGTCGCCGTCCTGGTGCAGGGCGAGAAGCTCGTCGAGGGCGACAGCGCGACCGTACAGGGCGACGAACGGGTCATCGCCGCGTACCTGGGCGAGCCGTTCGAGAACGCGCCCGGCGACGAGGAGGTCGCCGAGGTCGAGGCGGCGGAAGCGGCGGCCGAGCCCGAAGCCGACAACACGTCCGACGCCGTGCCCGGCAAGGAGAACGACCGATGACCGCACTGCTCGAAGTAGAGGACCTGCGGGTCGCCTACGGCAAGATCGAGGCCGTCAAGGGCATCTCCTTCAAGGTCGAGGCCGGCCAGGTCGTCACCCTGATCGGCACCAACGGCGCCGGCAAGACGACGACCCTGCGCACGCTGTCCGGACTGCTCAAGCCGGTCGGCGGGCAGATCCGGTTCAACGGCAAGTCGCTGAAGAAGATCCCCGCGCACAACATCGTCTCGCTGGGTCTCGCCCACTCCCCCGAGGGGCGGCACATCTTCCCGCGCATGACCATCGAGGACAACCTGCGCCTCGGCGCGTTCCTGCGCAGCGACAAGCCGGGCATCGAGAAGGACATCCAGCGGGCCTACGACCTCTTCCCGATCCTGGGCGAGCGGCGCAAGCAGGCCGCGGGCACCCTCTCGGGCGGTGAGCAGCAGATGCTGGCGATGGGGCGGGCGTTGATGTCCCAGCCGAAGCTGCTGATGCTGGACGAGCCGTCGATGGGGCTTTCGCCGATCATGATGCAGAAGATCATGGCGACGATCGCCGAGCTGAAGTCGCAGGGGACAACGATTCTGCTCGTCGAACAGAACGCGCAGGCCGCGCTGTCGCTGGCCGACCAGGGGCATGTGATGGAGGTCGGCAACATCGTGCTGTCGGGCAGCGGGCAGGATCTGCTCACCGACGAGTCGGTGCGGAAGGCCTATTTGGGTGAGGACTAGGTAGTCGGGTCGCTGCGGGCCGGTTGCGGCCGGTCGCGCCCACGCGGCGGAGCCGCACATTGACAACAGCCCCGCGCCCCTGACGGTGCGCTTCCCTCAGCGGCATTGCAAAGGCCCGTGCTCCCTTCTCCGGAGCACGGGCCTTGTCGTATGTCTGTGCGGGTCAGCCCTTGCCGGACTTCTTCTCCTCGCTGTCCGCGATGACCGCCTCCGCGACCTGCTGCATCGACATGCGGCGGTCCATCGACGTCTTCTGGATCCAGCGGAAGGCGGCCGGCTCGGTCAGGCCGTACTCGGTCTGGAGGACGGACTTCGCGCGGTCGACGAGCTTGCGGGTCTCCAGGCGCTGGGTGAGGTCGGCGACCTCCTGCTCCAGCTGGCGCAGCTCGTTGAAGCGGGAGACGGCCATCTCGATCGCCGGGACGACGTCGCTCTTGCTGAACGGCTTGACCAGGTACGCCATCGCGCCGGCGTCACGGGCCCGCTCGACGAGGTCGCGCTGCGAGAAGGCGGTGAGCATCAGGACCGGGGCGATGGACTCCTCGGCGATCTTCTCGGCCGCCGAGATGCCGTCCAGCTTGGGCATCTTGACGTCGAGGATGACCAGGTCGGGGCGGTGCTCGCGGGCCAGCTCGACGGCCTGCTCGCCGTCGCCGGCCTCGCCGACCACCGTGTACCCCTCCTCCTCCAGCATCTCCTTCAGGTCGAGCCGGATCAGGGCCTCGTCCTCGGCGATGACGACTCGGGTCGTCAGCGGAGGCACATGCGACTTGTCGTCGGGTGCGTCGACTGGCTGGGGCGACTCGGCGGCGGTCACGGGGGCTCCTCGTTCAGGGCAGGGGTACTGCTGACAAGAGCCTACCTAGCTACGGTATGGTGGACGCGCGGAGGGTCGGGGTTCACCTTTGATTCTTCGAGCCCCGGTAGCCCAATTGGCAGCAGGCAACGGATTCAAAACCCGTACAGTGTCGGTTCGAGTCCGACCCGGGGCACTTTTCCTTGGATTCCAAGGTCGCGAAATGTCGTGGCAGAAGGGCCCCTCCGCCTGACGCAGGGGCCCTTCGCACGTTACTTGGGGCTGTCGTCCTCGCCGATGTGGTGCACCCGGACCATGTTGGTGGAACCGGAGACGCCGGGCGGGGAGCCCGCCGTGATGACCACGACGTCACCCTTCTGGCAGCGTCCGTACTTCAGCAGCAGCTCGTCGACCTGGTCGACCATCTTGTCCGTCGAGTCGACGTGCGGGCCGAGCAGGGTCTCGACGCCCCAGGTGAGGTTGAGCTGGGAGCGGGTGGCCGGATCCGGGGTGAAGGCGAGCAGCGGGATCGGCGAGCGGTAGCGGGAGAGCCGGCGGACGGTGTCTCCCGACTGGGTGAAGGCGACCAGGAACTTCGCGCCCAGGAAGTCGCCGATCTCGGCGGCGGCCCGGGCGACCGCGCCGCCCTGGGTGCGGGGCTTGTTGCTCTCGGTCAGCGGTGGCAGCCCCTTGGCGAGGATGTCCTCCTCGGCCGCCTCGACGATCTTCGCCATGGTGCGCACGGTCTCGATCGGGTACTTGCCGACACTGGTCTCGCCGGAGAGCATCACCGCGTCCGTGCCGTCGATGACCGCGTTGGCGACGTCGGAGGCCTCGGCGCGGGTGGGGCGCGAGTTCTCGATCATCGAGTCGAGCATCTGGGTGGCGACGATGACCGGCTTGGCATTGCGCTTGGCCAGCTTGACGGCGCGCTTCTGGACGATCGGCACCTGCTCCAGCGGCATCTCCACGCCCAGGTCGCCGCGGGCGACCATGATGCCGTCGAAGGCGGCCACGATGGAGTCGATGTTCTCGACGGCCTGCGGCTTCTCGACCTTGGCGATCACGGGGAGGCGGCGGTCCTCCTCGGCCATGATGCGGTGGACGTCCTCGACATCCCGGCCGCTGCGCACGAAGGACAGGGCGATCACGTCGAAGCCGGTGCGCAGCGCCCACCGCAGGTCGGCCTCGTCCTTCTCGGACAGGGCGGGGACGGAGACCGCGACGCCGGGGAGGTTGAGGCCCTTGTGGTCGGAGACCATGCCGCCCTCGACCACCGTGGTGTGCACCCGGGGGCCGTCGACGTGGGTGACCTCCAGGCAGACCTTGCCGTCGTCGACGAGGACCCGCTCACCCGGGGTGACGTCGGCCGCGAGGCCCGTGTACGTCGTCCCGCACTGGTGCCGGTCGCCCTCGGCGCCCTCCTCCACCGTGATGACGAACGTGTCACCGCGTTCGAGGAGTACGGGACCTTCGGTGAAGCGGCCGAGCCGGATCTTCGGGCCTTGAAGGTCGGCGAGCATCCCGACGCTGCGACCGGTCTCCTCGGAGGCCTTGCGGACACGCTGGTAGCGCTCCTCGTGCTCGGCGTAGCTGCCGTGGCTGAGGTTGAATCGGGCGACGTCCATGCCGGCCTCGACCAGGGCCTTGATCTGGTCGTACGAGTCGGTGGCGGGCCCCAGAGTACAAACGATCTTTGCTCGGCGCATGCTTCGAGCCTAGGCCTTACCGGCGGGTAGAGAATTGGTCGCACATGACGACCCAACAACCTTTGCGTGAAGGCCTATTGACAAGTGTTTAATTGTGCGGCGCCCCGCTCCTATGAGCATCTCGCACTTGTTGAATGCGGCATGCTCAGGTCACCAGATCGAAACCTCCCGGGCCTGTTGCCGACGGTCATGCGCAGGACAGAATCTACGCGCGTCGTTGACCAAATCCCGAGGAGATCAAGACATGTCCTTGAACCGCCGTAAGTTCCTGGAGAGTTCCGCCGCGGCCGGAGCGGGAGTGGCGGTCGCCGGCGCGGCGGCCGCCCCGGCGCAGGCGTCGTCCGGGCCCGCCCGGCACCCGAGGCGGTACTCCCTCACCGTCATGGGCACCACCGACCTGCACGGGCACGTCTTCAACTGGGACTACTTCAAGGACGCGGAGTACTCCGACAAGGCCGGCAACGCGATGGGCCTGGCACGCGTCTCGACCCTGGTCGAGCAGGTGCGCAAGGCGAAGGGCCGCCGCAACACCCTGCTCCTGGACGCCGGTGACACCATCCAGGGCACACCGCTGACGTACTACTACGCCAAGGTCGACCCGATCACCGCCAAGGGCGGCCCGGTGCATCCGATGGCACAGGCCATGAACGCGATCGGGTACGACGCGGCAGCGCTCGGCAATCACGAGTTCAACTACGGCATCGAGACCCTGCGCAAGTTCGAGGACCAGCTGGACTTCCCGCTGCTCGGCGCCAACGCGGTCGACGCGAAGACCCTGCGGCCGGCCTTCCCGCCGTACCTCATCAAGAAGTTCCACGTCCCGGGCGCCCCGCCGGTCAAGGTCGCCGTCCTCGGCCTGACCAACCCGGGCATCGCGATCTGGGACAAGGCCTACGTCCAGGGCAGGCTCGCCTTCCCCGGCCTGGAGGAGCAGGCCGCGAAGTGGGTGCCGAAGCTGAAGGCGATGGGCGCGGACGTGGTCGTGGTCTCGGCCCACTCCGGCTCCTCGGGCACCTCCTCCTACGGCGACCAGGTGCCGTACGTGGAGAACGCGGCGGCGAACGTCGCCAGGCAGGTGCCGGGCATCGACGCGATCCTGGTCGGCCACGCGCACGTGGAGATCCCGGAGCTGAAGGTCGTCAACGAGGCCACCGGCAGGACCGTCGTCCTCTCCGAGCCGCTGTGCTACGCCGAGCGCCTCTCCCTCTTCGACATCGAGCTGGTGTTCGGCAAGGGCGGGTGGCAGGTCGAGTCGGTCGCGGCCTCGCTGCTGAACTCCAACACGGTCGCCGACGATCCGCGGATCACCCGCCTCCTGAAGGACGAGCACGCCAAGGTCGTGGCGTACGTCAACCAGGTCGTCGGCACCGCCACCGAGACCCTCACCACGGTCGACGCCCGCTACCGGGACGCCCCGATCATCGACCTGATCACCAAGGTCCAGGAGGACGTCGTCAAGGCGGCCCTGGCGGGCACGGAGTACGCGTCGCTGCCGGTGCTCGCGCAGGCCTCGCCGTTCTCGCGGACCTCCGAGATCCCGGCCGGCAACGTGACCATCCGGGACCTGTCGAGCCTCTACGTCTACGACAACACGCTGGTCGCCAAGCTGATGACGGGTGCCCAGCTCCGGGCGTACCTGGAGTACTCGGCGGAGTACTTCGTGCAGACGGCGGCGGACGCGGCCGTCGACGTGGAGAAGCTGACCAACGCGAACGGCCGCCCGGACTACAACTACGACTACGTCTCGGGCCTCAGGTACGAGATCGACGTGGCGCAGGCGGCCGGGTCCCGGATCAGGAACCTGACCTTCGACGGCGCGGCCCTCGACGACACCCGGCAGTTCGTGCTCGCGGTGAACAACTACCGCGCCAACGGCGGCGGCGCGTTCCCGCACGTCGCCTCGGCCAAGGAGCTGTGGTCGGAGTCGACGGAGATCCGCACCCGGATCGCGGAGTGGGCGACCGCCAAGGGCGTGCTGGACCCGAAGGACTTCGCGTCGGCGGACTGGAGGCTGACCCGCGACGGCACGCCGGTGTTCTAGCCGTCCCGAGGGGCGCCGGTCCGGGGACCGGCGCCCTCTTCTCCCCCGATCGGCGAGGCGCTCAGTCGACCAGCGGGGTGAGCTGCCTCGGCTGCTGCTGCGCCGGGACCCTTTCCTCCGGCCGCTCCAGGCCGAAGCTGGTGAAGGCCGTGCGCGCGGGCAGCGGGTAGGGGTCCTTGCCCGTGAGGGTGTTGAGGATGGTGGCACTGCGCCAGGCGGCGAGGCCGAGGTCCGGGGCGCCGACGCCGTGGGTGTGGAGTTCGGCGTTCTGGACGTACGCCGTTCCGGTCACCGACGGGTCGAGGACGAGCCGGAACCGCTCGTCCACCCGCGGGCGTTCGCTGCTGTCCCGGCGCAGATAGGGGTCGAGTCCGGCGAGCAGGCGGCCGAGGGGGCGTTCGCGGTAGCCGGTGGCCAGGACGACCGCGTCGGTGGTGAGCCGGGAGCGGTTGCCCTGCTGGACGTGTTCGAGGTGGAGTTCGACCTTGGTGGTGGCGACGCGTCCGGCGGTGCGGACCTGGACGCCCGGGGTCAGGACGGTCTCGGGCCAGCCGCCGTGCAGCGTACGGCGGTACAGCTCGTCGTGGATGGCGGCGATGGTGTCGGCGTCGATGCCCTTGTGCAGCTGCCACTGGGCGGAGACGAGCCGGTCCCGGACGGACTCCGTGAGGGCGTGGAAGTAGCGGGTGTAGTCCGGGGTGAAGTGCTCCAGGCCGAGCTTGGAGTACTCCATGGGCGCGAACGCCTCGCCGCGCCCGATCCAGTGCAGCTTCTCGCGGCCGGCGGGCCGGTTGCGCAGCAGGTCGAGGAAGACCTCGGCGCCGGACTGCCCGGAGCCCACGACGGTGACGTGCTCGGCGGCGAGGAAGGCCTCGCGGTGGTCGAGGTAGTCGGCCGCGTGGATGACCGGGACGCCCGGGGACTCCACGAGGGGCCTGAGCGGGTCGGGCACGTAGGGCACGGTCCCGACCCCGAGCACGACGTTCCTCGTGTAGGTACGGCCGAGCGACTCGGCCTCGCCCTCGGCGTCGAGCCGGGTGAAGTCGACCTCGAACAGGTCGCGTTCGGAGTTCCAGCGGACGGCGTCGACCTGGTGGGAGAAGCGCAGTCCGGGCAGGCCCTCGGAGACCCAGCGGCAGTAGGCGTCGTACTCGGCGCGCCGGATGTGGAAGCGCTCGGCGAAGTAGAAGGGGAAGAGCCGGTCGCGGGCCTTGAGGTAGTTGAGGAACGACCAGGGGTTCGCGGGGTCGGCGAGGGTCACCAGGTCGGCGAGGAAGGGAACCTGGATGGTGGCGCCGTCGATCAGGAGCCCGGCGTGCCAGTCGAAGCCCGGACGCTGCTCGTAGAAGACGGCGTCGAGTTCGGCGAGCGGGTGGGCGAGGGCGGCGAGGGAGAGGTTGGACGGTCCGATGCCGACGCCGACCAGGTCGCGGGGTGCTTCGGGCTCGTGGCGTGGGGGGTTGGGCGTCGAGCTCATTGGGGCGTGGTTCCTTCCACGAGTTTCAGCAGGAGGGCCAGGTCGTCCGGCCGGGTGTGGGGGTTGAGGAGGGTGGCCTTGAGCCAGAGCCGGCCGTCGAGCCGGGCCCGGCCGAGTACCGCCCGGCCGTCGTGCAGCAGCCTGCGCCGGGCGCCGGCGACGTCGTCGTCGGTGGCTCCGGTGGGGCGGAACAGCACCGTGCTGATGTTCGGCCGGTCGTAGAGCTCGAAGCCGGGGTGCTCGCGGACCAGGGCGGCGAACTCCCGGGCGCGGGCGCACACCTGGTCGACCAGTGCGCCGAGTCCGGTGCGGCCCAGGGTCTTGAGGGTGACCGCGATCTTGAGGACGTCGGGGCGCCGGGTGGTGCGCAGGGAGCGGCCGAGCAGGTCGGGGTAGCCGGCCTCGGTGTCGTCGTCGGCGTTGAGGTAGTCGGCGTGGTGGTGGAGGACGCCCAGCTCGGCCGGGCGGGCGACGGCGAGGAGTCCGGCGGCGACCGGCTGCCAGCCGAGTTTGTGCAGGTCGAGGGTGACCGTGTGGGCGCGCTCCAGGCCGGCGAGCTTGTCCCGGTGCCGGTCGCTGAAGGCGAGGCCGCCCCCGTAGGCGGCGTCGACGTGCAGCCGGGCACCGTGGGCGGCGCAGAGCCCGGCGATCTCGGGGAGCGGGTCGATGAGTCCGGCGTCGGTGGTGCCGGCGGTGGCGGCGACCAGCAGCGGCCGGGGCAGGTGGGTGAGGGCGGCGTGCAGGGCGGCCGGGTCGAGGGTGCCGTTCGGGGCGGGGACCACGACGGGGTCGGGCAGGCCGAGCAGCCAGGCGGCCCGGGGCAGCGAGTGGTGCGCGTTGGCCCCGCAGACCAGCCGGAGGCCGCCCCCGAGGGCCTCGCGGGCCAGCAGCAGGGCGAGTTGGTTGGACTCGGTGCCGCCGGTGGTGACCACCGCGTCGGAGAGGCCGATGGTGTGCGCGAGGGTGCGGGTGACCAGGGCTTCCAGGGCGGCGGCGGCCGGGGCCTGGTCCCAGGAGTCCAGGGACGGGTTGAGGGCGTTCGCGGCGAGGTCCGCGGCGGCGGCGACGGCCAGCGGCGGGCAGTGCAGGTGGGCCGCGCACAGCGGGTCGGCGGGGTCGGCGGCGCCCTCGGCGAGGGCGGTCACCAGGGTGCGCAGGGCGTCGGGGTCGCCGTCGTCGGGGAGGACGTCCCCCACGGCGTCCGCGACCCGTTCGGCCACCGCCTCCGGGCCGCCCGCGGGCAGCGGTCCGCCGCGCGCCCGGCCGCCCTCGCGCAGTGCGTCGAGCACGGTGTCCAGCAGAGGCCGCAGGGCGTCGGGGCCCTGGGGTCCGGATGCGAGAGGCGGCGTGCTCATGGGATCTCCTCGGGGCGCCGGCCGGAAGGGGTGGTCCAAAGGGGTTGTCCGCGGGGGGAGTTCCAGTTTGTACGGGATTGGGTCTGCGCGCCCCCAAAGTTCAACGATCGAAACCCGAAAGTGGGTACTGCCGTGCGGGGAAAACCTGTCGGGGCGGTGCGCCCCGGGCGCTTCGGAGCAAGCGGTGACAGGGCGTTGAGACCGGGGCTGACCGGGGTTAACGTCGGTCGGGTGGTTGACGCGTGGATGATCGACGTGCCCGGTGAGCGGGTGCTGGTGCGGGAACCGCGGCCCGCGGACGAGGCGCCGCTGCTGGACCTCTTCGAGGCCTGCGAGGACTGGTTCGTGGCGGCGACCGGGCTGCCGTCGGGGCCGGGCGACGTGCAGAGCCTGTTCTACGGGCTGCCCGAGGGCGCGGACCCCGCCGACAAGGTGCTGCTGGTGCTGGAGCGGGACGGGGTCGTCTCGGGCCTGGTGGACGCGGTACGGAACCATCCGGCGCCGGGCGCGGTCGCGGTGGGGCTGTTCCTGCTGGCGCCCTGGGCGCGGGGCCGGGGGCTCGGGCGGGCGCTGGCCGAGTCGCTGCTCGCGCATGCCGAGGGGGTCTCCCTGGTGACGGCGTCGGTGCCGCCGGGCTGGCGCTCCGGGGAGTGCTTCCTGGAGCGCCTGGGCTTCACGCTGGGTGCGGCGGCGCCGGGGACGGCCGAGGTGGGCAACCGGCGGGCGGGGCCGCGGGAGGGCGGGATGCGCCGCGCGGAACTGCGGCCGGCCGCGGGCTGACGGGTCCGGTCGGGGATGCAGGGACTTCACGAGCGGAAGTCGGCCGCGTGGTCGGCGGCCCACTGCCCGAAGGTGCGGGCCGGGCTGCCGGTGATCTCCTCGACCGTGCCGGTGATCTCCGGCGGGACGCCGACGGTGGCCGCGAAGGTCTTCAGCAGGCCCCGGAGCATCGCCGGCGGGGTCCCCGGGAACAGCGGGGCCGCCTCCTCCGGTGGCACCTCGACGAAGGTCAGCTCGCGGCCGACGGCCCGCCCGATCGCCGCGATCTGGTCGGTGTTGGTGGTGGCGGCGGGGCCGGTGAGGCGGTGGGCGGCGCCCTCGTGGCCGTCGTCGAGGAGGGCGCGTTCCGCGACCGCGGCGATGTCGTCCTCGTGGATGGGGGCGGTGAGCATGCCGGCGAAGACGCCGTGCACGGTGTTCCCGGCGCGGATCCCGGGCGCCCACTGGAGGGCGTTGGTGGCGAACGCGTTGGGGCGCAGGAACGTCCAGGCGAGCCCGCTGTCGCGGATCTGCCGCTCGGCGGTGGCGTGCATGACGTGGATGGGGTGGGTCTCGTCGGCGCCCTCCTGGATGATCCCGGAGGAGAGCAGGACGACCTGGCGGACCCCGGCCGTGCGGGCCGCGTCCAGGAACTCGGGCAGCCGCCCGCCGGTGCCCTGGACGTACAGGAAGAGCTTGGTCGCCCCCGCGAGCAGCGGGGCCGGGTCGTCCGGCCGGAACCTCACCACCTCGGCCCTGTCGGGCAGGCCGGCCGTCTCCGGGGCGCGGGTGAGCGCCCGTACGGGCTGTCCGCCGGCGACGAGACGGGTGACGAGGGCGCGGCCGACGTTGCCGGTGGCACCGGTGACTACGATCACGGGTTTCTCCCTGGGGGCTCTGGTGCTTCTCCGGCACCGAGCCTAGGAGCGGCGGCCGGTCCCCCGCGTCGTCGTCGGGTACCGGCCGCGCCCGTGTCGTCGTACGTCCGCGGTCCTAGGCCCCGCGGACCCGCAACGCCCTTTCCAGGTCGTCCAGTTCGTCGATCAGGCGGCGGCGCAGGGCCGAGACCGGCTCGGCGTCGGCCAGGCAGGCCCGGCCGAGGGCGAGGTTCTCGGCGTCGACGGCGTGCGCGGGGAAGGCCTGCCGGCCGGTGACGGTGGCGATGCGGGGGCCGCGCCGGGCGGCGACGGCGACCGCGTCCGGGTAGTAGCGCGGCACGTACTCGCGGACCAGGTCGGCCTGTTCGGGGTGCCAGAAGCCCTCGGCGGTGGCGGTGAACAGGTAGTTGGACAGCTCGTCGCCGCCGAACATCGCCTCCCAGGCGGTGCGCTTGGCCTCGGGGTCGGGCAGCGCCGCGCGGCAGCGGGCGGCGCCCTCCTGGCCGCTGGCGCTGGGGTCGCGGGCCAGTTCGGCGGCGATCCGGCCCTCGTCGACGGCGCCGAGGACGGCGAGCCGGGTCATGATGCGCCAGCGCAGCTCGGGGTCGAGCTCGGGTCCGCCGGGCACGGTGCCCTCGGCGAGCCAGGCGGCGATGGTGTCGGGGTGGGCGGCGGCGGCGATGAAGTGCCGTACGGCGATCAGGCGCAGCCCGGGGTTGTCGCCGTCCTCGGTGCGCCGGATGAAGTCGCGGCACAGGGCGGAGACGGTGGCGAGGGCGGCGGGGCGGTCCTCGGGCGCCAGGTACCGGTCGACGACGTGGCCCGCGGTGAAGGCCAGCACGCCCTGGACGAGGGCGAGGTCGGTCTCGTGCGGGAGATGGGCGCGGGCGGTCTCCAGGTAGGCGGCGGGCGGGAGTTCCCCGTCGCGGACCGCGTCGCGCAGGGCGTTCCAGACCACCGCGCGGGTCAGCGGGTCGGGCAGGCCCGACAGGTGGGCGCGGACGGTGGCGGCGGACCCGGCGTCGAAGCGGACCTTGGCGTAGGTCAGGTCGCCGTCGTTGAGCACGAGCAGGGCGGGGCGCTTGCCGAGGGCCTGGGGCGCGCTCTGCGGGATGTCGAGGCCGATCCGCTCGCGCAGGGTGAGCCGGCCCTCGTCGGCGAGGTCCTGGTCGTAGACGCCGACGCAGATGCGGTGCGGGCGGCTGCCGGTGCGCTCGACGGTGAGGGTGCGGGTGCCGTCGGCCGCGTCGGCCAGGACCGGGGTGAGGGTGTCGACGCCGGTGGTGCGCAGCCAGGTGTCGGCCCAGGCGTGCACGTCGCGTTCGGTGGCGGCGGCGAGGGAGTCGATGAAGTCCCCGAGGGTGGCGTTGGCGAACCGGTGCCGCTGGAAGTGGATGTTGATGCCGGCCAGGAAGTCCTTCTCGCCCATCCAGGCGACCAGCTGGCGCAGCGCGGAGGCGCCCTTGGCGTAGGAGATGCCGTCGAAGTTGAGCAGGGCGGCGGCGGTGTCGTCGACGGCCTCGGGGGCCACCGGGTGGGTGGAGGGGCGCTGGTCGGCGTCGTAGCCCCAGGCCTTGCGGGCCACGCCGAAGTCGACCCAGGTGTCCGTGTAGCGGGTGGCCTCGGTGAGGGTCTGGTAGCCCATGTACTCGGCGAACGACTCGTTCAGCCAGATGTCGTCCCACCACCTGAGGGTGACGAGGTCGCCGAACCACATGTGGGCCATCTCGTGGGCGATGACCATCGCGCGGGTCTGCCGCTCGGTGTCGGTGACGGCGGAGCGGTAGACGAACTCGTCGCGGAAGGTGACCAGCCCCGGGTTCTCCATGGCGCCGGCGTTGAACTCGGGGACGAACGCCTGGTCGTAGGAGTCGAAGGGGTAGGGCTCCTCGAACTTCTCGTGGTAGCGGTCGTAGCACGCGCGCGTGATGTCGAGGATCTCCTCGGCGTCGGCGTCCAGGTGCGGGGCCAGCGAGCGGCGGCAGTGGATGCCGAAGGGCAGTCCGCGGTGCTCGGTGCGCACCGAGTGCCAGGGGCCGGCGGCGACGGCGACCAGGTAGGTGGAGATCAGCGGGGTGGCGGCGGCCCGCCAGCGGCCCTCGCCGAGGTGCTCGGTGACGCTGTTGGCGAGCACCGTCCAGCCCTCGGGGGCGGTCACGGAGAGCTCGAAGACGGCCTTCAGGTCGGGCTGGTCGAAGGCGGCGAAGACGCGCTGCACGTCGTCCATGAACAGCTGGGTGTAGACGTACGTCGCGTCGTCCGTGGGGTCCGTGAAGCGGTGCATGCCCTCGCCGGTGCGCGAGTAGCGCATGGTGGCCTCGACCCGCAGCTCGTGCTCGCCCGCGGTGAGGTCCTTCAGGGGCAGCCGGTCCTGGTCCAGCGTCTCGGGGTCCAGGGGCTGTCCGTCGAGGGTGACGGTGCGCAGGGCGGCGGGCTTCATCTCGACGAAGGTGTCGCCGTCGGACCGGGCCGTGAACCGGATCACGGTGCGGGAGTCGAAGGTCTCGTCCCCGGTGGTCAGGTCGAGGTCGATCGTGTAGCGGTGGACGTCGAGGAGCTCGGCGCGGCTCTGCGCTTCGTCGCGAGTCAGTACGGACATGCGGGCCATGCTGCCTGATGACACCGACAACGCACAGGGGCGGGAGCGGTACGCGGTATATGTCCGGCCCGGGGCCGCGGGGTGGTACGAGACGGCGCTGGTGGGCGCCCTCTGCGCCTGGAGCGCCTGTTCGAGCGCCCTGTCACCGCACGGGGGCCGTCCTGCGGTGATCGGCACCGCGCGGGGGTCGCCCTGCGGTGCCGGACACTCCTGGAGGCGTGCGGCGGGTTCCCGGGATCAGTGCCCGTCCGTCTCCCGGCCGTTCACGGTGTCCTCGGCGATGGACTCGTGGTGCCTGATCACCTCGGCGATGATGAAGTTCAGGAACTTCTCGGCGAAGGCGGGGTCGAGCTTGGCGTTCTCGGCGAGGGCGCGCAGCCGGGAGATCTGCCGGGCCTCGCGGGCCGGGTCGGCCGGGGGCAGCCGGTGGACCGCCTTGAGGCGGCCGACCTGCTGGGTGGCCTTGAAGCGTTCGGCGAGCATGTGGACGACGGCCGCGTCGATGTTGTCGATGCTGTCGCGCAGCCGGCCGAGCTCCTCGTGGACGGCGGGGTCGACTTCACCGGTACCGGTGTTGCTGGTGGTCATGGGTGTCAACCCTAAGGGGGACGGCGGGGTGATCCCTAAGGGCCGTCGGCGGGTTCGGCCACCGGCGGACCCGGTTCGCCGTCCTCCTGGAGCCCCTCGTTCCAGTCGTCGGGCACGGCCCGGCTCTGCTGGGCCCGGAAGCGCACCGGGGCGGTGCCGACCCGGCGGGTGAACAGGCGGGAGAAGTAGGCCGGATCGTCGTAGCCGACGCGGCGGGCGACGGCGGCGACGGACAGCTCGGTGGTGGCGAGGAGTTCCTGGGCGCGGCCGAGCCGGATGCCGATCAGGTAGTCCTTGGGGCTGCACCCGGCGACCCGGCGGACGGCGGTGCGCAGCTCGGCCGGGGTCATGCCGTGCCGGGCCGCGTGGTCGGCGACGGTCATCCCGGTGCAGGCGTCCCGGGCGAGCGCGTGCAGCACCGGATCGCCGTCGGGGGCGAGGTCGGCACGCGCGCGTCGCAGGGCGACGAGGAGCTCGTGCACGGCGGCGCCGGTCTCGACCTCCAGGAGGGGGTTGCCGTGGCGGGCGGCCCGGGCGATGCGGGCGACGACGTCACGCGGTCCGGTGGCGTCCGAGAGGGGCACCACGGGGCGCTCGGGCTCGATGTAGCCGAGTTCCGTGTAGGCCGCGGTGTCGGGCCCGGTGAAGGTCACGAAGGCCTCGTCCCAGCCGCTGTCCGGGTCGGGGCCGTAGTGGTGCGGGACGCCGGGCGTGAGCCACACCAGCGCGGGGGCGGTGACGGTGGTGGAGCGTCCGTCGGGCATCCGGTACCAGCCCCGGCCCGAGCTGATCACCACGGCGACGTGTCCGTCCAGCACGCGCGGGCCGACGGCGGGCACCGCGCCGTACTGGAGGCCGACGCCGAGGCAGACCAGGCCGAGGCGGTGGTGGACGGCGCCGGGCGTGAAGAACCGCATCCAGGTGCGGAAGACCGGCGCTCCGTGCGGCACTGCGCGCCCCTTCCGTACGTCTCTTCCGTCCAAGTGCTGCTGATCTTTGTCCATGGTCTGGGCGCCCGCCAGCAGGCCAAGGTGAGCGTATGAGCGACTTCACGGTGGGCGAAACGGATTTCCTCCTGGACGGCCGGCCGGTACGGCTGCTGTCCGGAGCGCTGCACTACTTCCGGGTGCACGAGGAGCAGTGGGGCCACCGGCTGGCGCTGCTGCGCGCCATGGGGCTGAACTGCGTGGAGACCTACGTGCCGTGGAACCTGCACGAGCCGCACCCCGGCGTCTTCCGGGACGCCGAGGCCCTCGGCCGCTTCCTGGACGCGGCCCGGGAGGCGGGCCTGTGGGCGATCGTGCGGCCGGGGCCGTACATCTGCGCGGAGTGGGAGAACGGCGGTCTGCCGCACTGGGTGACGGGCGAGCTGGGCGCCCGGGCACGCACGCGTGACGAGCGTTTTCTCCAGTACGTGGACCGCTGGTTCCGCCGTCTCCTGCCCGAGGTCACGTCCCGGCAGCTGGACCGGGGCGGCCCGGTGATCATGGTCCAGGTCGAGAACGAGTACGGCAGCTACGGCTCCGACGCCGCCTACCTGGCCCACCTCACCGACCTGCTGCGGGCCGAGGGGGTGACGGTGCCGCTGGTCACCTCGGACGGCCCCGAGGACCACATGCTCACCGGCGGCTCGGTCCCCGGACTGCTCGCGACGGTGAACTTCGGCTCCCACGCGCGCGACGCCTTCGAGACCCTGCGCCGCCACCAGCCGCACGGCCCGCTGATGTGCATGGAGTTCTGGTGCGGCTGGTTCGACCACTGGGGCGGCGAGCACGTCGTACGGGACGCCGAGGACGCCGCGGCGGCACTGCGGGAGATCCTGGAGTGCGGGGCGTCGGTCAACGTCTACATGGCGCACGGCGGCACCAACTTCGCCGGCTGGGCGGGCGCCAACCGCCCCGGCGGCGAGCTGCACGAGGGCCCGCTGGAGGCGGACGTGACCTCGTACGACTACGACGCGCCGATCGACGAGTACGGCCGCCCCACGGAGAAGTTCCGGCGCTTCCGCGAGGTCCTCGCCGGGTACCACGCGGACCCGCTGCCCGAACCGCCTCCGGCGCCGCCCCTGCTGGCCGCGCCGGCGGACGTGGAGGTGACCGGCTGGGCACCCCTGACCGGCGTCCTGGAGACCCTCGGCACCCCCGAACGCGTCCACCCGGTCCCGCCCACCTTCGAGGAGCTGGACATCGCCCGGGGCCTGGTCCGCTACGAGGTGGACGTACCGGGCCCGCGCCAGCCGTACCCGCTCACCGCGCGGGGCCTGCGCGACCTCGCGGTCGTGTACGTCGACGGCGAGCCGGCCGGGGTCCTCACCGAGGAGGAACCCCGGCTCGGGAAGCCGCTCGCCGGCCCCGCGCGCGTGGAGTTCTGGGTGGAGTCCCTCGGCCGCGTCAACTACGGCCCGCGCTCGGGCGAGCCGAAGGGCATCACCGGGGGCATCCTGCACGAACGCCAGTTCCTGCACGGGGTACGCGCGCGGGGGCTCGATCTGGACGCGTTCGAGGAAGGCGTGGAGGAGGTGCCTTTCGGACCGCTTCCGGAGGAGGGCGCGCCGGGCCTGTACCGGGGCACGGTGACGGTCCACGGGGCCGGCGACGCCCGTCTGGAACTCCCCGGCTGGACCCGGGGCTTCGTCTGGGTCAACGGCTTCAACCTTGGCCGGTACTGGTCGGCGGGCCCACAGGAGTCGCTGTACGTCCCCGGCCCGGTCCTGAAGGAGGGCGAGAACGAGGTCTGGGTCCTGGAGCTCCAGGAATCGAATCAAGGAGCGGTGCGTCTGGCGCCCCTCCAGGGGCGCCGGGGGTAGGAACTGCGCGGCCGGCCCCCACCCACCCGCGGACATCGAACAACCTTCCGCCCCCCAATTTTCCCCGTCCCCCGCATACTGGGAAGGAAGCTCCAGCGGCGTCCATGGGGGTAGGAGACGTGGCGAACGGCGGCCCGGTGGAACACGGCTACCCGCACCTGGACACCGTGCGGGCCGCCATCACGGCGTTGTACCGGCGGCTGTCGTACGACACCGTCCAGACCTTCGCCACCAGCGTCCTCCCCGCCGCCGTCGCGTTCTGCGAGACCGACGACCTCCACCTCGGCTCGCAGCGCGTCGCCCGCGAGATGGTCCGGCACTTCCGCCTGCCCGACGCCCGCATGATCGTCGGCTTCAAGGACATGGCCCACGCGGCGAACGTCGAACTCACCGCGGGCCCCGAGTACTTCGTCGAGCTGAACGACCGTTTCCGCACCCACCGCAGGGACATCGGCGCGGCCCTCGCCCACGAGGTGATGCACGTCTACCTGCACCGCCTGGACCTGTCCTTCCCGGGCGTCCGGGAGAACGAGATCCTCACCGACACGGCGACCACCTACCTCGGCGCCGGCTGGCTGCTCCTGGACGCCTACCGGGAGCACGGCGAGGCGTCCCAGAAGCTCGGCTACCTCACCCCGGAGGAGTTCGGCTACGTGCTGGCCAAGCGCTCCCTCGTCTTCCGCGAGGACCCGTCGGTGTGGTTCACCAGCCCGCAGGCCTACACCGCCTACCAGAAGGGCATGGCCCGGGCCCGCCAGGACGGGGAGCAGCCGCCGCTCAGCGCGGCCGGATGGGCGGGCCGCCGCCGCTACGCCCGCGACCGCCGCCACGCCCCCGCCGCGCCGCCCGCGCAGCCCGCCGCCGCCTACGCCTTCACCCCCGACGGCGGCGGCCGACTGCGGGTCTCGTTCCCGTGCCCGACCTGCCACCAGCGGATCCGGGTGCCGGTCCGGGGCCGGGTCCGGGCCCGGTGCTCGCTGTGCCGGACGGTACTGGAGTGCGACACCTAGGCACCCGGACAGCCGGGCCCCGCCCCACCCGTCTCACGCCCCACCCGTCTCACGCCCCGTACACCGCCCCGGGCGCGGCCGCCCCGGCCAGCAGTTTCAGCGCCGCCTCCCCCGCCTCCGCCGGGGTCCACCGGGCCCCCTTGTCGGCGGCCGGGCCGGGCCGCCACCCCTCCATGACGGTGATCCGGCCGCCCTCCGCCTCGAACACCCGCCCGGTGACCCCGGCGCTCGCGGCGGAGCCCAGCCAGACCACGAGCGGGGAGACGTTCCCGGGGGCCATCGCGTCGAAGCCGGCGTCCGGAGCGGCCATGGTCGCGGCGAAGGCGCGCTCGGTCATCCGGGTGCGGGCGGCCGGGGCGACGGCGTTGACCTGGACCCCGTAGCGGGCCAGTTCGGCCGCCGCGACCAGGGTGAGACCGACGATGCCCGCCTTCGCGGCGCTGTAGTTGCCCTGCCCGACCGAGCCCAGCAGGCCCGCGCCGCTGCTGGTGTTGACGATCCGGGCCACCGGGGTGCGGCCCGCCTTGGCCTCGGCCCGCCAGTGCCCGGCCGCGTGCCGCAAGGGCAGGAAGTGGCCCTTGAGGTGCACCCGCATGACCGCGTCCCAGTCGTCCTCGCCGAGGTTGACGAGCATGCGGTCGCGCAGGAAGCCGGCGTTGTTGACGAGGGTGTCGAGGCGGCCGTACGCGTCCAGGGCGGCCGCCACCAGCGACTGGGCACCGGCGTCCGTCGCGATGTCGCCGCCGTGCGCCACCGCCTCGCCGCCGGCCGCCCGGATCTCGTCCACGACGGCCCCGGCCGGGCTGTCCTCCCCCGGCCCGCCGTCGAGGCCGACACCGAGGTCGTTGACGACGACCCGGGCGCCCTCGGCGGCGAAGGCGAGCGCGTGCGCCCGGCCGAGCCCGCGCCCGGCGCCGGTGACGACCACGACCCGGTCCGCGCAGATTCCGCTCATCTCACTCCTCCTTGTCGGACGGCTTGTTGGCAGTTGCGGCGTCGAGGAACGCGGGCGTCTCCCCGCCCCCGTGCACGAGCAGGCTCGCCCCGCTGATGTAGGCCGCCGCCTCGGAGGCCAGGAAGACGGCGGCGGCGCCGACCTCGGAGGGCGCGGCGAGGCGGCCGAGCGGGACGGTGCGGGAGACGGCGTCGATGCCGTCCCGGCCGCCGTAGTGGAGGCCGGCCAGTTCGGTGCGGACCATGCCGACCACGAGGGTGTTGACCCGGATCTCCGGCGCCCACTCCACCGCCATGGACCGGGCGAGGCTCTCCAGCCCCGCCTTGGCCGCGCCGTAGGCGGCGGAGCCCGGCGAGGGGCGGGCTCCGCTGACGCTGCCGATCATCACCACCGCTCCCCGGGCCCGCCGCAGGTGCTCGTACGCGGCGAGGGAGGCGGTCAGCGGGGTGAGGAGGTTCAGCTCGATCACCCGGGCGTGCCGCTCGGCGTCCGCGTCGGCGAGCCGCCGGTAGGGGGTGCCGCCGACGTTGTTGACGAGCACGTCGAGCCGGGGCAGGGCGTCGAAGAAGGCGCGTACGGCGGCCGGGTCGCGCAGGTCGAGGGGGGTGAACTCGACGCCTTCGAGGTGTTGTTCGGGTGGCCGCCGGGCACAGGCCACGACATGGGCGCCGGCCTCGGCGAAGGCCCGGGCGATCCCGGCGCCCACCCCCCTGGTACCGCCGGTGACGACGACCGTCCTGCCGCTCGGCGAGTTATCCACAGGGCCTCCCGCTCGTCCGCACCGGCTGCTAGCTTCGAAGCCTCACACCTAACAAATGTTTGGTGGAAAGGCAGTTGAGTGCGAAGGTAGCTGATGCGTCCATGGGTGTCTCCACCTCGTCCCCGGAAAAGGGCATCGCGCTCGTCACGGTCGACCACCCGCCGGTGAACGCACTGCCGGTGCGGGGCTGGTTCGCGCTGGCGGACGCGGTTCGCGCGGCCGGCCGCGACCCCGGGACCCGGTGCGTCGTGCTGACCGCGCGGGGCCGGGGCTTCAACGCGGGCGTGGACATCAAGGAGATACAGGCGGACGGGCACGCGGCGCTGCTCGGCGCCAACCGGGGCTGCGCGGAGGCCTTCGCGGCGGTGTACGAGTGCGAGACCCCGGTGGTGGCCGCGGTGCACGGCTTCTGCCTGGGCGGCGGGATCGGGCTGGTGGGCAACGCGGACGCGATCGTGGCGAGCGAGGACGCCGTCTTCGGGCTGCCGGAGCTGGACCGGGGCGCCCTGGGCGCGGCCACCCACCTGGCCCGGCTGGTCCCGCCGCATCTGATGCGGACGCTGTACTACACCTCGCGCACGGCGACCGCCGCCGAGCTGCACGCGCACGGCTCGGTCTGGCGGGTCGTGCCCCGCGCCGAACTCGGCTCCGCGGCGCTGGAGCTGGCGCGGGAGATAGCCGCCAAGGACGGCCGGCTGCTGCGTCTCGCCAAGGCCGCCATCAACGGCATCGACCCCGTCGACGTGCGGCGCGGCTACCGGTTCGAACAGGGCTTCACCTTCGAGGCCGCCCTCAGCGGGGTGGCCGACCAGGTCCGTGACACCTTCGGGAAGGAGGGTGCGGGGAGTGACTGACAAGACGATGACCGCCGACGAGGCCGTCTCCCGGCTGGCCGGCGGCATGACCCTCGGCATCGGCGGCTGGGGTTCCCGGCGCAAGCCGATGTCCCTGGTCAGAGCAGTGCTCCGGAGCGGTATCGACGATCTGACGCTGGTCTCGTACGGCGGCCCGGACGTCGGGATGCTGGTCGCGGCCGGCCGGGTGCGCAAGCTGGTGACGCCCTTCGTCACCCTCGACTCCGTCCCGCTCGAACCGCACTACCGCGCGGCGCGGGAACGCGGGGCGTTCGAACTCATGGAGGTCGACGAGGGCATGTTCATGTGGGGCCTGCACGCGGCCGCGAACCGGCTGCCCTTCCTGCCGGTGCGGGCGGGGCTCGGCTCGGACGTCATGCGGGTCAACCCCGGCCTCCGGACGGTCGCTTCGCCGTACGACGACGGGGAGACCTTCGTGGCGATGCCCGCCCTGCGCCTGGACGCGGCCCTGGTCCACGTCAACCGCGCCGACCGGCTGGGCAACGGGCAGTACCTGGGCCCGGACCCGTACTTCGACGACCTGTTCTGCGAGGCGGCGGACACGGCCTACGTCTCCTGCGAACGGATCGTGGACACGGCCGAGCTGACGAAGGAGGCGGCCCCGCAGTCGCTGCTCGTCAAGCGGCTGAACGTGACGGGGGTCGTGGAGGCGCCGGGCGGTGCGCACTTCACGTCCTGCGCCCCCGACTACGGCCGGGACGAGGCGTTCCAGCGGCTGTACGCGACGGCGTCGTGGGCGGAGTTCGCCGAGCGGTTCCTGGCCGGGGACGAGCAGGCGTACCGGTCCGCGGTGCGGAACTGGCAGGAGGAACGGGGATGACAGAGACGACAGGGGTGACCGGGGTGACGGGGGCGACGGGGGCGACGGGGGCGACGGGCACACCGCACACGGGGGTGCTGCGCTCCGAGTACTGCGTCATCGCCTGCGCCGAGGCCTGGCGCGGCGCCGGTGAGATCCTGGCGAGCCCCATGGGCCTGATCCCCTCCCTGGGCGCCCGCCTGGCCCGGCTGACCTTCGCGCCGGACCTGCTGCTGACCGACGGCGAGGCCCTGCTGGTCCGCCCGGACGGGACACCCGAGGGCTGGCTGCCCTACCGGCAGCATCTCGCCCTGGTGTCCGGCGGCCGCCGGCACGTGATGATGGGCGCGAGCCAGCTCGACCGGTACGGCAACCAGAACATCTCCTGCATCGGCGACTGGTCCCGCCCCCGGCGCCAGCTGCTGGGGGTGCGCGGGGCACCTCTCAACACCCTCAACAACCCGACGAGTTACTGGGTCCCGAAGCACTCCCGGCGGGTCTTCGTGGCGAAGGTCGACATGGTGTGCGGGGTGGGGTACGACCGGGTCGCCGCGCATCCGGGCACGGAGCGCTACCACCGCATCCCGAGGATCGTCACCGATCTGGGCGTCCTCGACTTCGAGACCCCCGACCGTTCGATGCGGCTGGCGGCACTGCATCCGGGGGTGAGCACCGACCAGATCCGGGAGGCGACGGGCTTCGAGCTGGCCGTACCGGAGGAGGTGCCGTACACCCGGGAACCGAGCGCGGCGGAGCTGCGGCTGATCCGCGAGGTGCTGGACCCGGCCGGCGCCCGGACGAAGGAGGTCGCCGGCTGATGGAGACGGCACTGACGCGGCTGGCCGGGATCCGGCATCCGATCGTCCAGACCGGGATGGGCTGGGTGGCGGGCCCCCGCCTGGTCTCGGCCACGGCCGACGCCGGAGCCCTCGGCGTCCTCGCCTCCGCCACGATGACGCTCGACCGGCTGCGCGACGCGATAGCCGAGGTGCGGTCCCGTACGGACGCACCGTTCGGGGTGAACCTGCGGGCGGACGCGGCCGACGCCGGCGACCGGGTCCGGCTGATCATCGACGGGGGTGTGCGGGTGGCGTCCTTCGCGCTCGCCCCCTCCCCCGAGCTGATCGCCGAACTGAAGGAGGCGGGCGTGGTGGTGATCCCGTCCGTCGGGGCGCGGCGGCACGCCGAGAAGGTGGCGGCGTGGGGCGCGGACGCGGTGATCGTGCAGGGCGGCGAGGGCGGCGGGCACACCGGCGAGGTGGCGACGAGTGTGCTGCTGCCGCAGGTGGTGGACGCGGTGCGGATACCGGTGGTGGCCGCCGGGGGGTTCTTCGACGGCCGGGGTCTGGTGGCGGCGCTGGCGTACGGCGCGGCGGGGGTCGCGATGGGCACCAGGTTCCTGCTCACCTCGGACTCGACGGTGCCGGACGCGGTGAAGGCGAGGTATCTGGCGGCGACGGTCCGGGACGTCACGGTGACCAGGGCGGTGGACGGGCTGCCGCACCGGATGCTGAGGACCGACCTGGTGGCCGCGCTGGAGCGTTCGGGCCGGGCCAGGAGTCTGCTGCACGCGATCCGGCGTGCGGCGGGATTCCGGAAGCTGTCCGGGCTCACCTGGCGGCAGATGGTGCGGGACGGCCTGGCCCTGCGGCACGGCAAGGAGCTGTCCTGGAGTCAGGTGCTGCTGGCCGCGAACACGCCGATGCTGCTCAGGTCGGCGATGGTGGACGGCCGTACGGACCTCGGGGTGATGGCGTCCGGGCAGGTCGCCGGGGTGATCGACGACCTGCCGTCGTGCGCGGAGCTGGTGGACCGGATCATGGAGGAGGCGGAGGAGACCCGGGAACGGCTCATGGCCCTGAAGTGAGGGCTCACAGCCGTTCGATGATCGTCACGTTCGCCTGGCCCCCGCCCTCGCACATGGGCACCATCCCGAACGGCCCCCTCGCACTGCTCGGCCCCGGGGGGCCTCCCAGGCTTCGGCGGCCTGCGCCGGACTCCGTCCGCCGAAGTGGTGGCGGGCCATGTCCCATCCGCTCCGCTCACAGCCGTTCGATGATCGTCACGTTCGCCTGGCCCCCGCCCTCGCACATGGTCTGGAGGCCGTACCGGCCGCCGGTGCGCTCCAGTTCGTGCAGGAGGGTCGTCATCAGTTTGACGCCGGTGGCGCCGAGCGGGTGGCCGAGGGCTATCGCACCGCCGTTGACGTTGACCTTGGCGGGGTCGGCGCCGGTCTCCTTGAGCCAGGCGAGGACGACCGGGGCGAAGGCCTCGTTGATCTCGACGAGGTCGACGGCGTCGATGGTGAGGCCGGTCTTCTTCAGCGCGTGGGCGGTGGCCGGGATCGGGGCGGAGAGCATCCGGACGGGGTCCTCGCCGCGGACGGAGAGGTGGTGGACGCGGGCCCGGGGGCGGAGTCCGTGCTCGCGGACCGCGCGTTCGGAGGCGAGCAGCATCGCGGCGGCGCCGTCGGAGACCTGGGAGGAGCAGGCGGCGGTGATGGTGCCGCCGTCGACGACCGGCTTCAGGGCGGCCATCTTCGCCAGGGAGGTGTCGCGGCGCGGGCCTTCGTCCACGGCGACCGGACCGTAGGGCTCGATCTCCCGCTCGAAGCGGCCCTCGTCGATGGCGCGCAGTGCCCTCCGGTGGGAGTTCAGGGCGAACTCCTCCTGGTCCTGGCGGCTGATGCCCCACTTGGCGGCGATCATCTCGGCGCCGGCGAACTGGTTGACGGGCTGCCTGCCGTACCGGGCCCGCCAGCCCTCGCTGCCCAGGAAGGGGCCCTCGGTGAGGCCGAGCGGCTCGGCGGCCTGGCGGGACGCGAAGGCGATGGGGATCTGCGACATGTTCTGAACGCCGCCGGCGACCACCAGGTCCTGGGTGCCGGAGAGGACGGCCTGCGCGGCGAAGTGCACGGCCTGCTGCGAGGAGCCGCACTGGCGGTCGACGGTGACGCCCGGCACCTCCTCGGGCAGCCCGGCGGCCAGCCAGCTGGTGCGGGCGATGTCACCGGCCTGCGGCCCCACCGCGTCGAGGCAGCCGAAGACGACGTCCTCGACGGCGGCCGGGTCCACGCCCGACCGCCGCACCAGGGCGGTCAGCACGTGGGCGCCCAGGTCGGCCGGGTGGACCCCGCTCAGTCCGCCCTTGCGCCGCCCGACCGGCGTGCGCACCGCTTCGACGATGTAGGCCTCGGCCATGTCAGCAACTCCCTCGGCAGAAAGGGGCTTTCAACGAATGGGTGAGCTATTCGCGGACGGCGATCCCGTCCAGCACCATCGACAGGTACTGCCGGGCGATCTCCTCCGGGCTGTGCTGCCCGCCGGGCCGGTACCAGGAGGCGGCGACCCATACGGTGTCGCGCACGAACCGGTAGGTGAGGCGGACGTCGAGGTCGGCGCGGAAGACGCGTGCGGCGACCCCGCGCTCCAGCGTCGACAGCCAGGCCTTCTCGAACCTGCGCTGCGACTCGGCGAGGAAGCCGAACCGCTCCTGCGCGACCAGTTGCTTGCTCTCCTTCTGGTAGATGGCGACGGCGGCGCGGTGCCGGTCGATCTCCCGGAAGGACTCGGTGACCAGGGCTTCGAGGGTCTCGCGGGGGCCGAGTCCGGCGTCCAGGACGGTGTCGTAGCCGCCCCAGAGCTCGTCGAGGAAGGTCCGCAGGATCTCCTCCAGCATCGATTCCTTGGAGTCGAAGTGGTAGTAGAGGCTGCCGGCGAGCATGCCCGCGTGGTCCGCGATCTTGCGTACGGTGGTGGCGTTGTAGCCCTGTTCGGCGAAGACCTCGGCGGCGGTCTCGAGGAGTTCGCGCCGCCGGGCGGGCGCGGCGGTCACCTGGGGCTTCTTCTTGGTCGGCACGGGCACATTCTCGTCCTACGGATGCTGGCTGCTGACGGAGAGGACCTCTCCGGTGAGGTAGGAGGAGTAGCCGGACGCGAGGAAGACGATGGCGTTGGCCACCTCCCAGGGTTCGGCGTACCGCCCGAAGGCCTCGCGGGCGGTGAGCTCCTCCAGCAGCTCCGCCGAGGTCACCTTCACCAGGTGCGGGTGCATGGCGAGGCTCGGCGCCACCGCGTTGACCCGCACCCCGTACGCGGCGGCCTCGATGGCCGCGCACCGGGTCAGGGCCATCACCCCGGCCTTGGCGGCGGCGTAGTGGGCCTGGCCGGCCTGGGCGCGCCAGCCGACGACGGAGGAGTTGTTGACGATCACCCCGCCCTGCCCGCTCTCGCGGAAGAGCCGCAGCGCGGCGCGCGAGCACCGGAAGGTGCCGTTGAGGGTGACGTCCAGGACCCGTGTCCACTGGTCGTCCGTCATGTCGGCGAGGGCCGAAGTCCCGCCGAGACCGGCATTGTTGACGACGATGTCCAGCCGCCCGTGCTCCCGCACCGCGGTGTCGAAGAGGCCCTGCACCTGGGCCTCGTCGGTCACGTCGCACGGGACCGCGGTCACGGCACCCGGATGCTCGCCGGCCAGCTCGGCCGCGTGCTCCTTCAGGCGCCGCGGGTGCGCGTCGCTGATCAGCACGCGGGCGCCCTCCTCCAGGAAGCGGCGCGCGGTCGCCCCGCCGATCCCCGCCCCGGCCGCGGCGGTGATGACCGCGGTGCGGCCTTCGAGCAGCCCGTGCCCGGGCACGTACTCCGGACTCTCGACGCCTGTCATGGGCCCACGCTAACCTACCAAACACTTGTTAGGGAAGGACGGTGACGGCGACCGTGGACCTGACCCACAGCCCGGCCGACGAGGAGTTCCGCGCCGAGGCCCGCGCCTGGCTCCGGGCCCATGTGCCGCGTGGCCCGCTGCCCTCGCTGGAGACGGCGGAGGGGTTCGCGGCGCACCGCGCCTGGGAGGCCGAACTGGCCGCGGACCGCTGGTCGGTGGTGTCCTGGCCCGAGGAGTACGGCGGCCGGGGCGCGGGGCTGACGCGGTGGCTGGTCTTCGAGGAGGAGTACTGGGCGGCGGGCGCGCCCGGCCGGGTCGGGCAGAACGGCATCAGCCTGCTCGCACCGACCCTGTTCGACCACGGGACCGAGGAACAGCGCGCCCGGGTGCTGCCGCCGATGGCCACCGGGGAGGCGGTCTGGGCGCAGGCGTGGTCCGAGCCCGGGGCCGGTTCCGACCTGGCCGCCCTCACCTCCAGGGCCGCGCGGACGGACGGCGGCTGGCTGCTCACCGGCCAGAAGACGTGGTCGTCGCGGGCCGCCTTCGCCGACCGCGCGTTCGGCCTCTTCCGCAGCGAGCCGCACCTGCCCAGGCCGCACCAGGGACTCACCTACCTGATGTTCGACCTGCGCGCACCGGGGGTGACGGTGCGCCCGATCGGCCGTCTCGACGGGAAGCCGGCGTTCGCGGAGCTGTTCCTCGACGAGGTGTTCGTGCCCGACGAGGACGTGGTCGGCGAACCGGGCCAGGGCTGGCGGATCGCGATGTCGGCGGCGGGGAACGAGCGGGGGCTGACCCTGCGGTCGCCGGGACGGTTCCTGGCCGCCGCCGACCGGCTGCGGGACCTCTGGCAGGCGCGGGGCGAACCGGAGTCGGCCGCGGCCCGGGTGGCCGACGCGGTCGTCGGCGCCCGCGCGTACCAGCTGTTCACCTACGCGGCCGCGGCCCGCTTCCTGGACGGCGGGTCGCTCGGCCCGGAGTCCAGCCTGAACAAGGTGTTCTGGTCGGAGCTGGACCTGGCGCTGCACGAGACGGCGCTCGACCTGCTGGGCGCGGAGGGCGAGCTGGCCGACACGCCGTGGTCGGAGGGCTACGTCTTCTCCCTCGCCGGTCCGGTCTACGCGGGCACCAACGAGATCCAGCGCGACATCATCGCCGAGCGGCTGCTCGGCCTGCCGAAGGGACGCCGCTGACATGCGCTTCCTCCTCGACACCGGGCAGCGGGACTTCGCCGACGCCCTGCGGGCGCTGCTGACGGCAGCGGACACACCGGCGGTGGTACGGGAGTGGAGCCGCGGCGAACGGGCGAGCGGGCGGGCGCTGTGGGGCCGGCTCGGCGACGCGGGGGTGTTCGGGCTGACCGTGCCGGAGGAGTACGGCGGGGTGGGTCGCCGGCCCGTCGAACTCGCCGTCGCTTTCGTCGAGTTGGGCCGGTACGCGGTGCCGGGGCCGCTGGCGGAGACGGTGGCGGCGGCGGTCCTGCTCGATGACGGCGCGAGCCTCGCCAAGCGGTTCCTGCCGGGGATCGCGTCGGGCGGGACGATGGCGACGGTGGCGTTCGAGCAGCACGGTTACGGGTTGGCGCTGGACGGGGACGCGGCCGATGTGCGGCTCGCGGCCGCACCGGAGGGCATGCGGCTGTCCTCCGGCGCCGGGGCGGTACGCCGGTCCCTGGATCCCGCCCGCCGGCTCACCCCGCTGGTTCCGGTCGGCGAGCTGCTCGGCACGGAGCCGCCGTGGGCGGAGGCACGGACCTGGGCCCGGCTGGCCACGGCGGCGCAGGCGCTGGGGGTGGGGCTGGCCCTGCTCGACAGAACGGTGGCGTACGTGAAGCAGCGGACCCAGTTCGGCGTGCCCGTCGGGTCGTTCCAGGCGGTCCGGCATCGGCTGGCCCACGTGAAGATCGCGCTGGAGTTCGCGCGGCCGCTGGTGTTCGGGGCCGCGGTGACGATGACTCCGCCGGATGTGGCCGCAGCGAAGCTCAGCGCCTGCGCGGCGGCGTATGCGGCAGCGCGGGCCGCGCTGCAACTGCATGGGGCGATCGGCTATACGGCGGAGTACGACCTGTCGTTGTGGGTGACCAAGGCACGTGCGCTGCGGGGTGCTTGGGGAACTCCGGAGGAGTGTCGGAGGGTGGTTCTCGGTCGTCCTTAGGGTGCGGGCCGGTGCGGGCTGGTCGCGCAGTTCCCCGCGCCCCTGAAGGGGCGCCTCAGCTCGCGGCGTTCAGTGGTGATCCCCGCTCGTGATCTCCCGGTACTCCTCCTTCGTGGGCTTCGGGATGTGGGTGTCCGGGCCGTACATCCCCTTGGCCAGGCTCGCCCGTACCCGCTGCGCGACCGTGACCTTGCGTCGTACGCCGTTCGCGTCCTCCAGGGGGCCCAGCTCGTAGGGCGGGTTCTGTTCGTGCTGGGTGAGGACGAACAGGCTCTCCTGGCTGAGGGGTTCGTGGACCTCGATGTACTCGCCGTGCGGAAGCAGCTTGATGAGGCCGGTCTCCCTGCCGTGCAGGACCTTGTCGCGGTCCCGGCGCTGCAGGCCGAGGCAGATGCGCTTGGTGGCGATGAAGGCGAGTACGGGGACGACGAAGACGGAGATCCGCACGAACCAGGTGATCGAGTTGATGGAGAGATGGAGATGGGTGGCGACGACGTCGTTGCCGCCGCCGATCAGGAGGACGCCGTAGAGGCTGAGCCAGGCCACGCCGAGGGCGGTGCGGACGGGGACGTTGCGCGGGCGGTCGAGGATGTGGTGCTCGCGCTTGTCGCCGGTGATCCACGCCTCGATGAACGGGTAGACGCCGATGGCCAGGAGGAAGAGCGGGAAGGCCGAGAAGGGGATGAGGACGCCCAGCTCCAGGGTGTGGCCCCAGGCGTTGATCTCCCAGCCGGGCATGACGCGGATCAGGCCCTCGGAGAAGCCGAGGTACCAGTCGGGCTGGGCGCCGGTGGTCACCAGGTCGGGGCGGTAGGGGCCGAAGGCCCACACCGGGTTGATGGTGGCGATGCCGCCGATGAGCGCGAGGACGCCGAAGACGAGGAAGAAGAAGCCGCCGGCCTTGGCCATGTAGACCGGCAGGAAGGGCATGCCGACCACGCTCTTCTGGTCGCGTCCGGGCGCCGGGTACTGGGTGTGCTTGTGGTAGAAGACCAGGATCAGGTGGGCGACGACCAGCCCGAGCATGATCCCGGGCAGCAGCAGGACGTGGATCGGGAAGAAGCGCGAGATGATGTCGTGGCCCGGGAACTCCCCGCCGAACAGGAACATCGAGAGGTACGAGCCGACGATCGGGATCGACAGGATCGCGCCGTCGGCGAACCGGACGCCGGTGCCCGAGAGCAGGTCGTCGGGGAGCGAGTAGCCGGTCAGGCCGGTGAGGATGGCGAGGAACAGCAGGAGCCAGCCGAACAGCCAGTTGACCTCGCGCGGCTTGCGGAAGGCGCCGGTGAAGAACACCCGCATCATGTGGACGAGCATGCCGGCCACGAAGACCAGCGCCGCCCAGTGGTGGATCTGCCGGATCAGCAGGCCGCCGCGCACGTCGAAGCTGATGTGCAGCGTCGACTCGTACGCCTTGGTCATGACGATGCCGTTCAGCGGCTGGTAGGTGCCGTGGTAGACGACCTCGGCACCGCTCGGCTCGAAGAACAGGGTGAGGTAGATGCCCGTGAGGATCAGGATGAGGAAGCTGTAGAGGCAGATCTCCCCCAGCATGAAGGACCAGTGGTCCGGGAACACCTTGCGCATGTTCGCCTTGGCCAGGCCGTAGATCCCCAGCCGGCCGTCGGCCCAGTCCGCGAGCTTCTCACCCTTGCCGGGCGGCTCCGCTCGCTGCGCCGAACTCCCCACCCGCGCCTGACCGTTCACCGTTCGTGCCGCGTCGTCCATACGTCGCGTCGCCTCCCCGCCGGATCACCCCTCAGGGTGGCACGCCGGAGCGCTACAGCCAACGGTGCCGCGTAAAGTCAGCCGGGCCGTCCGGGTTCAGCCGGCCCGTACGACGCCCGCCGCCCGCGCCGCCGCCAGCCACTGCGGGAACTCGCCGACGAGACGGTCGTACAGCTCGCCGTCCGGTACCTTCGCCGGGTCCGAACCGGCGTGGAAGAAGCCCGCGTTGTCCACGGCCCGCTTCTGCGGCACCGCCAGTTCGTCGAGCTTGCGCAGGAAGTCGAACTGTTTGCTGTGCGGGTCGCCGAAGCCGACGAACTGCCAGAACAGCGGCAGCCTGGCCGCCTTGCACAGGTAGCGCTCCGCGGCGAGCTTGTTGATCGGGCCGCCGTCGGTCTGGAAGACGACCAGGGCGGGGTCGGTGGCGCCGCTGTCGAGATAGTGGTCGATCACGGCGTCCATGGCCAGGTGGTAGCTGGTCTTGCCCATGTGCCCGAGCCCGGCCGCGATCTTCCCGATCCGGCCGGTGTGTTCGGCGAGCCTGATGTCGGTGACCGCGTCGATGTCGGTGGAGAAGAAGACGACGGGGACCCGGCCGTCGTCGTCCAGGTGGGCGGAGAGGCCGAGGACCCGGTCGGCGAGTGCCTGCACGCTGCCGTCGGCGTAGTACGGCTTCATCGAGCCGGAGTAGTCGACGACCAGGTAGACGGCGGCCCGGAGTCCGTCGAGTCCGTGTTTGGTGAGGGAGATCCCGGCGGAGCGGTAGGCGCCGACGAGTGCGGGCGCGGTCTGCTCCATCTTGCTGAGACTGATCGCGGCCATCCCGGCTCCCCCTCGACTCGTGGTCAGGAGGCCGAGATTACTTGACCGGCGGACATGCGGCGGCGCCTGCCCGGTCGTCCGGTCGGGGACTGTGGGGCAGGCGCCGTCAGTGTTCCGTACGCCTTTGTACGGGACGTTCTACGGGGTGACGGTCAGACCATCAGCGAGCGGTCCGTCGGGCGGATCGGGGCCGGGAGGTCGCTCGCTCCGGTGAGGAAGCGGTCGACGCCCTTGGCGGCCGAGCGGCCCTCGGCGATCGCCCAGACGATCAGGGACTGGCCGCGGCCCGCGTCGCCGGCGACGAAGACGCCGGGGACGTTGGTCTGGAAGTCGGCGTCGCGGGCGACGTTGCCGCGCTCGTCGAGTTCCAGACCGAACTGCTCGACCACACCGTTGACCCGGTCGGTGCCGGTGAAGCCCATGGCCAGGGTGACCAGCTGGGCCGGGATCTTCCGCTCGGTGCCCGGCTTCGGGGTCAGCCTGCCCTCGACGAACTCCACCTCGGTGAGGTGCAGCCACTGGACGTTGCCGTCCTCGTCGCCCTCGAAGTGGGTGGTGGAGACGGAGTAGACCCGCTCGCCGCCCTCCTCGTGCGCCGAGGTGACCTTGTAGAGCATCGGGAAGGTCGGCCACGGCTGGTTCGGCGCGCGGTCCTCGCCCGGGCGGGGCATGATCTCCAGCTGGGTGACGGAGGCCGCGCCCTGGCGGTGGGCGGTGCCCACGCAGTCCGCGCCGGTGTCGCCGCCGCCGATCACGACCACGTGCTTGCCCTCGGCCGAGATCGGCGACACCACGTAGTCGCCCTCCTGGACCTTGTTGGCCAGGGGCAGGTACTCCATCGCCTGGTAGACACCCTTGAGCTCGCGGCCGGGGACCGGGAGGTCACGAGCGGTGGTGGCGCCGGCGGCGATGACGACCGCGTCGTACCGCTTCTTCAGGTCGGTCGCCTTGAGGTCGACGCCGATCTCGATGCCGGTACGGAAGCGGGTGCCCTCCGCGCGCATCTGCTCGATGCGCCGGTTGATGTGCCGCTTCTCCATCTTGAACTCGGGGATGCCGTAGCGGAGCAGGCCGCCGACGCGGTCGGCGCGCTCGTAGACGGCGACGGTGTGGCCGGCCCGGGTGAGCTGCTGGGCGGCGGCCAGGCCCGCGGGGCCCGAGCCGATGACGGCGACGGTCTTGCCGGACAGGCGCTCGGGGGCCTGCGGGGCGACGGTCCCGGCCTCCCACGCCTGGTCGATGATGGAGACCTCGACGTTCTTGATGGTGACGGCCGGCTGGTTGATGCCGAGCACGCACGCCGACTCGCACGGGGCCGGGCACAGACGGCCCGTGAACTCCGGGAAGTTGTTCGTGGCGTGCAGGCGCTCCGACGCCGCCGGCCAGTCCTCGCGGTAGGCGAAGTCGTTCCACTCGGGGATCAGGTTCCCGAGCGGACAGCCGTTGTGGCAGAACGGGATGCCGCAGTCCATGCACCGGCTGGCCTGCTTGCTGATGATCGGCAGCAGCGAACCCGGGACGTAGACCTCGTTCCAGTCCTTGACGCGCTCGGTGACGGGACGGGTCCTCGCGACCTCACGGCCGTGGTTCAGGAAGCCCTTCGGGTCAGCCATTGATCGCCGCCTCCATCATCTTCTCGTGGGTCTCCGTCTCGGAGAGACCCGCTCGCTCGGCGGCGTCCTTGGCGGCGAGCACTGCCTTGTACGTGCTGGGGATGATCTTGCTGAACCGCTGCACGGCCGTGTCCCAGTCGGCGAGCAGCTTCTCGGCGACCGTCGAGCCGGTGTCCTCGGCGTGACGGCGCACCACGTCGTGCAGCCACTGCTTGTCCGCGTCGTCCAGGGCCTCGATCGCGTCCACGCTGGCGACGTTGACGTTGTCGCGGTCCAGGTCGATGACGTAGGCGACGCCGCCCGACATGCCGGCCGCGAAGTTGCGGCCCGTCTCGCCGAGGACCACCGCCTGGCCGCCGGTCATGTACTCGCAGCCGTGGTCGCCCACGCCCTCCGAGACCACCAGCGCACCGGAGTTGCGGACGCAGAACCGCTCGCCGGTACGGCCGCGCAGGAACAGCTCGCCGCCGGTGGCACCGTAGGCGATGGTGTTGCCCGCGATGGTGGAGTACTCGGCGAGGTGGTCGGCCGCGCGGTCCGGACGGACGATGACACGGCCGCCGGACAGGCCCTTGCCGACGTAGTCGTTGGCGTCGCCCTCCAGGCGGAGCGTGACGCCGCGCGGCAGGAAGGCGCCGAAGGACTGGCCGGCCGAGCCGGTGAAGGTGATATCGATGGTGTCGTCGGGCAGGCCCGCGCCACCGAACTTCTTCGTCACCTCGTGGCCGAGCATGGTGCCGACCGTGCGGTTGATGTTGCGGACCTTGATCTGGGCGCGCACCGGCTGGGCGTCGGTGGCGCTGGAGGCGGCCAGGGCGTCGGAGGCGAGCTTGATCAGCTCGTTGTCCAGGGCCTTCTCCAGGCCGTGGTCCTGCGCGACCGTCTGGTGCAGCGCCGCGCCCGCGGGCAGTTCGGGCACGTGGAAGAGCGGGGCCAGGTCCAGGCCCTGCGCCTTCCAGTGGTTGACGGCGCGGGTGACGTCGAGCGTCTCCGCGTGGCCGACGGCCTCCTCGATGGAGCGGAAGCCCAGCTCGGCGAGGATCTCGCGGACCTCCTCGGCGATGAACCTGAAGAAGTTCACCACGTACTCGGCCTTGCCGGAGAAGCGGTCGCGCAGCACCGGGTTCTGGGTGGCGACGCCGACCGGGCAGGTGTCGAGGTGGCAGACGCGCATCATGATGCAGCCGGAGACGACGAGCGGCGCGGTCGCGAAACCGAACTCCTCGGCGCCGAGCAGCGCGGCGATGACGACGTCACGGCCGGTCTTCAGCTGGCCGTCGGTCTGCACGACGATCCGGTCGCGCAGGCCGTTGAGCAGCAGGGTCTGCTGGGTCTCGGCGAGGCCGAGCTCCCAGGGGCCGCCCGCGTGCTTGAGCGAGGTCAGCGGGGAGGCGCCCGTACCGCCGTCGTGGCCGGAGATGAGCACGACGTCCGCGTGGGCCTTGGAGACACCGGCCGCGACCGTGCCGACGCCGACCTCCGAGACCAGCTTGACGTGAATCCGCGCCTGCGGGTTCGCATTCTTCAGGTCGTGGATCAGCTGGGCCAGGTCCTCGATGGAGTAGATGTCGTGGTGCGGCGGCGGGGAGATCAGGCCGACACCCGGGGTGGAGTGCCGGGTCTTGGCGACCCACGGGTAGACCTTGTGGCCGGGCAGCTGGCCGCCCTCGCCGGGCTTGGCACCCTGGGCCATCTTGATCTGGATGTCGTCCGCGTTGACCAGGTACTCCGAGGTCACGCCGAAGCGGCCGGAGGCGACCTGCTTGATGGCGGACCGGCGGGCCGGGTCGTACAGGCGGTCCGGGTCCTCGCCGCCCTCACCGGTGTTGGACTTGCCGCCCAGCTGGTTCATGGCGATGGCGAGGGTCTCGTGGGCCTCGCGCGAGATGGAGCCGTAGGACATGGCGCCGGTGGAGAACCGCTTGACGATCTCGGAGACCGGCTCGACCTCGTCGACGGAGATCGACGGACGGTCGCTGTTGAAGCCGAAGAGGCCGCGCAGCGTCATCAGCCGCTCGGACTGCTCGTTCACGCGGTCCGTGTACTTCTTGAAGATGTCGTAGCGGTTGGCGCGGGTCGAGTGCTGGAGGCGGAAGACCGTCTCCGGGTCGAACAGGTGCGGCTCGCCCTCGCGGCGCCACTGGTACTCGCCCCCTATCTCCAGGGCGCGGTGGGCCGGCGCGATGCCGGAGGCCGGGTAGGCCTTGGCGTGGCGGGCGGCGACCTCCTTGGCGATGACGTCGATGCCGACGCCGCCGATCTTGGAGGCGGTGCCGTTGAAGTACTTGTCGACGAAGCCCGCTTCGAGACCGACGGCCTCGAAGACCTGCGCGCCGCGGTAGGAGGCGACCGTGGAGATGCCCATCTTGGACATGACCTTCAGGACGCCCTTGCCGAGGGCGTAGATCAGGTTCCGGATGGCCTGCTCGGCCTCCATGCCCGGCAGGAAGGTGCCCGCGCGGGTCAGGTCCTCGACGGACTCCATGGCCAGGTACGGGTTGACGGCGGCGGCGCCGAAGCCGATCAGCAGGGCGACGTGGTGGACCTCGCGGACGTCGCCGGCCTCCACGAGCAGGCCCACGTGGGTGCGCTGCTTGGTGCGGATGAGGTGGTGGTGGACGGCCGCGGTGAGCAGCAGCGACGGGATCGGCGCGTGCTCGGCGTCCGAGTGCCGGTCCGACAGGACGATCAGGCGGGCGCCGTTCTCGATGGCGGCGTCGGCCTCGGCGCAGATCTCCTCGATGCGCGCGGCGAGCGAGTCGCCGCCGCCGGAGACCCGGTACAGGCCGGACAGGGTCGCGGCCTTGAAGCCGGGCATGTCGCCGTCGGCGTTGATGTGGATGAGCTTGGCCAGCTCGTCGTTGTCGATCACCGGGAAGGGCAGCACGACCGAGCGGCAGGACGCGGCGTTCGGGTCGAGCAGGTTGCCCGCGGGGCCGAGGGACGAGCGCAGCGAGGTGACGAGCTCCTCGCGGATCGCGTCCAGCGGCGGGTTGGTGACCTGCGCGAAGAGCTGGGTGAAGTAGTCGAAGAGCAGGCGCGGGCGCTCGCTCAGCGCGGCGATGGGCGAGTCGGTGCCCATGGAGCCGATCGGCTCGGCACCGGCCTTGGCCATCGGCGCGAGGATGACGCGCAGCTCTTCCTCGGTGTAGCCGAAGGTCTGCTGGCGGCGGGTGACCGAGGCGTGGGTGTGGACGATGTGCTCGCGCTCGGGCAGGTCGCCCAGCTCGATCTCGCCGGCCTCCAGCCACTCCGCGTACGGCTGCGCGGCGGCAAGGCCCGCCTTGATCTCGTCGTCCTCGATGATGCGGTGCTCGACGGTGTCGACGAGGAACATCCTGCCCGGCTGCAGCCGGCCCTTGCGGACCACCCTGGCGGGGTCGATGTCGAGGACACCGACCTCGGAGCCGAGGACGACCAGGCCCTCGTCGGTGACCCAGTAGCGGCCGGGACGCAGACCGTTGCGGTCGAGAACGGCGCCGACCTGGGAGCCGTCGGTGAAGGTGACGCAGGCGGGGCCGTCCCAGGGCTCCATCATCGTGGAGTGGTAGCCGTAGAAGGCGCGGCGGGCCGGGTCCATGGAGTCGTGGTTCTCCCACGCCTCCGGGATCATCATCAGCACGGAGTGCGGCAGCGAACGCCCGCCCAGGTGCAGGAGCTCCAGCACCTCGTCGAAGGAGGCCGAGTCGGAGGCGTCGGGCGTACAGATCGGGAAGACCCGGTCCAGCTTCTCCTGCGGGCCGAACAGGTCGGAGACCAGCTGCGACTCGCGGGCCCGCATCCAGTTGCGGTTGCCCTTGACGGTGTTGATCTCACCGTTGTGGGCGACGAACCGGTAGGGGTGCGCGAGGGGCCACGACGGGAAGGTGTTCGTGGAGAACCGGGAGTGCACGAGCGCGATCGCGGATGCGAAGCGGCGGTCGGACAGGTCCGGGAAGAAGGGCTCCAGCTGGCCGGTGGTCAGCATGCCCTTGTAGACGATGGTCCGCGCGGACAGCGACGGGAAGTAGACGTCGACCTCGCGCTCGGCGCGCTTGCGCAGCACGAACGCCTTGCGGTCCAGCGCGATGCCCTCGCTGGCCCCGTCGGTGACGAAGATCTGCCGGAAGACCGGCATGGTGGAGCGGGCGGTGGCGCCGAGCAGCTGCGGGGCGACCGGGACCTCGCGCCAGCCGAGGACGGTGAGGCCCTCCTCGTCCGCGATCGTCTCGATCCGCGAGACGGCGTCCTGGGTGCCGTCCTCCGGGAGGAAGGCGATGCCGACGGCGTACGAACCGGCGGCCGGCAGCTCGAATCCGGCCACCTCGCGGAAGAAGGCGTCGGGCACCTGGGAGAGCAGGCCCGCGCCGTCGCCGGAGTCGGGCTCGGAACCGGTCGCGCCGCGGTGCTCCAGGTTGCGCAGAACCGTGAGCGCCTGCTCGACCAGCGCATGGCTCGCCTCGCCGGTGAGGGTGGCCACGAAGCCGACGCCACAGGCGTCGCGCTCGTTGCGGGGGTCGTACATACCCTGCGCAGCAGGGCGAGCATCCATGAACGACCAGTTTCGGCCGTTCGTGGAGTGCTGGGACGGCTGGCGCGGCGTACGCATCGGCTCTCCCGTCGTCGTCAGTGGCGTATAGCAGGTGCCGAGGGACGACGCTGGCCCTCTGCGTTTTTGTTGCGAAATTTCACGCAGGTTACATGATGGAGCGGTTCTCGGGAACTGGATACACCGTTCCAACATGCGGACGCCGCAGGGGTTTACGGCGCGGTACCGCGCAAAGCGGTGAAGGTGGTGGGGGACCGATCCGGACAGATCCGTGTCCATCGGTCCGCGGGGGCGGGGTGGGCGTCGCGCCACCCCACAGGTGCATGGCAGGCCTCATTGCCTGCGGCGCTTACGGCTCATGCCCAGTGGTTAAGCATTCGAAACCAGCGAGTAACGGGTATTTATGCGGCCCAACGCATAGCTACCAGTCGCCCTATCCTACGGCCGTCCCGAAAAGGGTGCCCAGGGCGTACGTCACACCGGCCGCCGCGCCGCCCAGCGCGAGCTGCCGCAGACCGCTGAACCACCAGCTCCGCGCGGTCACCTTGGCCACCACGGCACCGCACCCGAACAGCCCGGCGAGGGCCAGCAGCAGGGCGGGCCAGAGCGCGGTCGCGCCGAGCAGGAACGGCAGCACGGGCAGCAGCGCGCCCAGCGCGAACGACCCGAAGGAGGAGACGGCGGCGACCAGCGGCGAGGGCAGGTCGCCGGGGTCGATGCCGAGTTCCTCGCGGGCGTGTATCTCCAGCGCCTGCTCCGGATCGGCGGACAGCTGCCGGGCGACCTCCCGGGCCAGCGCCGGCTCGACGCCCCGCGCCTCGTAGAGCGCGGCCAGCTCGGCCTCCTCGTCCTGCGGGTGCCTGCGCAGCTCCCGGCGCTCCACGTCCAGCTCGGCCTCGACGAGCTCGCGCTGCGAGGCGACGGAGGTGTACTCGCCGGCGGCCATCGAGAAGGCGCCGGCGGCGAGGCCCGCGAGCCCGGTGATGACGATGGTCTGGTGACCGACGGCCCCGCCGGCCACACCGGTCATCAGGGCGAGGTTGGAGACCAGTCCGTCCATGGCACCGAAGACGGCGGGCCGCAGCCAGCCCCCGTTCACATCCCGGTGGGTGTGGTTGTCACGGTGGGCTTCGTGCAAGGTCGCCTGGGTCTCGATGACGGCCATGAGGGGTCCCCCAAAAGGTCTCGCGGTATGCCCCGAATAAGCTGAGGCAAAGCTAACTTTGGACAAGTTCTATGTTTCGACAACGCCGACAGTACGCCGCGACATTCCCTGTCGCCAGCAAGGAAAGGCTCGGCTAACCTGCGGCTTTACCCTTTTCCGCTCACACGTGCGAGGGTGTGCACAGATGTCGACCGGGTGATGTGGAGGCCCTTCAGGCTGCGGTCAACCGCCGTTGGTGGGACACATCCGCAAACGGTTCCGCGCCCTCGCGCGAAGCCCCTCCCGGAGAGGCCCGCCCATGTCATCGATCGTCTGCACCCCGCCGGTCCCCGCCCCCGACGAGCGCGCCCCGGAGCTGTACGACCGGGCGCGGGGCGCGCTCCTGGGGCTGGCCGTGGGAGACGCGCTCGGGGCACCGGCGGAGAACATGAAGCCCTCCGAGATCCGTGCCCGCTGGGGCCGCATCACGGGGTACGTGACCGACCGTCCGGCCGGCACGGACGACACCGAGTACGCGATCTTCTCCGGCCTCCTCCTCGCCCGGCAAGGCTCGGCACTCACCCCGGCCCATGTCGAGGCGGCCTGGCACGAGTGGATCGCCGACCGCGCCGAGGGCCCCTTCAAGGGCGCCGGCTTCAGCGAACGCGGCACCCTGGAGAACCTCCGCCGGGGCCTCGCCGCCCCCATCTCCGCCCAGCACCGGCACGCCTGGAGCGACGGCCTGGCCATGCGCGCGGCCCCCTTCGGCGTCTTCGCGGCGGGCCGCCCCGCCGAGGCGGCCCGGCTGGTCGCCGTGGACGGCTCGGTGAGCCACGAGGGCGAGGGCATCTACGGCGGCCAGGCGGTGGCCGCGGGGGTCGCGGCGGCGATGGCCGGGGCCCCGCCGACGGCGGTGGTGGCGGCCGCACTCGCCGTCGTCCCCGACGACTCCTGGACGGCCCGCTCCCTGCGCCGCGCGGTGTCCGTGGCCCACCGCGGCGAGCGGGCGGTCCGCACCGCGGTGGTCATCGGCGGCTACCCGTGGACCGACCTGGCCCCGGAGGCGGTGGCCCTGGCCTTCGGCGCGTACGCCGCGGCGGACGGCGACTTCCGGGACGCGGTGCTGACCGCCGTGAACATGGGGCGCGACGCGGACACGACGGCCGCGGTGGCCGGCGCGCTGGCCGGAGCGACCCGCGGGGAGGCGGCGATCCCGCCCGAGTGGGGGGCGGCGATCGGGCCGGCCCGCGGCAGCTGCCTGCCGTCGATGGCCGGGCACCATGTGCTGGAGGTGGCGGAACTGCTGCTGGGGGCGGCTTCCGCACAGACCGGGCCGCCTCGCTCCGCCCCGGCGTTCCTGCCGACCGAGCCGGATGACGGGTGGGCGAGGTCTTCGAGGGCCGGGGCGCGCAGCCCGCTGGGCGTCAGCTGCGGCGAGGGGGACCGGTGAACCGGCGCCGTATCGAGGGGCTCCTCCTCGGCCTCGCCGCGGGCGACGCCGCCGGCTGGCCTTCCGCGCGGCACCGCGCCTCCCGCATGCCCGAGTGGACCCGCCGCCTCACCCGCGAACTCGACACCTTCGCCGAGCAGAACGCGACCACCACCCTCCCCGTCCCCATCGCCCTGAACCAGCCCCCCGAGCCCCTCCGCCTCGGCCCCTCCGACGACGCCGAGTGGGCGGCCTTCGCCGCGGAGGCCGTGCTGCGCGCCGGCGACGACACCGTCCTCGGCGACCTCAGCCGCGAACTGCGCACCCGCGCCGCCATCGACCTCACCTGGACCGCCGTCGCCTCCGAGGTCGCCGCCGCGGCCGAACGCGCCCCGGAGATCGAGTCGGCCGTCCTCCCGCTGCGCGCCCGCATCTCCGTCCGGGCCGGCCTCGGCAACCTCGCCGCCGGCCTGCGCCCGCCCGCCACCGGCCACGACAACCCGCACTACTTCGACGACGCCGCCTGCGTCCGCGCCTGCGCCCTCGCCGTCGCCCACCCCGGCGACCCCCAACGCGCCGCCGACCTCGCCGAGTTCGACGCCCGCTACACCCAGGACGGCGACGGCGTGCACGGCGCCCGGGCCATGGCGGCCGCGCTCGCCCTCGCCCTCGTCGGCGCCGAGGTCGAGACCTGCGTGGCCGCGGCCCTCGCCGAACTCCCCGAGGCCACCGAGATCGGCCGCAACACCCGGCACGCCCTGACCCTCACCGGCGCCGCGGACACGGCGTTCGCCCTCGTCCCCCTCCTCGAACACCAAATCGTCGACCACGTCTACAGCTACGGCATCGCCGCCGCCGAGACCGTCCCGGTCGCCCTCGCCCTCGCCACCGCGGCCCGCGGCCGGATCGCCGAGGCCGTACCCGCCGCGGCCTGCCTCTCCCGGGTCGCCGACTCGGCCCCCGCCCTGGCCGGCGCGCTCACCGGCGCCCTCGGCGGCGCCGACGCGATCCCGCCGTCCTGGCGGGACGCCTGCCGCACCCTCTCCGGCTGCGCCCTCCCCCGGCTCACCGGCACGGACCTCGTGGAACTCGCCGAACTCCTGGAAGCCACACAACCGGCCCTTCCAGGTGGATGATTCGGTGCATGACGCCCAAAGGAGAAGAAAGCGCCGGAGCTTCGCTCGACGACCGGATCACCGGAGCACTGGTCGGGGCCGCCGTCGGCGACGCCCTCGGCGGTCCGGTCGAGGGCTACTCCCCCGACCAGATCCTCGAACGCCACGGCGGCCGCGTGCACGGCATCGTCGGCCCCTGGAACGGCGACGCGTGGCGCACCGCCCGCCCCATCGCGCCGTACCACAAGGGCGACGGGCACGTCACCGACGACACCTTGATGACCCATGCGCTGGTACGGGTGTACGACCGGGTCCGCGACCACCTCGACGCCTACGCGATCGCCGACCACCTGGTCCCCGACCTGATGACCAACCCCCGCTGGATCCCGGAACTGGAGGCGGAGACCATCCCCCTCCACCGGATCTTCCTGGCGGAGAAGTGGCTGGCGACCCGCATCCACTACGGCCACGCCGACCCCCGGGAGGCCGGCGTCGGCAACATCGTCAACTGCGGTGCGGCGATGTACATGGCCCCGGTCGGCCTGGTCAACGCGGCGAACCCGCAAGCCGCGTACGCCGAGGCGCTGGACGTCGCGGGCGCCCACCAGTCGTCGTACGGCAGGGAGGCGGCGGGCGTCTTCGCCGCTGCGGTGGCGGCGGCGACGGCACCCGGCGCGACACCGGACTCCGTGGTCGGCGTCTGCCTGTCCCTGGCGAAGGACGGCACCCGCGAGGCGATCGCACGCGTCTGTGAAACGGCGGCACACCACTCCGACTTCGAGTCGGCGCTCGTCCCGCTCCGCGACGCGGTCGCCCCTTACGACACGGTCGGCCCGGACTACCGGTCCCCTTCCCTCGGCGCCCGCCGCCCCTCCCGCCTGCACGCCATCGAGGAACTCCCCGTCGCCCTGGGCATGTTGCTGGTGGCCGACGGCGACTACCGGCAGGCCGTGCTCGGTTCCGTCAACTACGGCCGGGACTGCGACTCCATCGCGACGATGGCGGGCGCGATCGCCGGCGCGCTGGGCTCGCCGGTTCCGGAGGACTGGTCGAAGCGGGTCGCGGAGGCCAGCCGCCTCGACCTCTGGGAACCGCCGCGGGTCCTGGCCGCCGTGACCCGCGAGGTCTTCACCCTCGACCTGGAACGCCGCCGCGCCCACGAGGAGTCCTTCGCCCGCCTCGGAGGCCCGAGTTGCTCCGCCTGACCTGGGTCCAGCCGGAGGATCTGCTGGGCCACGAGCTGCGCCAGGCGCGGCAGGACGGGCGGGAGCCGTCGGCGATCGCTGCGCGCTGGCGGGCGGCGGGGGGCGGGGACGCGCCGAGCCGGGCGGGCGCGTCGCCGGACCGGGCCTCCCGCTATCTCCGCCAGCTCGCGGAGGACCTCCTCGACGAACTCGCGGACCTGCCGAGCAGGTTGAACGAGCCGACGGATCTGGCCGACATCAAGGCACTGTGCCCGCAGTGGCCGTCGTACGGCTGCGGCCCGGTGGGGGCCGATCGCGCAGTTCCCCACGCCCCTTACGGGGCTCCTTCAGCCGCGGGCAGTCGTGCCGCTGGGGCGATGGGGGTCCCCCCGCGCGAGCGAAGCCGAGCGTGGGGGAGGGTGGGCGCGGGCGGCGCCCGGCAAGCGCCGGTAAGCGTCCCCGCCCCCCGGCCCCCACACCCCCGCACGTACCACGCCGCCTGGCTCGGCCGAGCCGTCGGCTGTCTGCTCGGGAAACCCGTCGAGAAGCTTCCCCTGCACGCCATCCGCGAACTCGCCCGCGCCACCGGCAACTGGCCCCTGAACCGCTACTTCACCGCTCGCGGCGTCCCCGCCGACCTCCTCTCCGCCCACCCCTGGAACCGCCGCTCGGCCCCCACCTCCCTCGCCGAGAACATCGACGGCATGCCCGAGGACGACGACCTCAACTACCCCCTCCTCAACCTCCTCCTGCTCCAGCGCCACACCAGGAACTTCACCACCGCCGACGTCGCCGCCCTGTGGCTCGACGAACTCCCCGCCGGCCGTACCTTCACCGCCGAACGCGTCGCCTACCGCAACCTGCTCACCGGCATCGAACCCCCGCACACCGCCCGCCACCGCAACCCCTTCCGGGAGTGGATCGGCGCCCTCATCCGCGCCGACGCGCACGGCTGGACCAACCCCGGCGACCCGGCCGCCGCGGCCGAACAGGCCCACCGCGACGCCGCCCTCACCCACACGGCCAACGGCGTCTACGCGGCGATGTTCGCGGCGGCCGTCATCGCCACCGCCGCCACCGGCACCCACGACGTCCACGCCTGCCTGCGCACCGGCCGATCCGTGATCCCACCCCACTCACGGCTCGCCCGCGCCGTCGATCACGCGATCCGGCTCGCCGAGGAACACGCCGACTTCGACACCGTCGTGGACGAACTCCACGCCACCCACTCCCCCACCCACCACTGGGTGCACGCCATCCCCAACACCGCCCTGATCGCCGCCGCCCTCACCCACGCCGACGGCGACTTCACCGGCTCCGTCTGCCGCGCGGTGAGCGGCGGTTGGGACACCGACTCGAACGGCGCGACCGCCGGCTCCGTCGCCGGGCTGCTCGCGGGCGACCCCGACGCACTCCCCGACCGCTGGACGACCCCGCTCAAGAACCGGCTCGCCACCTCCGTCGCCGGCCTCGACGGAACCGGCTTCGACACCCTCGCCCACCTCACCCACCTGGAGGCGACCCGCCCATGACCCACATCGCCGTACTCGGCAGCACGAACATGGACCTCGTCACGTACGCCGAGAGGGCCCCGCAGCTCGGCGAGACCGTCACGGGACGGGCGTTCCGCACGATCCCCGGCGGCAAGGGCGCCAACCAGGCGATCGCCGCCGCCCGCGCCGGCGCCACCGTCTCGATGATCGGCGCGGTCGGCCACGACGCCTACGGCGCCCGGATGCGCGAGACCCTCGAACACTCCGGCGTGGACACGGACTCGCTGCGCACGATCGAGGGCCCGTCCGGCACCGCGCACATCGTGGTGGACGACGAGGGCGGCAACGCGATCGTCGTGATCCCCGGCGCCAACGGCACCGTCGACCACCTCTCCCCCGGCGACGAGGGCGTCATCGCCTCCGCCGACATGCTCCTGCTCCAGCTGGAGATCCCCCTCGCCGCGGTCGTGGCCGGTGCGCAGGCCGCCCGCCGCCACGGCATCCGGACCGTCCTCACCCCGTCCCCGGCCCGCCCGCTGCCGTCCGAACTCCTCGACAACATCGACCTGCTGGTGGCGAACGAGCGGGAGGCGGCCACCCTCACCGACCGCGCCGACCCACGTGACGCGGCGGCCGCGCTCCTGGACCAGGTGCCGCAGGTCGTCGTGACCCTCGGCGCGGCCGGCAGCCTCTACCTCACGCGCGACGCCGCCCCGCTCGTCATCCCCGCGCCCCGGGTGACCGCCGTCGACTCGACAGGCGCGGGCGACACCTTCGTCGGCGCCCTCGCGGTGGCCCTGGCCGAGGAGAAACCGATCCGTGAGGCGCTGTCCTGGGCGGCGGCCGCGGCGGCGATCTCCGTCCAGCGGGAAGGGGCGACGGAGTCGATGCCGTACCGCCCGGAGATCGAAACCCAGTACACCGCATGAGCACGGCACCCAAGGCACCCGAAGCGCCCGAGGCGCCCGCGTCCCCGCCCCTCGCCGGTCTGCGCGTCCTCGATCTGGCCACCCTCTTCGCCGGTCCGCTCGCCGCCACCTTCCTCGGTGACTTCGGCGCCGAGGTCGTCAAGGTCGAGCACCCCGCCAAGCCCGACCCCTCCCGGGGCCACGGCCCGGCCAAGCAGGGCGTCGGCCTGTGGTGGAAGCTGCTCGGCCGCAACAAGCGCACCCTCACCCTCGACCTGTCCAAGCCCGGCGGCCGTGCCACGCTCCTGCGTCTTGCCGCCACCGCCGACGTGATCATCGAGAACTTCCGCCCCGGCACCCTGGAGAAGTGGGACCTCGGGTGGGAGGAGCTGTCCGCCGCCAACCCCCGGCTGGTCCTGACCCGGGTCACCGCCTTCGGCCAGTTCGGCCCCTACGCCCGCCGCCCCGGATTCGGCACCCTCGCCGAGGCGATGAGCGGCTTCGCGGCGATCACCGGCGAACCGGAGGCCCCGCCGACGCTGCCCCCGTTCGGGCTCGCCGACTCCATCGCGGCGCTGGCGACCGCGTACGCCGTGATGACCGCGCTCGCGGCCCGGGACCGCACCGGCGAGGGCCAGGTCGTCGACATGGCGATCATCGAGCCGATCCTGGCCGTCCTCGGCCCCCAGCCCACCTGGTACGACCAGCTCGGCTACGTGCAGGAACGCACCGGCAACCGGTCCGCCAACAACGCCCCGCGCAACACCTACCGCACCGCGGACGGCAGCTGGGTCGCGGTGTCCACCTCGGCCCAGTCGATCGCCGAACGCGTGATGTGCCTGGTCGGGCGCCCGGAGCTGATCGACGAGCCGTGGTTCGCGACCGGCGCGGGCCGGGCCGCGCACGCCGACGTCCTCGACGCGGCCGTCGGCGGCTGGGTCGCCACCCGCTCCCGTGCCGAGGTGCTGGCCGAGTTCGAGAAGGCGGAGGCGGCGGTGGCGCCGGTCCAGGACGTACGGGACGTCATGGAGGATCCCCAGTACCAGGCGCTGAACACGATCACGACCGTCCCCGACCCCGACCTCGGCCCGCTGCGCATGCAGAACGTCCTCTTCCGGCTCTCGGCCACCCCCGGCGCGATCCGCTGGACCGGCCGTCCGCACGGCGCCGACACGGAGGAGGTCCTGGCCGAGCTGGGCCTGACCCCGGCCCAGGTTCGGGCGCTGCGCGAGGAGGGCGCCGTATGACCGCCCTGTCGTTCCCCCTGACCTGGCTGTACGTCCCCGGCGACCGGCCGCATGTCGTCGCCAAGGCGCTGGCCTCCGGAACCGACGTGGTGGTGATCGACCTGGAGGACGCGGTCGCCCCGGACCGCAAGGACTACGCCCGCGCCGCCACCGCCGAGCTCCTCGCCCACCATCAGCCGGTCCCGGTCCACGTCCGGGTCAACGCCCTGGACACCCCCTGGGCCCAGCCCGACGTCCACGCCCTGCTCGACCTCCCCGGCCTCTCCGGGCTCCGCCTCCCCAAGGTGACGAGCCCCGACGACATCCGCCGCCTCGCCGCCCGGACCGCCGCCCTCCCCCTCTACGCCCTCCTGGAATCGGCCCTCGGCATCGAACACGCCTACGCCATCGCCGCCGCCCACCCCGCCCTGCGGGGCATCTCCCTGGGCGAGGCGGACCTGCGGGCCGACCTGGGGGTACGGGACGACATCGGCCTCGACTGGTCGCGTTCCCGGATCGTGGTCGCCGCACGGGCGGCGGGCCTCGCGCCGCCGCCGCAGTCGGTCCACCCCGACACCCGCGACCTCAACGGCCTCGCCGCCTCCTGCGCCCACGGCCGCGCCCTGGGCTTCCTGGGCCGCGCCGCGATCCACCCCCGGCAGCTCCCGATCATCGAACGGGCCTACCTCCCGACCGAGGCCGAACTGGAGCAGGCGGAGACGGTCATCAAGGCGGCCACCACGGAACAGGGCGCCCAGGCCCTCCCCGACGGCAGCTTCATCGACGCGGCGGTGGTGGCGGCGGCCCGCAGAACCCTGTCCCTGCTGAACCGCCGCTGACCTGATCCGCCCGCCGACGATTGCTTTCCGCCGCGACGCCGAGCACCGCCACGGCGCCGTCCGGCGGTGCCGGACCTGCCGCAACCCGTCGGCCGGCACACGAAGAGGGCGCCCGGTTCGATCCCGGGCGCCCTCTTTGTCGTACGGCAGACAGCTCAGCTCTTCTTGGTCCCCGACCCGGCCTCGTCCTTGACCGCGTCCTTGGCCTCGTCCCCGGCTTCGGCCTTGACCCCGTCGTCGGCGTCGTCCCCGGCTTCGGCCTCGTCGCCGGAGGCCTCCGCCTCGTTCGCCTCGACGGCCTCACCGGTACCGTCGGCCTCACCGTCGGAGACACCCTCACCGTCGGGGACGCCCGGCTCGACCACCGTCTCCCGGCCCGGCCGCTTCTTCGAGGAGACCACGATGTACAGCACCGCGAGCAGGAACACGATCATCGCGGTCCAGTCGTTGAGCCGCAGACCGAGGATGTGGTGGGCGTCGTCGACGCGCATGTACTCGATCCAGCCGCGGCCCACGCAGTACGCCGCGACGTACAGGGCGAAGGCCCGCCCGTGCCCGAGCTTGAAGCGGCGGTCGGCCCAGATGACCAGGAAGCCGACGCCGATGCACCACAGCGACTCGTAGAGGAAGGTCGGGTGGTAGTAGCCGGGAACGCGGCCGCCCTCGGAGGAGGTGATGTGCAGGGCCCACGGCAGGTGGGTCTCGCGGCCGTAGAGCTCCTGGTTGAACCAGTTGCCCCAGCGGCCGATCGCCTGGGCGAAGGCGATGCCGGGGGCGATGGCGTCGGCGTAGGCCGGCAGCGGGATGCCCCGGCGCCGGCAGCCGATCCAGGCGCCCACCGCACCGAGCGCGATCGCGCCCCAGATGCCGAGGCCGCCCTGCCAGACCTTGAAGGCGTCGACCCAGTCACGGCCCGCGCTGAAGTACAGCTCGTAGTCCGTGATCACGTGGTAGAGGCGCCCGCCGACCAGGCCGAACGGTACGGCCCAGACCGCGATGTCGGCCACGGTGCCGGCCCGCCCGCCCCGGGCGATCCAGCGCTTGTTGCCGAGCCAGACGGCTACGAAGACACCGATGATGATGCAGAACGCGTAGCCGCGCAGCGGGATGGGTCCGAGGTGGATCACTCCGCGCGACGGGCTGGGAATGTAGGCAAGTTCTTCCATGGCAGGGTCGACGCTACCGTGCCGGACCGGGCCGACGGCAACCAGCCCGGCTACGGCTCCATAACGGGGGCGTGAGAATCGCCCGCTCCCCTTACTGCTTGTTCGCGTCCTCGACCAGCTGCTTCAGCTTGGCCGGGGTCATGGTCTGGTCCTGGTAGATGTTCTTGCCGTCGAGCAGGACGGTCGGCGTGCCGTCGAACTTGGCGGCCTGGAAGGCCTGGTTGGACTTGACGACCCAGGAATTGTGCGTGCCGTTCTTGACACACTTCTGGAACGCCGGCGTGTCCAGCCCCTGCACCTTGCCGGCCAGCTCGATCAGCTTGTCGTTGCTCGCGAACGCGTCGTCGGTTTCCTTCGGCTGGTTCTCGTACAGCACGTCGTGGAAGTCGCGGAACCTGCCGGCGTCCTGGGCGCAGGCCGCCGCGTTGGCCGCGTTCCGGGAGCCGGTGCCGCCGAGGTTGCCGTCGATCAGCGTGACCAGGTGGTACTCGATCCTGAGCTGCCCGCCGTCGACCAGCTCGTGGAGCGTCGGGCGGTACGCGGTCTCGAAGGCCTGGCAGGCCGGGCAGCGGAAGTCCTCCCAGACGGTGAGCGTCGCCTTGGCGCCGTCCTTGCCGACCGGGATCGCGAGGCTGTCCTTGCCCTGCGCACCGGAGGGCGCCACGACCGGCCCGGAACTCGCGCTGCCCTTGTCCTTGCCCGCGTTCGCGGCGACCACGCCGACCACCGCCGCCAGACCCAGGACGCAGACGACGCTCGCGCCCACGATCAGCGCGCGCCGTCGCTTGTCCGCGGCCCGCTGCTTCTCGCGCTCGGCCGCCAGCCGCTCACGGGCCATCCGCTTTCCGTCACGATTCTTCTCGCTCACACCCCCAGAACGAACCGGGGAGGCGCAGCGCGCCTCCCCGGTCCCAGGTCCACCCGTTCGAGTGACCGAATGTTCCGCTGTGTCCTGCGGTGACGGATTACGCCTGCCGGCGCACGCCCTTCGCCAGCTCCCCGGCGAGTTCGCGGACGGCCGCCACGCCGGCCGCCCGGTCCGGCGCGTCCAGCATCCGCTTCACGAAGGCCGAACCGACGATCACGCCGTCGGCGAAGCCGGCGACCTCGGCGGCCTGGGCCGCGTCGGAGACGCCGAGGCCGACGCAGACGGGCAGCCCGGTGCCGGTGGCCCGGGTGCGCTCGACCAGGCCCTGGGCCTGCGCCCCGACCGATTCACGCGTGCCGGTGACACCCATCAGCGAGGCCGCGTAGACGAACCCGCTGCCCGCTGCCGTGATCGTCGCGAGCCGCTCGTCCTTGCTGCTCGGCGCCACGACGAAGACCGTCGCGAGGCCGTGCTTCTCGGCGTGCTCGCGCCACAGCGCCGACTCCTGGACCGGCAGGTCGGGCAGGATGCAGCCCGCGCCGCCCGCCTCGGCCAGCTCGGCGGTGAAGCGCTCGACGCCGTAGCGGTCGATGGGGTTCCAGTACGTCATGACGAGGATCGGCTTGCCGGTGGCCTCGTGGGTCTCCTTGACCGTGCGCATGACGTCCGCGATCCTGACGCCGCCGCGCAGGGCGATGTCGTCCGCGGTCTGGATGACCGGGCCGTCCAGGACCGGGTCGCTGTGCGGCAGCCCGACCTCGACGACGTCCGCGCCGCCGTCGAGCACGGCCTTGATCGCCTCGATGCCGCCGTCCACGGTCGGGAACCCGGCCGGGAGGTAGGCGATGAGCGCGGCGCGGCCTTCGGCCCTGGCACCGGCGAGGGTGTCGTTCAGCAGTTGGATGTTCCCGCTCACTTGGCGTCCCCCTCGATCTCGGCGGTGTCGGCGGCGTCGGCCGCGACCTCGGCGTCGGTGTCGTACAGCCCGAAGTAGCGCGCGGCGGTGTCCATGTCCTTGTCGCCGCGGCCGGACAGGTTGACGACGATCAGCCCGTCCTTGCCGAGTTCCCTGCCGACCTCCAGGGCGCCGGCGAGGGCGTGGGCGCTCTCGATGGCCGGGATGATGCCCTCGGTACGGGAGAGCAGGCGCAGGGCCTGCATGGCCGCGTCGTCCGTGACCGCGCGGTACTCGCCGCGGCCGGAGTCCTTGAGGTAGGAGTGCTCGGGGCCGATGCCGGGGTAGTCCAGACCGGCCGAGATCGAGTACGGCTCGGTGATCTGGCCCTCGTCGTCCTGGAGGACGTAGGAGCGGGAGCCGTGCAGGATGCCGGGCTCGCCGGCGGTGAGGGTGGCCGCGTGCTCGCCGGTCTCGATGCCGTGGCCCGCGGGCTCGCAGCCGATGAGGCGGACGCCCTCGTCGGGGATGAAGGCGTGGAAGAGCCCGATGGCGTTGGAGCCGCCGCCGACGCAGGCGATCGCGGCGTCGGGGAGCCGGCCGGCCCGCTCCAGGAGCTGGCGGCGGGCCTCGACGCCGATGACGCGGTGGAAGTCGCGGACCATCGCCGGGAAGGGATGCGGTCCCGCGACCGTGCCGAACAGGTAGTGGGTGTGGTCGACGTTGGCCACCCAGTCGCGGAACGCCTCGTTGATGGCGTCCTTGAGGGTGCGGCTGCCGGACTTCACGGCGATGACCTCGGCGCCGAGCATGCGCATCCGGGCCACGTTGAGGGCCTGGCGCTGGGTGTCGATCTCGCCCATGTAGATGGTGCAGTCGAGGCCGAACAGCGCGCAGGCGGTGGCCGTCGCCACGCCGTGCTGGCCGGCGCCGGTCTCCGCGATCACGCGGGTCTTGCCCATGCGCCTGGTCAGCAGGGCCTGGCCGAGCACGTTGTTGATCTTGTGCGAGCCGGTGTGGTTGAGGTCCTCGCGCTTGAGGAAGATCCGGGCGCCGCCGGCGTGTTCCGCGAAGCGGGGGACCTCGGTGAGGGAGCTGGGGCGGCCGGTGTAGTTGACCAGGAGGTCGTCGAGCTCGCGGGCGAACTCGGGGTCGTGCTTGGCCTTGTCGTACTCGACGGCGACCTCGTCCACGGCGGCGACGAGGGCCTCCGGGATGAACTTGCCGCCGAAGGCGCCGAAGTAGCCCTCGGGGGAGGGAACCTGACCGGTGGGGTCAGGGAAGAAGAAATCGCTGGGCATGCCAGAACCTCACGGTGAGTGCGTGTGAAAAGACACTGTTCGCCGTGGGGGCGGAGTCCGTCGTACGACCTCAGGCCGTGTGTGGCTGGTCGCGCTCACGCGACGGAGTCGCATGATCGGATACGGCCCCGCGCCCCTGAGGGGCGCGTTGCCATCGACGGCCGTTCACCTGCCCGGGTTCGTCACCGATGACATAACGCACCCGGCGGCCGTGGATGCGGCGCGCCGGGGCACGGCAACCGCGGGGACGGCAGCCGCGCGCGAGGCGGGCGTACCGGTCCACTGCTGTCGTCACCGTGGGAGTCATCGGGATCAGCCTACCGGGTGATCAGGGCCTGCCGTGGCGGAGTGCGGGGTGTTCGCCCGCCGCCACCAGGTCGGCCACCGCCGCCTTGGGGTCGCGGCCCGTGACCAGGGACTCGCCGACCAGGACCGCGTCGGCGCCCGCGTTGGCGTACGCGATCAGGTCGTGCGGGCCGCGGACGCCGGACTCGGCGATCTTGACGATGTGGTCGGGGATCTCCGGGGCGACCCGCTCGAAGGTGGAGCGGTCGACCTCCAGGGTCTTCAGGTTGCGCGCGTTGACCCCGATCACCTTGGCGCCGGCGTCCACCGCACGCTCGACCTCGTCCTCGTCGTGGACCTCGACGAGCGGGGTGAGGCCGATCGACTCGGCGCGCTCGATCAGCGACTCCAGGGCCGGCTGGTCGAGGGCGGCGACGATCAGCAGCGCGAGGTCGGCACCGTACGCGCGGGCCTCCCACAGCTGGTACGACGTGACGATGAAGTCCTTGCGCAGCACCGGGATGTCCACCCGGGCCCGGACCGCCTCCAGGTCGGCCAGCGAGCCGCCGAAGCGGCGCTGCTCGGTCAGGACCGAGATGACGGCCGCGCCGCCCGCCTCGTAGTCCGCGGCGAGCCCCGCCGGGTCGGCGATCGCGGCCAGCGCGCCCTTGGACGGGCTGGAGCGCTTCACCTCGCAGATGACCTTGACGCCCTCACCGCGCAGCGCGGCCACGCCGTCCTTGGCGGCCCGCGCCTTCGCCGCGCGCTCCTTGAGCTCGTCGAGGCTGACGCGCGCCTGCCGTTCCGCGAGGTCGGCACGGACTCCGTCGATGATCTCGTCGAGCACACTCACGCGAGCGGCCCCCTTCCGGACGGTTCTTCCAGGCGGTCAAAAACCCATGGGCCGAAAACTCATGGTCACTGCGATGGTATCCGGAGGACGGGGTAGGCCTCACATCCGGTTGACGCCGGTCCCAGTACCTGGACATCCACCGGTTGATCAAGGATGCAGCCAGCCACCGAAGGGCAGGTTCCGGACAACGGTGAAGACCAGCAGCAACACGCCCAGGCTCCACGCCTGCACCGGCCCGAGCTCGATCCGGGCGGGCCGGCCGCGCGCCGCGCGCACCACCCAGACGGTCCACACCGCGGCGAAGGCCAGATAGGCGAGCACGCCCGCCGCGTTGTCCCGCAGCGCGGCCAGGAAGTCGCCGTGGACGAACGCGTGCGCGCTGCGCAGGCCGCCGCAGCCGGGGCAGTACAGGCCGGTGAACCGGTAGAGCGGGCAGACCGGGTAGTGGCCGGGCTGGTTGGGGTCGACGGTGCCGACGTAGGCGAAGGCTCCGGCGACGGCGCCCAGCACGGCGACGGGCACGGCCAGCCGGCCCCGGAGGGAGGGCATCACCGGTGGGGCGGCTGCGCTGTGGCTGTCGGCGTTCACGCCTCGCATTGTGCCCGGTACGGCCGGCGTACGCGCGCGAGGGGCGCCCCGATCTCTCGGAGCACCCCTCGGGAGACGCTGCGGGTCAGCTCTCGGCGCCGACCGGCTCGCGGGTGGCGGCCGGGGCGGCCGGGGCGGTGGTGCTGTACACGAGGGCGCCGCTCTCCTTCGGCTGGCCGAGGCCCATGGAGCGCATGACCATGCCGACCACGCCACCGAGGAGCACGATCACCATGCCGGCCCAGAAACCCAGCGGCTGCGCCATCACCATGAAGGCGCCCGAAACGCAGAAACCGATGAAGGCGATGGTGACGCCGGTCCAGGCGGCCGGGGTGTGACCGTGGCTGCTGCCCGCCATGACTTGCTCCTCGTTGCTGGTACGTGTCGTACGGGCCCGAGCTCGTACGTGTCCTTCCGGACGCTCGCCCTCCATTGTCCCGTACCCACAGGTGCGCCAGGAGCTGGGGTGGCGTCTGATTCGCCACATCGACTGATTCACCACATCGATTTCCAGCGCCCCGCTTGCCGGCGCCCCGACAGGGGCGCTGGGGGTACCCCCGGCCGAAGGCTGGGGGAGGAACTGCGCGACCAGCCCCCACGGCGCCGCAGCCGACCGACTCGGCCCGCGCCCCTGCGGCGCCCCCGGCGAAGCGTCACGCGCCCGTCGGATCCTCGCCCCGGTCGAGCGCCTTCCAGATGTCCTCCGGCCGGTCGGGATCGACCGGCTTCGGCGCCCGCCGCGGCCGCTCCGCGCCCGTGCCGCGCTCGTAGCGCCCGGACATGGCGGGCCACTGCCGCCCGTAGCGCAGCGCCAGCAGCCCGGCGACCAGGATGAGCACGCCGCCGGCCGCGGCGACGTACGGCCAGCCGGTGTGGCTGAGCGTGGCGACCGTGGCGGACGTGTCGCCGCTGGCCGCGGCGGCCTTCTCGTCGAGCGCCGAGCCGTCGGACGCGCCCAGCAGGGCCGCGGCGACGATGCCGGCGCCGGAGAGCGCGAGGAGGCCGGAGACCAGGAAGCGGCCGGCCTTGCGGACGGCGAAGACGGCGACGAGCGCGGCGAGGCCCACTATGGCGAGGGCCGCGGGGACGCCCGTGACGTCGCTGCCCCTGGCGGTCAGCGGGAAGTCGCCGCCGGCCACCGTCGCGGTGCCCTCCGCCCAGCGCTGCCGGGTGGACAGCAGGGCCACGGCCGCGCCGAGCGCGCCGAAGAGCAGCGCGACGGCGAGGCTACGGCGGCCGGACCGGGCGGGTTCACCGGCTGCGGCTTCGGAAGAGGGGTGAGGAACAGCAGTCACGTACTCCACTATCGCCTGAACCCCGCACGAACGGTCACCCGGGGTCGGGTGAGAAGCGCCCCACTTGCCCGGTCCGTGCGCCTACTTGCCCAGTCTGTTGGCCGTGTGCACCGCCCGCAGGACCGCCGCCGCCTTGTTGCGGCACTCCTGGTCCTCGGCGACCGGGTCGGAGTCGGCGACGATGCCGGCGCCGGCCTGGACGTACGCCGTGCCGTCGCGGAGCAGGGCGGTGCGGATGGCGATGGCGGTGTCGGAGTCGCCGGCGAAGTCGAGGTAGCCGACGCAGCCGCCGTACAGCCCCCTTCTGGACGGCTCCAGTTCGTCGATGATCTGCATGGCCCGGGGCTTGGGGGCGCCGGAGAGGGTGCCGGCCGGGAAGCAGGCGGTGAGGACGTCGAAGGCGGTGCGGCCCGCTGCGACCTTTCCGGTGACCGTGGAGACGATGTGCATGACGTGCGAGTACCGCTCGACGGACATGAAGTCGACGACCTCGACGGAGCCGGGCTCGCAGACCCGCCCCAGGTCGTTGCGCCCGAGGTCGACGAGCATCAGGTGCTCGGCGCGCTCCTTGGGGTCGGCCATCAGCTCCTCGGCGAGGGCCTGGTCCTCCTGCGGGGTGGCGCCGCGCGGCCGGGTGCCGGCGATGGGGTGCACCATGGCCTGCCCGTCCTCGACCTTGACGAGGGCTTCCGGGCTGGATCCCACGACGTCGAAGCCGTCGAAGCGGAAGAGGTACATGTACGGCGACGGGTTGGTGGCCCTCAGGACGCGGTAGACGTCCAGGGCGCTCGCCGTGCACGGGGTCTCGAAGCGCTGGGAGGGGACGACCTGGAAGGCCTCGCCCGCGCGGATGCGCTCCTTGATGTCCTCGACGGCGACCTGGAAGTCGGGGCCGCCCCACAGGGCGGTGTACTCGGGGAGTTCGGAGGGCGGCAGCACGGCGGGCGGCTGGGCGACCGGGCGGGAGAGGTCGGCCTCCATGGCGTCCAGGCGGGCCACGGCGTCCGCGTGGGCCTCGTCGACGCCCGTGTCGAGGTCGTTGTGGTTGATCGCGTTGGCGATCAGCAGGACCGAGCCCTCCCAGTGGTCCATGACGGCGAGGTCGCTGGTGAGGAGCATGGTCAGCTCCGGAAGCCGGAGGTCGTCGCGCTCCCCCGGGCCGATCTTCTCCAGGCGGCGCACGATGTCGTAGCCGAGGTAGCCGACCATGCCGCCGGTGAAGGGGGGCAGCTCCTGGTCGTGCGGGGTGTGCAGGGCCTCGATGGTGGCGCGCAGGGCGGCCAGCGGGTCGCCGTCGACGGGCACGCCGACGGGCGGGGTGCCGAGCCAGTGGGCCTGGCCGTCGCGGGCGGTCAGGGTCGCGGCGCTGCGGACGCCCACGAAGGAGTACCGGGACCAGGAGCGGCCGTTCTCGGCGGACTCCAGCAGGAAGGTGCCGGGGCGCTCGGCGGCGAGCTTGCGGTAGAGCGCGACCGGGGTGTCGCCGTCGGCGAGGAGCTTGCGGGTGACCGGGATGACACGCCGGTCGGTCGCGAGCTTGCGGAAGGTCTCGAGGTCCATGGCGGCAGACCTTACTGATCCGAGGCGGGTACGCCGGAATCGGCGCCCTGGTGACCGTGCTCGGCGCCCTCGTGGCCGTGTTCGGCGTCCTTGCGGAGCACGTCGGCGTCGAAGCAGGTGCGGTCGCCGGTGTGGCAGGCGGCGCCCACCTGGTCGACCTTGACCAGCACGGTGTCGGCGTCGCAGTCGAGGGCGACCGACTTCACCCACTGGAAGTGGCCGGAGGTGTCGCCCTTGACCCAGTACTCCTGGCGGCTGCGCGACCAGTAGGTGCAGCGGCCGGTGGTGAGGGTCCGGTGCAGCGCCTCGTCGTCCATCCAGCCGAGCATCAGCACCTCGCCGGTGTCGTACTGCTGGGCGATGGCGGGGAGGAGTCCGTCGGCGCTGCGCTTGAGGCGGGCGGCGATCTCCGGGGCGAGGCCACTGGACGGGGGCGTACCCGTCGTACCGGTCGTACTGGTCATGGGTGCCATTGTGCCGTGCGGCACCGACAGTCACGGTCCGTGTCCACTGTCCGGACGGTGGGTGTGGCCTTAGGCTGGCGGTATGTCGACCTTCGCCAAGCGTGAACGGCTCCTGCTCGCCGACCTCTTGGAGACCGCCGGTCCCGAGGCACCGACCCTCTGCGAGGGCTGGGTGACCCGTGATCTGGCCGCGCACGTGGTGGTGCGCGAACGCCGGCCGGACGCGGCCGGGGGCACGATGATCAAGCAGCTGGCGCCGCGCCTGGAGAAGGTGACGGCGGAGTTCGCGGCGAAGCCGTACGAGGAGCTGATCCAGCTGATCCGCACGGGTCCGCCGCGGTTCTCGCCGTTCCAGCTCAAGCAGGTGGACGAGGCGGCCAACACCGTCGAGTTCTACGTGCACACCGAGGACGTGAGACGGGCCCAGCCGGACTGGTCGTCGCGGGAGCTGGACCCGGTCTTCCAGGACGCCCTGTGGGCCCGCCTGGAGCGCACCGCCCGGCTGCTGGGCCGGGGCGTGCCGACGGGCCTGGTGCTGCGCCGCCCGGACGGCCAGACGGCGGTCGCCCATCGCGGCACCCCGGTGGTGACGGTGACCGGCGAGCCCTCCGAGCTGCTGATGTTCGCGTTCGGACGGCAGAGCACGGCGAAGGTCGAGGTGACCGGCGACGAGAACGCGATCGCCAAGCTGCAGGAGTCCAAGAAGCTGGGCATCTGAGGAGCCCCTGGTGATCAGGGTCGCGATGACGAGCGTGTACGTGGACGACGTGCCGCGGGCGCACGCCTTCTACACGGACGTCCTCGGCTTCGAGACCCGTACCCGCCTGGACCTGGGCGACGGCACCCTGTTCGTCACGGTGGGCGCCCCGCAGGGCGCCCAGCCGGACCTCCAGCTCCTGCTGGAACCCGGCCGGGGCCCCCTCGCCGACCCGTACCGCAGGGCCGTCTACGCGGCGGGGCTGCCGGCCATCGTGTTCTCCGTGGACGACCTCCGTTCGGAGTACGACCGCCTGCGCACCCTGGGCGTCCGCTTCCCGCACGAGCCGCAGGACCAGGGCGCCGCCATCGCCGCCGTCCTGGACGACACGGTCGGCAACCTGATCCAGCTGACCCAGCCGAAGGACTGACCGGCCTCAGCGGGGCAGTTCGGCCCGGCGCAGCCCGGGTACGGCCAGCGCGACGACGCCGCCGAGTCCGCAGACGGCGGCGCTGACGACGTAGACCGGGCCGAGTCCGAAGGCGCCGGTCGCGGCGGCTGCGAACGGCATGCTCAGCGGGGTGAGACCGAGGCTGATCAGGCTGGAGACCGAGGTGACGCGGCCGAGGAAGGCGGGATCGGCCTGGGTCTGCAGCAGGGCCCCGCACATCGCGCCGCTGAGTCCGGCGAGCAGGCCGATCAGCAGGGCGACGCCGACCGCGCCGACGAGGCTCGGCACGAAGGCGAGGGCGCCGATCGCGACGGATCCGGCGAGGATGGAGACGCCGGCGACCAGGCCGGCGCGCGGCAGCCGCCCCCGCACGGTCAGCAGCAGGGAGGCGGCCCCGGCGCCGACACCGAACCCCGCGAGCACCCAGCCCACCCCGGCAGCGCCCCAGCCGCGCCGGTCGGCGAGCAGGGTCAGCCCGACGTTGAGGGGCGTGACGAAACCCAGGTCGCCGAGGGCGATGGCCAGCATCAGCGGGGCCAGGACGCGGTGGCGGCGGATGTGCGCGAGGCCGGCCCGCAGGTCCTGCCAGGGGGTGGGGGCGGCGGCACGGTCGTCGGCGGGGAGGTCCCGCACCCGCAGGGACATCAGCAGGGGGACCGACACGGCGATGAGCAGTCCGGCGAGGCCGAAGGCGGCCGCGGCGCCGCCGACGGCCACCCCGAGGCCGCCGAGCGGGGCGCCGAGGATGCTCGCGACGCGCAGGGCGATGCCGCGCATGCCCTGCACGCGGGCCAGCTGGTCGCGGCTGGTCACGCGCGCGGGGAGGGCGCCCACGGCGGGCATGAACACGGCGTCGACGATGCCGAAGACCAGGGCGAGCGCGGCGAGCGGCCACAGGCCGGGGCTGGTCAGGAAGAGCAGTGCGGCCGCGGCGAGGACGGCCGCGCAGCGCACGGCGTCGCTGCCGATGACGACCCGGCGCGGGCCCAGCCGGTCGGCGATCACCCCGCCGAACAGCATCAGCACGGCCCTGGGCAGGGCGCTCACGGACATCACGGCGCCGGCCTGTGCGGGCGAGCCGCCCTGGACGGCGGCCCAGGAGAGGGCGATGTAGTAGACGCTGTCGCCGACCATGGAGGAGGTGTAGGCGCCGAGCCAGCGCAGGACGTCGGGGTCGCGGTGGGCGGGGCGCGGCGCGGTGGTCGCGGCGGCGTGGGCGGTGAGGGTGGCGGTCACGGAGGTGAACCCTTCTCAGATGCGGAACGGGAAGCCGTACGTGTACAGCGCCACGTGCTCGCGCCCCTCGGTGTCGCCGTTCGCCTCGGCGGACCGGCCTTTCGCGTCGTACTTCCTGGCCAGCGCGAGCAGCTCCTCGCGGAGTTCGCCGAGTTCGGCCGCGGTCAGGCGGAGCAGGGACTCGCTGTCGGGCGCGGCGGCGTTCCACTCGGCGCTCCAAGTGGCGCGCTCGTCGAGGTAGCGGCGGTACATGTCGGCGCGCTGCTCGTGGAAGAGCCGGGTGGCGGCGAGGTGGGCGGCGGCCTTCTCGGGTGCGTCGCGGAAGTCCCGGTCCCGGATGCTGATGCCGTCCGACGCGGGCTGCCACCAGCGCTCCCGGCCGTCCGCGCGCTGCGGCTCGGCCTCCTCGATCAGCCCGTGCTCGGCGAGCTTGCGCAGGTGGTAGCTGACCAGCGAGACGGCCTCGTCGACCTGTTCGGCGAGCTGCGAGGCCGTCGCCTTGTCGGCCACGCACAGGCCCCGGTAGAGCTTCATGCGCAGCGGGTGGGCCAGCGCCTTGAGGGTGCCCACATCGGTGATTCGGCGGTCCCGCTCCTTCTCCGTCATGCCACCGACGGTAGATGCGAAAGGAAAATTGCGCAATTGATTTTGCGCAACTTCTCTTTCGTATCTGCTGACGAAGGTGCGTGAGGGCATGAAAAAGCCCCGGCCCCCGTCAGGGGCACCGGGGCCGGGTTCGGCGCGGCGTCAGCGCACCGGGTGGCCCGCCTCGCGCAGGGTCTGCTTCACCTGGCCGATCCTGAGGTCGCCGAAGTGGAAGACGGAGGCGGCGAGCACCGCGTCGGCGCCCGCACCGACGGCCGGGGGGAAGTGGGCGAGGGCGCCGGCACCGCCGGAGGCGATGACCGGCACGGTCACGTGCTTGCGCACCGCCGCGATCATCTCCAGGTCGTAGCCGTCCTTCGTCCCGTCCGCGTCCATCGAGTTGAGCAGGATCTCGCCGGCGCCCAGCTCGGCGGCCCGGTGCGCCCACTCGACGGCGTCGATGCCGGTGCCGCGGCGGCCGCCGTGGGTGGTGACCTCGAAGGATCCCGACTCCGTGCGGCGGGCGTCGACCGAGAGGACCAGGACCTGGCGGCCGAAGCGTTCCGCGATCTCGCGGATCAGCTCCGGGCGGGCGATGGCCGCCGTGTTGACGCCCACCTTGTCGGCGCCGGCGCGCAGCAGCTTGTCGACGTCCTCGGCGGTGCGGACGCCGCCGCCGACGGTCAGGGGGATGAACACCTGCTCGGCCGTACGGCGCACGACGTCGTAGGTGGTCTCCCGGTTGCCGGAGGACGCGGTGATGTCCAGGAAGGTCAGCTCGTCGGCGCCCTCCGCGTCGTACACCTTGGCCATCTCGACCGGGTCGCCCGCGTCGCGCAGGTTCTGGAAGTTGACGCCCTTGACGACCCGGCCGTTGTCCACGTCCAGGCAGGGGATGACTCGGACCGCCAGGGTCATGAATCCACGGCTCCTCTGTATGCCTCTAGCTCTGCTTCCACCAGGATGCGCGGGTCGACGAAGCCGGTCACCACGACGAACGTGGTCACCGGGCGCACCCGGTCGAAGACCTCCTTGTGGGCGCGTCCCACCGCGTCCATGTCGCGCGCGTGCGCGAGGAAAAGCCGGGTGCGGATCACCGACTCCGGTCCGAGCCCGAACTCGGCGATCGCCTCCAGGGCGGTGGCGAAGGCCACCCTGGCCTGCTCGTACGGGTCGCCCTCCCCGTACAGCACGGTGCCCTTGAAGGACGTCGTACCGCCCACCACCACACGGTCGCCCGCCGCCACGGCGCGGGCGAAACCGAAGGACTCTTCCCAGGGACTCCCGCTCTGCACGCGCCGTACGGCATCCGACGTCATGGTGACACTGCCTCCAGTGCTTCTTCCAAGGTGAACGCCTTGGCGTAGAGGGCCTTTCCGACGATGGCGCCCTCGACTCCGAGGGGTACCAGGTCGGCGAGGGCCCGGAGGTCGTCCAGCGACGACACGCCGCCGGAGGCCACGACCGGCCGGTCGGTCGCGGCGCACACGTTGCGCAGCAGCTCCAGGTTCGGGCCCTGGAGGGTGCCGTCCTTGGCGATGTCGGTGACGACGTAGCGGGCGCAGCCCTCCTTGTCGAGGCGGGCGAGCGTCTCGTAGAGGTCGCCGCCGTCGCGGGTCCAGCCGCGGCCCCTGAGGGTCGTGCCGCGCACGTCCAGGCCGACCGCGATCTGGTCGCCGTGCTCGGCGATGACCTTGGCGACCCACTCCGGGGTCTCCAGGGCGGCCGTGCCGAGGTTCACGCGCGTGCAGCCGGTGGCGAGGGCCGCGGCGAGGGTGGCGTCGTCGCGGATGCCTCCGGACAGCTCGACCTTGATGTCCATCGCCCTGGTGACCTCGGCGACCAGCGCGCGGTTGTCGCCGGTGCCGAACGCCGCGTCCAGGTCGACCAGGTGCAGCCACTCGGCGCCCGACGCCTGCCAGGCGAGCGCCGCCTCCAGCGGGGAGCCGTAGGAGGTCTCGGTCCCGGACTCGCCGTGCACGAGGCGGACGGCCTGGCCGTCGCGGACGTCGACGGCGGGGAGGAGTTCGAGCGTGCTCACAGTGTTCCGATCCAGTTGGTGAGGAGCTGGGCGCCGGCGTCGCCGGACTTCTCGGGGTGGAACTGGGTGGCCCACAGGGCGCCGTTCTCCACGGCGGCCACGAACGGCTTGCCGTGCGTCGACCAGGTGACGAGCGGGGCACGCATCGCCGGGTTCGCCGTCTCCAGGGTCCAGTCGTGGACCGCGTAGGAGTGCACGAAGTAGAAGCGCGCGTCGGCGTCCAGGCCGGCGAACAGCTGGGAGCCGGCCGGTGCGTCCACGGTGTTCCAGCCCATGTGCGGGACGATCTCGGCCTGGAGCGGCTCGACGGAGCCGGGCCACTCGTCGAGGCCGTCGGTCTCCACGCCGTGCTCGATGCCGCGCGCGAACAGGATCTGCATGCCGACGCAGATGCCCATCACCGGCCGCCCGCCGGACAGCCGGCGGTCGATGATCCAGTCGCCGCGCGCCCCGCGCAGGCCCTCCATGCAGGCGGCGAAGGCGCCCACGCCGGGCACCAGCAGGCCGTCCGCGTTCATGGCCCTGTCGAAGTCACGGGTGATCTCGACGTCGGCCCCGGTGCGGGCGAGGGCCCGCTCGGCGGACCGGACGTTGCCGAAGCCGTAGTCGAAGACGACGACCGATTTCGACGATTTCGACGGTGCGGTCAATTCCACACCTCCAGCCTCATGACGCCCGCCACCAGGCACATCGCGGCGCCGATCGAGAGCAGCACGATCAGGCTGGTGGGCATCTTCTGCTTGACGAAGGAGATGATTCCGCCGACCAGGAAGAGGCCGACGACGATCAGTATGGTCGAGAGGCTGTTCATCGCTTACAGCGCGCCCTTCGTCGAGGGGAGGATGCCGGCCGCGCGCGGGTCGCGCTCGGAGGCGTAGCGCAGCGCCCTCGCCAGCGCCTTGAACTGGCACTCCACGATGTGGTGCGCGTTACGTCCGTACGGTACGTGTACGTGCAGGGCGATCTGCGCCTGGGCGACGAAGGACTCCAGGATGTGCCGGGTCATGGTGGTGTCGTACTCGCCGATCATCGGCGCCATCTTCTCCGGCTCGGTGTGCACCAGGTACGGGCGGCCGGAGAGGTCGACCGTGACCTGGGCGAGCGACTCGTCCAGCGGGACCGTGCAGTTGCCGAACCGGTAGATGCCGATCTTGTCGCCGAGGGCCTGCTTGAAGGCGGCGCCGAGGGCGAGGGCGGTGTCCTCGATGGTGTGGTGCGAGTCGATGTGCAGGTCGCCGTCGGTCTTCACGGTGAGGTCGAACAGACCGTGCCGGCCGAGCTGGTCGAGCATGTGGTCGTAGAAGCCGACGCCGGTCTTGATGTCGGTCTTGCCGGTGCCGTCGAGGTCGATCTCGACGAGGACCGAGGTCTCCTTGGTGGTGCGCTCCACGCGCCCTACGCGGGTCATGCGTCCAGCTCCTTCTTGACTTCACGTACCGCGTCGAGGAACGCGTCGTTCTCTTCGGGGGTTCCGGCGGACACCCGCAGGAAGCCGGGCACGCCGTTGTCCCGGACGAGGACTCCCCGGTCGAGGATCTTCTGCCAGACCGCGTGCGGGTCCTCGAACCGCCCGAACTGCACGAAGTTGGCGTCCGACTCGGTGACCTCCAGGCCCGCCGCCCGCAGCTCGGCGACCAGCCGGTCCCGCTCGGCCTTGAGCTGCTCGACGTACTTCAGCAGCGTGTCGGTGTGCTCCAGGGCGGCCAGCGCGGTCGCCTGGGTGATCGACGAGAGGTGGTACGGCAGCCGGACCAGCTGGACGGCGTCCACCACCGCGGGGTGCGCGGCGAGGTAGCCGAGGCGCAGGCCGGCCGCGCCGAAGGCCTTCGACATGGTCCGGGAGACGACGAGATTCGGCCGACCTTCGAGCAGCGGCAGCAGCGAGGCGCCGTGGCTGAACTCGATGTAGGCCTCGTCCACGACGACCATCGAGGGCTTGGCGGCCTGGGCGGCCTCGTAGAGCGCGAGGACCGTCTCGGCCGGCACCGCGTTGCCGGTGGGGTTGTTGGGGGTGGTGATGAAGACGACGTCCGGCCTGTGCTCGGCGATGGCCTGCGAGGCCGCCTCGACGTCGAGGGTGAAGTCCTCGTTGCGGGGGCCGGAGATCCAGCGGGTGCCGGTGCCGCGCGAGATGAGCGAGTGCATCGAGTACGACGGCTCGAAGCCGATCGCCGTGCGGCCGGGGCCGCCGAAGGTCTGCAGCAGCTGCTGGATGACCTCGTTGGAGCCGTTGGCCGCCCACACGTTCTCGACGGTGAGCGGGTGGTCGCCGGTCCTCGTCAGGTACTTGGCGAGTTCGGTGCGGAGCTGGACCGCGTCCCGGTCGGGGTAGCGGTTCAGGTCGCGGGCGGCCTCGCGCACCCGCTCCGTGATCCGCTCGACCAGCGGTTCGGGCAGCGGGTAGGGGTTCTCGTTGGTGTTCAGCCGTACCGGGACGTCCAACTGGGGCGCGCCGTAGGGGGACTTGCCGCGCAGCTCGTCCCGGACGGGGAGATCGTCGATTCCGAGGTTCACTTGCTCGCCGGTACCTTCCACCCGAACCGTGCCTTCACCGCCGCGCCGTGCGCGGGCAGGTCCTCCGCCTCCGCCAGCGTGACCACGTGGTGCGCGACCTCGGCCAGCGCGTCCTCGGTGTAGTCGACGATGTGGATGCCGCGCAGGAAGGACTGGACGGAGAGCCCCGAGGAGTGGCAGGCGCAGCCGCCGGTGGGCAGCACGTGGTTGGACCCGGCCGCGTAGTCCCCGAGGGAGACCGGCGCCCAGGGCCCGATGAAGATCGCGCCCGCGTTCCTGACCCGGTCGGCCACGGCCGCCGCGTCGGCGGTCTGGATCTCCAGGTGCTCGGCGCCGTACGCGTCGACGACCCTGAGGCCCTCCTCGACGCCGTCGACCAGGACGATCGCGGACTGCCGGCCCTTCAGGGCAGGGACGATCCGGTCGTCGACGTGCTTGGTGGCCGCGACCTGCGGCTCCAGCTCCTTCGCCACCGCGTCCGCCAGTTCCACCGAGTCGGTGACCAGGACGGCGGCGGCCAGCGGGTCGTGCTCGGCCTGGCTGATCAGGTCGGCGGCGACGTGCACCGGGTCGGCGGTGGCGTCCGCGAGCACGGCGATCTCGGTCGGGCCGGCCTCGGTGTCGATGCCGATCCGGCCGGTGAAGTAGCGCTTGGCGGCGGCCACCCAGATGTTGCCGGGGCCGGTGACCATGTTGGCGGGCGGGCAGGACTCGGTGCCGTACGCGAACATCGCGACGGCGGTGGCGCCGCCGGCCGCGTACACCTCGTCGACGCCGAGCAGGGCGCAGGCGGCGAGGATCGTCGGGTGCGGCAGCCCGCCGAACTCCGCCTGCGGCGGCGAGGCGAGGGCGATCGACTCGACGCCGGCCTCCTGGGCGGGCACCGCGTTCATGATCACGGAGGACGGGTAGACCGACCGGCCGCCGGGCGCGTAGAGCCCGACACGCGCCACGGGCACCCACTTCTCGGTCACGGACCCGCCCGGCACGACCTGGGTGGTGCGGCTCGTACGGCGCTGCTCGCGGTGGACGAGGCGGGCGCGCCGGATGGACTCCTCCAGGGCCGCGCGCACGGCCGGGTCGAGCTCGTCCAGCGCCTTGGCCAGGGCCTCGGCCGGGACCCGGACCTGCTCCAGGGTGACCCCGTCGAACTTCTCGGCGAAGTCGATCAGCGCCGCGTCGCCCCGATGATGCACGGCCTCGCAGATCGGACGCACCTTCTCCAGGGCGGCCGAGACGTCGAAGTCGGCTCGGGGCAGCAGGTCGCGCAGGGCGAGGCCCTCAGGCAGGGCGTCACCGCGCAGATCGATTCGGGAGATCACAGGCTCAATTCTCTCAGACGGCACTCGCAGCCCGTCCGCGCGTATCAATGGCTGATACAGAACGTGAGCCGGCGGCTGCACCGGCCGCCGGTCCGTGGCTGATACCGGACGCGGGGCAACGGCCGGTACATAGCCTGGCCGGAACCCGGAAGATCACCCTCACCACCTGTGTTCGGGATCTCACGCACCGGGCATCACCGGTTGTACCGAAACATGACCCGCGAGTAGTTGAGGAAGAAGGAAAAGCCGTGACCCAGGGGGACGGCGTCCGGGACGGGGATCTGCCGGACGATCTGACCGCGGCCGAGGCCGGTATGTGGCAGGCGTTCCGCAACGGCAGCGTGTACGACCTGAGCAGCGGCGACCTGCACGTGGACGATCCGCACGGCGGCCACCCGTGGGGACCCGAGCGGACCGTGCGGGCCCGGATCGTGTGCTGGCTGCTGCTGGACGGCCCGCCGGCGCTGGCCGGCCGGGTGGCCTCGCTGAAGCTGGTCGGCGTCCGGATCACGGGCCCGCTGGACCTGGCGGGCGGCACGGTCACGCCGTACCTGGAGCTGCGCGGCTGCCGGTTCGACGACGAGATCCTGCTGCCGGAGGCGCACTTCACGACCGCGCGGTTCGTGGACTGCGCGGCGCCCCGGCTGGAGGCGGCCCGCCTGCACACGGAGGGTGACCTGCACCTGCCGCGCTGCCGTTTCCTCGGCGGGGTCCGGCTCACCGACGCGCACATCGGCACCGATCTGCTGCTGAACCAGGCGGTGGTGTACCGGGACCGCAGCGGGCGGTCGATCGCGGCGGACGGCATGACCGTCGGCCAGGACCTGCAGGCGGAGCTCCTGGAGACGCACGGGGAGCTGAGCCTGCGCAGCGCCAAGGTGGGTGTCTCGCTGAGCCTGCGCGGGGCGCGGCTGCGCAACCCCGACGGGCGGTTCGCGCTGAACGCGCCCCAGCTGACCGTCGGCCGGACGCTGTACCTGACCCCGGCCGGGGTGGGCGGCCCCTGGCAGAGCGGGACGACCCCGGCGCGCGGGACCCGGATCCAGCGCTTCGAGAGCCAGGGCGGGATCCGGCTGGACGACGGTCGGTTCGGGGACGCGGTGGACCTGGAGCGGGCCCGGCTGGCCCTCACGGACGACCAGGAGCTGTCGCTGCGCCGGGTGCAGGCGCCGGAGCTGCGGTTCCTCGGGGAGGAGCCGCAGCGCGGGCGGGTGGTGCTGTCCGGCGCCCGGGTCGTCAACCTGGTGGACCGGGCGACCAGCTGGCCGGGCCCCGGACGGCTGCACATGGGCGGCTTCGGCTACGAGAACCTGGTGCCGCAGGGCCCGTTCCCGCTGACCCGGCGCCTGGACTGGGTGGCGGCGGCGACCGCCGAGTACAACCCGGAGCCCTACGAGCGGCTGGCGACCGTGCTGCGGGCGGCCGGCGAGGACGAGGACGCGCGCGAGGTGCTGCTCGCCAAGCAGCGGCGGCGCCGCGAGACGCTGCCGCCGGCCGCCAAGCTCTGGGGGTTCGCGCAGGACCTGACGGTGGCCTACGGCTACCGGCCGGGCCGGGCGGCGGTGTGGATGGCGGTGCTGTGGGCGGCGGGCACGCTCGCGTTCGCGCACGCCCCGCATCCGCCGATGAACTCGGGCGGCCACCCGGCCTGGGATCCGGCGCTGTTCGTCCTGGACCTGCTGCTGCCGGTGATCGACCTGGGCCAGGTCGGCCAGTGGCGGCTCACCGGCGGCTGGCAGTGGGCGGCGGCGGTGATGATCCTGCTGGGCTGGATCCTGGCCACGACCGTGGCGGCGGGGGCGACGAGGCTGCTCAGGCGGGGGTGACGGCCGGCAGCGCCGGGGCAGCCGAAGGGAGTATCGGTCGCTGACAGGTGCCGAACAGGTGAGCAACAGTCACCTTTTACCTCTCCTTGACCATCGGCCATACAACTTTCGTGGAGTTGGCCATACCGTCTGGCGCTGCCCCGACCTGCGGACTTTCAATGGTCAACGCCATGGCTTCACTGCGCGCGCTCTTCCGTCCCGCACGGAGGGCCACGAACGCTCCGCCTCTCGCCGCCGGACCGCTCCCGGCCGACGACGAGGTGTTCCTCGACGCGCCCGACGAGCGGCTCGCCCCCGCGCTGGTCGCGGCCGGCCGCGGCGAGTACGAGGCAGCGGCGAAGCTGCTGGCCGGCACCCGGGACTCGGCCGAGTGGGAGGAACGCGACCGGTACGTGCTCCGCCTCGCGCTCTTCGCCCGCTCCCGCGCCGAGTGGCTCGGCCAGTGGGCCGCGGCCGCCCCGCACGACCCGGACCTGCTGGTGGTCCAGGCCCAGCTCGCGGTGGTGCACGCCTGGGACTCCCCCGCCCGCGCGGAGCTCCTGCGCCCGCTCAGCCCGCTGATCACCGCGGCGGCGCGCGGCGACGACCGGGACCCGGTGCCGTGGCGGATCGCGCTCGACCACGCCCGCGGGACGAACGCCGGCCACAAGTACTTCGAGGAGCTGTGGGAGGCGGCGGTCCGCCGCGCCCCGCACCACTACGGCTGCCATGTGGCGGCGCTGCGCTACCTGGGCACCTACTGGCACGGCTCGCACCACGAGTGCTTCGACTTCGCCGACCTGGCGGCGCAGGACGCTCCGGCCGACTCCCTCGTCCAGGCCCTCCCGGCCCGCGCGGCCTTCGCCTACCTCACCGACGGCTGCGGCCCCGAGGTGCCGCGGGCCCGCCTGGACGCGGCGGCCGACCGGGCGGTCGCGCTCTCCGCGCGGTTCCCGGCGGCCGACACCTGGCCGGCCGAGATCCGCAACAATCTGATGTACCTGCTGGTCCGCCTGGAACGCTGGGAGGCCGCCCGCACCCAGCTGCACCTGATCGGCCCGTACGTCACGTCCTTCCCCTGGGACCGGCTCTCCGAGGACCCGCTGGGCCATTTCGTACGCCTGCGCGCCCACCTGCTGGCCGGTACGGAACCGCTCCCCGAGGCCGTACTGATCCCCTCGCCGCGGGCCGCGGGACGCCCACGGGCCGAGCACGGCGGACACGTTCCCGCCGATGACCACTAGGCTGTGGCGCCGTGACCACCGTCCGTCTCCCCCTCTTCCCGCTGAACTCGGTGCTGTTCCCGGGGCTGGTGCTGCCGCTGAACGTCTTCGAGGAGCGCTATCGCGCCATGATGCGCGACCTGCTGAAGACGCCCGAGGAAGAACCGCGCCGGTTCGCCGTCGTGGCGATCCGCGACGGCCACGAGGTGGCACCGAGCGCGCCGGGCATGCCGGACCCGACGGCGCAGCCCGACCGGGGCCCGGCGGCCGGCTTCGGGCCCGACCCCCTCAAGTCCTTCCACCGGGTGGGCTGCGTGGCGGACGCGGCGACGATCCGGGAGCGGGCGAACGGCACGTTCGAGGTGCTGGCCACGGGTACGAACCGGGTGCGGCTGCTCTCCGTCGACGCGTCGGGCCCGTTCCTGACGGCGGAGCTGGAGCAGCTGCCGGAGGAGCAGGGCGACGAGGCCGGCGCGCTGGCCGAGGGCGTGCTGCGGGCCTTCCGCCAGTACCAGAAGCGCCTGGCGGGCGCCCGCGAACGCTCCCTCTCCACGGGTGCCGACCTCCCCGACGAACCGTCCGTCGTCTCCTACCTGGTCGCCGCCGCGATGATGCACGACACCCCCACCAAGCAGCGTCTGCTCCAGGCCCCCGACACCGCGTCCCGCCTGCGCGACGAGCTGAAACTCCTTCGCTCCGAGACGGCGATCATCCGTAACCTGCCGTCACTGCCCGCGGCGGAGCTGACGCGGACACCGACGAGCCTGAACTGACCCGGGGTCTTCCTGAATGCCGAAGAAATCAAAGAAACAGCAGCAGTCCGGCGGCGGTGGCACCCCGGCGACGGTGGCCCTGACCACCGCCGGCGTGGACTTCACGGTCCACTCCTACGACCACGACCCCGCCCACCCGTCCTACGGCGAGGAGGCGGCGGAGGCGATGGGCGTGTCCCCCGACCGTGTCTTCAAGACCCTGGTCGCGGACGTCGACGGCACGCTCACGGTCGCGGTCGTCCCGGTGGCCGGCAGCCTGGACCTCAAGGCCCTGGCCACGGCGGTCGGCGGCAAACGCGCGGCGATGGCGGACCCGGCCCTCGCCGAGCGCACGACGGGCTACGTCCGCGGCGGCATCTCCCCGCTCGGCCAGCGCAAGAAGCTCCCCACGGTCCTGGACGCCTCGGCCTCGGCCCACCCCACGATCTGCGTCTCGGCGGGCCGCCGCGGCCTGGAGGTGGAACTCGCCCCGACCGCCCTGGCGACGCTCACCGACGCGACCCTCGCCCCGATCGGACGTGCGTGACCCCTCGACGAAGTCTCCGCGCTGGGTTAAGTACGGAAGACATGTCGAAGAAGACACGGAAAAGGAAGTGGCGCCTGAAGAAGGGCCGCTCGAACCACGGTCGCCGTCCGGCATAGGCAGGTGGGGGCGCGGCCCGCGGAGCCGTACGCGGGAGTTCCCCGCGCCCCCGTCCGACCGTCCCGTGCAACCCCCACAGCTGACAGACCGGCTGCAGGCCGTCGCGGGCTGGCCGCGCAGTTCCCCGCGCCCCTGCTCTTCTGCCGTCGCCCCCCGCTTCCCACTCACCGAACGCGCTGCACCCCCATCCCCGGCCCGTCCGGCGTTTGAGGACGAGGCCGTTCAGGCCGATGCGGGGGTGCGGGGGCGGCAGCCCCCGGGGCGGGCGGTCGAAGGGGGGCCACCCCCTGGAGGATGGGACGGGTAGGGGCGGCGGGGGCGGAAACCGGCTACGCCGGTGGAGCGGCGTAGGGGCCGTCCTCGTACGGCGGCTCCGGGTCCCGGGGACCGAACAGCGCCGTCAGCCCCAGGTGCACCACCAACGCCGACAGCGACCACGCCAGCAACGCCCCCTTCGCCCCGAGCTTCAGCGGCGCAGAGAACGTCACCCCCTTGCCCACGGCCTTCGCGTGAGCGATCACGTCCGACTCCGGCCCCAGCCACATCCCGAGCCGCCAGGCCAGCACCGACGCCAGCAGCCCCCCGACCCCCAGCGCCACCACCAGCGGCACACCCCCACGCCGCCGCCACAGAAACACCACCACCGCGCTCAGGACCCCGAACGCCAGCGCCAGCAGCGTGAACGTCCCGTCCACCCCGGCCGCCTGCTCCCCCTCGCTGTCCTTGAGGTAGACCGCCCAGCTCTTGCCGGACTGGTCCCCGACCAGCGGCACATGCGGCGCCAGCCACAGCCACAGCAACCCGAGCAGCACCCCGCTCACCGCCACCGCGACGGCGATCACGGCGCCCTCCCGCAGTTCGGTCTTCATACCGGGACCGTCCTGTCCGTACTCCCCCGCGGCCGCCCCGGCAGGCGGCGGAGCCTGCCAGGCCTGGTGCGGGGACTGGTCGTGCGGCGGCGGAGGCGGCGTCAACGGTGCGGTCACGATGCCATCGTGCCAGTTCGGCCTGTGGGGCGCGTCACCGGACGGCGGCCCTGCGGTACGCCCAGGTGGCGACGGCCAGCGAAACGACGCCCACCCCGGCGCAGACACCCAGGTCAGCGAGGACGACGGCCCAGTCGGGCCGCGCCCCGAAGGTCCGGGCGTAGGCCTCGACGCCGTACGTCGACGGCAGCAGGTCACGCGCGAACCGGATGATCCCCGGCATCCGGTCCGGCGGCAGCACGCCGAGCAGCAGCGCCGCCGACATGCCCAGCTGCCCGAGCAGGGTGGCCAGTTCGGGCCGGGGCGCGAGCAGCCCGCAGGCCGCCCCCAGCCCCGCCAGGGCCGCCCCCGCGAGCGGGATCACCGCGACGAGGATCCACAGGTTCCCGAGCGGCAGCCCGAACAGCACGCACCCGAAGACGGCCGTGACCAGCGTCCCCGGCACGGTGAAGGAGGCGTACGCCGCGGCCGCCCCGAGCACCACCGAGGCGGGCGGCACGGGCAGCGTGGCGTAGTGGTCGAGCCCGCCGCTCGCCCGCAGCTGCCCGAAGTACTGCGCCAGCAGGTTCAGCGCCACGTAGGCGACGACGACCACCGACGAGCCCGCCACCACGGACTGGGCCTCGCCCCGCGAGTCCACCACCCCGCGCATCATGATCATGATGCCGACGGACTGGAAGGTCGCGACGAACAGCAGCGGGATCCGCGCCACCCGGGCCCGGGACAGCTGCGCACGGTAGACGGCCACCAGCGACGGCCACAGCCGCGCCCGCGGGCCCAGCTCGGCCGCCTGGCCGCCCGGCGCCGCGTCGTCCACGGCCAGGGCACCGCCCGGCAGAACCTCAGCGGGTACGACACTCACGTCGCGCTGCTCCCTTTCCGTGCGGCACCTGCGGCCCGTACCGCTGCCGCGTCTTTCCGTACGCGCCCGGCCGCCGTCCTGTTCACCCTCGCGTCCGCCCTCACGTCTTCACCAGCCCCTGCCGTGCGGCGCCGCCCAGCGCCAGGTAGACGTCCTCCAGGCTCGGCGTGGCGAGGGTGAAGTCGTCGAGGGCGGCGAAGGCGGCCCCGCCGGTCACCGTGGCGACGACGGCACGCGCCTCCTCGGGCGCGAGCCGCAGCGTCCAGCGCCGGCCGGACTCGACGGCACGCTCCCGCAGGACGGCCACCTCGGGCACCTCCAGCGGCGCCCGTTCCCGCCACACCAGCTCGACCCGCACCTCGCCGGCGACCCGCTCCTTGAGCCCGGCGGGAGTGTCGCAGGCGATGACCCGGCCCTGGTCGAGGACGGCGACCCGGTCGAGGACCGTCTCGGCCTCGATGACGTTGTGGGTGACCAGCACCACGGTGGCACCCTGCTCGGCCCGCCGCCGGTCCACGGCGGCCCACACGGCCCGCCGGGCCACGGGGTCCATCCCGGTCGTCGGCTCGTCGAGCACCAGCAGCGGCCGCTCCCCGACCAGCGCGGCGGCGAAGCACGCGAGCCGCCGCTGTCCCCCGGAGAGCTTCTTGAGCGCGCGTCCGGCGATCGGCGTCAGGCCCAGCTCCTCAAGGACGGCGTCGCGCTCGCGCCGCGCCGCACGCACGTCCAGTCCGCGCAGGCGCCCGGTGGTCTCGGCCGCGAGGGACACGGTCAGCTCGTCGAGGGCGCTGGACTCCTGCCCGAGGTAGGCGAGGATCCGCGCGGCCCGCTCCGGGTGCCGCACGATGTCGTGCCCGAGGATCTCGACGCTGCCCGCGTCGGGCCGCAGCAGCCCGGTGAGCTGCCGTACCAGCGTCGACTTGCCGGCCCCGTTCGGCCCGAGCAGCCCGAAGATCTCCCCGCGCCGGACGTCGAGCTCCACCCCGTCGGTGGCCCGCACCTCGGGCACGGCGGGGGCACCGCGCCGCCCTTTGACCGCGGCGTAGGTCTTGGTCAGCCCACGCACGGCACACACGACATCACCCTGCCGCCGAAGTGCCCGACCCACGCCCGTACTCACAAGGGACGAGCCTACGGGGTCGCCCCCGTTTACTCGCCTTTGGGGCGCCTCAGCTTTCCAGCCCCGTGGGGACAACGCGCCCCAAAGGGGCGCGCGGAACTGCGCGACCAGCGCCACCGGCCCGCAGCCGAAGGCACCACCGCGCCCCCTCGCTCTCACTCCGCCGACGCATGCTCCCCGGCCCCCGCCGGCACATCGAACTCCCTCCAGAACCCCGCCCGAATGGCGTACCGGTCGTGCTCGTCGATCTGGTCGTCCTTGTGCGCCAGCAGCCCGAACCGTGCCGCGTACCGCAGCAGCTCCCCGTCGATCCGGTGCGGAATCCGCGGGTACATCCCCGACAGCTTGTGCAGATGGCTCTGGTCCCCGAGCCGCGACATCCACCGCTTGGCGAACACCTGCCCGACCTCGTACGGATCCCCGCCGACGGTCGTGATGTCCTCCTCCCGGTCGGCCCACCGCTGCTCCGCGGTGGTCAGCTGCGCCAGCGTCGGCATGGAGGCCGCCTCCGCCGACTCCGCCGCACCCCCGGGCCGGTCCACCCACCCCTTGTCGGAGGACCACCGCAGGGTGGCCGTGGTCGCCGGATGCTGGACCGGTTGCGCGCCCGGCGCCCGCAGCGCGGCGAGGTCCTTCGGCGTCGGCACCCCCTTCGCCACCGCCACCCGCTCCGGCGCCCCGTTCTCCACCGCGCTCGCGGCGGGCGCCCGCTCCACGTCCTCGGTGCCCGGCTCGGGGGCCGCCGCCAGCGTCGACTCGGGCAGCGGCGCCGAGAGGATCGCGGCGATCTCCGGCCGCGGCACCGGCGGCGGCGCACAGACCGCGGTCAGCTCCTTGGCCCGTACCGCCTGGGTGATCCACGCCCGGTCCAGGACCCGCCGCTCGTCGGCCTCGGCGACCAGGTCCTCGGACTGGTTGTAGTCCCCGTCGGCGGCCTGCACGGCCCACAGGTGCACGGCGACCCCGTGCTCCTTGGCGGCCATCATGCCCGGCAGCAGGTCCCCGTCACCGGTCACCAGGACGACGTCGGAGCACGCGCGGTTGCGGGCCAGCTCGGTCAGCTCGGCGTGCATGGCCGCGTCCACGCCCTTCTGCGCCCAGCGCCCGTCGCTGCGGGTCAGCGCGCCGAGCCGGACGGTCACCCGGGGCATCACGCGCAGCCGGCGGTGTTCCGGCTGGGGGACACGGTCGGGGGCGCCGTCGAACCAGTAGATGCGCAGCAGTGGACGCTCGGTGTCGGACTCCGCGCGGTCGCGCAGCGCCTGGATCAGCGCGGCGTGGTCGACGGTGATGCGGGATCGGGAGGGCTCACCGGCGAGGAGACTGGCGGCGGCACCCAGCAGATACCCGGCGTCCACCAGGACGATGCAGCGGTCCACGCGACTCACCCTCTTTCCGGGAGGTTTGCTTTCGGGGCTTCCTTCGAGTCTGCCCGACCACGCGGGGGTTAACGGCCCGAACTCGATCTTCGGCGTGGCGTTTCGGGACCTCGCTCTCCGACAAGCCCTGTCACACACGGTAATTATCCGAAATGCGTCCGTTGTCAGCCTATGTGAATCTGAATTCGGCCCCTAGATCCCCCACAGGAGGCAGATCACCATGGCCAAGAACAAGAACCGCAAGGGTGGCTCCCAGAACCGCACCTCGCAGAGCGAGCAGTCCCACGAGCATCCGCAGCGTACGTCGACGGAGTCCCAGGACTCGCCGGTGTCGCACATCCAGGGCAGCCCGGCGGACGTTGCGAAGAAGAAGCAGAAGAGCTTCGGCCACAACTGAGCGGACCGACCAGGTCCCACCGGGCTGTTGAAGCCCAGGCACGCAGGAGGGGCGCACCCGTCACGGGTGCGCCCCTTCGGCGCGCGTTACGACCGTCTCCGCGGAGTGGGGCCTATCCGGCCAGGCAGGACGGGCCGAGCAGCACCTTGAGGTCGCCGAACAGTGCCGGGTCCGGCTTCACCCGGTGCCGGTCCAGGCGCAGCACGGTGGTCTTGGTCGGGCCCTGGAGCTTGATCCGGACCTCGGTGTCGCCCTTGTGGTGGCCGAGGATCTCGCCGAGGCGGCTGACCATCGGCGGGGTGACCCGGGTGGCGGGGATGGTGAGGATCACGGGCGCGTTGGTGCCGGCGTTGGAGAGGTCCGGGACCGCCAGCTCCATCCCCACCAGCCGGGGCACGTCCTCGCGCTTGTCGAGGCGGCCCTTGACGAACACCACCGCGTCCTCGATCAGTTGGGTCGAGATCAGCTGGTAGCTCGCCGGGAAGAACATGCACTCGATGGAACCCGCGAGGTCCTCGACGGTGGCGATGGCCCAGGCGTTGCCCTGCTTGGTCATCTTGCGCTGCAGGCCCGAGATGATGCCGCCGATGGTCACCACGGCGCCGTCGGCGTGCTCGCCGCCGGTGAGCTGGGCGATGCCCGCGTCGGCCTTGTCGGAGAGCACGTGCTCCAGGCCGAAGAGCGGGTGGTCGGAGACGTACAGACCGAGCATCTCCCGCTCCTGGGCGAGCAGATAGGTCTTGTCCCACTCCTCGGTGGTGAACTCGACGTCCAGTCCGAAGCCGGGCTCGCTGCTCTCCTCCTCGCCCATCCCGCCGAAGAGGTCGAACTGGCCCTCGGCCTCCTTGCGCTTGACCGCGACCACGTTGTCGATCATCGAGTCGAAGTGCGCGGTGAGGCCCTTGCGGGTGTGCCCCAGGGCGTCGAAGGCGCCCGCCTTGATCAGCGATTCCGTGGTCCGCTTGTTGCAGGCGACCGCCTCGACCTTGTCGAGGTAGTCGGGGAAGGAGTTGTACTTGCCCTTGGCCTTGCGGCTCCTGATGATCGACTCCACCACGTTCGTGCCGACGTTGCGCACGGCTTCGAGGCCGAAGAGGATCACGTCGTCGCCCTGGGCGGCGAAGTTGTGCACCGACTCGTTGACGTTCGGCGGCAGCACCTTGATGCCCATGCGCCGGCACTCGTTGAGGTAGACGGCCGACTTGTCCTTGTCGTCCTTGACCGAGGTGAGCAGACCGGCCATGTACTCGGCGGGGTGGTTCGCCTTGAGGTAGGCGGTCCAGTACGAGACCAGTCCGTACGCGGCGGAGTGCGCCTTGTTGAAGGCGTAGCCGGCGAACGGGACCAGCACGTCCCACAGGGCCTGGATGGCCTCGTCGCTGTAGCCGTTCTTCTGGGCGCCGGCCTGGAAGATGGTGAAGTTCTTGGCCAGTTCGTCGGGCTTCTTCTTGCCCATCACGCGGCGCAGGATGTCGGCCTCGCCGAGCGAGTAGCCGGCGATGATCTGGGCGGCCTTCTGCACCTGCTCCTGGTAGACGATCAGGCCGTAGGTGACGGCCAGGACCTCTTCAAGGGGCGCCTCCAGCTCCTTGTGGATCGGGGTGATCTCCTGGAGCTTGTTCTTGCGGAGCGCGTAGTTGGTGTGCGAGTCCATGCCCATCGGGCCCGGACGGTACAGGGCCGACACGGCGGAGATGTCTTCGAAGTTGTCGGGCTTCATCAGGCGCAGCAGGGAGCGCATGGGGCCGCCGTCGAACTGGAAGACGCCCAGGGTGTCGCCGCGCTGGAGGAGCTCGAAGGTCTTCGGGTCGTCGAGCGGCAGGGCCAGCAGGTCGAGGTCGATGCCCTTGTTGGACTTCACCATCTTGACGGCGTCGTCCATGATCGTCAGGTTGCGCAGGCCGAGGAAGTCCATCTTCAGCAGGCCGAGCGACTCGCACTGCGGGTAGTCCCACTGCGTGATGGTCACGCCGTCGGTGTGCCGCACCCAGATCGGGGCGTGGTCGACGATGGGCTCGCTGGACATGATCACGCCGGCGGCGTGCACGCCCATCTGCCGCACCAGGCCCTCGACGCCCTTCGCGGTGTCGATGACCTTCTTGACGTCCGGCTCGTTCTCGTACATCCCGCGGATCTCGCCCGCCTCGTTGTACCGCGGGTGCGAGGGGTTGGTGATGCCGTCGAGGTCGATGCCCTTGCCGAGGACGTCGGCGGGCATCGCCTTGGTGAGGCGGTCGCCCATCGCGTACGGGTAGCCCAGCACGCGCGCGGAGTCCTTGATGGCGTTCTTCGCCTTGATCTTGCCGTAGGTGCCGATCATGGCGACCTTGTCGGCGCCGTACTTCTCGGTCACGTACCTGATCACCTCGACGCGCCGGCGCTCGTCGAAGTCGATGTCGACGTCGGGCATGGAGACGCGCTCGGGGTTGAGGAACCGCTCGAAGATCAGGCCGTGCGGGATCGGGTCGAGGTCGGTGATGCCCATGGCGTAGGCGACGATCGAACCGGCCGCGGAGCCTCGGCCGGGGCCGACCGCGATGCCGTTGTTCTTGGCCCACATGATGAAGTCGGCGACCACGAGGAAGTAGCCCGGGAACCCCATCTGGATGATGACGTCCAGCTCGTACTCGACCTGCTTCTGGCGGTCGTCCGGGATGCCGCCGGGGAAGCGGCGCTCCATGCCCCGGCGGACCTCCTCCTTGAACCAGGTGACCTCGGTGAAGCCGTCGGGGATGTCGAACTTCGGCATGAGGTTCTTGGCCTCGAACATGCCGGTGGTGTCGACCATCTCGGCGACCAGGAGGGTGTTGGCGCAGCCCTCCTGCCAGGCGTCCGAGGAGTCGACGGCGTACATCTCGTCCGTGGACTTCAGGTAGTAGCCGGTGCCGTCGAACTTGAAGCGGTCCGGGTCGGAGAGGTTCTTGCCGGTCTGGATGCAGAGCAGGGCGTCGTGGGCGGTCGCCTCGTGCGCGTACGTGTAGTGCGAGTCGTTCGTCACCAGCGGCGGGATGCCGAGCTTCTTGCCGATCTCCAGCAGGCCGTCGCGGACCCGGTGCTCGATCTCGATGCCGTGGTCCATCAGCTCCAGGAAGTAGCGGTCCTTGCCGAAGATGTCCTGGTACTCGGCCGCCGCCTTCAGTGCCTCGTCGTACTGGCCGAGGCGCAGCCGGGTCTGGAGTTCGCCGGAGGGGCAGCCGGTGGAGGCCACGATCCCCTCGGACCACTGGGAGATCGTCTCCTTGTCCATCCGGGGCCACTTCTGCAGCCAGCCCTCGGCGTACGCGTCCGAGGAGAGCCGGAAGAGGTTGTGCAGGCCCGTGCTGTTGACGGCCCACATCGTCTTGTGGGTGTAACCGCCGGAACCGGAGACGTCGTCCCGCTTCTGGTGCGGCTGGCCCCACTGGATCTTGCGCTTGTTGCGCCGGGACTCGGGGGCGACGTACGCCTCGATCCCGATGATCGGGGTGACCCCGGCCTTCTTCGCGGTGTGGAAGAAGTCGTACGCCCCGTGCAGGTTGCCGTGGTCGGACATGGCGATGTGCGTCATGCCCATCTCGTTGCAGGCGTTGAACATGTCCTTGAGCCGCGCGGCACCGTCCAGCAGCGAGTACTGGGTGTGGACGTGCAGGTGCGTGAAGGGCGGCTTTGACACGGGTTCGGCCTCCAAAGGAAAACAGGCGTCGACGATCTTCCGACCGGCTGCGGGCAGTCTGGTGGGACAGCGGAATCCTATGCCTCGGCACTGACACCCGGCGGGCTCCCCCGCGTACCTTCGTGCGGAGAAAGCGGGCACTCCCGGGGACCTTCGCACGTTGGTCCGGGCGAGAGATCCGCGCCACATGTCAGGCACCACACGCACCAGGAGGCACCCAGCGATGTCGGTCCCCCAGCTCAACGGCGAGCAGCGCGGCGAGGAGATCCTCGCCGTCTTCGACACCGCCTTCGGCGAGCTCCTGGCCGCCGACCCGGCCGCGTTCCGCGTGAAGTTCCGGAAGATGGCGGCCTCGGCCTTCGCCTTCTACCGGGGCACGGCCGCGCTCTTCTACCACGACCTGGACGCGGAGCACGCCGGACTGGGTGGCGGGCGGATATTCACCGGCCCGTACCTGGACGAGCGCACCTCGCGCGTGTGGATCCACGGCGACCTGCACGCGGAGAACTTCGGCACGTACATGGACTCCAACGGCCGCCTGGTCTTCAACGTCAACGACTTCGACGAGGCCTACGTGGGCCCGTTCACCTGGGACCTGAAGCGCTTCGCCGCCTCCGTGGCGCTGATCGGGTACGCGAAGGCGTTCAGCGACGCGCAGATCACCGAGCTGGTCGAGGTGTACGCGGACGCCTACCGCGAGCGCATCCACGCGCTGGCGACGGGCGCGAAGAGCGACGAGGTGCCGCCGTTCACCCTGGACAGCGCCGAGGGCCCGCTGCTCGGCGCGCTGCGCGCGGCCCGCTCGCTGACCCGCTTCGAGCTGCTGGACTCGATGACGGAGATCCGCGACTGGGAGCGCCGCTTCGCCTCCGGCGGCGGCTCCATCGAGCTGGACGCCGCCACCCGCTACAAGGTGCTGGCCGCCTTCGACGGCTACCTGGAGACCCTTCCCGAGTCGTCCCTGTCCCGTCCGGACTCCTACCGCGTGAAGGACGTCGTGGGCCGCCGCGGGATCGGCATCGGCTCGGCCGGCCTGCCGTCGTACAACATCCTCCTGGAGGGCGCCACGGACGCCCTGGAGAACGACGTGGTGATCTACATCAAGCAGGCCCAGACCCCGGCCGTCTCGCGGCACGTCACGGACCCGGCGATCCGGGACTACTTCCAGCACGAGGGCCACCGCACGGTGATCTCGCAGCGGGCCCTGCAGGCCCATGCGGACCCGTGGCTGGGCTGGACCGAGCTGGACGGCGCGGGACAGCTGGTCGCCGAGGTGTCGCCGTACGCGGTGGACCTGGACTGGAGCGACATCGACGACCCGGAGGAGATCGCGGCGGTCGTCGCCGACCTCGGCCGGGCCACGGCGTCCATGCACTCGGCGGCCGACGACACCTCCGGCGAGTCCCTGGTGCCGTTCTCCACCGAGCGGGCCATCGACGCGGCGATCGCCGCCGACGAGGACGGCTTCGCGGGCCTGCTCACCGATTTCGCGCACAGCTACGGCGCACGCGCGCGTGCCGACCACCAGATCTTCGTCGACCTCTTCCGCAACGGCCGCATTCCAGGGCTGTAACCTTCGCCGATTCTCAGGACCTTTTTAGGGGTCCCTTACATGAGTACGTGACAGACTCTCCACCGCTATGGACATATCCGGGACCCAGCTCAGAGCCGTGCGCGCGGCGCTGTTCACGGCCTTCGTCGTGACGCTCAGCACCGCGTCGCACGTGCTGCTGTCCCGGGCCCCGCTGCCGTTCACGACGGTGGCCGCGGTAGCCGCCGGTGTGTTCGCCGCGGCGTACGCGCTGGCGGGCCGCGAGCGCGGCTTCGGCCGGATCGCGGCCCTGCTGATCCCGCTGGAGCTGGCCGCCGACACCGTCTTCACCACCGGCCAGCACGCCTGTTACGGCCGGGCGGGCGGCCCCATCGCCGGCCCGCTGCGCGCCGTCGGTTTCGACGTCCTCTGCCACGGCGGCACGGTCGGCACCCCGCTGGCCCGGATGACCGGCGGCTCCCGCGCCGCCGCGGCCCTCACGCAGGCCGACCCGACCGCCGCCTGGCTGCTGCTCGCCGCGCACGTCGGCGTCGGCCTGCTCGCCGCCGCCTGGCTGCGCCGCGGCGAGCGTGCCCTGACCCAGCTGCTGCGCGCCGTCGCCGCCACCACCTTCCGCCCGCTGCTGCTCGCGGCCGCCGCGGGCGCGGTCCGGCCGGCCCCGGTACGGCGGCTGCCGCGTCCGGCACCGCGCCCGGCCGCCACCCGCGACCTGCTCCTCGCGCACTCCCTGGGACGGCGCGGACCACCGTGCTCCGGGGCGCTCGCCCTGCCCTTCGCCTGAGCGCCCCACCCGCCCGAGCACGCCCCTCGTCCGAGCACGCCGAGTGCAGCGAGTCCCCCACACGTATCCCGCGTACGACATGTGCGCGTCCCCCTTTGGAGATCACCAACATGAGCAAGCGGAACAGCGCAGCTGCCAAGAACGCGGCCCGGGAGCGGCTGCGCGCCGAGCGCGAGAAGCAGGCCAAGCGCGCCAAGGTCAGGCGGCAGCTCATCGTGGCCTGCTCGGTCGTGGCCGTGCTGGCCGCGGCGGGCGGCATAGGCTACGCGGTCGTCCAGGCCAACAAGCCCGGTTACTGGGAGGCCGAGAAGGACGCCAAGGTCGTCGCCCCGGCCAACACCACGGGCACGGACGGCACCACGGTCGTCATCGGCAAGTCCACCGCCACGAAGACCCTGAAGGTGTACGAGGACCCGCGCTGCCCGATCTGCGCCCAGTTCGAGCAGACCGTCGGTTCGACGGTGAAGAAGGACATCGACGACGGCAAGTTCAAGATCCAGTACATCGGCGGCACGTTCCTCGACGGCGACTCGCTCGGCAAGGGCCAGATCGGCTCGCGCGGCGAGGGCTCCAAGAACGCGATGAGCGCCATGGGTGCCGCGCTGAACGTCAGCGACGAGGCGTTCCTGGAGTACAAGACCGCGCTGTACTCGAAGAAGTGGCACCCGGACGAGTCCACCGACAAGTTCAAGAACGACAGCTACCTCATCGAGGTCGCCGACACCGTCCCGGCGCTGAAGAACAACAAGTCCTTCCAGGCCGACGTGAAGTCCGGCAAGTACGACGCCTGGGCGCTGGCCATGTCGAAGACCTTCGACACCAACAAGGACGGCGTGACGGGCACCCCGAGCTTCGTCATGAACGGCAAGATGCTGACGGCCGACTCCAACGGCAACCCGCCGATGACGGTCGACGCCTTCAACACCGTGGTGGACGCGGCCCTCAAGGCCTGACGCCGACCGGAATTTCCGGCTCCACGTGAAGAGCAGGCGAACTTTCCATGGTTCGCCTGCTCTTGTTCATACTGGTCAGTAACCTCAGCGGTCGTGACCAGTCGAAACCGATCAACACAGTCTTCCGAGAGTGCACACTCCCTCTCCCCCCGCCGCCGTACGGTCGTCAAGGCCGCGGCGGCGACCGCTGTCCTGGCCGCACCCCTGGCCGCCGCGCTGCCGGCCCGGGCCGCCTCGGACGCCCCCGCCTTCCTGCACGGCATCGCCTCCGGCGACCCGCTGCCCGACGGCATCCTGCTGTGGACGCGGGTGACGCCGACCACCGACGCGACACCCGGTTCCGGGGTCGGCCCGGACACCGAGGTCAGCTGGGTCGTCGCCACCGACAAGGCGCTGACGAACGTCGTCTCCAGGGGCTCCACCACCGCGACCGCCGCCTCCGACCACACCGTCAAGGCGGACATCCGCGGCCTGGCCCCGGCCACCGACTACTGGTTCCGCTTCTCGGCCGGCCCCACGGACTCCCCGGTGGCGCGCGCCCGCACCGCGCCGGCGGCGGACGCCACCGTCGCGGGCCTGCGCTTCGGCGTCGTCTCCTGCGCCAACTGGGAGGCCGGCTACTTCGCCTCCTACCGGCACCTGGCCGCCCGGAACGACCTCGACGCCTGGCTGCACCTCGGCGACTACATCTACGAGTACGGCACCGGTGAGTACGGCACCCGCGACACCGTGGTCCGGGAGCACGCGCCGACCCACGAGATCATCACGCTCGCCGACTACCGCATACGGCACGGCAAGTACAAGACCGACACCGACCTGCAGGCCCTGCACGCCAAGGCGCCGGTCATCGCGATCTGGGACGACCACGAGTTCGCCAACGACTCCTGGTCCGGCGGTGCCGAGAACCACACCGAGGGCACCGAAGGCACCTGGACGGCCCGTCAGGCCGCCGCCAAGCAGGCCTACTTCGAGTGGATGCCGGTCCGCCCGGCCATCGCCGGCACCACCTACCGCCGGCTGCGCTTCGGCAAGCTCGCCGACCTCTCCCTGCTCGACCTGCGCTCCTTCCGCTCCCAGCAGGTGTCCACGGGCAGCGGCTCGGTCGACGACCCGGACCGCACCATCACCGGCCGCGCCCAGCTCGACTGGCTCAAGGCCGGGCTGAAGGCCTCCGACACCACCTGGCGGCTGGTCGGCAACTCGGTGATGATCTCGCCGTTCGCCATCGGCTCGCTCTCCGCCGACCTGTTCAAACCGCTCGCCAAGCTGCTCGGCCTGCCCCAGGACGGCCTCGCCCTCAACACCGACCAGTGGGACGGCTACACCGACGACCGCCGCGAGCTGCTGGCCCACCTGCGCTCCAACGCGATCGGCAACACGGTGTTCCTGACCGGCGACATCCACATGGCCTGGGCCAACGACGTGCCCGTGGACGCCGGGACCTACCCCCTGTCCGCCTCGGCCGCCACCGAGTTCGTGGTCACCTCGGTGACCTCCGACAACCTCGACGACATCCTCAAGGTCTCCCCCGGCGTCGTCTCCGCCCTCGCCGCCCCGGTCATCCAGCTGGCCAACCGCCACGTGCACTGGGTCGACACCGACCGGCACGGCTACGGCATCCTGGACATCACGGCCGCGCGGGCGCAGATGGACTACTACGTCCTCTCCGACAAGACGAAGGCCGACGCCACCTCGTCCTGGGAGCGGTCGTACCGCACCCGCAGCGGCACCCAGAAGGTCGAGCGCACCTACGACCCGGTGTAACCGCCTCCTACAGCGTGTCGAGGAAGCCGAGCGCCACCCGCCAGGTGGCCTCGGCGGCCTCCTCGTCGTAGTCCGGCAGACCGGGATCGGTGTAGAGGTGACCGGCCCCCGGGTACCGGTAGATCTCCACGTCGGCGCCGGCCCGGCCCATCTGCAGGTACCAGGCGCTCAGCCAGTCGTCCGTCTCGAAGGCGTCCGGCTCGGCCACGTGCAGCTGCACCGGCAGCTCGTCCACCGAGGCGCTCGCGGCGATGTCCGAGGTGCCGTGCAGAAGCAGCAGCCCCCGCGCCCGCTCGTCGCCCAGCGCCAGCGTCTGCGCGACCGAGGCGCCCAGCGAGAACCCCGCGTACACCAGCCCGCGCTCCGAGTACGGCGCCGCCGCCAGCACGGCCCGCTTCAGCAGCTCGTCCTTGCCGATCGCCTCGTTGAACTCCATGCCCTCCTCGACCGTGTCGAACGTGCGCCCCTCGAAGAGGTCCGGCGTCCACACCTCGTGCCCGGCGGCACGCAGCCGGTCCGCGGCCTCGCGCACCGCGGGCCTGAGGCCGTAGGTCGAGTGAAAGAGCATGATGTTCATGGACCCATGGTGCCAGCCCGCCAGGTGACGCCTGTCGCCTCCTTCTCACCGAACGGCATGTTCAGGACCCCGCCGCAGCGGTTACGTTCGCATCCATGGAGATGGAGAACGTACTCCGCCCGCTGATCGTGGTCGGCGGCGCCGTCGTCCTCACCCTGCTGATCGGCTGGGCGACCGACCTGCTGCTGCGCAAGGCCGACACACGGCACAGCGAGACGCCCCTGTGGGGCCTGCTGCGCCGCGGCCGCATCCCCTACCAGCTGGTGCTGTGCGCGGCCCTGCTCAGAGGCTCCTACGACCAGGCCGAGCTGATCCGGGAGCACCGGACCGCCGTCGGCCAGGTCCTGACCTTGATGCTGATCGGGTCGGCCGCCTGGCTGGTGGTGCGGATCGCGGCGGCCGTCGTGGAGTCGACCTACGACCGCTACGCCCGGGTCCACCACGACGCGGCCCGGGTCCGCCGGGTGCGCACCCAGGTGTCGCTGATCATGCGGGTGGTGACGGCGATCGTCGGTGTGGTGGCCGTGGCGGCGATGCTGCTGACCTTCCCGGCGATGCGCGCGGCCGGCGCCTCGCTGCTGGCCTCCGCCGGGATCCTCGGCATCGTCGCCGGTGTGGCCGCCCAGTCCACCCTGGCGAACATGTTCGCCGGCCTGCAGATCGCCTTCGGCGACATGGTGCGCCTCGGCGACACGGTCGTGGTCGACGGCGAGTGGGGCACGGTCGAGGAGATCACCCTGACCTTTCTGACGGTACGGACCTGGGACGAGCGCCGGATCACCATGCCGGTGTCGTACTTCACCTCCAAACCCTTCGAGAACTGGTCGCGGGGCACCCCGCAGATGACCGGGATCGTCTACTGGCACGTCGACCACTCGGCACCGATCGAGGCCATGCGGGAAAAGCTCCAGGACATCCTGCGCACCTGCCCGGCCTGGGACGGGCGGGCCCACGGCCTGGTGGTCACCGACTCCACGCCGAACACCGTCCAGGTGCGGGCGCTGGTGACCGCGAAGGACGCGGACGACATCTGGACGGTCCGGGTGACCGTCCGCGAGCAGATGATCACCTGGCTGAACGCGGAGCACCCGTACGCCCTGCCCCGGGTCAACACGGCCGACGCGGTCCTGCCGCCCGGCGCGATCATCCCCTCCCAGGACGGGGCGCAGGACGGGGCGGCGGCCGCGGCCGACCGGCGCCTGCACGAGCCGCCCCGCACCGGCCGCGGCTGAGGTCTCCTGTCAGTGGCCGCGTTCGGCGCCGCCGTTGACCTGGACGATCTGCGAGGTGACGTGCCCGGCGGCCGGGGACGCCAGCCAGTGCAGGGTGGCGGCGACGTCACCGGGTATGCCGGCCCGGCCCGTCGACGTCTCGGCGACGAGCCGCTCCCGCCGGGCCTCCTCCACCGGTCCGCCGAAGAACTCGGTGTCCTCGACGTACCCGGGCGCGACCACGTTCACGGTGACCCCGCGCGGCCCCAGCTGCCGGGCCAGGTCATGGGCGTACGGGTGCAGGGCGGCCTTGGACGCGGCGTAGGAGCCGCTCCCCGAGCCCCGGAAGGCCGCGATGGAGCTGACGAACAGCACCCGCCCGCCGGGGTCGGCGAGCCGGTCCTTCAGCGCCTCCGTGAGCAGTACGGCGGTCAGCGTGTTCTGCCGGAAGTTGCCGCTCCAGACGCGGGCGACGGCGTCGAGCGGGTCACCGTCCTCCGCGTCCGGCGCCAGGGCCGCGTTCCCGCCGGCGCTGTGGATCAGCACGTCCACGGTGCCGAACTCGTCGGCGACGAACCGCGCGACGCTCCGTACCTCGGCGGGCTCGCTCAGGTCCGCCGCACGGCTGACGGCCCCCGGCACCCCGGCCTTCTCCAGTACCTCTCTGCGCCGCCCGAGCAGCAGCACACGGTCCCCGTCCCCGGCGAACACCCGCGCCGCGGCGAGCCCGATCCCGGTCCCTCCACCACTGATCACAATGTTCCGAGCCATGATCCGAGACTACGAGCGGAAAGCCGACGGCGCCTGTGACTGTCCACAGGCGCCATGCACTTGTATTACTACCGCTGTACAGCGCCCCGAAAGGGGCGCTGGGGGCACCCCCGGCCGAAGGCTGGGGGAGGAACTGCGCGACCAGCCACGACGGCGCCGCAGACGAAGGACGACCCATCACGGCACCCCCAGCGGAGCGTCACCGCAGGCTGCGGACGTCCAGATGCCGCAGCACCCGGTCCACGATCTCCGGATCCGCCCCCGGCTCGCTGCGCGCCGCCAGCACCTCGTGCCGCGCCGCGCTCAGCATCTCCTGCTGGATCCGCCGCAACCGCTTCAGCCGCCGCACCCGCTTGTCGTGGCCCTCCCGCCGCTCGTCCTCCACCACGTCGGGACTGATCCGGAACCCGATCTCGAAGGCCCGCCGCAGCATCTGCTCCGTCACGTCCTCGGGCAGCTCCTCGACCTGCTCGATCTCCTTCAGGCGCCGCCGTGCCGCCTTCGCCGCCCGTACCGCCAGCTCCTTCTCGATCTCCTTCTCGCGGTCGGTGTCGGCCCGTACCCCCAGCCGCTTCACCAGCCAGGGCAGGGTCAGCCCCTGGAGCACCAGCGTCGCCATGATCACGCCGAAGGCGATGAAGACGATCTCGTCGCGGTCCGGGAAGGCGGACCCGTCGTCGGTCCTCAGGGGGATGGCCAGGGCCAGCGCCACCGACGCCACCCCGCGCATCCCGGACCACCACATCACGATGGTCTCCCGCCAGCTGGTCGGGATCTCCTCGTCGTAGTCCCGCCGGGCGTGCAGCCGTTTGGTCAGCCAGGTCGCCGGCAGCAGCCAGACCAGCCGCACCACGACCACCACCCCCACGACCGCCGCCGCCCAGCCGAGCAGCTCGCCCCAGCGGCCGGACGCCGTGCGGATCGCGTTGTGCAGCTCCAGGCCGATCAGCCCGAACGCGACACCGGTGACGAGCGTGTCGACGATGTCCCAGAAGGTGTATCCGGCGAGCCGGGTCATGACGTCGTCGGCGTCGGTGGCGTACTCGGCGATGAACAGGGCGGTGGTGAGCACGGCCAGGACACCGGAGCCGTGCAGCTCCTCGGCGATGACGTAGGAGGCGTACGGGACGATCAGGGTCAGGCCGATCTGCAGGGTCGCGTCGCCGAGCACGTCCATGAGTCTGTTCGCGCCCCAGCCGAGCACCAGCCCCACGACGACCGCGACCACGGCGGACAGCAGGAAGTCCAGCCCGGCCCGCCACGGCGAGAACGTGCCGCTGACCACGGCCGCGATGGCCACGTGGTAGAGAACGATGGCGGTGACGTCGTTGAAGAGGCCCTCGCCCTCCAGGATCGACACCAGGCGGCGCGGCAGCCCCAGCTGTCCCGCGACGGCGGTCGCCGCGACCGGGTCGGGCGGGGCGACCAGCGCGCCCAGTGCGATCGCGGCGGCGATCGGCAGTCCGGGCACGACCGCGTTGGCGACCACGGCCACGCACAGCGTGGTGACGAAGACCAGGGCCACGGCGAGCAGGAAGATCGGCCTGACGTTGGCCGCGAACTGCCGCCAGGAGGTCCGCCGTACGGCGGCGTAGAGCAGCGGCGGCAGCAGGCCGGGCAGGATCAGCTCGGGCGGGATCTTCACGTCCGGCACGAAGTCGACGACCGCGAGGACGATCCCGAACAACGTCATCAGCACGGGCGCCGGCAGTCCGAACCGGTCCCCCACCGGAACACTCACCAGGGCCCCGAGCAGCAGCACGAACAACAGGGCCAACTGATCCACGGCCAGCGCTCCGGGTGTAGACGATCACACAGCGGGCCTCAAGCGTGCCATGCCGGCTACAGAACCCTGCGCATCCCCCGGTGCGGGATGCCGGCCTCCTCGTACTCCGGGCCGTACGGCTCGTAGCCCAGCCGCTCGTAGAAGCCCAGCGCGTGGGTCTGCGCGTGCAGGTCCACCGCGGTCAGGCCACGCGCGCGTGCGGCCTCCTCGATGGCCCGCACCAGGGCGACGCCGATGCCGAGGCCGCGGGCCTCCCCGGTGACCGCGAGCCGGCCCAGGGAGCCGAGGGACGGGTCACCGCCGGTCCTGGCCGCGGCCCGCTCGCCGTACAGCAGCCGGCCGGTGCCGAGGGGCGTGCCGTCCTCGCGGACCGCCAGGACGTGCACGGCGACGGGGTCGTACTCGTCGTACTCCAGGTCCTCGGGGACGCCCTGCTCGACCACGAAGACCTGCTTGCGCACCGCGAAGCACGCCTCCAGGTCGGCCGGGTCCCCGGCGACGCGGACCGCGTACGCGCGCGTGCTCATCCGTAGGTCTCCTCGCGGACCTGGTCGAGCGCCTTCTGCAGGTCGGCCGGGTACTCGCTGGCGAACTCGACCCACTCGCCGTCCGCGGGGTGCTCGAAGCCGAGGCGGACCGCGTGCAGCCACTGGCGGGTCAGGTGCAGCCGCTTGGCGAGCGTCGGGTCGGCGCCGTAGGTCAGGTCGCCGACGCAGGGGTGGCGGTGGGCGGCCATGTGGACGCGGATCTGGTGGGTGCGGCCGGTCTCCAGCTTCACGTCGAGCAGGGAGGCCGCGCGGAACGCCTCGATGAGGTCGTAGTGGGTCACGGAGGGCTTGCCGTCGGCCGTGACCGCCCACTTGTAGTCGTGCTGCGGGTGGCGGCCGATCGGGGCGTCGATGGTGCCGCTGGTCGGGTCGGGGTGGCCCTGCACGAGCGTGTGGTAGCGCTTGTCGACCGTGCGCTCCTTGAACTGGCGCTTCAGCGAGGTGTACGCCCGCTCCGACTTGGCGACCGCCATCAGGCCCGAGGTGCCGACGTCGAGGCGGTGCACGATGCCCTGGCGCTCGGCGGCGCCGGAGGTGGAGATGCGGTATCCGGCGGCGGCGAGGCCGCCGATCACGGTCGGGCCGGTCCAGCCCGGCGAGGGGTGCGCGGCCACGCCGACCGGCTTGACGATCACGACCACGTCCTCGTCGTCGTGCACGATCTCCATGCCCTCGACGGGCTCCGCGACGATCTGCACGGGCGCGGGCGCCCCCGGCATCTCGACCTCGAGCCAGGCGCCGCCGTGCACCCGCTCGGACTTGCCGACCACCGCGCCGTCGACCTGGACCTTGCCCGCCGCGGCCAGCTCGGCCGCCTTGGTACGGGAGAAGCCGAACATGCGGGAGATGGCGGCGTCGACGCGCTCGCCCTCCAGGCCGTCGGGCACGGGCAGGGTTCGGATCTCGGGAATCGTGCTCACCCGTCGAGTATGCCGGACCGCGCCGACAGCCCCGTACGCAAGCCCCCGGGGGCCCCTCTGCGGGCCTCAGTCCTTGTGGACGGTCCCGTCCGGGTCCAGGCCGCGGAAGGAGAGCAGCACGATCAGGATGCCGCCGCAGACGATCGCCGAGTCGGCCAGGTTGAACACCGCGAAGTCCTTGGGCGCGATGAAGTCGACGACCTGGCCCTCGAAGATCCCCGGCGAGCGGAAGATCCGGTCGGTGAGGTTGCCGAGCGCGCCGCCGAGCAGCAGGCCGAGCGCGACCGCCCAGGGGAAGCTGTACAGCTTGCGCGCCAGCCGGAAGATCACGACGATCACGGCCGCCGCGATCAGCGTGAAGATGATCGTGAAGGCGCCGCCGAACCCGAAGGCCGCGCCCGGGTTGCGGATCGCGTGGAACTCCAGCCAGTCGCCGACGACCTCGATCGGGGCGTGGTGCTCCAGCTTGGCGACCACGATCATCTTGCTGACCAGGTCGAGGGCGTACGCGAAGGCGGCCACCGCGAACAGCACGGCGATCCGGCGCCCGCGGCCGGTCCGCTGGTCCGCGGTGGACTGCTGATCCGCACCGGAGGCGTCGGAAGCGCCGGGCGCACCGGGGGCGCCGGGCGCCGCCGTCCGCTCGCCGCCGTCGTCCGGGGTGCCCGGCGTACCGATGATGCGTTCCGCCTCTGCCACGTGAGTCCCTCAACCTAGGTGCCTGCCTCGGGACGAGACTACGGCACGCCCCAGGGGACCCCGATGCTCAGTAGCGGCGTTCCTGCTTCTGCTTGCACTCGACGCACAGGGTGGCCCTCGGGAAGGCCTGCATCCGGGCCTTGCCGATGGGGTTCCCGCAGTTCTCACAGAGGCCGTAGGTGCCCGCGTCGAGCTTCTGCAGGGCGCGCTCGGTCTGTTCGAGCATCTCGCGCGCGTTGGCGGCCAGCGCCAGTTCGTGCTCCCGGGTGATGTTCTTGGTGCCGGTGTCGGCCTGGTCGTCACCTGCGCCGTCCCCGGAGTCCCGCATCAGCCCGGCCAGGGCGCTCTCGGACGCGTCGAGCTCGGCGCGCAGCCGCAGCGCCTCGGTCATCAGCTCGGTGCGCGCCTCCTCGACCTCCTCCGGTGTCCACGGGGCCTCGCCGGGACGCACCGCGAGTTCGTCCGGGGCCGCCGTGGCGACCCGCGCCTTGGGGACAGCGCTGTCCGCCGCCGTGGCCGTGCCAGGAGTCTTCTTCGCAACCACCGTCGTGGCTCCCGTCTGCTTCGCGGCCCGCGCCGCGCCCGCTTTCTTGGCCGTGCTCTTCTTGGCCGTGCTCTTCTCCGCCGCGGTCTTCGTCGCCACGGCCTTGGACGCGCTCTTCTCCGCCTTCTCCGACTTCGCCCCGTCGGCCTTCCTCGTGGCTGCCTTCTTCCCGGCTGCCTTCGTCTCGGCCGTCTTCCTCACGGGTGCCTTCTTCGCGGCCTCTCTCCCGGCGGAACCCTGATCAGCCGGCGCTTTCCCGGAAGGAGCCGCCGCTGTCGCGCGCGTGCCCTGCTTTCCGCCGCCCCCTGTGGTGTCGCCGCCGGAGGCAGCCGCGCCCCTGGACCGGCCGGACGCCGGCTGCTGTACGGCGGTCTTCTTCGCCACCATGGCCGCAGCCCCTTCACATATTGTGATCTTGCACGCGAATCGTGCTGGGACGATAAATCGACTTGAGTCCCGCGGCAACGGGGCACGCCGCCCGATCCGCCTGCCCCGCACCCCCCACGCAGCAGGTATGCATGCGTTGTGCCCAGCTCCCCGCGCGGTAATCCGCCGAGCCGGACATCCCAGGATGCGAACACGCGTACCGCGCCATTCGGGTCATCTCGGCAGGTGGACCGCTCCGCCCCGGCGGCGCCCGGAAAACAGGGCGGCCGCTGTCCGTGCGGCGCCGTACACTGGGCGCAGCGAGAAGCGTGGATGGGGACGAGTAGCGGCGTACGCAGCCCAGAGCGACCCGGGGACGGTGGAAGCCCGGGGGCGAGCGCGACGTGAAGATCACCCCGGAGCCGCCGGAAGAAAGCCCCGCAGGGGCCAGTAGAGCCGGCTTCGCGACCCCAATGAGGGGGCTCACCGGCGCACACGGCGTCCGGCGGGCCAAGGAGGGTGGTACCGCGGGAGCGCGCCGCACACGGCGTCCGGAAGACAAGGCTCTCGTCCCTCCGACGGAAGGCAGCAAGTCCGTTGGAGGAAGCTCGCAGATGACAGCGCCGACGTACCGCCAGGTGCCCGCACAGGTCGACCTGCCCGCCCTTGAGCACGCCGTGCTCGACTTCTGGCGCGAGCAGAAGATCTTCGCCAAGACCCTGGAGCAGTCCGAGGGCCGCCCCGAGTGGGTGTTCTACGAGGGCCCGCCCACCGCCAACGGCATGCCCGGCGCCCACCACATCGAGGCGCGCGTCTTCAAGGACGTCTTCCCCCGCTTCCGCACCATGCGCGGCTACCACGTGGCCCGCAAGGCCGGCTGGGACTGCCACGGCCTGCCCGTCGAGCTGGCGGTCGAGAAGGAGCTGGGCTTCAGCGGCAAGCCGGACATCGAGAAGTACGGCATCGCCGAGTTCAACGCGAAGTGCCGGGAGTCCGTGCTCCGCCACACCGACGCGTTCTCCGAGCTGACGACCCGCATGGGCTACTGGGTCGACCTGGACGACGCCTACGTGACCATGGACCCCGAGTACATCGAGTCGGTCTGGTGGTCGCTGAAGACGATCTTCGACAAGGGCCTGCTGGTCCAGGACCACCGCGTCGCCCCCTGGTGCCCCCGCTGCGGCACCGGCCTGTCCGACCACGAGCTGGCGCAGGGCTACGAGACGGTCGTCGACCCCTCCGTGTACGTCCGTTTCCCGCTCACCTCCGGTCCGCTCGCCGGCCAGGCCGCGCTCCTGGTGTGGACGACCACCCCGTGGACCCTGGTGTCCAACACGGCGGTCGCCGCGCACCCGGAGGTCACCTACGTCGTCGCGACCGACGGCGAGGAGCAGCTCGTCGTCGCCGAGCCGCTTCTCGCCAAGGCGCTCGGCGAGGGCTGGGAGACCACGGGCCAGACCTTCACCGGCGCCGAAATGGAGCGCTGGACCTATCAACGTCCGTTCGAGCTGGTTGAGTTCCCGGAACCGGCGCATTACGTCGTGAACGCGGAGTACGTCACGACCGAGGACGGTACGGGTCTGGTCCACCAGTCCCCCGCCTTCGGTGAGGACGACCTCAAGGTCTGCCGCGCCTACGGCCTGCCGGTGGTGAACCCGGTCCGCCCGGACGGCACCTTCGAGGAGGACGTGCCGCTGGTCGGCGGCGTCTTCTTCAAGAAGGCCGACGAACGGCTCACCGAGGACCTCAAGCAGCGCGGCCTCCTCTTCAAGCACCTGCCGTACGAACACAGCTACCCGCACTGCTGGCGCTGCCACACCGCGCTGCTCTATTACGCGCAGCCGTCCTGGTACATCCGCACGACGGCGATCAAGGACCGCCTCCTCGAAGAGAACGAGAAGACGAACTGGTTCCCGGAGACGGTCAAGCACGGCCGCTACGGGGACTGGCTGAACAACAACATCGACTGGGCGCTGTCCCGCAACCGCTACTGGGGCACCCCGCTGCCGATCTGGCGCTGCGAGGACGACCACCTCACCGTGGTCGGCTCCCGCGCGGAGCTGACCGGGCTGACCGGCACCGACCAGTCGGAGCTGGACCCGCACCGCCCGTTCATCGACGAGGTCACTTTCGCGTGCCCCCAGTGCGCGAAGACGGCCGTGCGCGTGCCCGAGGTCATCGACGCCTGGTACGACTCGGGTTCGATGCCGTTCGCGCAGTGGGGCTACCCGTACAAGAACAAGGAGCTGTTCGAGAGCCGGTACCCGGCGCAGTTCATCTCCGAGGCGATCGACCAGACCCGCGGCTGGTTCTACACGCTGATGGCGGTCGGCACGCTGGTCTTCGACGAGTCGTCGTACGAGAACGTGGTCTGCCTGGGGCACATCCTCGCCGAGGACGGCCGCAAGATGTCCAAGCACCTGGGCAACATCCTGCAGCCGATCCCGTTGATGGACCAGCACGGCGCGGACGCGGTGCGCTGGTTCATGGCGGCCGGCGGCTCCCCGTGGGCGGCCCGCCGGGTCGGCCACGGCACGATCCAGGAGGTCGTCCGCAAGACGCTGCTGACGTACTGGAACACGGTCGCCTTCCAGGCGCTGTACGCCCGTACGTCGAGCTGGGCGCCGAGCGCGGCGGACCCGGCCCCGGCCGACCGCCCGGTCCTGGACCGCTGGCTGCTCTCCGAGCTGCACGCGCTCACCGACCAGGTGACGCAGGCGCTGGAGGCGTACGACACCCAGCGCGCCGGCAAGCTGCTCTCGGCGTTCGTCGACGACCTGTCCAACTGGTACGTCCGCCGTTCGCGGCGCCGGTTCTGGCAGGGCGACAAGGCCGCGCTGCGCACGCTGCACGAGGTCGTGGAGACGGTCACCAAGCTGATGGCCCCGCTGACCCCGTTCATCACCGAGCGGGTGTGGCAGGACCTGATCGCGCCGGTGACCCCGGGCGCTCCGGAGTCGGTGCACCTGTCGTCCTGGCCGGAGGCCGACCTGTCGGCGATCGACCCGGAGCTGTCCAAGCAGATGGTCCTGGTACGCCGGCTCGTGGAGCTGGGCCGGGCCACGCGCGCGGAGTCGGGCGTCAAGACACGGCAGCCGCTGTCCCGGGCGCTGGTCGCGGCGGTCGGCTTCGACGCGCTCGACCCGGAGCTGCACGGGCAGATCACCGACGAGCTGAACGTCTCGTCGCTGGCGTCACTCTCCGAGGTCGGCGGCTCGCTGGTCGACACGACCGCGAAGGCGAACTTCCGGGCACTGGGCAAGCGGTTCGGCAAGCGGGTGCAGGAGGTCGCCAAGGCGGTCGCCGCGGCGGACGCGGCCGCGCTGTCGCTGGCGCTGCGGGAGGGCACGGCGTCGGTCGAGGTCGAGGGTGAGACGGTGACGCTGGCGCCGGACGAGGTGATCATCACGGAGACGCCGCGTGAGGGCTGGTCGGTGGCGTCGGACTCCGGTGCGACCGTCGCGCTCGACCTGGAGATCACGGAGGAGCTGCGCCAGGCGGGCCTCGCCCGGGACGCGATCCGGCTGATCCAGGAGGCGCGCAAGAACAGCGGGCTGGACGTGGCCGACCGGATCGCGCTCCGGTGGGTGTCGACCGACCCGGCGGTGATCGCGGCGCTGGCGGAGCACGCTGCGCTGATCGCCGACGAAGTGCTGGCGACCGACTTCTCCCAGGGCGAGGGGGACGACGGTTACGGCGATCCCTTCACCGACGAAGGGCTGTCGCTGACGTTCCGGCTGCGCAAGGCGTAGCCGCCGGCCTGTCCGAGCAGGGGTCCGGTCTCCACGGTGGGGACCGGGCCCCTTCTCGTGGGTGCGGGTCGGAGCGCCTACCGTGCGCGGTTCCCCGCGCCCCTTCACGCGCCGCCTCGTCACACGTGCGGGTCGGCGCACCGGGCGCGCCCGGTCCCTCCCCCAGCCTCCGGCCGGGGCAACCCCCAGCGCGCCTGAGACGTCGGGCCGCGCAACCCGCGTAAAAAGGGCGGGGCCCCGGATCGGAATCCGGGGCCCCGCCCTGTGGTGCTCTGCCGACGGCTACGCGCGCTACGCGCCCGCCGTCAGTTGTCGTCCTCGTCGATGAGGAAGCCGCGCATCGGGGACGGCGCCTGGCCCATCGGAGAGGGGCCCTGCGGGCGTACCGGAGCCATCGGCTGGGTCATCGCCGGCGTCATCTGCTGCTGGCCGCCGTAGGACGGGGCAGCGGGGGACGGGGCACCCATCGACGGGCCGCCCATCGACGGGCCGCCCATCGACGGGCCGCCCATGGACGGGTTGCCGCCGTAGGACGGGGCGCTCGCGCCGGCCGGGGCCATGGAGGGCGCCGGGGACGGCGGGAGGGAGGCCGCGGCCGGGGTGCGCGGCGGCGCCAGGGAGTCGTCGGCCTGGGTCTCCAGCTGACGCAGCTGCGACTCCAGGTACGACTTCAGACGCGTGCGGTACTCGCGCTCGAAGCCGCGCAGGTCCTCGACCTTGCGCTCCAGCGTGGCGCGCGCGGACTCCAGGGAGCCCATCGCGACGCGGTGCTTCTCCTGCGCGTCCCGCTCCAGCGCGTCGGCCTTGGCACGGGCGTCACGCTCCAGACCCTCGGCGCGGCTGCGGGCCTCGCCGACGATCTTGTTGGCCTCGGAGCGGGCCTCGGCGATCGCCTGGTCGGCGGTCTGCTGGGCCAGCGAGAGGACACGGGCGGCGCTGTCGCCACCGGGGCCCTGACCGGGGCCGCCCATCGGACCGCCCATGGGGCCGCCCATCGGGCCACCCATCTGCTGCATGGGGGGCTGGCCGCCCATCGGGGCCATGCCCTGGCCCATCGGGCCGGGACCCTGGCCCATGCCCTGGCCCATCGGACCCTGGCCCATGCCCTGACCCATCGGACCCTGGCCCATCGGACCCGGACCCATCGGTCCCTGGCCCATCGGACCGGGACCCTGCGGACCGCCCTGGCCACTGGGACCGGCCGGCAGCTGCGGGGCGCCGCTCGGCAGCTGCGGGGGACCGCCCATGGGGCCACCCATCTGCTGCTGCGGCGGGCCCGATATGCCGGCGGGCACCGGAGCGCCGGGGCCTCGCATGCCCTGCTGCGGCATACCGCCCTGCGGCATGCCCTGCTGCGGCATCCCCTGCTGAGGCATGCCCTGCTGAGGCATCCCGCCCTGGGGCATGCCGCCCTGCTGGTCCTGCGGCTCCGGAGGCTTGCGCATGTTCTGCTGGTTCTGGGCAGCAGCGCGCGTGGCCGCGGCGAGCTTGGCGCGCAGGTCCTCGTTCTCGCGGAGCAGGCGCGTCAGTTCGGCTTCGACCTCGTCGAGGAAGGCATCGACCTCGTCCTCGTCATAGCCTTCTCGGAGGCGGACGGTCGTGAACTGCTTGTTCCGCACGTCCTCGGGGGTCAACGGCATCTCTTCACCTCAACGTAGTCGTCGGCATCGGCAAGACGGTAGGTCACATCGCTCCTCATCACAGCCGACCAACGATCGCGATCAGGATGTAGACGATGATCATCAGTACGAAGAAGGACAGGTCGAGCGCCACGCCCCCGAGACGCAGCGGCGGGATGAACCGCCGCAGAAGCTTGAGCGGTGGATCGGTGACAGTGTAGGTGGCCTCAAGTACGACCACCATCGCCTTGCCGGGTTGCCATGAGCGGGCGAACTGGAACACGTAGTCCATGACCAACCGGAAGATGAGCACGATGAGGAAGCACATCAGCGCGATGTAGATCACATCCAGGAACACGCTCATGATCCGTGCTTCCCTCTCCCCTGTTTCCGTGCCTAGTACCGGTCTTGCGTCTCAGCTCTGGTTGAAGAACCCGCCCTCTGCGATGCGGGCCTTGTCCTCCGCCGTGACATCGACGTTAGCAGGCGACAACAGGAACACCTTCTGCGTCACCCGCTCGATGCTGCCGTGAAGACCAAACACCAAACCGGCCGCAAAGTCGACAAGTCGCTTCGCGTCTGTGTCATCCATCTCAGTCAGATTCATGATCACCGGGGTGCCCTCACGGAAGTGTTCCCCGATGGTACGTGCCTCGTTGTAGGTCCGGGGGTGAAGCGTGGTGATCCGGTAAGGCTCTCGTTCCGACACGACCTTGGGCATGATCACCGGTGCGTTCTTCTCCAGGCTTGCGCGTTCTTGTGTGATGGACGCCACGGGGGCGATGCGCGCCGGGCGTCCCGATTCCGCGGGGAGCGAAGCGGAATGCGACACCGGGTCGCGCGGGGGCGACGGTTGCACCACTCGTACCGAATCGTCCCTTTGGGACTGGTGTGAACCGTGGGACTGGTGTGACGGCTCGTGCCGTCGGTGGTCCCGCTCGGGCTCCGGGTCCAGTTCGGGCTCGAAGTCGTCATCGGGGTCGAATCCGCGGCCGTCGTACCCATCGTCCTCCACGAGGCCGAGGTAGACCGCCATCTTGCGCATCGCGCCGGCCATGCTCTGAGTCCTCCGCTCTGTGGTGGATCGGTGACGACTGCCAAGTCCCGCGATCCACACGGTCGCTGTGCCCGCCTTGGGGCGGCATTGACCATATTTTCTGCTGTGGTCCGACTTCTTGGCGACGTTACCCGAGCCTGGGGCGGACTCCGAGTACCGCGGTGCCGACGCGTACATGTGTCGCCCCGGCGGCCACGGCTTCCTCAAGGTCCGCACTCATCCCTGCGGAGACCATGTTCGCAGCCGGATGGGCCCGGCGCAGGTCCGTCGACAAATCCATCAACCGCTCGAACGCCACGCGTTGGCGCCCCGCGTACTCCCCGGTGAGCGGAGCGACGGTCATGAGGCCGTCGAGCCGCAGTCCCGGCGAGGCGGCGACGAGGGCGGCCAACTCTTCGATTCCGCCGGGCGCCACACCGCCGCGCTCCCCTCTGCCGCTCGCGCCCGCGTCGAGCGCGACCTGGAGGAGGCACCCGACCTCGCGCCCGGCCCGCACCGCCTCCCTGGACAGTGCGTCCACGAGCCGGGCACGGTCGACGGACTGCACGAGATCCGCATAACCCACAACGGATCGCACTTTGTTGGTCTGCAATTGACCGACAAAGTGCCAAATCAAGGGCAGATCCGAACTTTCGGCGGCCTTGGGGGCCGCGTCCTGGTCCCGGTTCTCGGCGACATGGCGCACGCCGAGCCCCGACAGGATCCGCACGTCGCTCGCCGGGTAGGTCTTGGTGACCACGATCAGGGTCACCTCCTCCCGCTTGCGCCCGGCCGCCGCACAGGCGGCGGCGATGCGCTCCTCCACTTTCGCCAGGTTTCCGGCGATCTCGGTCTTACGGTCCGTCATGCCCCATCAGTCCAGCCACACATAGCCGGCGAGCCGCCCGGTGGTGCGGTCCCGCCGGTACGAGAAGTGATCGTCCGACTCCAGCGTGCACACCGGCGACTGCGCCCGGTCGAGCACTCCGGCGCGCGCGAGCTGCGCGTGCACTCCGGCGCTCACGTCCACCGCCGGAGTGCCCCAGCTGGTCTCGGCGTGCGCCGTCGGCTCGACGGCGGACACCTCGGCGCGCATCGCCTCCGGCACCTCGTAGCACCGGCCGCAGACGGCGGGTCCGGTGCGGGCGACGATCCGGGCCGGGTCGGCACCGAGTTCCGTCATGGCGCGCACGGCCGCGGGGACGACTCCGGCGATCATGCCGGGCCGGCCCGCGTGGGCGGCGGCCGCGATCCCGGCGACCGGGTCGGCCAGCAGGACCGGCGTGCAGTCGGCGGTGAGCACGGCGAGGGCGAGCCCCCGGCGCGCGGTGACCACCGCGTCGACCTCGGGCACCGGCCGGTCTCCCCACGGCTCGTCCACGACGGCCACGTCGTTTCCGTGCACCTGGTTCATCCAGACCACCCGGCCGGGGTCCAGGCCGAGCGACTTGGCGGCGGTCTCCCGGTTGGTCCGTACCACACCGGGGTCGTCGCCGACCGCCCCGCCCAGGTTGAGCTCCTCGTACGGAGCGGCGCTCACTCCGCCCCACCTGTCGGTGAAGGCGAAGTGCGCGCCGCTCACGGTCTCGCGCTGTCCTATCACGTCGTAAGGATCACTTGAGGAAGTCCGGCACGTCCAGTTCCTCGGCCGCGCTGTCCGTGTAGGAACGGGACGGCGGGACCGGCGGGGCGACCGGGAGGTCGGCCACCGGCTCCGGCATCGGCTCCGGCTCCTCCTTCGGCGTCACGCTGCCGAGCGAGCCGAAGGAGGGGCGCTCGGGCTCCCTGCGGGCCGGCGCGGGCTCCTCGCGGCGGGCGGCGGCCGAGGACGAGCCGAGGACGTTGTCCCGGCGGGCCGGGGGCTGGCCCCCGTCGAAGCCGGCCGCGATGACCGTGACGCGGACCTCGTCGCCGAGCGCGTCGTCGATGACCGCGCCGAAGATGATGTTGGCCTCGGGGTGGGCGGCCTCGCTGACCAGCTGGGCGGCCTCGTTGATCTCGAACAGGCCGAGGTCGGAGCCGCCGGAGATGGAGAGCAGCACGCCCCGGGCGCCGTCGATGGAGGCCTCCAGGAGCGGCGAGGAGATCGCCATCTCGGCGGCGGCCACCGCGCGGTCGTCGCCGCGGGCCGAGCCGATGCCCATGAGGGCCGAACCGGCCTCGGACATGACCGACTTGACGTCGGCGAAGTCGAGGTTGATCAGACCGGGGGTGGTGATGAGGTCGGTGATGCCCTGGACACCGGAGAGCAGGACCTGGTCGGCCGACTTGAAGGCGTCGAGCACCGAGACCTGGCGGTCCGAGATGGACAGCAGCCGGTCGTTCGGGATGACGATGAGGGTGTCGACCTCTTCGCGGAGTTCGGCGATGCCGTCCTCGGCCTGGTTGGCGCGGCGCCGGCCCTCGAAGGTGAAGGGGCGGGTGACCACGCCGATCGTGAGGGCGCCCAGCGAGCGCGCGATGTTGGCCACGACGGGCGCGCCGCCGGTGCCGGTGCCGCCGCCTTCACCGGCCGTCACGAAGACCATGTCGGCCCCCTTGAGGACCTCCTCGATCTCCTCGCGGTGGTCCTCGGCGGCCTTGCGGCCGACGGCCGGGTTGGCGCCGGCGCCGAGTCCGCGGGTGAGTTCACGGCCGACGTCGAGCTTGACGTCGGCGTCGCTCATCAACAGCGCCTGTGCGTCGGTGTTGATGGCGATGAACTCGACGCCCTTGAGGCCGACCTCGATCATCCGGTTGATGGCATTGACACCACCGCCGCCGACACCGATGACCTTGATGACTGCGAGGTAGTTCTGCGGTGCTGCCACGTCGAAGGCCTCTCGCCTCGAATTACGTCGCCGTCCACGTGCGGTGCCCGCGCGGGACGGCAGATGCCGATTGGGACGGTCCGTAGCGCCGACCCGAACCCTAACGTTGAAGTTTAGGGTTACCAGTGTGTCCGTTCCTTGAAGTCTTCTGAACAGGACACTAAGTCGACAAGTGGCGCCCGTTCAACGAACACGCCGAACCTCCCGTTTTTCTTTTCACCCTATGTGATCAGCCGTAGCAGTGCCCAACCAGGGTGCTGGCCTGCGCTGATGTGCGTCAACTCGCCGATGACGCAGGGGCGGTGGGAACACTCACGTCGAAGTGCCGGGCACCGGAAGCGGCTTTCAGGAGTGCGGTGAGCGTGCGCGCCTTCGCGGCCCCGTTCTCGGAACTGCCCCACTCCACGACGCGGCCGCCGCCCAACTCCAGCGAGATGTCGTCGTAGGAACGGACCTTGAGGGTCCGGGTGTCCCGGCGGACGGCGGCCGGAAGGGCTCGCGCGACGTCGACCGCCTCCCGCACCAGCCGGTCGGTGCCGAACCGGCGCAGGCTCGCGGTCGCCGAACCCGACCGGGACAGGCTCAATTCCAGCGCCGGAACGCCTTTCGGTGCTTGCGAAACCGTGGCGAACCGGACGCCTTCCTTGTCCACTTCGGTGAAATTTCCGCTCTTTTCGATGAGCAGCACGGGAGTACGCTCGGTCACTTTCAGCCCGATTCCGCGGGGCCAGGAACGGACGACGTCCACCGTGTCGATGCGGGGCAGTTTCCGGCGCAGCCGGGCCTCGATCCCGCCGGTGTCGACGGAGACCAGCGGCGCCCCGACGGGGACGTCGGCGGCCTCCAGGACGTCCTCCGGGCTCAGAACGGCCGTACCGGACACGGAGACATGGCGTACCCGCAGCCACGGGGAGCCGTACAGCAGCCAGACGGAACCCGATCCGAGGAGCACCACGGACAGCACCAGAATGACCATCCTACGAAAGCGGCGGTTCCGCAGCCGGCGGACGAGCGGCGGGCCGGACGACTCCTGCTGGCGTTCACCGCGTTCGGCGGTGGTCGATCCGGCCACGCTGCTCACTTGCCTTTCGTCATACGGTCCTATCGGCTTGAGGCGATCGCCTCGTACACCATGCCGACGAGCAGGTCGTCGGCGTCCCGGCGGCCGAACTCGCTCGCCGCGCGGGACATCTCGTACAGCCGGTGCGGGTCGGCGAGCACGGGCAGGACGTTCTGCTGCACCCATTCCGGGGTGAGCTCCGCGTCGTCGACCAGCAGGCCGCCGCCTGCCTTGACCACCGGCTGGGCGTTCAGCCGCTGTTCGCCGTTGCCGATGGGCAGCGGGACGTAGGCGGCCGGGAGACCGACGGCGGAGAGTTCGGCGACGGTCATCGCGCCCGCGCGGCAGAGCATCATGTCGGCCGCGGCGTACGCGAGGTCCATCCGGTCCAGGTAACTTACCGGGATGTACGGGGGCATTCCCGGCATCTGATGTACCTGCGGCAGTTCGTTCTTCGGGCCGACCGCGTGCAGGATCTGGATGCCGGCCTGCTGCAGCCAGGGCGCGACCTGCTGCACGACCTCGTTGAGCCGGCGGGCGCCCTGGGAGCCGCCGGAGACCAGCAGCGTGGGCAGGTTGGGGTCGAGGCCGAAGCGGTGGCGGGCCTCGGGGCGGGCGGCGGCCCGGTCCAGGGTGGCGATGGAGCGGCGCAGCGGGATGCCGATGTAGCGGGCGTCGCGCAGCTTGCTGTCCGGGGTGGAGACGGCGACCTTGGCCGCGTACCGGGAGCCGATCTTGTTGGCGAGGCCGGGGCGGGCGTTGGCCTCGTGGATCACGATCGGCACGCCGAGGCGCTTGGCGGCGAGGTAGGCGGGCAGGGCGACGTAGCCGCCGAAGCCCGCGACGCAGTCCGCCTTGGTGCGCTCCAGGATCTGCTCGGCGGCCTTGATGGTGCCGCGCAGCCGGCCGGGGACGGTGATCAGTTCGGGGGTGGGCCTGCGGGGCAGCGGCACCGCCGGGATCAGCGCCAGCTCGTAGCCGCGCTGCGGGACGAGTGTGGTCTCCAGGCCGCGTTCCGTGCCCAGGGCCGTGATCCCCACGGTGGGGTCCTGCCTGCGCAGGGCGTCCGCGAGGGCGAGCGCGGGCTCGATGTGGCCGGCGGTCCCCCCACCAGCGAGTACGACATGCACCGAAATTCACCGCTCTCCGGACGGGCGGGCCGCGGGGGCACGCCGTCGCATCGTGTTCCATCTCCGAGGCCCCTGAGGGCCCCCGGCTCCCCGCTTTCTACCAAAGCGAGGTTGCCGCATCGCAAGCGCCGCCCGCGCACCGGGCTCGTCGCGCGCGAAGGCGATCAGCAACCCGATGGCGAACATGGTCGGCAGCAGGGCGGAGCCTCCGTAGGAGAACAGCGGGAGGGGGACGCCGGCGATCGGCAGCAGGCCGAGCACCGCACCGATGTTGATCACCGCCTGGGCGGTGATCCAGGTGGTCACGCCTCCCGCGGCGTACCTCACGAAGGGGTCCTCCGTGCGTCCGGCCACGCGGATACCCGCATAGCCTAGAGCCGCGAAGAGGGCCAGTACCGACAGCGTCCCCGCCAGACCCAGTTCCTCACCGGTGACGGCGAAGATGAAGTCGGTGTGGGCTTCGGGGAGTTGTCCCCATTTCTCCACACTCGCACCGAGGCCGGATCCGAACAGCCCGCCGGAGGCCAGGGCGTAGATGCCATGAACCGCCTGCCAGCAGTCGGCGACGCCGCTCCTCGGTTCGGTGGCGCCGATGCAGGCGAGCCGGGCCATTCGGTTGGGGCTGGTCTTGATGAGGATCACCCCGAGGACGCCCGCGACGGACAGCACGCCGGCGAAGAGCCGGGTCGGCGCCCCCGCCAGCCACAGCAGGCCGAAGAGGATCGCGGTCAGGATGATCGCCGTGCCCATGTCGCCGCCGAGCATGATCAGCCCGAGCAGCAGGAAGCTCACCGGAACGAGCGGCACCAGCATGTGCTTCCACTGGGCCAGCAGCCGCTTCTCCTGTTTGCGCGCCATCAGGTCGGCGCCCCACAGCACCAGGGCGAGCTTGCCGAACTCGCTGGGCTGGATCTGGAAGGAACCGCCGAGGGAGATCCAGTTCTGGTTGCCGTTGACGGACATCCCTATCCCCGGCACCTGCACCAGCGCCATCATGAAGACGGCTCCGGCGAGGATCGGGTAGGCGAGCGCCCGGTGCAGCTTCACCGGCATCCGGGACGCCACGAGCAGCAGCACGCCCCCGATGCAGGCGGCCAGGAACTGCTTCCGGAAGAAGAAGGAGCCCGGCAGCGACATCTGCAGCGCGGTGATCTGGGAGGCCGAGTAGACCATCACCAGACCCAGCACGATGATCAGCAGGCTGCCGCCGAGGATCAGGTAGTACGCGGTCAGCGGCCGGTCCCAGGCCCGGTGGGCGCGCAGGTAGAACCGCCGCAGCGGGTTCTCGCGCGACGCGCGGGGCGCGGCGGGCCGGCGGACCGCCCGCTGTACGGGCGGGCGGCCGGTGCGGCTACCGGGCATCAACGCCTCCGCTGAGAGCCTGTGTCATATCCCTGGTCGGATCAGCGCACGTCGTCTGGTGCGTGCGATCGCAAGGCGCCGGAGCGCCCTCGTGGCGGAGCCACGTGGGCGTTTCGGCAACGCGGCTGGGGGTCCCCCCTCTGGGGGAGTGCGTGCCAGGCGGCGTGCGCCCGGCCGGGGATGTGACACAGGCTCTGCACGTCGACCGTCCCACGCGTCCCTCCCAAGGTCGCCCGGCAGGCGGCCGGGTCAGGCGCCGAGTTCGCGAACAGCCTGGGCGAACGCGTCACCGCGCTTGTTGTAGTTGGCGAACATGTCCATGGAGGCACAGGCGGGTGCCAACAGCACCGTGTCTCCGGCGACGGCGAGCCGTCGCGCCTCCTGGACCGCCGCGAGCATCGCCCCAGTGTCGGTCCGGTCGAGGTCGACGACCGGGACTTCCGGCGCGTGTCGCGCGAGGGCGTCCCGGATGAGGGCGCGATCGGCGCCGATGAGCACCGCGCCCCGAAGCCGCTTCGCCGACTTGGCGACCAGCTCGTCGAAGGTCGCGCCCTTCGCCAGACCGCCCGCAATCCATACGATCGACTCATATGACGCCAACGAGGCTTCGGCCGCGTGGGTGTTGGTCGCCTTGGAGTCGTCGACGTACGCGACCCCGTCCACGTCGGCCACGTGCGCGATGCGGTGGGCGTCCGGCGTGAAGGCCCGCAGCCCGTCCCGTACGGCCGTGGGCGGCACCCCGAAGGCGCGCGCGAGGGCCGCCGCGGCAAGGGCGTTGGCGATGTTGTGCGGGGCCGGCGGGTTGACGTCGGAGACCTCGGCCAGCTCCTGGGCGTTCTTCTGCCGGTTCTCCACGAACGCGCGGTCGACGAGGATGCCGTCCACGACGCCGAGTTGGGAGGGCCCCGGGGTGCCGAGGGTGAAGCCGATGGCCCGGCAGCCCTCCTCGACGTCGGCCTCGCGGACCAGCTCCTCGGTGAGCTTGTCGGCGGCGTTGTAGACGCAGGCGACCCGGTTGCCCTCGTAGATGCGGCCCTTGTCCTTGGCGTAGGCCTCCATGGAGCCGTGCCAGTCGAGGTGGTCGGGGGCGAGGTTCAGCACGGCCGCGGAGTGGGCGCGCAGGGAGGGCGCCCAGTGCAGCTGGTAGCTGGACAGCTCCACCGCGAGGACGTCGTACTCCTCGTCCCCGAGGACCGCGTCGAGCAGCGAGACGCCGATGTTGCCGACGGCGGCCGTGCGCAGCCCCGCGGCCTTCAGGATCGACGCCAGCATCTGGACGGTGGTGGTCTTGCCGTTGGTGCCGGTGACGGCGAGCCAGGGGGCGGCGCCGGGGCCGCGGAGCCGCCAGGCGAGTTCGACGTCGCCCCAGATCTCGATGCCGGCCGCGCGGGCCGCCTGGAACAGCGGCTTGTCCGGCTTCCAGCCGGGCGCGGTGACGATGAGTTCGGTGCCAGTCGGCAGGGTGGCGCCGTCGCCGAGCCGTACCGTGACGCCCAGCGCCTCCAGTTCGGCGGCCTGCTCACGCGCGCGTGCGTCGTCGCCGTCGTTGACGACCGTGACGATCGCGCCCCGCGCGTGCAGCACCTTGGCCGCCGGGACACCGGAGACGCCGAGCCCGGCGACGGTGACGTGCTTGCCCTGCCAGTCGGTCACTTGTCCGCTGCCCATCCTGCGTAGAAGAGGCCGAGTCCGACAATCACACAGATGCCCTGGATGATCCAGAAGCGGACCACCACAAGGACTTCGGACCAGCCCTTGAGTTCGAAGTGGTGCTGGAGTGGTGCCATCCGGAAGACGCGCTTGCCGGTGAGCCGGAAGGAGCCGACCTGGATGACCACCGACATGGTGATGAGGACGAACAGGCCGCCCATGATGGCGACGAGCAGCTCCGTGCGGGAGAGGATCGCCAGGCCCGTCAGGACACCGCCGAGCGCGAGCGAACCGGTGTCGCCCATGAAGATCTTGGCCGGCGAGGTGTTCCACCACAGGAAGCCGAGGCAGGAACCCATCAGCGCGGAGGCGATGACCGCGAGGTCCAGCGGGTCACGCACCTCGTAGCAGGCGTTGGGGTTGGTCAGGGTCGTCGCGTTGGCGCAGGACTCCTGGAACTGCCAGACGCCGATGAACGTGTAGGCGCCGAAGACGAGGACGGAGGCGCCGGTGGCCAGGCCGTCCAGACCGTCGGTCAGGTTCACGCCGTTGGACATCGCGAGGATCATGAACAGCGCCCAGACCACGAACAGCACCGGGCCGATGGTCCAGCCGAAGTCCGTGATGAACGACAGCTTGGTGGAGGCCGGGGTGTTGCCGCGGGCGTCGGCGAACTGCAGCGACAGCACCGCGAAGGAGATACCGACGATCAGCTGGCCGGCCATCTTCGCCTTGGCCCGCAGACCGAGCGAACGCCGCTTGACGATCTTGATGTAGTCGTCCAGGAAGCCGACCAGGCCCATCCCGCACATCAGGCCGAGCACCAGCACGCCCGAGTAGGTCGGGGTGTAGCCGGTGATCACCTTGGACAGGAAGTAGGCGGCGACCGTCGACAGGATGAAGGCGATACCGCCCATCGTCGGCGTACCGCGCTTGCTGGCGTGCTCGCGCGGGCCGTCGTCACGGATGTACTGGCCGTAGCCCTTGCGGGCGAGGAGCTTGATCAGCAGCGGGGTGCCGATCAGCGTCAGGAAGAGACCGATGACACCCGAGAAGAGGATCTGCTTCATCATCGGGCATCAACACCCTCGGCACCGGTCCGGAGGAGCGCCTGCGCAACGCTCTCCAGCCCCACCGACCGTGACGCCTTCACGAGTACGACGTCCCCCGGGCGCAACTCGCTGCGCAACAGGTCGACCGCCGCCTGTGCGTCGGACACGTGCACCGACTCCTCACCCCACGAACCCTCGTTATATGCGCCCAGTTGCAGCCAGGAGGCTTCCACTCCCCCGACGGCGACGAGCTTGCCGACATTGAGCCGGACGGCGAGCCGTCCGACCGCGTCGTGCTCGGCGAGCGCCTCGTCCCCGAGCTCGGCCATCTTGCCGAGCACCGCCCACGTGCGGCGCCCCTTGCCCATGGCCGCGAGCGCGCGCAGCGCGGCTCGCATGGACTCGGGGTTGGCGTTGTAGGCGTCGTTGACGATGGTCACGCCGTCCGGGCGCTCGGTGACCTCCATACGCCAGCGGGAGAGGGAGCCCGCCTCGGAGAGCGCCAGGGCGATCTCTTCCGCGGACATGCCCAGCTCATGGGCGACGGCGGCCGCGGCGAGCGCGTTCGACACGTGGTGCTCACCGTACAGGCGCATGGTCACATCGCTTGCACCGGAGGGTGTGTGAAGGCTGAACGCGGGCTGTCCCGTGTCCGTGAGTCGTACGTTCTCGGCCCGTACGTCCGCTTCGGCCGACTCTCCGAAAAGGACCACCTTCGCCTTGGTACGGGAGGCCATGGCCCGCACCAGCGGGTCGTCGGCGTTGAGGACCGCGACGCCGCCGTCCTCGGCCGCCGGCAGGGCCTCCACCAACTCGCCCTTCGCCTGGGCGATCTGCTCCCGGCCGCCGAACTCGCCGATGTGGGCGGTGCCGACGTTGAGGACCAGGCCGACCTTCGGGGGCGTCAGATCGGTGAGGTAGCGGATGTGGCCGATGCCGCGGGCCCCCATCTCCAGCACCAGGAACTTCGTCTCCCCGGTGGCGGACAGGGCGGTCAGCGGCAGTCCGATCTCGTTGTTGAGCGAGCCGGGCGTGAAGACGGTCGGCGCCTTGGTGCGCAGCACCTGGGCGATGAGGTCCTTGGTACTGGTCTTGCCGGCCGAGCCGGTCAGCGCCACGAGGGTCGCGCCGAGCCGTCGTACGACATGGCGGGCGAGGGCCCCGAGGGCGGTCTGGACGTCGTCCACGACGATCGCGGGCACACCGACGGGGCGCGACGCCAGTACGGCGACCGCGCCCTGCTCGACGACCTGGGCGGCGTAGTCGTGGCCGTCCACGCGCTCGCCCACGAAGGCGGCGAACAGGCTGCCCGGCCCCGCCTCGCGGGAGTCCCGGACGACCTCGCCGGTGACCTGGACGGACGGATCCGGTATGTCGTGCGTCTGCCCGCCGACGACTTCTGCGATCTCGGCGAGAGAGAGGGCGATCACAAGTTCATCCCTGGGTCTTCTGGATAGCTTCGCGAAGCACTTGGCGGTCGTCGAAGGGACGGATCACGCCGGCGATGTCCTGGCCCTGCTCGTGGCCCTTGCCGGCCACCAGCACGGTGTCGCCGGGGTGCGCGCGGGCGACGGCGGCCTCGATCGCGGCGGCCCGGTCCTCGAAGAGGAGCACCTCGCCACGCTCGTGGGCGGGCACCGAGGCGGCGCCTTCGAGCATGGTCGCGAGGATGGCGAGGGGGTCCTCGGAGCGCGGGTTGTCGGAGGTCAGTACGGCGGTGTCGGAGAGCCGGGCCGCGGCGGCGCCCATCGGGGCCCGCTTGGTCCGGTCGCGGTCGCCGCCGCAGCCGAGGACGATGTGCAGCCGGCCCTTGGTGACCTTGCGCAGGGCCCTGAGGACCGACTCGACGGCGTCCGTCTTGTGGGCGTAGTCGACGACCGCGAGGTAGGGCTGTCCGGCGTCCACCCGCTCCAGGCGGCCCGGCACACCCGGCACGGCGGCGATGCCGTCGGCGGCGGTCTGCGGGTCGAACCCGGCGGCGGCGAGGGCGACGATCGCGGCGAGGGTGTTCGCCACGTTGAAGGGGCCCGGCAGCGGCGACTTGGCGGCGACCCGCACGCCCTCGGGCCCGACGACGGTGAACGTCGAGTCCATCGGGCCGGTGTGGACGTCCGCGGCCCGCCAGTCGGCGTCGGGGTGGCCCTCCGCGGAGTAGGTGACGACCGGGACGGAGGCCTCCCGGGCGAGCCGGCGGCCGTACTCGTCGTCGACGTTGACCACACCCCGTCTGCTGCGTTCCGGGGTGAACAGCTGCGCCTTGGCCCGGTAGTAGTCCTCCATGTCGGAGTGGAACTCCATGTGTTCCGGGCTGAGGTTGGTGAAGACGGCGATGTCGAAGACGCAGCCGTCGACCCGGCCGAGGACCAGCGCGTGGCTGGAGACCTCCATGGCGACCGCCTCGACCCCGCGCTCGCGCATCACGGCGAACAGGGCCTGGAGGTCGGTGGCCTCGGGGGTGGTGCGCTCGGACTTGATGCGCTCGTCGCCGATGCGCATCTCGACGGTGCCGATGAGACCGGTGGTGCGGGTGGTCTTCAGACCGCCCTCGACCAGGTAGGCCGTGGTGGTCTTGCCCGACGTGCCGGTGATGCCGATCTGCAGCAGGTCGCGGCCCGGGCGGCCGTAGATGGTCGCCGCCAGCTCGCCCATCCGCGCGCGCGGGTCGTCGACGACCAGGACCGGCAGGCCGGTCGCGGCGGCGCGCTCGGCGCCCGTCGGGTCGGTCAGTACGGCGACCGCGCCGAGGCCGGCGGCCTGGGCGGCGAAGTCGGCGCCGTGCAGCCGGGCGCCCGGCAGGGCGGCGTACAGGTCACCGGGGCGGACCGCGCGCGAGTCATGGGTGATGCCCGTGACGTCGGCCGTGTTCTCGACGGGTTCCGGCTCGGCGGCACCCAGCTGATCGGCGAGCTCCGCGAGGGGTGTTGCGGAGACCTGAACCGGCCTGGGCGGCCCCGGATATGTCACGGAAGCGCCCTTCTGGGTGGTTTGGGACTGATCAGCGTGTGGCACGGCGGTGAGCGTACCGGGCGCACCGGCTCCGGAGCGAAGCGAGGGGCGCGGGGTCCCGTGGTTCCCGGGATCGGGGGTGATCGTTGTCACGAGCTCGTTCCTGGTGGTCTGTGCGAAGTGCCGAGGCGCTGGTCAGGGCTTGTAGTCGACGGGCAGATCGGCCGCCTTGGCGCCGGTCGGCGGGATCTGGAGGGTCTTGAGGGCGAACTCCATCACCTGCTTGTAGATCGGGCCGCAGATCTGGCCGCCGAAGTAGCTGCCGGCGGTCGCGTTCTGGATGGCGCAGTAGACGGTGATACGGGGCTTGTCGGCGGGTGCGAAACCGGCGAACGACGAGGTGTAGCCGCGGTACCTGCCGGTGGCCGGATCCACTCGGTTGGCGGTACCGGTCTTGCCCGCGACGTTGTAACCGGGAATGGCCGCCTTGGCACCGGTGCCCTGCTCGTCGTCCACCACGGACTCCAGCATCTCGGCCAGGGTCTTGGCCGTCTTCTGGCTGATCACGCGGGTCTTCTTCGGCTGGGCGGCCGGGGTGAAGCGGCCGTCCGCGCCCTTGGCGCCGCGCACCAGGGTCGGCTCCACGCGGACCCCGCCGTTGGCGATCGTCGAGTAGACGGAGGCCGCCTGCATGGCGTTGATGGAGAAGCCCTGACCGAAAGGAATCGTGTACTGCTGCGACGTCGACCACTTGCCGGGCGACGCCAGGATGCCCTTGGTCTCGCCGGGGAAGCCCAGCCCGGAGTAGCTGCCGATGCCGAACTTGCGCAGGTACGAGTAGAGGACCTGGTTGGCCTGTTCCTGGGTCCTGCCGAGCTGGCCGGTGGCGAGGATGGTGCCGATGTTGCTGGACTTGGCGAGCACGCCGTTGAGCGTGAGGTACCAGGTGGCGTGGTCGACGTCGTCCTTGAAGAGCCGGTCGCCGCGGTGCAGCCGGTTGGGCACCACCACGTGCGTGAGCGGGGTGGCGGCGTTCTCCTCCAGGACGGCGGCCATCGACATCACCTTGGCGGTGGAGCCGGGCTCGTAGGCGTCCTGGACGGCCGCGTTGCCCATCGCGTCGGCGTCGGCCGTCGACAGGTCGTTCGGGTCGAAGCCGGGCGAGTTGGCCATCGCCAGGATCTGCCCGGTCTGCGTGTCCTGGACGACCACGTAGCCGCGGTCCGCCTTGGACTTCTTGACCTGCTCGGTGATGGCGTTCTGCGCGGCCCACTGGATGTCCCGGTCGATGGTCAGCTCGACGTCCGAGCCGGACACGGCCGGGGTCTCGGTGGAGCCCGCGGTGGGCACCTCGCGGCCGCCGGACTGGGCGTAGCGGATCTTGCCGTCCTTGCCGGTGAGCTCCTTGTCGAGCTGCTGCTCGATGCCGCCGCCGCCCTTGCCGTCGGCGTTGACCCAGCCCAGTATCCCGGCGGCCAGGTCGCCGTTCGGGTACACCCGCTGGCTGCTCGGGTCGGCGAAGACCCCGCCCAGCACGTTGACGGTGCTGCTGTCGGTCTCGGCCTTGGTGGTGAGCGCGGCCTTCAGGTCCTTGATCTGCTTCCAGACCTGCGGGGTCTGCCGGGTGGCGAGCCGGACGTAGCGCAGGTCCTTGTTCTGCGGCCGGAGCAGCTTGACGAGGTCGGCCTGGTTCCTGCCGAGGATCGGGGCGAGCAGCGCGGCCGCCTGCTCGGGCCCGTCGGCCACCTTGAGCTGCTTGCTGGTGAACATCGTGGGGTCGGCGGTGATGTCGTACGCGTCCTCGCTGATCGCCAGCGCCACGCCGTTGCGGTCGGTGATCCCGCCGCGCTCGGCGGCCAGGGTGTGCACGACGTACCGGTTCTGCTCGGCCTTCGCCGCGTACGCGCTGGCGTCGACGGCCTGGACCTGGAGCAGGCGGCCGACGAAGACCAGCAGGACCAGGGTCAGGGCGAGGCCGACCATGCGCAGCCGGGGGCGGGGGCTGCCGAGGCGCAGGGGGGGTGCGGCCGGGGGGCGCGGTCCGCCCGGGCGGCGGACCGGGCGGGCGCCGGGACCGGGGGCGGACCGGCTCCGGACGGCACCCCTGGGGTCCCGGGGGCGGGGCGGCTTGGCGGGGCCGGGCACGCGGCGGCGCGGCGGCTGCCTGTTTCCAGAAGTGTCTGGCACTTCCGTCACCTGCCGGGGGTCGTGGTCGGGGAGGTCCCGGGCGTGAGGGCCGGGGTGGGCGTCGGCCCGGATGCCGTCGCCGGCACGGAGGCCGCGGGTGCCGTGGCCGGCCCGGAGCCGGTGGCCGTCGGGGCGGGCGCGCCGGCGGACTGCGTGCCGAGCGCCTCGGGGGCGCGCGGCGCGGTGGTCTGCCGGAGGGCGGCGGGGCCGGGGACGCCCTTCACGGTGCCGTCCGGGCCGAGGAAGACCGGGTCGCCGCCGGGGACCATGCCGAGTTCGCGGGCGCGGCGCTGGAGGGCGTCGGGGGCGGAGTAGGCGTCGATGTCCCGCTGCAGCGCCTGTTCCTCGTCGGTGAGGTTCTTCGTCTGCTTCTGGAGGTCGTCGAGTTTGAACGAGCCCTCGCTGAGTGCCGAGTTCAGCACCAGCAGGCCGATCAGGCCGCCGCCGAGGAGCAGGACGACGAGCAGGACGAACGGGGTGCGGGCGGCCTGGCGGGCACGGCCGGCCGGAAACAGCCGGGCGAGCCGGGCCGCCCGCCCCCGAAGCTCGGGTTTCCTACTCACGTGTCCTCCGGTGGGTCCGCGAACCCCGCTCGCTCACTCGGCTTCCTCCCTGATGCGCTGGGCTCCCCGAAGACGCGCCGGAGCGGCCCGGCGGTTCTCGGCGACCTCTTCCTCGGTGGGAAGTTCGGCACCGCGCGTGAGCAGCTTGAGCCGGGGCTGGTACTGCTCGGGCACGACCGGCAGCCCGGGCGGCGCGGTGGTGGCGGCGCCGGCCGCGAACACCTGCTTGACGAGGCGGTCCTCAAGCGAGTGGTAGGACAGTACGGCGATCCGGCCGCCGACCGCGAGGGCCCGCACGGCGGCCGGGATCGCCCTTTCCAGGACGGCGAGTTCGCCGTTGACCTCGATGCGCAGCGCCTGGAAGGTGCGCTTGGCCGGGTTGCCGCCGGTGCGCTTGGCGGCCTGCGGCAGGGCGTCCCGGATCAGCTCGACGAGCCGGGCGCTGTTGGTGAACGGCTCCTTCTCGCGCTCCCGGACGATCGCCGAGACGATCCGCTTGGCCTGCTTCTCCTCGCCGTACTGGAACAGGACACGGACGAGATCACCGGGCGGGTAGGTGTTGAGCACCTCGGCGGCGCTGATGCCGGTCGTCTGGTCCATGCGCATGTCCAGGGGCGCGTCCTGGGCGTAGGCGAAGCCGCGGCCGGCCTCGTCGAGTTGCATGGAGGAGACGCCGAGGTCGAACAGCACGCCCTGCACGCGCGCGATGCCGAGGCGTTCGAGTACGGCGGGCAGCTCGTCGTAGACGGCGTGCACGAGGGTGGCGCGGTCGCCGAAGGGGGCGAGCCGCTCGCCGGACAGGCGCAGGGCCTCCTTGTCGCGGTCCAGGGCGACCAGGCGGGCCTCGGGGAAGCGGGTCAGCAGCGCCTCGCTGTGGCCGCCGAGGCCGAGGGTGCAGTCGACGACCACGCTGCCCGGCCGCTCCAGGGCGGGTGCCAGCAGATCCAGGCACCGCTGGAGCATCACCGGGACATGTCGACTCTGGCTCAAGGGGGCCTCTCAGTTCCGGCACGGGGGGAGCACCGCCGGGTCCCCGCCCGCTCGGTACGCGCACCGCGCACGTGGGGAGACGGCCCGGGCGCTGTGCCGGGGTCTCCAGGGGATTTCACCAGCGGGGAGAGCCTCGCCTCCCGCTTCGCGTCACTTTAGTCCACCGTGTCGCGCGGTCAATCAACCGGCCTGCGCGGCGCGTACGGCGTCCCGGCCGGGGCGGGGATTCATCGGGAATCACCCGTGCGGACGTGTTTTGCCCTCCGTGTGGGTTAGCTCACAACAAGCCACGATGACGTTCTTTGTCCCCTCTCACAGCAGGCCCTGAACGCGCGTGACCAGTAACGTCATGACTATGACGACTTCCGCAGCAGTTCCCACTGGATCCGAAGGCGCCATAACCACGGACGGCACCGTGACGGACCGCCTGGTCGACGCCAACCGGACCTACGCGTCCGCCTTCACCGACCCCGGTATGGACGCCCGGCCCGTGCTGCACGTGGCCGTGGTGGCCTGCATGGACGCCCGCCTCGACCTGCATGCCGCGCTCGGCCTGGAGCTCGGCGACTGCCACACCATCCGCAACGCCGGCGGTGTGGTCACCGACGACGTGATCCGCTCCCTCACCATCAGCCAGCGCAAGCTCGGCACCCGCAGCATCGTGCTGATCCACCACACCGGCTGCGGTCTGGAGGCCCTCACCGAGGACTTCCGCACCGAACTGGAGATGGAGGTCGGCCAGCGCCCGGCCTGGGCGGTGGAGTCCTTCCGGGACGTCGACCAGGACGTCCGGCAGTCCATGCAGCGGGTGCGCACCTCTCCGTTCCTGCAGCACACCGACGACGTACGCGGCTTCGTCTTCGACGTCCGCACCGGCCTCCTCCGCGAGATCGACCCGGTCTGACCGGCCCCGCCGAAGACACCATCCGCCCGGACCGGGCCCCCGCCGGCCCGGCCCGGGCGGATCACCCCCCCCTCGATCCGATCGCGGCCCCGCCCCGGCCGCCCCCCTGCGCGACGCATCGGCCCGCCGAGCGGACCGTGCGCCCCGGAACGGGCCCGCCGTAAGCTGTCGACTCCCTGTCGAATAGACGGTCGAAAGGCCGTAAGACCGACATACTGCGGGCAGTTGTCCACAGGCGAGTGACACGAATCGGTAACGGCAGCAAGAATGCGGTGTGAGACGTCGCGCGGAACCATTCACGCGTGGTGTCCGTGATTCGGGGTGGGCCGGTTGTGCGAGACGACGCACCGGCCGGGCAATAACGGGCCGAGGAGGGCCGGGTGACGACCTATGACGATCGAGCGAGCCTCACTGATCTGACCGCCACTGTGGAGCGGGTCCGCAGTTCGGTGGAGGGTGTGATCGAGGGCAAGCCCGAGGTCGTACGGCTTTCGCTGACCGTGCTGCTCGCCGAGGGACATCTTCTGATCGAGGACGTCCCGGGCGTGGGCAAGACGATGCTGGCGAAGGCGTTGGCGCGGTCCATCGACTGCACGGTGCGGCGCATCCAGTTCACGCCCGACCTGCTGCCGTCGGACATCACCGGCGTGTCCATCTGGGACCAGCAGCGCCGGGACTTCGAGTTCAAGCCGGGCGCCATCTTCGCGCAGATCGTGATCGGCGACGAGATCAACCGCGCCTCGCCGAAGACGCAGTCCGCGCTGCTGGAGTCGATGGAGGAGCGGCAGGTCACCATCGACGGGCAGACCTACGAACTGCCCAGCCCGTTCATGGTGGTGGCCACCCAGAACCCGGTCGAGATGGAGGGCACCTATCCGCTGCCCGAGGCCCAGCGCGACCGGTTCATGGCCCGCGTCTCGGTCGGCTATCCCAGCGTGGAGGCCGAGTTGCAGATGCTCGACATCCACGGCGCGGTCAACCCCCTGGACGACCTCCAGCCGGTGGCGCACGCCCATGACGTGGTGAAGCTGATCGAGGCCGTGCGCGGGGTCCACGTCGCCGAGCCGGTCCGCAGGTACGCGGTGGACCTGGTCGCCGCCACCCGCAACCACCCCGACCTCAGACTCGGCGCCTCCCCGCGCGCCACGCTGCACCTGCTGCGCGCGGCGAAGGCGGCCGCGGCCCTGAGCGGCCGGGAGTACGCGCTGCCGGACGACGTGCAGGCGCTCGCCGTCGCGGTGCTGGCGCACCGGCTGCTGCCCACCGCCCAGGCCCAGCTCAACCGGCGCACCGCGGAGCAGGTCGTCCAGGAGATCCTGCAGTCGACCCCGGTGCCCGCGGCCCCCCAGCAGCAGGCCGGCTTCGGCGGTCTGGGCCGGGGTGTGCCGGCCTATCCCCAGCAGCCGCCGCGGAGTCTGTGATGGGCACCCCGGCGGAGGCCGACCGCGGGGAGACGGGCGGGATCCGCACGGCCCTGGCCGGGCTGACCACCCGCGGCCGCTCCTTCCTCGCGGCCGGCATCGCGGCGGTGATCTGCGCGTACATACTCGGCCAGGCCGATCTGCGCCGGGTCGGACTGCTGCTCGCCGTGCTGCCGCTGCTCTGCGCGGCCGTGCTCTACCGCACCCGCTACCGGGTGGCCGGCAGCCGCCGGCTCTCCCCCGCGCGGGTGCCGGCCGGCAGCGAGGCCCGGGTTCACCTGCGGATGGACAACGTCTCGCGGCTGCCCACCGGCCTGCTGATGCTCCAGGACCGGGTGCCCTACGTCCTCGGCCCGCGCCCCCGCTTCGTCCTGGACCGGGTGGAGCCGGGCGGCCGCCGCGAGGTGTCCTACCGGGTCCGCTCGGACCTGCGCGGCCGCTATCCGCTGGGCCCGCTCCAGCTGCGCCTGACCGACCCGTTCGGCATGTGCGAACTGACCCGCGCCTTCTCGACGTTCGACACCCTGACCGTCATCCCGAAGGTCGAGCCGCTGCCGCCGATCCGGCTCAGCGGCGAGGCGAAGGGGTACGGCGACGGGCGGCAGCGTTCGCTGGCCCTGGCCGGCGAGGACGACGTGATCCCGCGCGGCTACCGCCACGGCGACGACCTGCGCCGGGTGCACTGGCGCTCCACCGCGCGCTACGGCGAGCTGATGGTGCGCCGCGAGGAGCAGCCGCAGCGCGCCCGCTGCACGGTCCTCCTCGACACCCGGGGCGGCGCCTACGAGGGCGCGGGTCCGGACTCGGCGTTCGAGTGGGCGGTGTCCGGTGCCGCCTCGGTCCTGGTCCACATGCTCGAACGCGGCTTCTCGGTCCGGCTGTTGACGGACACCGGCAGCTCGGTGCCCGGCGAGGGCGCCGACGGTTTCGCGGGCACCGGCCACGAGTCGGCGGAGGCGGCCGGGCTGCTGATGGACACCCTCGCGGTGATCGACCACTCGGACGGCACCGGCCTGTCCCGGGCCTACGACGTGCTGCGCGGCGGGAACGAGGGGCTGCTGGTGGCCTTCCTCGGCGACCTCGACGAGGAACAGGCGACGGTGGCCGCGAAGATGCGCCAGCGCAGCGGTGGTGCCGTCGCCTTCGTGCTGGACCCGGACACCTGGATCAGGGAGCCCGCCGACGTGCCCGCCCCCGGCGACGCGCACGAGGAGCGGCTGCGGATGCTGCGCGAGGCCGGCTGGACGGCCGTCAGCGTGCCGCGCGGCACCGCAGTGGCCGAGGCGTGGCGGCAGGCCGACCGGGAGCGCACCGGGCAGGCCGCGCTGAGCGGGGAGGCACGGCGATGAGCGGACGCGCCCGGCTCGCCCTCACCGCCGCGGCGGCGACGCTGATGGCGTCCTGCGCCCTGCTGCCGCTGGTCTCCCCGATGACCTGGCTGTTCCAGGCGGCGTTCCTGCTGGCGGTGCAGACGGGCGTGGGCGCGGCCGCCCGGCGGGTGCCGCTGGCCCGGCCGCTGACCGTGGCCGCGCAGGCGCTGGTCACGCTGCTGATGCTGACCGTGGTCTTCGCCCGGAGCCACGCGATCGCCGGGGTGATCCCCGGCCCGGACACCTTCCGGTACCTCGGCGACCTGCTCCAGCAGGGCTCGGACGACGTCAGCCGGTACGCGATACCCGCGCCACTGACGCCCGGCATCCGGCTGATGGTGATCGGCGGGGTGCTGGTCGTCGGACTGGTCGTGGACACCCTCGCGGTGACCTTCCGCAGCGCGGCCCCGGCCGGGCTGCCGCTGCTCGCGCTGTACTCGGTGGCGGCGGGACTGTCCGACGGGCCGACGGACTGGCTGTGGTTCCTGGTGGCGGCGGCCGGCTACCTGATGCTGCTGCTCGCCGAGGGCCGGGACCGGCTCTCGCAGTGGGGCCGGGTGTTCGGCGGGGCCGCGCGCACCCCGGGCGGCCAGGAGAGCGGCGCGGTGGCCCCGGTGCGCACCGGGCGCCGGATCGGCTTCGCCGTGCTGAGCGTCGCGCTGTTCGTGCCGCTCGCGATGCCCTCGATCCAGGGCGGCCTGCTGGACGGCGCCGGGAACGGTGTCGGCGTGGGCGACGGGAACGGCGGCACGATCTCCGCGGTCAACCCGCTGGTGTCGCTGCGGGACAGCCTCAACGTGGACGAGGACCGCCAGGTGCTGTCCGTGCGGACCAGCAGCGACGACGTCTCCGACCTGTACCTGCGGATCGTCTCCCTGGACGACTTCGACGGCACCACCTGGAAGCCGGCCCAGCGGCACATCACCGGTGTGCCGGACAGGTTCCCGACCCCGGCGGGACTGGGCGCCGACGTCAAGCGGACGACGGTGAGGTCGACGATCGCGGCCGCCGACTGGTACGCCCAGGACTGGCTGCCGATGCCGTACCCGCCGAGCGGGGTGAAGGTGGCCGGCACCTGGCGCTACGAGCCGGTCGGGATGACCCTCGTCGGCGACCACGGGCAGAACACGCGCGGCGAGACCTACCAGGTCACCAGCCTGGACGTGCAGCCGACGGCGGAGCAGCTGGCCGCGGCGCCCGAGGCCTCGGCGGCGATGAGGAAGGAGTACACCAAGGTGCCCTCCTCGCTGCCGTCGGTGGTGGCGCAGACGGCGAAGGAGGTCACCGCGGGCTCGGCGAACCACTACGAGGAGGCGGTGAAGCTCCAGGACTACTTCGCGGTGACGGGCGGCTTCCAGTACGACACCCAGGTGGAGGTCGGCCGGGGCGAGGGCGCGATCGCGAACTTCCTGAAGCAGAAGCGCGGTTTCTGCGTGCACTTCTCGTTCGCGATGGCCGCGATGGCCCGGACGCTGGGCATCCCGGCCCGGGTCGCGGTGGGCTTCGCACCGGGCACCCCGCAGGCCGACGGCACGGTGTCGGTGGGCCTGAAGGACGCGCACGCCTGGCCGGAGCTGTACTTCGAGGGTGTGGGCTGGACCCGCTTCGAGCCGACCCCGACCCGGGGCACGACTCCCTCGTACACGGTGTCGGTCTCGCCCGGGTCCTCCGTGCCGGACGAGACCCTGCCCTCCAAGGGCGCCTCGGCGGCGCCGTCGGCCTCGGCCTCGCAGAGCGAGAGCTGCACGCCGCAGCTGCGCAGGCAGGACGCCTGCGCCAGCCCGTCGGCGGCGGCCGCGGTGCAGAGCGGCGACGACGGGCCGCCGTGGTGGCAGCTGGCCCTGTGGGCGCTCGGCGGTCTCGCCGTACTGGCGGTGCCGCTGTCGCCGATGCTGTACCGGCAGCAGGCGCGGGCAGGCCGGCTCGGGGCCCACGACCGTACGCCCACGGGCATGGCGGCACACACGCTGGCGGTCTGGCTGGAACTGACCGACACCGCCTGGGACTTCGGCATCCTGCCGGACGAGTCGCTGACCCCGCGCAACGCGGCCGCCCGGATCGTCCGGCTCGGCCGTCTCGATCCGGCCACCGGGGCCTCGGTGCACCGGGTGGCGGACGCGGTCGAACAGGTGCTGTACGCGCCACGGCCGCGGCCGACGGCGGGCCTCGCGGACGACGTCCGCCGGGTGACGGCCGCGTTCAACGGCACGGTCGGTGTTCCCGCGCGGCTGCGGGCGCTGTTCGCTCCGCGGTCGAGCGTGCGCGCGGTGTGGGCGGCGTCGGCGGGCTGGGCCCGGCTGCGCGAGCGACTGGCGGCGGCCCGGCCGCCCCTGCGAAAGCCGACGGAACAGGAGAGCTGAGGGGGCTGGCGCGGGGGGGGCGCTTACCGGCGCTTGCCGGGTGCCGCCCTGCGGCACGCCTGCCCGCAGCTGGGGAGCTGACAAGGGGGCGGCTGTGAAGTGCCCCGTAAGGGGCGCGGGGAACTGCGCGACCAGCCCCCACGTACCCGCAGTGGCGCACGGCCCGCAGCAGGTCCCTCGGCTCCGGCCGACTGAACAACACCTGAGGGGTGACCGCCAACCAGCGGTCACCCCTCAGTCACGCTCTGTTCGGCCTGTCGGCCCTCCCGGCGGAGCCCTCAGTGGCCCTGTTCGTCACGGCGGCGCTGCCACCGCTCCTCGATACGGTCCATCATGGAGCGCTTCGGCCGGCCCTGGCGGCGCGCCTGCGGCCCCGCGGCGGGCTGTTCCCCGGGCTTGGGAGCCTTGCGCCAGCCGGTGACGGCGAGGACCGCGCAGCCCAGCATGACGAGGAAGCCCACCACGCTGACCCAGACCTGCTGCACGACCATTCCGGCGATGAGGAGCGCGATACCCACGAGGAAGCCGGCCACCGCCTGGTAGACCCGTCGCCGGGTGTACGTCCGCAGGCCGCTTCCCTCAAGCGCTGTCGCGAACTTGGGGTCTTCGGCGTACAGCGCTCGCTCCATCTGCTCAAGCATTCGCTGCTCGTGCTCCGAGAGCGGCACGGCGTCCTCCTCATCGTGCAGTCGCCGGGGCGACCCGGGGGGTCCCTTCAGGATAGGCAGGGAATCGCCCCCGTGAAACCCGCCCCTCTAGGCCAATTGGCCAACCGGAACCCGCCATGGCAGTACCGGCTCGCTGAGGCTTCCATTCCCCGGCAGCCGACCCGTCATGCCGGGTTGGTCTCCCTCGATCATACGGCGCAAACCCCTCGATCGGGGGGCCTGTGGCGTACTCCATCCGCTGTCGAGCCCCTGATCAGCGGGCTCGACTCAGGAGGATCTCAGGCCCCGGTGGCACCCGGTGTCTCGCCGAGCACGTGCAGCTGGGTGGCGACGGCGTGGAAGGCGGGGAGCTCGGCCGCGGCGGCCTCCAGCCTGAGCAGGGCGTCCAGGGCGCCCGGCTCGGTGTCCACCAGGACGCCGGGGACCAGGTCGGCGAAGACCCGCACGCCGTGCACGGCGGTGACGGCCAGGCCCGCGCCCTCGACCAGGCCGGTGAGCTGCTCGGCGGTGAAGCGGCGCGGCATCGGGTCGCCGCTGCCCCAGCGCCCGTCGGGGTCCTCCAGGGCCTGCTTGGCCTCCGTGAAGTGGCCGGCCAGGGCTCGGGCGACGACGGCCCCGCCGAGCCCGGCGGCGAGCAGGCTGAGGACGCCCTCGGAGCGCAGCGCGGCCACCGTGTTGCGCACGCCCTCGGCCGGGTCGTCGACGTGCTCCAGGACGCCGTGGCAGAGGACCACGTCGTGAGCGCCGCGCTCGACCACGTCGAACAGGCCGAGGACGTCGCCCTGGACGCCCTTGACCCGGTCGGCCACGCCAGCCTCGGCGGCCCGGCGCTCCAGCGCGAACAGTGCGTTCGGGCTGGGGTCGACGACGGTGACGCGGTGGCCGAGGCGGGCCAGGGGGACGGCGAAGTTGCCGCTGCCGCCGCCGGTGTCCAGGACGTCCAGCGCGTCCCGGCCGGTGGCCTTGACCCGGCGGTCGAGGGCGTCCTGAAGAACCTCCCAGACCACGGCGGTACGGAGAGAAGCGCGGGGTCGAGTGGGGTCCGGCACGGCAGTTGACTCCTCGGCGCGGCACCGCCTGTTGCCCGGCGGCGCGAACTGGGTGCCTCCCCGGCCCGGGGTGCGGAGGCGGGAAGGCTTCAGGCGCTCTCCACCCTATTGCCTCCGCCGCCCGTTGCCCCCCGCCGCCTTGCCCGGTCGTCCGGCCGCCCTGCCTGGTCATCCCGCCGGCCTGCCTGGTCATCCCGCGTCGGGCAGCTCCCTTCCCGGGTCGCCGGCCGGGCGCTCCCCGTCCTGCCTGCGCGGCTGCGGCAGTACCGGCTGGAGGACGAGCATCCGCTCGACGATGCGGACGAACATGGCCACGTCCCGTATCAGGTCGTCGGCGTCCCGGCGGCCCGCCGCACCCTGGATGCCGGCCTCGGCGCGGGCCCGGCGGGCGGCGCCGGAGGCGAACAGGGCGCTCCACTCGGTGAGCTCGGGGGCGACTTCGGGGAGCACTTCCCAGGCGCTGCGGATCCGGGCCCGGCGCCGGGGCGAGGTCTCGGGGCGGGCGCGGGCCGCGAGCACGGCGGCCGCGGTGCGCAGGGCGGCCAGGTGGGCGGTCGCGTAGCGCTCGTTGGGGGTGTCGAGCAGTTCGGCCTCGTCGAGGGCGGCACGGGCCTGGGTGAGCAGGTCGAGGGCGGCGGGCGGGGCCGTGGCCCGGCGGAGCACGGGGTGCACATCGCTCGCCGGGCCGGTCAGTGAGGGGGCAGGGCCGGTGGCGCGGCGCCGGTGGGCGGCGGACGCTGACGAGTTGGCCATGACGAACCTCCTGTCGTCTGAGTGACGGCGCCCTCACACGGGGTGCCGTATGTGCCCATCGTGAGGTATGGCACTGACAATCCGTTCTGACCTGGGCTTTTGCTTCGATCGTAGGTTCGGAGTAGTTTTTGCACTGACCAGTCAGTTCAAAAACGAAGCCACCGGGGGGAACCTGTGCACGGCGTACCTGTCACGGCCGAGCGCCTCGGGCTCAAGGGCCCGCGGGGCTGGGCGTTCCAGGGCATCTCCCTGGACGCCGGGCCCGGCGCACTGATCGCGGTGGAGGGCCCGTCCGGCTCCGGCCGCACCTGTCTGCTGCTCGCGCTCACCGGCCGGATGAAGGCGACCGAGGGCACCGCGACCGTCGGCGGGGCCCGGCTGCCCAAGCAGCTCGCGGCCGTACGGCGGATCAGCGCGGTGGCCAACGTGGCCGGGGTCACCGACCTCGAACCCGCCCTGACCGTCGGCGAGCACCTGCGCGAACGGGCCCTGCTGCAGCGCCGGTTCGGCGACTCCGTGCGCGCGCTGCTGCGGCCGCGTACCGAGCGCAGGGAGCGGGCACAGCGGCGCGTCGACGACGCGCTGGCCGCCGCCGGGCTCGACCTGGAGTCACTGCCCAAGGGCGCCCGGACCGCCGTACGGGATCTGGAGCGGATCGAGGCGCTGCGGCTGTCCGTGGCGCTGGCGCTGGTCGGGAGGCCGCGGCTGCTGGCCGTGGACGACGCGGACCTGAAGCTGTCGGAGTCCGAACGGGCCGAGGTACGGGCGCTGTTGGCCTCGATCGCGGAGGCCGGGACGACGGTGGTGGCGGTGTGCGGCCAGGCGATGGCGGGGGCTGTCGTCGTCCGCACCGGGACCACGGAACCCACCGAATCCGGGACGGCTGCGACGGCTACGGAGGCCTTGGAGACCACGGAGAAGGCCACAGAGACCACTGAGGCCACTGAGGACACGCAGAAGGCCACGCAGAAGGCCACGCAGAAGGCCACGGAGAAGAAGGAGGCCGGCGATGCGCTCGCCGCGACTGGCCGCGCTTGAGCTCAGGCGCTTCGGACGGGGCCGGCTGCCGCGCGCGGCCCTGGTGGCCCTGCTGGTGCTGCCGCTGCTGTACGGCGCGCTGTACCTGTGGTCGTTCTGGGATCCCTACGGCCGTCTCGACCGCGTCCCCGTGGCGCTCGTGAACGACGACAAGGGGGCGACGGCGGGCGGCGAGCGGCTCACCGCGGGCGACGACATCGTGGCCGGGCTGAAGGACAGCAGGGCCTTCGACTGGCACGAGGTGAGCGCCGCCGAGGCCCGCCGGGGCGTCGAGAACGGCACCTACTACCTGTCGCTGACCATGCCGGCCGACTTCAGCGCGCGCATCGCCTCCAGCTCCGGCGACTCCCCGGAGACCGGCGCGCTCCAGGTGCGTACGAACGACGCGAACAACTACATCGTCGGGCAGATCTCCCGCACGGTCTTCAACGAGGTGCGCTCGGCCGCGTCCACCAAGGCGTCCCGCTCCTTCCTGGACCGGATCTTCATCTCGTTCGCCGACATCCACGGGCAGACCACGAAGGCCGCCGAGGGCGCCGACACCCTCGCCGGCGGCATCGGGAAGGCGGAGAAGGGGTCGAAGGACCTCGCGGACGGCCTCGCGGACGCCAGGACCGGCAGCGCGAAGCTCGCCAAGGGGATCAGGAAGCTGGACACGGGCGCCGGCACGCTGGCGGACGGCTCGCGGCAGGTCGCGGACGGCACGCAGGCCCTCGCGGACCAGGTCGACGGGGTCTACGGCAAGGTCGGGCCGTACCTGGCGAAGAACGAGAAGACCATCGGTGACACGGCGCAGCTGGTCGCCGACTCGGCCCGGACCGTCCGGGACAACCTGGGCGTCCTGGTGAAGACCGCCCCGGCGGCCGCCGAGACCGCCCACGCCGCCGCCGACACCCTGGACCAGGTCTACGCGGCGCGCTGCTCGGCGGACCTGCTGACCGACCCGGTCTGCCCCGACCTGAAGAAGGCCAGGGACGCGGCCGACGACGTGGCCGGCGTCGCCGACGACCTGAACGCGCTGATCGCCGACCAGAACGGCGACCTGAAGACGCTCGACGCGAACCTCGGCACGCTCCAGACCCAGGCGCAGGCCCTCGCCGACCGCGCCCCGCACCTCTCCGAGGACGTCGCCGACGCCGTCACGAAGATCGACAAGCTGAACGACGGCGCGGCCCGGGTGGCCGCGGGCGCCGCGAAGCTGCACACCGGACTCGGCACGGCCACCGCCGGCGCCACCCACCTCGACAGCGGCCTCGGCAGGCTCGAGTCCGGCGCCTACGACCTCAACGGCGGGATGTACAAGCTCGCCGACGGGTCCAACACGCTCGCCGGCGGCCTGCACGACGGCGCGGCGAAGATCCCCGACTACGACAAGCAGGACCGCGACCAGCGCACCGGGGTGATGTCCGACCCGGTCCAGCTCGCCTCGCAGGACCTGCACAAGGCGCCCAACTACGGCACCGGGTTCGCCCCGTACTTCATCCCGCTCTCCCTGTGGGTCGGCGCGATGGTGGCCTACATGCTGATCCAGCCGCTCAACCGGCGTGCCCTGGCGGCCGGTTCCGCGGCCTGGCGGATCGCGCTGGCGGGCTGGCTGCCGGTGGTCGCTGTCGGGGTGCTGCAGACGGCCGCCCTGATGGCCGTGCTGCACTGGGCGATCGGGCTCCGGATGGCCCGAGCGGCCGGGACGGTCGGGTTCCTGTTCCTGGTGGCGGCCTGTTTCGCGGCGATCGTGCAGTGGCTGAACGCGCGCTTCGGGGCGGCCGGACGGATCCTGGTCCTCGCCCTGCTGATGCTCCAGCTGACGTCGGCGGGCGGCACGTATCCCGTGCAGACCAGCCCGGGCTTCTTCAACGCGATCCACCCGTTCCTGCCGATGAGCTACGTGGTGGCGGCGCTGCGGCGGCTGATCACGGGCGGCGGGCTCGGCCCGGTGTGGCAGGCCTGTGCCGTCCTGGCGGCGTTCACGGCGGGTGCCCTGGCGCTCACCGCGGTCTCGGCCCGGCGCCGCCAGGTGTGGACGCTGGACCGCCTGCATCCCGAGCTGAGTCTGTGAGGCCGCCATGACCTCCGCCATGACCTCCTCTTCCGTGCCCGCGGGGCCCTCCGTTGCTGTGAGAATCGGGACCATGGAAAGCAGCAGCACCACGGGCGGCAGCACACGCCGTGAGGCCACCCGGCAGAAGCTCTACGAGGCCGCCGTCACGCTCATCGCCGAGCAGGGCTTCTCGGCCACCACGGTGGACGAGATCGCCGAACGGGCGGGCGTCGCGAAGGGCACGGTCTACTACAACTTCGCGAGCAAGTCGGTCCTCTTCGAGGAGCTGCTGCGGCACGGCGTGGGCCTGCTCACGGCGTCCCTGCGGGACGCCGCCGAGCAGACCGCGCGGGAGGGCGGCAGCAAGGTCGACGCCCTGGACGCCATGGTCCGCGCGGGTCTCGTCTTCATCGACCGCTACCCGGCCTTCACCCAGCTCTACGTGGCGGAGCTGTGGCGCACCAACCGGGCCTGGCAGTCGACGCTGATGGTGGTCCGGCAGCAGGCGGTCGCGGTCGTCGAGGGGGTGCTGCGCGAGGGCGTGGAGAACGGCGAGTTCAGCGACGAGATCGACGTCCAGCTGACGGCGGCCGCCCTGGTCGGGATGGTGCTGGTGGCCGCGCTGGACTGGAAGTCCTTCCAGCCGGAGCGCTCCCTGGACGACGTCCACGCGGCGCTGTCCCGGCTGCTGCAGGGGCGGGTGAGCGGGAGGGGCTGAGCCCTTCCGGGACCGGCACGCGCGCGTGGGCGTGCGAAGGCGCCGGCCGCCGGCGGCCGCGTCCCCCGCGGGCCGCCGTCGGACCGGCGCCTTCCGTGTACCCCCGTGCACCCCCGTGCACCCCGTGCACCCCGTACACCCCCGTGCTCCCCGGTTCCCGTCGTTCCCCCGGGTCCCCTCTCCCCCGTGTCTCGCTTCCGCCGACGCGAATCGGCGGAAGGAGCGGGCAAGAGCGCCGGTGCCGTTCCGCCGCCCCGTGTCGGCGGTGCCGGACCCGCGCCCCTTTCCGTGTCTCCACTCTCCCGTTCCCGCAGGTCGCGGCCCATCCGTACGCGTACTCAACTCGGTGCCTGGGTATCCGTACTCAGGTCTGCGCACGGAGGCCCAGGACGGACGGCCCCGGACTGGTTACGATCGCGTCCGTGTCGGTACTCCCCTTGGTCTTCACCAGCGGCTGGGCCAGCGGAATCAACGCCTACGCGGTGGTGCTGCTGCTCGGTCTCTTCGGCGCTACGGGCCTGAGCGACGACGTCCCCGAGACGCTGCAGCGCCCCGAGGTGCTGATCGTCGCGGGCGTGCTCTTCCTGTGCGAGTCGGTCGCCGACAAGATCCCGTACGTCGACACGGTCTGGGACTCCGTGCACACGGTGGTCCGGCCGCTGGCGGGCGCCTGGGTCGGGGCGCTGCTCGCCGGTCACAGCGGCTCGGTCAACGACGTGGTGGCCGGGCTGGTCGGCGGTTCCACGGCACTGGCCAGCCACACCGTGAAGGCCGGGACCCGGATGGCGGTCAACACCTCGCCGGAGCCGTTCAGCAACATCGTGCTGAGCTTCGCCGAGGATCTCGGGGTCGCCGGGATCGTGTCGTTCGCGATGTTCCACCCGCTGGCCGCGGCGGTCGTCGCGGCGGTGCTGCTGGCCACCGGCCTGATCGTGCTGGTGTTCCTGGTCTCCCGGATCCGGCGCTTCTGGCGCCGCCGGGCCCAGCGCCGGGAGGAACGGCGGCTCGCGGCGCAGGTGGGGCGGCCGCCCGGCTGACGGCCCGCCGGTCCGGACTGTCGGTGGCGGTCGATAAAGTCGCGGGCATGGGACGGATTGCGGTGATCGGCGCCGGGATGGGCGCCATGGCGGCGGCCGCCCGGCTGGCCGTCGCGGGCCACCGGGTGACGGTGTACGAGCGTACGGACACGTACGGCGGCGGGGTGCGCCGGTTCGAGCGTGACGGGTTCGCCTTCGACACCGGGCCGGGTCTGCTGCCGCTGCCCGCCGTGTACCGCGACCTGTTCGTCAAGACCGGCAAGGAGCCGCTGGAGGACTGTGTCGAGCTGGTCCAGGTGGACCCGTCGGCCCGGCACGTCTTCGCGGACGGCACGGAGGTGTCCCTGCCGAACGCGTCCCGGGCGGGCGTCGTCGCCGCCCTGGACGAGGCCCTCGGTGCCGGTGCCGGGCAGCGCTGGGGCGACTTCCTGGTGCGGGCCCGGGAGGCCTGGGACCGCACCCGGCGCCCGCTCCTGGAGGAGCCGCTGTGGCCGAACTGGCAGGTGCTGGCCGAGCGCGAGCCGTACCCGTCGGTCCCGCACAAAAAGCTGCTGCGCACGCGCCGGGCGAGCACCCTCTACGAGATCGGCGCCTGGGAGCTGCGCGACCTGCGGTTGAGGGAGCTGCTGGACGGCTACGCGCTCGCGCACGGCATCGATCCCGGGGTCGCCCCCGCGAGCGCGGCCGTGCTGCCGTACCTGGAGCACGCCTTCGGCACCTGGTACGTGCGGGGCGGCATACGGGAGTTGGCCCGCGCGGTGTACGAGCGGTGTGTGAAGCGGCGGGTGGAGTTCGTCTTCGGCGCCGAGGTCGTGCGGATCCTGGAGAAGGACGGCCGGGCGGCCGGGGTGGAGCTGGCCGACAGCACGGTGGCGGAGGCGGATTTCGTCGTCGGTACGGGGCCGTGGCGGCTGGGCCGCCTGGTCGCGGGCAGGGAGCTGTACGGCCCGCAGGACGTGCGCCCGGAAGCCGAGGACCGCTACCTGGGCCGGGTGGTGGTGTGCCTGGCGCTGCGCGGCGCGCGGGAACCGGCCGCCGTGCACCGCACGGTGGTGCACGGCCCGGACGCCGAGGGCGACCTGGACCTGTTGGGGCACGGGGAGCTGCCAGACCTGCCGACGGTCGTCGTGGACCGGCCGGACGACCCGGCCCTGCGTCCTGACGCCGGGCACGAGTCACTGGTGGTGACGGCGACGGTGCCGTCGGCGGCCTGGTACGACTGGACCGCTCCGGGGGCCGCCGACGCCTTCGCGGACCGAATGGTCGCCGCCGCCGGGCGTGCCGTGCCGGGGCTGCGCGAGCGGGTGCTGTGGCGCGAGGTCCGCACGCCTGTGGACACCGGGCGGGAGACCGGCGCCCTGGGCGGTGCGGTGCCACCGCCCGCGCTGGCCGCGGCGGAGGGTGTGCTGCACCCCGCCAACACGACGGCGGTACCGGGCCTGTTCACCGTCGGCGGCTGGTCGCACCCCGGTGGCGGGCTTGCGCATGCCGGCATGTCGGGGGCGCTGGTGGCCGGGCTGATCGTGGAGGGACCGGAGTTCCGCGGCTCGCAGTGAGCCGGGCGCCGCGGGAAGGCTTCAGAAACGGTACTGCTCGTCGTACCCGTTGCCCTGGTGGCCCTGCTGCTGTCCCTGTCCGTCGCCCTGGCCCTGGTAGGGGTACTGCTGCTCCTGCGGGAGTTCGCCGCCGTAGGTCTCGTCGGCGCGCTGCTGCGGGACCCAGACCCCGCCCGCCGGGGTCTCGCCGTAGCCGCCGGTGCCGTTCCCGTACTGGCCCTGGGCGTAGCCCTGCTGGTCGTACTGCTGGGTGCCGTACGACGACTGGTCGTACCCGGCGCCGCCGTAGGTCTGGTTGCCGATGTACGGGTCGGAGTAGTTGGCGTACTGCTGCTGGCCGCCGCTCGTGTCGTAGCCGTACTGCTGCTGCTGGCCGTAGCCGGAGTAGTCGTAGGCGTAGTTCTGGTCGGTGCCCTGGGCGGCGTACGCCTGGTCCTGGCCGGCGGTCGCGTAGGCGGCCTGCTGGTCGCCGGTGGCGGCGTAGCCGGAGTCCCGGTAGACGCCGTAGGAGCCGGTGTCGTCGGGCATCGGCTGCGGTTCGTACACCGCGGCGGCCTCGGCCGCGCCGGGCTCCATGGTGCGGGCCGCCGGGGTGAAGACGTCGTCGCGGTCGTACTCGTCACCGCCGTAGGACGGATTCCCGCCGGCCGCCGCGTAGGCGCCCTGCTGCTCGGCGTAGGCGGCGTCGGCCGCGTCCGGGTCGGTGGCCTCCGGCCCCGGGTCCGCGTCCTCGTCCGGCTCGCCGCGGCGGCGCTTGGTCAGGCCGCCGCCGTCACCGTCCGCACCGGGACGCTTGACCGCCCAGCCTGCCTCGAAGCCGCGGCGGAAGGACAGCGTGACGTAGGTCTGGCCGACCGCGAAGGCGATCGCGCCGACACCGATCACGATGACCGACGGGATCAGGACACCGAAGACGACCCCGAGGAAACCGACGAAGGCGAGCAGCCGCCAGCGCAGCCGCGCCTTGTACTGCAGCAGCACCTCGCCGAGCAACCACAGCGCGACGATGCCGAACGCTACGTAGAGGACCGTCCAGCCCATGTACGCCCCTCTCCCTGTGACCGCTACGCAGTGTGTCGTACTCCGGTGCGGCCGGTCTAGGCCCGCGGGGGATGGTGCAGGCCCAGGTTCTCGTAGATTTCCAGCGTCGCCGTCGAGTTGTTGAGCGTGATGAAGTGCAGTCCTGGCACTCCCTCGGCCAGCAGCCGCGCGCAGAACTCCGTGGCATGTTCGATGCCAATGGAGCGTACCGCCGCCGGATCGTCTTTCGCTGTGAGGATCCGCTCTTTCAGGGCGTCCGGGAAGGCGGCATTGCTGAGTTTGGGCAGCCGTTCCAGCATCTTCACACTGGTGACGGGCAGGATTTCCGGAATCACCGGGGTCTCGCAGCCGGCCGCGACGACCCGGTCACGAAGGCGAAGGTACGACTCGGGCCGGAAGAACATCTGCGTGATGGCGTAGTCGGCGCCCGCGCGGCACTTGTCGACGAAGTGCCGGACGTCGGTGTCCCAGTCGGTGGAGCGCGGGTGCATCTCCGGGAAGGCGGCGACGCCCACGCAGAAGTCGCCCGACTCCTTGATGAGCCGGACGAGTTCGGCCGCGTAGGTCAGGCCTTCCGGGTGCGCGACCCAGTCGCCCATCGGGTCGCCGGGCGGGTCGCCGCGCACCGCGAGCATGTTGCGGATCCCGGCGTCCGCGTACTGGCCGATGATGTTGCGCAGTTCGGCCAGCGAGTGGTCGACCGCGGTGAGGTGGGCGACCGGGGTGAGCGTGGTGTCCGCGACGATCTGCTCGGTCTCCTTGACCGTGCCCGCGCGGGTGGAGCCGCCGGCACCGTAGGTGACGGAGACGAAGTCGGGGGCGACCGCCTCGACCCGCCGGAGCGCGCTCCACAGGTTCCGCTCGCCCTTGGGGGTCTTCGGCGCCGAGAACTCGAACGAGTACGTGGTCTTGCCGGTGGCGAGCATGTCGCGCACGGTGCGTGCGCGGTCAGTCCTGGTGGATGCGGTTCCTAGGGCCATACTCGCAGGTTAGCCAGGGGCGGACAGGGACCCAACCGCGCTCGGGAAATTCGCCCGGTTTGTCGGCCTCCCGTCCGGATACTGGACATGTTTCCGGACAGCCGGGACGGACGGTGCGTCACGCCGACCGCAGTCGCTTCGCGAACTCGGCCGCGGCCGCGCCCGGGTCGTCGGCCGCGGTGAGCGCGCGGACGACGACCACCCGGCGGGCGCCCGCGTCCAGCACCTGGTCGAGGTTGCCGAGGTCGATGCCGCCGATGGCGAACCAGGGGCGGTCGGTGCCCAGGGCCGCGGTGTACCGCACCAGGTCGAGGCCGGGGGCGGGACGGCCGGGCTTGGTGGGGGTGGGCCAGCAGGGGCCGGTGCAGAAGTAGTCCACCCCGTCCTGGACGGCGGCCGCGGCGGCCTCGGACCCGGCGTGCGTGGAGCGGCCGATCAGGACGTCCGGGCCGAGGATCGCGCGGGCGGCGGGGACCGGCAGGTCGCCCTGGCCGAGGTGGAGCACGTCGGCGCCGGCCGCGTGGGCCACGTCGGCGCGGTCGTTGACCGCGAGCAGCTTGCCGTGCCGGGCGCAGGCGTCGGCGAACACGGCGAGGTGCTCAAGCTCCTCGGCGGCCTCCATGCCCTTGTCGCGCAGCTGCACGATGTCGACACCGCCCGCCAGGACCGCGTCCAGGAACTCCGCGAGGTCGCCCTGCTCCTTACGGGCGTCCGTGCACAGGTAGAGCCGGGCGTCGGCCAGCTGGGCGCGGGCGGTGTCGGTCATCGGTGGTCCCCCGTTGTGTCGGTACTGGCTGCCTCAGACGGCGAGCGCCTGGGCGCGGCGCTTCACCTCCGTGCCGCGATTCTCGCTGAGCGCCTGCGCGGGGGTGCCGGGCAGGGTCGCGTCGGGAGTGAAGAGCCACTCCAGCATCTCTTCGTCCGTGAAGCCGTCGTCCCGCAGGAGCGTCAAGGTGCCGGTCAGGCCCTTGACGACCTTGTCCCCGTCGATGAAGGCGGCGGGGACGTGCAGTGCCTTGTTCTCACCGCGGCGGACGGCGATGAGCTGGCCCTCCTTGACCAGCTGCCGCACGCGCGTCACCTCGACATCCATCATCTCTGCGATGTCGGGGAGGGTGAGCCAGGCGGGGACGAGAGCATCGGTCTTGGTGTCAATCTCGGTCACGGGGTCAAGGGTAGGCGCATCGTCGGTGCCGCCGCGATGGGTGGTGGTCCGGGTGCGGCGCCGTGGGGGCTGGTCGCGCCCACGCGGCGGAGCCGCATATCGATACGGCCCCGCGCCCCTTCGGGGCGCGTTTCCCTCAGGGCGCTCTCAAGCGGTCGTGGCGTTCTTGAGCGGATTACCGGGATCGGACAGGGCCTCGGGGGCCATTCGGGTGCCTGCCTCGATCAGGCGGCGGCCCTGGGCCAGGTCGCGGGGGCGGCCTACCGCCAGCAGGGCTACCAGGCGGGTGTCACGGAGCCAGCAGACGCTCCAGGACGGGCCGGTCGGGTCGCCGCGCCACACCAGCCGGTCGGCCGCGGCGTGGTGGCCCGCGTACTGCACGAAGCGGCCGAACTGCTCCGACCAGAAGTACGGGACCGGGTCGTAGACCGCGTCGGTCTCGCCGAGGATGTTGGCGGCGACCGTGCGCGGGCCCTGGAGGGCGTTGTCCCAGTGGTGGATCAGCAGGCGCTCGCCGTAGCGGCCGGACGGGAACGAGGCGCAGTCGCCGACCGCGTAGACGTCCGGGGCGCTGCTGTGCAGACGGTCGTCGGCCAGCACGTCGCCGCGGGTGCCCAGCTCGATGCCGGAGCCGGCCAGCCAGGCGGTGGCGGGGCGGGCGCCGATGCCGACCACGACGGCGCCCGCGGGCAGCCGCGAGCCGTCGTCGAGCAGCACCGCGCCGGGCTCGACGCCTGCCACGCGCGCGTGCGTGCGCAGGTCGGTGCCGCTGTCCGCGTACCAGGCGGCCATCGGCGCGGCGACCTCGGCGGGGAGCGCTCCCGCGAGCGGGCGGTCGGCGGCCTCGACCACGGTGACCGCACAGCCGGCCTCGCGGGCCGCGGTGGCGAACTCGGCGCCGATCCAGCCCGCGCCGACGACCACGATGTCGTGCTGCCGGGCGAGCACGGGCCGCAGCCGTTCGGCGTCGTCCAGGGTGCGCAGCAGATGGACGCCGGACACACCCTCGGTGCCGGGCAGCGTGATCGGTTCGGCGCCGGTGGCGAGGACCAGGACGTCGTACGGCACCGGGCCGGCCTCGGTGTCCAGCTCGTGGTCGGCGGTGCGCACGCCCAGGGCGTCCCGGCCGAGCGCCAGCTCGATGCCGAGCGCCTCGAAGTCGACCTCGAAGGCGGAGCCCTCCGACTTGCCGAGCAGCACGGCCTTGGAGAGCGGCGGCCGGTCGTACGGCTGGTGCGGCTCGGCGCCGATCAGCGTGACGGTTCCGGTGAACCCCTGCTCGCGCAGGGCGACGGCGGTCTGCACCCCGGCCATCCCCGCGCCCACGACGACCACGCGCCGCGTCTGTGACGTGCTCCGTCGCTGCGTCTGCTCGCTCACGTGATCACCATAGACAAGAACGATAGACAACTGACAAAGAGTCAGTCAGCGGTCGCGGCGAGTGACCTGTTCCACAGGGCCGTACTCAGGGCCGTACTCAGGGCCGTCCACCGGGCCGTCCGCGGCGCCGTCCGAGGCCGTCTTACAAGGGCGGAGCTCCGCGGGCTAGGGTGGCGGGGAAGCACACGCGGGAGCCCGGACGCACCGGGCTGAGAGGGAGGCTGGCGGCCTCCGACCGTACGAACCTGATCCGGGTCATGCCGGCGAAGGGAGGGGCTGGACGCCCATGTCCTCACATACGTCCGACGTCCTCGTCATCGGGGGCGGAATCATCGGCCTGGTCACGGCCTGGCGAGCGGCTCAGCGCGGGCTCGACGTCGCCGTGGTCGACCCGGCGCCCGGTGGCGGGGCCGCGCAGGTCGCGGCCGGGATGCTGGCCGCGGTCACCGAGCTGCACTACGGCGAGCAGACCCTGCTGGGGCTCAACCTGGCCTCCGCGCGCCGCTACCCCGCCTTCGCCGCCGAGCTGACCGAGCTGACCGGCCACGACCTCGGCTACCGGCGCTGCGGCACGCTCGCGGTCGCGCTGGACGCCGACGACCGCGCCCATCTGCGCGAGCTGCACGCCCTCCAGCAGCAGTCGGGCCTGGAGTCCGAGTGGCTGTCCGGGCGGGAGTGCCGGCGCCTGGAGCCGATGCTCGCGCCGGGTGTACGCGGCGGGCTGCGGGTGGACGGCGACCACCAGATCGACCCGCGCCGGCTGGCGGCCGCGCTGGTGGCCGCGTGCGAGCGGGCCGGGGTGGCCTTCCACCGCGACTGGGCCGAGCGCCTGGAGGTGGAACGGGGTCGGGCCGCCGGTGTCCGCACCCGCACGGGTGACACCCTGGGCGCCGGACAGGTGGTGCTCGCCGGCGGGAGCCTGAGCGGGCGGCTGGCGGGCGTGCCGGACGACGTGCTGCCGCCGGTGCGGCCGGTGAAGGGGCAGGTGCTGCGGCTGACCGTGCCCGCGCGGTACGCGCCGTTCCTCAGCCGGACGGTACGGGCCGTGGTGCGCGGCGGGAACGTCTACCTGGTGCCCCGGGAGAACGGCGAGCTGGTCGTCGGCGCGACCAGCGAGGAGCTCGGCTGGGACACGACGGTCACGGCGGGCGGCGTGTACGAGCTGCTGCGCGACGCGCACGAGCTGGTGCCCGGGATCACCGAGCTGCCCCTGACCGAGACCCTGGCCGGACTGCGCCCCGGTTCCCCCGACAACGCACCGCTGCTCGGGCCGACCCGCCTCGACGGACTGCTGCTGGCCACCGGGCACTACCGCAACGGGGTGCTGCTCACACCGGTCACCGGAGACGTGATGGCGGAGCTGCTGGCCGGCGGCGAGCTGCCGGAGGAAGCCCGTCCGTTCACGCCGAGGCGCTTCGACCTCGTTCCCGCCGCACTCGTGGAGCAGACCGCATGAACATCTCCGTCACCATCTCCGTCAACGGGGAGCGCCGGGAGATCGCCCCGGGCACCGCTCTCGACTCGCTCGTACGGTCCCTGACCCCCGCGCCCTCCGGGGTGGCCGCGGCCGTCAACGAGACCGTCGTACCGCGCGGGCAGTGGGCGACGACCGGGCTCGCCGAGGGCGACCGGGTGGAAGTCCTGACCGCCGTGCAGGGAGGCTGAGCGCCATGGCCGACGATCCGTTCGTCCTCGGGGGTACGACGTTCTCCTCCCGGCTGATCATGGGTACCGGGGGCGCGCCGAGCCTGGAGGTGCTGGAGCGGGCGCTGGTCGCGTCCGGGACCGAGCTGACCACGGTCGCGATGCGGCGGGTGGACCCGGGGGTACGGGGCTCCGTGCTGTCGGTCCTGGAGCGGCTCGGGATCCGGGTGCTGCCCAACACGGCCGGGTGCTACACCGCGGGCGAGGCGGTGCTGACGGCCCGGCTGGCGCGGGAGGCGCTGGGCACCGACCTGGTCAAGCTGGAGGTCATCGCCGACGAGCGGACCCTGCTGCCGGACCCGGTCGAGCTGCTCGACGCGGCGGAGACGCTGGTGGACGACGGGTTCACGGTGCTGCCGTACACGAACGACGATCCCGTGCTGGCCCGGAAGCTGGAGGACGTGGGGTGCGCCGCGGTGATGCCGCTGGGGTCGCCGATCGGGTCCGGGCTCGGGATCCGCAACCCGCACAACTTCCAGCTGATCGTCGAGCACGCGCGCGTGCCGGTGATCCTGGACGCGGGAGCCGGTACGGCGTCGGACGCGGCGCTGGCGATGGAGCTGGGGTGTGCCGGGGTGATGCTGGCGTCGGCGGTGACGCGGGCGCAGGATCCCGAGCGGATGGCTCACGCCATGCGGGCCGGGGTGGAGGCGGGGCGGCTGGCCCGGCTGGCGGGGCGGATTCCGCGCCGGTACCTCGCGGAGGCGTCGTCCCCCGCGGAGGGCCGGGCCGTGCTGGACCCCGAGCGCCCCGCGTTCTGAACGCCGGCCCGCTCCCGCGTGCTCTCCCACCCACGCACCGCCCGAAACCGTGTGCTGACAAGCAGGACTCTCCCGCGGGGGCCGAGCGCCGTCGGCGGCCGCTGGTGGGAGGCGGGAAGCCTGCCCGGAGCCGGTCGCCGTCGGCGGCCACAGGCGGACAGGTGCATATTTCAGCCAGGTGCAAAGCGTCACAGGTGCGCTGCAGTCCCCCGGGGAAAGCGGTCTCACCTGTGGGGGTGTCAGCCGGTGCTCGTACACTCGCTGGGTGGATACGACCCTTCAGGACCCTCTCGTCGGGCAGGTGCTAGACGGCCGGTACCGCGTCGACGCGCGGATCGCCGTCGGCGGGATGGCCACGGTCTACCGGGCTCTGGACATCCGGCTGGACCGTGTGCTCGCGCTGAAGGTGATGCACCCGGCGCTCGCCGCCGACGTGTCCTTCGTGGAGCGGTTCATCCGGGAGGCCAAGTCGGTCGCCCGACTGGCCCACCCGAACGTCGTCCAGGTCTACGACCAGGGCGCCGACCGGTCGTACGTGTACCTCGCCATGGAGTACATCGCCGGCTGCACCCTGCGTGACGTGCTGCGCGAGCGCGGCGCGCTGCAGCCGCGGGCCGCGCTGGACATCCTGGAGCCGGTGCTGGCCGCGCTGGGCGCCGCGCACCGGGCCGGGTTCGTGCACCGGGACATGAAGCCCGAGAACGTGCTGATAGCGGACGACGGGCGGGTCAAGGTCGCGGACTTCGGACTGGTGCGGTCCGTGGACTCCGTCACCAGCACGACCGGCGCCGTGCTCGGCACCGTGTCGTACCTCGCGCCCGAGCAGGTCGAGAGCGGGGCCGCCGATCCGCGCGTCGACGTGTACGCGTGCGGTGTCGTGCTCTACGAGATGCTCACCGGGGAGAAACCGCACGACTCGGATTCGCCCGCGGTCATTCTCTACAAGCACCTGCACGAGGACGTGCCGGCGCCGTCCGCCGTCGTGCCGGGGCTCGCCTACGAGCTGGACGAGCTGGTCGCCCGCGGGACCGCCCGTGATCCCGGGGTGCGGCCGTACGACGCCGTCGCGCTGCTCGCCCTGCTGCGGCAGGCGCGGAGCGCGCTCCGCGCCGAGCAGCTGGACGCCGTGCCGCCGCAGGCGCTGGCGGACGCGCACGACATCGCCGAGGACCGGACCAGTGTCATACCCCGGTCGTTGACCTCCCCCACGCTCGGCTTCGCTCGCGCGGGGGGACCCCCATCCCGGCCGCTGCCCGTCAACGAGGAGGACGAGCGGGCCGAGGCAGTGCTGCGGACCAGCCGGTTCGAGGCGCCGCCCGTCCCGGACCGGCGGCGCGGGGGCCGTCGGTCCCGGCGCGGGCTGCTGACGCTGGTCGTCGCCGTACTGATCGTCCTCGGTGCGGGCACCGGTGTCTGGTACATCAACTCCGGGCAGTTCACCAAGGTCCCGCCGCTGCTGTCGAAGACCGAGGCCCAGGCCACCGCGCGGCTGAAGGAGGCCGGGCTCGACGTCGGGTCGGTCGAGCACGCCTACAGCGACACGGTGAAGCGGGGCACGGTGATCAGCACCGACCCGGCGGCCGGCAGGCGCATCCGCAGCAACGACTCGGTGACGCTCACCATCTCGGACGGCCCCGAGACGGCGAAGGTGCCGGACGTGCAGGGGCGGACGCTCGCCAGGGCCAAGCTGCTGCTGACCGCCGACGGGTTCGAACCGGGCATGGTGACCCGGGAGTTCAGCGAGGACGTGCCCAGGGGTTCGGTCATCTCGTCCGACCCGGGGGCCGGGACCGAGCGGCACGCGGGGACCGCGATCGCGCTCGTCGTCAGCAAGGGCGCCCCGGTCGACGTCCCGGACGTCACCGGCGACGACCTGGACGACGCCCGGCAGCAACTCCAGGAGGCCGGGCTGAAGGTGACGGTGTCCGCCACCGAGGTCAGCTCCGAGTACGACCAGGGGCAGGTCGCCCAGCAGACGCCGGCGGGTGACGCGCGGGCCGCCGAGGGCGACACCGTGACGCTGACGCTGTCCAAGGGTCCGGAGCTGGTCGAGGTGCCGGACGTGGTCGGCGCCACCGCGGAGGACGCGGCCAAGCTGCTGGAGCAGTCCGGTTTCCGGGTCAAGGAGGACCGCGGGCTGCTCGGGCTGTTCGGCGACACCGTGAAGAAGCAGTCGGTGGACGCCGGGGAACAGGCGCCCAAGGGGTCGACGATCACCATCACCATCCGGTGACCGGGGGCGGAGCGCACCGTGACACCCTTGACGGGTGAAGAGTCAGCAGTCAGGTCCCGTCCGCAACCCCGTCGGCGGCCATGTCCCGGTGGCCGGCGGTCTGCACTCCGTGGGGCTCTCGTACGCCCGTGAGCTGAAGGCCGAGACCGTGCAGGTCTTCGTCGCCAACCCGCGCGGCTGGGCCACCCCGGCGGGCAGCCCGAAGCAGGACGAGGCGTTCCGCGCGGCCTGTGCGGAGGGGGCGATCCCGGCGTACGTGCACGCCCCGTACCTGATCAACTTCGGCTCGCACACCGAGGCCACCGTGGAGAAGTCGGTGGAGTCGCTGCGGCACTCGCTGCGGCGCGGCCGGGAGATCGGGGCGCTCGGGGTGGTCGTGCACACCGGGAGCGCGACCGGCGGCCGGGCCCGGGACGTGGCGCTGAAGCAGGTACGGGCCCGTCTGCTGCCGCTCCTCGACGAGCTGACCCACGACGACGACCCGTTCCTGCTCCTGGAGTCCACCGCCGGACAGGGCGCCTCGCTCTGCTCGCGGACCTGGGACTTCGGACCGTACTTCGAGGCGCTGGACGTCCATCCGAAGCTCGGCGTCTGCCTGGACACCTGCCACGTCTTCGCCGCCGGGCACGACCTGACCGGACCGAGCGGGATGCACCAGACGCTGGACCTGCTGGTGGACACCGTCGGCGAGGGGCGGCTCAAGCTGATCCACGCCAACGACTCCAAGGACGTCGTCGGCGCGCACAAGGACCGGCACGAGAACATCGGCTCCGGGCACATCGGCGAGGACCCGTTCCGGGCGCTGATGACCCACCCGGCGACCGCGGGCGTACCGCTGGTCATCGAGACGCCCGGCGGCAAGGAGGGGCACGCGGCCGACGTCGAGCGCCTCAAGCGGCTCCGGGAGGGCTGAGCCCGCCCGTCGTCACCGGCGGCTCAGAGTTCCGGGCCGTCCCCCGGTCCCTCCTGGTAGGAATAGCGCTGTTCCTTCCAGGGGTCGCCGATGTTGTGGTAGCCGCGCTCCTCCCAGAAGCCGCGGCGGTCCGCGGTCATGTACTCGACGCCGCGGACCCACTTGGGGCCCTTCCAGGCGTACAGGTGAGGTACGACCAGGCGGACCGGGAACCCGTGCTCGGCGGTGATGAGTTCACCGTCCTTGTGGGTGGCGAAGAGGGTGCCCTCGGCGGCGAAGTCCGCGAGGCGCAGGTTGGAGCTGAAGCCGTACTCCGCCCAGACCATCACATGGGTGGCGTCGGGGGCGGGCGGCGCGAGCTCCAGGACGGTCCGCGCCGGGATCCCGCCCCACTCCGCGCCGAGCATGCTGAACTTCGTCACGCAGTGCAGGTCGGCCACCACGGTGGTGTACGGCAGGGCCGTGAACTGCTCGTGGTTCCAGACCTGCGCGCCCCCGTCGGCGGTGGCGCCGAAAACCCGGAACTCCCAGCGCTCGGGCCGGAACCTGGGCACCGGGCCGTAGTGCGTGACCGGCCAGCCGCGCTGCAGTCGCTGTCCCGGCGGAAGCCCGGCTCCCGCGGTTTCCCGAGACGCGCGCTCCACCGGATGACCCATGCCTTCCATCCTGACAGACCACGGAGGCGCACCTGACCAGGCAGACCGCCCACCGATCATCAAATCGGTCAACTTCCACCAGGTATGGACTTACTTACTAAGTCCGCACTTACTGGACGATCTTCTACGCCGGTGCAATCATGCGCCGCAAACACCCCAGTCCGTGGAAGGAGCCTCTGCGATGCAGGGCGACCCCGAGGTCATCGAATTCCTCAACGAGCAGCTCACCGGTGAGCTCACCGCGATCAACCAGTACTTCCTGCACGCGAAGATGCAGGAGAACTTCGGCTGGTACAAGCTCGCGAAGTACACCCGGCACGAGTCGTTCGACGAGATGAAGCACGCCGAGGTGCTCACCGACCGGATCCTGTTCCTGGAGGGGCTGCCCAACTACCAGCGGCTGTTCCACGTCCGCGTGGGGCAGACCGTGAAGGAGATGTTCGAGGCCGACCGGCAGATCGAGGTGGAGGCGATCGACCGCCTCAAGCGCGGGATCAAGGTGATGCGCGAGAAGGGCGACATCACGTCCGCGAACATCTTCGAGGACATCCTGGAGGACGAGGAGCACCACATCGACTACCTCGACACCCAGCTGGAGCTGGTGGAGAAGCTCGGTGAGGCGCTCTACATCTCGCAGATCATCGAGCAGCCCGAGACCAGCTGAGTCAGGCGGCCTCGTCGAGCGCGCCGAGCGCGTCGGCCGCTTCGAGCTCGGAGAGCACCGGGCGGCCCTGGTCGGCCAGCTCGCGGCGGGGGCAGGCGCCCCGGCCGAGGATCGCCTGGATGCGACGGACGCAGGAACCGCAGTCCGTGCCCGCCTTGCAGGCGGACGCTATCTGGCGGGGGGTGCAGGCGCCGTCCTCCGCGTGCTGCTTGACCTGCGCCTCGGTCACCCCGAAGCAGCTGCAGACGTACACGCGGATTCACCTCCCGCCGGGATCGATCAGTGGTGCCGTCCCGATTGATCGGTGAGGCAAACCTAACCTTACCCATCGTCCGGCGGGCGCAAAAGTGGAAGGGGCGCGGATCATCTGTGATCCGCGCCCCACTTCGCACAGAACCGGCTACTGGTCCCGGTACATCTCCGCGACGAGGAACGCCAGGTCCAGGGACTGGCTGCGGTTCAGCCGCGGGTCGCAGGCCGTCTCGTAGCGCTGGTGCAGGTCGTCGACGAAGATCTCGTCGCCGCCGCCCACGCACTCGGTGACGTCGTCGCCGGTGAGCTCCACGTGGATGCCGCCCGGGTGGGTGCCAAGGCCCTTGTGGACCTCGAAGAAGCCCTTGACCTCGTCGAGCACGTCGTCGAAGCGGCGGGTCTTGTGGCCCGAGGCCGCCTCGAAGGTGTTGCCGTGCATCGGGTCGGTCACCCAGGCCACGGTGGCGCCCGAGGCGGTGACCTTCTCGACCAGCTCGGGGAGCTTGTCGCGGACCTTGTCGGCGCCCATCCGGACCACGAAGGTCAGCCGGCCCGGCTCGCGGTCCGGGTCGAGGCGGTCGATGTACCTCAGCGCCTCCTCGGCCGTCGTCGACGGGCCGAGCTTGAGACCGATCGGGTTGCGGATCTTCGAGGCGAACTCGATGTGCGCCCCGTCCAGCTGCCGGGTGCGCTCACCGATCCACACCATGTGCGCCGAGACGTCGTACAGCTTGCCGGTGCGCGAGTCGACCCTGGTCAGGGCGGACTCGTAGTCCAGCAGCAGCGCCTCGTGCGAGGAGAAGAACTCGACCGTCTTGAACTCCTCGGGCTCCGCGCCGCAGGCCCGCATGAAGTTCAGCGCGTTGTCGATCTCGCGGGCGAGCTGCTCGTAGCGCTGGCCGGACGGGGACGACTTCACGAAGTCCTGGTTCCAGGCGTGCACCTGACGGAGGTCCGCGTAACCGCCGGTGGTGAAGGCACGCACCAGGTTGAGCGTGGACGCGGAGGCGTTGTACATCCGCTTCAGCCGCTCGGGGTCCGGGATACGGGCCTTCTCGTCGAAGTCGAAGCCGTTGACGGAGTCGCCGCGGTACGTCGGCAGGGTCACACCGTCGCGGGTCTCGGTCCCCTTGGAGCGCGGCTTGCTGTACTGGCCGGCGATCCGCCCCACCTTCACCACGGGCACCGACGCGGCGTACGTCAGCACGGCACCCATCTGGAGGAGCGTCTTGAGCTTGTTGCGGATGTGGTCGGCGGACACCGCGTCGAAGGCCTCGGCGCAGTCGCCGCCCTGGAGGAGGAACGCCTCGCCCTTGGCGACGGCCGCCATCCGGGCGCGCAGCTGGTCGCACTCGCCCGCGAAGACGAGCGGCGGATACGACTCCAGCTCCGCAACGACTGCGCGCAGAGCCTCGGGGTCGGGGTACTCGGGCTGCTGCGCCGCGGGCAGGTTTCGCCAGGTGTTGCCAGCGCCGAGGCTGGTCTTAGCGTTCACGGTCACCTCGTAAACATTACGGGGTCGTGTCGCCATGTTTTCCTCCGGCTCGACTGGTGAGACGCTGCGATTGTCCTGTGGACAGCGCGTGGGGTGGGGTAGGGTTTCCCGCATGTTCGCGCATTCGACCCAGAACTGGTGGTGGACCGCTTATCCGGCGGCCCACTGACTGCGCGTACGCAAGACTTCGCGAAGGCCGCCCGGAGGGGCGGCCTTCGGCGTTTCCGGGGCCGTTCCTCCTCCAGCTACCTGTCCGACCGGACAGAGGACCGCAGAGGAACCCATGGACCTGAACCGGCTGCTCCACGACGACCGCCCCTTCGCCCTGCTCCGCCGCCGCACCCCCGGCCACGACGAGAACACCGTGGAACTCCTGCTCGGCCCGGTCACCGCCCGTGACCGGCTCGCCGACCTGCCCGAGGAGGGGCTCGCCCTGGTCCCGTACCGGCAGATCCGGGAGCGGGGGTTCGACGTGCGGGACGACGGGACGCCGCTGCTGGTACTCACCCCGACAGTGGTATGTCACATTCCACTCGACGAGGCCCTCGCCGCCCTCCCCACCCACGACGTCCACGTCGAGTCCGGCGCCTTCGACGTCGACGACGACGCGTACGCGCGGATCGTCGGCCGCGTGCTGCGCGAGGAGATCGGCAGCGGCGAGGGCGCGAACTTCGTGATCCGGCGGACGTACGAGGGCGAGATCCCGGGCTTCGGGCGCGCCGACGCGCTGGCCCTGTTCCGCCGGCTCCTGGAGGGCGAGCGGGGCGCTTACTGGACGTTCGTCGTGCACACCGGGGACCGGACGCTGGTCGGCGCCAGTCCCGAGGTGCACGTGCGGATGTCCGGCGGCACGGTGGTCATGAACCCGATCAGCGGCACGTACCGCTATCCCGCCGAGGGCCCCTCCCCGGAACACCTGCTCGACTTCCTCGCCGACGGCAAGGAGATCGAGGAGCTGTCGATGGTCGTCGACGAGGAGCTCAAGATGATGTGCACCGTGGGCGACATGGGGGGCGTGGTCGTCGGGCCGCGGCTGAAGGAGATGGCGCACCTCGCCCACACCGAGTACGAGCTGCGCGGCCGGTCCTCGCTCGATGTGCGGGAGGTCCTGAAGGAGACCATGTTCGCGGCGACGGTGACCGGGTCGCCGGTGCAGAACGCCTGCCGGGTCATCGAGCGGCACGAGGTGGGCGGCCGCGGCTACTACGCGGGTGCGCTGGCCCTGCTGGGGCGTGACTCCGGCGGCGCCCAGACCCTGGACTCCCCCATCCTGATCCGCACCGCCGACATCGACGCGGACGGCCGGCTGCGGGTCCCCGTCGGCGCCACCCTGGTGCGCGGCTCGGACCCGGCGGGCGAGGTCGCCGAGACGCACGCCAAGGCGGCGGGCGTGCTGGCCGCCCTCGGGGTACGGCCGGCCCGGCCGCGCGCGGAGCGGACCGGACCGCGGCTGGCGGACGACCCCCGGGTGCGGGCCGCGCTGGACGGGCGGCGGGCCTCCCTGGCGCCGTTCTGGCTGCGGATGCAGGAGCGGACCGGCGAACTGGCCGGGCACGCGTTCGTGGTGGACGGCGAGGACACGTTCACGGCGATGCTCGCGCACGTCCTGCGGGCCGGCGGGCTCGACGTCACCGTCCGGCGGTACGACGAGCCGGGCCTGCGGGCGGCCGTGCTCGCGCACGAGGGCCCGGTGGTGCTGGGCCCGGGGCCCGGTGACCCGTCCGACCTGGACGACCCGAAGATGCGGTTCCTGCGGGAGCTGGCGGCGACCGTGATCCGGGAGCACCGGCACGGGGTGCTGGGCGTCTGCCTCGGGCACGAGCTGATCGCGGCGGAGCTGGGGCTGGAGATCGTCCGCAAGGAGGTCCCCCACCAGGGGGCGCAGGCGACCGTGGACCTGTTCGGGCGGCCGGAGACGGTCGGCTTCTACAACAGCTTCGTGGCCCGCTGCGACGAGGAGACGGCGCGGGAGCTGGCGGCGCACGGGGTGGAGGTGAGCCGGGCGGAGAACGGTGAGGTGCACGCGGTGCGGGGGCCGGGCTTCGCCGGGCTGCAGTTCCACCCCGAGTCGGTCCTCACGCTGAACGGTGCCGCCGTGGTGCGCGAGCTGATCGGCCGGCTGCGCGACAGCGGCACGGTCTCCGAGGGGCGTCCGGTCCGGTAGTACCGGACGCGCGCCGTCACGGTGACCGTGACGGCGCGCAGGCCGGGGAGCGATGTCCGGCGGCTGTCAGCCGAAGAACACCCCGACCTCCTCGTACAGCTTCAGGTCGACGGTCTTCAGCTTGGCGGTGGCCTCCGCGATCGGGACCCGGACGATGTCGGTGCCGCGCAGCGCGACCATCTTGCCGAAGTCCCCGTCGCGGACGGCGTCGACGGCGTGCAGGCCGAAGCGGGTGGCCAGCCAGCGGTCGAAGGCGCTGGGCGTGCCGCCGCGCTGGATGTGCCCGAGGACGGTGGTCCGGGCCTCCTTGCCGGTGCGCTTCTCGATCTCCTTGGCCAGCCACTCGCCGACCCCGGAGAGCCGGACGTGCCCGAAGGAGTCCAGCGTCCCGTCCTTGAGGACCATCTCGCCGTCCTTCGGCATGGCGCCCTCGGCGACGACCACGATGGGGGCGTACGACGCCTTGAAGCGCGAGGTGACCCAGGCGCACACCTGGTCCACGTCGAAGCGCTGTTCCGGGATGAGGATGACGTTGGCGCCGCCGGCGAGACCGGAGTGGATGGCGATCCAGCCGGCGTGCCGGCCCATCACCTCGCAGACCAGGACCCGCATGTGGGACTCGGCGGTGGTGTGCAGCCGGTCGATGGCCTCGGTGGCGATGCCGACCGCGGTGTCGAAGCCGAAGGTGTAGTCGGTGGCGGACAGGTCGTTGTCGATGGTCTTGGGCACGCCGACGACGGGCACGCCGTACTCGTCGGTGAGGCGGGCGGCGACGCCGAGGGTGTCCTCGCCGCCGATCGCGATCAGCGCGTCGACCTCCAGCTTGGCGAGGTTGTCCTTGATCCGCCGGATGCCGTTCTCCTGCTTGAGCGGATTGGTCCGCGAGGAGCCGAGGATGGTGCCGCCGCGGGGCAGGATGCCGCGTACGGCGGGGATGTCGAGGCGGACGGTGTCGCCTTCGAGGGGTCCGCGCCAGCCGTCCCGGAAGCCGACGAAGTCGTAGCCGTACTCCTGCACGCCCTTGCGGACGATGCCCCGGATGACGGCGTTGAGCCCGGGGCAGTCGCCGCCTCCGGTCAGTACTCCGACCCGCATGGAAATGTCCCTTCGCCGCGGTTGCCTGGTGGGACTCACGCTAATGGTGATCCAGCTCACACAGGGATGGGCGCGGAAGGGCAATTCCGGTGAATTGTCGGGCGGTTGGTTTACGCGTGCCCGAAGATCAGATCAGTCGTCGGCCCGGTCTTCGGATCAGTCGTCGTCGAGGCCCGCCTCTATCGCGTACCGCACCAGCTCCACCCTGTTGTGCAGCTGGAGCTTGCCGAGGGTGTTCTGCACGTGGTTCTGGACCGTGCGGTGGGAGATGACCAGGCGTTCGGCGATCTGCTTGTAGCTCAGGCCCTTGGCGACCAGCCGCAGCACCTCGGTCTCGCGGTCGGTGAGCCGGGGCGCGTCGGGCCGGTCGGTGTCCGCTTCCGGGGCGGGCTCGGAGGCGAGGCGGCGGTACTCCCCGAGGACCAGTCCGGCGAGGCCGGGCGTGAACACCGGGTCGCCGACGGCGGTACGGCGGACCGCGTCGAGGAGTTCCTCGGTGGACGCCGACTTCAGCAGGTAGCCGGTGGCACCGGACTTCACCGCCTCCAGGACGTCGGCGTGCTCCCCGCTCGCGGAGAGGACGAGGACCCGCAACGCCGGGTTGTGGCCGACGAGTTCCTTGCAGACCTGGACGCCCGGCTTGGCCGGCAGGTTGAGGTCCAGGACGAGGACGTCGGGCGCGGCGGCCTTGGCGCGGCGCACCGCCTGGTCGCCGTCCCCGGCGGTGGCGACCACCTCGAACCCGGACTCGGCCAGGTCCCGCGCGACCGCGTCCCGCCACATGGGATGGTCGTCGACCACCATGACCCTGATGCTCATCGCCGCTCCGCCTTCCCCGGGGAGACCTTGGGTACCTTCAGCTCTACTTCCGTGCCCTGCCCGGGAGTCGAGAACAGCTCGGCGCTGCCGCCGAGGTCGCGCAGCCGCCCCCGGATCGACTGGGCCACCCCGAGCCGCCCCTCCCCCTCCGCCTGGGCGAGCCGCCCCTGCGGGATGCCGGGGCCGTCGTCACGAACGGTCACCACGACCTCGCCGGGCTCGTCCTCGACCAGGATCCAGGCCCGCGCCTCCTCGCCCGCGTGCCTGCGCACATTGTCCAGGGCGGCACCGACAGCGGCGGCCAGCTCGCGTGCGGCGCCCGGCGGCAGCTCCACCGGCGCGCCGGGCTCGGCGAGGCTGACCCGGGATCCGGCGTACCGCGCGAGCAGCGTGCGCAGGTCGACGGGACCGCTGTCGTCCGGCTCCTCGACCAGGCGGACGACCGCCCCCTGGGCCTCGTCCTCCGAGAGCCGCGAGGGCGGCACCAGGCCGCCGGAGACCAGCGTCCGCAGGGCGACCTCCTGCTCCCCGGCCAGCCGGCCCAGTTCGGACGCCTCGCCGCCGAGGACCGCGCCGCGCCGCTGCACCATGGCGAGCACCTGGAGGACGCTGTCGTGGATGTCCCGGGCGAGCCGTTCCCGTTCCCGGGTCGCCGCCTCGATCTCCAGGGCGCGGGCGAGGGTGCGCTCGGAGGCGCGGGCGACCTCGACGACGTACCCGATGGCGATGGAGGCGACCCAGACCAGGATCACGCTGTGGACGGTGTCGCGGGCCGGGTGGCCGCGCTCGACCAGGTTGGCGGCGGCGACCGGCGTGGAGGCGAACGCGGCCCAGCGCCAGCCGCCCTTGAGGGCGTAGGCGAGGACCGAGCCGGCGGTCCAGATCGACGGCAGGGTAGGGCCGCCCCGGTCGATGTGGCCCTGGGTGACCACCCAGGGGGTCAGCAGGATGCCGGTGAGCGCGACGGCCAGGTCTACGGCGAGGAAGCGCTTGGTGCAGGCCGCCGCGTTCTGCACGCGGGGCAGGGTCGCCAGGGTCCAGACGGTCAGGACGGCGTAGTAGGCGATGGCGACGCCCGCACGGTCGTAGTCGTCGTAGGCCGAGGCGAACAGGCCGATCGCGTACAGCAGGGTCAGCACGCGGTAGCCGGTGAGGGCACGCCACAGGGGCTGCTCGACCGACATCCGTATGACGCGTTCCCGCTTGCTCATGTCCCCCAGTCCCCCCAGTCCCCGGCCGCCGGTCCCCCCGGCTGCGGGCCCCCTGCCGCCGGTCTAGGACTCGGCGGCCTTCTTCTCGGCCTTCGCCGCGTCCTTCTCGGCCTTGGCGGCCTCCGCGATCTGCCGCTTGGCGGCCGTCGCGTAGATGTCCACGTACTCCTGGCCGGAAAGTTTCATGATCTCGTACATGACCTCGTCGGTCACGGCGCGCAGCACGAACCGGTCGTGCTCCATGCCCTGGTAGCGGCTGAAGTCCAGCGGCTTGCCGATCCGGATGCCCGGCCGCATCAGCTTGGGCATCACCTGTCCCGGCGGCTGGATCTTCTCCGTGTCGATCATGGCGACCGGGACGACCGGGGCGCCGGTGGCGAGCGCCACGCGCGCGAGGCCGCCGGGCTTGCCGCGGTAGAGGCGGCCGTCGGGCGAGCGGGTGCCCTCCGGGTAGATGCCGAACAGCTCGCCGCGCTCCAGCACGTCTATGCCGCTCTGCACCGCGGCCTCGCCGGCGCCGCGCGCGCCGGAGCGGTCGACGGGGAGCTGGCCGACGCCCTTGAAGAAGGCGGCCGTGAGGCGGCCCTTCAGCCCGGGTGTGGTGAAGTACTCGGCCTTCGCGATGAAGGTGACCTTGCGGTCCAGCACCGCGGGCAGGAAGAACGAGTCCGAGAAGGACAGGTGGTTACTCGCCAGGATCGCCGGGCCCTCGGCCGGGACGTTCTCCAGGCCCTCCACCCAGGGCCTGAAGGTGACCTTGAGCGGTCCCCCGATGGCGACCTTCATCGCGCCGTACAACAACCGAGTGCCTCCTGTTTCCGTCGATCAGACCTTAACCCGGAGCGCCGGGAATGGGCCCGACGACCCTGGTCGGTGTCAGTGCCGTCGCGTACGGTGAAGCACAACTGGAGTCGTCGTCCACGGCTCCCGCAGTTCCGCCCCCTCGAACGAACTCGAAATGAATTGGAGACCGAAGGTGCCGGTTCTCCCCGGAGCCGAGCCGTACCGCCATGACGGCGGGGAGGCCGGCGTCCTCCTCTGCCACGGTTTCACCGGCTCGCCCCAGTCGCTGCGCCCCTGGGCGGAACACCATGCGGCACACGGCCTGACCGTGTCCGTGCCCCTGCTGCCCGGGCACGGCACCCGCTGGGAGGACATGGCGGTCACCGGCTGGCAGGACTGGTACGCGGAGGTGGACCGCGAGCTGCGGCTGCTGCGCGAGCGCTGCTCCCAGGTGTTCGTGGCGGGCCTGTCGATGGGCGGCACGCTGGCGCTCCGGCTGGCCGCGCGGAACGGTACGGGTGTGGACGGCGTGGTGATCGTCAACCCGGCGAACAAGGTGCACGGCCTGTCGGCGTACGCCCTTCCGGTGGCCCGGCATCTCGTGCGCACGACGAGGGGCATCGCCAGCGACATCGCCAAGCCGGGCGCCGCGGAGACGGGGTACGACCGGGTGCCGCTGCACAGCGCGCACTCGCTGCGGAACTTCTTCCGCCGGGTGGACAAGGAGCTGCCGCAGGTGACCCAGCCGCTGCTGCTCCTGCGCAGCGCCGCGGACCATGTGGTTCCGGCGGTGGATTCCGCCCGGATCCTGAGCCGGGTGTCGTCCACGGACGTAACGGAGGTCGTGCTGGAACAGAGTTACCACGTCGCGACGTTGGACCATGACGCGGACCGGATCTTCGAGGAGAGCCTCGCCTTCATCGGCCGGCTCGCACCCAGTGTCGGCAAGGAAGGGACGGCCGCAGTTGGCTGAGCACGACTCCGACCGCGAGGACCGCGAGCCGGACGAGACGGGGGTGCCCTTCGACGAGGAGGCCGCCTGGGCGGCGATCGTCGCGGGGTACGGCGACGAGCCGCCGGACCCACCGGGCAGTACGCCCTACAAGCCGGTGAAGGACCTCGCGCTGCCCCCGATGGAGGGGGACGAGACCGACGCGGGCGCCGAGACCACCGGGACGGGGGCCGGGGCGGCCGAGGAGCAGCGGCCCGTGCAGCCGCTGGGCGGTTCCGTCTCCTTCGCGCCCGGGGTGGGCGGCCCGCGTGACTACACGACACCGGAGCCGTCCGAGGACGACTTCGACGAGGACGACGAGGGGCACTTCGTGCCCCCGGAGCCGCCGCCGCTGCCGGAGGCCGACACCACGGCCAAGTTCGCCTGGCTGGGCGTGGTGGGCGGGCCGATCCTGCTGCTGCTCGCGGTGCTGCTGGGCTGGGACATGACCTGGTGGCTGGCGACGCTGGGCATCGGCGGCTTCCTGGGCGGGTTCGTCACGCTGGTGACCCGTATGAAGACCGACGACGAGGAGGACGGCGACCCCGGCCGGGGCGCCGTCGTCTGACCGATCCGCACCCGTCCGAGGGCCCGTCCGGAGCGACTCCGGGCGGGCCTTCGGGTTTTCCGGCGGCGACCCCGGTCCTGGAAGTGGGAACCGGCCGCCGTGCACCGCTACGCGGCCGGGCGGCCGGGTCCGGGGGCGGCGGGGATTCTGAGGGCGGCCAGGACCGGGAGATGGTCGGTGGCCGCCCGCAGGTCCGCGTCCGTGACGCCGGGGAGGTCCGTCGGCACGCCGCAGCCGAGCACCTCGATGCCCTTCGTCGCGAAGACGGCGTCGATGCGCTGGTGGGGGTCGGTGGACCAGGAGGTGAACTCGCCGCCCCAGGGTGCGGTGGTACGGCAGTCCTGGAAGGCGGCGGCCAGGCGGCGGAAGGTGCGGCCGTCGGGCCGGTCGTTGAGGTCGCCGCCCGCGACGGCGTGCTCCACGCCCATGCCGGCGACCCGGTCGAGGAGCATGCCGCCCTGCTCGTAGCGCTCGTCCTGCTGGAGGCTGAGGTGGAAGCTGGTGACGCCGAGGCGGACGCCGCCGAACCGGACGACGGCGGTCGCGAGGCCGCGGCGGTGCAGGCCCGGGGTGAGCGGGAGGAGGACGTCCTCGGTGCGCTCGACGGTGGCGCGCAGGTCGCAGAGGATCGCCGGACCGGCTGCCGTGCCGCCCCCGGTGAGGATCACCAGGTCGCAGGCGGAGGCCAGGCGGGCGAGCTTCTTGCGCCAGCGGAAGAAGCGGGGGGCTTCCTGGATCAGGACCAGGTCGGGGGCACAGGCCTTGATGACGCGGGCGAGGGCGTCGGTGTCGTCCCGCATGGAGCGGATGTTGTAGCCGAGGACGCGGATGACGGCGGAACCGTCGGGCTCTGTGTGGGAGTTGGGGAGCGGCGCCATGTGGATCAATGTACGCCCAATGGCTCGGGGCGCGAGGTGGGTGCGCGACTGCCGGTTCGTCGTGGCTGGTCGCGCGGTTCCCCGCGCCCCTTGGGGGTTGCAGTTGCCGTGCCTCAGGAGGTCGGCGGCATCACATGATCGGGTCGGGCTCTCTCGCCAGGTCGGCCGCGCCCACCAGGCCGGCCTCGTTGCCCAGCTGGGCCGCGATGACCTCGGCGACCGGGCGCCAGTTGCCGCCCACCAGCCAGCGCTTGTAGGACTTGCGGATCGGGTCGAGGACCAGTTCGCCCTCGTCCGAGAGGCCGCCGCCGACGATGAACGCGGACGGGTCGAAGAGGGAGGCCAGGTCGGCGAGGCCGGCGCCGGCCCAGCGGGCGAGCTCGCGGTAGGAGTCGACGGCGACCGGGTCGCCCTGGCGGGCGGCCACGGAGATGTGCTTGCCCTCGATGCCCTCGGGGGTGCCGTCACCGAGGGCGAGGAGGACCTCGGCGTTCTCGGGGGTGGCGTTGGCGCGCTGCTTGGCGTACCTGACCAGGGCGCGGCCGGAGGCGTACTGCTCCCAGCAGCCCTGCGAGCCGCAGCCGCACAGCAGCCCGTCCGGGACCATCCGGATGTGGCCGAACTCGGCGGCCACCCCGAAGTGCCCGCGGCGCAGCTTGTTGCCGATGATGATGCCGCCGCCGAGGCCGGTGCCGAGGGTGATGCAGATGACGTTGCGGTGGCCCTTGCCGGCGCCGAACTTGTACTCGCCCCAGGCTGCGGCGTTGGCGTCGTTCTCCACGACCACGGGGAGTCCGACGCGGGCCTCGACCTCGTCCTTCAGCGGCTCCTGGCGCCAGTCGATGTTGGGCGCGAAGTAGACCGTGGAGCGCTGCCGGTTCACGTAGCCGGCGGCGCCGATGCCCACGCCGACGATCTCGTGCCCGGCGCGCGCACCCTCTACGGCGGAAGCAATGGCGTCCACGATGCCCTCGGGCGTGCCCGGGGTCGGCACCTTGTGGGTCGAGAGGATGTTGCCTTCCTCATCGACCACGCCGGCCGCGATCTTCGTGCCGCCGATGTCGACGCCGATGGTGAGTCCCATGAATCCCTCAGTTTCGGTCGAGCCCCGCTACGGCCAACCGTACCCGAGGGGGCTGTCAGTCGAGATCGATGCGTTCGCCGGGGCTGTCGTCCTCGCCCTTGTCGTGGCGGCCGGAGGTCCAGCGGGTCTCCTGGGCCTGGACCGCGGAGCGGTAGGCGGCGAGGAGTTCGCTGCCGGCCGCGGCCAGGTGGTCGAAGACGTCCGGGTTGCGCTCTATGACGGGCTCGACGGCGTTCTTCGCCTGCTGGACGACCTGCCGGACCACTTGCTGGGCGGCAGGCCCGGCGACCGCCCCGAGGAGCGGGGTCGGGATGCCGGAGAGCTTGTCGGCGACGGCGTCGACGAGTTTGCGCAGTTCCTCGGCGGCCGACCCGGGGGGCGGGCCGTACTGGGCGCGGCGGCGGGCCTTCTCCGCCTCCAGGTCCTCGGCGCAGGCGGTGGCCCAGGCGTCGTCGTCCGTCGCCCGTACCTCGTCCGCGGCCTCGGAGGCGTCGGCTGCGGGGCGCTCTTCGCTCATGACGGACTCCTGACTACGGTTCGTCTCTACGACGTTACCCGAACGGGCGTACCGCTTTCACCGTCAGCGCGGCCACAGCTCCGGGTCGGGCGCGAAGCGCAGCCGCAGCTCGCCGTCGCGCAGGGCGGCCCCGGCGACGGTGCAGCGGCGCAGGGCCGACGGCAGGGCGACGATCCGGCGGAAGCCGCCCACGGTGATCACGAGCTCGTCGCCGCGCCGGACGAGGTCGAGGTCGTCCCGTATCGCGCCGGGCAGCGGGATGTGCCAGACGAGGACGCCCTCCTCCTCGATCCGGTCGGCGACCGGCCACTCGACGGGGGCGGGCGCGGTGTTGACACCGGGCACGGCGAGCGCCGCGAGGTCGTCGATGCCGCGCGGGTCGTGCCCGAGGTGGGCGACCGCGGTGACGTCGTACGCCTCTCCCCACTCCGCGAGGGCCTTGCGCTGCTGGGCGACGAGGGCGTGCAGGGGCGTGGCCTCGGGCAGCACGCGGTTGGCGACCAGGGCCGCGGCGGGCAGGCCGCGCAGGGCGAGGCCGAGGCGGGCGCTGCGGACGGCGTCGGCAGCGGCCGGGCCGGGTTCGGCGACCAGGCGTACGGCGGTGTCGCGGTCGGCGAGGACGGCCTCGACGGCGGCCAGTTCGACGTCCCAGCGGGCCGCCGTCTCGTACAGCCAGTCCGCGGGCATGGGCACGCCGGCGAGGCGGCCGAGGACCGGGCGCAGGGCGCGGGCCGCCTGCCGCTCGGGCGGGAGCAGGCGGCGCAGGTACCGGCGGAGTTCCTCGGGGAGCGAGAGGAGGGCGAGCGCCTGCGGGGCGGGCGGCAGGTCCACGACGAGCAGTTCGTAGCGCTCGGAGAGGGCGGCGTCGCGCAGGGCGCGGAGGAAGGAGAGTTCCTCGGCGCCGGGCAGGGGGGTGAGCTCCTCGGCGTCCAGGCGGGAGGCGCCGAGGAGGTCGAGGACGTTCGCGGCGCGGGTCTGGAAGGAGGTGAGGTCCTCGCGGAAGCGGGCGGCGGCGTCGGGGCGCCACGCGGTGAGGGTGGGGGTGACGCGGGTGGGCTCCGGTCCTGTCGCCGTGCCCAGGGCGGCGCCGAGGGTGTCCGTGCGGTCGGCGCTCAGGACGAGGGTCGGGGTGCCCTCGGCCGCGGCGCGCAGGGCGGTGGCCGCGGCGACGGTCGTACGGCCGCTGCCGCCGGGGCCGGTGATCAGGATGGTGCGCATGAGGGTGAACCGTAACTGAAGCGGGCCTTGCTCGAAGGTGCTCGGCGCTGAGGGAGGGGGTGTCACTTACCGGCGTTGGCAGGGTGCCGCTGCGCCCACCCGTGCCGCCGTGCGGCACGCCTGCCCGCAGCTGGGTGACTCGAAGGGGGCGGCTGGGGGTCCCCCGGCCGAAGGCTGGGGGAGGAACTGCGCGAGCAGCCACCGACGACCCGCACCCGGGGTCCTGCGCGTACCCCCGCTACGCGCCCCTACCTCACTTCTCCCCCGACTCCACCCTCTTCTTCAACCCGGCCAGCGCCCGGTCGATGATGACCTTCTCCGCCTTGCGCTTGATCATCCCGAGCATCGGGATCTTGACGTCCACCGTCAGCGAGTACGTGACCTCGGTCGAACCCGCGCCCGCCGGCTTCAGCAGGTAGGACCCGTCCAGGGACCGCAGCATCTGGGACTTCACCAGCGTCCAGGAGACCTCGTTGTCGCCGGTCCAGGTGTACCCGAGGACCTGGTCGTCCTTGATCGCGCCGGCGTCCATGACCAGGCGGACCTGCTCGGCACGGCCCTGGGCGTCGGTCTTCAGGACCTCCGCCTCCTTCACTTCGCCGGTCCAGTCCGGGTAGCGCCCGAAGTCGGCGATCACCGCCATGACGTCGGCCGGGGCCGCCTCGATCGTGATGTTCGAGCTGGTGTGTTCCGCCATCGCCGTGGCTCCTCCAGATGCGGGCCGGTGAGAGAGGTCGCTGCACGCATGCGCACGCGTGTGCCGCGTGAAGGCTACCGCGCGTCCGACCAGCCGACTTCACCCCCTGTCCGGGGCCGTCACCATTCCAGCGCCCAGGGCCGGCCGGTACCGGCGAAGTGCCCGACGTTCACGCACTCGGTGGCCCCGATCCGCATCCGCTTCACCAGGGGCTGGTGGACGTGCCCGAAGAGCGAATACCGGGGGCGGGTGCGGCGGATGGCGTCCAGCAGCGCCCGGCTGCCCCGTTCGAACCGGCGCGCCACCGTGTCGTACACCAACTCCGGCACCTCCGGCGGGATGTGCGTGCAGAGCACGTCGACCTCGCCGAGCGCCTCGATCTTCGCCGCGTACTCCTCGTCGGAGATCTCGTAGGGGGTGCGCATCGGGGTGCGCAGCCCGCCGCCGACGAAGCCGAAGACCCATCCGCCGATCTCGACCCGCTCGCCGTCCAGAACGGTGGTGCCAGGGCCCGCGTACTCCCGCCACAGCGGCGGCATGTCGACATTGCCGTACGTCGCGTACGTCGGCGTCGGGAGCACCGCGAACATCTCGGCGTACTGCTTGCGCACGGCCTTCTCGATGGCGGTGGCGCGGTCCATGCCGATCCCGCCCCAGAGCCGGGCGCCGAGTTCCCGGGCCTCCTCGAAGCGGCGGGCGGTGCGGAGTTCGACCAGGCGGTCGGCGTTCTCGACGCCGAACAGGTCGGGGAAGATGCCGCGGGAGTGGTCGGCGTAGTCGAGGAAGAGGACGAGGTCGCCGAGACAGATCAGGGCGTCCGCGCCGTCGCCGGCCCTGGCCAGGTCACGGGCGTTGCCGTGTACGTCGCTGACCACGTGGACGCGGGTCCTTCGGGTGCCGGAGGGTGTGGCTGCCATGGTGATCAAGGGTAGGCCTGTGCGGCAAACGTGAACAGGCGATGGCCGGGCCCGCGGTTACTGGTCAGTCACTAAAGCCGTGGACTACCGTACGCGGAGGAACACCAACCTGTGTGACGCACCGAACATCTCGCCGGACCCCCCTGTCGAAGAAGCCATACCGGCGGGTAACGTCCGGGCAGTCCAGTCGTGCTCAGGAATTCAACCAACGGATCTTCCAGCCCGTGGCGAAGCCCTGAGCACCTGCCCGAGCCTTGGACCGCACCGTCGCATCGCACAACGTCGTGGCGTCGGCGCCCTATGAGGAGCAGCAGTCTTGCGCGAGTTCAGCCTTCCGGCTTTGTACGAGGTCCCCGCGGACGGCAATCTGACCGACATCGTCCGCAGAAACGCCGCGCAGCATCCGAACGTCGCCGTCATGGCCCGCAAGGTCGCCGGGGTCTGGACGGACGTGACCGCGACCGCCTTCCTGGCCGAGGTGCACGCGGCCGCGAAGGGCCTCATCGCCTCCGGCATCCAGCCGGGCGACCGGGTCGGCCTGATGTCCCGCACCCGGTACGAGTGGACGCTCCTCGACTTCGCGATCTGGAGCGCCGGCGCGGTCACCGTGCCGGTGTACGAGACCAGCTCGCCGGAGCAGGTGCAGTGGATCCTCAGCGACTCCGGCGCGACCGCCTGCATCGTCGAACTCGACAGCCACACGGCCGCCGTCGAGTCGGTGCGCGAGACGCTGCCCGCCCTCAAGCACGTCTGGCAGATCGAGGCCGGCGCCCTGGAGGAACTCGGCAGACTCGGCCAGGGCGTCACGGACGCCACCGTCGACGCGCGCAGCTCGCAGGCGAAGGCGGACGACCCGGCGACCATCGTCTACACGAGCGGTACGACCGGGCGCCCCAAGGGCTGCGTCCTCACCCACCGCGCCTTCTTCGCCGAGTGCGGCAACATCGTGGAGCGGCTGCGCCCCCTGTTCCGCACCGGTGAGTGTTCGGTCCTCCTCTTCCTCCCGCTCGCGCACGTCTTCGGCCGGCTCGTCCAGATCGCGCCGATGATGGCGCCGATCAAGCTGGGCTGCGTCCCGGACATCAAGAACCTCACCGACGAGCTGGCCGCCTTCCGGCCGACGCTGATCCTCGGTGTCCCGCGCGTCTTCGAGAAGGTCTACAACTCGGCGCGCGCCAAGGCGCAGGCGGACGGCAAGGGCAAGATCTTCGACAAGGCCGCGGACACCGCGATCGCGTACAGCAAGGCGCTGGACACCCCGTCGGGCCCGACCCTCGGCCTGAAGATCAAGCACCGGACCTTCGACAAGCTCGTCTACAGCAAGCTGCGCGCGGTGCTCGGCGGCAAGGGCGAGTACGCGATCTCCGGCGGCGCCCCGCTCGGCGAGCGGCTGGGCCACTTCTTCCGCGGCATCGGCTTCACGGTCCTGGAGGGCTACGGCCTGACCGAGTCCTGTGCGGCGACCGCGTTCAACCCCTGGGACCGGACCAAGATCGGCACGGTCGGGCAGCCGCTGCCCGGCTCGGTGATCCGCATCGCGGACGACGGAGAGGTGCTGCTGCACGGCGAGCACCTGTTCAAGGGGTACTGGAACAACCCGGCCGCGACCGCCGAGGCGCTGGCCGACGGCTGGTTCCACACCGGGGACATCGGCACCCTGGACGAGGACGGCTACCTCAGGATCACCGGCCGCAAGAAGGAGATCATCGTCACCGCGGGCGGCAAGAACGTCGCCCCGGCCGTGATCGAGGACCGCATCCGCGCGCACGCGCTGGTCGCGGAGTGCATGGTGGTCGGCGACGGGCGGCCGTTCGTGGCCGCGCTGATCACCGTGGACGACGAGTTCCTGGGCCGCTGGGCGGCCGACCACGGCAAGCCGGCGGGGTCCACCGCGGCGTCGCTGCGTGACGACCCGGATCTGATCGCGGCGATCCAGGACGCTGTCGACGACGGCAACGCCGCGGTGTCGAAGGCGGAATCGGTGCGGAAGTTCCGCATTCTGTCCTCCCAGTTCTCGGAGGAGTCGGGCCACCTGACGCCGTCCCTGAAGCTCAAGCGCAACGTGGTGGCGAAGGACTACGCGGACGAGATCGAGGCCATCTACCAGAAGTAGAGCGGCGCTCGGGGCATCCTCCCGGTGTTCAGAAGTCCTCGGCGAGAACCCGTTCCATCGCCCGCTCGGCGAGCGCGGTGATGGTGACGAACGGGTTCACGCCGATGTTCCCCGGCACGAGCGAGCCGTCCGTGACGTAGAGCTTCGAATACCCCTTCACCCGGCCGTAGTTGTCGGTCGCCTGCCCCAGCACGCAGCCGCCCAGCGGGTGGTAGCAGAAGTCGTCCGCGAACACCTTGCTGCTCGACCCGAACAGGTCGTACCGGTAGATCGTGGCGTTGGCCGTGTTGATCCGGTCGAACAGTTTCTTGGCCATGGCGACCGAGACCGCGCTCTGGGCCGCGGTCCAGCCCAGCTTCACCCCGCCGCTCGCGGAGTCGTAGGTGAAGGACGCCCGTTGCGGGTTCTTGGTGATCGCCAGGTAGAGGCTCACCCAGGTCTCGAACCCGATGGGCAGCGGGGCGATCTCGGCGAAGACCGGGTTGTCGGTGTTGGCCCAGTCGTCGATGCCCATCACCGGCATGGTCGCCTGGTTGGCGCCGGTGGTGTCCCAGATGTGGTTGGCGCGCCCGAGCATGGTGTTGCCGTTGGTGCTCCAGCCGCCTCCCACACTGGAGTTGAGCGCGGGCAGCGCCCCGGTGTCCCGGGCCCGGACGAGCAGCTCGGTGGTCCCGAGGCTGCCGCCGCCGAGGAACAGGTAGGTACAGCTGTACTGCTTGCTCTCGACGACGTTCCCGCTCGTGTCGATCCGGTCCACGCTCAGCACGTACGAGCCGTCGCTCGCCCGCGTGACGGCCTTCGCCTTCTCCAGGGTGTGGATGGTGACGTTGCCGGTGCCGAGGGCGGCGGCGAGGTAGGTCTTGTCGAGGCTCTTCTTGCCGTAGTTGTTGCCGTAGATGACCTCCTGGGCGAGCGCGGACTTGGTGGCGGTGCCGGCGGCCTCCTGCTGCATGTAGCCGAAGTCGTAGACGTTCGGCACGAAGGTGGTCTTGAGCCCGGTGTTGGCGGCGGCCTTCCGGGAGGTCCGGGTGAACTGGTACCACTCGGTCGACTCGAACCAGGTGGGGTCGACGGTGTTGACGCCGAGCATGGCGCGGGCGCGCGGGAAGTACGTGTTGTACATCGCGGTCGCGTCGACGGTCGGGAACTGCTCGGTGAAGTACGACTGGAGCGGGGTCACGGCCATTCCGCCGTTGACCAGCGACCCGCCTCCGACACCGCGTCCCACGTACACGGACATGTTGTCGTAGTGCACGCGGTCGAGCACTCCCGCGTAGGAGGCGATGTCCTTGTTGACGACGTCCAGCCAGAGGAAGGTGGCGAGCGGGGCCTCGGTGCGGGTCTTGAACCACATGGACCGCTTGTCCGGGGCGGCGGTGGAACAGAAGATCTTGCCGTCGGAGCCGGCCGTGTTCCACAGCTGCCCCATCTCGATCATGACGGTCCGGATCCCGGCCTGTCCGAGCCGGAGCGCGGCCACGGCCCCGCCGTACCCCGAACCGACCACGATCGCGGGCGCGTTGTCGACGTCGGCCGCTTCCTCGGCGGCCTGCGCCGACTGGAGACCGACACGGGTGAGACCGGCCGCGGCGGCGGTCTGGAGGGCGATCATGCCCAGGATCTGACGTCTACTCAGCTGACGCTGCATCAGTTTTGCTGTCATGCGCGCAGCATGTGCGGATTTTCCGGTTCCGCCTAGAGATAAGACAGAGTTGGTGACAAGCGCCCACCGGCCTGCAGACGAAACCCGTCCCAACCCTCTAAAGCAGCGCCTTCAACCTCTCCGCAAGGAGATCCCACCGCCACCGCTCCTCGACCCACCGCCGCCCCCGCTCCCCCATCCGCTGCCGCAGCTCGGCGTCCCCCAGGAGCGCCACGATCCGCTCGGCGGCCTCCTCGGGGGACCCGCCCCGCACCACCCACCCGGTCTCCCCGTCGAGCACCGCGTCCGGCGCCCCGCCCGAATCCCCGGCCACCACCGGCAGGCCCGTCGCCGAGGCCTCCAGGTACACGATCCCGAGCCCCTCCACGTCCAGCCCGCCGCGCCGGGTCCGGCACGGCATCGCGAACACGTCACCCGCGCCGAAGTGGGCGGGCAGTTCGGGCCACGGCACAGCCCCCGTGAACCGCACCGACGCCTCCACCCCGGTCTCCCGGACCAGGTGCCGCAGCTCCTTCTCGTACGGCCCGCCGCCCACGATCAGCAGCACCGCGTCCGGCTCGGCGGCCAGGATCAGCGGCATCGCGAGGATCAGGGTGTCCTGCCCCTTGCGCGGCACCAGCCGGGACACGCACACGACCACCGGCCGGTCGCTCAGCCCCAGCCGCGCCCGGACCTCGGCACCCCCCGAGCCGGGGTGGAAGGTCTTCTCGTCCACCCCCGGGGGCAGCTGCACCATCCGCGCCGCCGCCCCGGCGCTCAGCGCGGCCGCGATCCGGGACCGCGTGTACTCGCCGAGATAGGTGATCGTGTCGGTCGCCTCCCCGATCCGCCCGAGCAGCTGCCGGGCCGCGGGCAGCTGGGCCCAGCCCGCCTCGTGCCCGTGGGTCGTGGCGACCAGCCGCCGTGCCCCGGCCTTCCGCAGCGCCGGCGCCATCAGGCCCAGCGGTGCCGCCGCCCCGAACCACACGGACGTACACCCGTGCTCCCGCAGCAGCCCGACCGCCGTCCGGGTCACCCCGGGCGTCGGCAGCAGCATCGTCGTACGGTCGCGTACGACGGTGAAGGGCTGCTCCGCGTCGAACGCGGCGGTGGCCTCGGCGCCCTCCCGGCCGCGCTTCCAGGTGGACGCGTAGACGACGACCCGCTCCGGGTCCAGGCGCAGCGCCATGTTGTGCAGGAAGGCCTGGATACCGCCCGGCCGCGGCGGGAAGTCATTGGTCACGACGAGGGTCTTGTTCATCGGCGCCGACCCTACCCGCACAGTGTGTCCGGCCGTGCTTCATGGCCCCCGCACAGGACGCCGGGAGATCATGTGGCCCATTCGACACGGCGATGCCGACGGACAGGGGCTCAGGTGGACAGGACGGGCGTACGGCGTGCCCTGGCGTTGCCGCTGGTCATCTGGGGTGCCACCCGGCTGGTGCTGCTGCTGTTCGTCCTGAAGGTGTTCGTGTTCCCGGGCGCGGACGTCACCAGCGACGTCTCCGTCATCTACCAGGGCTGGTACGAGGTCCTGCGGCACGGAACGTTCCCCCTGGACGACGTCACCTGGCAGTACCCGCCCGCGGCCGCCCTGGCGATCCTCTCCCCCGCGCTGTTCCCCTTCCTGGACTACCCGACCGCCTTCTTCGTGCTGGCCTGCCTGGCCGACCTGGTGGTCCTCTCCCTCCTGCTCTACGCCGGCCCGCGCCCCGGCCGCACCCTGCGCGGCGCCTGGGTCTGGGTACTCGGCGTCCCGCTCCTCGGCCCGACCGTCTACTCCCGCTACGACCTGATGGTCACCGCCGTCGCCGTCGCCGCGCTGCTCGCCGGGGCCCGGCACCCCCGGCTCATGGGCGCGCTGGCGGGCTTCGGCGCGATGGTCAAGGTGTGGCCGGCGCTGCTGCTGGTGGGTGCGGTACGGCGGCGGGCCTGGGTGTCGGCGGCCGTCACCGCGGGCGCGGTCGGCACGCTGTTCGCGGTGGCCATGCCGGGCGCGTTCGCGTTCCTGACCTTCCAGCGGGACCGGGGCACCGAGGTGGAGTCCCTCGGCGCGCTGGTCCTCCACGTCGCCCGGCACTTCGGCTGGCACGGCGAGGTGCTGCTCAACTACGGCTCGATCGAATTCCTCGGCCCGCACGTGCAGGCGGTGAGCACGGCGGCCCTGCTGCTCACCGTCCTCGCCTTCGGCTGGCTGCTGCTGTGGCGGCTGTCGGCGGCCCGCTTCCGCTCCCACACGCTCGCGGACGCGGCCTTCACCGCCGTCCTGATGTTCACGATCACCAGCCGGGTGATCAGCCCCCAGTACATGGTCTGGCTGGTCGGCCTGGCCGCCGTCTGCCTCTGCTTCCGCGCCAGCCGCATGACCCTCCCGGCCGTCCTGCTCCTCCTGGCGACCTTCGTGACCGTCCTGGAGTTCCCCGTCGGCTTCTCGCACGTCGTCGTCAGCGACTGGTACGGCATCACCCTGCTGGCCCTGCGCAACGGCCTGCTGGCGGCGGCCACGGTCACGGCGGCCCGCGCACTGTGGCGCTCCACGGTGGCCGAGGCCGCCGTCGCCCCCTTCCCCGCCCAGGCGACCCGCGCGAAGGAGACCCCGGTCTCCTCCTGAGCCCGGACCCCGCGGCGCGGGCGGCCGAGCGGGCCCGGCTCGCGGCGGCGGCCGGGCGGCGGGCTCAGTCGCCCAGCTGAGCCTTCACGTAGTCCCGCCAGCGGGCGGTGAAGTCGGGCAGGGTCGTGCCGAGTTCCGTCTTCAGGGCGTCCTCCACCGCGCCCGTGCGCTCCTTGTGGGCGCCGACGGCCCGGTAGAAGGCGCCGAGCCGCTCCTCGCCCCAGTGGGCGGCGATCATCCGGCAGGCCAGCCAGCCGCCCTCGTAGGCCTGGGCCAGCTTGGTGGGGTCGTCGGTGAAGCCGAAGTCCTGGTCCGCCGGGAGGTCCCCGGGGACGTTCCCGGCCTCGACGGCGCGGGCGAGTTCGGGGGCCGCCTCGGTGGGCGTGCGGCCGGTGTCGAGGTAGCCGATCCAGTCGGCGTAGCCCTCGGAGAGCCAGAGCGGGGTGGCGGCCGTGGTGTGGGCGCGGGTGGCCACATGGGTGGTCTCGTGGGTGAGGACGACCTGCCTGCCGACCGCGCCGAGGACGGCGTACGCCTCCGGGTTGAGGATGACCCGGTCGGCCGGGGCCTGGCCGGAGCCGCCCGCCTCCCCGGTGGTGACGGCGGCGATGCCGCGGTAGTTCGAGGCGGGGGCACCGAGCAGGCCCGCCATGCCGTTCAGGGACCCGGGCACGAGCAGGACCACCCGCTGCGTCCAGTCCGTGCCCCAGGCCTTGGAGACCTCGGGGACGGCGGTGTCGGCGAGGCCGGCGTAACCGCGCAGCGTGGCCCGGGACTGGCCGACGCCGAGGACGAGGGTGTGGGCGGACCTGACCGCGGTCACCTCGCCCTGGTCCCAGAGCTGCTGGCCGGACTTCTTGGCGGGCCTGTCGTATGTGACATACCACTGTCCGTCGGCGGTGCGGCTGAGGGTCAGCGCCCGGTCCGTCGTCACCGGTGCCTTGTCGTACCCCTGGATCCGGTAGCTGAGCTGTGCGTCGGCGGTGGCCCCGGCGCCGTCGGGGTGGAGGGCGGTCAGGCGGTAGCTCCAGTCCGCGAGCGGTACGGCCCGCAGGTTCGCGTACGAGCTCCGGGTGCCGGTCTCGGCGTACGCCTGCTCGTCGTGGCCGAGGACCGCGGCCGAGCGGCGGTCCAGGACCTGCTGCACCTCGGCCATCGCCGCGCCGGTCGGCGACTGCCCGCCGCCGCATCCGGCCAGCGGCAGGAGCAGCAGACACAGCCCCACCGCTCCTGAGCGCCACGCCCGTCCACGACCAGCCACTTTCCGATCGTACGGGCAGCGGCCCGGAAGTCAGGGCCGGGTGACGGAGGAGACCGGCATCATTCCGACCGGGTCGTAGCGGACCGGGGCGCCGGGGTAGGGGGCGTGGATGACCTGGCCGTTGCCCACGTACATGCCCACATGGCTGGCGTCGGAGCGGTAGACGACCAGGTCACCGGGTTGCGCCTGGGAGAGCGGCACCTGGTGGCCGGCGAAGCGCTGCTCCTGCGAGGTGCGCGGCAGGTGGATCCCGGCGTGCGCGTACGACCACTGCATCAGGCCCGAGCAGTCGAAGCCGGTGGGGCCGCTGGCGCCCCAGACGTAGGGCTTGCCGAGGGCGGAGCGGGCGGCGGCGATCGCGGCGGCGGCGCGGCCGTCGGGGGCGTCGGCGCCGGAGAGGTCGGGCAGGTCGGCCCGGTCGTCGCCCCGGGAGGAGTGCTCGAAGGCGGCGCGGTCGGCGGCGGGCAGCGCGTTGAGCAGTTGCCGGGCCCTGGTGAGCTTCTTCTCCACGACGGCCTTGTGGGAGGCGACCGCCCGGCGGCTGCGTTCCAGTTCGGCGAGGCTCCCGGCGGCCTCGGTGCGCTCCTGGGCGAGTTCGCGCATCGCCGTCCGGAGCCGCCTGAGCTGCCCGGCCTGGCGGACGTCGATGCGGTCGAGGAGGGAGGCCCGGTCGAGGTAGTCCTGCGGGTCGTCGGAGAACAGCAGGGCCACGGTGGGGTCGATGCCGCCGGAGCGGTACTGGGCGCCGGCCAGCGAGCCGAGCGCCTCCCGCATGGTGTTGATGCGCTCCTGCTGGCGGGCGATGCGGTCCTGGGAGTCGTTGACCTCGCGGCGCAGCGCGCCGGCCCGCTCGTCGGCCTTGTCGTAGGCCTGGGTCGCCTCCTCGGCCTGCCGGTACAGCCGGTCCACCTCGGCGCGGCCGTCGGCGTGCGGGGCGGCGCTCGCCGGTACGGCGCCGAGCGCGGCGGCCGCGGCCGACAGCACGCAGATTGCGGCACCGGCGCCCCGGTTGAACCCGGACGGCGGTACGAGACGGCGATGAGACACCACGGGGAGCCGCGTTCCTTCCGATCGTCGGACGCCGACGGTCTCCCCCGGTGTCGGGGGAAACGCGCCAGACATTGACGCCCTCTCCCGCCCGGGGCAGGAGATCCGGTCCGCACCGCTCAGCGGCGCCACCGCGGGTTCCTGCTTCACAGGCCGCCGCCGACCCGTGCGGGTCGGTCCTACGCAGCCTCCACAGGCGTGACTTCCCGCCCGTCCGGCGGTAGGTCCGGCGACTTCCGTCACTGGACGCGGCGATGCTAGCCGCGCGGACACGCACCGGCCAACGACCGTCCCCGGCCGCACAACGCGACGCCCCGCCTCTGACGCAGGTCAAAGGCGGGGCGGGGGGTGCATCAGGCTGAAACAGTTCGCCCGTTCGGACGCCCGGGCATCACGATCTTGACCGGGCGCGGAGTCCCGGCGGTGGTCAGATCCGGACGCCGAACTCGAAGGTCATGTCGCTCATCGCCTCGTAGCGGACGACGGCGCCGGTGTGCGGGGCGTGCAGCACCTGGCCGTTGCCGGCGTAGAGGCCGACGTGGTGGTAGTCGCCGTAGAAGATGACCAGGTCGCCGACCTTGAGGTCGCTCGCGCTGTAGATGCGGGTGCCGGCGTTGGCCTGCGCCTCGGAGGTGCGGGGTATGGTCACGCCGGCCTGGGCGTAGGCCCAGGAGGTCAGGCCCGAGCAGTCGAAGGAGGACGGGCCGGAGGCGCCGTAGACGTACGGCGAGCCGATCACGGACTGGGCGGCGGCGAAGGCGGCGGCGGCCCGGCTGGAGGCGGAGCCCGTGCTGCCGAGGTTCACGCGCGAGGAGGCGCGGCTGGCGGCCTGGGCCTGCTCGGCGTCGAGGGCCGCCTTCTCCTTGGCGGTCAGCGTGTTGAGCAGCTTCTGCGCGTCGGCGAGCTTGGCCTGGACGGCGGACTTCTGCTTGGCCAGCTCGGTGCGGGTGGCGGAGAGGTCCTTGAGCTTGTCGGAGGCCTCTGCCCGCTCCTGGGCCAGTTCGCGCTGTTTGTCCTGGATCTTCTTCAGGGCCTCGACCTGCTGGCTGCTCAACTGGTCGAGCGTGGACGCCTTGTCGAGGTAGTCGTCCGGGTTCGAGGAGAGGAAGAGCTGGACCGACGGGTCGATGCCGCCGGAGCGGTACTGCGCGGTGGCCAGCGAACCGAGGCTGTCCCGAAGCTTGTTGAGGTCCTCCTGACCACGGGCCACGTTGTCCTGGATCGTGGAGATTTCCTTCTGCAGCTTCTGCTGCTTGTCCTTGGCCCCGTCGAGCTTCTCGGTGGCCTGCTCGGCCTCCTCGTAGAGCTTGTCGACCTTCGCCTTGACCTCGTCCTTGCTCAGCTTCTCGCTGGGCGCCGCGTTGGCGGCGTTGGCGCTGAGGACTACGGCGGCGGCGGCTGCGGTGGTGAGCACCGTCACGCGCGCACGGCTCGGCTGCTTGGGTCGACGATGGGACGCCACGGAGACGGGCTCCTTCGTTTGAGTGATCACCCGTGTGGAGGTTCGAGGCCCGACCCTAGTGACCTACCTGTGATCAGTTCAAACCCAGCAGCCAAAAAAGTGGTCACGCAACGCACTCTTTGCACATAACTCACGAGCGGTAATGCTCGATTGACGCTACGTTGCGTGACGGTTCGGTCAATTCGGGCATTGCATATGCGGGTTGCATCTTCAGGACAGTCGCTTCAGAAGCATCGCAGAAGCGACCGGACGGGCGCCCGCCTTCGCGACCCCGTCGGCGACCTCGCGGTCGGTCGAGGCGACGATCACCGGGCGGCCCGGCGGCTCGGCGCGCACCAGCTGGCGGATCAACTCGTCCGCGGTGACACCGGGCTTGGAGAAGAGGACGCGGACCCCGCGCGGCGGGGCGAGCAGCACCGGCGCGGCCAGCTCGGCTCCGTCGAAGACACAGGTGACCTCGGCGCCGGTCTGGGCGGCGAGCTGGGAGAGCTGGCCGAGCAGCCGCAGCCGCTGCTTCTCCAGCGGCATCTGCGGATAGCCGGTCTTGGTCACGTTGTAGCCGTCGACGACCAAGTGCGCCTGGGGCAGGGCGAGCAGCTGGTCGAGAACGGCCGGGTCGTGCTCGGACAGTGCGCGCGCCGCGATGTCCTTCGGGGTCATTCGTCCCGGTTCGACCGCATCCACGGTCTCGGCGGGCCGCACCGACACCGGCGGCAGGGCCAGCTCCCGGCGCAGCCCCTGGGCCGCGTCGAGGACGGTGTCGAGCAGCAGCCGCAGCCGCATGTCCTCGACGCTGCGCCCCTCGCGGGCGGCCCGGCGGCTGGCCTCCAGGGCCGCCTCGACCTCGCCGAGCCGGGCCTTGAGCCGCCGGCTCTCGCTCTCGGCGGCGGACAGCTGGGACTGCCCCTCGGCCCGCCCCGCCTCCATCCCGGCCTGCAGTTTGCGCAGGGCGGCCTCACCGCGCTTGACGTCGCTCAGGGCGGCCCGCAGCTTGCGGTGAAGCGATTCCGCTTCCTTCTTCGCCGCGTCCAGCTCGGTGCGCAGCCGCTCCGTCTCGGACCGGGTCTGCTCCCGGGCCCGGTCCAGCTCCTCGCGCAGCCGCTCCAGTTCGGCCCGGCTCTCCTCGTCGGCCCGCTCGGCGTCGGCCCGCTGGGCCTCCTCGCCGGCCGCCGCCACCAGCTTCACCCAGCCCGTGGGGCGCAGTACGTAGGCCGCGGCCGCCACGTCGAGCGGGTCCGCGGCCGGGGGCGGGGAGCCGGAGTCCAGGGCGCCGGCCAGTTCCGGCTGGGCCTCTCTCAGCTTCTCGCCGATCCGCTGCCGGAAGAGGGTGTCCGTCTCCAGCGCGGCCGCCATGGCGTTCCCCGCGAACTTGGCCCGGCGGTTCGGGGCGAAACGGGCGTACTGCCGCAGCTGTGCGGGCAGTTCGGCGACGGTCAGCCCACCGAAGCCGTCCGACACGATCTGTACGACACGCCGTCGCACACCGTCGGGCAACGGACGGTCAAGCACCTCGGCGGTGCCGTCGCCCGGCCCCCCGCCTGTGGTCTCCACCATCCGTCACACCCCATCACCTGTACGGGGCCGGCTCCCGGTATCAGGAGTCGGCGCCCGGCCTGTCCACGAGTTCCACCTGGTCCACCGCGTTGCACCAGCGGCAGCGCACCGACTCGATGGTCTCACTGACCACCTCGCGCTCCTCGACCTTCGGCTCACCGGCCAGGTCGAGGTGGATGTACTCGACCACCTTCGACGAGCGGGTCACGTCGAAGCGGGTGAGGTTGCCGCAGAGGGTGCAGCGCCACCGCGTCGTGGCGGTCGGCAGGGGAACCGTCATCGTGGCTTGTTCGCTTCCTTCTAGTGTCCGTGACGCGCCGTCCCGACGCGTGTGGCTCGTAACCCTACGGCCTGGCGGGTACTCGACGCCGCCCTCTCCATGGCGGCGAGGCGGTCTGCACCACTGCGTCCCGTTACGCCATGCTCTATGTCCATGATCGGCAACTGGAACACGACGGCGGCCCGGACCCTGCGGAGCCTGCGAGGCACGTCCGCGCCCATGACGTACACCCTGATCGCCGTGTGCTGCCTGATCTTCGTGCTCGGCCCCGCCTCCGGCTTCACCCCGTCCTACGGCACCGGGGAGGCCCTCGCGACCGCCCAGCGGGCGTACTTCCGGCACTGGGGGGTGGTTCCCGCCGACCTGTTCGACGGGCCGGCGCGGGAGGCGCTCACCCCGGCCACGGCGCTGTTCATCCACGGCAGCTGGGTGCACCTGCTCGGCAACATGCTCTTCCTCTTCGTCTTCGGGGCGATGACCGAGGAACGGATGGGCCGCGTGGAGTTCACCCTCTTCTACGTCGGCTGCGGCTATCTCGCGCTGCTCGGCTACGCGGTCGCCAACGCCACGTCCCCGCAGTCGCTGGTGGGCGCGTCCGGGGCGATCTCGGCGGTCCTCGGGGCGTTCCTGTACCTGTTCCCCAACGCCCGCGTGACCAGTCTCCTCCCCTTCCTCTTCTTCCTCCCGCTCCGCTTCCCGGCCTGGGTGGTCCTCCCGTTCTGGGCGGCCCTCCAGTGGCTGGCCCTGAACCAGGCCCCCTCCGGTCCCGGCGTGGCCTACCTCGCACACCTGGTCGGCTTCGGACTCGGGTTCGGTTACGCGTGGGTGCGGTACGGAAGAAAGAAGGGCGCGAAGCGCGGCCTCGGAAGGGGGGTGGTGGGCGACGGGCGGGCGACTAAAGTGAAGGTCGCCCCAGCTCCGGCACCCGAGGGAGAGAACCAGCCGTGATCACCGCGATCGTCCTCATCAAGACCAGCGTGGACCGGATCCCCGAGATCGCGGAACGGATCGCCGCACTGGAGAGCGTCAGCGAGGTCTTCTCCGTCACCGGTACGTACGACCTGATCGCCATGGTCCGGGTCAAGCAGCACGAGGACCTGGCCGAGGTCATCCCCGGCTCCATCAGCAAGATCCCCGGCGTGGAGGCCACGGACACGCACGTCGCGTTCCGCACGTACTCCCAGCACGACCTGGAGGCGGCGTTCGCGATCGGCCTGGACAGCTGAGCCAGTACGTTTCGGGGCGCCCCGACTGCAACGCGCCCCAAAGGGGCGCGGGGAACTGCGCGACCAGCCCCCACCGGTCCGCAGCCGGGCACGAAGCGCCGTGGTCCGCTGCGGGTACGTCGTGGCTGGTCGCGCAGTTCCCCGCGCCCCTGAAAAACAGGTAAGTCAGCTCACCGCCGGGACGCAGCGGCCGTCCTCCGTGCGGTAGGACCACTTGGCGCCCTCCGTCACCAGTTCCCGCACCGCGTTCACGAAGCGCTCCACGTGCTCGTCCGGCGTCCCCGCCCCGAAGCTCACCCGGATCGCGTTCAGGGACTTCTCGCCCGGTGCCGCCTCCGGCGCCCCGCACTCGCCCTGGGTCTGCGGGTCGGAGCCCAGCAGGGTCCTGACCAGCGGGTGGGCGCAGAAGAGGCCGTCGCGGACACCGATGCCGTACTCGGCGGAGAGGGCGGCGGCGAAGTGGGAGCTGTTCCAGCCGTCCACCACGAAGCTGATCACGCCGACGCGGGGGGCGTCGTCGCCGAAGAGGGAGAGGACCCGGACCTCGGGGACCCCGGCCAGCCCGGCCCGGACCTTCTCGATCAGGTGCTGCTCACGGGCGACCAGCGCCTCGAAGCCGGCCTCGGTGAGCGCCTTGCAGGCGGAGGCGATGGAGTAGGCGCCGATGACGTTGGGCGAGCCCGCCTCGTGCCGGGCGGCGCTCTCGTGCCACTCCACGGCCACTCCCCCGTCCTCGCGCCGGGTCACCCTGCGGCTGGCGCCGCCGCCCGCGAGGTAGGGCTCGGCCGCCTGCAGCCAGTCGGCGCGGCCGGCCAGGACGCCGGAACCGAAGGGGGCGTACAGCTTGTGGCCGGAGAAGGCGACCCAGTCGACGTCCAGGTCCTGGACGGAGACGGGGTGGTGCGGGGCCAGCTGGGCGGCGTCCAGGACGATCCGGGCGCCGTGCGCGTGCGCGGCGGCCGCGAGCTCCCGTACCGGCCACAGCTCGCCGGTGACGTTGGAGGCGCCGGTGACGCAGACCAGGGCCGGGCCGTACGGGTCGCGGTCGGCGAGGGCGCGTTCCAGGGTCTCGACGGCCTGGCGCGGGGTGCGGGGGGCGTTCAGGTAGGTGACGCGGGCGTCCTGCCACGGCAGCAGGGAGGCGTGGTGCTCGGTCTCGAAGACGAAGACCTGGCAGTCGGCGGGGAGGGCACGGGCCAGGAGGTTCAGGGAGTCCGTGGTGGAGCGGGTGAAGACCAGCTGGTCGTCGGGGCGGCAGTCGAGGAACTCGGCGACGGCCTTCCGGGCGTTCTCGAAGAGGTCCGTGGAGAGCTGGGAGAGGTAGCCGGCGCCGCGGTGGACGCTGCCGTAGTAGGGCGCGTACGCCGCCACGTCGTCCCAGACCCGCTGGAGGGCGGGGGCGCTGGCCGCGTAGTCGAGGGCGGCGTAGGTGACCTCGCCGCCGGTGACGAGGGGGACGGTGACATCCCGGCCCAGAACGGGCAGCGGGGCACAAACGGACCGGGCGGCGGCAGCGGTGGAGACGGACATGGCGGAACTCCCGTGAGAGGCAAGGCGGAATCACCGTGCGAGCGCGCGGACGACCGCGGCTCCGGCACGGGGAAAAAGGAAAAGGGGATGCGGAGGCGGGGCTCTGCGGCCCTATCGCATTCGCTTGCTCACGGGAGACTCCTCGACGACCAGGACCCCTGGTGTACGAGGGGTCCGCGCTTGCCGCAGACCTCGCTGCCTGCGGCCTGGTCTTCACCCGGGGCACCCCGCCACGGACGGAGGGTTGCCGGACAGTCGGCCGGGGCCTCATGACTGTCACTCATGACCTGGAAAGAAACGTAGGTGAAGTGATCGCCGCCGCGCAACTCCTGTCCGGATGACGGGACACCGCCACGGGCCGACCGCAGCCCCTACCTGTTCGTCGCCGCCGCCCAGCGCTCCAGTGCCCGCTTCGCCGCGCCCGAGTCGATCGACTCGGCCGCCCTGTCCATGCCGGCGCGCAGTTCCTCGGCCAGGGTTCCGGCGCCGGGGTCCAGGGCCACCAGCGCCGCCGCGGAGTTCAGCAGCACCGCGTCCCGCACCGGGCCCCGCTCGCCGTCCAGCAGCCTGCGGGCGACCTCCGCGTTGTACGACGGGTCGCCGCCCCGGAGCGCTTCCACGGGGACCAGGTCGATGCCGACCTCGCGGGGGTCGAAGGTCTCCTCCGTGACCTTGCCGTCGCGGACGATCCAGACGTGGGACGTGGCGGTCGTCGTCAGCTCGTCGAGGCCGTCGTCGCCGCGGAAGACCAGGGAGGAGTTGCCGCGCTCCGCGAAGACGCCCGCGACCACGGGGGCCATGCGGGGGTCCGCGACGCCGACCGCCTGGGCGCGGACCTGCGCGGGGTTGGTCAGCGGGCCGAGGATGTTGAAGACCGTGCGGATGCCCAGCTGGCCGCGCGCGGCGCCCGCGTAGCGCAGCGCCGGGTGGAACTTGACGGCGAAGCAGAAGGTGATGCCCGCCTCCTCGGCGACCTCGGCGACCCGCTGCGGGGTCAGGTCGAGGTTGACGCCGAGCTTCTCCAGGACGTCGGAGGCCCCGGACGCGGAGGAGGCCGCGCGGTTGCCGTGCTTGACGACCTTCGCGCCGGTGCCGGCCACCACGAGCGCCGACATCGTGGAGATGTTCACCGTCTTCGCGCCGTCGCCGCCGGTGCCGACGATGTCGACGGTGCGGCCCGGCACCTCGATGACGTTGGCGTGCGCGTACATCGTGCGGACGAGCCCGTTGATCTCCTCGACCGTCTCGCCCTTGGCGCGCAGCGCGACGACGAAGCCCGCGATCTGGGCGTCGGTGGCCTGGCCACGCATGATCTGGTCCATCGCCCAGGCCGTCGCCTCGGCACTCTGGTCCTGGCCGTACAGCAGCGCGTTCAGTACCTCGGGCCAGGAACGGCCCGCCGCGGTGTCGCCTCCAGCGGGGGTCACAGCGCTCATGGGGCCGCTCCTGATCGTCGTACGCGGAATGAAGGTCTCACGGCCTACCCTATCCAGCCCCGGGCACCGCGAAGGGCCCCGTCCGGTGTACGGACGGGGCCCTTCGGCTGTGGCGTGGCGACGCGGTCGATCAGTGGTGGCCGTGGCCGCTCGTGATCTCCTTGTACTCCTCGACGGTCGGCTTCGGGATCTGGTTGTCCTCGCCGTAGTAGGCGCTGCTCAGCTTGGCGCGGAGCTTCTCGGAGCCCTTGACCTTGCGCTCGACACCGTTCTCGTCGACCGCCGGGCCGACCTGGGCCGGCTCGTACTGGTGGTGCGCCGTGAGGGTGTGCAGCTGCTCCTGCGAGAGCGGCTCGTGGACCTCGATGAACTCACCGTGCGGCAGCCGCTTGATGATGCCGGTCTCGCGACCGTGCAGCACCTTGTCGCGGTCCCGGCGCTGCAGGCCCATGCAGATCCGCTTGGTCGCGATGAACGCGATCACCGGTCCGGCGAAGAAGAAGATCCGGACGAACCAGGTCACGTCGTTGATCGACAGGTGGAAGTGGGTGGCGATGAGGTCGTTGCCACCACCGATCAGGCCCACCATGTAGACCGTCACCCAGGCGACACCGAAGGCCGTACGGGTCGGGGCGTTGCGCGGGCGGTCCAGGATGTGGTGCTCGCTCTTGTCGCCGGTGACCCAGGACTCGATGAAGGGGTAGACCGCGATCGCACCCAGGACCAGACCGAACAGGACCAGCGGGATGAAGACGCCCAGGACCAGGGTGTGGCCCCAGAAGTTGATCTCCCAGCCGGGCATGTAGCGGATCAGGCCCTCGGCGAAGCCCATGTACCAGTCGGGCTGGGCGCCGGTGGACACCTGGTCCGGGCGGTAGGGGCCCATGGCCCAGATCGGGTTGATCTGGGTGGTCGCCGCGATGGCCGCGATGACACCGAAGACCAGGAAGAAGAAGCCTCCGGCCTTGGCCATGTAGACCGGCAGCAGCGGCATGCCGACGACGTTCTTCTCGGTCTTTCCGGGGCCCGCGAACTGCGTGTGCTTGTGGTAGAAGACCAGGATCAGGTGGCCCACCACCAGGCCGAGCATGATGCCCGGCAGCAGCAGGATGTGGATCGAGTAGAACCGCCCCACGAAGTCGTGGCCGGGGAACTCGCCGCCGAAGAGGAAGTACGAGATGTACGTGCCGACGATCGGCATCGACAGGATGGCGCCCTCGGTGAAGCGGACACCGGTGCCGGAGAGCAGGTCGTCCGGGAGCGAGTAACCGGTGAAACCGGTGAACATGCCCAGGACGAACAGCAGGAAGCCGAACAGCCAGTTGATCTCACGCGGCTTGCGGAACGCGCCCGTGAAGAACACGCGCATCATGTGCACGAACATGCCGGCGAGGAAGATCAGCGCGGCCCAGTGGTGGATCTGCCGGATGAGCAGACCACCGCGCACGTCGAAGGAGATGTGCAGGGTCGAGCTGAACGCCTCGGACATCATCTGTCCCTGGAGCGGGACGTAGCTGCCGTGGTACACCACCTCGTTCATCGACGGGTGGAAGAACAGCGTCAGGTACACACCCGTGAGGATGATGATGATGAAGCTGTACAGGCACACTTCGCCCAACATGAACGACCAGTGGTCGGGGAAGATCTTGCGCATGTTGGACTTGGCCAGGGAGTAGATCCCGAGCCGTCCGTCGGCCCAGTCGGCGACACGCTCGCCGGCCGGTGCCTTCCCGCGCTCGCGGCCCGCCGCGTCAGCGGCTGATGTCCGCGTGGAGTTCTCGTTAGTGCTCATCCGCGCTCCCAGAAGGCAGGACCGACGGGCTCGTCGAAGTCGCCGAGCGCCTGGAGGTAGCCCTCCTCGCTCACGCCGATGCGCAGCTGCGGCAGGGCGTGGCCGGCCGGGCCGAAGATCACTCGGGCTCCGTCGGAGAGGTCGAAGGTGGACTGGTGGCACGGGCAGAGCACGTGGTGGGTCTGCTGCTCGTACAGCGAGATCGGGCAGCCCACGTGGGTGCAGATCTTCGAGAAGGCGACGATGCCTTCGTGCGACCACTCGAGCTCGCGCTTGTCCTTGATGTTGTCCGGCTGCAGCCGGATGATCATCAGGGCCGCCTTCGCCATCACGTTCTGGAAGTCCTCCTGGGACTCCTCGACGCCCTCGGGCTTGGCGAAGGTCAGCGAGCCGACGGCGACGTCGGAGGGACGCAGCGGCTCGTTGGTGTTCATGTTGACGAGCAGCTTGCCCTTCGACCACGCCGTGTGGCGCAGCGAGGTGCCGGGCAGCGGGCCGAGGTCGCGCAGCAGCACGACGCCGGAGAGCGGGACCAGGGTCAGCGCGCCGAACATCGTGGTGCGGATCAGCTTGCGCCGGCCGATCGCCGACTCCTTCGCGCCCTGCTTGAAGTCGGCCAGGACCTTGGCCTTGACCTCGGGCTCGGCCGCGATGGCGTGCCGGTCGTCGGCGACCTCCACGTCGGACATCAGGGTGCGGGCCCAGTGGACCGCGCCCGCGCCGATGCAGAACAGCGCCGCGCCGAGGGTCAGGCCCAGGGCGAAGTTCAGCGCGCTGATGTGACCGATCGGGAAGACGAAGATCGACTTGTCTTTGGGGATCGTCACATAGGAGGCGATGAAGCCGACCGTGGCCAGCATCGACACCGTGAACAGCATGGCCACGACGCGCTCGGACCGCTTGGCGGCCCGCTCGTCGATGTCCTGGATCCGGTGCTCGTGGGGCGGCAGACCCGGGTCCGAGAAGGGGTCCTTCTCGTCCGCGACGCTCACGGCGCCGTGCCCGTGGTGGTCCTGCTCAGCAGGCAGGTTCTCTTCTGGAATGTCTTGGCTACTCATGACTTCTTGGCCTTTGCGGTCCGAGCGGCGACCCAGACGGCGACCGCGATCAGTGCACCGAGACCGAAGATCCAGGCGAACAGACCCTCGCTGACCGGCCCGAGGCCGCCCAGGTTGAGACCGCCGGGGTTCTCCGTGTTGCTGCTGTTGACCGCGTTCAGGTACGCGATGATGTCCTTCTTGTTCTTCTCCGTCAGCGTGGTGTCGGGGAAGGACGGCATGTTCTGCGGGCCCGTCTGCATGGCCTCGTAGATGTGCTTCGGGGCGACACCCTCAAGGCTCGGGGCGAACTTGCCCTTGGTCAGCGCACCGCCCGAGCCCACGAAGTTGTGGCACTGCGCGCAGTTGGTGCGGAAGAGCTCGCCACCCTTGGCGATGTCGGCACCGTCCGGGCCGTACTGCTCCGAGGTGGGGACCTCGGGACCGGCGCCCAGCGAGGCGATGTACGCCGCGAGCTGGTCGATCTGGGCCTGGGTGTAGATGTTCTTCTTCTTGACGACCTGCGGGCCCTGCGAGGTGGCGGCCGGCATACGGCCGGTGCCGACCTGGAAGTCCACGGCCGCGGCGCCCACGCCCACCAGGCTGGGGCCGTCGGACGAACCCTGACCGCCGGTGCCGTGGCAGCTGGCGCAACCGACCGAGTAGAGCTTCTTGCCCTCCTCGATGGTCAGGGACTGGGATGTTTCATCGGCCTGCGCCTTGCCCGCGGGTGCGAACGCGGCGTACAGCCCCCCTGTGCATGCCAGCGCGAGGAGTAGGACGACGACCGCCGCCAGCGGATGGCGTCGTCGTGCGGAGAGCTTTTTCACGGATTACCCCGGTGTCAGGATCTTCTGCGTCGATGCTTCTGGAAGCTTCTGGAAAATGCGCTTCTGCGGCGCGTGGTGCCGGCCCGGCTACTTGATCAGGTAGATCGTGGCGAAGAGGCCGATCCAGACGACATCGACGAAGTGCCAGTAGTAGGACACGACGATGGCCGCGGTCGCCTGCTCGTGCGTGAACCTCTTCGCCGCGTAGGTGCGCCCCAGGACGAACAGGAAGGCGATGAGGCCGCCCGTCACGTGCATGCCGTGGAAGCCGGTGGTCAGGTAGAACACCGAACCGTACGGGTCGGAGGAGAGGGAGATCCCGTCCTCCTTGACCAGGTTCGTGTACTCGTAGATCTGACCGCCGATGAAGATCGCACCCATGATGAAGGTGACGATGAACCAGCCCCGGAGCTTCTTCACGTCCCCGCGCTCGGCGGCGAACACGCCGAGCTGGCAGGTGAGGGAGGAGAGCACCAGGATCGTGGTGTTGGTCGCCGAGAAGGGGATGTCGAGATGACTCGCCATCTCCTTCCAGTGAGCCTCGCCGGTCACCGATCGCAGGGTGAAGTACATCGCGAAGAGGGCCGCGAAGAACATCAGCTCGGAACTCAGCCAGATGATGGTTCCGACGCTGGTGAGGTTCGGCCTGTTGACCGACGGGTGCGCGTGCCCGGTTTCTACTGTCGTTGCTGTCGCCACGACCGACATTATGTCGGTCGCTTATCTCGCGCTCACTCCGGGGGGTGCCGTTCGGAGTGTCCGCCCCCTGTGTAGTGCCCGGATGGCCCATCGAAGCGGTGTTCCAACAGGTGTTGACGAGGTGTTCAGGGGAGTAGCATCCGGCGCATCGGTCCTGTCCGTACGACGCTGACGTCTCGGAGGAACAATGCAGCCGACCGCCACGGTGCTGGTCTACAGCGACGACTCCAACACCCGCGAGCAGGTACGGCTCGCCGCCGGCCGGCGACCGGCTCCCGATGTGCCGTTCGTCGAGTTCGTGGAGTGCGCGACGCCCGCGGCGGTCCTCGCCGAGCTGGACAAGGGCGGGATCGACGTGTGTGTCCTGGACGGCGAGGCCGTGCCGATGGGGGGCATGGGCATGTGCCGGCAGATCAAGGACGAGGTGTTCAACTGCCCGCCGGTGCTGCTGCTGATCGGGCGGCCGCAGGATGCGTGGCTCGCCACGTGGAGCCGGGCGGACGCGGCTGTGACGCTGCCGGTGGAGCCGGTGGAGTTCGCGGGGGCGCTGGCGTCCCTGTTGCGGCAGAAGAGGCTGCAGAGCGCCTAGGAGAGGGTGGGGCGCGGTGCGTGCGCGCGTGCGGGCCGGTGGGCGCCGTTCGCGCCCACGCGGCGGTAGCCGCATACCGGATAACGCCCCGCGCCCCTGGGTCGGCTGCCCTTGAGGGCGGTTCACAGTGCGGCCGGCTGCACTCTCGCCGCGTCCTGGGGCTTCTGGCCGTCCTGGGTGCCGTCGGTGAGGGCGCTGCCCTTGCGCCAGTCCTTCCAGGCGAGGTTCCAGTCGCCGAAGCCGTTGCCGAAGGCCTCCATCGTCTTGCCGTTGGAGTTGACGACCTTCACCAGGTCGCCCGGGTGGACGGTGTCGAAGAACCACTCGGCGTTCGAGGTGTTCATGCCGGTGCAGCCGTGGCTGACGTTCTCGTACCCCTGGGACCCCACCGACCAGGGCGCGGCGTGCACGTACTCGCCCGACCAGGTGACCCGGGTGGCGTAGTAGACCGGCAGGTCGTACGAGTCCGAGGTGCCCTCGGCGATGCCGACCGTGGTGCCGCGCATGCGTACGAAGTACTGCTTCTCCAGGACGACCTTGACGCCGTTGCGGGTCTCGAAGCCCGGTTTGCCGGTGGTGACGGGGATCTGGTTGATCTCCTTGTCGTCCCTGTAGACCGTCATCTGGTGGGCGGCGGCGTCCGTGACGGCGAGGAGCTTGTCGCCGATGGTGAGCTTGAGGGGCGCGGCCGCGCCGCCCCACAGGCGGTCGCTGATCCTGATGCCGTCCAGGTTGCTGTGCACCTGGACGGTGGCGTGGGCGGGCCAGTAGTCCTTGGGCCGGTAGTGGAGTTCCTTGTCGCTCACCCAGTACCAGGAGCCCTCCACGGCCGGGACGGAGTCGACCCTGAGGGCGCGCTCGACGACGGCGCGCTGGGCCTTGTCCTTGATCTCGTGGTCGAGTTGGGCGGTGACCGGCTGGCCCACGCCGTACTCGCCCGCCTTGGGGCCGAAGGTGACCTTCAGTCGCTGCCGGGTGGTGAGCGTGCTGGTGTCGAAGGTGAGGATCTTGCGGCCCTGCGCGCCGTCCTTGTCCTCGGTGCTGACCTGGACCGTGTAGTGGGCGTTGGCGGCCAGCGGGGAGGTGCTGTGCCAGCGGCGGCCGTCGGCGTCGAGTTCGCCCGCCACGAAGCGACCGGTGGCGTCCTGGGCCGTGACGTCCGTGATGTGGTCCTCGTCGCTCTTGGCGACGACCTCCAGGGGCTTGTCGGGGTCGGCCCGCTTCCCCGTCCCGGTGGGGGTGTTGAAGGAGATCTGGTCCGCCGCGTCGTACGGCTTGTCCGCGAGGGGGTTGCCGTCCGAACCGCAGGCGGTGACGCCCGCTCCGAGGGCGATCACCAGCAGGGTGCAGCTGACGACGGTACGGGCGCACGGAGAGTGACTCATACTGTCACGCTATGAGATGTTTTCCGGCCCGGCGCGGCAGGTAGTCCGGACGGGGGACGGGCGCTGCGCCGAAGGCGCGAACGGGCCGGAGACGGCAGGAGCCCGGACTCTCCTGACGGAGGGTCCGGGCTCCCGCTGCGCTCGGTACGTGGTTACTGGGTGCGGTTCTCACCGCGGTAGTACTCGAACACCCAGCCGAAGAGGCCGATCATGATGATGGGTGCCGAGAAGTACAGCAGCCACCAGCCGACGGCAACACCGAGGAAGGCCAGCGCGCCGCCGACGCCGAGGGCGAGCGGCTGCCAGCTGTGCGGGCTGAAGAAGCCGATCTCGCCGGCCTCGTCCGCGACGTCGGCCTCCTTGTTGTCCTGGGCACCCGCGTCGACGCGCGAGGCGGTGAAGCCCAGGTAGAAGCCGATCATGATGCACAGGCCGAAGGCCAGGAAGAGCGCCGTGGTACCGGCCGGCTCCTTCGACCACACGCCATAGACGATCGCGATGACGAGGACGAAGACACTCAGCCACACGAACATGCGGCCCTGGATCTTCACTTGCCGGCCTCCTTGCTGCCCGCGACAGCGGCGACGGCGTGCCCGTGCTCCAGCTGCTCAAGGGCGGCGATCTCAGGGTGGTGCAGGTCGAAGGCCGGCGATTCGCTGCGGATCCGCGGCAGGGTGACGAAGTTGTGCCGCGGCGGCGGGCAGGAGGTCGCCCACTCCAGCGAACGGCCGTAGCCCCACGGGTCGTCGACGCCGACCGGCTTGCCGTACTTGGCCGTCTTCCACACGTTGTAGAGGAACGGCAGGATCGACAGGCCGAGCAGGAAGGAGCTGATCGTCGAGATCGTGTTCAGGGTGGTGAAGCCGTCGGCCGCCAGGTAGTCGGCGTACCGGCGCGGCATGCCCTCGGCACCGAGCCAGTGCTGGACCAGGAAGGTGCCGTGGAAGCCGATGAACAGCGTCCAGAAGGTGATCTTCCCGAGCCGCTCGTCGAGCATCTTGCCCGTCATCTTCGGCCACCAGAAGTGGAAGCCGGAGAACATCGCGAAGACGACCGTGCCGAACACCACGTAGTGGAAGTGCGCCACCACGAAGTACGAGTCGGAGACGTGGAAGTCCATCGGCGGCGAGGCCAGGATGACACCGGTCAGACCACCGAAGGTGAAGGTGATCAGGAAGCCGGTGGCCCACAGCATCGGTGTCTCGAAGGACAACGAGCCCTTCCACATGGTGCCGATCCAGTTGAAGAACTTCACACCGGTCGGGACCGCGATCAGGAAGGTCATGAAGGAGAAGAACGGCAGCAGCACACCGCCGGTGACGTACATGTGGTGCGCCCACACCGTCACGGACAGACCGGCGATGGAGATGGTCGCGGCCACCAGACCCATGTAGCCGAACATCGGCTTGCGGGAGAAGACCGGGATGACCTCGGAGATGATGCCGAAGAACGGCAGCGCGATGATGTACACCTCTGGGTGGCCGAAGAACCAGAAGAGGTGTTGCCAGAGCAGCGCTCCGCCGTTCGCGGCATCGAAGACATGTGCCCCGAATTTTCGGTCCGCCTCCAGGGCGAACAGCGCCGCGGCGAGGACCGGGAAGGCGAGCAGGACCAGGACGGCGGTCAGCAGCACGTTCCACACGAAGATCGGCATGCGGAACATCGTCATGCCGGGTGCGCGCATGCAGATGATCGTGGTGATGAAGTTGACCGCGCCGAGGATGGTGCCGAAGCCGGAGAAGGCCAGACCCATGATCCACATGTCGGCGCCGATGCCCGGCGAGCGGACCGCGTCCGACAGCGGCGAGTAGGCGAACCAGCCGAAGTCCGCGGCGCCCTGCGGGGTGAGGAAGCCGCCGACCGCGATGGTCGAGCCGAACAGGTACAGCCAGTAGGCGAACATGTTCAGCCGCGGGAACGCGACGTCGGGGGCGCCGATCTGGAGCGGCATGATCCAGTTCGTGAAGCCGGCGAACAGCGGCGTCGCGAACATCAGCAGCATGATCGTGCCGTGCATCGTGAACGCCTGGTTGAACTGCTCGTTCGACATGATCTGCAGACCGGGGCGAGCGAGCTCGGCGCGCATCAGCAGCGCCATCACACCGCCGATCAGGAAGAACGCGAACGACGTGACCAGATACAGCGTTCCGATGGTCTTGTGGTCGGTGGTGGTGAGCCACTTGATGACCACGTTGCCGGGCTGCTTGCGCCTGACCGGCAGCTCATCTGCGTAAGAGCCTTCAGCTGCCGCGGCACCCTGGGGTTCGTTGAGGATGCTCACAGGTTGTTCGTCTCCCGGTTCTTCTCGTGGCTCGTCTGCGCGATGCCGGCGGGAATGTAACCGGTCTGCCCCTTCTTGGCGAGGTCCTTGAGGTGCTGCTGGTAACGCTCGGGCGAGACGACCTTCACGTTGAACAGCATCCGGGAGTGGTCGACGCCGCAGAGCTCGGCACACTTGCCGAGGAAGGTGCCCTCCTGGTTCGGAGTCACCTGGAACGCGTTGGTGTGGCCCGGGATGACGTCCATCTTCATCAGGAACGGCACCACCCAGAAGGAGTGGATGACGTCACGCGAGGTGAGGACGAAGCGGACGGTCTCACCCTTGGGGAGCCAGAGCGTCGGACCGGGGTTGCCGGTCTGCGGGTTCTTCGTGCCCGGCGTACCGACGTCGTAGACACCGCCGGCGTCGGCCGGGAACGCGTCCTTGAACCGGGTCGGAATGGCGTCCAGGTTCTTGTCGGTCTTCGCGTCGCCGGTCACGCCGTCGACGGGCGTGATGTAGTTGAAGCCCCAGCTCCACTGGAAGCCGACCACGTTGACCGTGACGTCCGGCTTCTTGTCGGAGAGGCTGAGCAGCTTCGTCTCGTCGCGGGCCGTGAAGTAGAACAGCACGGAGACGATGATGAGCGGCACGACCGTGTACAGCGCCTCGATCGGCATGTTGTACCGGGTCTGGGCCGGGACCTCGATCTTGGTGCGGCTGCGCCGGTGGAAGATGGCGCTCCAGATGATCAGACCCCACACCAGCACGCCGACGGCGAGCGCGGCGGCCCAGGAGCCCTGCCACAGGGAGAGGATCCGCGGAGCCTCTTCCGTGGTCGGGGTGGGCATACCAAGGCGGGGGAAGTCCTTGTATGTGCATCCGGTAGCGGATACCAGGACCAGGCCCGCGGTCATTGCCTGCAGCAGCTTCCGCCGCATCGGGCGCCGCGGCGAGCGGTCGGAGCCGTTGGGACTCACGTAGCGCCTTCCCGAGAGTCTCGCCCGCGCGGTTGGCTGCGGCCTTCTCGCTGGTCGGTCGCCGCCCTGCGTCGGGCAGGGGTTTGGATGTTTATGCGGACCAAACCCTAGCCGACGCGATTCGGGGGTTCGCGGGGAGGGGGGCATACGCGCCGCCTGTCACTCCGTAGGGGTGGGAATGGGCGCCTAATAGCTCGGGTTGTCGCGGTTTGCGGTGCGAGTGCAGGTGCGTGGGGGCTGGTCGCGCCCCGCGGCGGAGCCGCATATGGGCACAGCCCCGCGCCCCTGAGGTTGGGTGATCCACCGGCGTCTTACCGTTGCTGTGTGCCCTACTTTGACGCTGCGTCTGCTGCTCCCCTCCACCCTGTGGCCCGTCAGGCTTTGTCGGCTGCTCTGGACGACGGGTGGGCCGACCCTTCTCGTCTCTACCGGGAGGGGCGGAAGGCGCGCATGTTGCTGGACGCCGCTCGGGAGGCGGCCGCCGAGGCCGTCGGGTGCCGACCGGACGAGCTGACCTTCACCCCCTCGGGCACCCGGGCCGTACACGCGGGCGTCGCGGGTGCGTTGGCCGGTCGTCGTCGCGTCGGACGTCACCTGATCGTGTCAGCCGTCGAACACTCCTCGGTGCTCCATTCGGCCGAGGTGTTCGAGGCGGACGGTGGACAGGTGACGCAGGTGCCGGTGGCGCGGACAGGTGCCGTGGAGGTGGAGTCGTACGCCTCCGCGCTCCGCCCCGACACCGCGCTCGCCTGCCTCCAGTCGGCCAACCACGAGGTGGGCACCGTGCAGCCGGTGGCGGCGGTGGCCGAGGTGTGCCGGGCGGCCGGGGTGCCGTTGCTGGTGGACGCGGCGCAGTCGCTGGGGTGGGAGCGGGTGGCGGGCGACTGGTCGTTGCTGACGGCGAGTGCGCACAAATGGGGCGGGCCGAGCGGGGTCGGGCTGCTGGTCGTCCGCAAGGGGGTGCGGTTCGCCGTCCAAGGGGCCTCGGACGAACGGGAGTCGGGGCGGGCGCCCGGCTTCGAGAACCTGCCGGCGATCGTCGCGGCCGCGGCCTCGCTGCGGGCCGTACGGGCGGCGGCGGAACAGGAGGCCGTACGGCTGCGGGAGCTGACGGCGCGGATCCGGGCGCGGGTACCGGAGTTGGTGCCGGACGTGGAGGTGGTCGGCGATCCGGAGCGGCGGCTGCCCGGGATCGTCACCTTCTCCTGTCTCTATGTCGACGGGGAGACACTGCTGCACGAGCTGGACCGGGAGGGCTTCTCCGTGTCGTCCGGATCGTCCTGCACGAGCAGCACGCTGACGCCGAGCCATGTGCTCAGGGCGATGGGTGTGCTGAGTGAGGGGAACGTGCGGGTGTCGCTGCCGACGGGGGCCGCCGAGGGGGACGTGGAGCGGTTCCTGGAGGTGCTGCCGGGGGTGGTGGCGGGGGTGCGGGAGAAGTTGGGCGCGCCCACGCCGTCGGCGGCCGTGCAGGAGGACGTACTCGTCGTGGACGCCCTCGGCAAGCGGTGCCCGATCCCCGTCATCGAACTGGCGAAGGTCATCGGCACCGTGCCGGTGGGCGGCAGGGTCCGGGTCCTGTCCGACGACGAGGCGGCACGACTGGACATCCCGGCATGGTGCGAGATGCGGGGCCAGGAGTACGAGGGCGAGGAGAAGGCGGAAAAAGGAACGGCCTACTTGGTCCGCCGGGTGAGCTGAGCGCCCCGTCAGGGGTGGGGGGCTGTATCGATCCGCGGCTGCCGCCGCGTGGGTGCGACCAGCCCCCACGCGCCCGCAGCCGGAACTCAGACCAGATGACCCCGGACCTCTTCGGCGGCCTCGTCCCCGTACGCCTTGGTGAACCGCTCCATGAAGTGGCCCCGGCGCAGCTGGTACTCCTGCGTCCCCACGGTCTCGATGACGAGCGTCGCCAGCATGCAGCCCACCTGGGCCGCCCGCTCCAGCGAGACCCCCCACGCCAGCCCCGAGAGGAACCCCGCGCGGAACGCGTCGCCGACGCCCGTCGGGTCGGCCTTGCGCTCCTCGTCGGGGCAGCCGACCTCGATCGGGTCCTCGCCCACCCGCTCGATCCGCACCCCGCGCGCGCCGAGCGTGGTGACCCGGTGGCCGACCTTCGCGAGGATCTCCTCGTCGCTCCAGCCGGTCTTCGTCTCGATGAGCCCCTTCTCGTACTCGTTGGAGAAGAGGTACGTCGCGCCCTCCAGCAGTATCCGGATCTCGTCGCCGTCCATCCGGGCGATCTGCTGGGAGAAGTCGGCGGCGAAGGGGATGGACCGGGTCCGGCACTCCTCCGTGTGGCGGAGCATGCCCTCCGGGTCGTCCGCGCCGATCAGGACCAGGTCGAGTCCGCCGACCCGGTCGGCCACCGTCTTGAGCTCGATCAGGCGGGCCTCGCTCATCGCGCCCGTGTAGAAGGAGCCGATCTGGTTGTGGTCGGCGTCGGTCGTGCAGACGAAACGCGCGGTGTGCAGCGTCTCGGAGATGCGGACGGAGTCCGTGTCGACGCCGTGCCGGTCGAGCCAGGCCCGGTACTCGTCGAAGTCGAAGCCCGCCGCGCCGACCAGGACCGGCGCGGTGCCGAGCTGTCCCATGCCGAACGCGATGTTCGCGCCGACGCCGCCCCGTCGTACGTCCAGGTTGTCGACCAGGAAGGACAGCGAGACCGTGTGCAGCTGGTCCGCGACCAGCTGGTCGGCGAAGCGGCCGGGGAAGGTCATGAGGTGGTCGGTGGCGATGGAGCCGGTGACTGCGATGCGCACGGCTGGGACTCTCCTGAGGGGGAGGCGTGATTGACAGTTAACGCTACCGGGTCGGTGTGGGCACTCTGAAGGTGCCAAAACTACCCGATAGTAGATCTTTCTTCCCGGCCCATGGCGTGCCTACGGTTCCGTCATGACGAACCTCAAGGTCCACGCCCCCGCTCCGGCCGACCTCGACGGCGATCTCGCGTCGCTGCGCGGGGACTGCGCCCGGATGGCTCCGCACTGGGCCGTGCCCGATCACAGCGATGCCCGCCCGGTGCCGCCGTCACTCATCCACGGGGTGACCGTGCCGAAGAAGTCCGCCAGGCTGCTGGACGCGATGTCCGACTACGGCGACTGAGTTCCCGCCCGGCGCGCTCCCAGGGAACCGCGCGCTCCCCTCCCGCGTCCCATCGCCGTCCCCCGTGAAGGGGAGGCGGGATACGACACGGCAAGGAGCGATGCGGTGAAGAGCGAGCGACCCGAGAACGACGACAACGCGGCCGGAGGCGGCACCGGGGAGCCCACCGAGGCCCGGCAGGCCACGGAGTCACCGAAGGCCGCCGAGGCCGAGGTGACCGCCGACGCCGACGCCGCTGCCGACGCGCAGGCCACCGCCGAGTCCGCAGAGGGCGCCGAGGGCGCCGAGGGCGCCGAGGGCGCCGCTTCGGAGGTTCCCGAGCCGGAGAAGGCTCCCGAGCCGGAGGAAGCCCCCGAGCCGGACGTCGCTCCTGCCGCCGAGGCCGCCGCAGAGCCCGCGGAGCCTGCGGAAGCCCCCGTCGAGCCGGAAGCCGCGACGCCCGCCCCCGCCGCCGTCCCCGAGGCCCCCGGCGCTCCCGAGACCCCGGTGGCCGAGCCCGGCGCGGACCACCCCGCCCCCCGCCGCCGCTCCCCCGCCCTCGTCGTCGCCTCCGTGGCCGCCGCCGTCCTCCTGGTCGGTGGCGGCGGTGCCTACCTCGCCGCGGGCACCGGCTCCGGCGGTGGTTCCGGCGGCGGTACGAGCACGGGCGCGTCCGGCGGTGCCACGCCCCCGCCCCTCGCCCTGGACGGCTACTCCTCCGGCGGCAACGGCATCGCCCCGGGCGAGCCCAACCCGTACGGGGTGACGTACAAGGCCGGCGGCACGCTCCCCGCCGGCCCCGGCTCGGCCGCCGTGTACCAGCCCTCCGGCGAGGTCTCCAAGGACCGGGTCGCCGCGCTGGCGAAGGCGCTCGGGATCGAGGGGACCCCGGTCGCCGAGGGCCAGGTCTGGAAGGTGGGCACCGACAACGACGGCTCGGGCGGGAGTCTCCAGGTGAACCGGACCGCCCCGGGCATCTGGACGTACAGCCGCTACGCCCCGGGCACCGACAACTGCAAGAGGGGCCTGGTGTGCACCCAGGACCCGGCGGCGCCGGCCGGTGACCCGGTGAGCGTGAGTGACGCCGAGAAGGCGGCGGCGCCGGTGCTGAAGGCGCTCGGCCAGGACGAGGCGAAGCTCGACGCGGACCAGGTGATGGGCGCCCAGCGGGTGGTGAACGCCGATCCGGTGGTCGGCGGGCTGCCGACGTACGGCTGGACGACCGGGCTGACCGTGAGCAAGCAGGGCGAGGTGGTCGGCGGCAACGGGATGCTGGCGACGCCGGCCAAGGGCGACACGTACCCGGTGCTGAGCGCCGCGAAGACGCTGGAGCTGATGAACGCGGCGCCGCGCTCCGACCACCGGATGGGCATCGGCGGCTGCGCCAGTTCCGTACCGCTGAAGGACCGGCTGGAGCAGCCGTGCGGCGCGTCCACACCGTCCGCGTCGTCCGCCTCGTCCGGCTCGTCCACGTCGGCTGCTTCGTCCGCGGCCCCGGCCGTGATCGAGAAGGCGGTGTTCGGGCTCGCCGCGCAGTCCGTCGCCGGGCGGCAGGCGCTGGTGCCGTCCTGGCTGTTCCAGGTGCGCGGGGCGGCGGACTCGTACACCGTGACCTATCCGGCGGTGGACCCGGAGTACCTGGCCTCCTCGTCGCCGGCACCCTCGGCGAGTGCGAGTGCGAGCGGCTCGGCGGGGGCCACGAAGGACGTGAAGGTGGACGGGTACACGGCCGACGGCCGCGATCTGACCGTCGCCTTCACCGGCGGGGTGTGCGCGGACTACAAGGCCACGGCGGACGAGGGTTCGGAGCAGGTGGTGGTGAAGGTGACCGCGACGCCCTGGCCGGACAAGATCTGCGTCATGATCGCCAAGCAGTACCACCAGACGATCCGCCTGGACGCGCCGCTGGACGGCCGGAAGGTGGTCGGCACGGACGGCAGCGCCGTCCCGAAGGAGAAGGCGACGACGCTGAACCCGCAGGTGGGCTAGGCGGGCACAGCACGCAACGACGAAGGCGGCGGCCCCTCACCACGAGGGACCGCCGCCTTCCCGCTGTGTGCCCCTCGGCTCAGCTGAAGGAGTCGCCGCAGGCGCAGGAGCCGGTCGCGTTCGGGTTGTCGATCGTGAAGCCCTGCTTCTCGATGGTGTCGACGAAGTCGATCGACGCGCCGCCCAGGTACGGGGCGCTCATGCGGTCGGTGACGACCTTGACACCGCCGAAGTCCTTCACGACGTCGCCGTCGAGGGAACGCTCGTCGAAGAAGAGCTGGTAGCGCAGGCCGGAGCAGCCACCGGGCTGGACGGCGACGCGCAGGGCGAGGTCGTCACGGCCTTCCTGGTCGAGCAGGGCCTTGACCTTGGCCGCGGCGGCGTCGCTCAGGATGATGCCGTCGGTGGCGGTGCTGGTCTCGTCCGATACGGACATCTACATCTCTCCCGGGTTGTACGGAGACTGCTTGCCGACGAGTGCAACCGGCGGGTCCGCTGATTCATTCCGGGCCGGCATGCGCGTTCTCGCGTTTTTCCTACGTCTTCATGCTCGCACATGCCCGAGGTGACGCACAGCAGTCGCCGTGGCCACCCACGGCGACCTGCGCACAGGGCGACCACCCCGCGTCCACCCGCCGGCCATCCTCCCGTTCGGCGCCGGGATTGATGTCACATCGACGCTATGGCCATCGTCAAAGTGACGTGAAGCAGTTATGATAGATAACGTCAGAACGACGAAAAGTAGAAAGGGTGCGTGTCGTGACCACCGCCCAGACCACGGAGCTCGACGTACAGCCGACTCCGCTCGCCCTGCTGCTGCTCGGCCGCGAGGCCGACCCGAAGAGCGAGCGGGGTGTCGAGTGTCCCGGCGACCTGCCCTCGCCGTCCGACCCGGACCTGGTCGCGCGTGCCCGCGCGGCCAAGGAGAAGCTCGGCGACAAGGTCTTCGTGCTCGGCCACCACTACCAGCGCGACGAGGTCATCCAGTTCGCCGATGTCACGGGCGACTCCTTCAAGCTGGCCCGGGACGCGGCCGCCCGCCCGGAGGCCGAGTACATCGTGTTCTGCGGTGTGCACTTCATGGCCGAGTCCGCCGACATCCTGACCTCGGACGACCAGAAGGTGGTCCTCCCCGACCTCGCGGCCGGCTGCTCCATGGCCGACATGGCGACGGCCGAGCAGGTCGCCGAGTGCTGGGACGTGCTGACCGAGGCCGGGATAGCCGAGCAGGTGGTCCCCGTCTCGTACATGAACTCCTCCGCGGACATCAAGGCGTTCACGGGCAAGCACGGCGGCACCATCTGCACCTCGTCCAATGCCCAGCGCGCCCTGGAATGGGCCTTCGAACAGGGCGAGAAGGTCCTCTTCCTCCCCGACCAGCACCTGGGCCGCAACACCGCCGTCCGGGACATGGGCATGTCCCTGGAGGACTGCGTCCTCTACAACCCGCACAAGCCGAACGGCGGACTCACCGCGGAGCAGTTGCGGGACGCCAAGATGATCCTGTGGCGCGGCCACTGCTCGGTGCACGGCCGTTTCTCGCTGGACTCGGTCAACGACGTGCGCGAGCGGATCCCGGGTGTCAACGTGCTGGTCCACCCGGAGTGCCGGCACGAGGTCGTGGCCGCCGCGGACTACGTCGGCTCGACGGAGTACATCATCAAGGCCCTGGAGGCCGCGCCCGCCGGTTCCAAGTGGGCGATCGGCACCGAGCTGAACCTGGTCCGCCGCCTCGCGAACCGCTTCGCGCCCGAGGGCAAGGAGATCGTCTTCCTCGACAAGACCGTCTGCTTCTGCTCGACCATGAACCGCATCGACCTCCCCCACCTGGTCTGGACCCTGGAGTCGCTGGCCGAGGGCAACCTGGTCAACCGCATCGAGGTCGACAAGGAGACCGAGGCGTTCGCGAAGCTGGCCCTGGAGCGGATGCTGGCGCTGCCGTAGCCGTACGACGTCCGCGTCGACCCGGGTTCACCCCGGGTCGACGGGTTTGCGCCCGGGGTGTGCGGGATCGAGGGTGAAGACGGTGCCGTCGGAGGTGGAGAGGACCAGCGCGCCGCGGTTGAACCAGACGGTGGGCAGCAGGCCGCTGTTGCCGAGCACCTCGGCGCGGGCGGAGGACTCCCACAGGACGGTGCCCTTCGCCGCGTCGAGCGCGACCACCCGTCCGCTCATGCCCGCCATGTACACGGTGCGGCCCTTGGCGTCCACCGAGGCCTGGCCCGGCGACTCCAGGGTCGTGTGGCTCTCCCACAGCCGGGCCCCGGTCGTGGGTGAGAACGCGGTGACCAGGCCGCTGGAGGTGGCGAGGAAGAGCGTGCCGTGGGCCAGGGTGGGCAGCCCGCCCCGGTACTTCTCGGGCAGCGGGGTCAGGCTGCGCTTCCCGGTGTCGGGGTCGACGCGCACGATCCGGTTGTAGATCAGGTCGGGGCCGTTGTTGACGTCCTGGTCGTCCGATTCCAGGAAGACCAGTTGTCCGGAGAGGGTGCCGACGAAACTGGCCGTCTGGGCGGGGGAGTTCAGGGTGCGCACCGAGCCGTCGGCGGGGTGGACGACGTAGAACCTCGTGGCGTGCGAGCCGTCCGACTGGTCGCCGCAGTCCACATAGGGGAAGTCGCCCGCGGAGAGCATCGAGCAGAGCCAGCCGCCGGGCACGGGGACGGTGCTGATCACGCTGCCGTCCCGCGCCGAGCGGACGGTGAACGTGCTGCCGTCGCCCTCCTGGGTCAGGGTCACCCCGTCGCCGTAGGCCGACCCCAGGGAGTCGGTGCGGACCGCGTGGGACCAGAGCCTGCTGCCGTCCTTGCCGTCGAGGGCCATGACGGACTGCGCCTTTCCGGCGCCGTTCTCGTCGGTGATCTGGAGTTCGACGAGGACCCGGCCGTCGTCCACGCCGAGGACGGTCGTGATGTAGCGGTCGGCCGGTACGCCCGCGGGCGCTATGCCGGAGCGCCACAGGGTCCGGCCGGTGGTGGCGTCGACCCGGGTGGGGAGCAGGGCGGTGCCGCCGCAGTAGACGGAGGAGCCGTCCGAGACGCAGGTCGGCGAGGTGTCGCCCGCGTAGCCCGGTGCCTTCTTCACCCCCTGCTCGGCGGTCGCGGACACCGTCGTCTGCCAGGGCTTCCAGCCGTTCGGGAGGGTGCCCCAGCGGGAGCCGGCGGACACCGTGGAACCGGTGCGTGCCTCGCCGTCGCCGCTCCCGGGGCCCAGCAGCAGGAAGTAGCCGGTCAGGGCCACGGCGGTCACCGCGGCGGCGGCCAGCAGCAGGCGCGGGGTGCGGCGGCGGGGGCGGCGGCCGGTGACCGGCGGGGTGGTGGCGTCGAGGGCCGGGGCGCCACGGCCGGGGTGGGTGTCCGGCAGCCGCAGGGTCATCGTCCGCGGTTCGGTGGACGACGGCTCCGGCAGGGCCGCCGCGAACTCCCTGGCCAGGTCGTCGAGTCCGGGCCGGGCGTCGGGGTCCTTGGCCAGGCAGCGCTCCAGGACCGTGCGCAGCGGGCCGGTGACCCCGTCCAGGACAGGCTCGTTGTGGACCACCCGGTAGCCGGTGAGGTAGGGGCTGTCGGCGTCGAAGGGGCCGCGTCCGGTGACGCAGTACACCAGCAGCGCGCCCAGCGAGAAGACGTCGGAGGCGGGGCCGACGGTACGGGCGTCGGTGAACTGCTCCGGGGACATGAACGGCGGGGTGCCGACCATCTGCCCGGTCTCGGTGAGGGTGTTGTGGTTCTCGGCGGCCCGGGAGATGCCGAAGTCGATGACGCGGGGGCCGTCCTCGGCGATCAGGACGTTGGCCGGTTTCAGGTCGCGGTGCACCACTCCGGCCCGGTGGATGTCCCGCAGCGCCTCCACCAGGCCGAGGGCCAGTGGCCGTAACTCGGTGACGCGGAGCGCGCCCTGGGACCGGATGCGGGCGGCGAGGGAGGGTCCTGGCACGTACTGGGTGGCCATCCAGGGCGCCGGTGCGTCCGGGTCGGCGTCCAGGACGGGGGCGGTGAAGGCGCCGCTGACCCGGCGTGCGGCCTCGATCTCCTGCCGGAACCGGGCGCGGAAGACGGGGTCCTCGGCGTACTGGGCGTGCACCACCTTCACGGCGACCTCGCGCCCGGAGCGCGAGCGGCCCCGGTAGACGATGCCCATCCCGCCGGCCCCCAGGCGGTCCGCCAGCCGGTACCCGCCGAGGGACCTCGGGTCGTCCTTGTGCAGCGGCACGCCGAAACTCCCCTTCCCCGCCGTGCAGTTCGCGGCGCCAGCATACGGAACCGGCACGCGTCGGCGGCCGGTTCCCGGTGGTGTTCCGGAAACCGGCCGCCGTTCGCGGGACCGTCACACGGCCGCGGTCTGCGGCTCCTCTGCCGCGGGGGCGGGCTCCGCGGCCCCCCGGCCCTGCTTCGCGGCCCGCTTCCCGGCCCGGCGCTCCTTGCGGAGTTCGACCATCGCGTACAGCGTCGGCACGAGCAGCAGCGTGAGCAGGGTGGAGCTGATCAGGCCGCCGATCACGACCACCGCGAGCGGCTGGGCGATGAACCCGCCCTCGCCGGTGACGCCCAGCGCCATCGGGAGGAGGGCGAAGATCGTCGCCAGGGCCGTCATGAGGATCGGGCGCAGCCGGTGCCGGCCGCCCTCGACCACGGCCTCGACCACGCCGTACCCCTGCCTGCGGTACTGGTTGACGAGGTCGATCAGGACGATCGCGTTCGTCACCACGATGCCGATGAGCATCAGCATGCCGATCATCGCGGGGACGCCCATCGGGGTGCCGGTGACGATCAGCAGGCCGAGCGCGCCGGTCGCCGCGAACGGGATGGAGACCAGCAGGATCAGCGGCTGGACCAGGGAGCGGAAGGTCGCGACCAGCAGCATGAAGACGATCGCGATCGCCGCGAGCATCGCGAGGCCCAGGTTCTTGAACGCGCTGTCCTGGTCCGAGGTGACCCCGCCGATCGAGGCCGTCGCGCCCGCCGGGAGCTTCAACGCCTTGATCTTTGACTGGAGTTGGGTGCTGACCGCGCCCGTGTTGTCACCGGTCGGCTTGGCGCTGATGGTCGCGGCGCGCTGGCCGTCGATCCGGGTCATCGACACCGGGGCGTCCACCAGCTTGACGGTGGCGATGTCGCCGAGCTTCACCGGGCCCAGCCTGAGGGCGCGCAGCTGGGCCAGGGTCTCGGCCGGCTTCGCGGACTTCACGACGACGTCGCGCTCGGTGTCGTCGAGGGTCGCCTTCGCGGCCGTGGTGCCCTTCACCGCCTGGGTGACGGCGGCGCCCAGCGTCTGGTCGTCGAAACCGGCGGCCGCGGCCCTGGAGTTGGCCTTCACCGAGATGCGCGGCACGCTCTGCGCGAGGTCGCTGGTGACGTCGGTGACGTCGTCCAGCTTGGCGACGGTGGCCCGGACCTGCTCGGAGGCCTTGCGCAGCACGGCGCCGTCGGCCGCCTTCACGACGACGCTCAGGTCCTGGCTGCCGAAGCCGTCACCGGCCGACACCGTGGTCGTACCGATGCCGGACAGCTTGTGCAGGCCGTCCTCGATGGCCTTCTGCACCCGGTCGTAGGACTTCGCGTCGTCCAGCATCACCGAGTACGACGCCTGGTTGGTGTCGGTGCCGCCGCCGAAGGCCGCCATGAAGCCGGAGGAGCCGACGGTGACCTGGTAGTCCTTCACCCCGTCGACGGAGGCGAGCAGCTTCTCGACCTTCTTCGCCTGGACGTCGGTCGCCGCCAGGCTGGTGCCGGGCTTCAGCTCCTGCTTGACGGTGAGGACCTCCTGGTCGCCCTGGTCGAAGAAGTTGGTCTTCAGCAGCCCGGACATGCCGAACGTGACGACCAGGACCACGATCGCGATCAGCACGCTGGTGAGGCGGCGCCGGGTCGCGAAGCGCAGGACGGGGACGTAGAGGCGCTGGAGGCGGCTGTTCGCCTCCTTCTCCTCGGCCCTGCGGCGGGCCTCCTCGGCGTCCTCGGGGGTGCTCTTCGGGGCGCGCAGGAACCAGTAGGACAGCACCGGCACGACCGTCAGGGAGACCAGGAGGGACGCCAGCAGGGCCGCCGTGACGGTGAGGCTGAAGGGGCCGAACAGCTGGCCCACCATGCCGCCGACCAGGCCGATCGGCAGGAACACGGCGACGGTGGTGAGGGTGGAGGAGGTGACCGCGCCGGCCACCTCGCGGACCGCGCCGAGGATGGCGGCCTCGCGCTCCTCGCCGTAGCCGAGGTGGCGCTTGATGTTCTCCAGGACCACGATCGAGTCGTCGACGACCCGGCCGATGGCGATGGTGAGCGCGCCGAGGGTGAGCATGTTGAGGGAGAGGCCGCGGGTCCACAGGACGATCAGCGCGAGGACCACCGACAGCGGGATGGACACCGCCGTCACCAGGGTCGAGCGGACCGAGGCCAGGAAGACCAGGATGACCAGGACCGCGAAGAGCAGACCGAGGGCGCCCTCGGTGGTCAGGCCCTTGACGGACTTGGAGACCGCCGGGCCCTGGTCGCTGACGACCGTGAGGGTGGCGCCGGAGCCGAGGTCCTGACGCAGCTTCGGCAGCTTGTCCTTGACCGCGTTCGAGATGGAGACCGCGCTGCCGTCGTGGTCCATGGTGACGTTGACGGCGAGGCTGGGACGGCCGTCGGTGCGGGTGATGGAGTCGGCCGGGGCCTCCTGCTCCCGCACCGTGGCGACGTCGCCGAGGCGCACGGGCTTCTTCGCGCCCTGCCCGGTGACCATCAGGTCCTTGATCTGCTGCAGCGAGGTGAGACCGCCGCCGACCTGGACGGTGCGGTTGGCGCCGCCCTCGTCGAAGGAGCCCGCCGGGACGGTCGCGCCGGCCGCCTGGAGCGACTGGGCGAGGGCGGCGGAGGTGAGACCGGCCTTCGCCAGCTCCGCGTCGTCGGGGGTGACGTCGACCTGGAGGTCGCGGACGCCGGTGACCTGGACGCGGCCGACGCCGTCGACGTCCTTGAGGGCCGGGACGACCGTCTTGTCGAGCTGGTCGGCGAGGGCCTGCTGGTCCTTGCCTGAGGTGACCGCGAGGACCACGGTCGGCATGTCGTCCGTGGAGCCGGCGATGACCTGCGGGTCGACGCCGTCCGGGAGCTGGGCGCGGTTGACGGCCAGCTGGACGTCGGCCACCAGCTGCTTGGTGTCGTTGCCGTAGTCGAAGGACGCCATGATCACGGCGTTGCCCTCGCTCGCGGTGGAGGTGACGCCGGTGACGCCGTCGACGCCTTCGAGGTTGTTCTCGACCGGCTCGACGATCTGCTTCTCGACGACGTCGGGCGCCGCTCCCTGGTAGGGGGCGATGACCGACACCATGGGCAGGGAGATGGTCGGCAGCAGCTGCTGCTTGATCTGGGGGATGGCGATCGCCCCGAAGACGAGCGCGATCAGGGAGATGAGGCCTATCAGGGCCCGCTGCGCGAGGCTGAATCTGGACAGCCAGGACATGGGTCAGGGTCTCTTTTCGGTGAGCTGCTGTGAGCGGAGCTGCGATGAGCGGAGCTGCTGTGAGCGACGGATGAACAGGACAGGCGGTGCCTGTGAGCGCCCACCGCACCACTCTCACCCATGCGCGGACCCTCTCGGGTAGCCCCTGGGTGCCGTTCCCTTATCCGGCTCCTACTCCGCCCGCAGTACGCCCGGGTGGAGATCAGTCCATCCTCGGGCGGACCAGCCCCGACTCGTACGCGATCACCACGAGCTGCGCCCGGTCCCGCGCGCCCAGCTTGGCCATGGCCCGGTTGACGTGCGTCTTCACGGTCAGCGGGCTGACCTCCAGGCGCTCGGCGATCTCGTCGTTGGAGTGCCCGCCGGCGACCTGGACCAGGACCTCGCGCTCCCGTGAGGTGAGCGCGTCGAGCCGCTCGCCGCGGGCCGGGGTGCGGCCGTCGTCACCGAGGTCGCCCTGGGCGAGGAAGCGGGCGATCAGGCCTTTGGTGGCCGTCGGGGAGAGCAGTGCCTCGCCGCCGGCGGCTAGGCGGATGGCGCTGAGGAGTTCCTCGGGCTCGCTGCCCTTGCCGAGGAAGCCGGAGGCGCCCGCGCGCAGGGCCTGGACGACGTAGTCGTCGACCTCGAAGGTCGTGAGGATCACCACGCGGACGTGGGCGAGGGAGGGGTCGGCGCTGATCAGCCGGGTGGCGGCGAGTCCGTCCGTGCCCGGCATCCGGATGTCCATCAGGACGACGTCGGCCGCTCGCTCCCTGGTCAGCGCCACCGCCTCGGCGCCGTCGGAGGCCTCGCCGACCACCTCCATGTCGGACTCGGAGTCGACGAGCACCCGGAACGCGCTGCGCAGCAGTGCCTGGTCGTCGGCGAGCAGGACACGGATCGTCATACGGAATCCCCCAGGGCGGCCGCACGCCCCTTGGCGCGCCCGTTCGTACGGTCACCCGTGCGGTCACTCGTACGGTCGTCGGTGTCGGTCTTGACCGGCAGGATCGCATGGACCCGGAAGCCGCCGCCGTAGCGGGGGCCGGTGGTGAGGGTGCCGCGCAGGGCCGTGACGCGCTCGCGCATGCCGAGCAGCCCGTGCCCGCCGCCCTCCTCGGGGGCGGTGTCGTCGCCGGAGCCGTTGTCCAGGACGGTGACCTCGATGCGCGGTCCGACGCGTACGACGCTCACCTCGGCCTTGGCCTCGGGTCCCGCGTGCTTCTGCACGTTGGTCAGGGCCTCCTGGACGATCCGGTAGGCGGCCAGGTCGACGGCGGCCGGCAGGGTGGTGCCCTGGTCGGCGCGGGCGACCTCGACCTGGAGGCCGGCGTTGCGGAACGTGTCGGCGAGCTCGTCCAGGACGTGCAGGCCGGGGGCGGGCTCGGTCGGCGCCTCGGGGTCGCCGGACTGGCGGAGCAGGCCGACGGTGGCCCGCAGTTCGTTCAGCGCGGAGCGGCTGGCCTCGCGGACGTGGCCGAGGGCCTCCTTGGCCTGGTCGGGCCGCTTGTCCATGACGTGCGCGGCGACCCCGGCCTGCACGTTGACCAGGGCGATGTGGTGGGCGACGACGTCGTGCAGGTCACGGGCGATGCGCAGCCGCTCCTCGGCGACCCGGCGGCGGGCCTCCTCCTCACGGGTCCGCTCGGCGCGCTCGGCACGCTCGCGGATGGCCTGGACGACCGCGCGCCGGCTGCGGACGGCGTCCCCGGCGGTGGCGCCGATGCCGGTCCAGGCGAAAATCGCGAGGTTCTCCTGGGCGTACCACGGCAGGGGTCCCGCGACCATCGCGGCGGTGGTCAGCACGGTCATGGTGAGCAGGCCGGCCCACACGGTGGTGCGGCGGTCCGTGGTGGCGGCGACGGTGAACAGGGCGATCACGGCCGCCATCGCGACGGGGGCGCGGGGGTCGCCGGTGACGCACTCCACGACGGAGGCGGCGCCGGTGACGGCGAGGACCGTCTTCGGGGCGTACCGGCGGAAGACCAGGGCCGCGGCGGCGAGCGTCATCAGCAGCAGGCTGAGGGGGTCCGGGGTGCGGATGCCCCAGGCGACGCCGTGCGCGCCGTGCGGCACGGCGAAAGAGCTCACGACCATGCAGACGAGGGCGCCCGCGGCGATGACCGCGTCCACGGCGAGTGGATGGGCGCCTGCTCTGCAGCGGGCTCTTTCGAGGGTGCTCACGTTCTGAACAGTACGGCGGGTTGGTGCGGGCCGGAACTGCCGGTTCGGGCCGGTACGGGCACTGTCCCCGGGGGCTGCCGCCCCCGGACCCCCGCTTCGGCCTGAACGGCCTCGTCCTCAAACGCCGGACGGGCTGCTCTTCAACCGTCAGCCCGGAATGAGCCCGTCGTCCCGCAGCAGCGCCCTGACCTCCGCCAGGGTCGCGTCCGGGGACGGCAGGATCAGGTCGGAGGGTTCCAGGGCGTCGTCGGGGAGCGGGGCGCCCAGGTCCCGGACCTTGTCCAGGAGGGCGCCCAGGGTGCGGCGGAAGGCTGCCTCGTCGCCGGACTCGGTCTCCGCGAGGAGCTCGTCGTCCAGCTTGTTCAGTTCGGCGAGGTGGCTGTCGGCCAGCCTCACCTGGCCCTCCCCCATGATCCTCACGACCATGTCGGCCATGTCGCCCTCCAGGCGTCGGCTACTGCTTGTCGAAGCGCGGGGTGTCCTGCGGCTGCTGCGACTGCTGCCCCTGGCCGGTGCCGCCCTCGATCGCCTGCTGGGGCGAACCTCCGGCGAGCTCGGCCTTCATGCGCTGCAGTTCCAGCTCCACATCCGTACCACCGGAGAGCCGGTCCAGCTCGGCGGCGATGTCGTCCTTCGCCGTGCCGGTCGGGTCGTCCAGGGCGCCGGAGGCGAGGAGTTCGTCGATGGCGCCGGCGCGGGCCTGGAGCTGCTGCGTCTTGTCCTCGGCGCGCTGGATGGCGAGGCCGACGTCGCCCATCTCCTCGGAGATGCCGGTGAAGGCCTCGCCGATGCGGGTCTGCGCCTGGGCGGCGGTGTAGGTGGCCTTGATGGTCTCCTTCTTGGTGCGGAAGGCGTCCACCTTGGCCTGCAGGCGCTGGGCCGCGAGGGTGAGCTTCTCCTCCTCGCCCTGGAGGGTGGCGTGCTGCGTCTCCAGGTCGGTCACCTGCTGCTGGAGGGCGGCGCGGCGGGAGAGCGCCTCGCGGGCGAGGTCCTCGCGGCCGAGGGCGAGCGCCTTGCGGCCCTGGTCCTCCAGCTTGCCGGACTGCTGCTGGAGCTGGTTCAGCTGGAGTTCGAGCCGCTTGCGGCTGGTCGCGACGTCGGCGACGCCGCGGCGGACCTTCTGCAGCAGTTCGAGCTGCTTCTGGTACGAGTAGTCGAGGGTCTCGCGCGGGTCCTCGGCCCTGTCCAGGGCCTTGTTCGCCTTCGCGCGGAAGATCATCCCCATACGCTTCATGACACCGCTCATGGGCTTCGCGCGCCCCCTTCTGACGGACTCCAGCTCACAGATCCTGCGACAGAACCCACAGTACGGGCCCTGCCTCCATTACCGCACTGTTCGGGGACCGATGCGCTCATCCCCAAGGACGACTACCGACAGCTCCGCTCCGGCACAGGTAGTAGGTGTCCCCCTGAGCGAAGCGCCTGCAACGTCCCCTCTGTCCCCCCCCCCCATGGAGACGACTGGCGTTGCGGGATCGTTCCCCGCCGGACTAGGGCCCACACCCCATGACCCCGTACCCTTGGGTTTTGTGTTCCGTAGCCGTGCCAAGGATGAGAAGGCCTCCGCCGACAAGGCGGCCGTGACCGACTCCAAAGAGACCCGTGACCCGCAGGCCCCGAAGGGCAGGCCCACGCCCAAGCGCAGTGAGGCCCAGTCCCAGCGGCGCAGCGTGGCCAGTACGCCGACGACGCGCAAGGACGCCGCCAAGCGTCAGCGCGACGACCGACGCGCCGCCATGGACCGGCAGCGCCAGGCGCTGGCCACCGGCGACGAGCGGTACCTGCCGGCCCGTGACAAGGGCCCGGTCCGCAGGTTCGCCCGTGACTGGGTCGACTCGCGTTTCAACGTGGCGGAGTTCTTCCTGCCGCTGGCCGTGGTGATCCTGGTCATGAGCGTCGTCAACAACACGGCGATCAAGAACATCGCGCTGCTGCTGTGGCTGGTCGTGATCGTGCTGATCGTGCTCGACGCGGTGATCAGCGGCCTGCGGCTGCGCAAGCGCCTCGCCGAGCGCTTCCCCGACCAGAACAGGAAGGGCGCCGTCGCCTACGCCCTGATGCGCTCCCTCCAGATGCGCCGGCTCCGGCTGCCCAAGCCGCAGGTCAAGCGCGGAGAGCGGCCCTGAGCACAGAGCCGTTCTCCGGGGGTGCGGCGAAGGCCTGGCTGAACAGGCTGGGTGGGCTGCGTGATGTCGTACGGCAGCAGTTGGTGGCCCGTCAGCTCGACGAGCAGATAACCGGGCGGTTCCCGGTCGGGCAGCGGCTGCGGGTGCTCGACGTGGGGATGGGCCAGGGCACGCAGGCGCTGCGGCTGGCCCGGGCCGGCCACCAGGTGACCGGTGTCGAGCGGGAACCGGCGATGGTCGCGGCCGCGTGGGAGGCCCTGGCCGCCGAGCCGGACGGCATCCGCGAGCGGGTGCGGATCGTCCAGGGCGACGGGCGGGACACGGGTGTCCACTTCCTGCCGGGCAGCTTCGACGTGGTGCTCTGCCACGGGGTGCTCATGTACGTCGAGGAGCCGGACGCGCTGCTCGCCGGGCTGGCCCGGATGCTGGCCCCGGGCGGGCTGCTGTCGCTGCTGGTGCGCAACGCCGACGCGCTGGCCATGCGCGCGGGTCTGAGCGGGGACTGGGCGGGCGCCCTGGAGTCCTTCGACACCCTCTCCTACCGCAACCGGCTGGGCCTGGACGTCCGGGCCGACCGGCTGAGCACCCTCACCGGTGCGCTCGCCGGCATCGGCGCCCCGCTGCAGTCCTGGTACGGCGTAAGGGTGTTCACGGACACCGCGGCGGACGACGCCGGGGCACCGGCCGACCTGGAGACGCTGCTCGCGGCGGAGGAGCGGGCCGGGCGGACCGATCCGTACCGGGCGGTCGCGGCGCTGCTGCACCTGTGCGGGGTCCGCGGCTGACCGCACCCGGGCGCCGCTCGTTCGGGCCAGCAGCGCGAGCCGGAGCGTCACCACCGCGGTGAGACTCGGGACATGGACGCTTCCCCCGCCCGCCGGACCCTGCGTACGGCCGCCGTGCTCGGTTCCTGCTGCCTGGCCCTGGCCTCCGGATGCTCCGCCTTCGGCGGCGGCGCGGCCGAGGACACCTCGGCCGCCCGGGCCGCCCGGGCGACGGCCGTCCCCCTGGCCGCGACGGACCTGCAGGACCGGTACCAGAAGGTGATCAAGGACGTCCTGCCGTCGGTCGTGCAGATCCAGGCCAGCAGCGACCTGGGCTCGGGCGTGGTCTACGACGGCAACGGACACATCGTCACCAACGCGCATGTCGTGGGCAACGAGAAGAAGTTCAAGGTGACGACCGCCAACACGGAGGAACCGCTCACCGCGACGCTGGTGTACTCCTACCCCCAGCAGGACCTGGCGGTCATCAGGCTCGACAGGATCCCGGAGGGGCTGAAGCCGGCCGCCTTCGGGGACACCGAGAAGATCCAGGTCGGGCAGATCACGCTGGCCATGGGGTCGCCGCTCGGGCTGTCGTCCAGCGTGACCGAGGGCATCGTGTCGGCGACCGGACGGACCGTCAGCGAGAACACGGCGGGCGGCGGTACGGGTGCCACGATCCCCAACATGGTGCAGACCTCGGCGGCCATCAACCCCGGCAACAGCGGTGGCGCCCTGGTCGACCTGGACGGCCGGGTCATCGGCATCCCCACGCTCGCCGCGAACGACCCCGACCTGGGCGGCAGCGCGGCGCCCGGGATCGGGTTCGCCATCCCGGGGTCGATGGTGAAGACGGTCGCCGACCAGATCATCAAGCAGGGCAAGGTGACCGACTCGGGGCGGGCCGCGCTGGGCATCGCCGGGCGCACGGTCGTGGACGTGAACTACCAGCCGGCCGGGGTGGCGGTGGTGACCGTGGAGCACGGCAACGCGGCCGACAAGGCGGGCATCCGGCCCGGGGACATCATCACCGCGCTGGGTGGCGACGACATCACCACCATCACCTCACTGGCCGAGTCGCTCGCCGTGGACCGGCCGGGGCAGAAGACGACGGTGACCTACAGCCGGGACGGCGTCAGCAGGACGGTGGACGTGACGCTGGGCGAGCAGTGACCCGGTGACGGCGGGGCGGCCGGCGAGGGCCGCCCCGGACCGGCACGTCTCAGGACTCGTCGGCGTGCAGACTCATCGGGCCGTAGATCTCGGTGGCGTCCTCGAAGAGCCGCACCTGGTCGGCGCCGCCGGCCAGCAGGGCCTTCCACTGCTCGCCGATCCACGACTCGGCGTCGCCCTGCGTGGTGAACTCCTCGGGCTCCACCGCGGGCTGGACCTCCGTCCCGTCGGCCTTTTCGAATCGCCATGTCCATGCCGCCATGTGGCCTCCTTTGATCCAACCGGTGCATCGTATAAGGGCGTCGACGAAAACTCCGCTGGTTGTGGGCTTGTGTGCGGGCCCGGTGGGGGTTGATCGCGCAGTTCCTCCCCCAGCCTTCGGCCGGGGACCCCCAGCGCCCCTTTGGGGCGCGTGACCGCCGACGCCCGCCTCAGCGAGAACCGCCAGGACGGGTGAGAATCGGTCCGTGGAAGTGACTTTGCTCGGTACCGGTGCTCCTGCGGGGCTGCCTCAGCCCGGCTGTCCCTGTGCGGCCTGTTCGTGTGCCGTCGGGGCCGAGGCGCGGGCGGCCACCGCGGTGCTCGTCGACGGGACGCTGCTGCTCGATCTGACGCCGGGCGTGGCGTTCGCGGCGGCCCGGGCCGGGCTGTCCCTCGGCGGGGTACGGCAGGTGCTGCTGTCGCATCCGCACGACGGGCCCGCCGTCGAGGTGCCGGCCGGGCTGCCGCAGCCGGGGCGGGTGCCGGACGGGCGGGAGCTGGCGCTGCTGACGGGGCATCGGGTGCGGGCGGTGGCGATGGACGCGGGCGGCACCGGGTACGCGGTGACCGGCCCCGACGGGCAGCGGCTGCTGTACCTGCCGCCGGGCGGCGCGCAGGCCGGGCTGGAGAACGGGACCGCGGACCCGTACCACCTGGTGCTGCTCGACGTCGTCGGCCGTCCGGACGCGCTGGCGCGGCTGCGGGCGGCCGGCTCGGCCGGGCCGACCACGGACGTCGTCGCCGTCCATCTCGGCCACGACGTGCCGCCCGGCCCGGAGTTGCGCCGTCGCCTGGCGGCGGCCGGGGCGCGGGCGGTACCGGACGGGACGACGCTGACGGTGGGGGTGTACGAGGACGTGCCCGACGTACCGCGCCGGACGCTGGTGCTGGGCGGGGCCCGGTCGGGGAAGTCCGTGGAGGCCGAGCGGCGGCTGGAGTCCTTCCCCGACGTGCTGTACGTCGCCACCGGCGGCACGCGCGGCGGGGACACCGAGTGGGCGGAGCGGGTGGCCGTGCACCGGGAGCGGCGGCCGGGGTCCTGGCGTACGACGGAGACGTGCGACCTCGTGCCGTTGCTGACGGAGGACGGGCCGCCGTTGCTGATCGACTGTCTGTCGCTGTGGCTGACGGACGCGATGGACTCCGTCGGGGCGTGGGACGACACGGAGTGGGCGTCGGGCGGGGAGAAGGCCCTGCGGGAGCGGGTGCGGGAGCTGACGGAGGCGGTGCGGGCGAGTCGGCGGACGGTGGTCGCGGTGTCCAACGAGGTCGGGTCGGGCATCGTGCCGGCGACGGCGTCGGGGCGGCGGTACCGGGATGAACTGGGCCGGCTGAACGCGGCGTTCGCGGGCGAGTGCGAGCAGGTGGTGCTGGTGGTGGCGGGGCAGGTGGTGGTGCTGAGGTGAGTGGGGGCGGGGCGGGGGGGGGACGCTTACCGGCGCTTGCAGGGTGCCGCCCGCGCCCACCCGTGCCGCCCCAGCGGCACGACTGCCCGCGGCTGTACGAGACACGGCTGAGGAGCGCCCCGTAAGGGGCGCTGGGGGTCCCCCCGGCCGAAGGCTGGGGGAGGAACTGCGCGAGCAACCCCCACCGGCCCGCAGCCGCGCGACCGGCCGTCAGCGCCCCTTCCTCGCGACGATCCGGTACGCGTTCGAGAAGGGCGTCCTGCGCAGCAGCGGAGCCAGGGCGTGGTCGGCGAGTCGCGCCACGGCGACCAGCGGCGCAGCCGCCCGCAGCCACCGCTTCGGCAGGAGCCGGCCGAGCACCAGGCCGAGCGCCGCCGAGATGTCGTACGGCGTGTGGGCCGACTTCCGGTCGGTGCTGAGGATCTCGCACCCCTGGGACTCCAGCTCCGCCCGGAGGTTGGCCAGCGGCATCAGGTGCAGATGGCGGGGCTGCCCGTGGGGGATCCACCACTTGCCGAGGAGCCTGGCGAACGCGCTGCGCGGGTCCGGGACGTCGATGAGGACGTGGCCGCCGGGACGCAGCGCCGTGAGCGCGGCGCGGAGTTCGGCGCGCGGGTCGGGGGTGTGCTGCAGGTGGTGGAACATGCTGACGACGTCGTAGCGGGCGCGCAGGCGGGCCAGCACCTCCGGCGCGGCCAGGTAGCCGCAGTGGGCCTCCTCGATGTGGCCCTCGGTCTGGGCGCGCCCCACGCGGAGGGTCGGGTCCAGGCCGTCGAACGACGTGTAGGCGAAGAGTTCCTTCGCCGTGCGCGGGAAGTGGGCGTGGCCCGTGCCGACGTCCAGCCAGCTCTCCGGTTCCGGCAGCGCCAGCATCACGCGGGCGGCGGCGCGGTGCCGGCGGCGGCCGGCGCGGGTGGCGTGCAGGCGGTCGGTGTAGTCCTCCAGGCGGCCGTCGTAGAAGTCCCGGTGGTAGAGGGCGAGGCCGGCCGGGGACAGCCGGGGGTTCTGGAAGGCGTGGGCGCAGTCCCGGCACTCGTCGACGGTGAACGTGCCCGGCCGGTGGTGGAGGAGGTCGGGCGTGCGCAGGCGGGTGCGCAGGCGCCTGGAGCCGCACCAGGGGCAGTCCTCGCGGCGCGGCTCGTGGAACCGGTTGGGGCCCGGGGCGAGTTCGGGCTTGCGCGGCGGCATGGGCGGCTCCCTGTGCTCCCTGTACTCCCTGAACGCAATCCACTGCAAACCGGAACGTATGGGATACCGATCTTGCCTGCCAAGGCGCCGTGCGGGTGTGGTGGCGATCTGGCACCTAACCGTTCGTCGGGTGCCGGTACTGTTCGGCGAATGAGCTCGCTTAATCTCGACGACTTCACCGATCTGATCGAGCGCCCCGACGGCGGTGTGCGCCGTGACGCCGAGGCGCGCCGGGAGCGGCTGACCGTGCCGCCCGGGTCGCTGGGCCGCCTCGACGACCTGGGTGAGTGGCTGGCCGCCGCGCAGGGTTCGGTACCGGTGCGACCGGTGGAACGGCCGCGGGTGCTGCTCTTCGCCGGCGACCACGGCGTCGCCGGACTCGGCGTCTCGGCGCGGCCCGCGGGCAGTGCGGAGCTGCTGGTGCGGGCGGTCCTGGAGGGCGCCAGCCCCGTGGCGGTCCTTGCCCGGCGGCTCGGGGTGCCGGTGCGGATCGTGGACATGGCGCTGGACTGCGACCCGGAGGCGCTGCCCGAGGAGGTCGTGCGGCACCGGGTGCGGCGGGGCAGCGGCCGTATCGACATCGAGGACGCGCTGACCCTGGAGGAGGCCGAGGCGGCCTTCCGGGCGGGCGTCGCGCTGGCCGACGGGGAGGCCGACTCGGGGACCGATCTGGTGGTCCTCGGCGACGTCAGCGTCGGCGGCACCACGGCGGCCGCCGTCCTGGTCGCGGCGCTGTGCGGGACGGACGCGTCCGTGGTGACCGGACGGGGCGGGCTCCCCATCGACGACCTCGCGTGGATGCGGAAGTGTGCGGCGATCCGGGACGCGCTGCGGCGGGCTCGGCCGGTGCTCGGGGACCAGTTGCAGCTGCTGGCGACGGTCGGCGGGGCCGACCTCGCGGCGATGACCGGGTTCCTGCTGCAGTCGGCGGTGCGGAAGCTGCCGGTGGTGCTGGACGGGGTGGTGGCGGCCGCGTGTGCGCTGGTCGCGCAGCGGATCGCGTTCCGGGCGCCGGACTGGTGGCTGGCCGGGCACGACAGCGGGGAGCCGGGGCAGGCGAAGGCGCTGGACCGGATGGCCCTGGAGCCGCTGCTGGAGCAGGGCGTACGGGTCGGCGAGGGCACGGGCGCCCTGCTGGCGCTGCCGCTGGTGCAGGCCGCGGCGGCGCTGGCGGCGGAGCTGCCGGAGAAGCCGGAGCAGCCCGGGGCCGAGCCCGAGACCGAGGAGAAGCCGGAGGAGTAGCGGGCCCCTGGCCACGGCCGGGACAGCACCGCCGGGAGCGCACCCTTGGCCACGACCGGGACAGCACCGCCGGGATGCGCCGTCCCCGCTGATCGCCGTTGCGGCGGAAAGAAGAGACCGGCGCAAGCGTGAAGCCGGCCAAGGACGGGGACCGGCGACGGCAAGACCGCCGGACCCCGTATGCGTCCGGCTGAAAAAGGGTGCGTGCGGCGGGGTTTGAGGCAAGGGCGCCCATATGATCGCTCTCCATGGGAGATGTCCGAATTGCCGTGGAGCGGTGTGATGGACGTGGGCCGGGGCGGCGGGGTACCGGGGTTTCCCAGCGGGCCGCCGCCTTTGCCGTCTGGTACTTGCGGACCGTCGCCTTCGTCAATTTCCTCAGCGGGGTGTGGCTGTCGCTGGGCCAGGACGTGCGGCGGCACAACCAGGAGAACTTCTTCACCCCGTACCTGCTGACGGCCGGCTTCGCCTCCGGCGTGTTCACCGCGTTCCTCGCCGTCACCATGCGGCGGCGGAAGCGGGCGGCCTGGATCCTCAACCTGGTGCTGAGCGGGCTCTTCCTCGCGCTGTTCGCGTTCGCCATGGCGTTCCCGGAGATCCGGCGCTACGCGCAGAACTGGATCTCGATCGTGCTGACCGCCGCCTTCGTCGTGGCCCTGCTCGTCGGGCGGCGGGAGTTCTACGCGAAGGGCGACCGGTCGAACCCGCGCCTCGCCGCCACCGTCGCCGTCGCCGGCGGTCTCGCCGCCTCACTGTTCGCCGCCCTCCTCGTGACCGCCACCGACCGGGCTCCGCACGCCGCGCGTTCGACGTTCCTGGAGCGCTGGCACTACGGCACCCTGCGCCTGGTGTCGGTCGCCGCCGACCCCTCCCGGTTCCCGTACATCGCGCCGCCCAACTGGGTGAACGTCGCCATCAACGTGCTCAGCACGCTCCTCGTGCTCGCCGTCTTCTATGCCGCCTTCCGCTCCCGCCGCGCCGTCGACCCGATCACCGAGGACGACGAGAAGCGGCTGCGGGAACTGCTGGAGCGGCACGGTGAGCGGGACTCGCTCGGGTACTTCGCGCTGCGGCGGGAGAAGAGCGTCGTGTGGTCGCCCACCGGGAAGGCGGCGGTCGCCTACCGGGTGGTGGGCGGGGTGTCGCTGGCCTCCGGGGACCCGATCGGGGATCCGGAGGCGTGGCCGGGTGCCATCGTGCCGTGGCTCGGCGAGGCGCGGGCGCACGGGTGGATCCCGGCGGTGATGGGGGCGGGCGAGGAAGCCGGGACCGTGTACGCGCGGCACGGCCTCGACGCGCTGGAGCTCGGGGACGAGGCGATCGTCGAGGTCGCCGAGTTCACGCTGGAGGGGCGGGCGATGCGGACCGTCCGGCAGGCGTACAACCGGGTCGGGCGGGCGGGGTACCGGGTGCGGATCCGCCGCCATGAGGACATCCCGGCGGACGAGATGTCGTACCTGGTCCGGTGCGCGGACGACTGGCGGGACGGGGCCACCGAGCGCGGGTTCAGCATGGCGCTGGGGCGGCTCGGGGACGGCCGGGACGGCCGGTGCGTGATGCTGGAGTGCACGGACGGGGAGGGCGGGCTGCGGGCCCTGCTCTCCTTCGTGCCGTGGGGGCCGGGCGGGCTCTCCCTCGATCTGATGCGGCGGGACCGGGACTCCGACAACGGGCTGATGGAGTTCATGGTCATCGAACTGCTCCGGCGTGCCGGGGAGATCGGGATCACGCAGGTCTCGCTCAACTTCGCGATGTTCCGTTCGGTCTTCGAACGTGGTGCGCGTCTCGGCGCCGGGCCGGTGCTGCGGCTGTGGAGGTCCTTGCTGAGCTTCTTCTCCCGCTGGTGGCAGATCGAGTCCCTGTACCGGGCCAACGCGAAGTACCGGCCCATCTGGGAACCCCGGTTCCTCCTCTTCGAGAAGAGCGCGGACCTGCCGCGCATCGGCCTGGCGTCGGCGCGCGCGGAGGGGTTCCTGGAGGCGCCGGGGCTGCCGAAGTGGCTGCACCGCAGGCACCTGGACACGCAGAGGGAAACGCAGGGATGAGGACCACCGCATGACGCCGCTCGCCCGCTGGGCCCGCGCCGAGTGGGGGCTGCTGTACGCCACCGTGCGCGGCCCGCTGACGAAGCGCCCGCTGCGGGCGGTGCCGATGACGGCCGGGGCGGTGTGCCTGACCGCGCTGCTCCAGTTCACGCAGAACCAGTCGTGGGGGTACCGCTTCGTCCAGGACGTCGGAGCGGTACGCGCCGAGGACCCGCTCTGGGCGGCCCTGCTGCGCACTCCGCTGTCGCTGTTCGTGCCGGCGCTGGACCTGCCGGTGTGGGGCGCGCTGGTCCAGATCCTGGCGGTCCTCGGCATCGCCGAGGTCTGCCTGGGCTGGGGCCGGACCCTGGTCATCGCGTACGTCGCGACGCTCGCGGGCACGCTGTACGCGCGGACGGGCATCGCGCTGGGGCCGCACGGCCCGCTGGGGCTGCCGGCCTCGGACGCCCTGGTGGTGGACACCGGCCCGTCGGCCGCCGTGGTCGGGCTCGCGGTCTACCTCGGCTGGCGGTACGGCGCCTACGTCACCGCCGGCGCGGTGGCGGCCGCGATGGCGGTCGAGGTGGCGCTGAAGGACAACCTGGCCGGGAAGGAGCACCTGGCGGCGATCGCGGCCGTGGCGGCGCTGTGCGGGGCGGTGCCGGCGGGACGGCGGCTGTGGCGGCGGTGGAGTCACCGGCGGCCGGGGTCGGGACCGGGACCGGGGCCGCGTTCGGGCAGTCGCAGTGGTTCGGGGCGGTCGGGTTTGCCGCCGATCCAGTCCTGAAGGGTCAGGGCGAGCCGGGACCAGCGGCGGTCGTGGTGGTAGCTGCGCAGCCGGGCCCTGGCGCGGGCGCGCGGCCGGTTGCCGTAGAAGCGGCGGGCCCAGGCCGAGCCGGGGCGGGCCAGCCGGACCGCGCCGACGATCGCGACCAGCGGGACGATCACCCCGAAGATCGCGGTGCGCGTCTTGCCCTTGCTCAGGGCCACGAGGGAGAAGGCGAAGTTGGCCACGACGTTCGCGATGACGGTCCCGCGGCTCTGGAGTTCGTCCGCCGAGAGGTCGTTGACGCCGAACGGCGAGAACCCGGCGAGCAGCAGCCCCACCAGCGCGGCCGTGATCACGACGGCCTCCACGCTCTTGCGGCCCTCCTCGGTCCAGTAGACGTCCCCGAGGTGCAGGATCAGCGCGAACTCGTCGAGGACGAGCCCCGCGCCGATCCCGAAGACGATCGCGGCGAGGGCCGCGCCGACGCCGTTGCGGGAAGCGGCGACCGCGCCGAAGCCGCCGACGACGACGAGGACGACGCCGGGAACCACGTGGTGGATGTGCAGCCCGCCCGCCTTCACGTTACCGAACGGGCCTTTCCCGGCGCGGATCAGCCGGGTGATGACCCGGGTGATCACGAAGGTCAGGACGAAGGCGGTCAGGGCGAGCAGCAGCGGGAGTTTGCCCGGCTCGACGATGTTCCGCTCCAGCCAATGTCCCATGTGCGCACTTTATCCCTGGCGGGGAGCCCGGCCCCGGGTCCGGCCGGGCACGCGGCCCTTCCCGGCCACCGGGTAGCCTGCGCCGATGGCTGCGACCTCTGCGACTCCCTGGCCGGAAGGCGTCCGCTTCGCCTTCGGCACGCTCACCGTGTTCCCCGTGAAGGTCACCCGCTGGGACCGCGAGGCGGCCCGCGGCGGCATGCTGTCCGCACCGCTGGCCGGGCTCGCGGTCGGCCTCTGCGCGGGGGCGGTCGGTGCGCTGCTCGTGGTGCTCGGGGCGAGTGCGCTGGTGGCCGCGGTCGCCGCCGTCGCCGTACCGGCCGTGCTCACCCGGGGGCTGCACCTGGACGGCCTCGCCGACACCGCGGACGGCCTGGGCAGCGGCAAGCCCGCCGAGGACGCCCTGCGGATCATGAAGCAGTCGGACATCGGGCCGTTCGGGGTCGTCACCCTCGTCCTCGTCCTGCTCGGGCAGGTGGCCGCGCTGGCCCAGGCGTACGGCGACGGGTGGCAGCGGGGTGCGCTCGCGGCGGTCGTCGCGGCGACGGTGGCCCGGCTGGCCCTGACGCTGGCCGCGGTGGAGGGGGTGCCCGCGGCCCGTCCGGAGGGGCTGGGGGCGGCGGTGGCCGGGGTGGTGCCGAAGACCGGGGCGACCGTGGTCACGTTCGCGGTGATGCTGCTGGCGGCCGGGGCCGGGGCGCTGGTGGGGGCGGGCGACAGCCTGCGGGCGCTGCTCGCGGTGGTGGTGGCGGAGGCCGCGACGGACGGGCTGCTGCGGCACTGCAAGCGCCGGTTCGGCGGGGTGACGGGGGATGTGTTCGGGGCGCTTGCGGAGGTGGCGGCTACTGCGGCGCTGGTGGTGTTCTGTCTGGGGGGCTAAAGGTGGTGTGCCGGCTGCGGACCGGTGGGGGCTGGTCGCGCAGTTCCCCGCGCCCCTGGGGGCGCGCTGTTCTCGGGCCCGCTCAACAGGTTCTCCGCCACACCCCCAGCTCGTACTTCTTCTCCAGCGAGCTCAGCTTCAGCTTCCGCGACTGCGCGCAGAACCTGCTCGTGGGCAGTTCGTACTCCACGTGGAAGACCGCCTTGTCCGCCCGGACGAACGGCTTCAGGTCGCCGCACTCGCCGTACTGGGCGCACTGCTCGTTCACCGCGAAGTCGAAGTCGCCCACCAGCTGCGGTATCTGGTCCAGGTCGTTCTTCAGGCCGACCGACATCCCGCGGTCGTGGGCGAGCCGGGCGACGAGCCGGTTGTAGCGGAGCTGGTCGGCCGCGGTGAGGGGGAAGCCGGTGCGGTTCTTGTAGCCGTCCATGTTGTCGGGCTCCACCGCGTCGAAGCCCTTCTTCCTGCACATGTCGAAGCGGGCCGCCATCAACGGCTTCAGCACGTCCGTACGGCGGATGTCCAGCCAGCGTTCGCCCTCCCAGCCGTTGCCTCGGCCGAGCACCGACGCCGGGAACTTCTTAGCGTCGGGACGCCAGTCCTCGTAGGCGCCGGTGGAGATGTAGCAGATGACCTTGCGGCCCTTGCCGTGCAGCGTGGCGACCGTCGCACTGGACTGGTCGAAGCCGTCGATGTCGTAGACGGACGCCTTGACGGTGGTGTCGACACGGCCGCTCAGCTGCCACTGCCAGCTGATCCCCGGCTTCGGCTGCCAGCGCCCGGCGTCGGCCGGGGCCTGGGTGCAGCCGGCGAGCAGGGCCGGGAGGGCGAGCAGCGGGGTGACGCGGAGTTTCACCGGGCGGGCTCCAGGGGGTGCGACGGGATCTGCCCATGGATGATCTCCCATCCCGGGTACGGCCCGGTACACCGAGTCCCGCCGCGGTGGAAAGTGGCTACGACGCCACCCCCAGGTGAACACCCGCAGGAATGAGCGAACGCATACACACGCGTAGGCTCGTCCCGGGTGTTCGCCGACGGGGTGAAGGCCCCGGTCGCAACGCGGCCCGAGGAAACTCCTGGGGTCGCTTCCCGGGCCCGGTCGACCCACCCGCTCGGCCACTGCAACTCAACATCGGAAGCGAGATCCCACTACCGTGACTGCTCTCACTCTCAGCACCTCAGCGGCGCCCGGCCTCCGGGCCGACGCGATCGTGATCGGTGTCGCCAAGGGCGCCAAGGGCCCGGTCGTCGCCCCGGGCGCCGAAGCCGTGGACACGGCCTACGACGGCAAGCTGGCGGCCGTCCTGGAGACCCTCGGAGCCTCGGGTGCCGAGGGCGAACTGACGAAGCTGCCCGCCCCGGCCGGCTTCAAGGCCCCGCTGGTCATCGCCGTCGGACTGGGCGCCGAGCCCGGCCCGGACGCGGACTACGAGGCCGAGGCGCTGCGCCGCGCGGCCGGAGTCGCCGCCCGCGCGCTGGCCGGGGCCAAGAAGGCGGCCTTCGCGCTGCCCATCGAGGACGCGGCCGCCGTGGGCGCGATCGGCGAGGGCGTACTGCTCGGCGCCTACTCCTTCGACACGTACAAGGACAACGGTGCCGGCACCGGCAAGAGCCTGAAGGCGAAGAACGGCCGGGCGCCGCTCGCCGACGGCGTGCTGCTCGGCGGCAAGCCGCGGGACGCCGCCCACAAGGCGGCCCTGGCCCGCGCCACGGCCGTCTCCGAGGAGCTCAACCGGGCCCGCGACCTCATCAACACCCCGCCGAACGACCTCACGCCGGCCGCGTTCGCCGCGATCGCCCAGGGCGCGGCCAAGGAGCACGGCCTCAAGATCCAGGTGCTCGACGACAAGGCGCTCGCCAAGGACGGGTACGGCGGCATCCTCGGCGTCGGCGGCGGCTCGGCGGCCACCCCGCGGCTGGTGAAGCTGTCGTACACGCACGCCGACGCGGACAAGCACCTCGCGTTCGTCGGCAAGGGCATCACCTACGACTCGGGCGGCATCTCGCTCAAGCCGGCCGGCCACAACGAGACGATGAAGTGCGACATGAGCGGCGCGGCGGCGGTGTTCGCGGCCGTCGTCACGGCGGCGCGGCTCGGCCTTCCGGTCAACGTGACCGGGTGGCTGGCGCTGGCCGAGAACATGCCGTCCGGCACCGCCGTGCGCCCGGGTGACGTGCTGCGCATGTACAGCGGCAAGACCGTCGAGGTGCTCAACACGGACGCGGAGGGCCGGCTGGTGCTCGCCGACGCGCTGTGGGCGGCGTCGGCGGAGCAGCCGGACGCGATCGTGGACGTCGCGACGCTGACCGGCGCGATGATGCTGGCGCTGGGCAGCCGGACGTTCGGGATCATGTCCAACGACGACGCGTTCCGCTCCGCGGTGCACGAGGCCGCGGAGGAGGTGGGCGAGCCGGCGTGGCCGATGCCGCTGCCGGAGCACCTGCGCAAGGGGATGGACTCCCCCACCGCGGACATCGCGAACATGGGTGAGCGGATGGGCGGCGGCCTGGTCGCGGGCCTCTTCCTGCGCGAGTTCGTGGGCGAGGGGATCACCTGGGCGCACCTGGACATCGCGGGGCCGGCCTTCAACGAGGGGGGCGCCTTCGGCTACACGCCGAAGGGAGGCACGGGGTCCGCGGTGCGGACGCTGGTGCGGCTGGCGGAGCTGACGGCCGAGGGCGACCTGGGCTGACGTCGGGTTTTGTGGACGGGACCTCGCACGCGGGTAGGGCGGGGTCCCGTCGCCCATTGACTCGGGGCTTTCGGTTATGCGGCGGCTGCGGGTTGTCTGTGGCCGATCGCGCAGTTCCCCGCGCCCCTGACGGGGCGCTGCGTGTGGTGTCTCACACCCCAGCCCCGCGTCTCGTTCACCTCCGACAAGTGCGAAGATGGGGCTCGGCAGGACAGGGCCCCACCCACAGGGCCGAAGAAGAGCGGCCGGACACCAGCCGCCGCGCGGTCACCGTTGACCGGCGTACGGCGCACATGCATGGAGGACGTGACGTGGCGAACGACGCCAGCACCGTTTTCGACCTAGTGATCCTCGGCGGTGGTAGCGGTGGTTACGCCGCGGCCCTGCGCGGGGCGCAGCTGGGCCTGGACGTCGCCCTGATCGAGAAGGACAAGGTCGGCGGTACCTGCCTGCACCGGGGTTGCATCCCCACCAAGGCCCTGCTGCACGCGGGCGAGATCGCCGACCAGGCCCGCGAGAGCGAGCAGTTCGGTGTCAAGGCCACCTTCGAGGGCATCGACGTCCCCGCCGTCCACAAGTACAAGGACGGTGTCATCTCCGGCCTGTACAAGGGCCTGCAGGGTCTGATCGCCTCGCGCAAGGTGACGTACATCGAGGGCACCGGACGTCTGTCCTCCCCGACCTCCGTGGACGTGAACGGCCAGCGCATCCAGGGCCGCCACGTGCTCCTCGCCACCGGCTCCGTGCCGAAGTCGCTGCCGGGCCTGGAGATCGACGGCAACCGGATCATCTCCTCCGACCACGCCCTCGTCCTGGACCGCGTGCCGAAGTCCGCGATCATCCTCGGCGGCGGTGTCATCGGCGTCGAGTTCGCCTCCGCCTGGAAGTCCTTCGGTGCCGACGTCACCGTCGTCGAGGGCCTCAAGCACCTCGTCCCGGTCGAGGACGAGAACTCCTCCAAGCTTCTTGAGCGCGCCTTCCGCAAGCGCGGCATCAAGTTCAACCTGGGCACCTTCTTCTCGAAGGCCGAGTACACCGCCGACGGCGTCAAGGTCACCCTGGCCGACGGCAAGGAGTTCGAGGCCGAGGTCCTGCTCGTCGCCGTCGGCCGCGGCCCCGTCTCCGCCGGTCTCGGCTACGAGGAGCAGGGTGTCGCCATGGACCGCGGCTACGTCCTGGTCGACGAGTACATGCGGACCAACGTCCCGACCATCTCCGCCGTCGGCGACCTGGTCCCGACGCTCCAGCTCGCGCACGTCGGCTTCGCCGAGGGCATCCTGGTGGCGGAGCGGCTGGCCGGTCTGAAGACCGTCCCGATCGACTACGACGGTGTCCCCCGGGTCACGTACTGCCACCCGGAGGTCGCCTCCGTGGGCATCACCGAGGCCAAGGCCAAGGAGATCTACGGCGCGGACAAGGTCGTCGCTCTGAAGTACAACCTGGCGGGCAACGGCAAGAGCAAGATCCTCAACACCTCGGGCGAGATCAAGCTCGTCCAGGTGAAGGACGGTGCCGTGGTCGGCGTCCACATGGTCGGCGACCGCATGGGCGAGCAGGTCGGCGAGGCCCAGCTGATCTACAACTGGGAAGCGCTGCCCGCCGAGGTCGCCCAGCTCATCCACGCCCACCCGACGCAGAACGAGGCGCTCGGCGAGGCCCACCTGGCCCTCGCCGGCAAGCCCCTCCACTCGCACGACTGACCCTCGGTCGACACAAGCGACTCCGCTTGCACACAGACTTCCGCAATTCGTAAGGAGCAACCGAAACCATGGCGGTTTCCGTAACCCTTCCGGCGCTCGGCGAGAGCGTCACCGAGGGCACTGTCACCCGCTGGCTGAAGGCCGAGGGCGAGCGCGTCGAGGCCGACGAGCCGCTGCTCGAAGTCTCGACCGACAAGGTCGACACCGAGATCCCGGCCCCTGCTTCCGGTGTCCTGGCCTCGATCAAGGTCGCCGAGGACGAGACGGTCGAGGTCGGCGCCGAGCTGGCCATCATCGACGACGGCACCGGTGCCCCGGCCGCCGCGCCGGCCCCGGCGGCCGAGCCCGTCGCCGCGCCGGCTCCGGCCGCCCCGGCCCCCGCGCCGGTCGCCGAGGCCCCCGCCGCCCCCGCCCCCGCCCCGGCCCCCGCTGCCGCCGCCCCCGCCGCTCCGGCCGGTGGCGCGTCCGGCACGGACGTGGTCCTGCCCGCGCTCGGTGAGTCCGTCACCGAGGGCACCGTCACCCGCTGGCTGAAGTCGGTCGGCGACTCCGTCGAGGCCGACGAGCCGCTGCTCGAAGTCTCGACCGACAAGGTCGACACCGAGATCCCGGCGCCCACCTCGGGTGTGCTGCTGGAGATCACGGTCGGCGAGGACGAGACCGCCGAGGTCGGCGCCAAGCTCGCCGTCATCGGCGCCCCGGGTGCCGCTCCGGCGGCCGCCCCCGCCCCGGCCGCTCCGGCCCCCGTCGCCGCCCCGGCTCCGGCGCCCGCGGCTCCGGCGCCCGCGCCCGCCCCGGCTGCTCCGGCTCCCGCGCCGGTCGCCGCCGCTCCGGCTCCGGCCGCCCCGGCCCCGGCTCCCGCGCCGGTGGCCGCCGCCCCCGTCACCCCGGCGCCGGCCCCGGCCGCTCCGGTCGACGAGGGTGCCTACGTCACCCCGCTGGTCCGCAAGCTCGCCGCGGAGAACGGCGTCGACCTGGGCGCCGTCAAGGGCACCGGCGTCGGCGGCCGGATCCGCAAGCAGGACGTGCTCGCCGCCGCCGAGGCCGCGAAGGCCGCCGCCGCTGCTCCGGCCCCCGTGGCCGCCGCTCCGGCTGCCGCCGCCGCGAAGAAGACCCCGGCGCTGGAGGTCTCCCCGCTGCGCGGCCAGACCGTCAAGATGCCCCGCATCCGCAAGGTCATCGGCGACAACATGGTCAAGGCGCTGCACGAGCAGGCCCAGCTGTCCTCGGTGGTCGAGGTCGACGTGACCCGCCTGATGCGCCTGCGCGCCCAGGCCAAGGACTCCTTCGCCGCGCGCGAGGGCGTCAAGCTCTCCCCGATGCCGTTCTTCGTCAAGGCGGCGGCCCAGGCACTGAAGGCCCACCCGGCCATCAACGCCCGGATCAACGTGGAAGAGGGCACGATCACCTACTTCGACACCGAGAACGTCGGTATCGCGGTGGACTCCGAGAAGGGCCTGATGACCCCGGTCATCAAGCACGCGGGCGACCTCAACATCGCCGGTATCGCCAAGGCCACCGCCGAGCTCGCGGGCAAGGTCCGGGCGAACAAGATCACCCCGGACGAGCTGTCCGGCGCGACCTTCACCATCTCCAACACCGGCTCGCGCGGCGCGCTCTTCGACACGATCATCGTGCCGCCGAACCAGGTCGCGATCCTCGGCATCGGTGCCACGGTCAAGCGTCCGGCCGTCATCGAGACGGAGGAGGGCACGGTGATCGGCGTTCGCGACATGACGTACCTGACCCTGTCCTACGACCACCGCCTGGTGGACGGCGCCGACGCGGCCCGTTACCTGACGGCCGTCAAGGCGATCCTGGAGGCGGGCGAGTTCGAGGTCGAGCTCGGCCTCTGATCCCCAGCGGTTTCCACGGTGCCCCGTCCGGAGTCCTTCCGGGCGGGGCACCGTCGTCCCGCGTGTAAGTCTCGTCTCACCTGCGCGAAAGCGCCCCCGTGCGCCTCTCCCGAAAGACGGTCCGGCCTTATTGTCTAAACGTCAAACGCCCTTAAGGAGCTCCCATGACCGCGCCCGTCGTCCACTCGCTGCGCGAACAGATCCGCGAGCACATCGTGGAGGGAATCGTCAGCGGGCGCTGGAAGCCGGGCGAGCGGATCGTGGAGCGACGGATCGCGACGGAGCTGGAGGTCAGCCAGACGCCGGTCAGGGAGGCGCTGCGCGAGCTGGAGTCCCTCCGTCTCATCGAGTCGGCGCCGAACAAGGGCGTGCGGGTGCGGAACCTGACGGCGGCCGACCTGGAGGAGAGCTACCCGGTGCGGGCCGGCCTGGAGGCGATCGCGGCGGAGCTGGCGGCGGAGCAGCTGGCCGAGGACTGCTCGGCCCTCGAACCGCACGTGGCTGCGCTGTACGACGCCGACCGCAACGCCGACGGCACGGCCCAGGTCCGCCACACGGTCGGCTTCCACCGCGAGCTGGTCCGCGCGGCCGGGAACTCGGTGCTGCTGCACACCTGGGAGGGCCTCGGCATCGAGGTCTTCACGGCCCTGTCGATCCGCTGGCTGGGCACGGTCCAGCAGTCGTACGCCGAGGAACACGAGGAACTGGTGGCGGCCTTCAAGCGCCGCGACCCCCGGATCGCGGAAATCGTGAAGTCCCACGTCCTGGGCTGCGCCCCCAGACCGTGAGCCCGGCACCGCCGAGAAACGCCGTCCCGGCTGATCACCGTCGCGGCGGAAAAGAAAAAGGGGCGAGCCCACAGCGCCCCCTCAGGGGCGCGGGGAACTGCGCGATCAGCCCCCACGGCGCGGCACCGAACCGACAACCGCCACCCGCAACGGCGAGCGGCACCGCCGGAAACCGCCGTCCCCGCTGAGCACCGTCGCGGCGGAGAAGAGATCGTCACACCCCCTCCCACACAAGAGCACTCCCCCGCTCAAACACCGCCTCACCTGCGTAAACGTCGGTTGGATCACGTCACCCGGTGCCATCGCCGAAGGCACCCCGTGCCGACTTTCTCGGAATCGAGAGGTTTTGCCCTCAACCCTTTGATCGATCATCGATCAGGGAGTTAGAGTCACCGACGGGCTCGCACCCGAGCCCTCTGCCCTGTCCTGCCAAAGACCAAGGGCACCCCCGAACCCCTTACCGATGAGGGAACCCCCTTCGACTGAGGAAGGCGGCGACATGACCGACCCCCAGGCCATCCAGCCGAGCGCGCTCGACCAGCTCCCCGACCGGGACCCGGAGGAGACCGCCGAATGGCAGGCCTCCCTGGACGCCGTGGCCAGGGAGGCCGGGCCGCACCGCGCCGCGTACCTGATGCGCCGCACGCTGGAGCGCGCCGAGGCGGACGGCGTCGCGCTGCCGAAGCTGCTGGAGACGGACTACCTCAACACCATCCCCACCACCGCCGAGACGGCCGTCCCCGGTGACGAGGAGATGGAGCGGAAGATCACCGCGTGGAACCGCTGGAACGCGGCCGCGATGGTCACCCGGGGCTCGAAACACGGTGTCGGCGGGCACATCGCGACCTTCGCCTCCGCCGCCTGGCTCTACGAGACCGGCTTCAACCACTTCTTCAAGGGCAAGGAGGGGGACGGCAGCGGTGACCAGCTCTACATCCAGGGCCACGCCTCCCCCGGCATCTACGCCCGCGCCTTCCTCGACGGCCGCCTGACCGAGGCGCACCTCGACAACTTCCGCCAGGAGGCCGGCGGCAACGGCCTCCCGTCGTACCCGCACCCCCGCCGCCTGCCCTGGCTGTGGGAGTTCCCGACGGTGAGCATGGGCCTCGGCCCGCTCTCGGCCATCTACCAGGCCCGCTTCAACCGGTACCTGACCGCGCGCGGCATCAAGGACCTCACCGCCTCGCACGTCTGGGCGTTCCTCGGTGACGGCGAGATGGACGAGCCGGAGTCGACGGCGGCGCTCGCACTCGCCTCCCGTGAGGGCCTCGACAACCTCACCTTCGTCATCAACTGCAACCTGCAGCGCCTCGACGGCCCGGTGCGCGCCAACTTCAAGATCGTGCAGGAGCTGGAGGCCCAGTTCCGCGGCGCCGGCTGGAACGTGGTCAAGTCGCTGTGGGGCAGCGCCTGGGACGAGCTGTTCCAGCTGGACACCACCGGTGCGCTGGTACGGCGGCTGCGCGAGGTACCCGACGCGCAGGTGCAGACGTACCAGACCCGCGACGCCGCCTACATCCGCGCCGACTTCTTCGGCAAGGACCCGGCGCTCGCCGAGATGGCGAAGCTGCTGAGCGACGACAAGATCCTGGAGTGCTTCCACCTCTCGCGCGGTGGTCACGAGGCCCGCAAGGTGTACGCCGCGTACAAGGCCGCCGTCGAGTTCAAGGGCGCGCCGACCGTGATCCTGGCCCAGACGGTCAAGGGCCACACCCTCGGCACCGGCTTCGCGTCGAAGAACGCCAACCACCAGATGAAGAAGCTGACGGTGGACGAGTTCAAGACGATGCGGGAGCTGCTGGAGCTGCCGATCCCGGACAGCGCCTTCGCCGACGGCGTCGTGCCCTACGGCCACCCCGGCGCCGACTCCCCCGAGGTGCGTTACCTCCAGGAGCGCCGCGCGGCCCTCGGCGGCCCGGCCCCGGCCCGCCGTACGCACGCCCTGGCCCCGCTGCCCGCCCCCGCCGACAAGGCGTTCGCCTCCTTCGACAAGGGCTCCGGCTCGCAGAACGTGGCGACGACCATGGCCTTCGTCCGCCTCGTCAAGGACCTGGTCCGCGACAAGGAGACCGGGAAGCGCTGGGTGCCGATCGTCCCCGACGAGGCGCGCACCTTCGGCATGGAGAGCCTGTTCCCGTCGCTGGGCATCTACTCGCCCAAGGGGCAGACGTACGAGCCGGTCGACCGCGACCAGCTGATGTACTACAAGGAGGCCAAGAACGGCCAGATCCTCAACGAGGGGATCACCGAGGCCGGTTCGATGGCCGACTTCATCGCCGCGTCCACCGCGTACGCGACGCACGGCGAGGCGATGATCCCGTTCTACATCTTCTACTCGATGTTCGGCTGGCAGCGGACCGCCGACCAGATGTGGCAGCTCGGCGACCAGCTCGGCCGCGGCTTCCTCGTCGGTGCGACCGCCGGCCGCACCACCCTGACCGGTGAGGGCCTCCAGCACGCCGACGGCCACTCCCCGGTGATCGCCGCGACCAACCCGGCCGCGCTGTCGTACGACCCGGCCTTCGCCTACGAGATCGCGACGATCGTCAAGGACGGCCTGCGCCGCATGTACGGCGAGCCGGCCCCGGGCGAGGACCCGAACGTCTTCTACTACCTGACCGTCTACAACGAGCCGCTCCCGCAGCCCGCCAAGCCGGCCGGGCTCGGCATCGACGAGGGCATCGTCAAGGGCCTGTACCGGTTCAACACGGCGGAGTCGGCCGGGCTGTCCGCGCCGGCGAACGCCCCGCGCATCCAGCTGCTCGGCTCCGGTACGGCGATCCACTGGGCGCTGAAGGCGCAGCGGCTGCTCGCCGAGGAGTGGGGCGTGGCGTCCGACGTCTGGTCCGCCACCTCCTGGACGGAGCTCCGCCGGGACGCCATGGAGGCGGACGCGGCCCTGCTGCGCGGCGAGGAGCGGGTGCCGTACGTCCGTCAGGCGCTGCACGGCGCGGAGGGCCCGGTGCTGGCCGTGTCCGACTACATGCGCCAGGTCCCGGACCAGATCGCCCAGTGGGTCGAGCAGGACTGGTCCTCCCTCGGCGCCGACGGCTTCGGTCTCTCCGACACCCGGGACGCGGCCCGCCGCCACTTCGGCGTCGACGCCGAGTCGGTCGTCGTGGCGGCCCTGGCCCAGCTGGCCAGGCGCGGCGAGGTCAAGGCGACCGCGGTGAAGGAAGCCCGGGAGCGCTACGGGCTCTGAGCGGTTGACGGGGTGACGCACGCCGGGGTGACGGTGGATAACAATCCGCACCACTCCGCGTGCGCCCCCGGCGCCCAGGCACGATGCTGGACCCGTGATGGACGAGACGGAGTTCTGGGAGCTGGTCGACACCACCCGCGAGGCCGCCGAGGGCGACCCCGAGGAGCAGGCCGACCTGCTCGTGGAGCGGTTGCTCCAGCTGGAGCCCGACCTCGTCCTGGACTTCGCCCGGCACTTCGAGGCCCGCTACAACCGCGCCTACCGCTGGGACCTGTGGGGCGCCGCCTGGGTCCTGCTGGACGGGGCCAGCGACGACGCGTTCGACTTCTTCCGGTGCTGGCTCATCGCCCAGGGCCGGGAGATCTTCGAGGGCGCCCTGCACGACCCGGACGCGCTGGCGGAGCTGCTGGCCGACTTCGACGAGGAGATCGACGGCGACGGCGAGGAGCTGGGGTACGCGGCGGACGAGGCGTACGAGCAGCTCACCGGGACGGTGGCGCCGGACCTGGGCATCGCCCCCGCGCCCTCCGAACCCGAGGGCACCCCGGTCGACTTCGAGAACGGCCGGGTGCTCGCCGAGCGGTTCCCCAGGCTGTGGGACCGCTTCAAGGCGTAGGGCTGCTCAGGCCGCGGTACGGCGGCGGGTCATGTCGGACGGGATGTACGCCTGGGTCTGCTCGGCCTTGACCGCGTGGTGCATCGGCGCCGCGTTGGCCTGGTCGAGGGCGGACGCGGTGACCGCGGCCGGGCCGAGGACGACCGTCGCGACCGCGCAGACCACGGCCCAGGGCCCGCGGGACGACCAGGCCCGCCCCGCCTTCTCCGTGCCCTGCGCACGGGCCTCGGCGCGGGCTTCGGCACGGCCTTCGGTACGACTGCTGTTCATGGTCCCCGCCTCCAGTCGGCTTCTGATGTCCCTGACGGTAGGACGCGGGGATCGGAACGGCCTGCGTGCCGCCTATGGCGTTCCTGTGGACGCTTTCGCGGGCGGTCCGAGCGAGGTCGCCGGGGCCGTCCCCATGAGCATGCGCAGCGGAGTCCCCGCCCGGGTCCCCCTGCCCTGCAGCCGGGCCGCCGTCTCCCTGATCTCCGGGAGGCGGTCGGCGAGGGCGGCTCCGGGGCAGTTGGTCCGGTAGCCGTCCTGGTGGCCGGCGACGGCGGGCAGGGCGACGGCGGTGCCCTCCCGGTAGCGGCTGAGGCCGTTGCTGGAGACCAGCCGGGCGCTGCCGCGCGGGTCGACGCCGGCCAGCCCGAGCTTCCAGGCGGCGACGGCGGCGATCGCGTCGGTCATGGCACGCGGCACGGGTACCCCGGCGGTGAAGGTGCCGAGGGCGGCGATGCCGGCGGTGCGGTGGTTGAAGCCCTGGGTGTGCGCGCCCGTGACGGCCCGGTCCGCGCCGCCCGCGCGGCCCTCGTAGATGGTGCCGCACCGGTCGACGAGGAAGTTGTAGCCGATGTCGTCCCAGGCGCGGTCGCCGGTCTGACCGGTGTACAGGCGGCGGATGATCTCGGGGCTCTGCGCGCAGGAGTAGCCGTTGGGCGAGTCGGTGTGGTGCACGAAGACGGCGACGACCTGGTCGTCGTAGCGCGGCGGCGGCTGGACACGGCTGACGGTGGCGTCCAGCCAGACCGAGCGCGGCTCGATGTGCGGCCGGGGTGCCCGGAAGAGGGCGGCGGGGCTGGCGGGTGCGGGCGCGGCCAGGTGGATCGCGACAGGCCGGTCGACGTCCCGGGTGCACAGCACCAGGGTGAGGACGGCGGCGACGCCGGGCAGGCAGCCGAGCAGCGTCAGGGCGGTGATCCTGGTGCGCCGCCCCGCTCTTGGGAAGACACGCATGGCAATCATGCTCGGGCGGATCGGCTGCGCCCGCGATGTGTGCTGTGCCACCTGGTGGAACCATCGTCCTGGTCCGGGGCGTTTCAGGGGGTACACGCACGCGTGGCCGGTTCCCGGGGCCCCGCGCGCGTGAACTGATCACTGGACCTGTCCCGACCGTATTAAGGGCACCGAGAGAAAGGCGGCTCCGTGGACCTGCTCGACCTGGTGCTCGTACTGGTGGTCCTCGTCTACGCGGCGTCCGGATACCGGCGCGGGCTGGTGGCCGGCTGCGTGTCGCTGGCCGGGTTCGTGGGCGGCGCGGTGATCGGCGTGTGGGTGCTGCCGTGGGTGATGGAGCTGGTCACGCGCGGGACGGCGACGGCGACGGTGGTCGCGGTGCTGACGGTGCTGGTACCGGCGGTGGTGGGGCACGAGCTGGCGGGGCGGCTGGCGCTGCGGCTGCGCCGGGAGCTGGACCAGGGGCCGCTCAGGGTGGCCGACGGGGTGGGCGGGGCGGTCGCGAACTCGGTGGCGGTGCTGATCGTGGCCTGGGTGGCGGCGAGCGTCCTCGGCGCGTCCTCGTCGCCCGCGGTGACGACGGCGATCCGGGACTCGAAGCTGCTCGGCGCCGTGCAGGACACCATGCCGGACACCACGCCTGCCTGGTTCTCGCGGGCCACCTCGGCGCTGACCGAGGCGGGTTTCCCGCAGGTCTTCAACCCGTTCGAGAACGAGTCGACGGCCCGGGTCGCCAAGCCCTCCGGGGACAACGTCACGGCGGCGGCGACGAACGCGGCCAAGCGCAGCACGGTCAAGATCGAGGGCTCCTCCGGCACCCAGGGCCGCGAGGGCAGCGGGTTCGTGTTCGCGCCGGAGCACGTGATGACCAACGCGCACGTGGTGGCCGGCATCGACAACCCGAGCGTGCGGATCGGCGGGGTCGGTCCGTCGTACGACGCGGAGGTCGTCCTCTTCGACCCGGACCGGGACGTGGCGGTGCTGTACGTGCCGCAGCTGCGGGCTCCGGTGCTGAAGTTCGACACGAGCGCGGCGCGCGGGAACTCCGCGGTGGTGGCCGGCTATCCGCAGGACGGCAACCTGAACCTGCAGGCGGCCACCGTGGCGAACAGGGTGCAGGCCACCGGCCAGAACATCTACAACGACGCCACCGTGACCCGGGAGATCTACTCGATCCGCTCCACGGTCCGCCCCGGCAACTCCGGCGGCCCGCTGCTGACCACCGGCGGCAAGGTGTACGGCGTGGTGTTCGCCCGCTCCACGTCCGACAACGAGACGGGGTACGTGCTCACCGCCGACGAGGTGACCGCGGACGCGACGCGCGGGGCGCACGCCACCTCGCCGGTGGACACGGGCGAACTGATCACGTCCTGAGCGTCACGTCCCGAGCGTCATGTCCTGAGCGTCACAGCGACCGGCCCATGATCACGTCGTCGACGTACTCGCCGTCCAGGAAGAACTCCCCGGGCAGCACGCCCTCGACGGCGAAGCCCTCCGACTCGTAGAGCCGGCGCGCCGGGGTGTTGTGGCCGAGGACGCCGAGCCTGATCCGGCGGGCGCCGCGGCGCCGGGCCTCCTCCACCGCCGCCCGCAGCAGCGCCCGCGCCACGCCCCGGCCGCGGGCCTCCTCGGCGACCGCGAGGCCCTGGATCTGCCGGACGTGCGCGTTGGAGGCGATCTTGTGGCCGAGGGCGAGGCGGATGTAGCCGACGATGCGCCGGTCGAGCTCGGCGACCAGGGTGTCCTCGGGGGCGTGCCGCTCGCTGAAGAAGGGGCCGTACGGCGGCTGCGGCTCGGGCAGCACGGCGTGCAGGTACGACCAGGTGGCGCGGTCGAGGGCGGAGAGCTCCTCGTCGTCGTCGGGCAGGGCGGTGCGTATGTACGGTTCCGGCATGCGGTCACCCTAAGTCGGCCGGCACCGGGGCCCCACGGGTTTTCCCCCGTCCTTCCCGGCATGCTGGGACCCATGGAACGTTCTCGTATCGCGGTGGCCGGCGCGTCCGGCCTCATCGGCAGCGCCCTGGTGCGGTCCCTCCGGGCGGACGGGCACGAGGTGGTGCGCCTGGTCCGGCGCGCGGCCCACGGCACCGGGGAGGTCTGCTGGGACCCCGGCGGGCAGTACGTGGACGCCGCGGGCCTGGCCGGCTGCGACGCGGTGGTGAACCTCGCCGGGGCCGGGATCGGCGACCGGCGCTGGACCGCCGCCTACAAGCGGGAGATCCGGGACAGCCGGGTGCTCGGCACGGCGGCGCTCGCGGAGGCGGTGGCGGCGCTGCCGGACCCGCCGCGGGTGTTCGTGAGCGGCAGCGCGATGGGCTTCTACGGCGACACCGGCGACCGGGCCGTGGACGAGGACGCGCCGCCCGGGGACGGCTTCCTGCCGTCGCTGTGCGTGGAGTGGGAGGAGGCGGCGGCCCCGGCGCAGGAGGCGGGCGTGCGGACGGTGTTCCCGCGCACGGGCCTGGTGGTGGCCCGCGGCGGCGGGGCCTGGGGCCGGCTGTTCCCGCTCTTCCGGGCGGGGCTCGGCGGCCGGCTGGGCGACGGCAGCCAGTACTGGTCGTTCATCGCGCTGCACGACGAGGTGGCGGCGATCAGGTTCCTGATGGAGACCGAGGGTCTGTCGGGCCCGTTCAACCTGACCGCGCCCCGCCCTCTGACCAACGCCGAGATCACCGCGGCGATGGCCCGGGTGCTGCGCCGTCCGGCTCTCTTCCCGGTGCCCGCCCCGGTGCTGCGCGCGGCGCTCGGCGAGATGGCCGGGGACGTGCTGGGCAGTCAACGGGTGGTGCCGAAGCGGCTGCTGGAGTCGGGGTTCACCTTCGCGTTCCCGGACATCGAGGACGCGATCCGGGCGGCCTGACGGCCCCTGTGACCGCATGCGACCGCCGTGCGACCGTGCCCTGTTCATGCGCGACTGTCCTTGACCGATCACCGTCCTAACCTCGACCCGAACTCGGGTATCCCCGGAGCTTGTTGGGGGCATCACGTCTCCACCGGACGCGCAATCGAGGAGGGGCCTCGTGCATGAGCCCGCGTACCAGGCGGACGTCGTCATCGTGGGAGCCGGAATCGCCGGACTCTCCGCGGCTCATCGGCTGAACAGCGCAGGAGTAACGACCGCGGTCCTGGAGGCCGCCCCTTACGTCGGCGGACGCATGTCGACCGAGAAGGTGGACGGCTTCCGGCTCGACCGGATCGGGCAGCTCCTGTCCACGTCCTATCCGGAGCTGCGCCTGGCCCCGGGACTGGACACCCTGGTTCTGCGCCGGTACGCGCCCGGCGTGCTGCTGCATCGCGACGGGCGCAGGCACCGGGCCGGCGCTCCGGCGGGCGGCGGAAGCGCGAGGGGCGCACTGTACGCCGTGCGCGCCCTGGCAAGCGCCCCCAGGGGCGGCTCGCCGGTGGCGCCGCCTCGGTCGACCGCGCCGATGGGCGGCGCCGTCGACCAGGCCCGCCTGGGTGCCGCGCTGGGCCGGATCGCCACGACCCCGGTCGAACGGATCCTCGCCCGCCCCGAACTCCCCGCCGCCCACGCCCTCGCGGAGCGCGGGGTGCCCGCCCGCACGATCGACGGCTTCCTGCGCCCGCTGCTCGCGGCCCTCCTGTGCGACCCCGAGCTGACGACGTCCAGCCGCTGCGCGGACCTCGCCCTGCGCTCCTTCGCGAGCGGGCGGCTGTGCGTGCCGGAGGGCGGCGCCGAGGTCCTCCCGGACCTCCTGGCCCGCGCCCTGCCGCCCGGCACGGTCCACACCGGCGTACGGGTCACCTCGGTCTCGACGACATCGGTGACCACGGCCGAGCACGGCGAGATCCGCTGCCGGGCGGTCCTCCTGGCGACCGACGCCCGAGCCGCCGCCGAACTCCTCCCGGGCCTGCGCGTCCCGGACTTCCACCGGGTGACGGTGGTCCACCACACCACGGACGAACCGGTGACCCTCACCACCGGCACGTCCCTCCTGCTGGACGCCGACCGCGGCGGCCCCGTCTCCCACACCTCCGTGGTCAGCAACATCGACCCGACCCGCGCCCCCCAGGGCCGCGCCCTGATCTCCTCCACCGTCCTCGGCGCACCCCCCTCGGACATCGACACGGCGGTCCGCATGCACCTGGCCCGCCTCTACGCCACCTCCACCCGCCGCTGGGAGACCCTCGCCGTCCACCACACCCCCGAGGCCATCCCCGCCATGCGCCCCCCGCACGACCTCCGCCGCCCCGTCCGCCTCCTCGCCGGCCTCTACGTCTGCGGCGACCACCGCGACACCAGCACAGTCCAGGGAGCCCTCCACTCGGCCCACCGGGCAACAGCAGCGATCCTGACGGACCTGGGCACATCAGGCTCCTTGAACAGCGCGGAACCTCTGCAACGCCGGGCCGCGTAGCGCCCCCCTTGGGGGCGCTGGGGGTACCCCCGGCCGAAGGCTGGGGGAGGAACTGCGCGACCAGCCACGACGGCGCGGCACCGCCGGACAACACCGTCGTGGCTGATCACCGTTGCGGCGGGAAAAGGGGGTGCCGCACAGCGCCCCTCAGGGGCGCGGGGAACTGCGCGACCAGCCGTGACGACGCCGCACCCGGGAGAGCACCGCCACCCGCAACGGCGAGCGGCACCGGCCGGCCCGGCACCGCCGGACAACACCGTCGTGGCTGATCACCGTTGCGGCGGGAAAAGGGGGTGCCGCACAGCGCCCCTCAGGGGCGCGGGGAACTGCGCGA
>NZ_JBIBHY010000006.1:509624-626312 GCF_042957285.1 Streptomyces sp. NPDC008092
GACCAGCCGCGACGACGCCGCACCCGGGAGAGCACCGGCACCGGCAACGGCGCGTGGCAGCGGCCGGCCCGACACTGCCGGACGGCGCCGTCGCGGCTGATCACCGTTGCGGCGGGGCGAAGGTGGGCGACGGAGACATCTGAGGCCGCAGCCCCGCGCAGCGGACCCGTGGGATGTCAGTTCATTGCGGCGACCTTCTCCCGGTAGCCCTTCACCGGTGCCGCGTCCTTGTAGGGCTCCAGGCGGCGTTCGAAGTCCTTGACGTACTCGATCGCGCGGACCGAGCGCATCTCCGCCGCCGCGCCCGCCGCCTCCACGCCGAGCGCGCACGCCTGGTCGAGTTCGCCGAGGCCCAGGCGGGCCGTGGCGAGGACGACGCGGCAGAAGAGGCGGCTGCGGGCGTAGGAGGGCGCACGGAGTTGCAGCGAGCGCTCGGCGTGCTGCGCGGACGCCCGGAACTGCTGGAGGTCCCGGTGGCAGTGGCCGAACTCGTCGGCCAGCTGCGCCTCGTCGAAGAAGCGGGCCCAGTAGGGGACTTCGTCGCCGGGGCGGGCCGCCTCCAGGGCGCGTTCCGCGCGGACGAGCGCGCCCGTGCAGGCGCGTACCTCGCCGAGCACCCCGTGGGCGCGCGCCTCGGCCGCGTGCAGCAGGGCCTGGACGACCGGTGGGGCGCTCGTGCCGACCCCCTGCTGGGCGACGCGCGCGAGCTGCACCGCCTCCCGGCCGTGGCCGAGGTAGACCGCCTGGCGGCTCATGGTGACGAGGACGTAGGAGCCGTAGGACCGGTCCCCCGCCGCCTGGGCGAGCCGCAGTGACTGGACGAAGTAGCGCTGGGCGAGGCCGTGCGCGGCGATGTCGTACGAGGTCCAGCCCGCGAGCCGGGTCAGGTCGGCCGCCGCGCCGAACAGCCGGCGGCCGGTCTGCTCACCGTACGTACCGCGCAGCATCGGCTCGCACTCGTGCTCCAGGTAGCGGACGAGGGCCTGCCGGGCGTGGCCCCCGCCGTACTGGTCGTCGAGGGAGCGGAACAGCTCGCCGACCGAGCGGAGCGCGGCGATGTCGCCGCCGGTCACCCGCTGGCCGGGCCCGCGCTCGGCCTGCCCGCGCGGACGCACCGGGGCGAGCGGCACCGACTTGGGCGGGGCGGGCCGGGTCTGCGCCGGCACCCGGGCCGTGGCCGCCGGTGCCGCCGGCTCGCCGCGGGCCACCTTGTCGTCGGCGCGGCCGATCAGCCAGTCCCGGCTGGGCACGACCAGCCCGGCCGGGGTGAAGGCGATCTTGCGGAGTTCGGCGTGGCTGCCGGAGTCCTTGCGCCACAGCCCGCTGACGATGTCGACGGCCTCCTCGGGGGTGGCGGCGAACTCCAGCCCGGCGTAGACCGGGGCGCAGGCGTCGAGCCCCAGGTCCTGCGCGGTGAGCCGGCGGCCGAGGCGCCGGGTGAAGACCTCGGCGATCAGGGCGGGGGTGGTGCCCCGGGGCTGCTGGCCGCGCAGCCACCGGGTGACCGATGTCTTGTCGTATCTGAGATCCAGCCCGTGTTCGAGTCCGAGTTGGTCGACGCGCCGGGCCAGACCCGCGTTGGAGAACCCTGCTTCTGCGATGAGCGCGGCGAGCTGGCGGTTGGGGGTGCGCTGCGCGGGTCGGTCCGTCATCTGGGGTGCGGTCTCCTGCCTTCTGGCTCAGCTCGGTCGCTTGTGCCCGGATTGCCGGTGAGCAGCCCTTTTGGCGCTCGTGGACGGCGCGAATGTAGCGGAGAGTGAGCAGTCGATCGCACATCTCGCCGTTCATTCATCCGATCGTGTGAGGATTGGCCCCGGGGCTGACGCGCGACGGGCGGACGTACAGTTGCTTGGGCGCGTTACGTGCCTGACGCACTTATCGCCTTATCGCCGAGGGAGGCGCTTGCCGTGAGTGAGTTGCGGTTCGTCCGCATGGGGTTCGGCGCGGACGCCGTCGAGTACCAGGAGGCATGGGACGAGCAGCGCCGGGTGCACGCGGCGCGGTTCACCGACGAGGTGCCCGACACGGTCCTGCTGCTCGAACACCCCCCGGTCTACACGGCGGGCCGCCGCACCGCGGACAACGAGCGACCGCTCGACGGCACCCCGGTCGTCGACGTGGACCGCGGCGGCAAGATCACCTGGCACGGCCCGGGCCAGCTGGTGGGCTACCCGATCCAGAAGCTCCCGCGCCCGGTGGACGTGGTCGCGCACGTCCGGCGCCTGGAGGAGGCCCTGATCCGCGTCTGCGCCGAGTTCGGTCTGGAGACCACCCGGGTCGAGGGGCGCAGCGGGGTGTGGGTGCTCGGCGACCCCGTCGAGCAGCGGCCGCAGGCCCTCGGAGGCCTCTCCCTGGACTTCGACCCGCGGCTGACGGACGAGGAGTTCGACCCCCGCCTCAACGGCCCGGAGTACGCCCCTTCCAACGCCGGCCAGCGCCGCGAGGACCGCAAGATCGCCGCGATCGGCATCCGGGTGGCCAAGGGCGTGACCATGCACGGTTTCGCCCTCAACGTGAACCCGGACAACAAGTGGTTCGACAAGATCATCCCGTGCGGCATCCGCGACGCCGGCGTCGCCTCCCTCGCGGGAGAGCTCGGCCGGGACGTGACGATCGAGGAGGTGCTGCCGGTGGTGGAGCGGCACCTGAAGGCCGTCCTGGAGAACGCGGATCTGAAGCCGAGGGTGATCGAGAAGGCGCCGGCGGCATAAATCAGCCTGTCCGGCACTTGAGGACGAAGGGCAACCACAAACAGCCCGTCCGGCGTTTGATGACGAGGCCGTAGGCCGACAGCGGGGGTCTGGGGGCGGCAGCCCCCGGAGAGGCCAGCACCCACACCGGGCATTCAAATCAACGGGCGTACCCTGAAGGTCGCCGAAGAATCAATCGCTAGGGAGCCGGTCGTGTCCGCAGTCTCACCCGACGGACGCAAGATGCTGCGCCTGGAGGTCCGCAACGCCGAGACCCCCATCGAGCGCAAGCCCGAGTGGATCAAGACCCGGGCGAAAATGGGCCCCGAGTACACGAAGATGCAGAACCTCGTGAAGAGCGAGGGCCTGCACACGGTCTGCCAGGAAGCCGGCTGCCCGAACATCTACGAGTGCTGGGAGGACCGCGAGGCGACCTTCCTCATCGGTGGCGACCAGTGCACCCGGCGCTGCGACTTCTGCCAGATCGACACCGGCAAGCCCGAGGCGCTGGACCGCGACGAGCCGCGCCGCGTGGGCGAGTCCGTGGTCACCATGGACCTGAACTACGCGACCATCACCGGCGTCGCCCGCGACGACCTGGCGGACGGCGGCGCCTGGCTGTACGCGGAGACGGTCCGCCAGATCCACGCGCAGACGGCGGAGCGCGAGGCCGGCCGCACCAAGGTCGAGCTCCTCGCCCCCGACTTCAACGCGGTCCCCGAGCAGCTCGCCGAGGTCTTCTCGTCCCGCCCCGAGGTCTTCGCGCACAACGTCGAGACGGTGCCCCGGATCTTCAAGCGGATCCGTCCCGGCTTCCGCTACGAGCGCTCGCTGAAGGTCATCACCGCGGCCCGCGACTTCGGCCTGGTCACCAAGTCCAACCTCATCCTCGGCATGGGCGAGACCCGCGAGGAGGTCTCCGAAGCGCTGCGCCAGCTGCACGAGGCCGGCTGCGAACTGGTCACCATCACGCAGTACCTGCGCCCGAGCGTGCGCCACCACCCCGTGGAGCGCTGGGTCAAGCCGCAGGAGTTCGTGGAGCTGAAGGAGGAGGCCGAGCAGATCGGCTTCTCCGGTGTCATGTCCGGCCCGCTCGTGCGGTCCTCGTACCGCGCCGGCCGCCTGTACCAGATGGCCGTCGAGAAGCGGGGCGCGTTCGTCGCCGCGCAGGCGGTCTGACAGGAGGTCCGACGGCGGTCCGGACCGGCCCCGCCGCCGAGCGTGTGAATTCACGCACAAACTATTACTGGCCAGTAGTGACCGAATGGACGCGGTCCTGACCGTCCTCGCTGATGAGGGCGTACGTCAGGGCCGCGTCAGCGTTCCGGGCCCGCGTATCAAGGTTTCATTGGCGTTTGACCGGTCGGTCACGCCCTGGTAACACCGAACAGTGACCCTGGTATCACAGCATGTACACCCACTTCGAGGGGGGACCTCCACCATGCAGGCCGCGCCAGTCCGCGCCACCGCGATCCCGTCCTTCACCGACGCGCTGCGCGCCGTCGAGTCGCTGCTCATGAGCGGCGGCCAGCGCACCGCACGCCAGAACGCCTGGACCTCCGTACTGGAGGACCGCCGTCGCGCCAAGGACCGGGTCGAGGCCCAGCGCTTCCTGGAGCAGGCCGCCGGCCGCTCCTGACGCCCCCTTCCAAGGCCCTTCCCGGGCACTGCCGTCGTCGGCACTCCCGGGGCCACGTAGACTTCGGGGCATGGCGAGGAAGGAACCCGCAGCGGACGCTGCGAATGCGGGACGACTGAAGCAGATCGTCCTGACGTACAAGATGACGCGCAAGGCCGACAAGGTGATCGGCCTGGTGCTTGCCGGTGTCGGTCTCGGCACCCTTGCCGTCTTCCTCGTGATCGGCTTCCTGATCGGCCACCCGGTCTATCTGGGCATCCTGGGACTGCTGCTCGCCTTCCTCGCGACGGCGATCGTCTTCGGCCGACGGGCCGAGCGGGCGGCCTTCGGCCAGATGGAGGGTCAGCCGGGCGCGGCGGCCGCCGTTCTGGACAACATCGGGCGGGGCTGGACGACGACGCCGGCGGTGGCGATGAACCGCAGCCAGGACGTGGTGCACCGGGCGGTCGGCAAGGCCGGCATCGTCCTGGTCGCCGAGGGCAACCCGAACCGGGTGAAGACCCTGCTGGCCGCCGAGAAGAAGAAGATGGCCCGGATCGTGGCCGACGTGCCGGTGCACGACGTGATCGTGGGCACGGGCGAGGGCCAGGTCGAGCTGAAGAAGCTGCGGACCACGATGCTGAAGTTCCCTCGCGTGCTGACGGGGCCCCAGGTGACGACCACCAACGACCGGCTGCGGGCAATGGGGGACCTGATGTCCAACATGCCGTTGCCGAAGGGGCCGATGCCCAAGGGGATGCGGATGCCGAAGGGCGGACCTCGGGGGCGGTAAAGCCCGGTGGGCACGCCTACGAACTCGGGCGCGGTGGTTGCGTTGGCGACCGCCGCGCCTTCGTGGTTTCTCGCGCGGTTCCCCGCGCTCTAAGCGGGCCCGCTGGTGACACGCCGCCGAACGGAGCATCCAGCCGTTAATCGGGTCATCTGCTCCTAACCTGCCAGATGTGACAAAACGCCATATCACATACCTCGCGTGCAGCGCCGCCCTGTGCGGCTCCCTCCTCGGCGCCGCCCCGGCGACCTCCTCGCACGGCGTTCTGACCGTGCACCCGGGTGAGTCCATCCAGAAGGCGGTCGACGCCGCCGAGCCCGGTGACACGGTCGTGGTGCTGGCCGGCACCTACCACGAGAGCGTCAAGGTGACCACGCCCGGCCTCACCCTGCGTGGCGTGGGTCCGGACACCGTGCTGGAGCCGGTCAAGAAGTCCAAGAAGGCCATGAAGGCCATGACCGGCGCGAAGAAGACCGCCGTGAAGTCGTGCGCCGAGATGGGCAACGGCATCTGCGTGGTCGGCGCCAAGAAGCAGCCCGTCGAGGACGTGACCATCGCCCACCTGACCGTGACCGGGTTCTCCCGGACCGGTGTCATGGCCGTGGGCGCGGCCAACCTGCACGTGCACGGCGTGGCCGCCGTGAAGAACGGGCAGTGGGGCCTCGCCGAGGAGCGCTCGGTCCACAGCATGTACCAGAACAACGTCGCCCGGAACAACGGCGACGCGGGCATCTTCCTCGCCAACTCCGTGACCGCGGAGAAGGGCGCCGTCGACACGTTCGGCACGGTCGTCGAGCACAACCTCCTGGAGAACAACCGGATCGGCGTCACCGTCCGCCGGCTGCGCAACCTCACGGTCTCGGACAACTCGGTCACCGGGAACTGCGCGGGCGTGTTCGTCGTCGGCGACGAGAACAAGCCGAAGGCCGGTCACCTGACGGTCGCCGACAACCAGGTCGTGAAGAACAACAAGTACTGCAAGAAGACAGCCCGGCTGGCCTTCCTGCAGGGCTCCGGCATCGTGCTGACCGGCGCCGAGGACACCCTGGTGACCGGGAACACCGTCACCGGCAACTCCGGCAAGTCGCCGCTGTCGGGCGGTGTCGTGGTCTTCAAGAGCTTCGTGGGTGTCACCAGCGACAAGAACCAGATCACCCGCAACAAGCTGTCGGGCAACGCCCCCGCCGACCTGGTCAACCAGGAGGCCGTCAAGCACAACAACGCCTTCAAGGACAACACCTGCAAGAAGTCCAAGCCCGCGGGTCTGTGCTGACCTGACAGCCCTGCGACACCCCACACGGAAGGAAGGCGGCACATGACCGCACCAGCACGCGACCTCACGACGCCGGCCAAGGGGCCGGAGGAGGACGCTCCGCCGCCGTCGATGCGGCTGCGCGAGCTCGTGTTCGGGGCGGCCTGTGCCGCCGCCGTCCGCGCGGCCGCCCGGCTGCGCGTCGCCGACGCGCTCGGGGACGCCCCCATGACGGTGGAGTCCCTGGCGTCGGCGGTGCAGACCGACCCGAAGCCGCTGCGCCGGCTGCTGCGCGCCCTGTCCTGCTACGGCGTCTTCGCCGAGCGGCCGGACGGGACGTTCGCCCACACCGACACCTCCCGGCTGCTGCGCGAGGACGACCCGCACAGCCTGCGCTACATCGCCATGTGGTGCACCGAGCCGTGGACCTGGGACGCCTGGCCGAAGCTCGACGAGGCCGTGCGCACCGGCCGCAACGTCGTCGAGGACCTCTACGGCAAGGAGTTCTTCGTCTACCTGAACGAGGACGCGCCGGAGTCCGCGGACGTCTTCAACCGGGCCATGACCACCTCCAGCGAGCAGTCGGCCCGCGAGGTCGCGGCCCTGCTCGACCTGTCCGGCAGCCGCTCGGTCGCCGACCTCGGCGGCGGGCAGGGGCACGTGGTGGCCAGCCTGCTGGACAAGTACCCGGCGATGAAGGGCTACCTGCTGGACCTGCCCAAGGTGGTGGAGAAGGCCCTGCCGCGGCTGCGCGAGGGCGGCGACCTCGCGGACCGGGCGCGGATCGTGCCCGGCGACATCCGGGAGGCCGTGCCGGTCGACGCGGACGTCTACATCATCAAGAACATCCTGGAGTGGGACGACGAGTCCACCGCGCGGCTGCTCGCCAACGTGGTCGCGGCGGGCGGGCCCGGGGCCCGGGTGGTGATCATCGAGAACCTGGTCGACGACACCCCGTCGATGCGGTTCAGCACCGCGATGGACCTGCTGCTCCTGCTGAACGTCGGCGGGGCCAAGCACACCACCGACAGCATGGTGCGGCGGCTGGGCGACGCGGGCCTGAGCGTCAACGACATCCGGCCGGTCAACCCGTACCTGCACGCCTTCGACTGCATGGTGCCCGCCTGACGCGGCCGCCCCGGCACGCGCCGGTGCCGGGCCCGCGTCGTGCGCGGGTCCGGCACCGTTGGCGTGCGGCGGTAGGCGGGGTCACGCGCCGCCGTCGCGCTCCCAGAGGTAGAAGCGCTGGGCCATCGCGTCCTTCGGGGAACGCCAGGTCTCCGGGTCGTACGCGCTGACGTACGCCGTGAGACGGTCGCTGACGTCCCTGAACTCGGGGTGCGAGGTGACCTTGGCGATGGCCGGTCCCGGCTCGCGCTCGGACTCGATGAGGTGCATGTACACATCGCCGAACTGGAAGAGGCTGCGCCGGGTGACCCCGACGAGGTGCGGCAGTTCTCCCCGGTCGGAGTCCGCGAACACCTTCGCGATGTCGGGGGCGGAGCCCGGTGCCATACGGGCGACGATCAGGGCCTGGTGCACGTGTCTCTCCGTTCCTGTGTTCCTGCGGGCCGGCTCAGTCGGCGAGGGCCGGGTCGGGACGCCGGCCGGTGGCCGCCTTCTCGATCCTGTCGCGGATCAGGGCCATCTGGATCTTGGAGTTCTTGTTGATGTTGTCGGTCATCCAGTCGTCGTCGACGGGGGCTTCCGGCTTCATCGCGAAGTCCTGGGTCCAGACCATCCGGGTACCGGCGGGCACCTCCTCGTACTGCCAGAGGATGTCCATGTGCGCGAACGGGCCGGTCTCGACCCGGCGGGCCTTGACCCGGAGGCTGCGGCGGTCCGCCGTGCGCTCGGAGACCCAGCTCCACACCTTGCCGTTCTCGTCGGGGTGCATGGTCAGCCGGAAGGTGACCTTGCCGCCCTCGTCGGAGAGGATCTCGGCGCTGGCGTACTCGCTGAACAGCTGCGGCCAGTTGGCCACGTCGTTGGTCATGTCCCAGACCAGGTCGACGGGTGCGGCGATGGTGATCTCGTTCTGGGTGTGTCCGGTCATCTCAGGCTCCCGCGGGCATGGCGCTGTTGACGAGGTCGAGGAACTGGCGGGGCGTCTTGCACCGCTCGGCGTCCACCGGCATGGGCACACCGTGCCGGTTCTCCAGCTCGCCGACGATGCCGAGCAGGCCGAGCGAGTCGACGCCGAGGACGTCGAAACCGCTGTCGGCCCGGTCCTGCAGGTCGGCCGGGGAGACGGTGACGCCGGCGGCCTTCTTCATGAGTTCGGACAGTTCGTCCACGGTGATGCTCATAGCAACTCCTTCTTCTTAGCTGCTCTGCTGGGCAGCTGGTGTGTTCGACTCACTCGGCCGCGCCGTGGCGCAGCACGAGCGCCGAGTTCGACCCCATGAGGCCCCGGCTGAGCACCAGTGCCGTGCGTGGCTGCGCGGCACGGGCGCTGCCGGTCACGAGGTCGAGGTCGTGGCAGATGTCGTGGACACCCGGGGTCGGCGGGATCAGCCCGTGTTCCATGGCGAGCACCGCGGCTGCAGTGTCCAGGACCGGGGCCGCGCAGTAGCCGCGGCCGATCCCGGTCTTGGGCGCGGTGACCGGCACCCGCCTGCCGTGCGCGCCGAGGACGTCGGTGATGGCCAGCGCCTCCGCCCGGTCGGCTTCCGGGACGCCGAGGGCATCGGCGAACACCACGTCGATCTCCTCGGGGGCGCAGCCGGCCTCGGCCAGCGCCCCGCGGATCGCCTGGGCGAGCCCGGCGCGGGACTCGGCCCAGCGGGAGGCCCCGGTGAAGGTCGACGCGTGGCCGTCGAGGGTGGCCCGGACCGGCAGCCCGCGCCGGCGGGCCGAGCCGGTGTCCTCCACGACGAGCATGGCGCCGCCCTCGGCCGGCACGAACCCGCAGGCCTGTTCGGTGAACGGGCGGTAGGCGCGGGCCGGGTCGGTCTCCCGGCTGAGTTCCTCGTAGCCGAGCTGGCAGACCACCGAGTACGGAGCTATGGGCGCCTCGGTGGAGCCGGCCACGATGACGTCCGTGCCGCGGCGGACCGCGCGGGCCGCGTGGGCGAGGGCGTCCAGACCGCCGGCCTCGTCGGCGGCGACCACCGAGCAGGGGCCCTTGAAGCCGCGCCGGATGGAGATCTGGCCGGTGCTGGCCGCGTAGAACCAGGCGATGGACTGGTACGGCCCGACGAACCGGCTGCCCTTGCCCCAGAGCTGCTGGAGCTCGCGCTGGCCGAACTCGCCGCCGCCGGAGCCGGCCGCGGTGACCACGCCGATGTCGAACGGCGATGCGTCGGTGTCGGCGCGGCCGAGCCGGGCGTCTTCGAGCGCCAGGTCGGCCGCGGCCATCGCGAAGTGGGTGAAGCGGTCGGTCTGGACGATGAGGCGTTCCTCGACGGCGGCCGCCGGGTCGAAGTCGCGGACTTCGCCGGCCACCTTCATGGGCAGGTGCTCGCAGCCGTCGCGGGTCACCTTGTCGAGGACGTTGCGTCCCTCCTGGACGGACTTCCAGAAGGTCTCGGTGCTGGTTCCGTTGGGCGCTACGACACCGATGCCGGTGACGGCCGCCCGTCGAGACCGGGGTTCGCTCATCGTGTCCGTCCTCTCTGCCGGGTCAGGATCACCGCGGACTGGAAGCCGCCGAACCCGCTGCCGACGGACAGGACGCCGCCGAGGCGCCGTTCGCGGGCGACCTTCGGCACGTAGTCGAGGTCGCACTCGGGGTCGGGGGTCTCGTAGTTCGCGGTGGGCGGGACGACCTGGTGGGCCAGGGCGAGCACGCAGGCGACGACCTCGATCGCGCCGATGGCGCCGAGCGAGTGGCCCACCATGGACTTGATGGAGCTCATGGGCGTGCTGTACGCGTGCTGTCCGAGCGCCTTCTTGACGGCAGCGGTCTCGTGGCGGTCGTTCTGCCGGGTGCCGGAGCCGTGCGCGTTGACGTAGTCGATGGCGGTGGGGTCGAGGCGGGCGTGGTCGAGGGCGGTCTCGATGGCGCGGGCCATCTCCAGCCCTTCGCTGGTGAGACCGGTCATGTGGTAGGCGTTGCCGAAGGTGGCGTAGCCGTCGAGCTGGCAGTAGATGTGCGCGCCGCGGGCCTTGGCGTGCTCCAGCTCCTCCAGGACGAGTACCGCGCCGCCCTCGCCCATGACGAACCCGTCGCGGCGGTTGTCGAAGGGCCGGGAGGCGTGCTCGGGGTCGTCGTTGTTCGGGGAGGTGGCCTTGATCGCGTCGAAGCAGGCCATGGTGATCGGGGAGATCGGGGAGTCCGAGGCACCGGCGATGCAGACGTCGGCGCGGCCCTCCTGGACGGTGTGGAAGGCGTAGCCGACGGCGTCCAGGCCGGAGGTGCATCCGGTGGAGACGGTCTGCACCGGACCCTGGGCGCCGAAACGTTCCGCCACCGCGGAGGCGAGCGTGCTCGGGGAGAACGCCCGGTGCAGCTGGGGCTGCGCCTGCCGGTGGTCCACGTCCCACCGCTGGCCCGCGCCGCTCACCAGGACGTAGTCGTGCTCGAGACGGGTGGTGCCACCGACCGCCGTGCCCAGGGAGACCCCGATCCGCCAGGGGTCCTCCCGGCCGAGGTCGAGCCCGGAGTCCCGGACCGCCTCGTCGCCGGCGACCAGAGCGAACTGTATGTAACGGTCCGCCCGCTCGATCTCCTCGGCGTCCAGGCCGTGCGCCGCCGGATCGAAGTCGCACTCGGCGGCGATCCGCGACCTGAGGCCCGAGGGGTCGAAGAAGGTGATGCCGCGCGTCGCGGTCCGGCCCGAGGCGAGCAGATCCCAGAACGCCGGTACGCCCACACCCCCCGGAGCCACGATGCCTATGCCCGTAACCGCCACGCGCCGGGTCACGACCGGACCTGCCCCACGGCGACGGCTTCCGTCTCCTCGGTGTCGACGTGGCCCAGCGCCGGGCGCGGGGCCAGCGGGCCGAGGTGGAAGACGATCCGGGCCTCGACGTCGCCCACGTTGCGGAAGCGGTGCTTCATGCTGATGGGGATCATCAGCCCCTGTTCGGGCCGCAGCGAGTGCGGTTCGCCGTCCAGGTCGACCTCCATCTCGCCGCAGACGACGTACACGAACTCCTCGGAGTACGGGTGGTAGTGCTCGGCGATGCGGTCGCCCGGCTGCACGATGGCCACACCCATGAAACCGCTGGTGGAACCCACCGTGGCCGGGGTGAGCATGGCGCGCAGATCACCGCCGCGCCGGGTGTTGGGCTCGACCTCGCTGAGGTCCACGATCTTCGGAATGGGCTGCATGTCTGCGTTCCTCCGTGGGGGTGATGCGACGTTGAGGGGTCAGGCGTCAGGCGTCCGGGGAGCGGCGGTCGGTGAGGAGCTGCATCCGCACCGCGTCGCCGTCCAGCAGGGCGGTGAGCGCGTGGGCCGGGGTGACGTCCACGGGCGTGCCGGGCCGCTGCTCGACCAGGCGGACGACGACGTCGTCACGCTGGAAGACCGTGCTGTGCAGCACCGGGCCCGCCGGGTCCTCGGCCGCGGCCTCGTCCTGCTGCGCGAGCAGTTCCGCGAGCCGCATCCCGCAGCCCGGGCGGGCCGGGTAGTAGAGGGCGTGCCGCTCGCCCTCGGCCAGTTCCTCGGCGCTGACGTGGTGGACGGCCGGCAGCGCCGCCCGGGTGAAGAACACCCGTGCGGACTCCTGGTCGTTGAGGTCGCGCTCCTGCTCCAGGTAGGGGTTGATGGCCTCCTCCACGGCCCGCACCTCGGGCTGCCGGGCGACATGGCGCAGGGCGGCCATCAGGTCGCCGCGCACCTCGATGGCCCGCACGACCCGGTTGCCGTGCATGAAGAGGGAGGTGCGGCAGAGCCGGGTGGAGTCGTCGACCTTCGCCTCGGGCGAGGCGTAGTCCGCGAGGATCTTCGCGACCTTGGCCTCGCTGCCCGGCCGGACCGTGAAGGTGAGCGCGTGGCGGATCACGCCGTCGCCCATCCGCGGGCTGGCCTGCAGGACGCGTACGGCGTCCGCCGACGGGCCGCCGGTCTCCCGTACGACGTGGAAGCGGAGCGAGCGGGTGTCGCGCACGCAGTTGTGCAGCGGCTTCACCATCTCCACGTGCTCCTCGCTGTTCACCCAGGCGAGGAACGGCGGGGCGCTCTCCCACTCGCTGGTGATCAGCCACTGCGAGGGGTTCTCGATCGACTGGCAGAGCTGGTCGCTGACGTGCCCGGGCACCTGGGCGACCTGGCTGCACAGCTGCTCGTAGGCCTCCAGGAACTGCTGCTGCGCGCCGTCGTAGACGTCCACCAGCAGGACGACCCGGAGCCGGGAGCCGTCGAAGACGGACTGGGAGACCCGTGTCGAGACCGGGCGGGTCGTTCGGGTCGGCTTTGCCGAAACCTTTTCCGAGATCGTCGTCATGCTTCGCACATCTCCTTCGCTGGGCAGCGGCCTGCGCCTTCGCCGATGACGCGGCGTCAGCGCTTCTTGATCCTGTGCCGGTCCTCCGAAGCGCGCGACTCGCGTGAACCAGGTGGGTGATTGAGCCCGCGGAACCCCTCCCGAGGGGGCCCGGACGGGGCATGGACGTTGCAACGCAGCTGACGCACCAACACCCGCCTCTGGAGTGCCCGATGCACCAGAAAACCGATCACCAGGTCCCCGTCCTCGTGGTGGGCGGCTCCCTCGTGGGCCTGTCCATGTCCCTCTTCCTGGGCCGACTGGGCGTACGCCACATGCTCGTCGAGAGACACTCCGGGACCTCGATCCACCCACGCGGCCGGGGCAACAACGTGCGGACGATGGAGCTGTTCCGGAGAGCGGGCATCGAGCCGGACATCAGGGCCGCGGCCTCCCTCCTCGCCGACAACCACGGCATCCTGCAGACCCCGACGCTGGTCGGCGACGCCGGCGAATGGCTGTTCAAGGAGATCGACCCCGGCGGCGGACTGGCGCGGTTCAGCCCGACGGCCTGGTGCCTGTGCAGCCAGAACGACCTCGAACCGGTACTCCGCCGGGCGGCCGAATCGCTCACCGGCGAGCTGCGCTACTTCCACGAGATGGAGTCCTTCGAACAGGACCCCGAAGGAGTGACGGCGTACGTCCGCGACCGTGACTCCGACCGGATGTACACCGTCCGCGCGGACTACCTGGTCGCGGCCGACGGCCCGCGCTCCCCGGTCCGCGGCCGGCTCGGCATCGGCCAGACGGGCCCCGGCGACCTGTTCGCGAACGTCAGCATCACCTTCCGTTCCAAGCTGCTCCAGAACACGGTCGGGGACCGCCGGTTCATCTGCTGCTACCTCACCGACCCGGAGGCGGACGGCGCCCTCCTCCCCGTGGACAACAAGGAGCGCTGGGTCTTCCACGCGCCCTGGCACCCCGAACGCGGCGAAACCCTCGACGAGTTCACGGAGGAGCGCCTCACCCGGCACATCCGGCGGGCGGTCGGCGTCCCCGACCTCGACGTCGAGATCACCGGCCGGGCGTCCTGGCGGGCGGCCGAACGGGTCGCGGAACGCTACGCCGACCGGCGGGTCTTCCTGGCCGGCGACTCCGCGCACGAGATGTCCCCGACGGGGGCCTTCGGCTCCAACACCGGCATCCAGGACGCCCACAACCTCGCGTGGAAGCTGGCGGCGGTCCTGGACGGCTGGGCCGGCCCCGGCCTGCTGGAGTCGTACGACGCCGAGCGCCGCCCGATCGCCCTAGCCACCAGCGCCCGCGCCTCCGCCCGCTCCGTGGAGCACAGCCACCCGGGCTTCGCGCCGGCCCCCGGCGTCGGCGCCGACCGGCGCGGCGGCATCCTCAACATCGTCCTCGGCTACCGCTACCCGAAGGGCGCGGTCCTCGGCGCCGACCCGGACCAGCCGCTCGTACCCAACGGGATGAACCTCACCGGCCAGCCGGGCAGCCGGGCCCCGCACCTGTGGCTGCGCCGGGAGGGGGAGCGGGTGTCCACGCTCGACCTGTACGAGCGGTCGATGGTGCTGCTGAGCGACGCGGACTCGGCGGGCGGCGCCGCCTGGCACGCGGCCGCCCGGCGGATCGCGGACACGGAGCGGCTACGGCTGGACACGTACCGCGTCGGCGCGGCGGGCGATCTTGTGTACGACGCGGAGGAGGGCGACGGCGGCTGGACGGCGGCGCACGGTACGACGGCGGAGGGCGCGGTGCTGGTACGGCCGGACGGGTACGTGGCGTGGCGCTCGGAGGACGCCGTGCCCGACCCGGAGGGAGAGTTGCGGGACGTACTGGCGCGGGTGCTGCGGAGGAGGTGAGCGGGGGTGGGGGGCCGGGGTTGTGGATGGGCGGGGGTGGGGACGCTTACCGGCGCTTGCAGGTTGCCGCCGCGCCCACCCGTGCCGCCCTGCGGCACGCCTGCCCGCAGCTATGTAGCTGACGCGACTGCAGCGCCCCGTCAGGGGCGCGGGGAACTGCGCGACCAGCCCCCACCGGCCCGCAGCCGAACCGCTACCTCACATACGGACCTCTACGGTCTTCGCCAGCCGGTCGTGCAGCCCCCTGCCGTCCCGGTCCCAGACCAGCGCCGGGATCGCGAGGCACAGCAGCACCGTGCGGGCCAGGGCGCGCAGCGGCTGCACCCGGCCGGTGTCGACGCCGACGACCCGCAGCCGGAACAGCCGCTTACCCGGCGTGAACCCGATCGTGCCCACCGTGAGGACGCCCAGGACGAAGAAGACGAGAAGGGCCCAGTTGCCGGTCGCCGGGGTGTAGCCGTCGGTGATCAGGCCGTATGCGATCAAGACGCACAGCGCCCAGTCCACGACCAGCGCGCCGAGCCGCCGCCCGGGGCGGGCGATGGAGCCCGGCCCCTCCTCGGGCAGACCCAGCTGCTCGCCCCGGTACCCGAACTCGGCACCCGCGTCCTCCATGGCCGCGCGGGGTCCGGAGAGCCACGATCCGATTGCTTGCCTGTTGTCCACCCGTCCACGGTACTGGGCCCGGCCGGGGCCCTGGGTCGGCGGGGTGCCACGGGCTACCGTGGAGCCGAGGTCGGTTAACTTCAGCGAAACAAATGGGTCACGCCCGAGAAATCACCCGTCCCTAGGGTCGAGGACAACGTGTGCCACCGCACTGGCCGCACGAACGAACTACCACCCCGGCACGGGAACGGCCGGGAGTAGGAGGAGCTGGATGTTCCAGAACGCCGACGAGGCCAAGAAGTTCATCGCGGACGAGGACGTCAAGTTCATCGACGTCCGTTTCTGCGACCTGCCGGGCGTCATGCAGCACTTCACGCTGCCCGTCGAGGCGTTCGACCCGGACGAGGAGCTCGCCTTCGACGGTTCGTCGATCCGTGGCTTCCAGGCGATCCACGAGTCCGACATGGCGCTGCGCGCGGACCTGTCGACCGCCCGGGTGGACTCGTTCCGCCGGGACAAGACGCTCAACATCAACTTCTTCATCCACGACCCGATCACGGGCGAGCAGTACTCCCGTGACCCGCGCAACGTGGCGAAGAAGGCGGAGGCGTACCTGGCGTCGACCGGTATCGCCGACACCGCGTACTTCGGCCCCGAGGCCGAGTTCTACGTCTTCGACAGCGTCCGTTTCGCCACCTCGGCGAACGAGAGCTTCTACCACATCGACTCCGAGGCGGGTGCCTGGAACACGGGCGCGCTGGAGGACAACCGCGGTTACAAGGTCCGCTACAAGGGCGGCTACTTCCCGGTCCCGCCGGTCGACCACTTCGCCGACCTGCGCGCCGAGATCTCCCTGGAGCTGGCCAAGTCCGGCCTCCAGGTCGAGCGCCAGCACCACGAGGTGGGCACCGCCGGGCAGGCGGAGATCAACTACAAGTTCAACACGCTGCTCGCCGCCGCCGACGACCTCCAGCTCTTCAAGTACATCGTGAAGAACGTGGCCTGGCGCAACGGCAAGACCGCGACCTTCATGCCGAAGCCGATCTTCGGCGACAACGGCTCGGGCATGCACGTCCACCAGTCCCTGTGGGCCGGCGGCTCTCCCCTCTTCTACGACGAGGCCGGCTACGCGGGCCTGTCGGACACCGCCCGCTACTACATCGGCGGCATCCTCAAGCACGCCCCGTCGCTGCTCGCCTTCACCAACCCGACGGTGAACTCGTACCACCGCCTGGTCCCGGGCTTCGAGGCGCCGATCAACCTGGTGTACTCGCAGCGCAACCGCTCCGCCGCGATGCGTATCCCGATCACGGGTTCGAACCCGAAGGCCAAGCGCGTCGAGTTCCGCGCGCCCGACTCCTCCGGCAACCCGTACCTGGCCTTCTCGGCCCTGCTCCTCGCGGGCCTGGACGGCATCAAGAACAAGATCGAGCCGGCCGAGCCGATCGACAAGGACCTCTACGAGCTGGCTCCCGAGGAGCACGCGAACGTCGCCCAGGTCCCGACCTCCCTCCCGGCCGTCCTGGACTCCCTGGAGCGCGACCACGAGTTCCTGCTCGCCGGTGACGTCTTCACGCCCGACCTGATCGAGACGTGGATCGACTTCAAGCGCACCAACGAGATCGCCCCGCTGCAGCTGCGCCCGCACCCGCACGAGTTCGAGCTGTACTTCGACGTGTGATCGTCGGCACCTTCGAGTGCTTCCGGGGCCGCCGTCCGTGAGGACGGCGGCCCCGCCGCGTTGTGCCGTCAGTCGGTGGAGGGCTCGGGGACCCGCCAGACGATGCGGAAGCGTTCGGCGTCCGGCAGACCGAACGGGCCCACCGGACCGATCGTCCTGATGAGGTATCCCAGGACCATGCGCTGCGCCTCTTCCGAGACCTCGTCCCAGGTGCCGGGCGTCACGATCATCACCTCGCGCATGAGGCTCAGGTCCGACTCGTTCTCCAGCATCTCGGCCCGGTCGTCCCGGTCCATCGTCTCGTCGGCACGCATCGCCCGGATCGACTCGGCGAGGAGATTGGGCTCGCGGTCCAGGCGCCGGAGAGCCTCCCGGCAGCCGTACCGGAACGCGGCGTACGCCTCCATGGCCTCCCGGTCGGGATTGCGATAGCCGTAGGGCGCGCCCGCGTCCGCGCCCACGTAGTCGCCCTTCAGCATGTGCAGCAGGACACGGAGCGTGTGTTCCGCGCCCTGTTCCTCGATCTCTCTCACCACCACCCGGATCCAGTCGTCCTCCGACACGAGCGGCTCGTGCGGAACGGCGAGCGACGGATGGATCTCGATGGCGTTGAAGGGGTTGAGCATCGCGCCCATGACCAGTTCCGGCGACCAGCTGCCGTCCTCGCCGCCCCAGCCGCCGTTGACGAGTTCCTGGAACGACTTCAGCGCGCCGGACTCGCCCTCGCCGATCGCGCGCCAAAGCGGTAGGAACCTGGCCGTCTCGGACTCCTCGTCCCGGGGCGGGCTGCACTGCCCGGCCAGCACCACGACGATGTCGTGGACGGTCTCCCAGCGCGGCACCCGGGTCCCGTTGACGGCGGACCTCACGGTCTCGTGGCTGGCTCCGGACAGCAGGTCATCGCGGCCGCGGATGAGCCCGCTCATCTGCCGGAAGCTCAACCGGCCGACGGCTCGGTGCAGTTCCTGCAGTGCTGCGACCAACTCCCCGTGTGGTCCCGCCGGTCGGGACTGCGTGCTGGACGGGGCCAAGGGGGTTCCTCCCGGTTCGAGGTGTCAAGTTCCGCCAACACGGTAGAAGCCACAGACCAGGACAGAGTCAGGATGCGTCAAGTCGGCCGCCCCGGACGCCAAACCGTGACTCGCGGCCGGGCGGCGAGGTGAGCATGGTGAGGGCGCCGACGGAGCGCCGTCACCGAGGAGTTGCCCGCCCATGCACATCCCCGCCTACGCCCATGACACGATCCGCGCCGCCCTGCCCGGCATGCCCACCTCCCGTCAGGTGGGGGCCCTGGACTGCTGTCTTTGCGACGAGCCGTTCGGCGAGGACCGTGGAGCGGTACCACTCGGCCCGACGCCGACATCCGGGCTGTTCGCGTGCGGCCCCTGTCTGACTCGACTGGTGAGACGGGCCCGCCGGTCCCGCGATGCCCGACTGGTCCGGGACGCCGAACGGGCCCGGACCGAGGCCTCCGTCTGGGAGGCGGAGTGCGAGCGTTATCTGGCCGGTGTCACCAGCGTGCGCGAGGCGGCCGAGGCCGTCGCCGGGCTGGTGGCGGAGGGGGATGTGGAGCCACTGCGGATCGCCTGGCTGTACGTGTCCCTGGAGTCGGCGTACACCTGGACCCCCGAGGAGGTTCCAGAGCCCCCGGCGTCCGTCGGCTCCGACACCTCGGCGCTGCGGGACGAGCGTTTCAGGCTCGGCCTGGAGATGATCTCCGTACGCGAGGCGGTGGCCGACCGGCTCGTCTATCACCTGATCAACGAGGCCGCGCCCGCCGAGCCGGACTTCTGCGAGGAGCTGGAATGCGCGGAGGACTGCTCCGGACGGCACGACACCGAGCACATCGACTGCGGCCCGGACACGATCTTCGAGGACCTGGCGACGCACGGGGTCGAAATCGAGCGCCCCGACGGCGTCCCCACGCCGGCACCACCGCCGGAGCGGCCGGACCGGGCCATCGACGACAACGACCTGGTGGACGTCCTCACGCACTTCGGCATCGACGCCGACGACACGGAGACGGTGGTCAGCGCCGCGGCGGTCGGTCTGCTCGCCGTTTCCTGGCGGGACGGACCGCTGGAGGAGATCTGCGCGGCCGAACGTGGGCCGAGCGCCGCGGAGGTCCTCGCGCAGAGCGTCGACCTGTACCGCAGAGCCCGGGCGGCGCTGCTCGCCGCCCGGGACGAGGGGCCCGAAGCGCTGCTCGCCTTCCAGGCGGTCGCCTCGGACCTGGACCTGCCCTGGGCCGGCGGTTCGGACTTCACGCTTCGGGGCTGTGGGGAGCCCACTGAGGAATTCGTGAAAAACGTCGACGACCGCGTCTGGTACACGTCGGAGGTCATGCGGGAACAGGGCTGGCGCACGGGGGTGCTCCAACGAGCCGCCTCGTCCGTGGTCGTCGCTCCCGCCCACTTCGGCATGCCGGGCTGGCCCACCACCGTGGCCTCGACCCTGAAACATCTCGCCGCTCTGGACCGGTCGGAAGCACCCACCGCCCTGGCCGACCTGGCGCAGGTCGAGACCGCGCTGCTGGAGGCGCCGGACCGACTGGGTGTCGAAGCCCTCGACTGGATCGTCGGCCGCTCCCCGCTCAGCCCATGGTGAGGTGGGACGGCGTCACGCTGGTGATCCTCGCCGCCTCCGGATGCGTTTCGCTGCTGTTGGCCCAGATCAACGACGTGCTCGGCAGACTGCCACAGATCATCCGGGCCTGGCGGCGGGTACGGCGTGAGCTGAGCCGCGGCAGGGACGAGCCGCCGGGCGGGCCGGACGGCGGCTGAAGGCGGGGGCGGCAGGTGGTGGAACCCTTCACGCTTCCCAGACCTCCTGCTGTCAGGGAATCATCCTCCTTGGCTCTGTCCGACGGGAGAGGTTGCACGGGGATGACGGAACAAGGCGACGAACAGCACGAGTTCGACCTCGGGTGGGCCGCCGAGGCGGAGCACAAGGAGCCGTCCGCGCGGGCGCGCATGCTGGCTGCCCGGTGGCGGGAGAACCCGCCGGACCCGGTGCCGTTCCGGCCGGATCCGGGCCCGGCGGCACCGCGGGGGTCGTCGTGGAGGTCGGCGGCGCTGGTGCTGGGGTGCGTGGCGGCGGTGATCCTGCTGCTGGGGTACATACAGACGCGTTCGCCCTATTAGGGAGGGCCGCGCGCTCACAGGTACCTTTTGCCGCTACTAGGCACGTTCGGAACCTTCTCATTGCCCCCGGCAGGTGCACACTGGACAGCGGGACGAGTGCCTGACTGCGGGGTGAGGCAAGATGCAGAGCCGCTTCCGGAGCGACCGCCGGCTGACCGTGCGGATGACGGTCACGCTGTTCCTGCTCGGGTTGTTGTACGTCGGCTTCGTAGCCGCGTTGATCGTGTTGCTGAAGTCGTGGCTGCTGGTCGTCGTGCTGGTGGGCGCGATGTTCGTGGCGCAGTTCTGGTTCTCCGACCGGATCGCGATGTTCGCCATGCGCGGGCGGGTCGTGGAGCGGGAGGAGTATCCCGAGCTGCATGCGGTGGTGGACCGGCTGTGTGCGATCGCGGACATGCCGAAGCCGGTCGTCGCCGTGTCCGAGATGGACATGCCGAACGCCTTTGCGACCGGGCGGAATCCCGATCACGCGGTGGTCTGCGTGACCACCGGGCTGCTGCGGCGGCTGGACCCCGCCGAGCTGGAGGGCGTGCTCGCGCACGAGCTGTCGCACGTGGCGCACAAGGACGTCGCCGTGATCACGGTCGCCTCCTTCCTGGGGGTCATCGCCGGGCTGATCGTGCGGTTCGCGTTCTACTCGCAGCTCTTCGGGGGCGGCCGGCGGGACCAGAACACCGCAGCGGTGTTCGCCGCGATCATCGGGGTCTCCGCGGCCGTGTACGCGATCAGCTTCCTGCTGATCAGGGCGCTGTCCCGGTACCGGGAGCTGGCCGCCGACCGAGCCGCCGCGCACCTCACCGGCCGGCCCTCCGCGCTGGCGTCGGCGCTCACCAAGGTCTCCGGTGACATCGCCCGGATCCCGACCAAGGACCTGCGCACGGCCCAGGCCTTCAACGCGTTCTACTTCACCCCGGCGACCGGCAAGGAGCCCGGCATCGAGCGCTTCTTCTCCACCCACCCGACCCTGGAGCAGCGGCTGGAGCAGCTGGGGCGGATCTCGGCGGAGCTGGGTGAGGCGGCGACGCCCGGAAAGGCCGGGTGAGCATGGGGTTCCTGGACATCCTGCTGGGCCGTACGAAGCCGGTCGCGCCCGATCTCGACCAGTTGTTCGCCCTGCCGTCGGCGGCGGTGACGCTGGAGGCGGCGGCCGGGTTCAGGCCCACCGGCGGGGGCGCGGTGTGCTTCGCCACCGTGGAGGGCGCGGCCTTCGAGCAGACCCACCGGGAGGTCCAGGCACTCCTCGACGCGGACTCGGACCGCGGCGGGGTCCCGGTGGAGCTGCACCAGGACGACTACGGGTACTCCTGGCTGGTCTCGCAGCGCTCCCCGGACCAGCTTCCGCAGCTGGTCAACGACCTGCACGCGGTGAACAGCTCGATGGAGGTCAACGGCTTCGGCCCGCAGCTGCTCTGTTCCCTGGCCGCCTTCGAGGACGAGCGCGGGCGCAGGCTCGCGCTCGTCTACCTCTACAAGCGGGGCACTTTCTACCCCTTCGCGCCGCTGCCCAGTTCCGGTCAGCGGCGGGACAGCGCGCTGGAGTTGCAGGTGAAGGCGGCGCTCGCCGCCGACCTGCGGATCGAGCAGGACCTCAGCCGCTGGTTCCCGGTCTGGGGTGCCCCCGGCCTCTGACCGGCCGGGGACACCTGCCGGCTACTTGCCCTTCTCGTTCTGCTGGCGCCTGGACTCCAGGGGGCGCTCGCGGCGGTACCGGCGCTCCCACTTGGCCTGCTGGTCACGGCGGTCGCGGTACGTCTTGTAGTCGCCGGCCATGCCCCCGCCCCCGCCGGACGAACCGCCCGACGAGGAGGCCGACGACGAACCCCGCCCGTACTGCACGTACAGGAAGAGCAGGGCGACGGCGGCGAGCCACCAGTTGTGGTTGCCGAATCCCAGGATGACCAGGACGACGGTTCCGGATAGGACGATGGTGCCCATGACGGGCCTCCGTGGCGTGGGTGTGTGAGCGGTCGACGGATCCGACGGCACGCGGGGGACGGGCGGCCGTCCGTCGGTGCGCGGCAGTGTAGTCCCGGGTCCCGGGGGCGCGGCCCGCCCTTCGGAAAGCGGTGGTGGACCACTCCGCAACGCCTCTCCAGCGTAGGGATCCGGTCACGCGGCGTGCATCCCGTTTTCGTGCGTGCACGCGTGGCCGCGGCCGTGGGTGAATGGGCCGCATGGTCCAACTCACCGAATTCACCCACGAGTACGACGGCGAACGGCTGCACGGGGTCCGCACCCCGACCACGGACGGCACGGACGGCACGGGCAGTCCGGTCGCCGTCCTGCTGCACGGCGCCGGTACCGGCAACGAGCGCCGGCTGCGGCCGCTGCTCGCGGAGTTCACCGCCCATGACTGCGCCGCGCTGGCCTTCGACTTCTCCGGCCACGGCGAAAGCTCCGGCGCGCTCGCGGAGTTGAGCCTGCGCCGCCGTTTCGAGCAGGCAGCGGCGGTGATCGACGCCCAGGCGGGGCCGGACCGCCCGCTGGTCATGGTGGGCTTCAGCATGAGCGGCCAGACGGTCGCGGATCTCGTACGGCACTACGGCGACCGGGCCGCGGCGATCGGCCTCTGCTCCCCCGCGGTCTACACCCCGGAGTCCTGGGACGTTCCCTTCGGCGAGGGCAACGGCCGCTTCACCGAGCTCATCCGGACCCCGGACTCCTGGCGCGCCTCCCCCGCCCTGGAGGCGCTGCGCACCTATCCGGGCCGTGCGGTACTGGCGGTGCCGGGCACGGACGCGGTGATCCCGCCGCAGGTGACGGAGGCCGTCCAGGACGCGCTGCGCGCCCGGTCCCGCTACACCCGCTTCGAACTCCCGGACGCGGAGCACCGGCTGGGCCTGTGGTTCCGCGACCACCCGGACGACTGGCGGGAGTTCGTCGCCACGCTGCTGAAGCTCGACGGCTGAGACGGCATCGCCGGCTCAGATCCCCGGCGCCGCCGTCAGGACGCCCGCGGTGACGGCGGCGCCGAGGGCGGCGTGGTCGGTGGCGGTCTGGTCGGCGTAGGCGAGGGCGAAGTCGGTGACCGCGTGGTCGAAGGTGTCGGTGCCGCCCAGGTAGGCGGCGACGGCGATGCGGTCACCGGAACGGGCGTGGGCGCGGGCCAGGGCCGTACCGCACAGGGTGGCGTAGCCGCGCAGGCCGTCCGGGTCCATGGCGGCGACCTCGGCGGAACCCTTCGTGTCGCGCAGTTGCCGCCAGTAGAAGGCTCGCCCCTGCGGCCCGGTCAGCCACCCCAGGAAGATGTCCCCCGCGGCCTGGAGCAGCCGCTGCCCGGCGACCACCCGGTGCCCGTGGTGGACGTACGGGCCGCTCGGCAGATACTGCTCGAGTACGGACGTCCGGGCCTCCTTGATCTGCAGGAACAGCGCGTCGTCGGCGTCCCGGCCGGCCAGCAGCACGAGGAAGCAGCGGGTGCCGACGCTGCCGACGCCGACGACCTTGCGGGCCGCGTCGACGAAGCGGTAGCGGTCGAGGAGGAGCCTGCGCTCCCCGGCGAGGGTGGAGCGGTAGTCGCTGAAGATCTTGCGCAGGGAGGCCATGTCGGAGGCGCCGGCCGGTTCGAGGAGCGGCGGGTCCTTGATGATGCGGCGCTGTCCGCCGGTCGTCTCGGTGAGCCGGCCGAGCGCGTGCAGGCTGGTGCGGCGCCGGGCCCGGGTGAGGGTGTCCTCGATCCGGCGCCGGTGGCGCGCGGAGCGGACCAGGGCCGTCAGGCTGTCGGCGTCGACCCGCTCGTACCAGACGGCGAGTTCCCCGAGCCCCGCCAGCCGCCGCATGGCGGTCCGGTACGCGGCCACGGCCGCCCTGGCGGAGGCGCGGGCCTCCGGGTCGCTGTGCCCGTTCTCGCGGGCGGCGACGGCGACGGAGGCGGCGAGCCGTTTGACGTCCCACTCGAAGGGCCCGGGGAACGTCTCGTCGAAGTCGTTCAGGTCGAAGAGCAGGGACCGCTCCGGGGAGGCGTACAGCCCGAAGTTCAGCAGGTGCGCGTCGCCGCAGAGCTGCACGGTGAGCCCGGTGTGCGGGCGGGCGGCGAGGTCGGCGGCCATCACGGCGGCCGCGCCGCGCAGGAAGGCGGAGGGCGAGCCGGCCATCCGCCCGTACCGGATCGGCAGCAGCTCGGGCAGCCGGTCGCGGCCCTGCCGCTCCAGTACGGCGACGGGGTCGGGGCGGTCGACGGAGGGCAGCCAGCAGGCGTGCGCCGAGCGGGGAGCCAGCTTGCGGGCGGCCTTTCCGCGGGCGGCACGGTCGGCGGGTGTGGTCATACGGCGCTCCCCTCGGTCGGCTGCTCCCTCCTTGACCTGCTGATCGCAGTGAAAGGGAGGAGCGGGGGCGCCCGCATGCCGAACCCGGCGAACAGGTGATTGTCAGTGGCGTCGGGCAGGATGCGGTCAGGAGTCCACGGGGAGGTCGGGATGAGCGGCGGGCGGCGGCACATCGGGGTGGCGGAGCGGCGGGCCAGGCTGGCGTTGCGCCATCGGCTGGCGGGCCCGGCGCGGGCGGCGACGCCGGAGGAGGTCGCCGGGGCGCTGGTGGCGCTGCACGGCTCGGATCCGGCGACGGTGTTCCTGGCGGTGGGGGGGCGGCTGGCCGACGCGGCGAAGACCGTGCCGGAGACGGAGCGGGCCCTGTACGAGGACCGCACGCTGGTGCGGATGCACGGCATGCGGCACACGGTGTTCGTCTTCCCCGCGGATCTCACGGCGGTCGTGCACGCCTCGACGGGCCTGACGGTGGCCGCCCGCGAGCGTGCCGGGCTGGTGAAGGACATGGCGCGGGCCGGCGCCCCGGACGCGGCCTGGCTCGCGGAGGTCGAGTCCTCGGCGCTGGCCGAACTGGCCCGGCTCGGCCAGGCGACGGCGGCGGAACTGGCGGCCGCCGAACCGCGCCTGCGCGAGCAGTTCACGTACGCCGCGGGCAAGAGCTACGAGGGCGTCCACACCGTCTCGACGCGCCTGCTGAGGGTCCTGGGCGTGGAGGGCAAGGTGGTGCGGGGCCGCCCGCTGGGCTCCTGGACGTCCAGCCAGTTCCGCTGGGCACCGGCACCGGAGCATCCGGAGCTGGACCCGGCCGAGGCCCAGGCGGTCCTGCTGAACCGCTGGCTGCACGCCTGCGGCCCGGCCACGGAAGCGGACCTGAAGTGGTGGACGGGGTGGCGGGTGACCGAGGTCCGCCGGGCGCTGACCGCGATCGGAGCGGAGCCGGTGACCCTGGACGAGGACGAGACGGGGTACGTGACCGCCGGCGATCTGCCGCCGGTCCCCGGGCCGGCCGGCCCCTGGGCGGCCCTCCTCCCCGCCCTCGACCCGACGGCCATGGCATGGCAGCGGCGGGACTGGTACCTGCCCGCCGAACTGCGGCCGCTGCTCTTCGACAGAAGCGGCAACGTGGGGCCGACGGTGTGGTGGAACGGGCTGGTGGTGGGCGGCTGGGCGCAGCGCCGGGACGGCGGGATCGTCTGGCGGATCCCCGACCCGGGCATCCGGAGGGAGGCCGAGCAGGCGGTGGCGGCGGAGGCGGAGCGGCTGCGCGGCTGGGCGGGAGCGGCGACGGTGACACCGCGGTTCCGGACGCCGCTGGAGCGGGAGCTGAGCGGGTGAGCGGATCCCTGCGGGTGAGGGCCGGGGGGTAGGGACGCTTACCGGCGCCGGCTGAGGAGCCCCGTAAGGGGCGCTGGGGGTCCCCCCGGCCGAAGGCTGGGGGAGGAACTGCGCGAGCAACCCCCACCGGCCCGCAGCCGGACCACAGGGGCCGCCCCCCCGACGCGGGGGCCTGGGGGCGGCAGCCCCCGGTCGGGCCAGCGCCGGGCGCCGCGCACAACACACGGCACCCGGCACCATCGGCTCACCGCGAATATCGCATCAGCGCCCGCACCATGTGGCACGTCGTGTCCGACGGCGGGTGGATCCCGATGCTCTCCGCCGTGCTCCGTATCGTCTCGTTGCGCGCCTGGTTGGGCAGGTAGACGCCGGAGTCGAGCAGGGCGATGGCGAGGCGCATGGCCTTCAGGCGGCGGTTGTGGGTGACGTACCACTCGCGTGGCCGCCCGGCCGGCAGCGGACGCTTCTCCGCCGGCGCGTACGGCGAGTCGAGCAGCACCGCACGCTTCGCGGTGGACTGGGTCGGCAGGGACTTCGGCTTCGGCTTCAGTGCGGCAGCGGGCACAGGCATCCTCCTGTCGCGGTCGGAGCGCCTCCGGACTTCCCGGCGCCCCTCTCGAACACTGCCTCCAGTGTACCGGCCGGCACTGACAACGAGACAGCCCGCAGAGGCACCGAACAGCCAGGTGGAGAAGGGTTTTTCGGGTGGGGCGCGATGGGCGTGAGAGGCTCTCACGCCACCCCCTGAAATTCGAACAGAGCGGCTCCGGGCGGCGGCTCGCGTACCGTTCGCCGCATGGAGATCTGGATCAACCCCGCCTGCTCGAAGTGCCGCAGCGCGATCGGCCTGCTCGATGCCGAGGGGGCCGACTACACCGTCCGCCGCTACCTGGAGGACGTGCCGACCGCGGACGAGATCAGGGCCGTCCTCGAACGGCTCGGGCTCGAACCGTGGGACGTCACCCGCACCCAGGAGGCGGTCGCCAAGGAACTGGGGCTGAAGGCGTGGGCGCGGGACGCGGACACGCGCGAGCGGTGGATCACGGCCCTCGCCGAGCACCCCAGGCTGATCCAGCGGCCGATCATCACCGCCGACGACGGCACCGCGGTGATCGCCCGCACCGACGAGGCCGTACAGGAAGCACTGGCCAGGGGCAAGAGCTGAACAGCCCTCAACTCCAATGTGACGTAGGTTACTTCAGTGACTCCTGTAACTGCTGAGTAACGACGTTCGGTATCTCGTACCTATCGGCGTACGTTCCCCCACCCCCTTTCAGGAGGCGCGCATGTCGCGTAGGAGAACTCTCGGCGCCAAGAAGACGATCGCGCTGCTGGTCGGCGCCGCGGCCGTGGCCGGCGGCGGGGCCTTCGTCCTGGCGTCCACCTCGAACGCCGCGCAGACTTCGCAGAGCGCGAAGACCCTGTCGTCCGCGGCGGACTCGACCGTCTGCTCGGGGCTGGCCACGGCCCTCGGCAACAACCAGAAGTTCATCGCGGACCAGAAGGCGAACCCGGACGCACAGTCGTCGGCCCGGATCGCCAACCGCGAGGCGGTCGTCGCACAGATCAAGGTCCAGCAGAAGGCGTCCGGTTGCGTCGTTGGGGAGTCGGCTCAGGGCTCCCAGGCGGCGAGCGGGACGCAGACGGGCCAGACCGGGCAGGCCGGCCAGACCGCCACGGCAGCGCCCTCGAAGAGCGCTGCCACCGGCAACACGGGCAACACCGGGGGCACCGCCGCCTCCGGGCAGCAGGTCTGCAAGGGCTCGACGGTCACGCTGTCCGGTGAGGCCGGCGCACCGGCCGCCTCCAGCAACCAGTTCCCGGCGGGGACCACGCTGAAGGTCACCAACCTGGACAACAACAAGTCCACCACGGTGAAGGTCACGTCGGTCTCGGGCAGTTGCGTGCTGCTCAACAACGCGGCCTTCGAACAGGTCCGGGAGCCCGGCAAGTTCCTGATCCGCCGCGCGCTGATCGAGAAGGTCGGCTGACCCGGACCGACAGGTCGAAGCGGCAGGTCGAAGCGGCAGGTCGCGGCGACGGTTCGCGGCTCGGCCGCCGGCCTTTACGGAGGGAAGGCCGGCGGCCGCCGCGAAGGGCGGGTACGGTGCCCGAATTGGGCTCCGTACCCCGCCCGCGCGGCTCTCACAACGTGAGCCGCGCCACAGAACCACCAGGTAACACCGGGTTCACATTCGAGCAATGATCGGGAAATCGCCTGTTGACAGGCTGCCGGGCAACACCGAGGCGCCCCAGTGCCGTAGCGCCACTGCACCCGCAAGTGCGCCCGACCCACCCCGAAGGATGTGGCCCGTGACCTTCAAGGCTGAGTACATCTGGATCGACGGCACCGAGCCGACGGCCAAGCTGCGTTCGAAGACGAAGATCATCGCGGGCGCCCCCGCCGGTCTCGACGCGCTGCCGATCTGGGGCTTCGACGGGTCCTCCACGAACCAGGCCGAGGGGCACTCCTCGGACCGTGTGCTGAAGCCGGTCTTCACCTGCCCCGACCCGATCCGCGGCGGCGACGACGTCCTCGTCCTGTGCGAGGTCCTGGACATCGACTTCACCCCGCACTCCTCCAACACGCGTGCCGCGCTGGTCGAGGTCGCCGAGAAGTTCGCCTCCCAGGAGCCGATCTTCGGCATAGAGCAGGAGTACACCTTCTTCGACGGCTCCCGCCCGCTGGGCTTCCCCGAGGGCGGCTTCCCGGCCCCCCAGGGCGGCTACTACTGCGGTGTCGGCGCCGACGAGATCTTCGGCCGCGAGATCGTCGAAGCGCACCTGGACAACTGCCTGAAGGCGGGTCTCGCGATCTCCGGCATCAACGCCGAGGTCATGCCCGGCCAGTGGGAGTTCCAGGTCGGCCCGGTCTCCCCGCTGGAGGTCTCCGACCACCTGTGGGTGGCCCGCTGGCTGCTCTACCGCACCGCCGAGGACTTCGGCGTCTCCGCGACCCTCGACCCGAAGCCGGTCAAGGGCGACTGGAACGGCGCTGGCGCGCACACCAACTTCTCCACCAAGGCGATGCGCGAGGGCTACGACGCGATCATCACCGCCTGCGAGTCGCTCGGTGAGGGCTCCAAGCCGCTCGACCACGTCAAGAACTACGGCGCGGGCATCGACGACCGCCTGACCGGTCTGCACGAGACCGCCCCGTGGAACGAGTACTCCTACGGCGTCTCCAACCGCGGTGCCTCGGTCCGTATCCCGTGGCAGGTCGAGAAGGACGGCAAGGGCTACATCGAGGACCGCCGCCCGAACGCCAACGTCGACCCGTACGTCGTCACCCGGCTGATCGTCGACACCTGCTGCACCGCTCTGGACAAGGCCGGCCAGGCCTGATCCCCGGCCGACTCTCCCGAAGGGGCGCCCACCGTGACGGTGGGCGCCCCTTCGGCATGACGCCATGCCAAAGAAGCGTCCAAGCAGTGAGAGGAGGGTCCTGTTTCCCGGCTGTGTCTGCTTCAATGGGCGCATGGCCAGCTTCCAGAAGTGCAGCGCGACGGGTCGCCAGGACCTTGAGCCGTTCTGGCCTTCTCGTCAGCACCACGACTTCGACCGGGTGTGTTGCCGCGCGATGAACGCGCGGGCCCTCTAAAGCCGTACACCCCGGCCTTCGGCCAGCGCGGAACGCAGTACGTCCCCGCGGCGCGCCCGACCACGAATCGCGGCCGTCGCCCTCGACCGACTGACTCCTCGCGCGAAAGAGCTGACGTCTCATGGCGACCACTCGTTCTCTCTCCTCCGCCTCCTCGCCCGGCCGGCACCGGCTGCGTGCCGTCGACCGGGACGAGGTCGTGAACATGGCGGACCTGCTGCCGCCGGGCGCCACCTGGCTGCCCGCCCCGCAGCACACCCTGCCGACCCTGCCGGGCCAGCCGCCGATGATCGGCTACCTGGTGCTGGTCCCGGCGGACCAGCAGCCGCCCTTCCTGCCGGTCGCGGTGCCGGACCCGCAGGAGCCGGCCGCGGAACCCGCCGCAGCGGGCGCGACCGAAACCGGCACCCGGCCGCTCGTCACCGTCGACGCCGTGGAGCGCACCGCCCAGGTCGACGGGCGTGAACTCGACCTCACCTACCTGGAGTTCGAGCTGCTCGCCCATCTGGTGGCGCATCCGGGCCGGGTGCACACCCGCGACCAGCTGGTCACCACGGTCTGGGGCTACGGCCACGTCGGCGACGGCCGCACGGTCGACGTCCATGTCGCCCGGCTGCGCCGCAAGCTCGGCGCGGAGCACCGGCGGGCGATCCAGACGGTCCGCCGGGTGGGATACAAGTACACCCCGCCGACGGGCCGCTGACGGGCGCGCACCTGACGGTATACGTGCCTGTCGAGCGGCTCGGTGCACGACTCGACCCCGATGTCGATGTGGGGTGCCCTGCAGACCCGTCGCAGAGGTCGTGATCAGTCTGCAGGCCGGTGGGGGCTGGTCGCGCAGTTCCTCCCCCAGCCTTCGGCCGGGGGGACCCCCAGCGCCCCTTACGGGGCTTCAGGCAGCGCCCTGAAGGGGCGCGGGGAACTGCGCGACCAGCCACGACGGCGCCGCAGTCGGCAGACGAGATGGCGCGGGGTGTATCCAGCACCACCCCCTGGCACGGGGCCTCGGGCCAGTGACCCCCGCTCGTCCGGTCGGACAGACTGACGGCATGACGACGAACACTGACAGCGGGGGCTTCCGGGCCAGGGCGCGGGAGACCGCGCTCGCCGCCGTGCGGGGGCTGGTGCTGGCGCTGGTGATTCTGCCGGTCTCCGTGCTCTGCTTCACGCTGGTCGCGGTCTCGGTGGCGCTGATCCCGATCGGGGTCGGGATCGTCACCACGCCGTGGATCCTGGGCGGGGTGCGGGACGTGGCGGACGTGCGGCGGCGGCTCGCGTACGAGTGGTGCGGGGTGCGGATCCGGTCGGCGTACCGGGCGCTCCCGGCGGACGCCAACCCGTGGGCCAGGACCTTCGGGCTGCTGCGCGACCCGCAGGTCGGGCGGGACGTGCTGTGGCTGTTCGTCGACATGACGGCCGGGTTCGTGACCGCGCTGCTGCCGGCGGTGCTGCTGCTCTACCCGTTCGAGGGGTTCGCGGTGGCCGCCGGGCTGTGGCGGGTGCTCGCGAACGGTGAGACCTACTGGTACGGCTTCGTGCCGGTCACCGGCCAGGCCACCGCGTTCGGCGCCGCCGCGCTCGGCGCCGTGATCCTCGTCGGCGCCTTCCGTTACACCCCTGCCCTGCTGACCGCCCACTTCCGCCTCACCCGCGCGGTCCTCGACCCCGGCCGGGGCGAACTCGTCGAGCGGGTGCGGGTGCTGACCGAGACCCGGAAGGACGCGGTGGACGCCTCGGCGGCCGAGCTGCGCCGGATCGAGCGGGACCTGCACGACGGGGCGCAGGCCCGGCTGGTCGCCATGGGCATGGACCTCGGGACGATCGAGATGCTCCTGGACAGGGATCCGGAGAAGGCGAGGCAGTTGCTCGCGCAGACGCGGCAGGCGTCCGTGGAGGCGCTGGGCGAGCTGCGGGACCTGGTCCGGGGCATCCACCCGCCGGTGCTGGCCGAGCGCGGGCTCGGCGACGCCGTACGGGCGCTGGCGCTGCGGCTGCCGGTGCCGACCGAGGTGGCGGTGGAGCTGCCGGGGCGGGCGGACGCGCCGGTGGAGTCGGCCGCGTATTTCGCGGTGAGCGAGGTGCTGACCAACGCGGTGAAGCACTCCGGGTCCGACCGGATCTGGGTGGACCTGCACCACGTGCCGGAGGGCGGCGGCATGCTGCGGATCTCGGTCACCGACCACGGCCGGGGCGGCGCGGTGGTCGGCGCCGGGTCGGGGCTCACGGGGGTGGAGCGGCGGCTGGGTACATTCGACGGCGTCCTGGCCGTCAGCAGCCCCGCGGGCGGTCCCACCATGGTCACCATGGAGATCCCGTGCGTGTTGTCCTAGCCGAGGACCTGTTCCTGCTCCGCGACGGACTGGTCCGGCTGCTGGAGGCCTACGGCTTCGAGATCGCGGCCGCCGTCGAGTCCGGCCCCGAACTCGACCGTGCGCTGGCCGAGTTGCGGCCGGACGTGGCCGTGGTCGACGTACGGCTGCCGCCCACCCACACCGACGAGGGGCTGCAGTGCGCGCTCCGGGCGCGGCGGGACCGGCCGGGGCTGCCGGTGCTGGTGCTCTCCCAGCACGTCGAGCAGCTGTACGCGCGCGAGCTGCTGGCCGACGGCAGCGGCGCGGTGGGGTACCTGCTGAAGGACCGGGTGTTCGACGCGGAGCAGTTCGTGGACGCCGTGCGGCGGGTCGCGGCGGGCGGTACGGCCATGGACCCGCAGGTGATCCAGCAGCTGCTGTCCCGGCGGGCCGACGACCGGCCGCTCGGGGGCTTGACACCGCGGGAGCTGGAGGTCCTGGAGCTGATGGCGCAGGGCAGGTCGAACGCGGCGATCGCCGGGCAGCTCGTCGTCACGGAACGGGCCATCGCCAAGCACACCTCCAACATCTTCACCAAACTGGGACTTGAGGTGTCGGACGACGACAATCGGCGCGTCCTCGCGGTGCTCGCGTATCTGGACCGCGACCGCTGATTTTCCAGAAACAGCCCTGCTCAAACGGCAGTTGTGCCCCAAGTGCGTAACAAATCTCTGATGAATTTGTGAGACGCCTGAACACGTCTGAGACGTGCTGCGTATGAAAGGACGCCGCTTCACTCCTGTCGGGCGCCTCGATGCCGCCCCGCAAGGAAGGTCTGAGGAGTTCCATGGGACGCAACATACGCAAACGCCGTTCGCCGCTGACCGTCAAGGTCATAGCCGCATCGGCGGCTGTCGCACTCGGCGGGGGCGGGCTGCTCTATGCGCAGATGAACGCTTCGGCTCACGAGTCGAACAACTCGGCGCAGAACTACACGAAGGCCGCCGCCGCGACGGTGGCGACCATCTCCTGCCCGGACGTCGGCCAGAAGCTGACGAGCGTGCCGGACAAGGCCAAGCAGGGGGTGGCGACGGAACTGGCGAACCTCGACAAGCAGATCACCGAGGCCTACTCCCGGCTCGCCTCCACGCGCCAGGCACAGGCGAACGACGCCAACTTCGTGCAGAACGCGATCATCGGCCCCCTGAAGGAGAAGCGGGCGGCCACGATCGACCGGATTCGTATCGACATCACGCGGGTCGGCGGCCAGTTCAACAGCGCGCTGTCCCAGCTCGCCGCCTGCACCACGCAGACCGCCAACCAGACCACCGCCGGACAGGGCAACAACAACGGTGGTCAGAACAACAACGGCGGCCAGAACAACAACGGGAACAACGGCCAGGCCAGCGCCAGCGCCGCCCCGAGCGCCAGCGCCAGCACCCCGGTCGACGTCGGCATCGGCGGCCAGGCGGGCAACGGCCCGACCGCGGCCGACTTCGTGGACATCACCAAGGTCGCGCCGAACGTCCTGGCCAAGCCGCAGAACACCGGCCAGGCCTCGACCGGCACCTTCACCACCCGTTGTGGCACGAACCAGAACAAGAACCACAACACCGACAACGTCATCGTGGCGCCCGGCGTGAACAACGGCGCGCACCACCTGCACGACTACGTCGGCAACCAGAAGGTCAACGCCTTCTCCACCAACGACTCGATGCTGGCGGCGCCGAGCTCCTGCCAGAACCAGAGCGACCTGTCGTCGTACTACTGGCCGGTCGTGCGTATCCAGAACGGTACGCAGGACTTCGACCAGAACGCGCTCGGCGGTGGCACCGAGGGCAACGTCGGCAAGATCCTGACGCCGGTCCAGGCGCAGATCAAGTACGTCGGCAGCCCGGCCAGCAAGGTCGTCGCGATGCCCCAGTTCCTGCGCATCATCACCGGTGACGCCAAGACCACGACCAACGGTCTGGCCAACGCCAACGCGCACTGGAGCTGCACCGGCTTCGAGAACAAGGTCCAGCTGACGCAGCAGTACCCGATCTGCCCGCAGGGCAGCCAGGTGGTGCGTACGTTCGCCTTCCAGAGCTGCTGGGACGGCACGAACATCGACAGCGCCAACCACCGTACGCACGTGGCCTTCGCGGACCCCGCGAGCGGTGTCTGCGGCAACGGCTTCAAGGCGATCCCGCAGCTGACCATGCGCCTGGTGTACAACATCACCCCGCCGACCATCCAGAACGGCCAGGTGAAGAACGCCTACGCGGTGGACGGTTTCCCGGAGCAGCTGCACAAGGCCGCGACCGACCACGACGACTTCATCAGCATCACCAAGAACAACCTGGCGGCGAAGATCGCCAACTGCATCAACACCGGCAAGAAGTGCCAGTAGCAGTAGCCGGGCGGTGACCCGGTAACACGAAAGCGGGCGGTGGGAATCTCCCACCGCCCGCTTTCGTATGTGCCGCGGACCCCGACCGGTGCGTCAGCTGGTGTGCTTGCTGTGGTCGGTGCCGATCTCCTCCTCGCCGCCCAGCGTGGTCTGCAGCGACTTGACCAGCTTGTCGGTGCCGACGGCGACCCACTTGCGGCCGACGAGGTAGAAACCGCCGTAGTCCTTCGCGTCGTTGATCCACTCGCGCTGGCCGCGGTCGGTGGCGAAGGTGGCGAAGACGAACTTGCCGGCGGGGACCTTGCAGATCGCCTGGCGGACCTCGTCGGAGTCGATCTGCATGTCCGGGGTGCACTTCACCTTGGCGGCCAGGCTCTCCAGGCTGCCGGTGGCCGTCACCGGGATCCTGGCCTCCGCCTTGCCGTCGCCGGATCCGCAGCCCGCCAGCGCCAGTACGGCCGCGGCGCCGGCCACGGCGAGCATCGGTCGGGTCGTCCTCATCTGTTCCTCCGGTCGCGTTGCCGGCCCCGGGTGCCTTCGGGGGCCCGTCCCCTTCGATACGGCTGCGGGCCGCGAAGCACTCACATCGGCTCACATCGTGCGGACACCGCAGTGTCACCCGAGTGGCGGTGACCAACCAACGGTTCGCTCGTTCTCCAGGACGTGCAGTCACAGGATGTAGCCCAGCGTCACGCAGCCGCCTCCGCCGGAGCCCCGCATCCGGCCGTCGACGTCGAGCAGGCCGAGGCCGCGCTCGTCGAGCACTACCCCCGGCTGGTCCGGCTCGCCTACCTGGTGCTGCCACCGGGGCTCGCGCGCGGCCGCCGCGTCCTGACCGCGCACGCCCTGGTCCAGCGGGCGCTGCCCCGGGGCCGCAAGCAGGTCCCGGTGGTCCCGGCCCAGTCCGACGGGCGGCAGACCGACCCCGGGTACTCGCTGGTCCGCCTCGAAGTGGTGCGTACGGCGCTGGAGGCGGGCCGGCCGCTCCGGCTCTCCGCGTGGCCCCGGCGCGCCCAGCTGCCGCCGCTGCTCCCCCAGGTGTGGGGCCTCAGGCTCTTCCCGCGCTCCGGCGGCGCCGACGAACTCGCCCTGGACCAGCGGCTCGCCGGCCTCTCCGGTCCGGCCCGTGCCGCCTACGCGCTGCGCGGCCTCGAACAGCTTGCCGACGCGGACGTGCGGGGGCTCCTGCGGGCGGCCGGTGTCGAGCACCCCGAGGGCGCGCTCGCCGAGGCGAACGGCGTCCCGGCGGAGTACCCGCTGCTCGACTCCCCCGAGTTCGACCCGTGTTCCCTGCAGGCCCGGCCCACCGATCTGATGCACCGCCGCCGGCACACCAAGGCCGCGCTGGCCGCCGCTGCCGCCCTCGCCGTGTGCGGGGCACTGGTCGCGCTGCCGGGCGGCGGCTGGGGCGCCGACGGCGCGGCCGCCCCGGTGTACGCGCAGAACCCGGCCGCCCAGGCCGCCCTGGACCCGGCCCAGCTGACGAAGGTCCCGGCCGCCGTCTGGAAGACCGCCGCGCGCACCGACTTCTCCGTCTGGCCGGCCCGCGGCGCCCTCACCGGCGACACCGCGCTGCTGCGCCGCGCCCTCGCCGTCTGGGCCCGCCCCGGCGACACCGTCCGCGTCTCGGCGACCCCCGGCACCCAGACCGGCGGCCCGGCGGGGCCGCCCCAGCTGCTGTACGCGGGCGTGGTCGACAGCGCCCGGGTAGTGATCTTCTACGACGGTCTGCGCATCGCCCGCTACGCCGAGCCGAAGGACGGCACCCAGGGCGCGGCCCTGGACTTCGCCCGTGCCGACGGCGCGACCGGCGCGGAGGCGAGCGCCCTGGTCCTGGGCCGGGCCGACGGCAACGTCCGCTATCTGACCGCCCCCTGGGTGACCGGGGCGGCCGAGCGGGACCTGATGAAGCCGGACGCCGGGGCGCTGGACCTCGGGCTGACCGACGGGGTGACCGGTCCGCTGGCCAGCCCCGCGGTGCAGCAGGGGGCGTGCACGTCCTGGAACGTGCTCCAGCTGACCGACGCGCGGGGGGTGCACCTCGCGACCGACCTGGGCGAACTGGTGCCGGCCCGGCTCACCGCCGGGCGGCCCGGCGACACCGGCGAGGCCTCGGGGGCGGCGGCGCTGCGCGACTGGGCGCCGTTCGCCTGCTCACTGGCCGCGGAGCGGTCGGCCGGGGTGCGCAGTGTCAACGCGTGGGCGTTCGCCGAGCAGCAGCTGCCGGACGCCGGCGGCACCGGGTCGTGGGTGTGCACGCGCACCGAGACCTGGCGGGGCGACGGGACGGTGTCGCTGGCCCAGTTCCGGACGCCCGGCAGCCGGTACGGGGCGGTCGCGGCCAAGGGCGCGGACGTGACGGCCTGCGGTCCGCGCGATCCGCACGTGCTGGCCGGGGTGCTGTGGAAGTCGGGGGGCGGCCAGTGGTACCTGCTGGCGGCGGGCGGCCGTGACACGGCGTCGATCCGGGCGACCGGCGGGGTCACGGCGTCGGCGCAGGGTACCCGGCTGGTGGCCAGGGCGAAGCAGGGAGCGCAGGCCGACCTGGCGGGGACACTGGAGGACGGGACCGCGATCAGCGGGCTGCGGTGAGCCGGTACCGCCGGAGGCCCTTGCTGACGTTCGCGTAAACAAGGTGTGCCGGAGGTCTTCTCAGGCCACCTACCCGTCAGTACATTGACGCCATGTCCAACAAGCAGCCGCAGCCGGTGCCGTCCGAGCACATCGCGCTCCAGGCCCGCAACGTGTCCTTCGCCTGGGAGGACACCCCCCTGCACTGGGTGCCCGGCGATCCCTTCGCGACGCACACCATCAACGTGCTGCACCTGCTGCTGCCCGCCGGCGAGCGGTGGTTCGTGCACGTCTACAAGCAGGTGCTGCCGCTCATCCGCGACGAGCGGCTGCGCGCGGACGTCGTCGGGTTCATCGGGCAGGAGGCGATGCACTCCCAGGCCCATGACGAGGTGCTGCCCCACCTCCGGGAGCAGGGTCTCGACCCGACGCCGTACACCGCCCAGGTCGACTGGTTCTTCGAGAAGCTGCTCGGCGACCGGACCCTGCCGCCCGGGAGGGCCAGGCGCTGGTGGCTGCTGGAACGGGTCGCGCTGATCGCGGCCATCGAGCACTACACCGCCTTCCTCGGCGACTGGGTGCTCAACGCCGGGGAGCTGGACCGGCGGGGCGCCGACCCGATGATGCTGGACCTGCTGCGCTGGCACGGTGCCGAGGAGGTCGAGCACCGGTCGGTCGCCTTCGACCTGTTCCTGCACCTCGACGGCGGCTACCGGCGCCGGGTGCGGACCTGGGCGACGGCGTTCACGGCGATCGTGTTCCTGTGGCAGCGCGGCGCCCGCTTCTTCATGGCGAACGACCCGACGCTCGACGAGGGCCGGGCCCGGCTCCGGGACTTCTACCTCGCCGGCCGGCGCGGCACGCTGCCCGCCACCGGGGACATGCTGAAGTCGATCCCGCGCTACCTCAGCCGCACCTACCACCCCTCCCAGGAGGGCTCCACCGAACAGGCCGTCGCCTACCTGGCCTCCTCCCCCGCCGCGCGCGCCGCCGAGCAGGAGGGGAAGTGATGACGCCGAGGCTGCGGACCGTCGTCGCCGTCGCGGGTGCCGCGCTGCTCGCCAGGCGGGCCCTGCGCCGCCGCATCGAGGCCTCCCCGCTGTGGCCGATGCCGGCCCTGGACCCGCCGACCTCCGGGCAGCCGCGCTCCCGGTCGCTGCGGCTGCTGGTCGCCTCGCGCCGGACGGTCGCCGAAGGTGTCGTGCAACTGCGTCTGGAGGGAAGGGAGCTGCCGCCCTGGCAGCCCGGTGCCCATCTCGACGTCGTGCTGCCGTCCGGGCTGGTCCGGCAGTACTCGCTCTGCGGGGACCCGGCCGACACCTCGTCGTACACGGTCGCCGCGCGGCTGGTCGCGGACGGGCGGGGCGGTTCGCGGGAGGTCCACGAGCAGGTCGTGGAGGGCATGGAGCTGGAGGTGCGCGGGCCGCGCAACCGTTTCCCGCTCGTCGGGGCCGCCTCGTACGTGTTCGTGGCCGGGGGCATCGGGATCACGCCGATCCTGTCCATGGTGCGGGCCGTGCCGGACGGGGTGCCGTGGCGGCTGCTGTACTGCGGGCGGACGCGCGGGTCCATGCCGTTCCTGGCGGAGCTGGCCGGGGACGACAGGGTCACGGTCGTCGCGGAGGACGAGGACGGGCGCCCGGACCTGGACGCGCTGGCCGTCCCGGAGGGCGCGGCGGTCTACTGCTGCGGTCCGGAGGGTCTGATGGCGGCGGTGGAGGAGCGGTTCCCGACGGTCCGCCTCGAACGTTTCACGCCGCGCGCCGACACCGGCGGCAACCACGCCTTCGAACTCGAACTGCGGCGCAGCGGACGGACGTTGACGGTCCCGGCCGACTCGACCGTGCTGGCCACGGTGCGTACGGAGCTGCCCGACACCCCGTACTCCTGCGCGCAGGGATTCTGCGGGACCTGCCAACAGCGGGTCCTGGAAGGGGAAGTGGAGCACCGGGACGAGCTCCTCACGGACACGGAGCGTGCCGACTCGATGCTCATCTGTGTTTCCCGGGCCCGAAGTGGGAGACTTGTGCTGGATCTGTGAACACCTGTGAAGGGTCGGGTCCGTGGGAGGCCGGATCCGATCGGTAAGGTGTTCGCATGACAATCGGGGTACGCCGCAGGATGGGAGTCGAGGAACGGCGGCAGCAGTTGATCGGCGTCGCCCTCGAACTGTTCAGCCGTCGCTCGCCCGACGAGGTCTCCATCGACGAGATAGCCTCGGCCGCGGGCATCTCGCGGCCGCTGGTCTACCACTACTTCCCCGGCAAACTCAGCCTGTACGAGGCCGCGTTGAAGCGAGCCTCGGAGGATCTCGCGGGCCGCTTCATCGAGCCGCAAGAGGGCCCGCTCGGGGCCAGGCTGCTGCGCGTGATGCGCCGCTTCTTCGACTTCGTCGACGAACACGGGCCCGGCTTCGCCGCGCTGATGCGCGGCGGCCCGGCGGTCGGCTCCTCGGCGACCAACGCGCTCATCGACTCGGTACGGCAGGCCGCCTACGAGCAGATCCTCTCCCACCTCGACGTCGCCGAGGCGCCGGCCCGGCTGGAACTGGTCATCCGTTCCTGGATCTCGCTCGCCGAGTCGACGGCCCTGATCTGGCTGGACGGGCGGCGCATCCCGCGCGCCGAGCTGGAGATCCAGCTCGTCCACGATTTCGCTGCGCTGACCGCCGTGAGTGCGGCGTACGACGAGGAGATGACGGCGCTCGTGAAGCGGATGGTCCAGGACGAGCCGACCGACGGCCCGTTCGCGGACCTCGCCGCACGGCTCATCGCCCTGGCGGGCTAGCCCCGGCGCATCGGCCGTCGGGTGCCTGCGGGCCGGTGGGGGCTGGTCGCGCAGTGCCCCGCGCCCCTGAAAGCAGGGGCGCGGGGCACTGCGCGAGCAACCACGACGGCGCGGCGGCCGGACAACCGGCAGCAGCAGACCTAGCCCTCGTACTTCCGGTACGACGGGTCCAGGTCCCGGACCTCGGCAGAGGCGTGCAGGACGAAGCCGTCCGGCTCCAAGTGCTCCCGCAGCAGCTCCAGGGTCGTCTCGGTCAGCTTCGCCTTGGTCTCGTCGGTGCGGCCGGCGAGCAGGCCGAAGGTGACGTGGACGATGACATGCCAGCCGTCCTCGTCGTAGCCGAAGGCGGTCGCGTCCGCGGCCCGGAAGAGGGTCTTGCAGGCCTCGGGCTTGGCCGCCGCGATCTCGACGACGGCGCCGTGCAGGGCCTTGGCGAAGCCCTCCCGGTCGAAGGCAGGGCCCGCCGTGGCGGTGTAGTCGACGGTGATCTGCGGCATCAGCGCTCCTGTTCTACGGCTACTGGGTGCCAGCCTAGGTCTCAGGCGGGGCGGCCGAAGCGGCGGGCGGCCCAGAGCAGGGCGAGGACTCCGCCCGCCAGCAGCAGGCCGCCCTCCAGGAGCAGGGGAGGCTGCCGGCCGAACCACTCGATGCCCGCGGTGGTGGCCTGGTCCGGCACCCGCAGCGCGATGCAGCGGCGGAGCAGGTCCACTCCGTAGGCGAGCGGATTGAGGACGGTCAGCAGGTGGGCCCAGCCCGGCAGGTTCTGCGTCGGGAAGAAGCCGCCGGAGAGGAACAGCAGCGGCATCATCACCAGGCCGAGCAGCATCTGGAAGATCTCGGGCCGGTCCAGGCTCACGGCGAGCAGCAGGGACAGGGCCGTGACGGTGAAGGAGGCCAGGACCAGGGCGGCGAGGAGCAGGGCCAGCAGGAGCGGGTCGTAGGGCAGGCCGACGGCACCGGCCAGGCCGAGCAGGACGGCGCCCTGGACCGTCGAGACGAGGGTGCCGCCGGCGCAGCTGCCCAGGAGGAGGGTGGGCCGGCTGACCGGGGCCATCAGGAGTTCGCGCAGGTAGCCGCTCTGCCGGTCGGTGATCAGGCGGATGCCGACGACGATGGCCGGCGCCTGCACCGTCATGATCAGCATGCCCGGGAAGAGGTAGGCCTGGTAGCCGACGCCCAGCGCGGAGCCGGGGATGAGGGCGGCCAGGCCGCCTCCCAGGACGAAGAGGTAGAGCACCGGCTGGATCAGCATCAGGGCGGTGTGGACCCGTTGGGCGGACAGGCGCAGCAGGTCGCGGTGGACCAACGCGTGCACGGCGCGCAGTTCGTGGCGCAGACGGGTCCCCGGCTCACGGCCGGGGTCGCCGGTGCCGGCGGGGTCGTCAGGGGTGCCGGGGACGTCCGAGGCCGGGAGGGCGGATGCGGTCATGGGGCCTCCTCGGTCGCTGCGGTGGGGCCGCCGGGAGCGGGGACGGCGGGTGTCCGGGGGGAGCCGGGGACGTGGATGCTGCGGCCGGTGTGGTGGAAGAAGACGTCGTCGAGCGTCGGCGGCGTCGCGGACGCGGCGTGCACGGCGATGCCGTGGCCTGCCAGCGCCCCGCACAGCCGGGGAATCCAGGCGCTGCCGTCGGGCACCCGCAGGGACACCCCTTCGCCGTCCCGGGTGACGGCGACGCCCGGTGGTGCGGTCCGGCCCACGACCCGTCGTGCCGCCGCGTCGTCGCCGGTGCGCAGCACCACCCGGTCGTCCCCGATCGCGGCCTTGAGCGCGAGGGGCGTGCCCCGGGCCACGAGCCGGCCGTGGTCGATGATGCCGAGGCGGTCGCAGTTCTCCGCCTCCTCCAGGTAGTGGGTGGTGACGAAGACGGTGCAGCCGTACCGGTCGCGCAGCAGGCGCAGGTGTCCCCAGACCTGGGCGCGGGCGTGCGGGTCGAGTCCGGTGGTCGGCTCGTCGAGGAACAGCACCCGGGGCGCGTGCAGCAGGCCGCGGGCGAGTTCCAGACGACGGCGCATGCCTCCGGACAGGGTGCGTACCGGGGCACGCCGCCGGTCGGCCAGTCCGACCGTGTCGAGCATCTCGGTGACGCGCAGGCGGGCGTGGCGTCGGCGCAGTCCGTAGAGGCGGGCGTGGATGTAGAGGTTCTGTTCGGCCGTCAGGTCCGGGTCCAGGGCGCTGTGCTGGAAGAGCATCCCGACCGCCGCGCGTACCCGGTCCGGCCGGCCGAGCACGTCGGCGCCCGCCACCACTGCGTGTCCGGCGGTGGGGCGGACCAGCGCGCACAGCAGGGCGAGGGTGGTGGACTTCCCCGCGCCGTTGGGGCCGAGGAAGGCGAAGGTCTCGCCTTCGAACACGTCCAGGTCCAGGCCGCGGACGGCGTGGGTGGTGGTCCCGTCCGGGCCCGGGTAGCTCTTGACCAGGCCGCGCGTGCTGATGGCGCATGCGGGCCGGGCCGCCCACTGCGCGGGGTCCGGGTCCTGGTTCGGGTCGGCGGCGGTCGGCACGGTCGTCCGGGTGCGGGCGTCGTCAGCGGCGGGTGGCTGCATGGTCGGGTCCTCGTCCACGGGGGTCGTGTTCCGCGGGCCTGCCGTCCGCAGCGGCCCCGGCTCCGGCTCCGGCCGGTGGCCGCCCGAGGGCGGCCACCGGCCGGAGGTTCTGGGCTAGGCGCAGCTGATGCCCACGCAGACCGTGTTGAGCAGCGTCAGCAGGCCGACGCACGCACACGTCCCGGAGTACGAGGCTCCGTCGAAGTCGACCGGGTCGGTCTCCGGAAGGGCGTGCAGCTGGGCCAGCAGCTCAAGGGCCTGGTTCTCCATGACATTCTCCTTCTGTGAGCGGTTAGCGACAGGGGGGTTTTCCTGCCGCTCAGCCCGGCTGCTGGACAGTCCAGTGCCGGGAGTCGGTGTGGCGCGTCCTCAGGAGGAACGCCAGGATTCCCGCGGACCCGTCGCTCCAGCTCGTCGAGATCTCCCCGTACTCGTTGGGGAAGACGACGTGGGCTGCGCGGTGGGCGCGCTCGGAGACGATGAGGCGGGCCAGGTCCTCGGCCATCGCCCGGTAGGCGGGCTCCCCGGTGGCGTCGGCCATGTCGAGGAGGAAGTCGCCGTTGCCCGCCAGCCCGTGGCACTGGGTGAGGGCGGCCCGGGAGGCGCGCTCCATGACGGCGTGTACGGCGCCGCGGGCGAGATCGCCGAATCGCCTGTCTCCGGTCCGCTGCCAGAGCCGGACCAGGAAGGAGCCGATGCCCGCCGAGCCGTGGCACCAGTACGGGGCCGTGGGCGGGTCCGTGGCCTGGGCCGGCCACTGGGCGGCCCGGCCGACCGGCACGGCGTTGGCCACCAGGTGCTCGCCCGCCGCCAGGGCCAGTTCCAGGTGTTCCGGCCGCCCGGAGACGGCCTCGGCGGTGAGCAGGAAGCTGCCGATGCCGGCCGAGCCGTGCGCGAAGCCCAGGTAGCGTTTGCCGGCCTCCTCGGAGACGGCTTCGGCGGGGACGGGCCAGCTCACGCCGGACGGCTCGGGCTGTGCGGCGGCGGCCAGCCGGTCGGCCGCGTCGGCGACCAGTTCGGCCAGGCGCGGGTCGCCGGTACGGTGCCACAGGGCGGCGGCGGCGAGTCCGCTGCCCGCGCTGCCGTGGGTGATGTCGTGACTGGGCGTCGGCTCCGGCGGAGCCAGCGCGAGGGCCAGGGCGTGGTCGGTGAGCGCGCGGTCGCCGACGGCGCGTCCGGCGTCGTACAGCGCCCAGGCGATTCCGCGGCCGCCGAAGTGCAGGCCCGGACGGATGGACCGGGTGTCGGTCCGGGCGGCGATCCAGTTGCCCGCGGTGGAGATCAGGTCCGGCAGGCGGGGGTCGCCGGTGAGCTCGAAGTACCGGGTCAGGACCGCGAGTACGCCTGCCGCGCCCTGCTGCACGGTGCACGGATCGGTCTCGCCGGCGAGGGTGGAGACGGGCCACAGCCGCCGGTCGTCGTGCGGGGTCATCGCATCGACGAGGTGGTCCACCATCCCGGTGACCGCTGCCTGCGTGGCCGGGTCCGGACCACCGGGATCATCCGGATCGGCCGTCCGGGCCGGCCCGGCGGCGGTCCGCCTCGGCAGCGCCGGGTCCGCGCGGCGCAGAGCCGCCCGCGCCCTGGCCGGGTCCCAGCGCCCGCCGGGATCGTCCTTCATCAGTCCGAGCAGCATCTCGGCCAGACCGTCCGGCAGCGGCAACGTTTCGTCGCAGGCGGCCAGCCACTCGGCCAACCGCTCTTCCGCGGGCCTGGCGGCCGGTTCCTCGGGCAGCAGGTTCGGTACCTTCCCGGCGAGCACGAAGCACAGGGTGGCGCCGAGGCTGTAGTAGTCGGCCGTCGGGGAGACCGGGGCGTCCGCCAGGCGCTCGGGGGCGCTGAAGCCCGGGGTCCCCACCCGGGTCGGGAGCGGGACGTCGTCCGTCAGGACCGCGAGCTCCAGGTCGATGAGGCGCAGTTCCCCGTCGGGGCGGACCATGACGTTGCCGGGTGTGAGGTCCCGCAGGACGCAGCCGCGGGCGTGGGCGGCCGCGACGAGCTCCACCAGGCGGCCGGCCTGGGCGAGCGCGTCCGCCCGGTAGCGTTCGCTCCCGACGTCGCGGAAGCGCTCGGCGACCCAGTTGCGCAGGGGGATGCCCGGCACTTCCTCCTGGGCCAGGAACAGGTGCCCGCCCGTCTCGAACATCGCGAGCGGCTCCGGTGCCAGTCCCGTGCCCCTGAGCTTCTCCAGCGTCCTGGCCTCGGCGCGCAGCCAGTCACGGATGTCGCCGCCGGCGGCGTCGCCCTCCACGTGCGGCCGGGTCTCCTTGATCACCACAGGTGCGCCCGTGGTGACGTCGGTTCCCCGGTAGACGCCGCCCTTGTTGGTGTGCCGGATCGCCTCCCGTACCGAGAACCGGCCGCCGAGCAGCACCGGGCCGCTCGCCGCCTTCTGCGGTCGCGGCGGCAGCGGCACCGAGGCGGGAAAGGGGCTGACCGCCCAGGAGGGCGGGGAGTACTGCCCGGTGCGCTTGTCCTCCACGGGGTTGCCGTCGGGGTCCTCGATGAACCACACCAGCAGCCCCTGGTCCGAGAGCCGCCGCCGGCCGACGAAGGCGCCGTAGCGGTAGTGCACCAGACTCTGCGGCGCATAGGGCTGGTCGGACAGGATCCGGGGACCGGCCAGTCCTGCCGTGGCCCGGTGCAGCGCCAGCGCCAGCCGTGCGGCGTCGGCGTCGGAGGACGGGTATACGGTGATGAACTTGCCGGAGCTTCCTCGTGGCGTGGCGCGGGAATTGAGTGCACCCACCTGTTCGAGCGACCGGACGAACTTGAATCCCGACTCCTCGTGCAACAGCACGTCCAGTGCCTTCTCCAGCACTTCCGGCGCGGACGCGGCCGTCGCGGAAACGTGCAATTTCCAGCCCTGCCGGCGTCGCATGCCGGACTGGTGGGTGAGGCGGCACCACATCTCGTCCGCGTCGGTCGTCCAACGCGCGCCGGTACCCGTGGTCTGTAACGCCCGGCGGAGCAGAATTTCGAGATCGATTCCGGTTGCGTGGCTCGTCATACGTGTCCCTCTCAACGGCGAGAACCGCTGGTTGGAATATCTCCTCGGCGAGAAAAAACGTACAACAGCCGCCTGCCGGCCGTCACTTGATTCGGCGAGCGCACGGTGTTGCACCGGCAATGGACGGCGCAGTCCGGCGCAGAATAGAGGCGTATAAGTGACGGCACTCCGGAAAATAATCCACGCGTTCGACGGCATCGCATCCCGCATCCGGGGAAAAGAAACAGCGTGCACCAATTAACTCTGAATCAAATCGCGGTGATGACGGGAGATTCAGGAGACCCGCGGCGACCCGCCGGTCTCAGCCCTCTCAGCCGATACCGGGCACTTGACGGCAGGGAACACCACCGCCGCGTTCATTATCCAGCGGCCCGTGAATTCGATCTAGCGGCGAATCGAGCACGATTAGTGACAGCCATGGCCATAGCGAACGCAATCGACGCGGAATATCCCGTGCCGTTTCCTTCCCGGTTTTCGAATCCGCCCACTTGCGCCCGCTTCTGCTCGATTCCGTCAGGGCGCCCGCCGGCCTGCCGTGATCCGCCGTGTCAGATCCGGTGTGCGCAAGGCGAATCGGGGCGTCCGGCGAATGCCGGGGGGAATGCAGGCGAGCCGTCGGCGGCGGACGGCGACGGCGGGACGGCCGCTAGTTCGCCAGGCTCAGTGCCAGCAGTGCGATGTCGTCCTCGCGGTCCCGGCCGAAGCAGGCCAGGAGGGTGTCGCACAGGGCCTCCAGGCCGGGCAGGGCGCCGCCGGCCGCGGCCCGGAGGTGTTCCATCGAGACCGCGAGGTCGGTACCGCGGGTCTCGATCAGGCCGTCGGTGACCATGAGGAGCCGGTCGGTGGGGCCGAGGACCAGTTCGGTGGGCGGCGGGTGCGGCAGGCCCACCCCGAGCAGCGGACCGGACGCCTTGACGTACTCGGCGCTGCCGTCGTCCCCGAGTATCAGCGGCGGGATGTGGCCGGCGTTGGCAACGCGGGTGCGCCCGGTCGCCGGGTCGATCAGGGCCAGGCAGACGGTGGCCGTGACCTCGGCGTGGTAGTGCTGGAGCAGCCGGTCGAGGCGGTCGGCGAGGGCGGCCGGGTCGCTCTCGGTGAGGCAGTAGGCGCGCAGCGCGTGCCGCAGTTCCACCATGACGGTGGCCGCCTCCAGCGAGTGCCCCACGACGTCCCCGACCGCGGTGAGCACCCCGTCGCCGACCCGCAGCGCGGCGTAGAAGTCGCCGCCGATCTCGGTCTCCTGGGAGGCGGGTTCGTAGCGCACCGCTATGTCGACGCCCGGCAGGTCGGGCAGTTGGTGCGGGCGGGGCAGGAAGCTGTGCTGGAGGGTGAGCGCGACATGCCGCTCCACCTGGTACATGAGCAGCGGCTCGGCGGCGAGCGCGGTGGCCTGGGCCAGCTGGGCCAGCAGCGCCTCGTTCTCGGGGTCGACCCTGCGCTGCCCGCGGGTGGGGGTGGCCAGGCACACCGGCACCTTGCCGTCCTGGGTGAGGACCAGCGTCAGCCGGGCGTCGTGCTGCACCCCGGGCCGGAAGAAACCGGTGGGCCACAGCGGCGTCGGCACGGTGGTGATCCGGACCCCGGACTGCCCGCGGGTGAGCCGGCGCAGCAGCCCGGCCACGTCCCGGTGGGCGCCCTCGTCCGGCAGCGCGAGGGAGGTCCGCTCCCGGTACAGGCCGCGGTACAGCTGGTCGTCCTGGTCGAGGACGAAGACGGCGGCCGGGCAGCCGAGGAGGCGGGCGGCGCCGTCCGCGGCGGCGTCGGCCAGTTCGGGCAGCGAGCGGGCCGCCTGGATGGTGACGATCGTCTGCGACAGCAGTTTCAGCCGCCGCACCAGTGCCTGGTCGTCGGCGCGCAGCCGGGCGGCGCGCACCGCGGCCCGGACCGCCGCCTCGATCTCCTCCGGCTCGGCGGGCACCGTCAGATACGCCTCGGCCCCCGTGTCGAGGCCCGGGCAGCGGTCGGCGGGGGCGGTGCGCCGGGCCGAGAAGTGCACGACGGGCAGGCCGGCCATGTGCGGCCGCTCCTTCAGCCGGCGGCAGAGCTCGAAGCCGCTCATGTCCGGGAGGTTCACGTCGACGAGGGCCACGTCGGGCAGGGCGCCCTTGCGCAGCCGTACGTCGAGTTCGGCGAGCGCCTGCCGGCCGTCGGCGACCGCGACGACCTGGTGGCCGGCCCGGCGCAGCACGGTGCCCATCGCGTACCGGCTCGCGGGTTCGTCGTCCACGACCAGCACGGTCGTGTCTGTCAGCTTGCCGTCGACGTCCATGCTCCCAGCCCCTGGACAACACCGGTGGGGCAGTGCCTTGGGTCACCCCCGGCGGCAGCCGGGGGCATGCCGGGCCTGCCCCACCGAGTCAGGCCGCGGTCACGTGGTCCGGGAGAACACGGCCACCGTGCGTCCCGGAACCTCGAACGTACCCGTTTCCCGCTCGTACGATGCCGACCTGACGACGGAGTCCGCGCCCGACGCCTGCACCGGGTGCAGCCGGTAGCCGGTTCCGGCCAGGGCGCCCACCCGCTGCTGCTGCCGCTCAGGGCTCGCGTTGAAGACGACGACCAGGTCCCCCAGCTCCATGGTGATCACCCCGGTCGTCTCGTCCTTGCCGGAGAGCGGGAAGGAGAGCGCCGACTGCACCCGCGCGGCCGTGCCGAGCGAGAACGCCTTGTCGGTCGTACGGATCCTCAGCAGGTCCCGGTAGGCGGCCGAGGCCCCGTCGATCTGCGGGCAGCCGACCTTCACCGAGGTCAGCAGCGGCTTGGCGTAGGACCACTTGGACTGGTTGTCGGCGGCCGCCGGCAGGCCGCGGCCGAAGCCGTTGCCGTCGGCGCAGTTCCAGTGGATGGCGTTGAACCAGTCGCCGCTGTCGAAGGAGTTGCGGTCCAGGGACTTGGAGCGCAGCAGGTCGGTGCCGGCCTGGGAGAGCGAGGGCCCCTGGGAGAGGGCGGCCGTGGCCATCGCCAGGACCTGCATCCGGGCCCGGTCGGACGCGGAGGTGCCGGCCGGCAGCTTGTACGTCAGCGCGTCGAACAGCGACTCGTTGTCGTGGGCGTCGACATAGGCGAGGGCGTCGCCGGGTGCGTCGGCGTATCCGGCGGGCGAGCCGTTGTAGTCGATCTCCGCGCCGGTGACCTCCTTGCCGTCGCTGTCGGTGAACCGGTACTTGGCCAGGTTGCCGGTCAGCCCCACCTTGATCAGGTCCTGGTAGTGCAGGAGCCGGGCCTTCTGCTCGGCCGTGGTGCCGTTGGCCGTCGAGGAGTTGGGGTCGGTGTACAGGCCGGAGGCGAAGCCCTGGATGCCGGGGTCGTCGTCGAAGGGGCTGCCACCGCGTACGGCGTCCCGGGCCCGGTCGGAGAAGGTGGCGATGCCGGTGCCGGCCATGTTCTGCTGCGTGGCCTGCACGAACCGGGCGTCGTCGGCGACCTCCCCGAAGTTCCAGCCCTCGCCGTACAGGATGATCTTCTTGCCGTCGACGCCGTCCTTCTTCAGGGTCAGCGCATCCAGCGCCTTGCGGACCGCGAGGATGTTGGCCTTCGGGTGGTGGCCCATCAGGTCGAAGCGGAACCCGTCGACCTTGTACTCCTTCGCCCAGGTGACGATCGAGTCCACCACCAGCTTGCCCATCATGGCGTTCTCGGGCGCGGTGTTGGCGCAGCAGGTGCTGTTGGCGACGCTGCCGTCGGCGAGCAGCCGCTGGTAGTAGCCGGGCACGATCTGGTCGAGGACGCTGGTGTCCGCCTCGCCGCTGGCCGCCGTGTGGTTGTAGACGACGTCCATGACGACCCGCAGCCCGTCGTCGTTGAGCGACTTGACCATCTTCCGGAACTGGACGGTACGCGCGGTGCCGTCCGGGTCGGTGGCGTACGACCCTTCCGGGACCGTGAAGTGGTACGGGTCGTAGCCCCAGTTGTAGGCGTCCTTCGCGGCGACCGCGGAGACGCAGGCCTGCTGCTGCTCCGAGTCGGCCGGGTAGGAGGCGAGGTCGCAGTCGGGGCTCGCCTGGTCGGCCTTCTTCTCGGGCACGGTGGTGAAGTCGAAGGCCGGGAGAAGGTGGACGTACGAAGTCCCGGCCTTGGCGAGGGCCTTGAGGTGCTGGGAGCCGTCGCTGTCCTTGTCGGTGAAGGCGAGGTAGGTGCCCCGGTCCGCGGCCGGGACCGTGGCGTCGGCCACCGAGAAGTCCCGGACGTGCAGCTCCTGGATCTGGGCGTCCTTCATCGGGACGGCCTTGGGCTTGGTGTACGTCGACCAGCCGCCCGGCGCCAGGGACTTGTCGTCCAGGTCGACGACCAGGCTGCGCTCCGAGTTCGCGGTGAGGGCGACCGAGTAGGGGTCGGTGACCTTGTTGGTGACGACCTTCCGGACGCTGGGCGCCCAGACCTTGACGACGTACCGGTAGGGCTTGTTCTTCCAGGACGCGGGGCCGGTGACGGACCAGACGCCGGTGGCGGGGTCGCGGCGCATGGTCTTCACCGCGCCGTCGAGTTCGAGGGCTACGGACTGCGCGGTCGGCGCCCAGACGGAGAGGGTCGGCTTTCCGTGGTGGAAGACCGGGCCGAGGTCAGCGGTCGTGGCCTTGGCGTACACGTCGTCGAGGACGCCCGCGATCTGGACACCGGTAGCGGCCAGCACGGCCCCGTTCGCCGCGCGCTGGGAGGCGACGAGCTGTCCGCCGAGCGCGTCGCGCACCCGGTCCCGGTCGCGCGGGTCGACCGACCAGGCCGGGTAGTCCTTCAGGTACGGGAACTTCGCCTTCTGCGCGTCGGTGAGGGTGGTCTTCGTCAGCCGCAGCCACCGCTCGTCGTCGCTGGTCAGCGTCCCGTCCTTGACGGCGATCGAACCGTCGTGGGAGTAGACCAGCTGGGTGGAGACCGCGCCGTCGGCGCCGTTCCAGGCGACCGTGTCCCGGTCGATCCAGACCGCCTTGGAGGTGGTCAGGTCGAGCGCGGCCGCGCTGCCGGCGGGCTGCGGGAGCAGGTACTTCTCCTGGCCGTTCAGGAGCCACACCTCGTAGCCGTTCGACTTGAGGTCGAGCGACTGGTCGGCGGCGAGGTCCTTCTCGTCGCCCTTGTGGATGATGTAGCTGAGGCTGGTGGCGCCGTCGGTGAGCGGTACCTCGAAGACCGCGCCGTAGGCATCGGTCCGCACCGGCTGCAGGGGGCTCGACCAGTCGGTGGGGTTCGCGGCGCCCGTCCAGACGTGCAGGCCCCAGCCCGCGTAGTCGCCGTCGGCGCGGTGGTAGTGGATGACCGCCTTGGCGGTGTCCTGGGCGGGGTAGTCGGGCCGTGTCGTCTCTACGTCCGCCTTCCCCTGCTCGATCCAGACCTCGCCGGTCTTGGTGACGTCGATGGAGCGGTCGGCGGAGACGTCCTTGTTGCCGTCCTTGTCGACGACGAGGAAGCCGACGTTCGTGGCGCCGGGCTTCAGCTTGACGTAGGCGAAGGCGCCGTACGCGTCGCGGCCGGTGAAGGGGTGGCCGGCGGGCCAGGTGGTCGCCTCGCCGTCGGCGAGGTCGCCCCAGGCGTACAGGCCCCAGTTGTCGTAGTCGCCGTCGGTGCGCTTGTAGTGGACGACCGCGTAGTCCCGGGAGGAGGCGGTGGGCGTCTCGGCGGCGGGCGGGGTGCCGGAGGCGCTCTCGGCGAGCGCGCTGGAGGTGTGCCCGGCGGAGTCGACGACGACCGCCTTGTAGCGCAGGGCGGTGCCGGCCGGGACGTCCTCGGCGAGGGTCTGGGTGACCTTGTAGGGGGCGTGGTCGGCGGAGCCGAGGGTGGTCCACTTCCCGTTGCCGACCTGGGCGGCGAAGACGACGCGGTTCAGCTGCCCGCCGGTGACGTCCGCGGTGAGGTCGACGGTGCCGGTGGCGCCGGCGGCCGGGGCCTGGAGGGTGACCGTCGGGGTGGTGGCGGGCTGGGCGAGGGAGCCGGTCGCCCTGTAGACGACGGCGGACCCGGCGGGGACGGTGACGGTCAGCTTCGCCGAGCCGTCGGAGGCGAGGGTGCCGTCGGTGCCGTAGAGCGCCCGGTAGCGCATGCCGGCGGAGCCGGTGGCGAAGGTCGCCTGCTTGGCCGTGCCGGCGTTGTTGAAGGCGACGACGTACTCCTGGCCGGTCCTCGCGTCGGTCCGGGTGAACGCGTAGACACCGGCGCCGTCGGCCGCGTAGCGCTCGGTCTGGACGCCGTCGGCGAGGGCCGGGTTGGCCGCGCGCAGCTTGGAGAGAGCACGGATCTGCTTGTAGAGCGGCGCACTCGTGTCGTACGCGTCACTGGCGGCGGTCCGGTCCGTACCGATCTCGTCGTCGTCCAGGTAGTCCGCGACCTTCGACGCGAACATCGTCTGCCGGGCGTCCTTGTCCCCGCCGGACCCGGTGAAGCCCTGCTCGTCGCCGTAGTAGATGACCGGGTTGCCCCGGCTGAGGAACATCACCTCGTTGGCGAGCCTGTCCTTGGCCAGCAACTCCGCGTCCGTGGCCTTGGGGTTGTCCTGCTCCAGGAAGTACCCGATCCGGCCCATGTCGTGGTTGCCGAGAAAGGTGACCTGCTCGTAGGCGTTCGCCTTGTCGGTCGTGTACTTGTAGTCGTCGCCGAAGACGCTCGACAGCTTCTGCGCGCTGCCGCCCTGGGAGGCGTAGGAGCGGGCCGCGTCCTGGAAGGGGAAGTCGAGGGTCGCGTCGAGGCGGCCCTGGGTGACGTACGGCGAGGTGACGGACGTGTCCGCGGAGTAGGTCTCGCCGAACATGAAGAAGTTCTTACGGCCGTGCCGCGCCGCGTACCTGTCCAGCGCGGTCGCCCACTGCGTCCAGAACTCCATGTTCACGTTCTTGACGGTGTCGATCCGGAAACCGTCGATGGCGAAGTCCTTCACCCACCGCTCGTAGATCTTCTCCATGCCGCTGACGACCTCGGGCCGCTCGGTCCACAGGTCGTCGAGCCCGGAGAAGTCGCCGTAGGTCGCGGACTCGCCGGCGAACGTCGAGTCGCCCCGGTTGTGGTACATCGTCGGGTCGTTGAGCCACGACGGCACCTTCGACCGGCTGGTGACGGTCGGGGTGCGGGGGAAGGAGGCGGTGGAGACGGCCGGGAACTTCTTCTTCCCGTCCGCGTAGTCGGCGTCGTCGAAGGGCTGCCCGTCCTTGGTCAGGTAGGGGAAGGCGCCCTTGGAGAGGTAGTCGTAGGACTTCTCCTCGTAGTCGACGACGTCGGCGGTGTGGTTGGTGATGACGTCGAAGAAGACCTTCATGCCCTTGGCGTGCGCCTTGGAGATGAGGGTCTGGAGGTCCTTGTTGGTCCCGAAGTGCGGGTCGACCTGGGTGAAGTCGGTGATCCAGTAACCGTGGTAGCCGGCCGAGGCGTTGCTCCCGGTCCCCTGCACGGGCCTGTTCTTGAAGATCGGCGCCATCCAGATGGCGGTGGTGCCGAGCCCCTTGATGTAGTCGAGCCGGTTGGTCAGGCCCTTGAGGTCGCCGCCCTGGTAGAAGCCCTTGTCGGTGGGGTCGTAGCCGGTGGAGAGCCGGGAGCCGGTGAGGCCGCCCTTGTCGTTGCCGGTGTCGCCGTTGGCGAAGCGGTCCGGCATGACGAAGTAGAACTGCTCCCGGGTGTCGTCGTGCCGGGCGGGCTCGGCGGCGAGCTTCGCGTCGGACGGCGGGGCGGGCGGGGCGGCGGCGTGTGCGGCGACGGGCTGCACGAGCGCGGCGGCGAGGGCGGCGACGGCGACGGCCGCGACCCGTCTGACATGTATCACCGGTGTGAACTCCTAGCGATAGCGGCTCTCTTGGGGTCCGACCCGGCGCGACCGTATCGCTAACGAAAGGTTTACAGCAAGAGGCTTGAAACTCACAGCAAGAACTTTCACGAGGCGTATTGACGCGTTGTCTCAACTGGCCCACGCTCCAGGGTTGTTGAAGCCTGTCCCTCTTGTTTGGGAGCCGCACATGACCGGACACCGACCCCCGGGTGTCTTCAGACGCACGGCCGTCGCGATCGCCGTGGGCGCCCTGGCGCTCGCGGGCGTCGTCGCCCTGCCGGCCACCGCCGCACAGGCGGACACCACCGCCAAGGGCGACGTGATCGCCAACCTCTGGGAATGGAACTGGAACTCGATCGCATCCGAGTGCACGAACGTCCTCGGCCCGGCCGGTTACGGCGCCGTGCAGGTCGCCCCGCCCTCCGAGTCCCTCAAGCAGTCCAGCTACTACTGGTGGGACGTCTACCAGCCGTACTCGTACACCCTGAACAGCCGTTTCGGTACGGCGGCGCAGTTCGCGTCGATGATCTCCGCCTGCCACACGGCCGGCGTGAAGGTCTACACGGACGCGGTCATCAACCACACGGCCGCGCAGACCGGCACCGGCTACGACGGCACCACCCTCACCAGCAAGTACGACACCCCGGACTGGGACCCGAGCGACTACCACACCTCCGCCGACTGCCCCACCTCCGACCTGACCATCCAGGACTACTCGAACCTCACGCAGGTCCAGAACTGCGAACTGCTCGGCCTGCCCGACCTCAAGACCGGTGCGGACAACGTCCGTTCGGGCCTCGCCGCCTTCCTGAACAAGCAGATCGCCCTGGGCGTCGACGGCTTCCGGGTGGACTCGGCCAAGCACATCCCGGCCACCGACATGGCGGCCATCGTCGCCAAGCTGAACACCACGACGTCCGGTGCGGCGCCGTACGTCTTCGACGAGGTCTACCCGGGCTCGACCCCGCAGCCCAGCGACTACTACGGCTCCGGTGACGTCCTGGACTTCACCTACGCGAGCAGGATGAAGTCGGCCTTCCAGGGCAACGTCTCGGACCTCGCGTCGCTGTCCACGTCCGGCATCCTGCCCGCCGCCAACTCCGTGTCCTTCGTGACCAACCACGACACCGAGCGCAACGGCCTGCACATGAGCTACAAGGACGGCGACAGCTACAAGCTCGCCAACCTCTTCGAGCTCGCCTACAAGTGGTCGACACCGACGGTCTACTCCAGCTGGCAGTGGACCCAGAGCGACCAGGCACCGCCGAACTCGGCCGGCTTCGTCACCGACACCAACTGCTCCAGCGGCTGGAACTGCCTCGACCGCGACACCGCCGTCGTCGGCATGGTGGCCTGGCACAACGCGGCCGGCAGCGCGGCCGTCTCCAACTGGCAGACCATGTCGTCGAACGTCATCGGCTTCGGCCGCAGCGGCGCCGGCTTCTTCGCCGTCAACAACGGTTCGTCGTCGGCCACCTACACCTTCGCGACGGGCATGGCCGACGGCACGTACTCCGACGTCATCGACGGCGGCGCCTCCACGGTCACCGTCTCCGGCGGCAACGCGAGCATCACGATCCCCGCGAAGGACGCCGTCGCCTTCTACAACTCCTCCTACACCTGCACGGTCGGCTGCGACGACGGCGGCAGCGGCGGCGGCTCCACCTCCACGGTGACCGCGACCTTCAACGAGTACGCGTCCACCACGACCGGCACCAACGTCTACGTCGTCGGCTCCATCGACGCCCTGGGCTCCTGGGACACCTCGAAGGCGATCCAGCTGTCGTCCTCCGGGTACCCGATCTGGTCGGGTGCGGTGAACGTGCCGATCAACACGTCGTTCCAGTTCAAGTACATAAAGAAGGACAGCTCCGGGAACGTCACCTGGGAGTCCAACGCGAACAGGACCGCCACCACCACGACTTCGGCGGTCTCCCTCGACAACTCCTGGAACGTGGCGAACGCCGACGCCACCGACGTGACCTTCAACGAGTACGCCACGACCGACTGGGGCACCAACGTCTACGTCGTCGGCTCCCTCGCCTCCCTCGGCTCCTGGAACACGAGCGACGCGATCCCGCTGTCCTCGGCGTCGTACCCGACGTGGAGCAGGCTGGTGATCGTCCCGAAGAGCACGGCCTTCACGTACAAGTACATCAAGAAGGACAGCTCCGGGAACGTGACGTGGGAGTCCGGCACGAACCGGTCGTACACGACGGGGACCTCCGCCGGCTACACGACGAGTGACACCTGGAAGTAGCCCCGGAAAGATTCCGGCGGCACGGCGCGAACAAATCCGCGGTGTCGTGCATCGAACCTCGTGTAAGGCACCAGAGGACGGCACGGGGCGCAGACCACGCCCCGTGCCTCACGACACGAGTGGAGCGTCGTCGCCGTGAACGAAGACCTGAACACCCACAGCACCGACATCGCCGGGTCCGCGGGCAGGCACCGTGCCCGCCGCGGGATCGGCCGCGCCAAGCTCGCCGGAGGCGCGGCCGCCCTCGCCGGCCTGGGCCTCGTGTGGGCGGGCACCGCCAACGCGGCGACCCCGGCCGCCGCCAAGGCCACGCCCACCTGCTCCGCCGCCGCGCTCAAGGCCGGCTTCGGCAAGCAGCTCGCCGGCGGCATGAACCACCAGGGCGTCGTCATCACGCTGCGCAACCTCAGCGGGAAGACCTGCGCGCTGCGCGGCTACCCCGGCCTGGGGCTGGAGAACTCCAGGCACAAGGCGATCACGACCCACACGCACTGGGGCAACACCTGGTACGCCAAGGACCCGGGCAAGAAGACCCTGGTCCTCAAGGACGGCCAGAGCGCCGAGGCCGTCGTCGCCTGGACCCACGCCAACACCGGCACCTCGGGCGCGGTGCACGCCTCCTACCTGGAGATCACGCCGCCGGCCTCCACCCAGCACAAGACGCTGGCGTTCCCCCAGTGGGTCGACCACGCGGACCTCTCGGTGACCGCGCTGGCCAGGCACATCAACGTCAGCGACTGAGCCGGGTGCTCCGCAGGCGGGGCCTGGGCAGGCCGTCTGTCGGCTGCGGCTTCGTCGTGGCCGGTCGCGCAGTTCCTCCCCCAGCCTTCGGCCGGGGGTACCCCCAGCGCCCCTTACGGGGCGCTCCCGCTCAGAGCCGCGCCCCGCCGTCCACCCGCAGTACCGTGCCCGTCACGTAGGACGCGCGGTCGCTGAGCAGCCAGGCGGCGGCCTCGGCGATCTCGGTGGGGTCGGCGGTGCGGCCGAGGGGGGTCGTGGCCCGCATGCGGTCGATGACGCCGGGAGTGGCCTCGTCCCAGGCGCGGACCATCTCGGTGAGCGTGCCGCCGGGGGCGACCGCGTTGACGCGGATGCCCTCGGGGCCGTAGGTGACCGCGGCCGACTCGGTGAGGCTGTTGACGGCGCGCTTCAGGGCGCCGTAGACCGGCAGGACGGGGTTGGCGCCCAGGCTGCCGACGGACGAGTTGTTGACGATGGCGCCGCCGGAGGCGGTGGCGCGGATGGCCCTGACCTCCTCGGACATGGCCAGCCAGACGCCCTTGAGGTTGACGCTGGTGACGTGGTCGAAGTCGGCCTCGGGGAGTTCGTCCAGGGGGCCGGGTTGCTGGGCGACGGCGCCGTTGTTGAACGCGAGGTCCAGGCGGCCGTAGACCTCCACCGTGCGGTCGACGGCGGCGCGGACACTCGCCGTGTCGGCCAGGTCGCACACCGTGTAGTCGGCGGTGCCGCCGGCCGCGCGGATCTCCTCGGTCACCGCCTTGAGCTGGTCCTCCGTGCGGGCCGCCAGCAGCACCCGGGCGCCCTCGCGGGCGAAGAGCCGGGCGGCCGCCGCGCCGATACCGCGCCCGGCTCCGCTGATGAACGCCACCTTGCCGGTCAGCAGACCGGGATTCACTGTGTTCTCCATGGCTTCGAGCCTGCGTGCGGGCGCGGGCCCCATCCAGGCACCGGCGGTACCTGGATGGGGCCGGGCGGCCGACGCACACTGGACGCGTGGACAGGCAAGAGCTGGCGGCGTTCCTGCGCAGCCGACGTGAGCGGATCTCCCCCGCCGAGGTGGGGCTGCCGCGCGGCCCGCGCCGCCGGACGCCGGGGCTGCGGCGTGAGGAGGTGGCGCAGCTGGCGTTCATCTCGACGGAGTACTACACGCGTCTTGAGCAGGCCCGGGGGCCGCGGCCGTCGCGTGAGGTGCTGGGCGGGCTGGCGCGGGCGCTGCGGCTGTCCGACGCCGAGCGCGGGCATCTGCACCATCTGGCCGGAGCGCCGCCGGGACCGCCGCCCGGGCCCTCCCGCGAGGTCCGGCAGAGCCTGCTCGACCTGCTGCACCGGCTTCCGCAGGCCGCCGCCTTCGTGACCTCCGCGACCTTCGAGGTGCTGGCCTGGAACGATCTGGCGGCCGCCCTCATGGAGGACTTCTCCGCGCTGCCCCCGCGTGACCGCAACCTCATGCGCCGCGCCTTCCTCACCCCGCGCCCGGCGGGCAGCAGGCTGTACGGGGTGTCGGACGTGGACGCCTTCGCCCGGCTCTCGGCGCAGCGCCTGCGGGCCACGGCGGGCCGGTATCCCGGCTCTCCCGAGGTGACCGGCCTGGTGGCCGAACTCCTCGCCGGGAGCGAGGAGTTCAGGCGGCTGTGGGAGTCGCACGACGTGTCCGCCGAGCCCACCCTGGTCAAGACCTTCCGGCACCCGGTGGTGGGCCCGGTCACCGTCAACTGCGACGCCCTGGACATCACCGAGCGCGACCAGCAGGTCGTGATCTACACCGCGACCCCGGGTTCACGGTCCGAGGAGGCGCTGCGGCTGCTGTCGGTGATCGGGACCCAACGCATGACCCCACAGGCCCCTCAGCAGGCGGACTTCCCGGCGTAGATCGCGAGGGCCGTGTTCGAGGCCAGCGTGGCCGTGAACTGGCCGCTCGAATTCACCGTCACCGACGTGTTCGCCTGCACGTTGCAGTACGTCCCGGCCGGCAGCGACGTCTGGTACGTCCGGGTCAGGGAGCCCGACTCGTGGTTGATGGCGACATAGCCCTTCGCGCCGCGCCCGAAGGCGATCGCGTCGGCGCCATCGTCCCACCAGTTCGTCACCGACTCGCCGCGCACCGCGTTGCGGAAGGCGACCATGCGGATGATCTCCGGCCAGGCGTGCTGGCACTTCCAGCCGTCCTGCCAGCAGGCGTTGACGACACCGTTGTTGGGCGGCCCGGCGTCGGCGTCGGACCACTCATAGCCGGAGTTGATGTCCGGGGCGCCGTAGGGGTAGGCGAGCATGAAGACGTTGGCCAGCGTGTAGTTCGCGCCGCTCTTGTAGTTCAGCGTGGAGCCGTTGCGCTCGGTGTCGTGGTTGTCGACGAAGACCCCGGCGACCGAGCTGCTCATGTACCCCCAGCCCTCGCCGTAGTTCTTCAGGTAGGCGAGGTTCTCGTCGTTGAAGACGCGCTTGAGGTCGTAGGCGTACCGGAACTCCTGGACGTCCCCGTTGCCGGTGTACTCGGTCGGCTGGACGGCCTCGCCGGCGCCGTAGATGACCTCCTGCTTCCAGTACACGGACGGATTGGTCAGCCGGGTCTTGATGTTGGCGAGGTCCTCGGCCGGGATGTGCTTGGCCGCGTCGATCCGGAAACCGTCGACGCCGAGGCTCAGCAGGTCGTTCATGTAACCGGCGATGGTCTTGCGGACGTACTCCTCACCGGTGTCCAGGTCGGCCAGGCCGACGAGTTCGCAGTGCTGGACGTTCCAGCGGTCGGCGTAGTTGGAGACGAGCGAGGTGCAGTCGTCGAAGTCGTACGAGGAGTACAGACCGGGGTAGTTGTACTTCGTGTACGACGAGCCGCCGGTGCCGGTGCCGCTGCCCGCCGACATGTGGTTGACGACGGTGTCGACGACGACCTTCACACCGGCCGCGTGGCAGGTGTTCACCATGTTCTGGAACGAGGTGCGGTCACCGAGCCTGCCGGCGATCTTGTACGACACCGGCTGGTACGACGTCCACCACTGCGAGCCCTGTATGTGCTCGGCGGGCGGGGAGACCTGGACGTATCCGTAGCCTGCGGGACCGAGGGTGCTGGTGCACTCCTTGGCGACCGAGCCGTAGTTCCACTCGAAGAGGACGGCGGTGACGTCCTTGGTGCCGGGCGGGGAGGCCGACGCGACGGACGGGGTCATGACAACGCTACAGGCGGCCAGCGCCAGAGCGGCGGAGAGTGTCTTACGTGCCATGTGGGGTTCCTTCACCATTGAAGGCTCTTGCAGAAACATTGCGGAAACCTTGCGGTTGCGCAGATGTTAAGGGCCCGCTCCCCGGATGGGTAGCGGGCCCTGTGAAGTTGCTGCAAGAAGTTACCGCATGACGGTCCGTCAGGCGGTGGTCCACCACACGGTGGTGTCGGCCGGCAGCTTCGCCTCGCCGTCCGCCTCGGTCAGTTCGCCGCTGGCCAGCAGCACCCTGCCGTGGGCCGGAGTCGTCACCGACTCCCCGCTCGTGTTCGCGACGCACACGAACTCCCCGCGCCGGAAGGCGAGGACGCCCTCCGGGGCGCGCAGCCACTCCACCGCGTCGCCCGCGCCGAGGTCGGCCTGCTCACGCCGGACGCGCAGTGCGCTGCGGTACAGCTCCAGGGTGGAACCGGCCACCCCGGTCTGCGCCTCGACACTCAGCCCGCCCCAGCTCGCGGGCTGCGGCAGCCAGCTGCCCCCGGGCCCGAAGCCGTACGACGAGCCCTCCCGCGTCCACGGGATCGGCACCCGGCAGCCGTCCCGGAACCCGTCCTGGCCGGCACCCCGGAAGTAAGCGGGGTCCTGGCGGACCTCGTCGGGCAGGTCCACGACGTCCGGGAGGCCCAGCTCCTCGCCCTGGTAGACGTAGGCCGAGCCGGGCAGCGCGAGCATCAGCAGGGTGGCCGCCCGCGCCCTGCGCAGACCCAGCTCCCGGTCGCCGGCCGTGCGGATCTGGGTGCCGAGGCCGGGCGGGTTGGCGAAGCGGGTGGCGTGCCGGGTGACGTCGTGGTTGGACAGCACCCAGGTGGCGGGGGCGCCGACCGGGCGCATCGCCTCCAGGGTGCGGTCGATGACGGCCCGCAGCTCCTTCGCGTCCCAGTCGGTGCTCAGGTACTGGAAGTTGAAGGCCTGGTGGAGCTCGTCCGGGCGGACGTAGTTGGCGGTGCGCTCGACGGTGGGCGTCCAGGCCTCGGCGACGAAGATGCGCTCGCCGGCGTACTCGTCCAGCACGTGCCGCCACTGCCGGTAGACCTCGTGCACGCCGTCCTGGTCGAAGAACGGCATGACATCGTTGCCCAGCAGCTTCAGCTGGTCGGCGCCGCCGAGGTCCGGCAGCCCCTCCGCCTTCACCAGGCCGTGGGCGACGTCGATACGGAAGCCGTCCACGCCCATGTCCAGCCAGAACCGCAGGATGGAGCGGAACTCGTCGCCGACGGCCGGGTGTTCCCAGTTGAAGTCGGGCTGCTCCGGGGCGAAGAGGTGGAGGTACCACTCGCCGTCGGCCACCCGGGTCCACGCCGGGCCGCCGAAGATGGACTCCCAGTCGTTGGGCGGGAGTTCGCCGTTCTCGCCCTTGCCCGGCCGGAAGTGGTAGCGGTCGCGCGACGGCGAACCGGGGCCCTCCGCCAGCGCCCGCTTGAACCACTCGTGCTGGTCCGAGGAGTGGTTGGGCACGAGGTCGACGATGATCCTGAGGCCCAGCCCGTGCGCGTCCCGGATCAGCGCGTCCGCGTCCAGCAGGTTGCCGAACATGGGGTCCACGGCCCGGTAGTCGGCGACGTCGTAGCCGGCGTCGGCCTGCGGCGAGGCGTAGAACGGGCTGAGCCACACGGCGTCGACACCGAGGTCGCGCAGGTACGGGAGTCTGGCACGCACGCCCTCCAGGTCCCCCATCCCGTCGCCGTTGCTGTCGGCGAAGCTGCGCGGATAGACCTGGTAAATCACCGCGTCCCGCCACCAGTCGCTGCGCTTGGCTTTGGCGGGGTTCAGTGCCGGGGCGATGGCGGAGTGCTGCTGGCTCATGGCGTCCTTGGTACGTAAGGGGGGGGCAACGGATCAAGCGGGCGTAGAACGGTGATGACGAGACGGCCGCGGTGTCAGCGGGGTCGGATGGACATCGCGGCCGCCTCGGGTTTCGGGTGCGGCGCCGTCGGGGCTGGTCGCGCAGTTCCCCGCGCCCCTTGCGGGGCGCCAGTGAACCGGCGTGCTACCCCTTCGTACCGCCGGCGGTGAGGCCGGTCACCAGGTTCTTCTGCACGAGGTAGAAGAACACGGCCACCGGTATCGCGATCAGCACCGCCGTCGCGGTCATCAGGTTGCGCTGCGCGTCGTGCTCGCTGATGAAGCTCTGCAGCCCCACCGCGAACGTGTACTTGTCGTCGCTGAGCATGAACGTGGACGCGAACGCGACCTCGCCGAAGGCGGTGAGGAAGTTGTAGAACGCGGCGACCGCGAGGCCGGGCTTCGCAAGGGGCAGGATCAGCCGGGCGAAGGTGCCGAAGGGCGAGAGCCCGTCGACGCGGCCGGCCTCGTCGATCTCGAAGGGGATCGTGTCGAAGTAGCCCTTGAGCAGCCACGCCGTGTACGGCACGACGGTGGTGCAGTAGACGAGGATCAGGCCGAGGTAGCTGTCGATGAGGCCGAGCCGCGACATGATCTGGTACATCGGCACGATCAGCACGGCGATCGGGAACATCTGCGTCACCAGCAGCAGCCACATGAACTTCCGGTAGCCCGGGAAGCGCATGCGGGAGACCGCGTAGCCGGTGGTGGAGGCGAGGATGAGCCCGATGACCGTCGTACCTCCGACGACGATCATCGTCGTCCTGAACCAGTCCCAGAAGCCGGTGTGCTGGAGGACGAAGGAGTAGTTGCTCAGCGTCATCTTGTGCCAGATGCCGCTCGGGTGGAGGTAGTCGTCCTTGTCCGGGCCGAGGGACAGGAAGATCAGCCAGCCGACCGGGAAGAACGCGACGAGGCTCGCGACGCCCAGGACGCCGTGGATGACGGCGCTGCCGAGCGGGCCGCGCTCGCCCCGGCCGCGGACTCGGAGGGTGGTCGTCACGGGGGCCTCCTCGGCGACCTGGGCGGAGGTCTGGACAGTGGTCGTACTCATGGGAACTCCTGCCTCAGATCGCGAGCTGCTGGTCGTTGCGGTTGAGCCAGCGGCGGTAGAAGGAGGTGAAGACGATCAGGATGGCCAGCAGCAGCATGCCGTAGGCGGCGGACTGGGCGAAGTCACGCGGCTGCTGTCCGAAGCCGAGGTAGTAGGCCCAGGTGACCAGGATCTGCGCGTCGGGGGCGGTGTCGCCGAAGAGCAGGAAGATGACGGCGAACTGGTTGAACGTCCAGATGATGCCGAGCAGGACGACGGTGGAGCTGACGGACCTCAGGCCCGGCAGGGTGACGTACCGGAAGCGCTGCCAGGCGCTCGCGCCGTCCATCTCGGCGGCCTCGTACAGCGTGCCGTCGATGGCCTGCAGGCCGCCGAGCAGCGAGAGCATCATGAACGGCACACCGCACCAGGTGTTGACGAGGATCGCGGCGGCCCGCTGCCAGAACGTGTCCTCCAGCCAGGCGGGTTGCGGCAGATGCAGGAAGTGCAGGGCGCTGTTGATGATGCCGCCGTCGGCGAGCATGAACCGCCAGCCGAAGACGGTGACGAAGGTCGGCACCGCCCAGGGCAGCACCAGGACCATGCGGTAGAAGGTGCGGCCGCGGAACTTCTCGTTGAGGAGCAGGGCGAGGCCGAGACCGATCGTGTAGTGCAGGGCGACGCAGAGCGCGGTCCAGACGATCGTCCACAGGAAGTGGGACCAGAAGCGGTCGTAGGACGTCGGTCCGAACAGGATGTCCTTGTAGTTGTCCAGGCCGATGAACTTGTAGGTGGCGTCGATGTGGTTGACGCCGATGGTGCGGGCGGTGTTGAGGCTGTTGGCGTCGGTCAACGTCAGGTAGAAGCCGTACACCAACGGGTAGACGACGAGCGCCCCGAGGACGACGGCCACGGGGGCGATCATCGCGTAGGCGTACCAGTACTTCTGGTAGCTGTTCTTCAGCCGCTGGCCCAGCCCGGGGCGGGGCGCGCGGTCACCGTGGCGTTTGCCGGTCGCGCGGTCGATGGCGACTGTCATGGTTCGACACCTTCTGGTCTTCCGGGGTCGGGCTGGCTGGGCACAGGCCGCCGGCCGCCGGAGCACCTCCCTGAACGAGGCACTCCGGCGGCCGGCCGGCGGCTTACTTGCTGAAGTCGGGGACGAGCTTCTCGATCCCGAGTTCGGCGGTGCTCAGGCCCTTGTCCAGGGATTCCTTGCCACCGGCGATCTTGGTCAGCTCGGTGCCGACCGGACCCCACAGGGAGGAGTACTCGGCGAGCGCCGGGCGCGGCTGGGCGGAGGAGAGGACGGCCTGGTAGCCGGCGATGCCCGGGTCGGCCTTGACCTCGGTGGTGTAGGCGTCGGAGCGGGTCGGCAGGGTGGAGTTCTTCAGGGCGATCTCCGTCTGGGACTTCGCGGAGGTCATGAAGGCGACGAACTTCTCGGCCGCGGCCTGGTGGGCCTTGTCGATGCCGGCGTAGATCGAGAGGTTGTGGCCGCCGGTCGGGGCGCCCGCCTTGCCGGTGGAGCCGGCCGGGACGGTGGCGATGCCGAGGTTGGACTTGTCGCTGAACGCGGAGCCCTTGTAGAAGTTGGTGATCTCCCAGGGGCCCTCGATGGTCATGGCGACCTTGCCGTTGACGAAGGCGTCCTGGCGGTGGGCGTAGGCGTCGGCGGTGACGTCCGCCTTGTGCAGGCCCTTGCCGGAGTAGAGGTCCAGCCAGGTCTGGTAGCCCTTCTTGGCCGCCGCCGAGGTGATGGTGATCTTCTTGGCGGAGGCGTCGACCATGTCGGTGCCCTCGCCGTAGAGGAAGGGCTGCGTGTAGTACGCGGCCTCGGGGCCCCAGTAGCCGGTGGTCTTGGCCTTGTCCTGGATCTTGGCGGCGTCGGCCTTCACCTCGTCCCAGGTGGCGGGGGCCGCGGTGATGCCGGCCTTCTTGAAGAGCGCCTTGTTGTATACGAGGGCGAGGGTGTCGGTGACCAGCGGGACGCCGTAGGTCTTGCCCTCGTACTGGGCCTGGGTCATCAGGCTGGACTGGAACTTGTCCTTGTCGGCGAGGGCGGCGGTGCCGTCCAGCGGCACGAAGTAGCCGGCCTTGGCGAAGGCGGGGGTCCAGCCGACCTCGGAGCGCAGCACGTCGGGGGCGCCCTTGCCGGACTGGGCGGCCGTGTCGAACTTGTTCTGCGCCTGGTCGAACTGGACGTCGACGTAGTTGACCTTGATGCCCTTGTTCGCGGCCTCGAACTCCTTGACCAGGGCCTTGTACGTCGGTGCCTCATTGGTGGCGTTGGAGGTGTCCCACCAGGTGATGGTGACCGGCCCGTCCGACTTGCTGTCGCTGTCGCTCCCGCCGCACGCCGTCGCCGTGAGGGCGAGGGACGCCACCAGTGCGGAGGCCGCTATGCCACGCCGCATGAGTTCTCCTTGAGGGTTAAGCCCGAGTGATGCGGGGGCGGTCCCGTCCACCGTCCCGCTGTCGTGCCGACTGCGCCGTTGCTGCGGCGGCCGGGCGTCAGGGAACGTAACAGCGATGTAAGCCTTGCGAAAGACCTTGCAGCAAAAAAGTGCAAGAGATCTCCGAAGTTATCCGGGCGTGACCTGTCGGCGACCGCCGTGAGACGCTTGTTTACGGCGGTAGAGCGCTACGGCGGCCACTTGTGCAAGACTCTGCAAGCTCTTGCCATCATGTTCAGTAGGGAGTGCGATGACGCAGCAGCCCACCGCGGGCCGCCCCCCGGGCCGCATCAGGCGCCCGATCGGTGTGCAAGGGGACATACGGCCGGTACAGTCCAGTGCCGTGACCACACGGCTTGCCGACATCGCAGCGCAGGCGGGGGTGAGCGAGGCGACGGTGAGCCGGGTCCTGAACGGGAAGCCGGGCGTCGCCGCCACCACCCGCCAGTCCGTGCTCGCCGCCCTGGACGTCCTCGGCTACGAGCGTCCGGTACGGCTGCGGCAGCGCAGCGAGGGCCTGGTGGGCCTGATCACGCCCGAGCTGGAGAACCCGATATTCCCGGCGCTCGCGCAGGTCATCGGGCAGGCGCTGACCCGGCAGGGCTACACCCCGGTGCTCGCCACCCAGACCCCCGGCGGGTCCACCGAGGACGAGCTGACCGAGATGCTGGTGGACCGCGGGGTCGCGGGCATCATCTACGTCTCGGGCCTACACGCGGACACCACGGCCGACATGCAGCGCTACGAGCGGCTGCGGGCGCAGGGCGTGCCGTACGTGCTCGTGGACGGCTTCTCGCCGAAGGTGCAGGCGCCGTTCATCTCCCCCGACGACCGCGCGGCGATGACGCTGGCCGTCACCCACCTCGTCTCCCTGGGGCACGCCCGGATCGGGCTCGCCCTCGGCCCGAAGCGGTTCGTCCCCGTGCAGCGCAAGATCGAGGGGTTCGTGCGGGCGATGCAGGACCAGTTGGGCCTGCCGGCGAACGTGATCGAGTCGGAGCTGGTCCAGCACTCCCTCTACACGCTGGAGGGCGGTCAGGCGGCCACCACGGCGCTCATCGACCGGGGCTGCACGGCGATCGTGTGCGCCAGCGACATGATGGCGCTCGGCGCGATACGGGCCGTACGGCAGCGCGGGCTCGACGTCCCCCGGGACGTCTCGGTGGTCGGCTTCGACGACTCCCCCCTCATCGCGTTCACCGACCCGCCGCTCACCACCATCCGCAAGCCGGTCCCGGCGATGGGCCAGGCCGCGGTGCGCACCCTGCTGGAGGAGATCGGCGGTACCCCGGCTCCGCACAGCGAGTTCGTTTTCATGCCGGAGCTGGTGGTGCGCGGTTCTACCGCGTCGGCACCGGGCGACCGCACCAACCGCCCCTGACGGCACAGGAGTACCCGGGTGCGGGCTGTGCAGTACCTGGGTAGTAGTCGCGGTGCCGTAGAACATGCGGCGTGAACCCAACCTTGGGATGATCTGTCGAAGACGCCTTTTCTGGCAGACTCTGTACCTATGAGTGACTCGACCGTGACAGAGCCGGAAGGTCGCGCACAACAGACCCTTCCGCGGACCGTCACGGGCGAGGGAGAACAGGGGTTCCTGGGTCGGCTGCGGACGCCGCGGCGGCCCCGGCTCTGGTTCGAGATCCTGCTGATCGCGGTGAGTTACTGGACCTACTCGCTGATCCGCAACGCGGTCCCGGAGCAGAAGGCGCAGGCGCTGCGCAACGCCGACTGGATCTGGCAGGCCGAGCAACATCTGGGGATCGCCGTCGAGGATTCGGTCAACCACGCCGTGAACTCGGTGAATTGGCTGATCGTCGGCATGAACTACTACTACGCGACGCTGCACTTCGTGGTGACGCTGGGGGTCCTGGTGTGGCTCTACCGCAGCCACCCCGGCCGGTACGCGGCGGCCCGCCTCGCCCTCTTCGCCACGACGGGCGTGGCCCTCCTCGGCTACTACCTGTTCCCGCTCGCCCCGCCCCGCCTGATGAACGGCGACCGCTTCGTCGACACGGTGATGGTCCACCACACCTGGGGTTCGATGGCCTCCGGCGACCTCAAGCACATGTCCAACCAGTACGCCGCGATGCCGTCCATGCACATCGGCTGGTCCCTGTGGTGCGGCCTGACGATCTTCGCGCTGGCCTCGGTGCCCTGGGTCCGGCTCCTCGGCCTCCTCTACCCCACGGCCACCCTCCTCGTCATCGTGGCCACCGCCAACCACTTCTGGCTCGACGCGGTGGGCGGCGCCCTCTGCCTGGCCTTCGGCTTCATGGTGATACGCCTCTGGTACGGCGCCCTCCCGTACGCCCTGCCCCGGCAGCCGACGGCGGCAAGCCCTGCGGACGGCTGAAGCGAGCCCCTGCGGGCGGCTCAGGCCGACTTCGCCCACGACAACGTCCGGTCCGGCACCGCCGGCCACCGCCGCGGTGGCCGGGCGCCACCGCGGCGGAGAAAAGTGAGCCGTCGGCTCACGACCAACCGACGCATCAATGACAACCTCCGGCCCGGAGCAGCCCCGGCCCGGAGCAGCCCCCGGCTCAGGACAGCTGCCGGCCTCCTTCTCCCGCCGCGGCGGGAGCCCAGCCGGCACGGCGGTGGTCGGCGGTGCCGGGCCCTGCTCAGCCCGTCGGTGACTCACTTGCCCCGGTGCACCACATGGCCCCCGGTCACCGTCAGCCGTACCGGTGCCTCTGCCAGTTCGTCCGCCGGGGAGTCGACGGGGTCCAGGGCGAAGGCCGTGAGGTCGGCGCGGTGGCCCACTGTGATGCGGCCTGCGCCGGCCGCCTCGCCCGCCGCCCGCGCCGCGTGGGTCGTGCAGCCCTCCAGGGCCTCCAGGCCGGTCAGGCCCGGGGCGGCCGACGCGGCGCCGCGGGGTGCGCGGGCCGTCGCGAGGACGGAGCGTACGTCGTAGTGGGCGATCGGCCAGTCCGAGCCGAGGGCGACCGTCGCGCCCGCGTCGCGGAGGTCGCGCAGCCGCCAGGCGTGTCCGGCGCGGCCGGCGCCCAGGCGGCGCGACCACTCGTCCGTGCCGTCGGCCCGCGTGTACCCGGTGTGCGGCGGCTGCATCGACGCGGCCACCCCCAGCTCCGCGAACCGCGGGAGCAGCGCGTCCGGTGCCGTCTCGATGTGCTCGACGCGGTGCCGGCCGGCCGCGCCGGGCCCCAGCCCCGCCACCACGTCCAGGACATGCCGTACCGCCGCGTCCCCGATCGCGTGCGTGGCCGTGCGCACCCCTGCAACGTGCAGGTGCCGTACCGCGGCCGCGTACGCCTCGGGGTCCGGCCAGAACGCCGCCGTGCCCTGCCCGTGGCAGTCCGCGTGCTCCAGCCAGGCGGTGCCGCCCTCCACGGTCCCGTCCATGAAGAACTTGACCCCGTCGACCACCCAGTGCCGCCCGCCCCGCCCCTGTGCCGCGACCAGTTCCGCCAGCCCCTCCGGGGTCACGCCCGGCATGCACCAGGGCGCGAAGCGCAGCCGCAGCGGCAGCACGGTCTCCTCGGCCACCGCCCCGACCAGCTCCGCGTCCCCCGCGTCCATGACGTGCGCCCCGGTCAGCCCGGTGGCCGCCATCGCGGCGAGCAGCTCGACCAGCCGGGCCCGGCGGGCCGCGTACGACGGGCGGGGCATCACCCGCTCGACCAGCTGCATCGCCGCGTGCTCCACGAGGTGCCCGGTGGGGCGGCCCCCGGCATCGCAGACGACCTCCGCGCGCTGGGCGAACGCCCGCGCACCCGTGACCCCGGCCGCCGCGAGCGCCGCGCCACTGGCGAGGGCGGAGTGGCCGTCGTAGAGCCGGAGGAAGGCGGGCGCGCCGCCGACCACGTCCTCGACGAGCGCGCGGTCGACGGGCCGCCCCTCGAACGCGTTGTGGTCGAGGCCGAACCCGATCACCCAGCCCTCGGTGCGGCCGGCCCCGGCCAGCGCGGCCCGCAGGCCCGCCAGGTCGCGGACGCCCGACAGGTCGGTCCCGGTCGCCATGTCCAGGCCCCAGACCGGGTGGCTGTGCGCGTCCACCAGGCCGGGCACCAGGTGCGCGCCGTCCAGCGCCACGACCTCGGTGCCGGGTCCCCGCCAGTCGCGTACGTCCCGGTCGTCGCCGACGGCGGCGATCACCCCGTCGCGCACGGCGACGGCGGTGGCGTACGGCCGGGCGGGGTCGAGGGTGCGGACCTCGGCGCCGGTCAGGATCAGGTCGGGGCTGGCGGTCATGGTGCGGTGAACTCCCTTGTTCGGTACGGCTGTTCGGCGGATCGGCGGATCGGCCCTTCGACTGCCCGGCCGTTCGGCCGTTCGGCTACTCGGTCGGCTCGGACGCGAAGTCCGCGTACACCGCGGGCCGTGCGCGGCGCAGCCACCACGCGAGGCCCAGGCCCGCGGCGAAGACGGCCGGGGCGATCACGATCAGCAGGGTGTTGACCGTGCTGGACGCCCCGGTGAACAGGTCGATGTGGGTGATGACGAGCCCTATCGCGGTGGCGAGCAGGACGGCGGCGACGGTCGGGGCGACCACGGTGCGCAGGGTGCCCTCCTCGTGCCGTACCCGGCGGAAGTAGCAGGGCACCGCGATCGCGGCGAGCAGCTGGAGCGCGAACAGGCCGATCATTCCCGGGGTGTTGACCCACAGCAGCAGCTGGTTGTACGGGTCGGCGCCGGCGGCCCAGAAGGCGAGCACGACCGCCAGGCCGAGGACGGTCTGCGCGACACCGGCCAGGTACGGGGAGCGGTGCCGCGGGTGGATCGTGCCCAGCCTCCTGGGCAGCACGCCCTCCTCGGCGAGGGCGAGGACGTACCGGTTGATCGCGTTGTGGAAGGCGAGCAGCGAGGCGATGATGCTGGTCACGATGAAGACGTGCATCAGGTCGGCCGCCCAGCCGCCGACGTAGGTGGTGATGGCGGAGAAGAACAGGCCGCCGGGGTCCTTGGCGGCCGCCGCGATGACCTCGTCGTTGCCGAAGGCCTGGATGACGATCCACACGCAGAAGGCGTAGAAGAGGCCGAGGAAGGCCACGGCCACGTAGGTGGCGCGCGGGACGGTCCGCTCGGGGTCGCGGGCCTCGCGCCGGTAGATGACGGTCGACTCGAAGCCGGTGAAGGCGGCGAAGGCGAAGGCGAGGACGACCGCGGTGCCGGAGACGAAGACGTGGCCGGGTGCGAAGGAGGCGCCGGACAGGCCGTGCGCGCCGCCCTTCACCAGCACTCCGCCGGCGAGGAGGACGAGGATGCCGGTCTCGGCGACCAGCAGCACGCCGAGCAGCTTGGCGCCGAACTCGATGGAGCGGTAGCCGCCGTAGCCGATGAGGACGAGACCGGCGAGGGCGATCGGCAGCCAGGGGACGTCGATGCCGAAGAGGGCCTTCGCGGTGTCCCGGCCGGCGCTGCCGAGCAGGCCGTAGACGCCGATCTCCATGCCGTTGTAGCCGATCAGGGCGAGCAGTGCCGCGCCGATGCCGACGGGGCGGCCGAGGCCGCGGGTGATGTACGCGTAGAAGGCGCCGCCGCTTCTGACGTGCCGGCTCATGGTGGTGAAGCCGACGGCGAAGACGGCGAGGGTGATGCCGGCGATGAGGTAGCCGGCGGGGGCGCCGATGCCGCCGAGCAGGACGGCGAGGGGGGCGACGCCGGCCATCACGGTGAGCGGGGCGGCGGCGGAGATGACGAAGAAGGCGATGTCGGCGGTGCCGAGCGAACCGGAGCGGAGCGTGGCCACGGCGGGTGGCGTGCTCTCCTCGCGAGCGGTGACGGACATGGGGAGGAGCCCTTCGAGCGCGACGGACGGGAGGGTTCCGGGCGTGCGGGATGACCGGCGCTACCAGGGCAGGAGCTGCCCCGGACCCGTAAATCTAAAGCCTTTCGGTTTTGGCAATGTAGCCTCCTCCTGGACATCCGGGAAGACCCGTTTCACACCTCCGGGGGAGAACACACGCATGGGACGGCCGCGCACCCCGCTCCTCGACCGGGAGCGGATCACCACGACCGCGCTGCAACTCGTGGACGAGCAGGGCGACTTCAGCGTCCCGCAGATCGCGAAGCGGCTGGGCACCCAGGCCGGTTCGCTGTATCACCATGTGGACGGCCGGGACGGCATCGTCGAGCTGCTGCGCGAGCGGGTCGCGGCCGCGATCGACCCCGCGACCCTGGACCTGGCCCCCTGGGACACCGCCGTGGAGTCCTGGGCCCGCTCCTACCGGGCCGCGTTCGCCGCCCACCCGCGGGCGATCCCGCTCCTGATGACCTCGCCGGTGCGGGCGCCCCGGGTCCTGGAGCAGTACGAGCGGGCGGTCACGGTGCTGCTGACGGCGGGCTTCGCCCCGGCGGACGTGATGCCCCTGCTGATCGCCCTGGAGAACCTGGTGCTCGGCTCGGCGCTGGACCTGGCGGCCCCGGAGACGATGTGGGAACTGACGGACCGGACACCGACCCCGCACCTGGCACAGGCCCTGGCGGCGGTGGGGGACGGCAGGGCGGACCGCGCCTTCGAGGTGGGCCTGACGGGCCTCATGAACCACGCCCGGAGCCTGCTGCTCCGGCACTGAACCCCTGCTCCAGCAGGCTCCGTGACCGACAGACTCCGTGCTCGGCAGACTCCGTGCTCGGCACACTCGGCGTATCGCGGGCGTATCGAGAATCGCATACGCCGCCGCAACCGCCCGCCGCCTTCCATGGAGGCGTGAACCGAAACGCATCCTTCCTCGGCCTGGCGGTCATCGGTGTGGCGGGCGCCGCGTTCTTCCTGCGGCGGCCGCTCATGATGTCCGCCCCGAGGTGCATGGCCGGGCAGTGGCACGGCTGCTTCGACACCTTCAACGGCGTGGTGCTCATGACGCTGGTCACGCTGCCGCCGGCCGCGCTGGTGGCGTGGGCGCTGGCGTACCGCCGGCGTGCCGCCGGTGACGCGTCGGCGTGGCGGACGTCGCTGGCCGAGGTGGGCATGGTGCACGGGACGGTGCCGTTCGTGTGGCTGACCATGATGCCGGGCGAGGGGGCCGGTACCGCCCCCGCCCGGGTGAGCCTCGTGCCGCTGCGGGACCTGGTCACGATGGGGACGCTCGGGATCGTCGGGAACCTGCTGGTCTTCGCGTCGCTGGGGTTCTTCGCCCCGGTGCGGTTCGCGGCGCTGGCGTCCGCGCCGCGGATCCTGGCGCTCGGAACGGGCTGCTCGGTCCTGGTGGAGACGGCGCAGTACGTCTTTCGCCTGGACCGGGTGTCCTCCGTGGACGACGTCCTGGTCAACGCCACCGGCGCTCTGCTGGCCGGGCTGGCGTCGCGCCCCTGGTGGCGCCCGGCGGCACAGCCGCCCTCGGACCGGCCGAGCCGCGCGCTGACGCCGACGGGCTGAGTCACGTGCCTACGCTGGGGACACCGTGAACAGACGCCCGAACCTCAGCGCCCGGCTGAAACTCACCCTCAGCTACGCCGGCTTCCTCCTCGTCGCCGGTGTCCTCCTGCTGGCCGTGATGTGGGTGTTCGTGCTGCGCTGGCTGCCGGACGACGACGCCAGATCGATCCAGCGGCGGTTCGGCGCCGTGATCATCATCGGGCCCAGGCGCTCCGACCTGCTGAACGGCTTCGCCCCCGCCGCGGCCACGGCACTGGCCTTCCTCCTCGTCTTCGGCCTGCTGGGCGGCTGGATCCTCGCCGGCCGGATGCTCGCACCGCTTACCCGGATCGCGTCCGCGGCACGGCTGGCCTCGAACGGATCGCTCTCCCACCGGATCCGCATGACGGGCCCCAGGGACGAGTTCCGGGAGCTCGGCGACGCGTTCGACACCATGCTCGAACGGCTCGAATCCCACGTCGCCGAACAGCAGAGGTTCGCCGCGAACGCCTCCCACGAGCTGCGCACCCCGCTGGCCGTCTCCCGCGCGCTCCTCGACGCCGCCCGCGACGACCCCACGCGGGACCGGGGCGAACTCATCGAGCGCCTGCGCACCGTCAACACCCGGGCGATCGACCTCACCGAGGCGCTCCTGCTGCTCAGCCGCGCCGACGGGAGGAGCTTCGCCCGTGAGCCCGTCGACCTCTCCCTCGCTGCGGAGGAGGCCGCCGAGACACTGCTCGCCCTGGCCGAGAAGCGCGGGGTCACGCTCGACGTCACCGGCGAGCCGGCCCACGCCGTCGGCTCCGCGGCACTGATCCTGCGGATGGTGACGAACCTCGTCCAGAACGCCGTCGTCCACAACCTCCCGGCCGGCGGCACCGTGACGGTCCACACCGGACGGGAGCACGACGCGAGCGTGCTGCGGGTCGAGAACACGGGCCGTCCGCTCCCGCCGGAACTGGTGCCGACCCTCACCGAGCCCTTCCGGCGCGGCACCGAACGCGTCCGCACCGACGAACACGCCGGCGTCGGCCTCGGGCTGGCCATCGTGCACAGCGTCGTCCGGGCGCACGACGGCACCCTCGACCTCGCGCCCCGCCCCGGCGGCGGACTCCTCGTCACCGTCCGGCTCCCCGCCTCCCGCGGGGCCGCCGCCGAGCCCCGTCGGGCGCCGTGCTCCAAGCCCCGTCAGGCCCCGTAGAAGAGCTCCTCCACGACCGCCCGCGCCCTGCGCGTGGTACGCCGGTACGCGTCGAGCATGTCCCCGGCGTGCCCGTCCCCGTACCCCAGGTACCGCCCGACGGCGGCGAGTTCCCGGCTCTCGGTGGGGAACGTGTCGCCGGCCCGCCCGCGCACCAGCATCACGGCGTTGCGCACCCGCGTCGCCAGCACCCAGGCCTCGTCGAGTATCGCGGCCTCCTCGGTCCCCAGCAGCCCGGCCGCCTGCGCCGCGGCCAGCGCCTGGCGGGTCCGGGTGGTGCGCAGCCCCGGCTCGGCCCAGCCGTGCCGCAGCTGCAGCAGCTGCACGGTCCACTCGACGTCGGACAGCCCGCCCGGCCCGAGCTTGGTGTGCAGTTTCGGGTCGGCGCCGCGCGGCAGCCGCTCGGACTCCATCCGCGCCTTGAGCCGCCGGATCTCGCGGACCGCGTCCTCGCCGAGCCCCTCCGCCGGGTACCGCAGCGGGTCGACCAGTTCGATGAACCGGCGCCCCAGCTCCTCGTCCCCGGCGACCGGTTCGGCCCGCAGCAGGGCCTGCGACTCCCACACCAGGGACCAGCGCCGGTAGTACGCCTCGTAGGCCTTCAGCGTCCGCACCAGCGGCCCGGACTTGCCCTCGGGCCGCAGGTCGGCGTCGATCAGCAACGGCGGGTCGGCGCTCGGGATCTGCAGCAGCCGGCGCATCTCGGCGACGACCTTGTTGGCCGCGTCGGCGGCCTCCCGCTCGTCCACGCCCTCCTGCGGCTCGTGCACGAAGACGACGTCGGCGTCGGAGCCGTAGCCCAGCTCGTGCCCCCCGAACCGGCCCATGCCGATCATGGCGAACCGGGTGGGCAGGGTGTCGCCCCAGCCGTCCCGGACCACCGCGCGCAGGGTCCCCGCCAGCGTCGCCGCCGTCAGGTCGGAGACCGCGCCGCCGACCCGGTCCACCAGGGCGCCCTGGTCGGCCTCGACGGGCTTGGTGTCGGTGCCGTAGGAGTCCACGATGTCGGCGGCGGCCGTCCGGAACAGCTCGCGGCGGCGCACGCCGCGCGCCGCCCGCACCCCGTCCTCGGCGTTGTCGGCGCGGCCGGCGGCGGCCAGGATCTCCTGCTCCAGCTGGGCCCGGCCGCGCGGCTCCAGGCCGCCCCCGTCGCCGTCGCCGAGCAGGGCCACCGCCTCCGGGGCGCGCATCAGCAGGTCGGGGGCGAGGCGGCCGGCGGACAGCACACGGGCGAGGTTCTCGGCGGCGGCGCCCTCGTCCCGCAGCAGCCGCAGGTACCAGGGGGTCTTGCCGAGCGCGTCGGAGACCTTGCGGAAGTTGAGCAGGCCCGCGTCCGGGTCGGCGGAGTCGGCGAACCAGCCCAGTAGGACGGGCAGCAGGGTGCGCTGGATGGCGGCCTTGCGGGTGACGCCGGAGGCGAGGGCCTCCAGGTGGCGCAGGGCGGCGGCGGGGTCGGCGTAACCGAGGGCCACCAGCCGCTCCCGGGCCGCCTCGGCGCTCAACCGGGCCTCGCCGGGAGCGAGTTGGGCGACGGCGTCGAGCAGCGGGCGGTAGAAGAGCTTCTCGTGCAGGCGCCGTACGACGCCGGTGTGCTGCTTCCACTCGCGGATCAGCTCGGTCACCGGGTCGGTGCGCAGGCCCAGCGAGCGGCCGAGGCGGCGCAGGTCGGCCTCGTCCTCGGGCACCAGGTGGGTGCGGCGCAGCCGGTAGAGCTGGATGCGGTGCTCCATGGAGCGCAGGAAGCGGTAGGCGTCGTCGAGCTGGACGGCGTCGGCGCGGCCCACGTAGCCGCCGGCGGCGAGGGCCTGGAGGGCGTCGAGGGTGGTGCCGGAGCGCAGCGTGAGGTCGGCGCGGCCGTGCACCAGCTGGAGCAGCTGGACGGCGAACTCGACGTCCCGGAGCCCGCCGGGGCCGAGCTTCAGCTCGCGGTCGATCTCGGCGGCCGGGATGTTCTCCACCACGCGCCGGCGCATCTTCTGCACGTCGGCGACGAAGTTGTCGCGCTCGGCGGCCTTCCAGACCATGGGTTCGAGCGCGGCGACGTACTCCTGCCCGAGGCCGAGGTCGCCGGCGACCGGGCGGGCCTTGAGCAGGGCCTGGAACTCCCAGGTCTTGGCCCAGCGCTGGTAGTAGGCGACATGGCTGCTGAGGGTGCGCACGAGGGGGCCGTTGCGGCCCTCGGGGCGGAGGTTGGCGTCGACCGGCCAGATCGACCCCTCCACGGTGGTCTCGGAGCAGATCCGCATCATGTGCGAGGCGAGCTTGGTGGCGGACCGCAGGGCCTTGCTCTCGTCGGCACCGTCGGCGGCCTCGGCGACGAAGATGACGTCGACGTCGGAGACGTAGTTCAGCTCGTGGCCGCCGCACTTGCCCATGGCGATGACCGCGAGCCGGCAGGCGGCGGCGTCGTCGGGCGCGGCGGCCTCGGCGAGGGCGAGGGCGGCGCGCAGGGTGGCGGTGGCGAGGTCGGCGAGTTCGGCGGCGGTCTGGGCGACGTCGGTCGTGCCGCACACGTCCCGGGCGGCGATGGCGAGCAGGCAGCGCCGGTAGGCGACCCGGAGCGAGACCGGGTCGACGGCCTCGGCGAGCCCGCGTTCGAACTCCGCGACGCCGGGGTGCAGGTCGCGGGGCTCGTAGGTGACCAGGGCCTCCCAGTCGCGCGGGTGCCGGGCGAGGTGGTCGGCGAGGGCGGCGGAGGCGCCGAGGACGCCCAGCAGGCGGTCCCGCAGCGGCTTGGCCGCTATCAGGGTGTCGAGCAGCTCGCGGCGGGCGGTGTGGCCGGGCTGGGCCTCCAGGAGCCGTACCAGGCCGTGCAGGGCGAGGTCCGGGTCGGCGGTGGCGCCCAGGGCTTCCAGGAGCACCGGGTCGTCGCGTACGGCGGCCAGCTCGACGCTGTCCAGCAGCCGCTCGGCGGCGGAGGCGTCGGTGAAGCCGTGCCGCAGCAGTCGCGTGAAGGTGCTGCTCCTGCGCCCCGGCGTCATCCGCGGCCTCCCCTCGGATCGGTATGCGGATCGGTATGCGGATCGGCGTGCTGAACGAGATTCGGATCAAGGTCGTCCACGCCCGAGCCTAACCGCAGACCCCGTCACGGGCGCCGATGAGTTCCGGGCGGGATCGTGGTCTGTACCGGCAACGAACCCAGGGAGGCAACATGCGCGAGCCCGAGGGCGTGCTGGACGCCCGCTACAGCAGCGAGGGCGCCACGGCCCGGGACTGGTCCGAGGCGGAGAAGATCCTGACGGAGTCCGAGCTGTTCTGGATCTCGACGGTACGCCCGGACGGGCGCCCGCACGTCACCCCGCTGCTCGCGGTGTGGCACGAGGGCGCCCTGCACTTCGCCACCGGCCCCGGCGAGCGGAAGGCGGCGAACCTCGCCGGGAACCCGAACGTCGTGCTGACGACCGGCTCCAACGGCTGGACCGAGGGGTACGACGTGACGGTCGAGGGCGAGGCGGTACGGGTCGCCGACGACGACCGGCTGCGCGCGCTGGCGGCGGCCTGGGAGGCGAAGTACGGCCCGTTCTGGCGCTACGAGGTCGCGGACGGGTACTTCCGCCATGGGCCGGGACGGACCCTGGTCTTCGCGGTCGCGCCCCGCAGGGTCCTCGGCTTCGGCAAGGGCGAACCGTTCAGCCAGACGAAGTGGGAGTAGTTCATCGGGTCTTCACCTGTCTGGCCGAGCGCGGTGGGGGCGGGGATTATTGGCGTGTGCATGCTCAGTCCGCACCGCCACCGACCCCTCCCTTCCCCCACCACCGGAGGTTGATGTGTCCGGCAGTTCCGCACGTTCCGGGATGCTGCGCCGTACCCGTACGGCAGTGGCGTCCGCCACCGCCTTCACCGCGGCCGCGGTCGGCCTGTGGACCGGGCTCGGCGGCACGTCCGCGCACGCCGCGAGTGCCGTACCGACCCCGGACCACGTGATCGTCGTGGTCTTCGAGAACCACGCCTACAGCCAGGTCATCGGCTCCTCCAGCGCCCCGTACATCAACTCGCTGGCCACCGGCGGCGCCAACCTGACCCAGATGTACGCGGAGACCCACCCGAGCCAGCCCAACTACTTCGCCCTGTTCTCCGGCTCCACCCAGGGCATCACCGACGACAGCTGCTACACCGCGGGCTTCTCCTCGGCGGCGAACCTCGCCTCCGAGCAGCTCGCGGCCGGCCGCACCTGGGCCAGCTACAACGAGACCCTGCCCAGCCAGGGCTCGACCACGTGCAGCAGCGGCAACTACGCGCGCAAGCACAACCCGTGGTTCGGCTTCAGCAACGTGCCGACCTCGACCGCAAAAACGTTCGCCCAGTTCCCGACCGACTACTCCACCCTCCCCCAGCTGTCCTTCGTGACCCCCAACCTGTGCAGCGACATGCACGACTGCTCGGTGTCCACCGGCGACACCTGGCTGAAGAACAACCTGGGCGCGTACGCCACCTGGGCGAAGACCCACAACAGCCTCCTCGTCGTCACCATGGACGAGGACAACCGCCTGGCCGGCAACCGCATCCCGACCGTCCTGTACGGCCAGCCGGTCACCGCGGGCTCCAGCTCGTCCACCACGTACGACCACTACGACCTGCTGCGCACCCTGGAGGACAGCCAGGGCCTGAGCGCGCACGCGGGCAACGCGGCGTCCTCGTCCGACATCAGCGGGATCTGGGCGTCCTGACGTGTACGTAGCGGACAGCCGCGCGAGCACTGCGGCGACGGCGTCCGTGGAAGGTACCGCCCGGCCCGCGACGGCCGGGCGGTACCGCTCCACGATCGCGCCCACCGTCCTCGCCCTCGGCACGGTCAGCCTGGTCACCGACGTGTCCTCCGAGATGGTCACGGCGGTCCTCCCGCTGTACCTGGTGGCGGGCCTCGGCCTGTCCCCGCTGGGCTTCGGCCTCCTCGACGGCGTCTACAACGGCTTCTCGGCGGTCGTACGCCTGGTCGGCGGCCACCTGGCCGACCGCGGCGGCGGCCGTCACAAGTGGGTGGCGGGCGCGGGCTACGCCCTCTCGGCCCTCTGCAAACCCCTGCTGCTGATCGCCCACACCCTCACCCCCATCGGCCTGGTCCTGGCGGCGGACCGCACCGGCAAGGGCCTGCGCACCGCTCCCCGGGACGCGCTGATCTCGCTCTCCAGCACCCCGGAGACGCGGGGCCGCGCCTTCGGCGTCCACCGCGCCATGGACACGGCGGGCGCGCTCCTCGGCCCCCTGGCCGCGTTTCTCATCCTCCGGGCGACGGTGGACGGCTACGACGCGGTCTTCACGGTGAGCTTCTGCGTGGCGGTCCTGGGCGTGCTGGTCCTGGTCCTGTTCGTCCCGGGCGGCGGCCGTACCGAGGCGCCCGGCGCTCCCGCCGCACGCCCCACCCTGCGCGCGGCCCTCGGCCTCCTGTCCCACCGCGACCTGCGCCGCCTCACCGTCTGCGCCCTGCTCCTCGGCCTCGCGACGGTGAGCGACTCCTTCGTCTACCTGCTGCTGCAACGCCGGCTCGGCGTCCCGGACCGCTGGTTCGCCCTCCTCCCCCTCGGCACCGCCGCCGCGTTCCTCCTGCTGGCCGTCCCGCTGGGCCGCCTGGCGGACCGCTGGGGCCGCTGGCGCGTGTTCCTGACCGGCCACGGCGCCCTGCTCCTGGCCTACGTCCTGCTGCTCACGTCCTGGCACGGCACGGCCCTCCCCTACGCGGTGCTGGCCCTGCACGGCACGTTCTACGCGGCGACCGACGGCGTCCTGATGGCCGCCGCCTCCGACACCGTCCCCGAGACGCTGCGCTCGTCGGGCCTGGCGCTGGTCCAGACGGGCCAGGCGGGAGCCCGTTTCGCCTGCTCACTGGGGTTCGGGGCGGCCTGGACGCTGTGGGGCGACCGTACGGCGCTGAGCGTGTCGGCGGTGGCCCTGGCGGTGTGCGCGGCGTACGCCCTCACCCTCCGCCCCTTCCGGAAGGCCGCCGCATGACCCTCCGCTCCCGCCTCCTGATCCTGCTCTCGGCGCTCGCGGTCCTGGCGGCCGTGGCCCTGGCCTCCGTCCTGCACGCCTCCGCCCGGGCGGAGCGCCGCGACCACACCCGGGCGGGCGGCCCGAAGGTCACCCCGGGGACAGTGACCCTCACGGCCCCCGGCCGCATGGTCTTCCGCAACATGGCCTGGGGCCCGCACCGCGACGAGCTGACCTCGGTCCCCGCCACCGCCCCCGCCGGCCCGCGCACCGCCTCCGGCGTGAAATGCCTCCGCTTCTACGCCGCCGCGGGCACGGGCGTCTGCCTCCAGGCGGTCCACGGCCCGGTCTCGGACACGTACCGGGCCGTGGTCCTCGACGCGCACCTGAAGGCGCGGGCCCACTACGACGTCCCGGGCATCCCGTCCCGCGCCCGCGTCTCCCCCACCGGGCACTACGCGGCCTGGACGGCGTTCGTGGGCGGCGACTCGTACGCGGGCACCGACTTCTCGACCCGCACGGCGATCGTCGACACCCGCACCGGCGCCCTGATCCCCTCCCTGGAGGCGTTCCGCATCATCAGGGACGGCCGTCCCTACCAGGCCGCGGACGTCAACTTCTGGGGCGTGACGTTCGCGCCGGACGACCGCACCTTCTACGCGACGCTGGCGACGAAGGGCTCGACCTACCTGGTCCGGGGCGACCTGCGCGCCCGCACGGTCACCACCCTCCACCCGAACGTGGAATGCCCGTCCCTCTCCCCCGACGGCACCCGGGTCGCGTACAAGAAACGGGTGAAGGGACTCCCGAAGGACGCCCCCTGGCGCCTCTACGTCCTCGACCTGCGGACGATGCGCGAGACCCCGCTCGCCGAGACCCGCAGCGTGGACGACCAGGCGGTGTGGAAGGACACGCACACCCTCGTCTACGCCCTGCCGGGCGACTACGGGGCGGACCTGTACGAGGTCCCGGCGGACGGCACCGGGACGGCGCGGCGGATCAGCGTCTCGGCGGTGTCGCCGGCGTACCCGGGCTGACCTCATTCCGAATTCCGGAATAACGGGAATGAGGGACATGCGACCATGGGTTGCTGGTTGCAGGAACAGCAGACGAGCACCGGAGCACGACGTGAGCGCTGCCACGATCACGACCTCTGTGGTCGACACCCTGCGAGCATGGCGCCGTGACGCGCCGGGGCCGCTGCGGCTGGCCGCGCCGCTCCTGCTGATCATCGCGATCCCGGTGGCCGACTGGTTCCTGCCGCCGGACATCCATCTCGCCCACCTCCTCGTCGTCGCCGTGGCGGTCACCGCGGTCGGCAGCGGGCCGCGCGCCACCGCGCTGGTCGGGGCGCTGGCGGTCCTCGCCCTGGTCGGCGCCGGACTGGAACGGGAGAGCCTGACCACCGAGAGCGTCCTGGTCGAACTCTCCGCCCTCGTCGCCGTCTGCGTGTTCCTCGTCCTCTTCACCCGGATGCGGGTCCGTCGCGAGCGGGAACTGGTCCGGGTGCGCTCGGTGTCGGACGCGGCACAGCGGGTCGTCCTGCGGCCGCTGCCGAAGCAGGCCGGACCCGTCTCGCTCGCCTCGCACTACCGCAGCGCCGAAGCGGACACGGCCGTCGGCGGCGACCTGTACGCCGCCGCCCGGGTCGCCGGCTGCACACGGCTGCTCATCGGGGACGTACGGGGCAAGGGACTCCCCTCGATCAGCGACACGGCGATCGTGCTGGGCGCCTTCCGCGCCGCCGCGCACCGCCGGATCCCGCTGCCGGAGCTGGTCGCCTACATCGAGGACGCCGTCCGGTGGGGACTCGCCGAGTTCTCGGAGCCCGACGAGGACGCCGCCGAGCGCTTCGTGACCGCGGCCGTCATGGACATCCCGGACGACCAGCCCGTGGTGCACCTGATCAGCTGCGGGCACCCGCCGCCCCTCCTGCTGCGCGGCCGCACCCGGACGGCGCTGGCGCTGGCGGTCCCGGAACCGTCGCCCCCGCTCGGCCTCGGCGTGTGGCCCGCCGGCGTGGACTGCGCGGAGAGCGCCGGCGGCTGCTACGCACCCGCGACCTTCCCGTTCGAGCACGGCCACCGGCTGGTCCTGTACACGGACGGCGTCAGCGAGGCCCGGAACGCGGACGGCGACTTCTACCCGCTCGCCGAGCGCGCCACGGCCTGGGCGGACCAGGCACCCGGCCCGCTCGTCGAGCAGCTCGCCACGGACGTCCGGGCGTACACGGGCGGCCGGCTGAACGACGACATGGCCATGATCGTCCTCCAGCGCGACCGCACGGCGTCCTGACGAACGGGAGGCCCCGGCGGCCCCGCGGCTGCCCGCGCCTACAGCACCGGCAGGTTCTTCCGCAGTTCGAAGGCCGTGACCTCGCTGCGGTACTCCTCCCACTCCTGGCGCTTGTTGCGCAGGAAGAAGTCGAAGACGTGTTCGCCGAGGGTGTCGGCGACCAGGTCGCTGTTCTCCATCAGGGTGAGGGCCTCGCCGAGGTTCTGCGGGAGGGGTTCGATGCCCATGGCGCGGCGCTCGGAGTTGGAGAGGGCCCAGACGTCGTCCTCGGCGCCCGGCGGGAGCTCGTAGCCCTCCTCGATGCCCTTGAGGCCGGCGGCGAGGAGGACGGCGTAGGCCAGGTACGGGTTGGCGCCGGAGTCGATGGAGCGGACCTCGACGCGCGCGGAGCCGGTCTTGCCGGGCTTGTACATGGGGACGCGGACCAGGGCGCTGCGGTTGTTGTGGCCCCAGCAGATGTAGGACGGGGCCTCGCCGCCGGCGCCGGCCGTGCGCTCGGAGCCGCCCCAGATGCGCTTGTAGGAGTTCACCCACTGGTTGGTGACCGCCGCGGTCTCCGCCGCGTGCTTCAGCAGGCCCGCGATGAAGGAGCGGCCGACCTTGGAGAGCTGGAACTCCGCGCCCGACTCGTAGAACGCGTTGCGGTCGCCCTCGAAGAGGGAGAGGTGGGTGTGCATGCCGGAGCCGGGGTGCTCGGAGAACGGCTTCGGCATGAAGGTCGCCTGCACGCCCTGCTCCAGCGCCACCTGCTTCATGACAAGGCGGAACGTCATGATGTTGTCGGCCGTGGAGAGCGCGTCGGCGTAGCGCAGGTCGATCTCCTGCTGGCCGGGGGCGCCCTCGTGGTGGGAGAACTCGACGGAGATGCCCATCGACTCCAGCATGGTGATCGCCTGGCGGCGGAAGTCCATGCCGACGTTGGTGGGCGTGTGGTCGAAGTAGCCCGAGTTGTCGGCCGGGGTGGGGCGGGAGCCGTCCAGCGGGCGGTCCTTCAGGAGGAAGAACTCGATCTCGGGGTGGGTGTAGAAGGTGAAGCCGAGGTCGGAGGTGCGGGCCAGGGCCCGCTTGAGGACGTAGCGGGGGTCCGCGAAGGACGGGGAGCCGTCCGGCATGAGGATGTCGCAGAACATGCGGGCGGTGCCGGGGGTCTCCGCGCGCCACGGGAGGACCTGGAAGGTGGACGGGTCCGGCTTGGCGATCATGTCGGACTCGTAGACGCGGGCGAAGCCCTCGATGGCGGAGCCGTCGAAGCCGATGCCCTCGTCGAAGGCCTGTTCAAGCTCGGCCGGGGCCACGGCGACGGACTTGAGGAAGCCCAGCACGTCCGTGAACCACAGGCGTACGAACCGGATGTCGCGCTCCTCCAAGGTCCGGAGCACGAACTCCTGCTGCTTGTCCATCTTCCGCTTCCCCATCCTTGCTGGTCAGGCCGCCTGTCTTCCTGTCGCGCAGGAGGCGGTCGGGCACCTGAGCATCACACCACAACAGCATTTCACGCGCGTTGCGCACCTTGATCGCCCGAGCGACCTCGGCCTGAACGGCTCCCGTACGGCAGGTGTCCTGCCCTGCAGCCCATCTTGCCTGCTCGGACCGACATCCGTAATGGCCGGTCCGGTTTCCCGGACAGGCCGACCGGTGACGGACACCACGGCCGCTAAATTTGAATCTCAGATGCAAGTTTTAATAGCGTGCGGGACGACGAGCCGTCCGGCCGTGCCGCGCCGAACGGCCCGGCCGAACCATGCCGATCCACGCCCAGCCACCAGGAGCCCCGATGCTGTCCGAGCCCGCCGCCGCCACCGTCCGCGCCAGCCTCCCCGCCGTCGGCGCCGCCATCGGCGAGATCACCGAGCGGTTCTACGCCCGCCTCTTCGCCGCCCACCCCGGGCTGCTGAGGAACCTCTTCAACCGCGGCAACCAGGCCGCCGGCACCCAGCGGCAGGCCCTCGCAGGCTCCATCGCCGCGTTCGCCACGCAGCTGCTGGACCACCCGGACCGGCGACCCGACGCCCTGCTGAGCCGCATCGCCCACAAGCACGCCTCCCTGGGCGTCACGCCCGAGCAGTACGAGGTCGTCCACGAGCACCTCTTCGCCGCCATCGCCGAGGTGCTCGGCGAGGCCGTCACCCCGGAGGTCTCGGCGGCCTGGGACGAGGTCTACTGGCTGATGGCGAACGCGCTCGCCGCGATCGAGAAGCGGCTGTACGAGGAGAGCGGCGGCCCGGCACTGCGGCCCTGGGAGGTCACCGAGCGGGTGGTGGAGACCGCCGACGTCGTGACGTTCCGGGTGCGGCCGGTGGACGGCGGTGCGGCGGTGCGCGGCTTCCGGGCCGGGCAGTACGTCTCCGTGGGCGTCACCCTCCCCGACGGCGCCCGTCAGATACGCCAGTACAGCCTGTCCGGCGCACCGGGCGAGTCGGTCCGCCAGTTCAGCGTCAAGCGCGTGCACGGCGATCCGGACGGCAGGACGCCCGACGGCGAGGTCTCCCACCACCTGCACACGCGCGTGCGGGAGGGCGACGTCCTCGAACTGTCGGAGCCGTACGGCGACCTCGTCCTCGGCGAGAGCACGGGAGACCCCGCCGGCCGTCCCCTCCTGCTCGCCTCCGCCGGTATCGGCGTGACCCCGATGGTGGCGATGCTGGCCGCGCTCGCGGCCGACGGCCACCGCGCCCCCGTGACCGTCGTGCACGGCGACCGCTCCCCCGCCGACCACGCCCTGCGCGCCGACCACACGTCCTACGCGGCCAAGCTCCCGGACGCCTCCGTCCACTTCTTCTACGAGCGGGACGCGGAGCCGGGCAGCCGCACCGGCCTGGTGGATCTCGCCGGCATCGAGGTCGCGAACGGCACGCGCGCGTACCTGTGCGGCCCGCTCCCCTTCATGCGCGCGGTACGCGCCCAGCTGCTCGCACAGGGCGTCCCCGCGGCCGACATCCACTACGAGGTCTTCGGGCCGGACCTGTGGCTGGCGGCGACCGCGGCCTGACCGCGCGGCGGGAACCGGCAGGGGCCGGCCACCCCCGGAGGAGGTGGCCGGCCCCCGCGCCCGGCGGACGGGATCAGCTCAGGCCGAGGTCCGACAGCGCGGTCGTCCAGTCCGTGACGATCGCGTCCTGGGCGTCGGCGAGGGTGACCGTGCCGGCGCAGACGGCCTTCTTGAGCTTGTTCTCGACGGTGTCCTTGTTGGCGGCGGTCTTGGTGCCGTACTCCGGCTCGGGCCAGAGGTTGAGCTCGCTCTTGGGGGCACCGCCGAGTTCGAGGGGGACGAAGTGGTCCTCCTCGTAGTCCGAGGTGCTGGTGTCCGTGTAGCCGTACTCGACGATCTGCTTCTTCTTCAGCGCGGTGGTGTACGAGCTGGACGGCCGGACGGTCGCGGTCCACCCGGAGACGCAGATGGTGGAGTCGATGGTGGACTGGGTGACGTCCGGGTTGAAGTCGCCGGGCTGGCAGCTGGGGTCGGGGAGGGGGAGGTAGTCCTGGCTGCAGCTCTGCGCGTGCGCGGTGCCGGCGGCCACCGTGAGGCCGGCGGCGGCGAGGGCGAGGGAGGACAGGGCGGTGACCACGGAGCGGGATATTCGGGGCATGGTGGGGGATCTCCCGGAGCGGTGCCCGGCAGGAATTCCGGGCGGTCGTGGGCATGACAGCACCGGGATCATCTATGCGGGTAGAGCCCTTTGTCGGTCGCGGAGATCCCTTTGTTGAACGTTTGAACACGGCGGGCCTTACGGAGGCCAAGTCATGGCCCGCGCTTGGTTGTCGGCATCACGCGCGCCGGATCCGGCCGCGGCCCCGCCGCCCCCGGATCCGGTGCGCGGCCGCCATGTGCGCGCGACCGGCCCTAAGCCGCCCCCGGCCCCTTGGAGATGCTCAGCAGCAGAGGCCCCGTCGGCTCCGCCACCATGTCCGCCACCGTCACCGGGTCCAGCGCCGCGAAGAACGCCTCCTGGGCCCGGCGCAGGGCACCCCGCAGGCGGCAGCCGGAGTGCAGCGGGCAGGGCGTCGCCCCCTCGCAGTCCACCACGTCGCCGTCGCCCTCGAAGGCCCGCACCAGCGTGCCCACCGAAGCGGTACGGCCCTTCCCGGTCAGCGTGAGCCCGCCGCCCCGGCCGCGCCGGGCGTCGACGAGCCCCATGTGCTGCAGTTCGGCGACCACCTTCGCGGCGTGCGTGTAGGGCACGTCCATGTCACCCGCGACCTCGCGGGTGGTGGGACTGGCGTCGCCCGCGACGGCGAGCCGCATCAGGAGGCGTAGAGCCAGATCGGTGGAGCGCAGCAGCCGCATACCGGTCAGGGTAGGTAATACGCATCCGTCATTCAAATTATCGGTTTCCTGTCGGATCCCGGGTCTTTACAGGACTTTCCTGTGCCCTGCCTACGGCTGACCCCATCTCCCCCATTACGATCAGCGGGCCCCACCGTCCACGTCTCTTTCCCCCAGAAGGACACATCCCATGGGTTCCGCGAAGAAGAGCAGCAACGCCGAGCGCAAGGCGCGCATAGAGGAGATGCGGCGGGCGGAGCGTGCCCGCGAGCGCCGCAACCGGATCCTCACCATCGCCGCCAGCACGGTGGTCGTGGCCGGTCTCGTGGTCGGCGGCGTGGTGCTCGTGAACTCGCAGTCGGGCAAGAGCGACAGCGCGAGCGACGCGAAGGGCGGTTCCGGGGACTCCGGGCACTTCGTCACCGGCAGCGACGGCGTGCGGACCTGGACGGGCAAGCTGTCCCGCACCCATGTCACGGGGACCGTGAAGTACCCGATGCACCCGCCGGTCGGCGGCAACCACAACCCGGTCTGGCTCAACTGCAACGGCAACGTCTACACCAAGGCCGTGAAGGACGAGAACGCCGTGCACGCCCTGGAGCACGGCGCGGTCTGGGTGACGTACACCGACAAGGCGAAGAAGTCCGACGTGGACACGCTGGCGGCGAAGGTGAAGGCCACCCCGTACTCGCTGATGAGCCCATACGCGGACCAGACCTCGCCGATCGAGCTGTCGGCGTGGGGGCACCAGCTGAGCGTGACGAGCGCGGACGACCCGAAGGTCGGCAAGTTCTTCGAGACGTACGTGCAGGGCAAGCAGACCCCGGAGCCGGGGGCCTCCTGCACCGGCGGGACGATGTGACGTGAAGAAGCACATCGGCTGGGTCGCCGGCACCGCGGCGGCGGTGCTCGTCGCGGCCGGCGCGATCACCTACGCGGTCGCCGAGGACGGCGACGGCGGTGGCGGCGGCGCCCTGAAGGTCCCGAGCGCGGACGGGGCGGACGCCGGGTTCGCGCGGGACATGGCGGTCCACCACCAGCAGGCCGTGGAGATGTCGTACATCGTCCGGGACCGCACCGCGAACACGGAAGTGCGGCGGCTCGCCTACGACATCGCGCAGACGCAGGCCAACCAGCGCGGCATGCTGCTGGGCTGGCTGACCCTGTGGGACCTGCCGAAGGTGTCGGCGAAGCCGCCGATGTCCTGGATGGGCATGGGCGACATGCCCGAGCGCGGGGACGGTTCGCTGATGCCGGGCATGGCGACCGACACCGAGCTGAAGAAGCTGGGGACCCTGAACGGCAAGCAGGCGGAGATCTTCTACCTCCAGCTGATGACGGACCATCACAAGGGCGGCATCCACATGGCCGAGGGGTGCGTGGCCAAGTGCACCGTCCCGGTGGAGAAGAGCCTCGCCCAGGGCATGGTCGACGCACAGCAGTCGGAGCTGGCGACGATGAAGCAGATGCTGACGGAGCGGGGCGCGAAGCCGCGCGACTGAACCACGCCCGACGCGCCTGACAAGACGGGGGATTTGTCGACTTAACGGCACCGCAAGCATTCAACAACAATCGCAACCGATCTGTAATGTTCTGCGCGCCGCCAAAAGCAACCCAAAAGCCCCTAATCAACGCCCACTTGGGACTTCCTTGGGATTCCCATTCCCCTGGCATGAACAGTTCACCGCAAGAGTGACGTCCACCGCGTGATCCATTCACGGGCCGTTCCGCCGCAGGCCTCCTGGTGATCACGGACGACCGACCACTCCATGCGTCGAACCGCATAGCAGGGGGCAGTATGAGATCCAACCGTGCCAAGGTGCGGGCCAGCGTGAGCATGGCAGCGACACTGCCGATGATCGCCGGCGCGCTCGCGCTCGGCATACCCGCGGCGCACGCCGCGGACAGCCCGGCCCGTGACAGCCTGAAGGGCACCAAGCCCACCTGGGCCACGGCCAAGGCGGACAAGGGCGCCACCTCGAACAGCGCGCAGGTCAAGGCCCGGGTCTACCTGGCCGGCCAGGACGCCAAGGGCCTCGCGGCCTACGCGAAGGCGGTGTCCGACCCCAGCTCGCCGCTCTACGGCAAGTACCTCAGCGCCAAGCAGGTGCAGGCCCGCTACGGCGCCACCAAGGCCCAGGTGAAGGCCGTCAAGACCTGGCTGACCGCGTCCGGCCTGAAGGTCACCGAGGTCACCCAGCACTACATCGCCGTCTCCGGCGACGTGTCCGCCGCCGAGAAGGCGTTCGGCACCCAGCTGCACAACTACGCCAAGGGCTCGAAGACCTACCGCGCCCCGGCCACCACGGCGACCGTGCCGGCCTCCGTCAGCGACGCCGTCCTGACCGTCACCGGCCTGGACAACGCGCCGCACAAGGCCACCCACGACGACACGCTGCCGCCCCCGGCCGGCGTGTTCAAGAACTCCGGGCCGTTCTCGTCGTACTACGGCTCGAACACGGCGAGCACGCTGCCGGACGCGTACGGCTCCAAGATCCCGTACGCCGTCCAGGGCTACACCGGCAAGCAGCTGCGGGCCGCCTACGGCGCCGGCGACTACACCGGCAAGCACGTGCGCGTCGCGATCACCGACGCGTTCGCCTCGCCGACCATCGCCTTCGACGCCGGCACCTACGCCAAGGCGCACGGCGACGCCTCGTGGAAGACGAGCCAGCTGCACCAGGTGCTGCCCTCGAACTACACGAACACCGGCGCCGACGAGTGCGACGCCTCCGGCTGGTACGGCGAGGAGACCCTCGACGTCGAGGCCGTCCACGCGGTCGCGCCGGACGCCGACGTCACCTACGTGGGCGCCGCGTCCTGCATGGACAACGACCTCCTGGACGCCCTCAGCAAGGTGGTCGACAACCACCTGGCCGACATCGTCTCCAACTCCTGGGGCGACATCGAGGCCAACGAGACCCCGGACGTCGCGGCCGCCTACGACCAGGTCTTCCAGCTCGGCGCGGTGCAGGGCATCGGCTTCTACTTCTCCTCCGGCGACAACGGCGACGAGGTCGCCAACACCGGTGTGAAGCAGGTCGACACCCCGGCCAACTCCGCCTGGGTGACGGCGGTCGGCGGCACCTCCCTCGCCGTCGGCAAGGGCGACAAGTACCTGTGGGAGACCGGCTGGGGCACCGAGAAGGCCTCGCTGGCGACCGACGGCAAGAGCTGGACCAACTTCCCCGGCGCGTTCACCTCGGGCGCGGGCGGCGGCACCAGCAAGACGGTGACCGAGCCATACTACCAGAAGGGCGTCGTCCCGGACTCCCTCGCGAAGGCCAACAGCACCACCGGCAACCGCGTGGTCCCGGACATCTCCGCGATCGCCGACCCCAACACCGGTTTCAAGGTCGGCCAGACCCAGACCCAGGCGGACGGCACCGAGGCGTACAGCGAGTACCGCATCGGCGGCACCTCGCTGGCCGCGCCGGTCATCGCGGCGGTCCAGGCCCTCGCCCAGGAGGCGCGCGGCGGCAAGGCGATCGGCTTCGCCAACCCGCTGATCTACTCCAGGTACGGCACGAAGGTCTACCACGACGTGACCGACAACCCGACCGGCAAGGGCCTCGCGGTCGCCCGCGTCGACTTCGCCAACGGCTACGACGCCACCGACGGCCTGCTGACCTCGGTCCGCAGCCTCGGCAAGGACAGCTCCCTGTCCGCGGTCAAGGGCTACGACGACGTCACCGGCGTCGGCACCCCGTCGAACGGCTACGTCGACTCGTACAAGCCGGCGAAGGCACACCGCAAGCACTGACCCACTGCGCGGCGGTTTGACCGACAGAGGGGCGTGAGGTCTTCGAAGACCTCACGCCTCTTTGTTTTGGGGGTGGTTGAGGGAGGCGACGAAGGGGGCCAGGCGGTGGCGGGGACGAGGAGGGTGGGGCCGCCGGGGACCTTTGGCGAGGGACGTGTCCGGTGACAGCGCGGCGGCCCTGAGCCGATCGCAGGACCTGCGGTACTCATGCACGAGCGCAACATCGTCGATGGTGTGCCCGCTGTGCAGCGCCTCGGTGTCGTGCTTCCACGAGCCGAACGTTCCCGTGCCTCGCATCCCGGCGTCGTCCTCGACGTGGTCCGTGAGGCCGCGCAGTCCCTCGGTGCCCGAGCCGGCGCCGTCAGGTGCGTGTCATGCGGTCGGCTTCCAGGACCGCCTGGGCGAAGGCCGCGGGTGCCTCCTGCGGAACGTTGTGGCCGATGCCCTTGAGTGTGCGGTGGACGTACGGGCCGGTGTACTTGTCGCGGTAGGAGGCGTCGCCGCCGGGCGGGGTGAAGGGGTCCAGCTCGCCGTCGAGGCCGACGGTGGGCACATGGATGGCCGGTCCCTCGGCCAGCCGTGCCTCCAGGTCGGTGTACCGCCTGTCGCCGGGGGCGAGTTCGAGCCGCCAGCGGTAGTTGCTGATGACGATGGGCACGTAGTCGGGGTTGTCGAACGCCTTGGCGGTGCGGTCGAAGGTGGCGTCGCTGAAGTGCCAGGCAGGCGAGGCGTTGCGCCAGACGAGCTTGGCGAGGTCGTGCCGGTACTCCTTGAGGCCCAGCTCGCCCCGTTCGGTGCAGAAGTAGTACTGGTACCAGAACGCGTACTCCTTGGCCGGCGGCGCCGGCTGCCGCAGCGCCTTCCGGTCGAGGATGAGGTAACCGCCCATGGAGACGAGGGCCTTGCAGCGTTCCGGCCACTGCGCGGCGACGATGCCGGCGGTGCGTCCGCCCCAGTCGAAGCCGCCGATCACCGCCCGCTCGACGCGCAGCGCGTCCAGCAGCGCGATGGCGTCCACTGCGACCGCCGCCTGCTCGCCGTTGCGGAACGTCTTCGGGGACCGGAAGGTGGTCGTCCCGTAGCCGCGCAGGTAGGGGACGATGACGCGGTAGCCGTGTGCGGTCAGCAGCGGCGTCGCCGCCTCGAAGCTGTGGATGTCGTACGGCCAGCCGTGCAGCAGGAGCACCACCGGACCGTGGGCGGGGCCCGCCTCCGCGTAGCCGACGTTCAGCTCGCCGGCCCGGATCTGCTTCAGCGGGCCGAAGGAGGACCCGGGCGGCGCCTCCGTCCCCGGCGCGGTCGCCCTGGCCGCGGAGGCACCGTGCGCTGCCGCCGTGGAAGCCGCCGCCGCGCCGGTCACGCCCGCGCCGACGGCCTTGCCGAAGGCTCGTCTGTCCATCGTCCGGGAACCTCCCGTCGTGTCCGGGCAAGGCGGAAGCCGCAGTCCATCGTAGGGGCGGGTCAGCAGACCCGCCCCTCGGACCGAACGGGGCGCGCGGTGCGTCAGGAGTGGACGGTCTCCGCAGGCTCCGGGACGTGCGAGGCGACCACCCGTACGTGCCCCGGGGCCGGGGCGACCCGGCGCCGGTCCACCGCGTACGCCACGCTCGCGACGCCGAGGCCCAGGACGGCGAGGGCGGCGCCGGCCAGCGCCGGGGACGTGACGCCGAAGCCCGCCGCCAGGGCCACGCCGCCGATCCAGGCGCCGCCCGCGTTGGCGAGGTTGAAGGCCGCCTGGTTGGCGGAGGAGGCGAGGGAGGGGCCCGCGGACGCCCGCTCCATGACCATCAGCTGGAGGGGCGAGCCGGTGATGAAGGCCGCCACGCCCAGCAGCACCACCGCCACCGCCGCGCTCCACTCCGCCCGCATCAGGACGGGGAAGAGGAGCAGCACCGCGACCATCGACACCAGGCCGCCGAAGAGCGTGCCGCGCATCGCGTGGTCGGCGAGGCGGCCGCCGACGAGGTTGCCGATGGTGGCGCCGACGCCGAAGAGGGCGAGGAGCAGGGTGACGTTCGAGTCGGCGTAACCGGCGGCGTCCGTCAGCATCGGGGTGATGTAGCTGTACGCGGAGAAGAGGGCGCCGAAGCCGACGACCGTGGTGGCGAGGGCCAGCCAGACCGGGAGGGAGCGGAGGGCGGAGAGCTCGCCGCGCAGGCCGGCGGTGGGGGCCGGGGTGTGCGTGGGGTGGATCAGGAAGAACACCGCGGCCATCGCCGCGACGCCGATCAGGCTCACGCCGAGGAAGGTCGCCCGCCAGCCGAGGTGCTGGCCCATGAGGGTGGCGACCGGGACGCCCGCGATGTTGGCGACGGTCAGGCCCATGAACATCAGGGAGACCGAGCGGGCCTTGCGCTCCGGTGCCACCAGGTTGGTGGCGACGACCGCGCCGACGCCGAAGAAGGCGCCGTGCGGGAGGCCGCTGAGGAAGCGGGCGGCGAGCAGGGAGTCGTAGCCGGGGGCCAGGGCCGAGAGCGCGTTGCCCGCGACGAACAGGGCCATCAGGGAGATCAGGACCCTGCGGCGGGGCAGGCGCGCGGTGAGCGCGGCCAGGAGCGGGGCGCCGACGACGACGCCGAGGGCGTACGCCGACACCAGGTGGCCGGCGGCGGGGATCGAGATGTGGAGGTCGCCGGCGACGTCGGGCAGCAGGCCCATCATGACGAATTCGGTGGTGCCGAGACCAAAAGCGCCGACGGCCAGGGCGAGCAGGGCCAGAGGCATGAAGGGCTTTGCCTTTCGGGGAGCAGGGTTCCGTGCGTTCTAAGTTCAGCTACGGAACAAAGTGTCCCAGGCCAAGTATTCCGCCAGGTTACGGCGCGGTGTCCGATTGTCCTTACAAAGCCAGCAGTACCCGCCCGACCAGGGGTTTTTACGAAGCCGATGTGGTCAGGTTCACACGCGCGGCGATGGGGAGGTGGTCGCTGCCGGTCTTCGGCAGGGTCCACGAACTCTCCGGCTGCACCCCCTTGACCATGATCTGGTCGATGCGGGCCATCGGGAACGCGGCCGGCCAGCTGAACCCGAAGCCGCTGCCCGCCGCGCCCTGCGTGGAGCGCATCTGCGAGGTGACGCCGTTGAGGGAACGGTCGTTCATCGTGCCGTTGAGGTCGCCGAGGAGGATCACCTGGGGCAGGGTCTCGTCGGCGATGGCCTCGCCCAGCGCGTCCGCGCTCGTGTCGCGCTGCCGGGCGGTGAAGCCGGCGTTCATCTTGACGCGTACGGAGGGGAGATGGGCCACGTACACGGCGAGCGGGCCGTGCGGGGTGGCGACCGTGGCGCGCATCGCGCGCGTCCAGCCGAGCTTGATGTCGACGGCCTTGACCCCGGTGAGCCGGTACTTGCTCCACAGCCCGACGGTGCCCTCGACCGCGTGGTACTTGTACGTCGACGCCAGCGCCTTCTCGTACGTGGGCACGGCCGTCGCCGTCAGCTCCTCCAGGGCCAGCACGTCGGCGCCCGAGGAGGCGAGCCGGGTGGCCGTACCGGTCGGGTCGGGGTTGTCGGCGTTGACGTTGTGGGTGGCCACCATGAAGTCGCCGCCGGTGCCCTGCTTGTCGGTGAGCAGTCCGCCGAACAGGTTCAGCCAGACGATCGCCGGCAGGAGAACGGCGATCAGCGCGGTCGCCGACCTGCGCAGGAAGCCGACCAGGAGCAGGACCGGGATCAGCAGGCCCAGCCAGGGCAGGAAGGTCTCGGTGAGACTGCCGAGGTTGCCGACGGCGTTGGGGATGCGGGAGTGCAGCAGCATCACCCCGGCGAGGAGCAGCGCCACCACGGCGGTGACGACGCCCCGGCGCCAGATCCGCGGATCGTTCCGCCAGCCCTGCAGCAGCCGTTCCGCCAGGCGCCGGAACCGGTCTCCCCGGCGCTCGGGTCCCGAGCCGCCGCTGTCCGTCTCCGTCATGTACGCCTGCTGCGCCATACCGTCTGCCTCACAACCTGCCGTGCACACCGTCGTCCCCCGGATACGACCCTAGGGGATGATCGGCTCCTCTCCCGCCGTCACATGACGGCCGTACGGAAGAGGATGACGAACAGGACGGGGGAAGGGGTTCCGGTTACCGGCGGGTCGGTGGGGTCTGTGACGAAACGCGCACACTCGCTACGGCGAGGTGACGGGGCCCAGTCCCGCCAGCACCTCGTCGACGACCTGTTCGGCGAGGCCCTCGGGGAGTTCCGCGTCCGGGCGCAGTATGGCCCTGAGCAGCATCGGGCCCGTGAACATGTCGTTGGCCAGCTCGATGTCGATGTCGGCACGGAGTTCGCCGTTGCGCTGGCCGCGGCGCAGCACTTCCTTGCCGAGTTCGCGCCGGGGGTTGACGACGTTGGCGTGGTAGGCGTTCCAGATGCGGGGGCTGCTCTTCATCTGGGCGTAGACGTTGTGCAGGATGGCCGAAGAACGGTTCATCAGGCCGCGCTGCCGCAGTGATTCGAGCAGCACGACGAGGTCGTCGCGCATGGAGGTGCCGGGGAGTTCGGGGTCGGGGGGCTCGGCGGCGCGCATGACGTCGACGAAGAGCTCCTCCTTGCCGTTCCAGCGCCGGTAGATGGTGGCCTTGCCGACGCCGGCGGTCCGGGCGATCCGCTCGATGGAGAGCTCGGCGAGCGGAACGCCGTCCTCCAGGAGCTTCATGACGCCTTCCAGGATGGCGTTCTCCACCGCCTCGCTGCGGGGGCGGCCGCGGGCCGGGGTGATGGACCGCGGTCCGCTGTCGGCAAGCGTCACGTCGTACCGTCCTCTCGGTGCACTGGCTGCGGGAATTCTCCCGCAGCCGAAGCGTCCCCCCGTGCTTCGGCCACAACGGCCCCGGTGGTTTCAGTCGTTCGTACTCACTCCGCCGCCACCACCAACTCCTGCTCCCGGTCGCCCTGCTGACCGGCCGGCGGCCTGCCCGGCAGGAAGAGGGCCACGACCACGGCGCCGATCAGCGCGACGCCCGCGCCGCACAGGGCGGTGGTGTGCATGGCGTGCAGGAAGGCGTCGTTGGCCGGGGTGACCAGGGCCTTGCCCTGTGCGCCGAGCTTCGAGGCGACGCCGAGCGTGGCCTCGATGGACTCGCCGGCGGTCTCGCGCAGCCCGGGCGGCAGCGCGCCGAGCTTGCCCTCGATGCCGTTGCGGTACGACGTCGACAGCACCGAGCCGAGCACGGCGATGCCGAGGGCGCCGCCGACCTGGCGGAAGGTGTTGCTGAGCGCGGAGGCGGAGCCGGCCTTCTCGCGGGGCAGGGCCTGCATGATGACGACCGAGGTCGGCGTCATGATGTGCGCCATGCCGGTGCCCATCAGGAAGAAGACGACCTCCAGGATCCAGATCGGCGTGTCGGCCTCGAAGGTGGCGAAGGCGCCGAGGGTGGCGGCGATCAGCACCAGGCCGCCCGCGGTGGTGGCCTTGTTGCCGAACCGGTCCACCACCAGCCGGGCCCGCGGCGCGAAGATCATCTGCGCGGCGGCCAGCGGGAGCAGCAGCAGGCCGGACTGGAGCGGCGAGTAGCCGCGCACGCTCTGGGTGTAGAAGACGGAGAAGAAGGTCACGCCCATCAGCGCGAAGAAGACCAGCGCGATGGCGGCCATGGCGGCGGAGAAGACCTTGTTCTTGAAGTAGGTGACGTCCAGCGACGGGTGGTCGCTGCGCTTCTCGTAGATCACGAAGCCGGCGAGGACCGCGACGCCCGCGAAGATGGTCACCAGCACCTTGGCGTCGGTGAAGTCGGCGAGTTCGCCGCCCTTGATGATGCCGTAGACCAGCAGGACGAGGCCGACGACGGAGAGCACCACGCCGACGGGGTCGAGGCGGCCCGGGCGCGGGTCGCGCGAGTCGGGCACCAGCCAGAACATCAGGGCGAGCGCGATGATCACGATCGGTACGTTGATGAGGAAGACCGAGCCCCACCAGAAGTGGTCGAGCAGCACGCCGCCGGTGATCGGGCCGATGGCGATGGCGAGGCCGACGCCGCCGGCCCAGATGCCGATCGCCTTCGGCTGCTCCTGGCGCTCGAAGACGTTCATCAGGACGGCGAGGGTGGCGGGCATCACGAAGGCGGCCCCGAGGGCCATCAGGGCACGGAAGGCGATCAGCTGGTCCGCCGAGCCGGACTCGGCGGCGAGGGCCGAGCCGACGCCGAAGACCACGAGGCCGCCGATGAGCACCTTCTTGCGGCCGAGGCGGTCGCCGACGAGGCCGGCGGTGAAGAGCAGGCCGGCGAAGACCAGGGTGTAGGCGTTGATCGCCCACTCCAGCTGGCTCTGGGTGGCGCCGAGGCCCACCGGCGCCGGGGTGGAGATGGTCTTGACGGCGACGTTCAGGATCGAGTTGTCGAGCACCACGATCAGCAGGCTCAGCATGAGCACGCCGAGGATCGCCCAGCGGCGCCGGTGCACCGCCTCGGGTATGCGAGGGCCGGGCGGAGCGTGGTCGGCAGGAGTTGTCATGCGGATGAGCCTATGACCATTTCAATACGGCACCGTCTCGTATCTGAATTCCTTTACCCGGGCTTTATGGAACACGACAGCACGGGGCGGGGCGGGCGGTGACCGACGGATCACACGGGGGTCCTCTGGCCGACGGCGGCACGAAGTGCCACCATGAAAGGGATCCGGGGACACCGTCAGGGTGCCTCGAGATGACTTGAAGGAGCCGTTGTCATGACGCAGCTTTCGGCTGCCCAGACTGTGCAGAACAGCCCCTCCGACGGCAGCAAGGCGCTGTACGGGGGTAAGGGCACCCGCCGCATCACGGTTCGCGACATCGCCCTCGCCAAGGAACGCGGCGAGAAGTGGCCCATGCTCACCGCGTACGACGCGATGACCGCCTCCGTCTTCGACGACTCCGGCATCCCGGTGCTGCTGGTCGGCGACTCGGCCGGCAACTGTCACCTCGGCTACGAGTCGACGGTCCCGGTGACGCTCGACGAGATGACGATGCTGTCCGCGGCCGTGGTCCGCGGCACCCGGCGTGCCCTGATCGTCGGCGACCTCCCCTTCGGCTCCTACCAGGAGGGCCCGGTGCAGGCGCTGCGCTCGGCGACCCGGCTGGTGAAGGAGGCGGGCGTCGGCGCGGTCAAGCTGGAGGGCGGCGAGCGGTCGTACGAACAGATCCGGCTGCTCGTCGAGTCCGGCATCCCGGTGATGGCGCACATCGGCCTGACCCCGCAGTCCGTCAACGCGATGGGCTACCGCGTGCAGGGCCGCGGCGAGGAGGCGGCCCAGCAGCTGCTGCGGGACGCCAAGTCGGTCCAGGACGCGGGCGCGTTCGCGGTCGTACTCGAACTGGTCCCGGCCGAGCTCGCGGCCGAGGTGACCCGGGTGCTGCACATCCCGACCGTCGGCATCGGCGCCGGCCCCGAGACCGACGCCCAGGTCCTGGTCTGGACGGACATGCTCGGCCTGACCCCGGGCCGGGTACCGAAGTTCGTGAAGAAGTACGCGGACCTGCGCGAGGTCATGGGCAACGCGGCCCGCGCCTACGCCGAGGACGTCGTCGGCGGCACGTTCCCGCTGGAGGAGCACTCCGTCCACTAGAGCCACCGCCCACCAGAGCCACTGCGGCAACACCAAGGACAGCCCGCCGATCTTCCCCCGTCGGCGGGCTGTCCCCTTTGCCGGCGGGCTGTCCCCCTTGTGCGCCAGGACCGGCGCGCGCTCCCGTGTCAGCGCCCCGGGGTGGGTCCGGGGGGTCCGGGGGCTCGGTGCCAGCGGATCTCGCCCTCGTGCCGTACGTCGGTCGGGGTGAGCCCGGCGGCCCGGGCGACGGCGGCGGAGGCGTGGTGGCCGGGGTGGATGTGGGCGACGACCGAGTACGGCGGCCGGCCGCAGAGCCGGTCGGCCAGCGCGCGGACCGCCTCGGTGGCGATGCCCCGGCCCTGCCAGGGGGTGCCCACCACCCAGGCGATCTCGGCGGCCGAGTCCCGGATCGTGGCCTGGACGTACCCCGTCAGGCAGGACCCGGCGCGGAGCCGGATCACCCAGTTCGCCCAGGAGACGGCCGGGTCGGGCGAGCCCGCGGTGAGGCGGCGGTAGCGCGAGCGCAGGGCCTCGGCGGTGTCCGGCGTGCCGCCGGTGAAGGTGTGCAGGGCCGGGTCGGACAGCACCACGGCCATCTCCTCGGCATGCTCGACACGCAGCGGGAGCAGGTCGAGCCGCTCGGTCCTGATGGTCGCCCGGGCCGCGGATGAGGTCACGCGCCGCACGCTACGCCCCTCGCGCCGCCGAGCCACCGCCGAGCCGCCGTCGAGCGGTCGCCGAGTCGCCACCCGGCCGCCGCCGTCCGCTCGGTGAACCGTCCCGGCGGACCGTCTCAGCAAACCGTCTCAGCGAACCGTCGACGAGCTGTCGCTGGTGTATCGGCGGGATATCGGCGGACTGTCGGCCGGTGTAGGCGGGCTGTCGGTGGTTTGTCGGTGGGGCCTGGCACGGTTCTCCCCATGACGCGAATCGACAACAACGCCGTGTCCGTCCGGGGGCTGGTGAAGCACTACGGCGACACCAAGGCACTCGACGGAGTTGATCTGGACGTCCGGCAGGGCACCGTGATGGGTGTGCTCGGACCCAACGGGGCAGGCAAGACCACCCTGGTGCGGATCCTGTCCACGCTGCTGAAGCCCGACGCGGGCGAGGCGACCGTCGCCGGGTACGACGTGCTGCGCCAGCCCCGCCAGCTGCGCCGGGTGATCGGGCTGACCGGGCAGTACGCCTCCGTGGACGAGAAGCTCCCGGGCTGGGAGAACCTCTACATGATCGGGCGGCTGCTCGACCTGCCGCGGAAGGACGCCCGGGCCCGGGCCGACGAGCTGCTGGAGCGGTTCTCGCTGACCGAGGCCGCGAAGCGCCCGGCGAGCACCTACTCCGGCGGCATGCGCCGCCGGCTCGACCTCGCCGCCTCGATGATCGGGCACCCCCAGGTGCTGTTCCTGGACGAGCCCACCACCGGTCTCGACCCGCGCACCCGCAACGAGGTGTGGGACGAGGTCAAGGCGATGGTCGGCGAGGGGGTGACCGTGCTGCTGACCACCCAGTACATGGAGGAGGCCGAGCAGCTCGCCTCCGAGCTGACCGTCGTGGACCGCGGGAAGGTCATCGCGAACGGCAGGGTGGAGGAGCTGAAGGCGAAGGTCGGCGGGCGGACGCTGCGGGTGCGGCCCGTGGACCCGCTGCAGGTGCGGCCGCTCGCCGCCATGATCGACGAGCTGGGGATCACCGGGCTCGCCGGTACCACCGTGGACGCGGACAGCGGCACCCTGCTGGTGCCGATCCTCAGCGACGAGCAGCTGACCGCCGTGGTCGGCGCCGTCACCGCCCGCGGTATCACCATCAGCTCCATCTCCACCGAACTCCCCAGCCTGGACGAGGTGTTCCTGTCCCTCACCGGCCACCGCGCCAGTGCCCCGCAGGACACCCGGCCCACCGACGACCGTCAGGAGGTCGCCGTATGAGCGCCGCCACCGCCACCCCGGCCACCGTCAGCCCGGCCGCCGACGCCCGGATCACGCTGCGCGGGCACCTGCGGCACACCGGAGCCCTGGTCCGCCGCAACCTGCTGTGGATCCGGCAGGACCCGGAGTCGATGTTCGACGCCCTGCTGATGCCGGTCGTCTTCACGCTGCTGTTCGTGTACGTCTTCGGCGGCTCGATCGGGCAGGCGCTCGGCGGCGGTCAGGACGGGTACGTCCAGTACGTCATCCCGGGCATGATCGCGATGATGAGCATGACGCTCTCGCAGGGCGTCGGCACCGGGTTCAGCCAGGACTTCAACTCCGGTGTGATGGACCGGTTCCGGTCGCTGCCGATCGGGCGCGGCTCGGTGCTGTTCGCGAAGATCTCGGTGGAACTGGTGCGGATGCTGTTCGCGACCGCCGTGCTGATGATCGTCGCCGTGCTGGTCGGGTTCCACATCAACCACTGGGGCGGGCTGTTCGCCGCCGTGGGGCTGTCCGCGGTGTTCGCCTCCTCGATCATGTGGGTGTTCCTCACCCTGGGCGTGATCCTGAAGAACGCCCAGTCCGTGCAGGCCATGGGGTTCCTGGTGCTGTTCCCGCTGCAGTTCGGCTCGTCGATCTTCGCGCCGACGAAGTCGATGCCGGGCTGGCTGCAGGCCTTCACCGACTACAACCCGCTGTCCACGCTGGCCGACGCCGCGCGCGGCCTGATGGTCGGCGGCCCGGTCGCCCACGACCTGTGGATCACGCTGGCCTGGTCGGTGGGGATCACGGCGGTGGCGGCACCGTACGCGATCCACAAGTTCCGTACGAAGAGCTGACGTCCACCCGGACGCGTCAGAGCAGGGCGGTGGCCTCCGCGCGGGAGAGGCCACCGCCCTCGGCGTACGCGGACTCGTAGGCACGGTCGTCGGCGAGGACGGCACGGACGCGGGCCTCCGCGCGGTCGCGGGCCGTGCGCTCCAGGCCGACCTGGAGGTGGCCGGGCGGCAGCAGGGCGTCGGCGGCGCCCAGGCAGCGGGCGGCGTCCAGGGCGCGCATGCCTCCGTCCAGGCCGGCCAGGGCGACCGCGGCGACGGTCAGGCAGACGGACGGCAGATGCGGGGTGATCGCCTCGCTCAGCGGGTCGGCGGCGAGCCGCAGCGACTTCCGCAGCTTGGCCAGGGCCTCCGCGTACAGGTCGTCGAGGGCGTCCACCCAGGCCTCCTGGGTGAGGATCAGGGCGTCGAAGACGATGAAGTGCGCGATCTTGAACTCGTCGCGCAGCCGCCGCACCTGCTCGCGGGCCTCCGGGACACGGCCGCTGATCAGGAGCCAGGTGACGAGGAAGAGCCGGGCGGCGGGCATCGCCTCGTTGTGCACGCCCTCGCTGTCGGCGATGACCTGGCGCAGCAGCCCCTCCCCGCGCTCGGTGTCCCCCGCCTCGATCAGCACGCCGCCCAGCCGGGCGCTCAGCACGGCGACCTGGGCGCGGGCACCGAGCAGGCCGACCCGTTCGATGGCGGCCTCGTAGTCGGCGGCCGCCGCCCGGTAGTCGCCTCTGCGCTCCCGCGACTCGGCGCGCCCGGAGAAGGCCTCGGCGGTGCCCCAGTCGTCCCCGAGCCGCCGGAAGATCTCCAGTGCCTCGTCGGCGTCCCGGGTGGCGTCGCCCGCCCAGGCGGCACGGTTGGCGAGCAGGTTGGCGCGCATGGCGAGGCTCCCGGCCAGCTCCCACTCGTAGCCGGGCGCCGCACGGCAGGTGCGGACGGCGGCGTCGAGGATCTCGCGCAGCTGGTCCATGCCGCCGGTCAGCATCACGGCGAAGAACCAGAACATGCCCGGCGCCCGGCAGGTCTGCGGCATACCGGGCTGGTAGACCTCGGTGACGGCGCGCAGCTTCGCCTGGGCCTCGGGTGTCTGCCAGACGTCCAGTTCGGTGTCCATGCAGGCCAGATGAGCCAGGTGCACACCGCGCCAGGCCTCGGCGAGGACCTCTCCGGTGTACGGCGGCGGGGTGTCGGTGCAGCGCTGCCACACCGGTTCGGCCCGGCGCAGCGGCGCCGCGAACGGGTCGGGGCCGAGGGCGATGACGTCGGCGCACCAGGTGCGGGTCTCGACGCGCTGGTCGTGCATCTGCCAGTACCAGAACAGGGAGTGCAGCAGGCAGATCGCCTCGTGCTCGTCCCGGGCGGCGATGGCGTGCCGCAGCGCGGTGCGCAGGTTCTCGTACTCCAGCTGGAGCCGGGCGATGGCGGCCCGCTGGCCGGGGCCGCGCAGCAACGGTTCGGTGGTGCGGGCGAGTTCGCGGTAGTACGTCAGGTGGGCGCGCTCGGCGGCGGCGCGTCCGCCGCTCTCGTCGAGGCGCTCGTCGGCGTACTCGGCGACGGTCTCCAGGAGCCGGTAGCGCATCCCGCCGCCCGCGGCCTCGCCCGAAGGGGCCGCCACGACCAGGGACTTGTCGACCAGGGAGCCGAGCGCGCCGAGGGCGGCGGGGCCGCAGACGGCCTCGGCGGCGGCCAGGTCGCAGCCGCCCGCGAACAGGGAGAGGCGGCCGAGGACGTCGCGTTCGCCGGCGTCGAGCAGGTCCCAGGACCAGTCGACGACCGCGCGCAGGGTCTGCTGGCGGGGCAGCACGGTGCGGCTGCCGGAGGTGAGGAGGCGGAAGCGGTCGTCGAGCCGGTCGGCTATCTGGCGCGGGGTGAGCATCCGCAGCCGGGCGGCGGCCAGTTCGATGGCGAGGGGCAGGCCGTCCAGGCGGCGGCAGATCTCGGCGCACGCGGCCGCGGTCTCGTCGTCGGCGCCGACCGTGAAGCCGGGGCGGGCCGCGGCGCCCCGCTCGGCGAGCAGCCGCAGCGCCACCGGCTCGGGCAGCGGCTCCACCGGGCGCAGCAACTCCCCGGGTACGCCGAGGGGTTCGCGGCTGGTGGCGAGGATCGTCAGGTCCGGGCAGCGCTCCAGGAGCCGGGCCGCCAGGTCGGCCGCCGCGTCGACGACGTGCTCGCAGTTGTCGAGGACGAGCACCATCCGGCGCCGGGCGCAGTGCTCGACGAGCCGTTCGACCGGGTCGTCGTGCCGGTCGGTGGCGGCCCGCATGGTCTCGGCGCCGCCGCCGTACAGCACGGCCTGGCGGGCGCCGAGCGCGCTGAGCACGGCCTCGGGGACGTCGGCCGGGTCGTCGACGGGGGCCAGCTCGGCCAGCCAGACGCCGTCCCGGGCGGCGTACCGGACGGTCTCGGCGGCCTCCTGCGACAGCCGGGTCTTGCCGGCCCCGCCGGGCCCGAGCAGGGTGACGAGCCGGGCGGCGGCGAGGTCGCCCCGGATGGCCTCGATGTCGTCCTCGCGCCCGACGAAGGAGGTGAGCCGGGCCCGCAGGTTGCCGGGCCGGGCCGGCGCGTCCGCCGCGGGTGCCGGGTCGAGGAGTTCGCCGTGCAGGGCGCGCAGTTCGGGTCCGGGGTCGGAGCCGAGGCGGTCGGCGAGGAGGTGGCGTACGCCGTCGTAGGCGGCCAGTGCCTCGGCGGTGCGGCCGGTGCGGTGCAGGGCGCGCAGGCGCAGGGCCTGGAGGGGTTCGTCGAGGGGGTGGGCGTCGCACAGGGCGGTCAGCTCGGGCAGCGACTGCTCGGCCTGGCCGAGGGCGAGGGCGGCGGTGTGCCGGGCGCGCAGGGCGTCGAGGCGGCGGACGTCGACGCGGGCCGCCTCGGCGGTGCGGTCGGGCAGGTCGGCCAGGGCCGGGCCGTGCCACAGGGCGAGAGCGTCGTCGAGGACGGTGGCCGCCTTGGCGGGGTCGCCGTCGGCGAGGGCGCGCAGGCCCTCGCCGGTGAGCCGCTCGAAGCGGTGCAGGTCGACGTCGTCGGGGGCGGCGGCGAGCCGGTAGCCGCCGTCGGTGGAGTCGATCGCGTCCGCGCCGAGCGCCCTGCGCAGCCGGCCGACCAGCGCCTGGAGCGCGCCGCCGGCGTCGGCCGGCGGCTCCTCGCCCCACACCTCGTCGACGAGCAGCCCGGCGGGCACCGCGCGGCCGGGCCGCAGCGCCAGCACGGTCAGCAGGGCACGCAGCCGTGCCCCGCCCACGGGGACGGCCGTGCCGTCGGGGCGGAGTGCCTGGGTGGTGCCGAGGATCGCGTAGCGCACGGGGTCCATTGTCCCTGGGGACGTCCGGACACCGCCTGTGGGTTTCAGATGCGGACGAACTCGGAGGAGTCCAGGGTGAGGGTCTGGTCGGCGACGGGAATGGCGATCTGGTCGCCGAACACGCCGGACTCCTCGTGCTGGTACTCGCCGTCCTCGGGGCGGGTCAGCAGGGTCCACCGAGCGGAGAGCACATCGACGATCAGATAGGCCGGGATACCGCGCAGGGCATAGTGGCTCGGCTTCGTGTTGTAGTCGCGGTTCCTGCTCTCCGGTGAGACGACCTCGACCACGAAGGGCAACAGCTCCTCGCTGATGTCGCTCCTGTCCGTCTGGACCAGGTCGACCGGGATCGCCGTGGCATCCGGTTCGGGCTTGTAGCCCTCCCGGGGCGGAACGACGGAGAACTCACTCGTCGCGACCCAGCCCGGCAACCGCTGCTCGATCTGGTTCTCGATGCGCCGCTGTGTCGTCCTGTGCGCGAAGGTGACTGGTACCACGGTGAGCCCGTTCTCCGTCAGCCGGAGGCGCGCGCTGCGCGGGACCTCGATCCGGTCCTGGACCAGTTCGACCCATCCCTCTGCGATCGTCATGAGCACCTCCTCGTTCGACTCGATATCAGCGTAACGACTAACAGGAACCTCCGACCGCCCGCAGGACGTTCTTCACCTGTCACCTGTACGGTCTACCCCGCACGCCACCTCCACCGACGCGCCCCGGGAGCCCCGCGCCATGACCGCCACCACCGCCCGTCCCAGTGACCGGCGGATCAGTCCCGTGTTCGTCGGGATCCTCGCCGTCACCGCGGTCACCGGGTGGGCCACCTGGACCGGGTTCGCCGAGCAGCCCGGCGTCGCCGTGTTCCTGTTCGTGACGGCGGCCTGGATCGTCTCGCTCTGCCTGCACGAGTACGCGCACGCGCGCACCGCCCTGCACGGCGGGGACATCACGGTGGGCGCGAAGGGCTACCTGACCCTGAACCCCCTGAAGTACACGCACGCGCTGCTGAGCATCGTGCTCCCCGTGCTGTTCGTGATCATGGGCGGGATCGGCCTGCCGGGCGGCGCGGTCTTCATCGAGCGCAGCCGGATCCGGGGCCGCTGGCGGCACAGCCTCATCTCCGCCGCCGGTCCGCTGACGAACGTCCTGTTCGCCGCCGTCTGCACCGCCCCCTTCTGGCTCGACGCCCTGGACGGCGTCCCGCGCGACTTCCGTTTCGCGCTCGCCTTCCTCGCCCTGCTCCAGGTCACGGCCGCGATCCTGAACTTCCTGCCGGTGCCGGGGCTGGACGGCTACGGCGTGATCGAGCCCTGGCTGTCGTACAACATCAAGCGCCAGGTGGAGCCGTTCGCCCCGTTCGGCCTGCTCTTCGTGTTCGCGCTGCTGTGGGTGCCGTCGATCAACAGCGCGTTCTTCGACGTGATCGACGCGCTGCTGCGCCACCTGGGCGTCGGAGACCTGGACCAGTACTGCGGCCAGCAGCTCTACCGGTTCTGGCAGGGGTCGAACGAGTTCTGCTCGATCAGCCGGTAGCGGCCGGGATCAGGCCGACAGCGGGAACTCCTCGCCCAGTTCCCGGAACACCGCGGTGTTGAGGGCGAACGCCCGCTTGCACTCGGCGACGACGCGCTGCTTCTCCAGGTCGTCGGCGTCCACCGCGTCCAGCTGTTCGCGGTAACCCCGCTTGAAGGCGGCCGGGTTGGCGATGCCCTCGAAGACGTAGAACCGGACGCCGTCGCCCCTGCGCTCGAAACCCCAGGTCCGCTCGGCCCTGTCGCGGATGATCTGGCCGCCGGAGAGGTCGCCGAGGTAGCGGGTGTAGTGGTGGGCGACGTAGCCGGCGGACCAGCTCTCGGCACACTCCCGCACCCGCGCCGCGTACTCCTCGGTCGCCGGCAGCGCCGTGAGCCCGGCCCGCCACCCGGCGCCGCGCAGGTGTGCCAGGTCCCGCTCCAGCGCGGCCAGCCGGAACAGCTCGGGCCGCACGAACGGCCCGGCCACCGGGTCCGACGCCAGCCGCCCGGCCGCGCCGCCCTCCAGCGCGTCGTACACGAACCACAGCTGCTCGGTGTAGCGGGCGTACGCCTCCACGCCGAGCCGGCCGCCCAGCAGGTCGCTCATGAACGTCGAGGTCTCCGCCTCCACGTGCTGCTCGTGGGACGCGGTGCGGATGAGTGTCGAGAAGGAGTCCATGGGCAACATCCTCTAAGGTAAGGCTTACCTAAGTCAATCCTCTTACCGACGCTTCGTCGGTAAAGTTACCGACACCGTGTCGGCAAAAGCGTACCGGAAAAAGGCCCGCCCTCCGAGGGGAGGACGGGCCGGGCGGCCGAGGGGCGAGGGGGGTAGGGGTTACGGGGGGTACGGGTTACGGCAGGGTCAGGATCTCCGCGCCGGTGTCGGTCACCACCAGGGTGTGCTCGAACTGCGCGGTGCGCCTGCGGTCCTTGGTGACGACGGTCCAGCCGTCGTCCCACATGTCGTACTCGTACGTCCCGAGCGTCAGCATCGGCTCGATCGTGAAGGTCATCCCGGGGTGCATGACGGTCGTCGCCTGCGGACTGTCGTAGTGCGGGACGATCAGCCCGGAGTGGAACGACGAGTTGATGCCGTGGCCGGTGAAGTCGCGGACGACCCCGTAGCCGAAGCGCTTGGCGTACGACTCGATGACCCGGCCGATGATGTTGATCTGCCGCCCGGGCCGGACCGCCTTGATCGCCCGGTCCAGGGACTCCCGGGTCCGCTCCACGAGCAGCCGGCTCTCGTCGTCGACGTCCCCGACCAGGTAGGTGGCGTTGTTGTCGCCGTGCACCCCGCCGATGTACGCGGTCACGTCCAGGTTGACGATGTCACCGTCCTGGAGCACCGTCGAGTCCGGAATGCCGTGGCAGATGACCTCGTTGACGCTGGTGCACAGGGACTTGGGGAAGCCGCGGTAGCCGAGCGTGGACGGGTAGGCCCCGTGGTCGCACATGTACGCGTGCGCCACCTTGTCGAGTTCGTCGGTCGTCACACCCGGCGCGATGATCTTCGCGGCCTCCTCCATCGCCTGCGCGGCGATGCGGCCGGCGATCCGCATCGCCTCGATGGTCTCCGGGGTCTGCACCTCGGGCCCGGTGTACGGGGTCGGGGCGGGTTTGCCGACGTACTCGGGTCGGCGGATGTTTCCGGGTACCGAACGGGTGGGAGAGAGCTCCCCTGGTACGAGCAGCGACTGGCCAGACATGCCAGCGAGTCTAACCAGCGGGCATGCGGGAACATGTGGATGGTGAAAGGAGCCGGTCATGGCCCTGTTCAAGAAGCGGACCGTCGCGAAGGCGGGCGAGTGGTACTACTGCCTGCAGCATCAGAAGGTCGAGGAAGGGCCCGAGTGCCCCGCCAAGGACCGGTTCGGCCCTTACGCCACCCGTGAGGAGGCCGAGCACGCGATGGAGATCGCGCGGGAGCGCAACCTCCAGTGGGAGAACGATCCGCGGTGGCACGACGCGCCGGCCGGGGACTCCTCGGAAGAGGGCTGACCAGGAGGTCAGGGCAGAGCCTCGGTCGCGGCTTCGGCGGTGCGGCGGGCGCGCAGTCGTACGGCGTGTTCGTTCGTCTGCGCGTCGTACGACATCAGGGCGGGGAGACACAGGGCCAGCAGGCCGACCGCGCCGGTGCAGAGCAGGCCGCCCGCGCCGACGGACGCCCGTACCCCGAGCCATCCGGCCATGCCGCCGGAGCGGACCTGGCCGAGGGTGGGGCCCACGGAGTACGACAGCAGTTCGATCCCGGCGAGGCGGCCGCGCAGCTCGTCGGGGATCGTCTGGTTCCACATCGCGCCCCGGAAGATCCCGCTGACCATGTCGCAGCCGCCGGCGACGACGAGGAGGAGCAGGACCAGCCATACGTTCGCGACGGCGCCGGCGGCCGCGATCGCGAGGCCCCACAACGCGGCCGACAGCACCACCATCCGCCCGTGCCGGCGCACCCGTGAGGTCCAGCCGCTGACCAGGCTCACGAGCAGCGACCCGGCCGGGATGGCGGCGTACATCAGCCCGAGCGACCACTCCGCGTCCAACTCGTCGGCCAGGAACGGGAGCACGGCGAGCGGCATCGCCAGGAACATCGCCGCGAGGTCGACGGCGTAGGTGCCGAGGAGTTCCTTGCGGCCCCAGGCGTAACGGGCGCCCTCGGCGATCGAGCGGAGGGTGGGGGCGGCGGCCTCGTGGGAGGCGGGCGACGGGGCGATGGGGAGGATCAGTACGACGGAGACGAGGAACGTGACGAGGTCGGCGCCGTACGCCCAGCCGAGGCCCGCGTACGCCACGACGAGGCCGGCGACGGCGGGGCCCGCGACGCCGCCGACCGTCCAGCGGAAGGAGTTGAGGGCCGCCGCGGCCGGGAGGTCGTCGTGGGCGACGATCCTCGGCAGCAGGGAGTCGAGGGCGGGGCGCTGCACGGACACCAGCGCGGAGGAGAGCGCGGCGACGGCGTACAGCGGCCATACGGCCGGGTGCGGCAGCAGGGCGTTGACCAGCAGCCCGGCGCTGAGCAGCCCCTGAGCGGCCTCGGTCCGGACGATCAGCGCACGCTTGTCGAGGGCGTCGGCGAGGGCGCCGCCGTACAGCCCGAACAGGATGAGCGGCAGCAGCTCGACGGCGCCGACGGCTCCTACGGCGGCCGCGGAACCGGTGAGGTCCTTGATCTGCACCGGGAGGGCGACGAACGTCAGGAAGCTCCCGAAGTTGCTGATCAGCCCGGAGGCCCACAGCCGCCGGAAGTCGACGGAGGCTTTCCAGGGGGCCAGGTCGGGGAAGAGGGTCACGCTGGCCCATGCTGGGCGGCTGAGCCGCCTGCCTCAACCGCTTTTCCTGCCCACCCGCCCACCCGACTCGGTTGATGGGGAGGCGAGGTCCGAGGGAAGGCGCTCAGCGCATCCGGCGGGAACTCTTCGCTCCTCCTCGGTGCTGCCGAAGGCAGTTCGGTCGACCGAGTCGGGTGGGTGGGTGGGAAATCACCAAGGCGTCGGAGGCGGAGCCGTCACCGTTTCCGCGAGGCGGGCGAGGCGGTCGCGGAAGCGGCGGCGGGTTCTCGGGGAGGGGCCGTTCTCCCCCGCCGCCGCGCTGACCAGGTGCTGGACCGTGTCCAGGTCCAGTTCCGCGGCCTCGGGGACGGTGAGGGTCTCGTGGGCCATGGCGGTGAGCGCGTCGTCGGTGGCGGTGGCGAGGGTCAGGACCGTCACGCCGGCACGGCGGGCCGTGTGGACCCGCTCCAGCAGGGGTTCGGTGTCCCCCGGCGCTACCACGAGCAGGGTCTCGCCCCGGCGGGCCGCCTCGATGCGGCCGGGGCCGACCGCGAGGTGTGCCGGGTCGGTGGGGCGGGCGTCGTACCGTACGAGGGTCGGTGCCAGTTCCGGCGTACCGGACCACGCCGCCTCGTCCACCAGGTGGGCGGCGAGATGCCACGGCTCGTACTCCGGCGTGCCGAGCAGGAGCAGTCCGCCGCCGTGGGTCACCACCGAGCCCCGCAGCGCGCCCGCGAATCTCCGGGTCGCGGTCAACCACTCGGTCCCGGCGAGCACTTCACGCAACAACGCGACCCGTACGGCGTCCATGCCCCCGCATACTGCCGCAATCGGACACTCGTGACGTGGAGTTCACCCCGAATTCGCCCGCCCCGGGGAGGAGGCGGCCCATGAGTGACGTAGAAGCAAGCATTCCCTTTCGCGCGGGCAAAGAGGGCTACGCCAGTTTCCGGATCCCGGCGGTGGTGGTCTCCCGGGCGGGCACCGTGCTCGCCTTCTGCGAGGGCAGAGTGAACTCCGCAGCCGACTACGGGCACATCGACGTGGTGCTGAAGAGGTCCGGGGACGGCGGCCGTACCTGGGGACCGCTCCAGGTGGCCGCGAGCAACGGGACCGATCTCGCCGGGAACCCCGCCCCCGTCGTCCTCGACACCGGGCGGATCCTGCTCGTCCACGTCCGCAGCGCCGCCTCCGCCACCGAGGACGCCATCCTGCGCGGGCAGGTGTCCGACGCCGACGGGCGGCGGGTGTGGGTGCAGCACAGCGACGACGACGGGGTGACCTGGTCCGCCCCGGCCGAGATCACCAAGTCCGTGAAGAAGGCCGGGTGGCGGTGGTACGCCACCACGCCCGGGCACGCGATCCAGTTGCGTTCGGGACGGGTCGTCGTGGCCGCCAACCACACCCTCCCGCCGACCGGGACGGACAACGGCACCGAGGGCAGGTACAACAGCGGGCACTGCCTGCTCAGCGACGACCACGGGGCGACCTGGTACCTCGGCTACCTCGACGAGAACACCGACGGGTACATCAACGTCAACGAGACGACCGCCGCCGAACTGCCCGACGGGCGCGTCTACTTCAACACGCGCAACGATTCCCCGGCGCCGGGGAACAGGGCCGACGCCCACTCGGCGGACGGCGGGCGCACCCTCGTGAAGCCCTTCCGGCCGCAGGCCGGGCTCACCGCCCCGGTCTGCGAGGCCAGCGTGCTCCAACTCCGCGATCCCGATGTGCTGCTGTACTCCGGGCCGGGCGATCCGGCGAGCCGTGCCCTGATGACGATCCGCGCCTCCGCCGACGGCGGGACCACCTGGCGGTCCGTGTACACCGCGGACGGGCTGCCCGCCGCCTACTCCGACCTGACCCGGATCGACGCGGCCACCGTAGGGCTCCTGTACGAGACCGGTGACTTCAGCGCGTATTCGACGATCACCTTCCGCCGGGTGCCCGTGAACCGGCTCACCTGACCGGGCCTGACCGGTCCCGGCCGGTCCCGGCCGAGCCTGGCCGGGTGCGGCCACCGGCCCGGACGTAGAGTCGGCCCATGACCTCTACCGACAGTGCACAGCAGCCGGCGGCCGAGAAGGCCCCCGCCAAGGATCCCTGGGACCTGCCCGACGTCTCCGGTCTGGTCGTGGGGGTGCTCGGCGGCACCGGCCCGCAGGGCAAGGGCCTCGCCTACCGGCTGGCCCGGGCCGGCCAGAAGGTGATCATCGGCTCCCGGGCCGCCGAGCGCGCGCAGGCCGCCGCCGACGAGCTCGGGCACGGTGTCGAGGGCGCCGACAACGCCGAGTGCGCGCGCCGCAGCGACCTCGTGATCGTCGCCGTACCGTGGGAAGGGCACGGCAAGACGCTGGAGTCGCTGCGCGGGGAACTGGCCGGCAAGGTGGTCGTGGACTGCGTCAACCCGCTCGGCTTCGACAAGCAGGGCGCCTACGCGCTCAGGCCGGAGGAGGGCAGCGCGGCGCAGCAGGCCGCGGCGCTGCTGCCGGACTCGCGGGTCACGGCCGCCTTCCACCACCTCTCCGCGGTACTGCTCCAGGACCCGGAGATCCAGGAGATCGACACCGACGTGATGGTGCTCGGCGAGGTGCGGGCCGACGTCGAGACCGTGCAGGCCCTGGCCGGGCGGATCCCCGGGATGCGCGGCGTCTTCGCGGGACGGCTGCGCAACGCCCACCAGGTGGAGTCCCTGGTCGCGAACCTGATCTCGGTCAACCGCCGCTACAAGGCACACGCCGGACTCCGCGTCACCGACGTCTGAGCGGATGGGGGACACTGGTGGCTGCCACCGGTGTCCCCCACGTATTCGGAAAGCGACTCCTATGCCCCGGCTCGCCCTCTATGCCCTGACCGTCTGCGTCCTCGCGGTCGTCGCCGCCGTCGTCTCCTTCGTCCAGGGCAGCTGGCCGATCGGCGTGGTCTGGGTGCTGCTGACGGGTCTGTCGTCCAACATGACCTGGTACTACGTGCGGCGCGGCCGTCAGGAGAAGTCGGTCACCGGCTGATCACCGGCCGACCCCCGGCTGCTTCTCCGGGCCCTCCAGGAGGACCCGCCCGCCGATCTCCACCCAGCCGTGCGGCTGCGGTGCGGTCAGGATCTGCGAGCCCCGGCCCTGGGTGATGTTCAGGGCCCGGCCCAGCTGCGCGGTCAGCAGCAGGGCGGCCGCCCCGGTCGCCTCGTCCTCGTCGATGCCGTCGTCGCGGCCGGGGAAGGCGCGGGCCCGGACCCGCCCGGCCGACTCGTCCTCCCATGCCCAGGCGTAGATCCCACCCCAGACTTCGTCCGGGGGCACCCCCATCTCGCTTCGCTCGCCCGGCGGCGGCACCGGCAGCGCGTCCACCTCGGCGGCGGTGCCGTACTGGCGCAGGGTGCGCGGCGGGGCCCACTCCGGGAGCGCCTCGATCCAGCTGAACTCCCCGTCCAGCCGGGCGCCGACCACGCCGGCCGGGGTGACCAGTTCGGGCACGTCCAGCAGCCACGCCGTGCCGACGCAGGGGTGCCCGGCGAACGGCAGGCGCAGGGTGGGGGTGTAGATGTCGATGACCCCGCGCTCGGGATCGTCCACGAACACGGTCTCGCTGAACCCGAGCTTGGCCGCCAGCTCCTGCCGGTCCTCCCGGCCGGGCAGCACGGAGCCGTCCCGGACGACCCCGAGTTCGTTGCCGTACCCGCCGTTCGCCGCGCAGAAGACACGCAGCACGTCGTAATCAGTCACAGCGGCATTGAAGCACTCACGGCGTCACCCCTCGGTACGGCGCCTGCGCATCGCGTACACGACACCCGCGCCCGCGGCCGCGGTGACCGCGGCGGCCGTGCCGAGGGCGGCCGCCGGAAGGGCCGGGCCGGTGGAGGCGAGGGCGCCTCCTGCGCCACCCGTGCCGCCGCTGCCGCCGCTGCCTCCGGTGGTGGAGGCGACGGCACCGCCGCTCGCCGAGCCGGCGGTGTCCGAGGCGGTCGCGGTCGGGGTGCCGGTCGACCCGCCGTCGCCGGAGGGGAGTTGGGCGTCGTCCGTGAGGGCGACGGAGAGGCCGAGCGGGTCGAGTTCGGTGCCCGCCGGGTAGTAGCCGCTGAACGCCTTCGCGCCGGCCTCGGTGAGGGTGGCGGTGACGTCGTCCAGGGTGATGACGTCGTCCGTGGGGGTCAGGTCGGCGGACGCGGCCTTCAGGTCGGCCAGTTCGACGTCCTTCGTGGTGGTGCCGAGGCTCGTGACGTCGGCGGTGAGTTCGCCCTTGCCGTCGTCGAGCGTGGCGCGGAGGTTGCCGAGGGTGAGGTCGAGGCCGTACGTGCCGTTGCTCTCGTGGCCCTTGAAGGTGACCGCGCCGTCGAAGGCGGCGGACAGGGTGCCGGCGTCGGTGTCGTAGTCGCCGGTGGCGTCGCCGAAGGTGAACACGCCGTTGCCGGCGGCCTGGGCCGCGCCGCCCGAGACGGTGATCCCGCCCTGCGCCACGCTGCCGACGACGTAGGTGCGGAAGGACTCCTTCACGCCCCAGGTGAGGGTGCCGTCGGCTATGTCGCCTTCGGCCGGGGTCTCGCCGGAAGAGGATTCGGCAGGGGAGGTGGAGGGGGCCGCGGAGAGGGATGCGGGTGCGCTGGTCGAGGGCGGGGCGGACGAGGACGCGGGCGCGGACGGGGGTGCGGACGGGCCGGTGCTCTGCGACGCCGGTCCGGAGGGCGACGGGGACTGCGCCGTCCTCGGGGCGACCGTGAGCGGGTCGCCGGCGGCGCCCGCGTAGCTCGCGCTGCCGAAGACGTCGGCGGCCTGCTGGGTGAGGGTGGTCGTCATGTCCGTCATCGCGCGGGTGACGGTGACCGTCGCGAGGGGGACGTCGTCCGTGGTGGTGCCGTCCCTGGTCACGTCCGCGGTGATCTCGGCGGCCCCGCTGTCGAACTTCACGTCGGACAGGGTCAGGTCGAAGCCGTGCAGCTGGGAGACGATACGGAGGCTGCCCTGGAAGGCGAGGTCCACGGTGTGCGCGTCGGAGTCGTAACTGCCGGTGCCCTGCGTGAAGGTGAAGGCGCCGTTGCCCGCGGCCTGGGCCGCGCCGCCCGCCGGGGTGAAGGTGCCGGCCGCGTAGGTGGTGACGTAGGTGCGGTACGACTGCTTGATGCCCCAGGTCAACTCGTAGCCGCTGAGCGGGACTTCGGCGGCCGACGCGGTGGTGGCGGCGGTGAGCGCACCGGCTCCGAGGGTGACCGCGACGGCGGCGGCGAGGGCGAGCTTTCTGGTCGTGGTGGCGGGCATGTGGCTCCTTGTGGGTGTTCCGGCGGTGCACCGGTGGTTGCCGGGCGGCCGTCCGGTGGTTCTTCGATGGCCTTGCGGTGTTCTCGCGGTGGTTTTCCGGTGGGGGTCAGTCCTCGTCGGCGGGCGCGGCCGGGCCGGCCGCCGCGCGGGTGCGGCGCCTGCGGACCGCGACCGCGAAGAGCACGGCGGCGGCCGTCAGGGCGCCCGCGGTGAGGACGACGGGCAGGACGGGGGCGCCGCCGCCGTCGGAGGCGGCGGTGCCGCTCGCCAGCGGCCGCGCCGAGGCAGCGGTCGGTGACGGCGACGGTGACGGCGTCGCCGGGTCCGGGTCGTCGGCCGCGCTGCCCAAGTCGGGCAGGGCGGGCAGGGTGGCGCCGGGGGTGAGGGCGACGGCGAGGGAGACCGGGTCCATGGCGGTGCCGGCCCGGTACATCCCGGCGAAGGCCTCGGCGCCGCGGGCGGTGAGCTTCGCCGGGGCCTCGGTGACCTCGGCGAGCCCCTTCTTCGCGGTGAAGTCCTTGGCGTCGAAGGTGACCAGCGGGACCCTGTCGCCGCTGAAGGCGTCGCTGTCGACGTCGGCGTAGAGGGTGCCCGTGCCGTCCTCGACGGCGGCCCGGACCGCGCTCAGCCTCAGGTCGAGGCCGTGCTCGCCGGTGAAGCGGACGGCGCCCGCGAAGCTCGCCGTCAACGCGCCGTTCCTGTACGTCCCTTCACCCTTCGGGAAGCGGAAGAGGGCGCCGCCGTCCTCGGCTCCGCCGGTCAGCGTCCACGTGCCGCGGGCGATGTCACCGGTGACGTACTCGCGGAAGGTGCGGCGCACGCCCCAGTCGACGGCGCCGTCCGCGACGGCGCCGCCCTTGGGAGCGGCTTTCCCGGCGGCCGGCCTGCTCGGGGGCGGGGTGGCGGCCGGTGCCGTGGCCGGCTCGACGTCCGCCGCCAGGCTCACCGGGTCCAGGGCGGTACCGGCCGTGTAGTAGCCGGCGAAGGACCTGGCGCCCTGGGCGGTGAGCGTGGCGGGCACGTTGTTCAGGACGACCGCGGTGCCGGCGCCCTTCATGGCGACGGCGCCGAGGGCGAGGGAGGCGAAGGGCACCTGTGTGGACGTCGTGACCGTCCCGGTGCCCTTCGCCTTGCTGGTGACGTCCAGGTAGAGCGTGCCGGCCGAGCCGGAGATGCGGACGGTGGGGCGGCTGAGGGTGAGGTCCAGCCGGTAGGCGCCGTTCGCTTCCCGGTGGCCGACGAAGTGCACTCCGCCGGCGAAGGACGCGGCGAAGGCGCCGGTGTCGCCGTCGTAGGTGCCGGTTGCCGAGGGGAAGCGGAACTGGCTGCTGCCCACGGTCGCCGCGCCGCCGGCCAGGGAGTAACTGCCCTTCGCGATCGGGCCGGTGACGTAGCTCTGGAAGGACGACTTCACGCCCCAGTCCAGCCGGCCGCCCTGCACGGTACGGCTCGTGGCGTGTGCGGTGGCCGCCGGGAGCAGGGCCCCGAGAACCACCGCGAGCACCACGGTGGCCAGGGCACGAAGGCGCGCGGGCATGGGAGGTCCTCCGGAGACGACGAGTACGACGGACAGCACTGCGGGTACGGCGAGCACGACGGGTGCGGCGGCTGCGACAGCCGGTAGCCAGATAAGGTAAGGCTAACCTAATCTTTGCGCCAGGCCGTCACGTCGGCCACCGGCGACCCGAGAGAAACGGACGGACGACCGTGCGACGCTTGCGCACCCGACCGGCGGGAGCACTGGTCCCGTTGCTCGCCCTCGCCCTCGCCCTGACGGCGACCGCCTGCGGAGGCTCACCGCAGGCCGCGGCCGCGAAGCCGGCGGCCGTCGCCGACCGGGTCGAGCCGCTCGCCGGCACGCCGTCGCCGAAGCTCCCGGTCACCGTCGCGTCCGCCGACGGCCGGCAGGTGACGGTCCGCCAGGCCCGGCGGATCGTGCCGCTCTCCGGCAGCCTCAGCGAGATCGTGTTCACGCTCGGGCTCGGCGACCGGGTCGTCGCCCGGGACATCACCGCGACCTTCCGGCAGGCGGCGAAGCTGCCGGTCGTCACCCGCAACCACGACGTGTCCGCGGAGAGCGTGCTCTCCCTCGAGCCGGACCTGGTGCTCGCCGAGACGACGACCGGGCCCGCGGAGGCGGTGGACCAGATCCGGGAGGCCGGGGTCCCGGTGCTGCTGGTGCGTCCGGCCCGGGGGCTCGACGACGTCGGCCCGCGCATCGCCGCGGTGGCCGGCGCGCTCGGTGTCCCGGCGGCGGGGACGGAGCTGACGCGGCGGACGGAGGACCGTATCGCCGCCGTACGCAAGGGAGTTCCGCACGAGCGGACGAAGCCGCGGGTCGCCTTCCTCTACCTGCGCGGCTCGGCCTCCGTGTACCTGATCGGCGGGAAGGGGTCCGGGGCCACCTCGCTGCTGGAGGCGGCGGGGGCCGTGGACGCCGGGGCCGGGTCCGGGCTGGCGAAGGACTTCACCGCCATCACCGCCGAGGCGCTCGTGAAGGCGGCGCCGGACGCGATCCTCGTCATGACCAAGGGACTCCGGTCGGTCGGCGGCATCGACGGACTCGTGAAGATCCCGGGGGTCGCGCAGACGCCGGCCGGGATGGACCGGCGGGTGGTGTCGGTGGAGGACGGGGTGCTGCTCAACTACGGGCCGCGGACGGACCAGGTGCTGGAGTCCGTGGTGACGCAGTTGTACGGGGCCGGCGCGAAGTGAACGGGGACGGACGGCAGCGGCGGCGGAAGCCGAGCGGTGCGTGGCTGCTCGCGCTGGGGCTGGTGGCGGCGCTGGCCGTGCTGGTGCCGGTGGCGGCGGGGCTCGGCGCGTACCCCATTCCCACCGGGGACGTGCTGCGGTCGGTGCAGCATCGCGCCGGACTCGGCGGTACGGCCCTCGGCCGGGTGCCGGAGTCCGTCCTCTGGAACGTGCGCTTCCCGCGGATCGTGCTGGCGCTGCTCGTCGGGGCGTCGCTGGGGTGCGCCGGGGCGTTGATGCAGGGCGTGTTCGGCAACCCGCTCGCCGAGCCGGGGGTCATCGGCGTCTCCTCCGGAGCGGCGGTGGGGGCGGTCGCGGTGATCGCCCTCGGCCTCGACTTCCTGGGCACCTGGACGGTGTCGGTCTTCGCGTTCGCGGCGGGGCTGGTGACGGTGCTGCTGGTGTACGCGATGTCGCGTTCCGGCGGCCGTACGGAGGTGGTGACGCTGATCCTGACGGGCATCGCGGTGAACGCGTTCGCGGGGGCGCTGATCGGCCTGTTCCTCTTCTTCGCGGACTCGGCGGCGGTCAGCCAGATCACGTTCTGGCAGCTGGGCAGCCTGTCCCAGGCGACCTGGCCGAAGGTGCTGGCCGTACTCCCGTGCGCGGTGCTGGGTCTCGCCCTGGCCCCCTGCCACGCCCGCCGTCTCGACCTCCTCTCCCTCGGCGAACGCCCGGCCCGGCACCTCGGCGTCGACGTCGAACGCCTGCGGCTCACCCTGGTCCTGGTCATCGCCCTGCTCACGGCGGCGGCGGTGAGCGTGTCGGGGATCATCGGCTTCGTGGGCCTGGTCGTCCCGCACGTCCTGCGGATGGCGGCGGGGCCGGGGCACCGCTTCCTCGTCCCGGGAAGCGCGCTCCTGGGAGCGGTGACGCTGCTCGCCGCCGACCTCGCCGCCCGCACGGTGGCCGCCCCGGCGGAACTCCCCCTGGGCGTCCTCACGGCCCTGCTCGGCAGCCCGTTCTTCTTCTGGCTGCTACGGAGGACTCGCCGCCGGCAAGGGGGGTGGGCGTAACGATGCCGGGCGCGGCACCGTGGTGGCCGACCGCGCAGTTCCCCGCGCCCCTGACGGGGCGCACCACCGCCCATCCCGCCGCAACGGCACCGAGCCGGTCCCGCCGTTCACGGTGGCGGTCCGTCGCCGGGCGCGGTGCCGTGGTGGCCGGTCGCGCAGTTCCCCGCGCCCCTGGCGGGGCGCACCGCCACCCGCCCCCATCCCGCCGCAACGGCACCGAGCCGGTCCCGCCGTTCGCGGTGGCGGTCCGTCGCCGGGCGCGGCACCGTCGCGGCCGGTCACGCAGTTCCCCGCGCCCCTGGCGGGGCGTGCCGCCACCCGCCCCCATCCCGCCGCAACGGCACCGAGCCGGTCCCGCCGTTCGCGGTGGCGGTCCGTCGCCGGGCGCGGCACCGTCGCGGCCGGGCACGCAGTTCCCCGCGCCCCCGGCGGGGCGTGCCGCCACCCGCCCCCATCCCGCCGCA
>NZ_JBIBHY010000006.1:626407-697734 GCF_042957285.1 Streptomyces sp. NPDC008092
CCGCAACGGCACCGAGCCGGTCCCGCCGTTCGCGGTGGCGGTCCGTCGCCGGGCGCGGTGCCGTCGTGGCCGGGCGCGCAGTTCCCCGCGCCCCCGGCGGGGCGTGCCGTCGCCCGCCGCCATCCCGGCGCGGCGGTGTCGGATCGATTTCAGTCGGCTGATCGGAGATACCCGTCCATGAGACTCGTCCGTCCGCGTCACGTCCCTCCCCCTTCTCCGGGTGTCGGTGAAATCCTTGCCGAGGCTGAGGAGTTGTGTGTCCGGCTCGGGGGGCGGGCCGTTCTTGACGGTGTCGATGTCGTTGTCCGGGCCGGGGAGGTGCTCGCTCTCGTCGGGCCCAACGGGGCCGGGAAGTCCACTCTGCTGGCCGCTCTCGCCGGGGACGTCGCGGCCGGCGCCGGAGCGGTGCGGGTCTTCGGGCGGGACGTCTCGGCGTGGTCGGCCGGTGAACTGGCCCTTCGGCGGGCCGTGCTGCCGCAGTCGGCCGGGCTGTCCTTCCCGTTCGCGGTGGCGGACGTCGTGCGGATGGGGCGGGCGCCGCATGTCGGTGCCCCTCCCGGCGAGGACGAGGCCGCCGTCGCCGAGGCGATGGCGGCCACCGAGGTGACCCCCTTCGCCGCGCGGCCGTTCTCCGCGCTCAGCGGTGGCGAGCGGGCCCGGGTCGCCCTCGCCCGGGTGCTGGCGCAGCGCGCACCGCTGCTGCTGCTCGACGAGCCGACCGCCGCCCTCGACCTCAAGCACCAGGAACTGGTGCTGCGGCTCTGCCGGGAGCGGGCCCGCGCCGGTGACGCGGTGGTCGTGGTGCTGCACGACCTCGCCCTCGCCGCCGCCTACGCGCACCGCGCCGCGATCCTGCATGCCGGTCGCGTCGCCGCCGACGGCCCGCCCGCCGAGGTGTTCGAGGAGCGGTTGCTGTCGGAGGTCTACGACCAGCCGGTGGAGGTGTTTCCGCACCCGCGGACGGGAGTTGCGGTCGTCGCACCGAGGCGCACCCCTTGACCAGTTCTTTGCATTCCCTTGACGTTCGTTTTGAGCCGTCGATATCAAGCCGTGTCTGTGATCTTTCTGTGGCCGGTGAATCAGCACCCGGACGGGTATGAGTGAGGTAAGCCTCAGGTAAGTTAGGCCAGCCTCACCACACCGTCCCCGCTTGGAGCCTGCATGCGTGCCGTCCGACTCACCGTCACCGCCGCCGCCACCGTGGCCGCCTTGACCGCCCTCTCGGCCTGCACGGCGAAGAGCGACGCCAAGGGCGACGACGCCATCCGGGTAACCGCCGCCGACGCCAAGTGCGAGACGTCGACGAAGTCGGTTCCCGCGGGACACGTCACGCTCGCCATCGAGAACACGGGATCCAAGGCCACCGAGGTCGAGATCCTCTTCCCGGACGACCGGATCGTGTCCGAGAAGGAGAACATCGGACCGGGCACGAAGTACACGCTCACCGCCGAGGTGAAGGCGGGATCGTACGAAATAGCCTGCCGGCCGGGGATGAAGGGGCGCGGCGTGCGGCAGAAGCTGACCGTCACCGGCTCCGGCGCCGTCGCCAAGCGCAACCCGACGCTCGACAAGGCCGTCGCCGACTACCGCGAGTACGCCCAGGAACAGGCCGACGCGACGATCCCGAAGGTGGAGACGTTCGCCGCCGCCATCGAGGCCGGCGACCTGGAGGCCGCCAAGAAGGCCTACGCCCCCTCCCGCGTCGGCTGGGAGCGCACCGAGCCGATCGCCGAGTCCTTCGGTGACATCGACCCGAAGACCGACACCCGTGCCGACGGTCTGGAGGAGGGGCAGAAGTGGACCGGCTGGCACGCGCTGGAGAAGGCGCTGTGGCAGGACAAGAAGATCGGCGCCGAACAGAAGACCCTCGCCGCCGAGCTGGTCACCGACCTGAAGGACTGGCAGAAGCGGGTCGGCAAGGCCGAGATCACCCCGACCTCCATGGCCAACGGCGCCAAGGAACTCCTCGACGAGGTCGCCACCGGCAAGGTCACCGGCGAGGAGGACCGCTACTCGCACACCGACCTGAGCGACTTCAAGGCCAACGTCGAGGGCGCGCAGAAGGCGTACGAGCTGCTCAAGCCGGTCGCGCAGAAGAACGACGCGGCGCTCACCACGGAACTGGACAAGCAGTTCGCCGCGCTGGACACGCTGCTCGACAAGTACCGCACGACCTCCACCTCGGACGGTTTCGTGTCGTACGACAAGGTCACCAAGGCCCAGCAGAAGGAGCTGTCCGACGCGGTCAACGCCCTCGCGGAGCCGCTGTCCAAGCTCGCCGCGGCCGTGGTCAAGTAGGGGCGGGGCATGAGTGACACAGCGAATCCGTCGCGTCGGGCGGTCATCGGCTGGGGCGGGGCCGGGCTCGCGCTCGGCGCCGCCGTGGCCGGGGGCGCGGTGGCCGCGGCCGAGTCCGGCGGCGGCGACGTCGAACCCACCACCACGGCCGTCCCGTTCCACGGCGCCCAGCAGGCCGGTATCGCCACCCCCGTCCAGGACCGGCTGCACTTCGCCGCGTTCGACGTGAAGACCGACGACCGGGCCGAGTTCGAGCAGTTGCTGAAGGACTGGACGGCCGCGGCCCGGCGGATGACCGAGGGCAGGGCCGTCGGCGAGGGCGCGTACGGCGGGCTCGCCGAGGCGCCCCCGGACGACACCGGCGAGGCCCTCGGGCTCAAGCCGTCCCGGCTGACGCTGACGATCGGCTTCGGGCCGTCCTTCTTCGAGCGGTTCGGCCTGAAGGACCGACGGCCCGCCGCGCTCGTCGACCTGCCGAAGTTCCCCGGGGACAACCTCGACGCGACCCGTACCGGGGGTGACCTCTGCATCCAGGCCTGCGCCGACGATCCGCAGGTCGCCGTGCACGCCATCCGCAACCTCGCCCGGATCGGCTTCGGCAAGGTCGCCATCCGCTGGTCCCAGCTCGGCTTCGGGAAGACCTCGTCCACGACCCCGGACGCCCAGACCCCCCGCAACCTCATGGGGTTCAAGGACGGCACCCGCAACATCGCGGGGACCGAGACCGACCGGCTGAAGAAGTTCGTGTGGGTCGGAGACGGGGACGGGCCGGGGTGGATGAGCGGCGGGTCGTATCTCGTCGCCCGGCGGATCCGCATGAACATCGAGACCTGGGACCGGACCTCGCTCCAGGAGCAGGAGGACGTCTTCGGGCGGGACAAGGGCGAGGGCGCCCCGGTCGGCAAGGCCAAGGAGCACGACGAGCCGTTCCTCAAGGCGATGAAGCCCGATGCCCATGTGCGGCTCGCGCACCCCGACTCCAACGGAGGGATCACCATCCTCCGCCGTGGATATTCCTTCACCGACGGGACGGACGGGCTCGGACGGCTCGACGCCGGCCTGTTCTTCCTGGCCTACATGCGTGACGTCGGCAAGGGGTTCGTCCCGCTCCAGCGCAGGCTGTCGGCGTCCGACGCGCTCAACGAGTACATCCAGCACGTGGGTTCGGCGGTCTTCGCGGTCCCGCCCGGCGTCCGGGACAAGGACGACTGGTGGGGCCGGACGCTGTTCTCCGAGTCCGCCAAGGGGGCGTGATCCGTGTTCTCCAACTACCTGATCGGTCTGCGCGAAGGCCTTGAGGCGTCGCTCGTCGTCTGCATCCTCATCGCCTACCTGGTCAAGACCGGCCGCACGGACGCCCTGAAGCCGATCTGGATCGGCATCGCGGTGGCGGTACTGATCGCCATGGGCTTCGGGTGCGCGCTCGAATTCGGTTCCCAGGAGCTGACGTTCGAGGCGCAGGAGGCGCTCGGCGGGTCCCTGTCCGTCGTCGCGGTGGGCCTGGTGACCTGGATGGTGTTCTGGATGCGGCGCACCGCCCGGCACCTCAAGGCGGAGCTGCACGGCAAGCTGGACGCGGCCCTCGCGATGGGCACCGGCGCACTGGTCGCCACCGCCTTTCTCGCCGTGGGCCGGGAGGGCCTGGAGACCGCGCTGTTCGTGTGGGCCTCCGTGCACGCGGCCAGCGACGGCACCCCGCGCCCCCTGATCGGCGTGGCGCTCGGCCTGGCCAGCGCCGTGTTCCTCGGCTGGCTGTTCTACCGGGGCGCCCTGCGGATCAACCTCGCGAAGTTCTTCACCTGGACCGGCGGCATGCTGGTCGTGGTCGCGGCGGGCGTGCTGGCGTACGGATTCCACGACCTCCAGGAGGCCGACTGGATCCCGGGCCTGACGAACCAGGCCTTCGACATCAGCGGCACCGTCCCCCCGGACAGCTGGTACGGGACGCTGCTGAAGGGCGTGTTCAACTTCCAGCCGGACCCGACCGTGCTCCAGGTCACGGTGTGGCTGCTGTACCTGGTCCCGACACTCGCGCTCTTCCTGGCCCCGGTAGGGTTCGGCTCCGGGAAGGGGAAGGTGAAGGCACCTGATGACGCACCTGACGACCAAGGGTCGCGGCCCGCGACGGCTCCGCAGACTCCGCAGGCGTGATCGGAACGCGCTCATAGCGGTCTCGCTGGCCGCCATGTCGCTGACGGCGAGCGGTTGCGTGGTGGTGCACGGGGAGCGCGAGGTGCTCCCCACCACCACCCGCGCCGAGGCCGCCAAGGCGCTCCGGCAGTTCACGGACGCCTACAACAAGGCCGACAAGGCCTACGACGGCTCCCTGGACGCGGACTACACGACCGGCGCCCTCGCCGACATCGACTCCGCGCGCCTGAAGGCCGGGCACGTCAACAGCCCGGCCGGCAACTCCGCCCACTCGGCGCTGGAGTTCGACGACGTCACGTACACCATCCCGAAGAAGGCCGGCTGGCCGCGCTGGTTCGTCGCCGACGCGGGCGCCAACAAGGGCGGCGACGAACGCTGGCTGCTGGTCTTCACCCGCAACAGCCTCTCCCAGCCGTTCCAGGTGGCGTACCTGACGCTGGTCGCGCAGGACGACGTACCGAAGTTCACCACCGACAAGGACGGCTGGGCCGAGGACGTACCGGCGAGCAGCGCCCAGCTCGCCGTCTCCCCCGGCGCCCTGAGCCGGGACTACGCCACGTACCTGAAGAGCGGCGGCACCGTCTTCGCGGACGGCCCGAACACCAGCGGCTGGCGCGCCGACCGCAAGAAGTCCACCAAGCCGGGCCTGGCCACCCAGTACATCGACGAGCCGCTCACCAACGGCGACTACGCGCCGCTCGCGCTGCGCACCGCCGACGGCGGGGCGGCGGTGTTCTTCACCACCCGCTACTACGCCAAGGAGACGGCGGCCGCGGGCGCCTCCGTGCCGACCCCGAACCTGAGCGTCAAGGCCCTCACCAAGGGCGAGATCAAGCAGTCACTGACGATGCAGTTCGTCTCCAACCAGCTCGCCCTGGACCCGGCGGGCACCGGAAAGGTCACGATCCTGGGCCGCATCCAGGGCCTGACCTCGGCAGAGGGTTCCTGAGCAACGCCCCGGACAGCGCCCCTGCAAGGGGCGCGAGGAACTGCGCGACCAGCCCCCACGGCGCCGCAGCCGACCGACGACCCGGCGCTTCCCAGGGCGCGTCTACCAGACCGCGCCCACCTGGTCGGCCTCCTCGCCCGCATACCGCGCGCACGCGTCCGTGAGGATCTCCAGCAGGCTCAGCGGATCGGGGAGCGGATGCTCGGGGCCGCGTACCCAGTGCACCCGCCGGTCGCCGTCGCCGCCGGGCAGCCGGGCGGGCGGGACGAGGACGTAGGAGCCCCGGCAGTGCCAGCGCAGGCCCGGGTGCTCGTCCATGGTCTCGGGGCGGCAGTCCAGCTCGCAGGGCCACCACTCGTCCTCGTCCTCGGGGGTGCCGCGGGTGAGGGTGAAGAAGAGCAGGCGGCCGTCGTCGCTCCCGGCGACCGGGCCGACCTCGACGCCGTTCGCGAGCAGCCGTTCCAGCGCCTGCCGGCCGGCCTCCAGGGGGACGTCGAGGACGTCGTGGGTCATGCCGGTCGCGGTGATGAAGTTGGCCTGCGGCTGGTGCCGGGCCCAGCGCTCGATCTGGGCGCGGTCGGTGGTGGACTGCGTCTGCCACGCGAACGACACCGGGTGCCGGGCCGGGGTGGGACAGCCGACGCGGTCGCAGGAGCAGCCGTAGCCGGGGGCGGGATGCGCGGCGGGGGCCAGCGGGAGGCCCGCCTCGGCGGCGGCGAGCAGCAGGGCCGTGCGCGCTCCGTCGCCGGCGGCGGCCGTCTGCTTCGGGCGGCGGCCGCGGAGCCACTGGGAGAGTCTGCCCTGCCGGCCGCTCGGGCCACCGAACGTCGCGCTCATCTATCGCCTCGCCTCCTGTGGTCCGGCCAGGATGCCTTATGGTCCCGTCTGGGTGTGAAGCGGGGGGTACGAGAGCTGTGTCACCCGGCCGGCCACGGGTCCCCCCAGTCCGCGTCCCGGGCCGCCTTGTACAGGTCGCCGTGGCGCTTGGTGACCGTGGTCCGGCGCAGCTGCTCGTCGGCCTCGCACAGGTCGAGCAGGACCTGGCCCTTGCGGATCTGGGGGCGGCGGACCACCCGGGCCGGGGCCGGGGCGGGCGGGAAGCGGCTGGCGGCCACGTAGCTGAACTTCTCGTCCTCGTAGGGCAGCGAGCCGCCCTTGACCTGGCGGTGCAGGGAGGAGCGGCTGACCCGGGCCGAGAAGTGGCACCAGTCCGTGCCGGGGGCGATCGGGCAGGCGGCGCTGTGCGGGCAGGGGGCGGCGACGTGGAAGCCGGCGCCGGTCAGGCGGTCGCGGGCCTCGATGATCCGGGCGTAGCCGGCGGGCGTGCCGGCCTCGACGATGACGACGGCCTGCGCGGCGGCCGCGGCGGCGTCGACGAGGGCGGCGCGGCCGGCCTCGTCGAGTTCGTTGAGGACGTACGAGACCGTGACGAGATCAGTGCTCTCGATGGTGAGCGCCGCTCCGATCCGGGAGCGCTGCCACTTCGCGTCCCGCAGCGCCGGGTTGGCCGCGGCGATCTCCCGGCCGAGGGCCAGCGCCGGCTCGGCCCAGTCGAGGACCGTCACCGGCCGGGCGCCCTCCCAGGTGTCGGTCACCGCCCAGGTCGCCGCGCCGGTCCCGCCGCCGACGTCCACGTGGCTGCCCGGCGCCCACCCCTCCGGCACCGCGTCGGCGAACGCCGCCAGCGCGGACCGGACCGCCTCGAAGGTGGCCGGCATCCGGTACGCCGCGTACGCCACCACGTCCGCCCGGTCCCGCAGGATCGGCGCGTCGGTCGGGGTGGCCCCGCGGTAGCTGGCGATCAGCCGCTCGACGGCTCCGGCGGCCTGCTTCGGGGGCAGGCCGTCGAGCAGGTCGGAGAGGGCGGCGCGGAGCCGGTCGGCCGGCCGGCCGGGATGGGTGGGGTGGGTGGGGTGGTTCACCCGGCGATTGTATGGACAGCCCTGGCGAGGCGGGTCGCCGCCGCCGCCCGGGGTGCGCTGTCGCCGGGGCGGCGGCGCGGATGCACGGTGTTGGCCAGCAGGACGAGGAACGTGTCCGTCGCCCGGTCCAGCACCAGGCTGGTCCCGGTGAACCCGGTGTGGCCGGCCGCACCCTGTCCCGCCAGCTCGCCCATGAACCACGGCTGGTCCACCAGGAAGCCCAGGCCGGGCGGGGCCAGCAGCAGGTCCACGAAGTCGGGGCCGAGGATGCGGGCCGGGCCGTACGCGCCGCCCGCGAGCAGGGCCCGGCAGAAGATCGCCAGGTCCCGGCCGGTGGAGAAGAGACCGGCGTGCCCGGCCACCCCGCCCAGCGCCCAGGCGTTCTCGTCGTGCACGACGCCCCGCAGCATCCCCCGGTCCGCCTTGGCCCACGGCCGCCGCTGGTCCTCGGTGGCCGCCGCCCCGGGGCAGGGCCCGAAGTCGGTGGCGGTCATGCCGAGCGGACGGGTGATGCCGTCGCGGACCAGGACGTCGAGGGGGCGGCCGGTGATCCGTTCCAGGACGTGCTGGAGGAGGAGCAGGTTGAGGTCGGAGTAGCGGTAGGCGCCGGGTGCGCTGCTCGGGGCCTCCGCGCGGAGCAGGTCGAGGCGGGCCGTGTCGTCGGGGCAGTCGTAGAGCGGGAGTTCGGGGCGCAGGCCGGAGGTGTGGGTGAGGAGCTGGCGGACGGTGATGCCGTGCGCGGCGGCCCCGTGGAAGTCGGGGAGGTAGGCGCCGACGCGGGCGTCTATGCCGAGGGTGCCGCGCTCCAGCTGCTGCACGGCGGCGACCGCGGTGAACAGTTTGGTGAGGGAGGCGACGTCGAACGGGGTGTTGACGGTCGTCGGGACCCGGGCGGCGGGCAGCAGTTCGACACCGGCGTCGGTCGCGGGGTCGTACGCGGACCAGCGCACGGCCCAGCCGGACGCCTCCTGCACGGCGATCACGGGGCCGCGTCCGGCGACCACCACGGCCCCGGCCGCCCAGGGCCGCTCGCCGGTGGTGAGGTCGTGCACTTCGCGGACGAGGTGCCTGAGTTCCGCGGGGTCGAGACCGGCCCGTTCCGGTGTCTCGACGCGCAGTCTCGGTACGCTCAGCTCCCTGCTCCCTCCGTCCTCGCACGGGTGTTCCCACGTGCTGCCCAGGGACGGCACATTCCCACGAAGCAGGCCAGTGCCACCAGTGCCCCCGCCAGTTGGACGATTGCCATGGGCACGGCGGTTCTGTCCCCGGCGATCCCGACCAGCGGCGAGGCGACCGCGCCGACGAGGAACGACGAGGTCCCGAGCAGCGCGGACGCGGAACCGGCGGCGTTCCTGGTGCGCAGCAGGGCGAGGGACTGGGCGTTGGGCAGGGTGAAGCCCATCGCGGACATCAGGACGAAGAGGGCGGCGGCGACCGGGGCGAGGCCGACCGGGCCGAGGGCCCCGGCCGACATGAGGAGCAGGGCGGTCGCGGCGAGCACGGTCACGACCAGGCCGGCGCCCAGCACCCGGTCCAGGCTGACCCGGCCGACCAGCACCTTCCCGTTGACCTGCCCGGCGATCACCAGCCCGACCGAGTTGAGGCCGAACAGGAGGGAGAAGGTCTGCGGGGAGGCGCCGTAGATCTCCTGGATGACGAACGGGGACGCGGCTATGTAGGCGAAGAGGGCCGCGAAGGCGAAGCCGCCCGCGAGCATGTACCCGGTGAAGGGCAGGTCGGCGATGAGCGTGCGCATGGCGCGGACGGCCCCGGCCGCTCCCCCGGCGTGCCGGTCGGCCGGCGGCAGGGTCTCCGGGAGCCGCACCCACACCAGCACGGCGAGCAGCGCCCCGACGACGGTGAGGACGACGAAGACGCCCCGCCAGTCCGTCACCCGCAGCAGCTGCCCGCCGATCAGCGGGGCGACGACCGGGGCGACGCCGGAGACCAGCATCAGGGTGGAGAAGAACCGGGCCATGGCGACCCCGTCGTAGAGGTCGCGTACGACGGCCCGCGCGATGACGATGCCGGCCGCGCCCGCGAGGCCCTGGGCGAGCCGGAAGGCGACCAGGGTCTCCACGTCCGGCGCGACGGCGCACAGGGCGGTGGCGACGACGTAGACGGCGAGGCCGGCCAGCAGCGGGCGGCGGCGCCCCCAGCGGTCGCTCATCGGGCCGACGACCAGCTGGCCGAGGGCCATGCCGGCGAGGCAGGCGGTGAGGGTGAGCTGGACGGTCGCGGCGGGGGCGCCGAGCGAGCGGGTGACCTCCGGCAGGGACGGGAGGTACATGTCCATGGCCAGCGGGGGCGTCGCGGTGAGCCCGCCGAGGACCAGGACGAGGAGAAGGCCGGCGCGGCGGGTGGCGGCGGTGGCCGGGGCGGCGGGGCCGGCCGGGCCGCGCGGTGCCGGTACGGCGGTGTCCTGGGCGTCCGGTGTCGGCGGCGCCGGCTGCTCGGGCATGTGTCCCCCGTCGTCGTCAAGGTCTCGCGGTCGGGTCCGCTCTTGGTGCATCCCGACGGCCCCCGCATATGCTCTCAGCTCGTACAGACTGCCGGGAAACACATGAGTGAGGGCGGGCGGCCGGGATGGGTGAGCAGAGCGTGCGGTGGGGGATCCTGGCGACGGGCGGGATCGCGGCCGCGTTCGCGGCGGACCTGGTGGATCTGCCGGACGCGGAGATCACGGCGGTGGCCTCGCGGTCGGCGGAGTCGGCCGAGGCGTTCGCCGAGCGGTTCGGGATCGGCCGGGCGTACGGCGACTGGGAGTCGCTGGCCCGGGACGAGGACATCGATGTCGTGTACGTCGCCACTCCGCACTCGGCGCACCGGGCGGCCGCCGGGCTGTGCCTGGAGGCGGGGCGGAACGTGCTGTGCGAGAAGGCGTTCACGGTCAACGGGCGCGAGGCCGCGGAACTCGTCGCGCTGGCGAAGGAGCACGACCGCTTCCTGATGGAGGCGATGTGGACGTACTGCAACCCGCTGGTGCGACGGCTGACGGCGCTGGTCGCGGACGGGGCGATCGGCGAGGTGCGGACCGTGCAGGCGGACTTCGGCCTGGAGGGCCCGTTCCCGCCGGCCCACCGGCTGCGGGACCCGGCGCTGGGCGGGGGCGCGCTCCTGGACCTGGGCGTGTACCCGGTGTCCTTCGCGCACCTGCTGCTCGGCGAGCCGGACGGGATGTCGGCGCGAGCGATGCTCTCGGAGGAGGGCGTCGATCTCCAGACGGGTGCGCTGCTCTCCTGGGAGAGCGGCGCTCTCGCCATGGTGCACTGCTCCATCGTCGGCGGCACCGGCACCAGCGCCTCGATCACCGGCTCGCGCGGCCGGATCGACATCCCCGACGGCTTCTTCCACCCCGAACGCTTCGTCCTGCACCGCGACGGCCGCGACCCGCAGGAGTTCGCCATGGACCCGGCCGACGGCCCGCGCAACACCCTCCGTCACGAGGCCCGCGAGGTCATGCGCGCCCTGCGCGCCGGCGAAAAGGAATCCCCCCTCGTCCCCCTCGACGGCACCCTCGCGGTCATGCGCACCCTGGACACCCTCAGGGAACAGATCGGCGTCCGCTACCCGGGCGAGGCATAAAAGCACCCCGCACTGAGGCGCCCGTAAGGGGCGTGGGGAACTGCGCGACCAGCCCCCCACGACGCCGCACCCGACCGACGACCCGCTTACGTCAGCCCTCCCCGGCGAGCACTTAGGCTCCGGCTCCATGGATGACAAGCAATCAAAGATCGCGGTGGTCACCGGAGCCGGCTCCGGCGTCGGCCGGGCGGTGGCCGTGGAACTGCTGCGCACCGGCTGGTCGGTGACGCTCGCCGGACGGCGCCTCGCGCGGCTGGAGGAGACGGCGGCCCTGGCGCCCGGGGGCGCCTCCGTCGCCGTACGCACCGACGTCGCTCAACCCGACGACGTGACCGCGCTGTTCGCCGCGGCCGTGGACCGGTTCGGGCGGGTGGACCTGCTGTTCAACAACGCGGGCACGTTCGGCCCCGGCGGGGTGGCCGTGGAGGACCTGCCCTACGAGGCGTGGCGGCACGTGGTGGACACCAACCTCAACGGGGCGTTCCTGTGCGCGCAGGCGGCGTTCCGGCAGATGAAGGAGCAGGAGCCGCAGGGCGGGCGGATCATCAACAACGGCTCCATCTCGGCGCACACGCCCCGCCCGCACTCCGCCGCCTACACCGCGACCAAGCACGCGCTGACGGGGCTGACCAAGTCCCTGTCCCTGGACGGGCGGCCGTACGGCATCGCCGTCGGGCAGATCGACATCGGCAACGCGGCGACGGACATGACGGCCCGGATGGAGACCGGCGCGCTGCAGGCGAACGGGGAGGTCGCCCCGGAACCGGTGATGGACGTGGCGGACGTGGCGCGGACCGTGCGGCACATGGCGGAGCTGCCGCTGGCGGCGAACGTGCAGTTCGCGACGGTGCTGGCGACGGCGATGCCGTACGTGGGCCGGGGCTGAACCGCCGTTCAGTCGGACAATCGGCAACCTGCACAAGCGGAATGCCGACGTCCGCGGTATTGCGGCCGGTAACGGGCCTATGCTCAACTCTCCTCCACCAGAACTTCACAGTTGAGGCGCTGGCATTCCGCCGACCACACCGAGGGGGGAGGCGGCAGCCGTTCCACCGGACCGGGTGGGGGTGGACCCGCGTGGGACCGCGGGTACGCACCGGTGGGTGGGGCGGCTGCCGCGTGACGTCAGCCGGCCGTCGGGCCGTCCGGGGTGTCCGGGGTGTCACCCGAGTCGGGACCGGTCGCGGGACCGGCGGCGGCACCGGCCGTCCGCCGTCGCCTGCGCAGCGCCCACGCCCCCGCGCCCAGCAGCGCGAACGTCAGCGCCCCGCCCTCCGCGATCCGCCACGGCGACGGTCCGGACGACCCCGAACCGGCCGCCCCCGTCCCGGCCGCCCCCGCGGCCCCCTTGCCCTGGGACGGCGACGGACTCGCGCTCGCCCCGCCCTCGCTCAGCGGATCGACCAGCGCCCCCACCGGCTGCGCCGAACTCCCCTTCCCGAAGCCCCAGTCGAGCAGCGCGGCGGTCTGCTCGTACACGGCGTTGGTGGCGGGGTCCGGGTGCATCACGGTGACCAGCAGGGTGCGGCCGCCCCGGGTGGCACCGCCGGTGAAGGTGTTGCCGGCGTGACTGGTGTAGCCGTTCTTGACGCCGAACAGGCCCTTGTAGACGTCGAGCCCCCAGGCGCCGGTGAGCAGGCGGTCGGTGTTCTGGATCTGGAAGGTCTTCTTGCCGCCCGCCGGGAAGTCCGCGGTCCGCGTCCCGCAGTAGCCGCGGAAGTCGTCGTCCTTCAGCCCGTGCCGGGCGAAGAGGGTCAGGTCGTACGCCGAGGAGAGCTGGCCGGGGTGGTCGAAGCCGTCGGGGCTGACCACATGGGTGTCGAGGGCCTGCAGGTCGGCCGCCTTGGCCTGCATCTCGGCGACGGTCCTCGCGATCCCGCCGTTCATGTGGGACAGGACGTGCACGGCGTCGTTGCCGGAGCGCAGGAAGACGCCCTGCCACAGCTGCTCGACGGTGTAGGTGAGGCCGGGCTTGATGCCGACCAGGCTGGAGCCCGACGGGACGTCGGAGACGTCGGAGTCCTTGACCTTGTACCGCTCGGTCCGCTCGAACTTCTTCAGCACGGTGTCCGCGAACAGCATCTTCAGGGTGGAGGCGGGCGCCAGCCGCCGGTGCGCGTTGTACGAGGCGAGGACCTCACCGCTGTCGCAGTCGGCGAGCAGCCAGGCACGGGCGGTGATCTTCTTCGGCAGGCCGGTGGCGCCGCTCACCTGTATGCCGCCGCGGGCCAGCCGCTCGCCGCCGATGACGGTGGCGGCCGAGGCGGGAGCCGCCGCGGACACGGGAAGGGCGGCGGCCGTCAGTCCTAGGGCGGCACGCCGGGTCAGCCGAGAGGAATCGCGCATCCCGGGACCGTACACCGCACCCAACAGGGCTTTGCCGCGAGGACCCCCTCCCGGCATATGAATTTGCTGTCTTATGAAAGTTCGCTAAGACATCCCGGTTTCTCAGCTCTGACACATCTTTTACCCAGGGCTGCTCAAAGGTTCCTCCCTAGCTTGAGCTCGCGTCCACAGCGGGCGCCAAGAACCTTCGAGGAACGGGATGTTTGGCATCTATCTCAAGCGCGAGCTGGGCCGCAGAAAGAAGGCGGCCCTGGTCATCGCTCTGGGTCTGGCGCTCGGTATCGCGCTGGTCATCACGGTCAACTCGGTGTCGGCCGGCATGACCCAGGCGCAGGACAAGGTCCTCAAGTCGCTGTACGGCCTCGGGACCGACATGACGGTCACCAAGGCCCGTACCGCGCCGACCTCGGGCAGCTCCGGCGGCCCGAACTTCAAGTTCGACGCCAAGTCCAGCAGCAGCTCCACGCAGAGTTCGGACCGGGTGCAGACTCAGGGCGGTCAGGCCCTGAAGTCGTCCCTGGTCACCAAGGTCGCCGGCCAGACGGGCGTGGAGAGCGCGGTCGGAGCGCTCTCCCTGAACGTCACCAAGGTCGACGGCTCCTTCACTCAGGGCAAGGCCAAGAGCACCACCGGCAGCAGCAACAGCAGCAGCAGCCAGGGCCAGCCGGGCGGCAGCGGCAGCAGCTCGGGCGGTGCGCCGCAGGTCCAGGGCGGCGGCGCCAACTTCAACGTCAACAGCTACTCCGTGGTCGGCGTCGACGTGGCCCACCAGGGCCTCGGCCCGCTCTCCACCATGAAGGTCACCTCGGGCAAGACCTTCACCACCGCGCAGACCGGCTCGAAGGTCGCGGTGGTCAGCAAGTCGTACGCCAAGGAGAAGAAGTACAAGGTCGGCTCGACCTTCAAGATCTCCAGCACCAAGTTCACGGTCATCGGCATCGCCACCCCGGACAGCAGCGAGTCCGACACCGACGTCTTCGTCCCGCTGAAGGTCGCGCAGACCCTCGGCGACGCCAAGAACCAGGTCACCACGATCTACGTCAAGGCGACCGACTCCAAGCAGATCTCCACCGTGAAGAAGGAGATCACCGCCAACATCTCCGGTACGACGGTCACCACCTCCGCCGACCTGGCGTCCACCGTCTCCGGTTCCCTCTCCACCGCCTCCAGCCTGGCGACCAGCGTCGGCAAGTGGCTGTCCATCGCGGTCCTCGCGGCGGCCTTCCTGGTGGCGGCCCTGCTGACCTCGTCCGCGGTGTCCCGCCGGGTGCGCGAGTTCGGCACCCTGAAGGCGCTCGGCTGGCCCTCGCGCAACGTGACCCGCCAGGTCGTCGGCGAGTCCATGGTCAACGGCCTGATCGGCGGCGCCCTCGGCATCGCCCTCGGCGTCGGCGCGGCCTACGCGGTCACCGCGATCAGCCCGAAGCTCACCGCCCAGCTGGGCAGCACCGGCGGTGGCGGTGCCGGCGGCCCGGGCGGTGGCGGCGGCCCCGGCCAGCAGGCCTCCCAGAACACCCTGGAGATCGCGCTGTCCGCGCCCGTCTCCCTGACCACCATCGCCCTCGCGGTCGGCCTCGCGGTCACCGGCGGTCTGATCGCCGGCGCGATGGGCGGCTGGCGCGCCTCCCGGATGCGCCCGGCCGACGCCCTGCGCAGCGTCGCGTAGCACCCCGCCCCTCCGAGCCGGGGCGCCGCTTCCACTCCCCCCGGGACGCGGCGCCCCCACCCCCTCACCGCAAGCACCCAGTGGAGAACCCATGTACAGACTCACCGGAGTCACCAAGCGCTACACGCGGGGCAAGGAGACGGTCGAGGCGCTGCGCGGCGTCGACCTGACCATCGAGGACGGCGACCAGCTCGTCATCCAGGGCCCGACCGGCGGCGGCAAGTCGACCCTGCTCCAGATGATCGGCGGCCTGGACCGCCCGACCGAGGGCAGCGTCCTGCTCGACGACGTCGACCTCGCCCGGGTCAGCGAGACCAAGCTGACCCGGCTGCGCGCCGAGAAGATCGGCATCATCTTCCAGTCGTTCAACCTGATCCCGACGCTCACCGCCCAGGAGAACGTCGAGACCGCACTCGTCCCGCTCGGCATCAAGCCGGCCGAGCGCCGGGAGCGCGCGGCGGAGGCGCTGCGCTCGGTGGGCCTCGGCGAGCGCCTCGGGCACGCCCCCTCGGAGCTGTCCGGCGGCCAGCAGCAGCGCGTCGCGATCGCCCGCGCGCTGGTGAAGAAGCCGAAGGTGCTGCTCGCCGACGAGCCGACCGGCAACCTCGACGAGGGCACCCGCGACGACATCATGGCCCTCCTCGAAGGCCTGTGGCACGAGTACGGGCTGACCTTCATCATGGTCACCCACGACTCCTCCATCGCCCGCCGCGCCCCGCGCCTGGCCACCATCAAGGCCGGCCAGATCACCCTCACCGAGCAGGGCGGCGGACAGCGGTACGCGCAGCAGGCCGCGGCCGGACCCGGCGGTCGGCAGGCCGCGGCGTACGGCGAGCCCCAGGCGTACGGCCAGCAGCCGTACGTGCAGCAGCAGTACGGCGGCGGCCAGGGTTACTGACCGCCGCGGGTGAGCGGCGCGGGGCCGCTCACCGCCCGAGGAGCCGGTCGATCTCGGCCAGCTGCCCGGCGGTGAGCGGCCCCTTCGCGATCGCGCCGGCGTTCTGCTCGGCCTGGGCGACGGACCGGAAGCCGGGGATCGGGACCGTGCGCGGGCTGCGGGCCCAGATCCAGCCGAGGGCGCCCTGGGCGAGGGTCCGCCCGTCGCTGGTCAGGATCTCGCGCAGGGCCTCGATCCGCCCGACCCAGGCGGGATCGGCGCCGTCGCCGTCCCCGAACCCGGGCAGCCAGGCCGGCGGCCTGCTGCGGATGTCGCCCGCCGCGGCTCCCGCCCGCCGCCCGCCGAGCAACCCCATCGCGAGCGGGCTGCGGTTGATGCTCGCGAGCTCCAGCTTCTCGGCCAGTGCGAGGAGTTGCGGGGCGTCCTGCAGCACGTTGAGGGTGTGCTGTACGGCCGCGCAGTGCGGGCCCTCGGCGAAGACGGCGGCGCGGGCCGGGTCGTCGGTGCTCCAGCCGTAGGCCCGGATCAGCCCCTCGCCGACCAGTTCCTCGCAGACGTCCCGGAGTTCGGCGGCGCGGGCCGGGTCGGCGTCGGAGAGGTGGAGCTGGTAAAGGTCGACGTGGTCGGTGCCGAGGCGGCGCAGCGAGGCGGTCAGGGCGCGGCGGACGTGGGCCGGGGAGTCGTCCTGACCGGTGAGGGTGCGGGTCTCCTCGTCGAAGACGTTGCCCCACTTGGTGGCGACGACGACCTCGTCCCGGCGGCTGCCGAGGGCGCGGCCGAGGACGCGCTCGCTGTGGCCGGCGCCGTAGGTGTCGGCGGTGTCGAAGAAGGTGACGCCGAGGTCGAGGGCGCGGTGCACGGCCCGTACGGACTCCTCGTCGTCGACCTTCCCCCAGCCGAGCGGCTGCCCGGTGGCGTCCTGCCACTCACCGCCGATGGCCCAGCAGCCGAAGCCGAGCGCGCTGACACGGATGCCGGAACGGCCCAGGGTCCTGGTGGTGCTGTCGGTTTCCATGCAGGAGACGGTAGGAGTTGGAGCGCACCCGAAGACAAGGGACTTGCGGGCCGGTCCTACGCCTGCCCGGTCTCGAAGCGGGAGATGCGGCCGTCGTCCTCGACCGTGAAGTCCCAGCGGGTGACCATCTCGCCCCAGGTGTCGTTGCGGTAGTGGGCGAGCAGGGAGCGGCCGCCGTTGGACTCGTTGTCGACGTCGATGTGGCCGTTGGAGGAGAAGATCTCCCGGTCGATCCAGTCGTCGAGGTTCCGGTCGGAGCCGTCGTCCGCCATGGTCGCGTCCGGGGTGAGGAGTTCCACGAGGCGGTCGCGGTCGCTGGCGTTGACGGCGGTGACGAAGGCCCGGACGGCCGGGTCGCTGAGCTTGGCTGTCTTGATCGTCATGTCAGTCAGCGTCACACCGGTCCCGGCGGCCCGCCACCCGCCCGCCACCCGAACGGCCGCGCGGACGGGCCGACCGGGTGTGCCGGGTGGGACGGTGGAACCCCGCGATCCGCTGCCGCCGATGGGAGCTCCCGTGACCTGCTACGACCGACGTGACGTGGGCCTGCTGCTGCTCCGGCTGGGCACCGGCGGGGTGCTGGCCGCGCACGGCACGCAGAAGCTGTTCGGCTGGTTCGGCGGAGGCGGCATCGAGGGCACGGGCCGGTTCATGGAGTCGGTCGGTTACGCGCCGGGCAGGCAGAGCGCGCTGGCGGCGGGGCTCGCGGAGGCGGGCGGCGGAACGCTGCTGGCGCTGGGCCTCGCGACCCCGGCGGCGGGCGCCGCGGCGGCCGGCGCGATGGCGGGCGCGACCGCCCTGCACCGGCCGAACGGCTTCTTCGCCGCGGAGCGCGGCTACGAGTACGCGGCGAGCCTGGGCCTGGCCGCCTCGGGCCTGGCCGTCGCGGGCCCCGGCCGGCTCTCCCTGGACCACGTGTTCGGGCATGTCTTCGACCGGGGCTGGATGGTCCCGGCCGCGCTGGGCGTGACGGCGACGGTGACGGCGGTGGTGATCGGCGCCCGGAACCGGCGGGTGCGGCGGGCGAAGGAGGGCGAGCAGGAGGCGCTGTTCGAGGGGTGACCGTCAGCGCGGGCGGGGCAGGCTACGGGCCATGACGGAACAGCGGACACCGCCCACGCCCGACCTGTGGGCCGCCATCGACGACCTCTGGACCTGGCTGGACGCCAACCGTGCGCACGGCGGCGACACCGGCCTCGTCCTGCGCATGCTCAAGCTCACGGAGGAGGTCGGCGAGGTCGCCCAGGCGGTGATCGGGGCGACCGGCCAGAACCCCCGCAAGGGCGTCACCCACACCTGGGAGGACGTACAGGGGGAGCTGTGCGACGTGGTGATCACGGCACTGGTGGCGCTGCGGACGCTGACGCCGGACGCGGAGGGGGTGTTCGCGGGGCATCTGGCGAGGGTGACGGCGCGGTCGCTGGGCAGCCGTGGAGCGAGCGGAGGCGTGGACACGCCGCCGGGACTACCGTGACGACGCATGAAGATCCCGTTGCCGCTGGACGCCGTACCCCGCCTCACCGGCGCGGCGATCGCCGGAGCCGTGGTCGGCATGGCCGTCGCGGTGGCCGTCGACGGAGCACTGGGGGCGCTGGCCGCGATCGCCACCACGGAACTCTGCTTCGTCGTGGCGGGCTGGGCGGTGCTGTGGCCGATGGATGCCACCGCCACCCACCGCAACGCGCGGCGCGAGGACTTCCGGCCCGTGACCGACGAACTCGTGGTGGTCGCGGCCGCGCTGTGCGGACTCGCCGCCATCGTGCTGCTGCTCGTGCGCGGCAAGCCCGACCCCGGCCACGCCGCGGCCGCGACCGCCCTGTGCGGCGTCTTCACGGCCTGGGCCGCGCTGCACCTCATGTACGCCGCCCGCTACGCCTACCTGTACTACGAGTCAGCGGACGGCATCGACTTCAACTCGGACGACCCACCGGCGTACCGGGACTTCTTCTACTTCAGCTACAACCTCGGCATGACCTACCAGGTCTCCGACACCGACGTCTCGAGCTCGACGATCCGCGCGATCGTACTCCGGCACACACTGCTCTCCTACGTCTTCGGCACCGGCATCCTCGCCACCGCCATCAACCTCGTCGTGGGAATCGTCACCGGCTGACGGTGTCGGGCGGGCCCGGGCAGGAAAGGATGGACCGGGCTGGCGCGGCCGACCGGGCCGTCGACAGAAGCGGGAAGGGACGGGTGGGCCATGGCGTCGGAGCAGACCGCCGGAGACCTGGTGGACGCGGTCGTCGTGTACGACGGACGCCTGCTGATGGTGAACGTGCGGGACGGCTGGGAACTGCCCTCCGGCACTTCCGGGCAAGCCGAATCGGCGGCGGCCGCCGCGGCACGCGTGGTGTACGAACTCACCGGTTACCTCGTCGACGGCTCGACACCGCTGGGACCGGCGGGTACGGATCCGTCCGGCCCACGCTCGTTCGTGGTGTGCCGGCTGCTGACCGAGACCCCGTCCGACTCGGAGACACAGCTCCCCCCGGAACAACTCCGCTGGATCCCGGTCCCGGAAGCCCTCGGTGCCGGGCTCCCCGAACCCGTCCGTGTCTACCTGGAGGGCCATACACCCGTCTAGCGGTGATCAGCGGACCGCCTCCAGAACGCGGGTGCCCGGCGCGCAGCTCTCGCTCAGTTCGGCGAGTTCGGCCACCGGCAGTCTGCGGGCGGAACCGCGTCGGCTGTGGTCGAGCAGTGCGGACGCGGTGTGCAGCCAGTGCGGCAGTGGGGCGACGCCGATGAACTCGGCCAGGCGGGTCAGCTCTTCGGCAGGACGGTCGAGCAGGTTCTCGTAGGAGAGCGTGCTGCGCCGGTCGGCGGGCAGCCGGGCAAGGAACCGGGTGCCTTCGGTGACGAGTTCGGACCACAGGGTGCCGAACGTCCGCAGGGGGATGTCCCGGTCGCGTACGAGGGCGGGATCGAAGCGTTCGCCGAGCAGCGGAGCCAGGTCCGCGGGCAGGGCGCGCACGTGCTCCTCGGTCAGGTCGGCGAAGCTGTCGATACCGGCGCGTGCCTTGATCTCGCGCAGCAGGGAGATCGTGCGGTAACCGGGATGGCGGCTCATGGACAGGGCGCAGTCCGGTCCGTCCCGGAACATGTGCACGAACCTCGCATGCGGGAACGCGGCCCGCAGCCCCGGCGCCCAGCCGGTCGAGTAGCCGGACCGCTCCACGACGGCGGTCCGTCCGAACCGCGCGCACAGCAGGTCGAACAGTGCCCGGTGGTGCTCGGCGGCGGTCCGCTCGGGCCACCGGGCCACCGCTGCGCCCACTTCGTCGAGAAGGCCGTCCGGCTCGTCCGAGAGGTGGGGCAGCACCATCAGGGAGAGCGCGGGGATACCGGTGGTCTGCGTCGTGTATCTGCCGGGGCGGCGGGTGTAGAGGAACTCGGGCAGCGGCAGACCGCTGCGGATCATCCGCTCGAAGTGCGGGGCGGGCCGGACGAGCGTCTGCCAGAACTGCGCGCCGGTCACCCTTCCTTCCGGGAAGGCTGCGTCGCCCACCGAGGCCATGAACTCGTTGAGGCTCAGTACGTCCGGGTGGGCGTTGAGGATGCGCGACAGCGCGGTCGAGCCGCTGCGTCCCGTACCGATGACGAAGGTCAAGGAACGCATGGTCACCCTCCGCGTGGTCCGCCGGTCCCCGGGGACCCGTTCACCGTGTGTGCCGTCCCACTCTGCCAGTCCGGCCGTCACGGCGTCGGTGGCGCGGGAGCCGGTTCGCCGCGGCCCGGGACGGCGGGGCTCGCCCGGTTCCCCGTCCGGTGCTGCCTGCCGCTCGTCGCCCGTCTCACCCCGCCAGCATCTTCAGCTCCCGCCGGTGCCACACCACCGGGCTCCGTTCGTCGTCCGTCATCAGGGCGAGGACGCGCAGCACGATGATGTCGTGGTCGCCCGCCGGGTAGGTGTGCTCGACGGTGCACTCCAGCCAGACCGGGGCGCCCTCCAGGAAGACGGCGCCCGATGCCGTCTCCAGCGTGCCGAGGCCGGCGAGGCGGCCCTCCTTGCTGCGGGAGGCGAGCTGGCGGGCCTTGCCGCTGTGGTCCTCGCCGAGGACGGAAACGCCGACGGTCCGGGCGGCCGCGAGGGCCGGCCAGGTGGTGGAGGTGTGCTGGACGGCGAAGGAGACCATGGGCGGGCGGTGCGAGACGCCGACGGCGAACGACGAGACGATCATGACGGTCGGTTCGCCGTGGACGCGTGCGGCGAGGGCGGCGACGCCGGACGGGAACGCGGCGAACGCGCCCTGTACGGCACCGGGATCCGAGGTGAAGCCTCCCGGGGGCGTCATCGTGCGGGGCGGGGGCTGTCGACGGCGGCGACGGTCTTCATCGGGCGGCTCCGGTCGGAGGAGGGCGGCGGCGAGGAGGGTGGGCAGGCCGACGGCGGCGAGCACGGCGAGGGTGGCCGCGTAGCCGAACCCGGCCAGCAGGACGGCGCAGACCGCGCTGCCCAGGACCGCGCCGAGTTGTTTCACGGCGTTGAAGGTTCCCGAGGCCGCTCCGACGTCGTCCGGGGCGACCGTGGTCACGGCGGCGATCGAGAAGGGCGACCACACGAACGAGTTGGCGACCCCGTACAGCGCGAGGACGGCGGTCAGGACGGGGACCGGCGCGTCCGCCGCGACCAGTGCCGCCGCGGCGCCGACGGACAGGACGAGGGCGGCGGAGCCGACGACGGCCGCCGCGCGGGGACCGGCGTCGTTGTTGAGGCGGGCGGACAGCGGGGCGCCGAGGACGCACACCACGCCCATCGGTACGAGGGTGAGCGCCGCCGTGCCCGGAGCGAGCCCGCGGTCCCGCTGGAGGTACAGCATCAGCGGGATCATCGCCGAGCCCGAGCAGAAGGCCGCGGCGGCGGCGCCCCAGGCCGCGGTGCGGAAGCCGCGGCTGCGCAGCACGGCGACCGGCACCAGCGCCCGCTGCCCGGAGCGCCGTTGCAGCCACACCACCAGGACGACGAGCAGCGTGCCGGCGGCGGCGAGCAGCCAGCGCGGGATGCCCCACACGTCGGCGCGGGCCGCGTCGGTGCCCTGGACGCCGAGGACGAGCGCCCCGGCGCCGGCCGCGTTCGCGCAGCTCGCCCAGACCGGCACGGCGGCCCGCCGCCGGCGGGGCAGGGCGGGGACGAAGGCGGCCACGGCCGCCGCCGTCGCGATGCCCACCGGCACGTTGACCCAGAACACCGCCGGCCAGCCGCCCGCGGCGACGAGCAGGCCGCCCACCAGCGGGCCGGCGGCCACCGCCGCCCCGCCGACCGCGCCCCACACGCCGAGCGCGACGGCGAGGCGGGGCGGCCGGAACAGGGCCCTGATGAGGGTGAGGCACTGCGGGGTCATCAGGGCGGCGCCGATGCCCTGGACGACCCGCCAGGCGATGAGGGCCCCGGCGGTGGGGGCGAGCGCGCACAGCAGCGAGCCGACCGTGAACGCCGCGAGGCCGAGGAGGAGGACGCGCCGGTGGCCGTGGCGGTCGCCGAGCCGGCCCGCGACGACCAGGGGGACCGCGCAGGCGACGAGGTAGCCGCTGTTGACCCAGATCGCGAGGGTCTCGGTGGTGTGCAGGCCGCTGATCAGCGCGGGCAGGGCGACCGAGGTGACCGTGCTGTCCAGCAGCAGCATGAAGAAGCCCGCGCAGATGCCGGCCAGGGCGAGCCGGTCGCGCCGCTCGCTGCCCGCGGTCATCTCACACCGCCAGGTTCTCGCGCAGCGTGCCACCGGGGTAGGCCGGGGCGAGGCTGCCGCGGCGGCGCAGTTCGGGGAGGAGCAGTTCGGCGATGTCGGCGAAGCCGGAGGGCATGGCCAGCGGGCTGGAGAACATGTAGCCGCCGCGCGCTCCGGTCGCCGCGAAGTTCTCCTCCAGCGCGTCCGCGACGGTGGCGGGGTCGCCGGCGAGGCCGTGGTCGAGCCCCGTGGCCCGGCTGCGGCCGTGCGCGAAGAACTCCGCGCGGCTCATGGTGTGCCCGGCGCCGAACTCCGCGACGAGCGAGCCGACCAGACCGGCCGGGCTGGCGTTGGCCGCGACGACCGCGTCCCGCAGTTCGCCGAGGCGGAAGGACTCCGGGAGCGTGGCCAGGTCGTAGCCCATGTTGTGGGAGAGGTGGGTGGCGACGGTCTCCTCGTTCCAGAACGCGAGTGCCGCGTCGCGGCGGGCCCGGGCCTCGGCCGTCGTACGGCCGACGATGACCTGGGTGGCCCACAGGATGCCGACGCGGTCCGGGTCGCGGCCCTCGGCGAGGAGTGCCTCGTCGAGGAGTTTGCGGTGCCGCTGCTGGGCGGCGAGGTGGCCGCCGAAGCCGAAGACCAGGTCGGCGAAGCGGGCGGAGGCGGCTATGCCGCGGGGCGAGTTGCCCGCCTGCACGATCAGCGGGTGGTGCTGGGGGCTGGGTACGGAGGCGAGCGGGCCCTTGACCGTGAAGAAGCGGCCCCGGTGGTCGATCGGGTGCACCTTGGCCGGGTCGGCGAAGCGGCCGGTGGCCCGGTCGCGGACGATCGCGTCGGGGGCGACGGAGTCCCACAGCGCCCGGCAGACCGCGACGAACTCCTCCATCCGCTCGTAGCGCAGGTCGTGGTCCATGAGTTCGCCGAAGCCGTAGTTCGCCGCGTCGGCGCCGCGGGTGGAGGCGACGACGTTGAAGGCGATCCGGCCGCCGGTGACGTGGTCGAGGGAGTTCAGCAGCCGGGCGACGTAGAACGGGTGCATGAAGGTGGAGGAGTAGGTCAGGCCGAAGCCGACGTGTTCGGTGACCGTGGACATCGCCGCGATCACCGGGGACATGTCGTGGCGCGGCCACTGGATGCCCCACTCCACGGCCGGTGCGATGCTGCCCCGCCAGGTGCTGGGGATGCCGCTGCCGTCGCCGAAGAACAGCAGGCCGACGCCGGCCCGTTCGGCGGTCCGGGCCAGCTCCATGTACAGGCGGACGTCGGGGAAGTCGGTGCCGGTCCAGGAGCCGGGCCGGGCCCAGGCGCCCTCGGTGTGGGTGAAGGAGAGGTCGAAGCCGATGTGCATGCCGGTCACCGGACGCCCCGCTTCCACAGGCCGACGATTTCGTCGGCGTCGCTGAGTACGGCGACGTTCAGTGCCAGCTGCACCAGGGCGGCGGCGTGGACGTCGAGGTCGTAGGCGGCGGTGGCGTCCCGGGGGACGAGGACCGGCCAGTCCAGCTGTACGGCGTCCTGGGCGGTCGCGTACACACAGCACTCGCTGGTCAGGCCGGCGACGGTGAGCCAGCCGCGCCCGTCCGCGCGCAGCCGCGCGTCCAGGTCGGTGCCGAGGAACCCGCTGTAGCCGCGCTTGACGATCCGTGTCTCGCCGTCGGCGGGCCGCAGCCTGAACCACTCGGCGCCGGGGGAACCGAGCACGCACGGCTCGTCCGGGCCCATGGGGGCGTCGTAGTCGCCGCCGCGCAGCCAGTTGCCTGCCCGCCAGGGCCGGGCCGGGTCGCTTCCCAACTCGACCCAGTAGACGGGCACTTCGTGCGCACGCGCGGCCTCGACGAGGTGTCGGGTGCGGGTGACGGCCAGGTCGAGGGCGGAGCGGCAGTCGTCGGTCAGGCCGTATGCCGTCAGGCGTTCCGGATCGGCGAAGTCGCGCTGTACGTCGACCACGACCAGCGCGGGCCCGCTGCCGGGCCGTGCGAGGCGGGCGAGTTGCCTCTCCCTGAGGCCGGGGCCGGGCATCAGGCGGTCACCTCGTCCCGGGCCCGCAGTTCGGGCAGCACGGTCTTGCCGAACAGCAGCATGTCCTCGTCGTACTCCGGGAAGATCAGCATGAGCCCGTCCAGGTCGGCCTCGCGCACGATGAACTCGATGTGGTCGGTGACGGTGCTCGCCGACCCGGCGACGTACGGCGTCTGGAACGCGGCCTCCCCGTCCGCCCCGTCGGCCCAGGCGCGGGCCTGGTCCTCGGGGATGCCCCAGGTGCTGCGCATCCGGGCGAGGGCCTCCCGGTCCAGTCCCGCGCTCCACTCCCTGACCTTCTCGGCGGCGCGTGCGTCGGTCTCGTCCTGGACGACGGTGAGCATCGAGTAGGTCCTGCAGACCCGGCCGGCCGCCGCCGCCCGTTCGTGGACGTCCGCCGACAGCATGCGCATCTCGTCGAGGCTCTCGGCGGCGAGGAAGGCGCCGTCGGCGTAGCGGGCCTGGAAGCGGCGGGCGTCCTCGGAGCGGCCCGCGTTGATGAGGGTGGGGCGGACCGCCGGATGCGGGCGGGACTCGCAGTCGACGAGGTCGAAGTACGGGGTGTGCAGGGTGACGGAGTCCTCGGTCCACAGGCGCGTGACGGCCTCGGTCCAGAGTTCCGTCATCCGGTAGCGGTCCTCGTGGCCGAGGTCCGGGTCCCACTGGCCGAACTGCTCGAACTCGCCCGCGTACGAGCCGTTGACGATGTTCATGCCGGCGCGGCCGCCGGAGATGTCCTGGAGGGTGGCGAACATCTTCGCGGCGACGGCGGGGTTGTGGACGTTGGCGTGCAGGGTCGCCCAGATCTTCACCCGGCTGGTCGCCTCGGCGAGGGCGGCCATCATGGTCATCGACTCCAGTGAACGGCCCCAGTGGTCGGTGCTGCCGCCGAAGCCGCGCCATTTCGCCATCGACATCACGAAGTCGAGGCCGATGGCCTCCGCGTGCACGGCGGCGCGCCTGTTCCAGGCGTAACTGGCCTCGGGGTGGGGGGCGGTGGTGGAGAGCATCCAGCCGCCGTTCCCGATGGGGAGGAAGATTCCGTACTCTTTCGTGGGCACGTTGCTGGCCTTTCCTGCGGTGCGGGTGGGGGCCGGTGTGGGTCGTCGGTCGGCTGCGGCGCCGTGGGGGCTGGTCGCGCCCACGCGGCGGAGCCGCAAATTGATGCAGCCCCGCGCCCCTAATGGGGCGCTGTCGCTCAGGGAGCCGGCCAGACGAGGTTGCCCTCCTTGTAGATGTTCTTGACGTACGACGTGTCGAACCATGTCGCGGCCTTGGCGGGGGTCACGTCTGCGGGGACGATCGCGAACCGGTGGAGCATGGCGACGAGTGCGGTGACGTTCTTCGGGTCGACGGCGCCGAGGGGCTGTCCCGGTGTCGGGTTGTCCTTCACCACCTGGGTCTCGGTCTGCCAGATGGTCGCGTTGAGCTTCTTGTCGTACGTCGGTCCGGACAGGCCGGCCGCGTAGCCGACGCACTGGGTGGTGTGGGCGGCGCTCGCGGAGCAGTAGGCGTAGGCGTGCAGGGCGGCGCGCAGGATGTCCTCGACGGCGTGCGGGTGGGCCTTGGCGAAGGCCGGGTTGACGGCCATCGCGCCGAGCGAGCTGGGGACGTCGTAGTCGACCGGCTTCCAGACGGTGACGTCGTGGCCGGCCGCCCTGAGCTGGTTGGGCTCGTTGGAGACGAATCCGGTGAGCGCTTCGAGTCCGCCCTGCCTGCGGGGCAGTACGGAGGGGTCGTAGCCCTCCTTGACCAGCTTGAGCGAGTCCCACTTGACGCCGGCCTTGACCAGCATCGCCCGGACCGAGGCGGGCACATAGCCCTTGTGGCCGACCGTCCTGCCGTCGAGCTGGGTCAGGTCGGTGATGTCCTTGTTGGTCATCAGGATGTCGAGGCCGGCGTCGGAGTACGAGGAGACGCCGGTGATGTCGATCCCGTTGGCGCGGGCCTGGATGACGTCCTGTTCGGCGACGGGGCTGACGGTGGCCTGGCCGCTGGCGAGCAGTTTGGTGTTCTGGGAGGTGTCGCCGGTGCCGGGTTTGAGGGCGACGTCGAGGCAGAGGTCCTTGAAGTAGCCGAGTCTGCTCGCGGCGATGTATTCGAGGATCGACGCGGACGACTGGTACTGGTAGCCGGAGAGGTAGGTGATCTTGCCTGCGGCCTTGTTCTCGGCGCAGCGCGCGGCGGAGATCGCCGATCCCTCGGAGCCCTTGGAGGTGGTGGCGTCGGATCCCGATCCACAGCCGGCGGCCACGGCCGTCAGGGCGACGGCGGCGAGAGCGGCGAGGCCGGATCTGGCGAGGCGTGACTGCATGGGTGACTGCGTGGATGACTGCATGGGTGACTCCCAACTGGCGGTGTCCGCCGGGGCTTTGACGGGTGGGGCGCGGGCGGCGGGTGGCGGCGCGGGGCGTCGGCGCACCGGGCCTCGTGGGCGCCGGGCGGGACGGGGCGGGGCGGTGGCGGGCGCGGGCCCGGTCAGTCGTCCGTGCTGTCGTGCCAGTGCAGGACGCGGCGTTCGACCAGCGTCACGGCGAGCAGCAGCAGGACGCCCATGACGGCGAGGACGAGGATCGCGGCGTATACGACCGGGAGCTGGTTCATGGACGAGGCGACGCTGATCACGGTGCCGAGGCCGCGGGTCGAGCCGGACGCCGACATCTCGGCCACGACGGCGCCGATGATCGACAGCGGGAAGACGATGCGCAGCGCGGCGAACAGGAACGGCAGCGCGTGCGGGACGCGGACGTACCAGAGCAGTTCGACGCGGCTCGCGTCCATCGTCCGGTACACCTGGAGCACCTGCCGTGGCACCGAGCGCAGTCCGGCGGCGGTGTTGATGAGGATCGGGAAGAAGCAGATCAGGGCCGCGATGAGGACCTTGGGCAGCGGGCCGAAGCCGAAGGCGACGACCAGGGCGGGCGCGATCGCCACCAGCGGGGTCACGTTGAGGACGACCGCGATCGGCATGACGGCCCGCCGCAGCAGCGGGAGTTCGCTCGTCAGCACCGCGAGGACGAACGCGGCGGCGAACCCCGTCCCCAGACCGGCCGCGGCCTCGCCCAGGGTGACCAGGGCGTTGTCGGCGTAGTAGCCGAACTCGGAGCCGAGGGAGGTGCCGATCTTCCCCAACGGGGGCAGCAGGTAGGGCAGTTCGTCGGCGCCCCACTGCCAGAGCAGGGCGAGCAGCGCCAGTGTCACGAGGAGCGGCGCCCAGACGGCGGGGCGGATCCAGGCGATCCGGGACCTCGGGTGCCGCAGGCTGAAGCGGGAGGGCTCGGCGGGCGGTTCGGTCCCGGCGGCGGCCTGCGCGGTACGTTCGTCGGCTACGGTCATCGCTCCCGCCTCCGTCACGCGGCTTCGCTGCGCCAGGCCCGGCGCAGCCGGTCCCGGACCAGGTCCTCGTACTCGTGGAACCGGCGCTCCCCGAACAGGCGGTCGCCGCGCGGCCGTTCCAGGTCGACCTCGACGGTGTCGACGATGCGGCCGGGGCGCGGGGCCATGACGACCACGGTGTCGGAGAGCCGGACGGCCTCGGAGACGGAGTGGGTGACGAACAGGACCGTCGTCCGCAACTCGTCCCAGAGGTCGAGGAGCTGGTCCTGGAGGCTCTCGCGGGTGAACTCGTCGAGCGCCGAGAAGGGTTCGTCCATGACGAGGACGTCGGGCCGCAGGCCGAAGGCCCGGACGATCGCGGCGCGCTGCCGCATCCCGCCGGAGAGCTGCGCGGGAAGCTTGTGCATGGCCTCGCCGAGACCGGCCTTGACCAGGAGTTCCCGCATGTCCGGGGCGCCGGCCGGCGCCCGCTCGGCACTGCCCGCGATGCGTTCCCGGCGGCTCGCCGCACCCTTGTTGATCTTCTGCGGCAGGCTGACGTTCCGCAGTACCGACAGCCACGGCAGCAGGGCCGGGCTCTGCGGCACCAGGCCGATCATCTTGGCGGCGCACGCCTCGGCCGGAGGCACGCCGTGCACCCGTACGGTGCCGTGGTCGGGTTCCTCCAGACCGGCCGCGATCCGCAGCAGCGTCGACTTGCCGCAGCCGCTGGGCCCGATCAGGCTGACGAAGCGGCCGGCCGGTACCGACAGGTTGACGTCGTCGAGGGCAGTCGTCGCGGCCGGCCCGAATCCGTAGACCCGGCGCACCGACCGCAGGTCGAGTGCTGGCGTACCAGTCACCTTCACGCTCCCATCCATGTCGCGAGCACAAGAGCCCGATCCTGGAAGTCGGAGAGCGTGCGTGGCGAGTGCGGAACTGCCACGCGGAAATCCGCTTAGGTGCCCCCGACAGTAGGAACCCCGTGTTTCACCCGGCCACGGCGGGCCGTTTCATCGGCTTTACGTTCGGCCCGGCGGTGTTACGACGGTGTCGCCGTCGAAGACGTAGACCTCGACGCCGAGATCCGCGGCGGCGCGGGCCACCCAGCCGCCCAGCGCCTGCACGGTCACCCCGGTGACGAGGAGGACGGTGCGCTCGGCGGTGGGCACCGAGTTCCGCAGCCAGAGCAGCTTGAACATGTCCGCCATGACCTTGTTCCGGTAGGCGGGCTTGTAGGCGCCCTGGTTGGCGACGAGCTGGACGAGCACGCGGCCCGAGGCGTCGATCCCCTCGACCTCGACACGGCTGCCGTCCGGCAGCATCAGCGGCTTCGGGCGCAGCGCGGTGCCGAGCCGGTCGCCGAGGGCGAGCAGCATCCGGCGTTCGACGGAGCCCTCGGCGAACCGGCTCCACTCGGTGGGGGCGTCAACCACGGTCAGGCGCACGTCCCGGAGTCTAGGAACGTCCCGTTTCGCGGGTGTTTCCTGCTCCCGGCCGGGGTCAGAAGATGCCCGTCCGGATCGCGTACGCCACGGCCTGGGTCCGGTTCCTGACCCGCAGTCTCTTCACGGCCTCGTGGATGATGCCCTTGATGGTGCGTTCCGAGTAGCTCATCTTGTCGGCTATCTCGACCGTGTTCATGCCCTCGGAGAGCATGCGGAGCACCTCGACCTCCCGGACCAGGAGGCCGTCCCTGCGGGACAGGTCGGTGAGGGTCTGCTGCCGTTGCTGGTTTCCCAGTTCGGCGATCAGGTGGGCCACCAGGTCCTCGGGCATCCGGCAGCGCCCGGCGCCCGCCTCGACGACGGCGTCGACGAGGCGGTCGAGGTTCAGGCCGCCCCGGTACAGGAAGCTGGTCAGTCCGTACTCGACGGCCGGCGCGAGCTGCCGCTCGGTGATGCGGTCGGCGATCATCACGACCGGGACGGGGGCGCCGGGGGCGCGGGCGGCGTCCTGCCGCATGACCCTGAGCCAGTGGTCGTCCACGGCGCCCAGCAGGAGGACGGACACGTCCGCGTCGGGCAGCCGCTGCGCGGTGAGGAGCTTCACGCGTGCGCTCGACTCCAGGTAGGCACCGGTGGCGTGTTCGAGGATCGCGTCGCTCGCCCGCAGTACGGCAGCGACCGGAGCGCTCCGCGCGTCGCACATTCCATCCGCTTGGTTCTCAGGCACGCTTCAGCACCTTATGGCGCCGTCGGGGCGTCGGCTTACGTCAAATGACCCGATGAAATATCCGCCCCTCTGTGCCGGTTCGATGCCCTGTAGTGCCTTTGCGGGCACGGGAGCCGGGCATCGGGCGGCAGGCCCGCCGTCCGGCGGGCGGCAGGCCTGCACCGGTTGTACCAGGCGAGGCCGCCGCCGGGCCCTGGCCCGTCGGGGCCCGCCGCCCTTTCGTCCCGCGGGTGGGTCCGTTCGCGCATGCGGCGCCCCGCGGCCGGCCTCCTGAGCGCACGCACATGTCCGGGGCAGTCCGGCCGCGGGCAGCGGACAGTGGACATATGTCTCGGAGGAGCGGGGACGAGCGGCGGGGAGCGGGGAGCGGGGCTATGCCTCGGTCCCGGCCTCCGGTGCCTCCGGTGCCTCCGGTGCCTCCGGTGCCTCCGGTGCCTCCGGTGCCTCCGGTGCCTCCGGTGCCGACAGGGTGTAGAAGACCGCCCTGCCCTGCTTGGTGCGCCGGACCCGGTTCCTGGCGACCAGGTTCTCCAGCGTCGTACGGATCACCGTCGTCTTGATGGTGCGGCCGGGCTGACCGGCCCTGATCGCCTCGGCGACGTCGGTCGCGGACCGCGGCTCCCGCTGCTGGGCGAGATAGGCGTGGACGGCCTCGACCAGGCTCGGCTTCGGCTCCGCGGGAACCTGCTTCGGGAGGGCCCGGCGGTTCGGCGCGGGCTCCGTCCGCTGGTGCGGCACGACGGCGTCGGCGTCGCCGTCGGCCGTCCCGGGTGCGGGGACTGGGGCGGAGCCGGTGGCGGAAGCGGTGGCGGTGGCGGTGGCCTGCGGGGTGAGCGCCTGCTGCAGCCGCTCCAGCACCACCCTGTTCTCCCGTACCGCGCGCAACTGCTCCTCCAGGGCGGCGATCTCGGTGGCGAGGCGGTCCTGTTCCTGCGCGTTGACTTCGAGGTCCTGCGCGATCCGCGCGCTGTACTCGGACGCCAGCTCGGTGCCGGGTGACTCGGACATACGGTCGGACCTCTCGTCGATGTGCTCCGCGCGGCAACGCCGATGTGCTCCGCGCGGTGAACAGCGTACGCACACGAGACGTCCCACGGGCACGACTCGGGCCGCCGGTGTCTCAACCGGCGGCGGTGGCCCGTTCGATGACATCGGCGACCACCTCGGGCCGTGACACATAGATGGCATGGCTGCCGGGCGCCTCGACGACCGTGGCGCCCGCGCGTCCGGCCATCGACCGCTGGGCCAGCGGCGGGATCATCCGGTCGTCGGCCGCGACCAGGTACCAGCTGGGCCTGGTCCGCCACGCGGGCTCGCCGACGGTCCCGGTCAGCGCCTCGGAGCCCCACGGGACCTGCGAGTCGGCCATGAACCGCGCCCGCGCCTCGGGCAGGTCGCCGGCGAAGGCGGCGTGGAACCGGTCGCGGTCGAGCAGCAGGTAGCCGTCCCGCATCGGCAGGAGCGGCGGCACCGACGCGCCGGGCGGCGGATCGGCGATCAGGGAGTCGACGGACTCGCCCCGGTCCGGCGCGAACGCGGCGACGTAGACGAGCGCGCACACCTTGGGGTCACGGCCGGCCTCGGTGATGACGACACCGCCGTAGGAGTGCCCCACCAGGGTCACCGGTCCGTCCTGCAGGGCGATGAGCCGCCGGACCGCCGAGACGTCCTCGGCGAGGGAACGGTTGGCGTTCTGCGCGACGGTGACCCGGTACCCCGCGTCGACGAGACGCCCGTGCACCCCCGCCCAGCCGGATCCGTCCACGAACCCGCCGTGGACGAGAATCACGTTCCGCACAGAATTCCCCTTGTCCTGACGGGCCGTCGGGCTCCGCTCCGGTTCCGGGCCGCTTCGCTGCGCCCACTGTACGAGGCCGTCACGTGCGCGGCACCGACAAGATGACCTGGTCGCCCTCGCGGGCGGGCGGGACCGCCCACCCGGCACTGTGACGCCCTGCACTGTGACGCACGCCACTGCGGCACGTCCGAACTTTCGGCGTCCTCGCACCATCCAGTCGCTGAGTCCGCCCCGACCAGGATGGGAAGCTGCCGCATGTCCTCCCTCACGCCGCCGGCCGCGGAAGACGCCGAACACCTCACCGGGCCCGGCGGTCCGGACGACGCAGGCGATTCCGGCGACGCGGGTGATTCCGGCGACGCGGGCGATTCCGGCGATGCAGGCGATTCCGGCGACGCGGGCGCCGGCCGGCTCGTCGGGCGCTCGGCGGAACTGGCGCTTCTCGACGGGTTCTTCGGTTCCGCCGCCGTGCGGGGCCGGGCGCTGGTGCTGACCGGTGAGGCGGGGGTGGGGAAGTCGGCCCTCCTCGACGCGGCGGCGCGGCGGGCGCGGGAGGCGGGTTTCCAGGTGCTGCGGGTGGTGGGCTCGCAGTTCGAGGTGAGCGTCAGCTTCGCCGCGCTGGACCAGGTCCTCGGGTCGCTGGCGGCGGAGATCGCCGAACTGGCCCCGTGGCAGGCGGAGACGCTGCGGGCGGTGCGCGGGGTGCCCGACGAGCGGCCGACCGAACTCCTCGCCGTCGCGGGCGCGGTGCAGGTCCTGCTGTCCCGGAAGGCCGCGGGCAGCGGGCCGGTGGCGATCGTGATCGACGACGTGGCGTGGCTCGACCGGCCCAGCGCCATCGTGCTGGGGACCGTCGCCCGCTACACCCACAGCGCGCCGGTGGCGCTGCTGGCGGCGTCCCGGACCGGCGACGAGTCCTTTCTGAGCAGCACCGGGATACCGGTGCACGAGGTCAGGCCGCTCGATGAGGCGGCCGCGCACGAACTGGTGGCCGAGCGGTTCCCGGCGATGGCGCCCCGGGTGCGGCAGCGGCTGGTCGCGGAGGCGGCCGGCAATCCGCTGGCCCTGCTGGAGCTGCCGGCCACCCTCAACGAGGCGCAGCGCCAGGAACGCGGGCCGCTGCCGGCCGTACTGCCGCTGCCCGAGCGGCTGAAGAAGGTCTTCGCGGTGCGGATCGACGCCCTGCCGGAGCGGACCCGGGAGCTGCTGCTGCTCGCCGTGCTCGACGGTTCGGGCGGGCTGCACATCCTGGAACGGGCCCTGGGCGGCGACGTGCTGGCCGGGCTGGGCCCGGCCGAGCAGGCGGGCCTGGTACGGGTCGACTCCGCCACCGGCCGGCTGGCCTTCCGGCATCCGCTGACCCGGTCCGCGGTGATGGACCTGTCGACGGGCGCGGAGCGGCGGCGCGGGCACCTGGCGCTGGCCCGGGAGTTCCCGGCGGGCTCCGAGCACCGGGCCCGGCACCTGGCCGACGCCGCGACCGGCCCGGACGACGAGGTGGCCGCCCTGCTGCACGAGGTGGCCTACCGCACGCTGCGCCGCGGTGACGCCGTCGGCGCCATCACCACCCTGCTGCGCGCCTCCGACCTGAGCAGCACCGGCGCGGCCCGGGGGCGGCTGCTGGCCGAGGCGGCCTGCCTGGGCGCCAACATCACCGGTGACCTCCGCAACGTGCACGCGCTGCTCGACAACGCCCTGCTCGCGGACCCGGTGGGCAGCGGCTCGCTCGCCGCCGCGACCGCGGCCGCCAGCCGCCTCGTCAACGGCGAGGGCGACGTGGACACCGCCCACCGGCTGCTCGTGGGCGCGATCCGCAACCACGCCGCCGGACCGGGCGGCGCCGACGACGACATCCTCGACGAGGCGCTGCTCACCCTGCTCATGGTGTGCTTCCACAGCGGCCGGCCGGAGCTGTGGCAGCTCTTCGACACCGAGGCGGCCGTGGCCCGGGTGCGCTCCCCCGGCCATCTGCTGTCCGTGCTGCGCACCGCCTTCGGCGATCCCGCACACGCGGCGCCGGCCGTCCTGGACGTCCTCGACGGCCTGGTCGCGGACCTGCACCGGGAGACCGACCCGCGGCGCATCGTCCGTACGGCGGTCGCCGCCGCCTATGTCGACCGGCTGCCCGGCTGCCGCAGCGCGCTGCGCCGGGTCGTCGACGACGGCCGGGACGGCGGCGCCATCACCATGGCCATCGAGGCGTTCTTCCTGCTCGCCAACGACGCCTACTTCAGCGGCCAGTGGGGCGACCTGCCGAAGCTCACCGAGGAGGGCCTGCGCTGGTGCACCAGGTACAACTACCGGCTGACGGCGGAGCCGGGCCGGTTCCTGCGGGGGCTGCTGGCGGCCGCCCAGGGCGACACCGCGACCGCCCGGCGGACCGCCGACCGGCTGGTGGCCTGGGGGAACCCGCGGGGGCTCGGGCTGCTGCGGGTGTACGCGGCGCACATCCGGGCGCTGTCCGCGCTCGGCGAGGCGGACTTCGAGAATGCCTACGCCCACCTGCGGTCGGTGATCACCCCCGGTGAGCTGCCGGCCCACCTGCCGCACGCCCTGTGGCTCTTCCTGGACTTCGCCGAGGCCGCGGCCCGCACCGGCCGGCACGCCGAGGCGGCGGCGCACGCGGCGGCGGTGCGCGGGAGCGGCATCCCCGCCGTCTCCCCGCGGCTGGCCATGATGACCGACGCGGCCGAGGCGATCGCCGTCCCGGACGCCATCGACCACGAGCTGTTCCGGCGGGCCGTCGGCACCCCCGACGCGGAACGCTGGCCGTTCGAGTGGGCGCGGATCCGCCTGGCCTACGGCGAGCGGCTGCGCCGGGCGAAGGCGGGTACCGAGGCCCGGGGCCATCTGGACGCCGCGCTCGGCACGTTCCGGCGTCTCGGGGCCGAGCCGTGGAGCGCGCGGGCGGCGAACGAGCTGCGGGCGAGCGGGATTCCCGTCGGCACCGCGGCCTCCGGTGCCGGCCGGCGGCCCGCGCTGCTCACCCCGCAAGAGCTGCAGGTCGCGCAGCTGGCCGCCACGGGACTGACCAACAAGCAGATCGCCGCCCAGCTGTTCCTGTCGCCCCGCACGGTGGCCGGGCACCTGAGCAACGCCTTCCCGAAGCTGAACGTGACCTCACGCGCGGGCCTGCGCGACGCGCTCACCGGCCCGGCCCCGGAACGGACCGCGTGAGCCGTCCGCGAGCCGTCGGCGAGCTGTCCGCGAGTCCTCCGCGAGTCCTCCGTGGACCACCCGCGAACCACCCGCGAACCGTCCGCGAACCGTCCGTGCGCCGTCAGGAGGCCGATGTGGTGCCGGCCGTCACCTCCCGGCGGGTCCGCTCGCGGGCCGCGTCGAGCATCCGGTGCGCCTCGGCCCGGCCGGCCCGGACCCGTTGCCCGGCGTCGGCGTGCGGGGCGTCGGCGGTGGCGGCGAGCGCGACGGCGAGCTTGGCCCGCCCCTGGCTGAGCCGGCTGCGCACGGTGCCCACCGGGATCCCGCAGGCACGGGCGATCTGCTCGTACGAGGCGTCCTCCGTGGTGAAGTAGCGCAGCACCAGCGGCATGCGCAGCACCGGGGAGAGTTCCGCCAGCGCCGCCCAGAGCCAGTCCCGCACCGCGTTGCGCTCCAGCCACTGTTCCGGGCCGGCGGCCGGCGACGGCAGGGGCAGCTCGTCCATCGGCTGCACCAGGGCGGAGTACCGCAGCACGGACCGGCTCGCGTTGCGCACGATCATGCGCAGCCAGGCGCCCACCGCGGCCGGGTCCCGTACGTCCCCGATCCGCAGCAGCGCCGTCAGCGCCGCGTCCTGCAGGACGTCGTCGACGTCCGTCGCCCGCCCCAGCACGCTCAGCGCGACCGCCCGCATCCCCGCCCGGTGCCGCTCCAGCAGCATCCCCAGCGCGGCGACCTCTCCCGACTGCGCCGCCCGCGTCAGCACCGCGTCCTCGGCACGCGCGCCCGCCGCGGCTTCCAGAACCATCAGATCCGTCTCCTGCCCGGCCGGGGCGTACGCCACGAAGCCCACGATGTGCGTCCTCGGATTCGCCATCTCGACATTCCATCTCTGACATGTGGAACGTAGAATCTCCGGTGACAACATGTCAAGACAGGAATGTGAGGCTCGACCTGTCAGTATTGGAATAAGAGAGCTAGAGTTCCCGGCATGAGCCTTCGTCACGCCCTCTTGGGTCTGCTCGTCTTCCGTCCCGGCAGCGGCTACGACCTCCTGAAGATCTTCAACACCTCGCTCGGCCACGTCTGGCCGGCCCGGCAGAGCCAGATCTACGGCGAGCTGACCAGGCTCGACGCCACCGGCCTGATCGCGGTCACCGACGAGGGCCCACGGGGTCGCAAGCAGTACGCCCTGACCCCCGAGGGACACGCGGAGGCGCGGCGCTGGCTGGCCGGGACGGAGGAGCGCCGGCCACGCCGCAACCCGATGCTCCTGCAGACCTTCTTCCTGGGCCTGCTGCCCGCCGAGGAGGCGGTGGCACGGCTCCTGCGCTACGCGGACACCGCGGCCGAGGAGCACGAGGAACTGGTGGCGCTGCGAGACTCCGAGGCCTGGGACCGCGACGCGATGACCGAGTGCGGCCGGCTCGTCCTGGAGTACGGCGTCCGCCAGCGGGCCCTGGAGCAGGAGTGGGCCCGCTGGGCGGCCGAGCGGCTGCGCGAGGGACGCCGCGCGGTGCCGGCCGGCCGGCCGGACGTACCGAGGGCGAGCTGACCCGGCCGACAACGGGCCGGCGCGGACTGCGCCTCCCTCAGGCCCCTCCTGCTCCTCAGGTGACGGCGGCGGCCGGTCCGATGGTCGCCCGGATGTGCTTCATCAACGGCTGGTCGCTCTGTTCGCTGTAGTCGCACAGGGCGATCAGCACGTTCATCTCGGGCATGTACCCGGCCGCGCAGCCCCGGGGCAGGTCGTACGGAACGGCGAGGTAGCCGTTCAGCACACGCGTACTACCGTCCTTGGCCGTGCTCTCGATGTCCACCGGATCGAACTCCGCGATGCCGCGCTCCCGCATGTCGGCCGGGTTCATGAAGACGAGGGTGCGGAGGTTCTTGATCCCGCGGTAGCGGTCGTTGTCGGAGTAGATGGTGGTGTTCCACTGGTCGTGCGACCGCATGGTGCCGAGCGCCAGGGTCCCCGGCGGGGGTACGACGTCGGGCAGCGGTGCCGAGGAGAACTCGGCGAGCCCGGAGGCCGTACGGAAGACCAGTTCCCGGGCGGGCTGCCGGATCCGGAACCCCAGCGGCAGCCGCACCCGCCGGTTGAAGTCCTCGAAGCCGTCCAGGACCTGGGCCATGGTGTCGCGGATACGGTCGTAGTCCTCGACGTACCAGGCCCAGGGCGTGGTGCTGTCGGGAAGCGCCGCACGGGCGATGCCGGCGATGACGGCGGGCTCGGACAGCAGGTGCGGGGAAGCCGGCTTCTTCATCCCGACCGACAGGTGGACCATGCTCATGGAGTCCTCGACCGAGGTGCTCTGGATGCCGCACCGCTGATGGTCCTTCTCGGTACGGCCGAGGCAGGGCAGGATCAGCGCCTGCCGGCCATGGACGAGATGGCTGCGGTTGAGCTTGGTGCTGACCTGGACGGTGAGTTCGCAGTTGCGCAGGGCCTCGTAGGTGGCGCGGGTGTCGGGCGCGGCGAGGGCGAAGTTGCCGCCCATGCCGACGAACACCTTGACGTCGCCGCGGAGCATCGCGTGGATCGTGCCGACGGTGTCGAGCCCGTGCTCCCGGGGCGGGTCGATCTCGCACACCTGGGCGAGCCGGTCCAGGAACTGGCCGGTCGGCCGGTGGTCGATCCCACAGGTCCGGTTGCCCTGCACGTTGCTGTGCCCACGCACCGGCGAGGGCCCGGCCCCCTCCCGCCCGAGGTTGCCGCGCAGCAGCAGCACGTTGACGATCTCCCGCACGGTGTCGACCCCGTGCTCGTGCTGGCTCACCCCCAGGCACCAGCTGATGATGCTGCGGTCGGCGTCCCGGTAGATCCGGGCCGCACGGAGGATGTCGGCACGGCTGACCCCGGACTGCCGCTCGATCTCCTCCCAGGACGTCGCCTCGCACACCTTGCGGTAGTCCTCGAACCCGCTCGTGTACCGGTCGACGAACTCCTGGTCGAGTGCCTTGGGGTCGGCCGTGGCCTGGTCGAGGACGGCCTTGGCGAGACCCCGCATCAGCGCCATGTCACCGCCGACGCGCACCTGGAGGTCGAGGGTGCCGGTGCGGGTCGAGTGGCAGGCCGCCATGTCCACGAAGTCGTGCGGAATGATCGTCCGCCGCGAGGCCGCCTCGATCAGCGGGTTGACGTGCACGATCTGGGCACCGCGTCTGTAGGCGGCGGCGAGGGCGGTGAGCATGCGGGGCGCGTTCGACGCGGCGTTCACGCCCATGATGAAGAGGGCGTCGGTGGCGTCCCAGTCCTGCAGATCGACGGTCCCCTTCCCCGTCCCCAGCGAGGCGGTGAGGGCCCGTCCACTGGCCTCGTGACACATGTTGGAACAGTCCGGAAGGTTGTTCGTCCCCAGCTCGCGGGCCATCAGCTGATACAGGAAGGTGGCCTCGTTGCCGAGCCGCCCGGAGGTGTAGAAGGAGGCCTGGTTCGGATCGTCCAGCCCCCGGAGCGCCCGCCCGACCAGCCCGAACGCGTCCCGCCAGCAGATCGGCACGTAATGGTCCGAGTCGGCGTCGTACACCATCGGCTCGGTGAGCCGCCCCTGGTCCTCCAGCGCGAAGTCGCTCCACTCGGACAGCTCGGCGACGGAGTGCGCGGCGAAGAACTCCCGCCCGACCCGCTTCCGGGTCATCTCCCAGGTGACGTGCTTGACCCCGTTCTCACAGAGATCGAGCCGCAGCCCCTTCGTGTCGTCGGGCCAGGCACACCCCGGGCAGTCGAACCCCTCCCCCTCATGGTTCATCTTCATGATCGCCCGCGGTCCCTCGACGAGCGCCCGCTCCCGCACCAGGAATTTGCTCACACTCTTGGCAGCGCCCCAGCCTGCGGCGGGATGGTGATACGGATGAAAGAACGGCTCCCCGTCGGGCCTGGGCCCCACCTGCTCCCCACCCACCCCGGGGACTGCCGACCCCATCCGCTTCTGCTCGTCGTGTGAGGTACTCACGGCTCTCACCCTTCGCCGGCGCGGGGCACACCGCCGGGGTCAGCGGCGTCTTTCCCATGCTAGGCAGGGGGGTGGGGGGAGGCGAGGCGAGCCGGGTCAGGCACGCGTCAGGAGCGCCCCACTCTGTGTGCACACACGGCCACACCAGCCGTGAAACGAGGAGCCGCGGCGCCGACAAGGCGCTGGCCGACCAGTGCCTGCCCGACCTGCTCCGCACGTGCGCGTCGGCGACCGGGTACGGACGGCCGTCAGCGACCAGCTGCACACGGCGCGGCCTTCTTCTGGCGCAGGTCGGACCGCCGCGCACGACGGCACGCGACCACATGGTCCCAGGGTCCCCAACTTCCGCGTCTCATCGACCGAACGGCGCCTCCCCGTCAACCGGTGACATCAACTAGTGCCATCAACTGGTGCCATCAAATGGTGTCATTGACGATCCGGGAAGGAACAGAAGTGCGGGAATGGACCTGGTCCTTCCCGGTCGCCGCTACATGATCGGCCGTGACGCACCCGGTCCCGATAGGGCCGAACGGCCCTTCTTCACACCGCCAAGTGCACGAACAGACCTCGGTCCGTGCCCCGGCCACCGATTGCTTTACGAACCCATGACGAGCCCAAAAGGTTCTACGGAACCCTCGCATCCGTATGTCTGTGTGTGCGGGATCCGATGAACCGGATCAGGAGACACGGTGCTCGTTTCACGAAAGGCGGCGGGAACTCTCTTTGTAGGTGGTGCTCTCAGCATCACCCTCGGCTCCCTCGTCTACCCCTCCATGCTCGGAGTCCAGAAGGTCAGCAGCGCACCCGAGCGGATCGTCGCGACCCCGGCGACCGGCCCCCTGACGGAGGCCGACCGGGATTTCGTGGTCAAGGTCCGCTCGGCCGGACTGTGGGAGTACCCCGTCGGCCAGAGGGCGATCAAGAAGGGGACGACGAAGGCGGTCAGGAACGCCGGGAAGCACCTGGTCGACGGGGACGCCTCGTTGGACGCCGCCGTCCGCAACGTCGCGAATCAGCTGGGCATCACACTGCCCAACCAGCCCTCGCCACAACAGCAGAGCTTCGAGTCCCGGTTGAACAAGGAAAGCGGCAAGCAGTTCGCCACGGACATGGCCACCACGGTGCGCGCGACGAACGGCCAGTTCCTCACCACGATCGCGAGCATCCGCTCCACCACGAGGAACTCCCTGGTCCGCGCACTGGCCGACCAGGCCAACGACACCGTCCTGGACCACATCACGGTCGTGGAGGAAACCGGCCTGGTCGACTTCACCCAGGCCCTCGCCCAGGAAACCACCTCCCCCAACCTCCCGGCCCAGAACCTGACCCCACCTCCCGCGGTCGCGGGCGAGCCGCAGGTCGTCCTCACTCCACCGGCGAACAGCACGACCTCACCGAGTCCGACGGTGGGGTGAGGACCCCTGGGCCGAGCGGCCGTTGGTGACGGAGCAACTGCGGCGGGCGTAGCAGCCGGTGTCAGCTGGAAGCGGCCTTGGCGGCCTTGCCGATTCAGCCGTCGTACTGAAGGCGCACCGGCTCGCCGAGCACCAGGCGGGCGCTCTCGAAATCAGCCAGGCGGGCTGCCACCGTGGCCACGGCGAGACGCTCCGGGAGGGCTGCGGAGAACTTCAGACCCCGGACGGCGCGGTGGTCCACGTCGGGCAGGACGAGGCTCTCGCCCACGCTCTCGCGGGCCGTTCGCCACTCGTCCGGGGTCAGGTTCTCTCGCAGGCGCAGCCAGCTGTCGGTGGGCCGTTGCAGCGGATCGGTGACCGACTGCAACGTGGCGGCGAGCGTGGCGTTCGCTCGGTAGCCGGCCCAAGTCCACCAGCGCACGTCGCTGCCGAAGCGCGTCACGAGAGTCCCGCCCGGGTGAACGGTGTCGGGGGCATCGGTCTCACGCTGTTCCAACAGGCAGGCTTCAGCCCGTCGCGTGATCGAGACCGGCGGGTCAGCGCCCAGGAGCACCTCGCGCATGGCACGCGTCAATGCGTAGGACAGTCCTGCGATGCCGCCATTCATCCACTTGGCGATTCCCCCTCCGTCGGCCGGTTCGACGAAGACGCGTTTACGCAGCCAGTCGACGTAGGTGACCTGCCAGCTGCGTCCACCGAGCAGCAGGCGCCGTGGGCCGGGACGCTCCTCGGTGAGCACACTTGGATCGGTGCGACCGATCTCCGTGCGTCCGGACAGGACGGTGAACTGCGGTGGTGCGGTGAAGGACGCGGTGAGTTCGATGAAGTGCCGCTTGCCGAAACGGCGTTCCGCCTCGGGTCCGACGAACAGCATGCCGCCGTCGGTGTCGAGGAAACCCTCCTCTGTAAGAAAGCGCAGGATCGGGGCAGCCGACCTGTCGAAGGGGGCGAGCCCATTCCATTCCCGGTGCCACAACTGGTTGCCGAGCTTGTGCTGTTGAAGGATGACGGCGAGCAGTTGCTGGGCCACCAGGTGGCGCGGCTCGGGCGGTGGGGTGACGGGTTCCACCCAGCCTCGCGACCACAGCAGCAGCAGAGCCGCCGCCTGTAGCAACGTGTTCTTGTGCGTGGTCAGGAACAGACAGTTGCGTACCGAGCCCGCGCGCCGGCCGGTGCGTCCGATGCGCTGCAGGAACGAGGCGACTGTGGTGGGTGAATCGACCTGGATGACGCGATCCAGGTCACCGACATCAATGCCGAGTTCGAGGGTGGACGTGGAGACGATGACGCAGTCGCGCGCCTCGGCGAATGCCTGCTCGGATCGCGTCCGTTCATCGACCGAGAGGGAGGCGTGGGAGAGGAAAACCGTCACTTCGCGCGCCCGGAGCGCGGCACCCAACTCCTCGACCTGCCTGCGCGAGTCGCAGAAGACGAGCCGCTTCTCTCCTCTGTGCAGTGCTGCAATGAGTTTGGCCGCGTTGTCGAGGGAGCCGACGTAGTCGAGTTCCACTTCGCCCGCCGGCCTGCGGGATGGTTCGGCGAACGTGTTGCCGCTGTGTTCCCTGCCGTCGGCGGTTGGCAGATGCACTCCAGGGGCGACGACCTGACCTGGTCGGCTGTCGGCGCCGGCACCTTGCAGCCAGTGCAGCAACTCGGTGGGGTTTCCGACGGTCGCCGAGAGTCCGACACGCTGGATGGGCCGCCCGGTGACCCGCTCCAGCCGTTCGAGCACCGCGAGCAGGTGCCATCCGCGGTCGTCCCCCGCAAAGGCGTGTACTTCGTCGACGACGACGGCCCGCACGCCTCCCAGCAGGCGCGCGTGGTCAGTCTTGACACCGATCAGCATCGCTTCGAGCGACTCGGGCGTGGTCAGCAGGATGTCCGGCGCTTCGGTCCGGATGCGCTGCCGCTGCGATTCCTTGGTATCGCCGTGCCAGAGCTCGGCGGAGCGCCCCAGCCACTGAGCGTACGCGTCGACACGGCCGGCCAGATTGTTGAGGAGTGCTTTGAGCGGGCACAGGTACAGCACGGATGTGCCGGTCCACTTCTGCTCGGCCATCGCCGACAGCAGAGGGAAGCAGGCCGCCTCCGTCTTGCCTCCCGCCGTCGGAGCCAGCAGTACGGCGTCCTGCCCCTCCATGAGCGGCACGATCGCCGCGCGCTGCAGGGGTCGCAGGTCGGGCCAGCCGAGGGTGTTGACGATGTGATGCAGGACGACGGGATCGAGCAGGTCGAGTACGTCGACACCCTCGCCGCCCGGGTCTTTCCCAGCCGGGGATTCCGCGTCCGTCATCACAGCTCCAAGTCGATGTCATCAGCTGACGCGGAGCCCCCGGAGACGGTGGCAGCCAGGTTCCGCTCGACGTCGGTGAGTTCGCTGTCGGCGACGGTGAGCCGGTAGTGCTGCCGGGGGTCGAAGTCGTCGAACTGGTCCACACGGTCCAACACATCCCCGACGAGTTTCTTCAGGAACAGCCGAGGAGCCACCCCGACCTTGCCTCCCAGCGCTCCGCCGACAGCCAGCGCCAGGTCCCGGACATATGCATCGTCGACGACCTTCCGCACACGCTCGGGCGCTTGAGCGGCATCGGCGTACAGGTCACGGATGGTGGCGCCGAGTCCGACCAGCGACTCCTGGTCGAATCCCGGCAGCCTGATCTGCACGGCGCGCGGGTTGTCGAAGCGCGGGTCGGTGGTGAAGTCGGTGGCCAGCCTCTGAGCAAGCGGGGCCAGGCGCTGCACGCCCTGCTGACCGTCGTAGAAGGCCGGGGTGCCCGTGATGACCAAGTAGAGACCGGGAAAGCGACCGGAGTGCACCTCGTCGATGAGCTGGCGCAACGCGTTGAGTGCCTTGTCGCGGGCGTCCGACCGAACCCGCTGCAGCGTCTCCACCTCGTCGAGGACGACGAACAGCCCGGTGTGCCCGGAGTCGCGCAGCACGGTGAGGAGCCCCTGCAGAAAACCGAGGGCGCCGAAGTGGTCGAGATCGCCGCGCACCCCGGCGGCCCGGCGAGCGGAGGCAGCAACATGCGGCTGGCCGCCGAGCCACGCCAGGACGGCGGCGGCAGTCGCCTCGTCGCCGTTCGCAAGAGCGGCCCGGTAGCCGCGCAGGGCGGTGGCGAAGGACGGGGCATGCCGGGAGACCTCGGCGAGCCGCGCGACGAGCAGCTTCTCCACCTCACCCGGCAGCTCCTCCTCGGTGGCGCCGGCCGCAAGGGCGTCCTCCTCCAAGGCGTAGAACCAGGCGTCGACCACGGGCCGCAACGCGCTGGGCGGAAAGCTGGAGGTCGTGAGCCGTTCGGTGAGCCGCCGGTAGACCGTCTCCAGCCGGTGCAGTGGCGTCTCGTTCTCAGAGATCTGGATCTCGGCCACGGCGAAGTTGCGGCGCTTCGCCCGCTCGCCCAGCCAGCGGGTGAAGAACGTCTTGCCCGACCCGTACTCGCCCCGCACGGCCTTGAAGACGGAACCGCCGGACGACACGGCGTCCAGTTCCGCGTCCAGGGCCGCTTCGAACCGGTCGAGTCCGGTGGCCAGCAGGTCGAGCCCGCTGTCGGGAACGGCGCCGCGCCGCAGCGCGTCGATGACGGTACGGCGGCGGGCGGCCGAGACGGGCGTGGTGCGGTGCTGGATCACCCGGCCAGTTTCCCATCCGACGTGCCGACCTAGATGCCCCACTGACGGTAATCGGGGCACACGCCCTTGACCGCATCACGGTCTTGCACGCTGGGAGGCTCGTTCGTGTCCTACTTCGGCAGAATCGGTTGACGGTGACCGGAAAGCGCTGCTGGAATCACTCTCCGTATAGGCGGCAGGGTGGGAAGTGGGATTCACGTGGCGGCACTGGACAATGTGAAGCTGAAGGACGTACTCGCGGATGTGGCGTCGGGCTCGTTACAGTTGCCCGACTTTCAGCGGAACTGGAAGTGGGACGACGACCGGATCCGCGCCATCATCGCGACGGTGACGCTGGACTACCCGCTCGGCGTGGTGATGACCCTGCAGACCGGTGGCGCCACCCGGTTCCGCTCTCGGACACTCACCGGGGCACGCCCGGAGGGGGATCCCGCTGCGGACCTCCTCCTACTGGACGGGCAGCAACGCCTCACCTCCCTCTTCCAGGCCCTTTGGCTGGACGCCCCCGTGGAAACCGCCGATGCCCGCGGCAAGCCCATCGAGCGCTGGTACTACGTCGACATCGCGAAGGCCGTCGGCCCGTCCGCGGACCGTGACGAGGCCATTCTGTCCGTCCCAGCTGACAAGGTGCTCCGCACCGACTTCAACCGCACGGTGGTGCTGGATCTGAGCACCACGGAGAAGGAGTGCGCGGCCGGCGTCTTCCCTCTGCATCTCGTCTTCGACGCACAGCGCGTGAACCAGTGGATGATGTCGTACGTCAAGGCGGACGAGCACCGGAACTGGGACTTGTGGGGGCAGTTCGACGAGTTGGTTCTCCAGCAGGTTCGCGCCTTCCAGGTACCGATGATCCGGCTGGCCGCCTCCACCTCCATGGACGCCGTCTGCGCGGTGTTCGAGCGGGTCAACACAGGCGGTGTACCGCTGAACGTCTTCGAACTGCTCACCGCGACCTACGCCGGGGACCGCGAGTACGTGGACCGGACCGGGGACTATTACCAACTCCCTGAGGTATGGCGGGAGATCAAGCAGGCACTGGCTGCCAAGTACCCGGTCTTCGGCCGTCTGGAAAGCGGTCTTGAGAACGGGCTGAGCAGTATCGACTTCCTGCAGGCCATCGCCCTGGTCCGCACCTGGGAGCGGAAACAGGCCGGCGTCGGGGCGACGGTGTCGTGCAAGCGCCGAGATCTGCTGGACCTTCCGCTGGCTGACTTCGTCCGTCTGGCGCCGAAACTCGCCGACGCCTTCGCCTGGGTGGGCGACTTCCTGGAACGTCAGTGCATCGTCCGTCCGAACGATCTGCCGTACAAGACGCAGCTGGTCCCGCTTGCGGCCGTCCGCGCCATCCTCGACACGGCCATGGACGGCTTGGGAGCGGAGGAGAGGACCGAGCAGTGGTACTGGTGCGGGGTCCTCGGCGAGATGTACGGCGGCTCCACCGAGACCCGCTTCACCCGTGACGTCGAACAGCTCGTCCCCTGGATCGCGCAGGACGAGCGGGCGCCGGACACCGTCACGGACGCGTTCTTCTTCGCCGATCGCCTGGACAGCCTCACCACCCGTAACAGCGCCGCCTACAAGGGCATCTATGCCCTACTGATCAAACAGGGCGCGGTCGACTGGCACTTCACGGGCGCCCCGCTCAGCCCAGGCCGGCTGGACGAGTACGGCGTGGACCTCCGACAGATCTTCAACAAGGCATGGCTGAGGCGAGGCAACAGCCAGGACCTTCCGACGAACTCCATCGTGAACAAGACCCCCCTGTCCTACCGCGCGGCGATGGACATGACCGGGGCTCCGGCGTCCTACGTGTCCACGATGGTCGCAGCCTCCGACATGCGCCCCGAGTGGTTCGACGACGTCCTCGCCACCCATCTCATCGATCCGGAAGCGCTCCGCGACAACGACTACGAACGGTTCTACAACGACCGTTCCAAGCAGTTGCAGGACCTCGTGCACGCCGCGATGGGCAAGCGGACCATGCTCCGTGATCTCGCGGAGGGCGACACCCGATGACCACCGCACCGAGCGGACAGGATCTCGCCGCGCTCAAGGGCAGGACCATGCCCGTACAGGAGATCCTCGACCTGTTCCGGGTCAGAGTCCGCGACCACCGGACGGTGCACCGCATTTCGCAGGCGCTCACGGACGCTGGGCTGATGACGCTTCCCGACTTCGCCGTCTGCGGCCTGCGCAGCAACGTCGACGTGGTGCCACTCGCGTCCATCCCAGCGCAGGCCGTTCCCGCCGACGCGGAGGAGGACGAGTCGGAGGAGGCACTGCCCTCGGCCGCCCTTCCACAGCGTCTGCTGCTCGGGGACATTCCGTCGGCGCGGCGCGGCCTGGTGTCCGTCGGTCCCGGTACTCCCCTGCCGCAGACCACGTTCCTGATGCGCACGAAGGGCGTGGCCCAGGTCCCGGTGACCACCGGCATGGCCCAGATCCACGGGGTGGTCACCTGGGGATCGGTCGCCAAGATGTACGAGGCGGGCAAGGAACCGACGCTGGACAACGCGATGGAGAAGGACTCGCTTCCGGTCGCGGACACCCGCCAGGAGTTCTTCTCCGCTCTGCCGGTCATCCGCGAACACGGATACCTCCTGGTGCGCGGCGACGACGGCTGTCTCTCCGGCCTGGTCACCGCCGCGGACGTCACGGACCGCTTCGAGGGCGCGGCACGGCCCTTCTTCATCGTCGGGGAGATCGAGTCCCTGCTACGCCGCTGCCTGGGCGCGGCGCTGGACGAGGAGACCATCAAGGCCGTCCAGACGAACAAGAAGCCCGAGCACCGCACCGGCCAGGTCTCCGACCTCATGTTCGGCGACTATCTGAGGCTCCTGGACGGCGACCAGCCGAAGACGTCACTGGCCGAAGCCGCCGACGCCAACTGGGAAGCCCTGAAGTGGCCCAACATGCCCAGGGAGCAGTTCATCGGCCGTCTGAAGCGAGTGAAGGACATCCGCAACCGGATCGCCCACTTCGACGAGAAGCCTCTTCCGCAGGAGATGATCGACGAGTTGACGACCTTCGCGAAGCTACTGCGGGCGTTCGTGGCGTAGGGATACGCGAGACACAGAACCGCGTTGTTCTGTAGGGTAGTTGGGCATTATGGTCTGCCCTCACACTTTCCGGAGGCCTCTTTGACTTGCTCGCCGCACGCGCTCATATCAGCGACCAGCTGGTTGCGGGCTCCGTAGGACCCGTACGCGCAGCGCTGGAAGCATGACTGACCCCGGTCGGCCATGCCCATTTCCAGCGAGCGAGCATTTTCAGGAGGAATGGTGTCGATCCACTCGACCCAGCAGGTTTGTCACCACCCGGCCCGTGACATCACCATCGTCACGCTTGCGTCCGGCGTGGGTTCCCTCGGTACTGCTGTCGTGACCATGGCGCTTCACACGAGCCCGCTCGCGACTCTGACGACCGGCGGCGGCGCTTTCATGGCCGTCCTCACGGCGGGCCTGAACATCCTCAAGCACATCAGGCGCGACTCGTAGCGCCCTCATGGCGGCCCCGCTTCGAACGAAGCGGGGCCGCCTCGGAGGTCAGCCGCCTCCGAGGGCGAACTGTTCACGCAGCAGCGCCTCGTGAAGTCGAACCGTGCGTCCGTCCGGCAGGGTCTCCAGTACCTGCACGCCGTCGTAGTTGAGGAGCTGTCGCAGGACCGCGGCGAAGCCGTCGCCCCGGGTGGTGGGCATTCCCGCCCGCTGGGCGAGCGCGGTCACGGGCAGCGTGCCACCCGCGTCGAGCAGGGCCGCGAGAGCCTTGTGGACCTGCTCCTGCTGCGGTTTGCGTGCCAGACCGTCGAGCTGTCCGTGATACGTCTCCGAGTCGAGCAGTGCGGTCACCAGGGTTTCGGTCCGCGAGACGACGGTGGGGGTGAGCAGGGCATCGTCACCCCCGGAGGTCAGCGCGACCTCGAAGAGCGCGTCGGGCAGTGTCCCGGGTACGGGTTGCTTCTTACGGGGCTTCGCGGGCCCCTTGTTCGCAGCCGCGTCGGCCTTCTGAGCCACACGCTGGTCGGAGACCGGCCTCCCCGCATCCTCCGGAGCCCACCAGACCGGCCGCTGGTCCCCCAGCTCCCGCCAGTCCTTGGGCGGTTCCGCCCCGAACGGCAGGAAGGCGAGCACCGGAATGGTGAACTCGGCGAGGGAAGCCCCGCCGTGGTAGCCGGCCTTGAGCGCGGTGTAGCGGGAGTCCGCGTCCCAGAGCGCAACGATGGATGCGCCAGGTTCGGGCCACACCACGCGCGGTCCGGAAAGAGCGATCTCACGTTCGCCGGGCAGACCGTCGCCGGGCAGGCGGTGGCGCGCGGACGCGGGCTCGGTGGCAGCGTCGGCCTTGGTGCCGTGCCGGTCGACGACATGGCCGTGGTCGCTGGTGACGACGACCGCCATGCCCTGGGCCGCCGCCACGCGGAGCAGGTCGCGCAGCCCTGGTACGTCGTCCACCCGCCAGGCTCCGTCGCCGAGCTTCTGTTCCTTGGCGAGGCGGTCGTCGATGGCGTTGAGGACGACGGCGACGTGTGTCCTGCCGTCGGTCAGCGCTTCCGTGAGGGCCGGGCCGAAGGCGTCACCGGCGGTCTCGGTGCGCAGGTCGTCCTTGTGGAAGACGGCGGCCGGCGCCCCGCCCCACAGCTTCAGCGCGGGGAAGAGCCGCTTCTCGTCGGCCTGGGTACCCTTCACCAGGGTGCCCGCGAAGAGCGACGTCCGGGACACAGCCGTCACGGTGGGCAGGGCGGCAGCCATCGCCCGCCGAAGCGGGTGGCCCTCGGCCAACGGGTCGAACTCCGCCCAGGAACGGCGTAGTTCTTCGCCGAGTTCGTTCGCTATGGCCGCACTCATGCCGTCGAGCACGAGCAGCAGCACCCGCCGCTCCTCCCCGCGCCGGACTACGGGTCCGACCACCCGCTCGAGGAAGGTCTCGACGGTGAGCATGCTGCCGGGCTGGGTGCCGTCCTTCGTCCAGCCGGCCAGCGATCGCGCGAAGGACGCGTCGATCCGCCGTCGCCGCTCTCTGGCGCGGGTACCCAGGGTGTCGTAGGCGGTCTTGAGGACGGGGTCCGGATCGCCGCCGGCCTCAATGTGCTCCAGGGCCAGATCGGCCCAGCCGGTCTCGGCGACGTGCCGCTGTATGGCGTCGGCCACGGTGGGGGCATCGACGGGCGGGTCGGCGGCCAGCCAGCGAGCGAGTCGCTGCCCCATGCGGGCACGTTCGACGCGGGCGCCCTCTTCCGGGTCGGTGGCGAGCCGATGGTCGGCAAGCCGTCGGACGGCCTCCGCGACCGCGGCCGTGTCGCCTGCCGCGAGGGCCTGGCCGACGGCGGTGAACCGGGCTTCCAGCCCACCGCGTAGGACAGGGCTCGCCGCGACGGCTGCCTCCGCGCCGAACTGGCGGGCCAGCACGGCCGCCCGGTCCAGCACGATACCGCTGGTGCGGCGCGCCTCACGGGCCTGGTCGGCATCGGTGCCGCCGTTACGCTGTCCGGCCGACAGCAGCGTGATCACGTACTCCTCGGCGGACCGGCCGAAGAAAGTCACAAGGGCATCGAGCTGGTCGCCGACGGCCGGGGGCTGGTCGCCGAAGTAGCGCTCGGCACGGCCTCGCGCCTGGTACGTCTCGGGCACGGGCTCGGCATGCTGCCACAGCGCCGCGCACACGAGACCGAAGGCGGCGGCGTCCGCACCACGCTCGGCGCCCACGAGGGCGAGCAAGGCGCGTCCGGCGAGACCGGCCTGGTCCTCCTCGCAGAGGAAGGCAGTCAGTCCGGCGCGCTCAGGGCCGCGCAGCCCCAGCAGCTGCTCGGGGGCGCCGGGCCGGGTCGACCAGTGCAGCAGGCTCTGCGCGTCGAGCCGGTCGTCTCCGGGACGCCGTACGCCGCCCTCGGTGTCGTAGCGGCCGAGGCGCAGACGGCGCTGGGCGAGCGCGGTGAGGGCGTACTGCCGGGACAGCCAGCCGCCGGGCACAGGCGGCCAGCCTCCGGGCGGAGTGGCGTCGAGCAGAGCTTCGGCGGCCCAGTTGACGTCCTTGAGGCGCGGGTCGATCTGCCGGGCACCGAACGCCTCGCGGACGACATCCCAGCTGTCGACCGTGTCGATGCGCAGCTTGTGGACGCGCGCGAGGATCGCCGGGTCGAGTTCGTTCTGCTCACGGTCGGTGAGGACGACCAGGACGGCGGGGCCGGGGCGGCGACCCGTCAGGTGGTCGAGGACGAGTTCGTGGACGGCGAGCGGCGAGAGCGCCACCGCGACACCGGCCGTCCGCCCCTCGCCCCAGGCCGGTTCGGCGGGACCGTCCCACTGGGGCGCGGACCGCAGCAGCACGACCCGGCGCCTGCCTCCGCCGTCCCCGGTCAGGGAGGCGGCGAGGGAGGACTGCGAGGACAGGTACTGCGTGACGGTCGCGGTGTTCAGCCGGACGGCGCCGGGGGCGGCAGCGACGGTGTCCGTCATTCGACGACCTTCCACGTGATCTCGATGGTCGCGTTGGGGTGGCGGGCGGCAAGGTCGGACAGCTCCGCCTGGAGGTCGGCGGCGGCGCGTGCCGCCGTCGTACGACGTCCACCGGACGTCCGCGCGGTGCCGCTGCCGGGCACTGCCGGAGTGTGAGTCTCCTGCGGCGTATAAGGGATGCGGGGGTCGCTTGTGGGCGTGTTCAGGGACAGGTCGTCGGCCGTGGGCTGGGGCGCGACGGGAGCGGGCGGCGGGGTGGCGGCAGCCTGGCTGCGCTTCACCAGGGCGACGACCTCGCGCTGGGTCCGGGTCAGGGCGTCGCGCAGGTCCGCGGTGCGCTGGTCGTCGCGGGCCACGTTGCGCAGCGAGTCGAGCAGTGCCGCGCCCTCGGGGCCGAGTCCGGCGGCCAGTTCCAGGGTGCTCCAGGGCGCGGAGGCGACCGCCTCGGCGACGCTGCGGGCCTGCTTGATGGAGGTTCCGTACCGGTCGGCGCTGGTTTCGCCCAGGTCGAAGGAAGCGAGCGCCTCCACGGTCTTCTTCGCTACGGCCGCACCCTTGCCGGCCTCCGCCGTGAGCGCGTCCAGCAGTTGCAGGGAGCGGCGGGCGAGAGCGAGCCGCCCCGCGTCGGCGGTCTGGTCGAGGCCGAGGAAGGAGGTGTGGGCCTCCAGCTGGTGCACCAGGTCGGCCGCGTGGTCCCGGTGGGCGCGGGCGGCCTCGATGATCTGGCGGGCGAACTGGTTGACCATTCGTCCGCGCCGCAGGGCAGGTGCCTTCTGCCCGAAGATCGTCTCGAAGCGCTGCCGTGCCGTGTCCCAGTCGGACTCGGCGGGCAGTGGCTGGCTGCGCAGCGCGTCGTGGTCCTTGATCGCGGACAGTTCGGGCGCGGGGTCGAGGACCGTGCCGCCGCGCACCCACACCCGGTCGTCCATCTCCGCGAAGGCTGCGACGACGAGCCGGGCGAGGAAGTCGGGCAGGCCACGCGGGTCCGGCTTGTCGGTCCAGTCGGTCAGGGTGATCAGGGAGAGGTCCCCGGTCACGCCCTGGGCACTGGCGAGCTGACGGAAGTGGTCGGCCCAGTAGCGGGACAGCTCGAAGTACGCCTCCTTCTGCTGCCCGAGCCGCAGGGGCCCGGCGATCCGCTGCATGAGCTTGCGGTCGGCGGCGGGGACCTCCACCCGCCCGTCGCGCGCCTCCGCGGCTGCCCGGACGTTGACGAAGACCTTCTTCGTGTCGGTGGACTTGACGGCGATGCCGGTGCCATCGGGGTCGAGGTCGGGATGCGCCGGGTACTGGTGGACGAGCAGCTTGCCCGCGACGTGCCGGATGCCGTCGTGCAGGCTCTGCCCGAAGGACAGCGTGAGCCCGTCGACATCGGGCAGCGCGACGAGGTGGTCGTCGAAGTCGGGTACGACATCGGCGACCTGCTTCTGGGCGAGCCCGTACGCCTGCTTGAAGGCGCCCTTGACCTGCTTGAGCAGGGCCTCGCGCTGGGTTTCGAGGAGGCCCTTGGCGCGGCTGCGGTTGTCGGCGTTGAGGTGGCCGGCGTACTGGGTGTCGAAGCGGTGCTCGTCGGCGAGGGCCTTGTCGATGACGACGAGCCGCCGGAAGTCGGCGAACCGCTGCGCGGACAGGTGGGCGGGAAGCCAGGCGACGGTACGGGACCGCTCGCCCTGCTGCCGCTCACGCAGCCGCCGGATACGGTTGACGTCCTCGACCGGACCCCACTCCCCCTCGTCGAAGGGAAGGTCGATGGCGATGCGCCAGTGACCGTCCTCCTGCGGCATCAGGTCGTGGTCGGGCAGCTCGTCCTCGTCGGCGACGTTGCCGAAGACGATCTCCGCGGTGCGGGCGGTGCCGCGCCAGGTGAAGCTCAACTGATCGTTCAACTGGCCGTGCTCGACGCCCAGTTCCTCGGACAGCAGGCGGCGGGCGAGGGCAACCCGGTTGCCGGGGTTGTCGTTGACCTGGGCGTTGGCGATGACGGAGTCCACGTCGACGCCGGAGAGCTCAAGACGTACGCCGGGGTTGGCGTCGGTGCCGGTCTCCTTGATCTCGGGGAACCGGGCGGCCCACTCGGCGACCTTGTTCTTGATGATGCCGACCTCGGCGCCCGGGATCGGCGCGAGGACCGACCCGTGGTTGAGCGCGCCGAGCCGCCGGATGGTCAGCTCGGCCAGGGCGGGCACGCTGGGCGCGAGCGCGGACAGCAGCAAGGTGCACACGAGCCGGTTGTCGCCGACGAACATCCGGCAGCGGTTGGCGCGCTGCGGGTCGGTGAGGGACTCGGGCCGGTTGACGTACTGCTCGACGTCGTCCTCGGTGATGTCGTACGAGCTGAGCAGGTAGGGCCGCAGCTTGGTCTTGTACAGCTTGTCGGCGGCCTCGAAGACGACCTTCAGGCTGTCGGTGAACGGCTTGTCCCCGCCCTTGGCGATCACCGGATAGAGGTCGCCGACGGGAATGAGCTGGCCAAGCCGGATCTCGCCCCGGTGGTCGGCTAGGAGTTCGCCCATCAGCTTCAGACCGGTACGGGAGCGCTGCAGCGCCGACGAGATGTGAACGAGGGTGTCCATGAACGCCGGCGAGAACGGGTACGTCAGCCGGAACGACTCGGCGTCCGCGCCGGTCGTGCCCTTCTCCGAGCCGAGCAGGGTGTCCCAGACCTGCGTGCCGACCCGCTTGGTCTGTTCGAAGGCCGCGTCGACGAGCTGTTCCGCCTGGGCGTCCTTGGGCTTGAGGAGGCGGGCGTGGGCGATCTGCGGGAGGTTGCGGTCCTCCAGAGTGATCTTGTCGAACCGGCCGGAGGCCAGGTTCAGGGTGTCCTGGATGGAGGCTTCCGCCGCGCCGGACACCTCTTCGCCGACGAGTTCCCGCAGGTCGCGCTGGCGGGCGATGAACGACACGACGGGGATGGCTCGTCGGGCGTCGCCGCCCTCCACGAAGTTCGTGATCTTGCTGGCCTCGCGGGCCACGAACTTCTGCTCGTGGATGAGGGTGGCCAGCCAGAGGATCAGCTCGTCCAGGAACAGGATCAGGCCGTCGTAGCCGAGCGACTTGGCGTGTTCGGCGATGACGGACAGACCGGCGTCCAGGGAGATGAAGCCGTGCTCGTTCTCGGCGGCGTTCTTGGCGAAGCCGGGGAGCAGGTTGGTGCTGGCGTCGTTGACGAGCTTGGCACGCAGTTCCGCCGGGGTGGAGGGGTTGCGGAGGTTCAGCGGGGTGCCGGCCTCGTGGTTCTCCTCGGCGGCGAGCGCGGTGTCGAGGAGCTGCGGAGTCCAGGCGAAACCCTCACCCCACTCGTCCTCCTCCCCATCATCAGCGTCGCTGCTGCCCAGACCGCGGATGACCGCCTCGTCGCCCATGTTGGCGCGCATGGCGCGGATGTCGGCGAAGAGGGAGTCGGTCCGGTACACCTGCGGGGTCGCGGACTCCGGATGCAGCTTCTTGACGTGCGTGACGTATCCGCCGAGCACGCGCTGTTCGAGGGCCTTGGCACCGAGCATGTGGTACGGCACGAGCAGGAACTTCTTGCCGTCAGTCGTCAGCCACTCGTGCTTGGTCAGCACCGGGTCGAACTCGGTACGGACACGGGCGGCCGGGTTGCCGCTCAGCAGCGCGTACAGCACGGCCATGAAGTGCGACTTACCGGAACCGAACGAGCCGTGCAGGTAGGCGGCCTTCGAGCGGTGGCCGTCGAGCGAGGACTTGATGAGGGCCAGCGCCTCGTCGAAGTTCTCCAGCAGCCGCTCGGTGACGACATAGTCCTTGAGCGCGTGCTCGGCGCCCTCGGGTGTCGTCGCCTCGGCGAGGGACAGCACGAAGTCCGAGGTGGAGATGGACTCCTTGATGTCGATGACATCGCGGAGGAGTGGCGACTGAGCCATTGCGGGTCTCGCTCTCCCTGGCAGTGTTCGGTGCTGCTGCTCGTACTCGATGTGGTGCGGTGCGGGCGTCTCGACCCGAAGCCGATCACCGGTCCAGGTCTCAGGAGAGAACCCGGAAGTAATGGTGACCGGTGGGCGGTGCTACGTGCCGGTGGTCCTGGCCGGTGGCGAGGAGAGGCTCGGTCACGTGCCGCCGGGCGAGAACGGCGTTCACGGCATCGGCCAGGTCAAGGGAGACGGGCTCGTGGCGCTTGCACTCTTTGTCCCCCTCGTACTGAACGACCACCCGTACGGCCTGCGCATAGCACCCTACATCGGTACTCCGGCCGACCCCGCGCCGTATACCCCCGTGCACCATCCGTACATCACGCTCTCATCCGCCGGGCGGCTGCGGCGGGCGCCATCGACCCGATCGGTACTCGTCCAGCAGCCGGCGGCTCGCGATCGTGAAGGGGTGGTCGGGACCCAGGCCGCGTTCCCGGCGCGCGACGACATCGGCCATCAGCTCGATCCCCACCTCTACGTGACCGAGCGCGGAACTCGTCCGCGAGGAGAGTTGCCGCGCGGCGAGCACGATCGGGTACTCGGGCCCGAAGCGCCGCACGTACGCCTCGGCGACCAGCCGGATCTCCTCGTCGGCCTCGTCGAAGCGGCCCAGGAGGTACAGCGCCCAGGCGTGGTTGTGCCGGGCGCCCAGCGTCACCGTGTGATCGGGGCCGAGGAGCCGGGCGCATTCCGATGGCAGCGAGAGCAGCGCGCCGCCCTCTTCGGTGACCACCTCGGTGGCGGACAGCATCTCCAGCAGACTGGCGCGAGCCCGCAGGGTCAGTGGGTGCGCGGGCCCCAACGCCGCACGCCGACCGGCGACGACGGCCCGGAGAAGTGCCAGTGACTCCTCGCGTCCGCCGAGATTCGCCAACACCAGCTGCAGGCCGTAGCCGCTGTCCAGGGTGTCCGGGTCGTCGGCCCCGAACAGTCGCTCCTGGCTGGCACGGACACTGCGGAGCGACGACTCGGCTTCGGCGTACTTGCCGAGGCGGAACAGCGCGCGTCCGGCTCTGGAACGGGCGGCCACTACCAGACGGTGATCAGCGCCGAGCAGGTCTTGCGCAAGGTCGGCCGCGGCGCGGGAGGTGTCCCAGGCCGAGAGGTAGTCGCCGGTGCGGTGCAGGGCGACCGACAGCCGGGTCGCGACGGCTAGGGCGTCCGCCAGGGCCGACGGTTCGCCGATGCGCCGCAGCAGGGCGAGTGCGTGAGGCACCAGCAGTCGCAGCTGTGGATCGTGGGGGCCTGCGTCGGGTACGGCGGGAACGGCCGCGTCGAGCAAACGGACGGCCGTCGTGTCCAGAGCGGGCAGCCGTTCCGCGGGTGTAGCCGCCGAGACGCTGTCGAGCAGCACTCCGTGACTCTGTACGCAGCGGACGCCGACGTCGACCAGTTCGGTCAGCGACTGGTCGAGCAGGGCTCTCAGTGCTGTTTCGGTACGGGCACGAGGGAGGACGCCGCCGATGTCGGCGCGGTTGAGCAGGGACAGCGGCAGCGGCTCCGGAGCGAACCGGGCCAGCAGCCTGAGCAGTGCCGCCGCTTCGGGCAGTCCGCGCGCCTCGAAGGTGTCGAGTGTCAGCTGCCAGGTCATGCCGACCAGGTGCCGCGGGTCCGCCTCGGACAACGCGTCGGCTCCTTGGTCGATGAGCTGGACTCGTTCGTCTTCGTCGAGGTGATGCCCGTAGGCGTCCAACGTCCAGGGGGCGAGCACTTGGTGGGAGAGGAAGCCGCCGGCCAGAGTGAGGGCGAGCGGCAGCCGCCCGAGCCGGTCAGCGATCCGCGCCGCCTGCTCCGCTGTACCGCTGTGCGGGGCGAGGTCGCAGAGCACGAGTGCGGCGTCCTCCCGCGGCAGAACACCGATGTGCTGCAGTTCGGCGCCCGGCCACCAGCGAGCGGCAGCCCGGCGGGTGGTCACCACGACGGTGCCGCGCGGGCTGGTACGCAGCCAGCTGCCGTCCCGCAGGATCTCGGGCTCGTCGGCGTTGTCGAGGACCAGCAGCCAAGGCTCGGCGGATTGGTCGAGGTACTGCCAGACGAGATCAGCTGCGGGACGGAGACCATTACGGGCAGCCAGCAGTTCGCCGTCGCTCGCCCCTCGGTCCGCTGCGACGGCCAGCATGCCGGCGCGCAGGCTCGCGCGGTCGGAGGCGTTGACCCACAGGCCCACCCGCCCGCATTCGCCGGTGGCCACCTGGAAGAAGGCACAGGCGACCGCTGTCTTGCCGGAGCCGCCCATGCCGTAGAGCACGTAGACCTCATCGCCGTGCCCCACCTCGACGCCTGCCCGCAGGCGTTCCATCACCTCGGTGCGGTCGCGCAGCACGACCGGAGACCGCCCGACCGCCGGTCGCCGGACCGAGTCCGGGCCGCTCGCCCCGGTCGTGTCGCCGCCGTGATGGTGGTGTTCGTTGATGTGCTGGTCGCCAGACGCCTGGTAGACCCGCCCTCGGTCCTCGGCGTGACCGTCCATCCCGCCCGTCATCGCTCGGCGATGTGCTGGTCTCGTCCTGCCTGATAGACCCGGGCGTGACCGGAGGCTGTGGCGTGCTGCGTGACCGACGAGGCAGCCGAGCCGTCGGGATCCAGTTCGGCCAGCAGGGCGCGCAGTTCTTCGGCGGCGGCAGGTCGGGCGAGGATCAGGCGTCGCACCAGCCCCTGCCACTGCAGCCGCAGTTCGTTCAACGTCTCCTGGTCATTCGCCACCATGGCGGCCAGCACATCCTCACGGCCGGCCTCCAACTCGGCAGCCACGATCTCGGCTCGCTCGGGTTGCATCCGGCGCCAGAGCTGAGTGAGCCCCTCGCGAGTGCGCTGCCAGGCATCGGTTGCCATCAGCGTGACCAAGGTGGTTCCTGCGCTTTGTGCGAGCGCGGTCACCTCCGGATCCACGACGCCCCTCCATTCACTCGTTTCCCGACAGCTTGGCGGAAAAGTGATGCCTCTCAGGCACTGGCGCGATTCCCTCTCCAGGTCAATATCGTTCCACTCTTGACCGAGACGAGACAAGGAGGCATGGCGCACCGCCTTTCACCCTCGGGCCAGGCTTAACGCATGGTGAGGCGAGCGTGTCCGGCGCTACAGTATCGCCACCCGACCGATCGAGGGGGCGACGGCAGTGACGAGGCCATGGGAAGCAGATCCGGCCACCACTTTCAAACGGCGGCTGGGAAAATCACCCCAGGAACTGGGGAACACAACCGGTACCCCTGACTGCCCCGACATCTGGGAACTCGCCAACGGGGACATCGCCGTCATCGGCCGGGACCTCACCCAGTCGCTCGGCGCGAACCTGCCCGACGGAGTCTCGATCGGAGCGGACGAACGACTCGTGGTCATCCCGAGGAACATGATTGTCGCGGCGAAGCCGGATATCCCCAGTGTTTGATTCTTTCCCCAACGGGGTTTCCGAGCGTATGGATCGCCCCGCGTATCACGCGGACTTCAGCCGGGTCTACAACAGCGGTATCGGTTTCCTGAACAAGCTCGAACGCGGGCAGCATTTCAAGGAGCGGGGCTTCCCGAGTTGGGAGGCTTTCGCCGCCGGCGACTGGACGAGGGCGCTCTCTCTCGCCGCCGAAAGACGCGACGACTATGCGCAGGAACTCCAGAAGGCGGCGCAACTGGGCGTCCCACACCGCCGCCTTCGGGTTGTGGAGTTCCCGATCACGCCCTACGTGCAGTGGGAGTTCTTCGTGCTGCGGGTGCGCGTCGACGTGGGTGACGACATCAGAGTGCTCGATGCCCGCAAGATCTCGGACATCGAGAAGGACCGCCCGGTTCCGGAGGTGGTGATTCTCGGGGAGGTGGCCATGTACGAGGTGGTCTACGACGATGACGGGAACGCGGCAGGCGCGAACCGCTTCACCGACCGAGCCCTGATCCGGGAGACGTCGCTCGGATTCGACACGCTCTACGAGCGGGGTGAGGGTTTCTCCGACTTCTTCGGCCGGGAGATCGTCCCGCTGGGCCCGCCCCAGGGATCCGGTACTCGGACGGGTTCTCCCGGTTCGCGGTGATCAGCGAGGTGGGGTGACGAGCGAGCCTTCCCGCCAACGGATCACCGTCCCGGCGGCGATGACGGGAACGTCCGCCGCCTCGGCAGTCCTTCGGCACTCAGGAGTGCGCTCGCCTTGTCATGACTGAGGTTCCTCCGTCTTGACGGTAGTGGTGTCCGCGCCGTGCTGTTCAGCGTGCGCTGTGGCGAAAGGCCCTTGGTCTTCCACGACCTCGCCGTCCACGACTTCCCCATCCATCACTTGGTGCGACGGTTCCGCCAGCGGCAGGCTGGAGAGGTGCTTCTTGAGCCTCTTGGCCATCGGAAGGTAGGTGGCAAAAGTGAGCCCGCCAGAGACAGCGGCCCCCACGAGGGGGATGGCCTTCGAGACGGTCTTCGCGAACGACTGCTTCGTCATCTGGACGCCGAGGTATGCCGCGACCTTTTTCACTATCGGGTAGATGACACCCTGGGTCAGCGCCTTCTGAGGCAGCTTCTTGGCGACCTCCTTCGACATCATCCCGGCGACCTTCCCCACGGCCGCGTTCGCCGACTGGGTGCCGAACATCACGCCGAAGAACAGCGTGAGCACTCCCATGGTCGCGTCGTCGAGGTCGTCGCCGTCCTCGGAGAACAGATCGGGCCAGCTGTAGAGGTACGCGAGCTTCTGCGCGATACGCACCATGTGGCCGAAGTACTGGGCCATGTCCGCGGGCACGGTGGCGGGAAGGGCGAGGACGCCGGGTATTCCGGCGGCGGCGGAGAGGGCACTGACCTTGGCGGTTTCGTAGCGGATGGAATCATTGGCGACCTTGTCGAGGATCTCGACACTGATGCCCGCAGCCGCGGGGGTCTCATCTATCGCCCTTCGGATGTCGTCCTCGGAGCAGTGGCGAGCCAGCGCACTTCGGAGGTACGCCTCCCTGTGAATACGCACGCCGGGGAGCTTCGCTGCCGCCAGCAGCACCGCGGAGAAACGCGACTCGGGGTTCTCGACCTCTTTACCCTGTTTCATGGCAGGAACCTACAGTGGCTCCGCGCCCCAAGGGCCCTACTTTGTCAGCTCCGTTGGGACCTTGTTATGCGAGTGGGGGTGGCGTGTGGGGTGGGTTCATCGCAGTGTCGATCGTCACCGGGGAAGGCGACCGCCGTCGCGAACCAAGCCTCGCTGGGTTGATGTTGATCGCCATGTCAGCCAGCGCCGGCGCGACACTCGGCGAGCAAGGAGCGAGGCCTACTGAAGGTGTTGCGGATGCGGACATGCACAGGGCCCCCGGGCGCACATGCCCACCGGAAGGCCCTGCCATCGGCACCACCGCTGTCAGAGGGCCGCGAACTCGACGAACGTGGTCCACGCCGTGGGGTCTAGGGCCAGCGCGGCGCGGGTTGTGTCCTTTGAGTCGCGGACATGGACCGTGCCGGGGCGGGCGGCTACCTCGACACATTCGCCGCCCGAGCCAGTGCTGTAACTGCTCTTGAACCAGGCCGACTCGGGTACAGGCTCTATGAGCTGTTTGGCGTTCATCTCTCTCCAAGCAACTTCTCGATGAGGGCCAGCGACTCGCGCGGAGTGAGCGCCTGGGCCCGAAGGATGCCGTACTGCTCCTCGATCTCCCGTACCTGCCTCCGCTCCGTGTAGAGGCGACTGTCCTTGTACGCCTCCACGTAGGCGATCCTCTGCCCTTCGTGCGTCTCGATCAAGGTGAAGGGGCCTTCCAACCCAGCATGCTCGTCACGCTCGATCGGCATCACCTGGATCTCCACGTTCCGCCTGTGCCCGTGCAGCAGAATCTGCTCCAACTGGCCTCGCATCGCGGCCCATCCACCCAGCGGTCGCCTCAGAACGAACTCCTCGATGACAAAGCTGATGGTGGGCATCGGGGCCCGGGAGAAGATCTCCTGTCGCGCAAGGCGAGCCGCGACCCGCTGGTTGATGATCTCCTCGTCCAGCAGCGGCCGCCACATGGAGAACACCGCTCGCGCGTAATCTTCCGTCTGCAACAGCCCTGGGACCGCCTTCGTCGCGTACACGTGCAGGGCTGCCGCCTTGGCCTCCAAACGCGCCGCATCCCGGAAGAACGCCGGATACTGAGCCCGAGCCACCTCCTCCTTGCCCGCGCTCAACACCCCACCCGCATCAAGCACATCATCCGCCTGATCGATGAACTTCGGCGGCGGAATACGTCTCCCCTGCTCGAACGACGCGATGGTGGAGGCCGAGTATCCGGTCAGCGACCCAAGCTTCGCGCGATCCATCCCCGCCCGTTCCCGGAACAGCTTGAGCTGCCGCCCGAACACACACAGCATGCCCGCGCCGAACTCGTACTCCGGCTGCTGGACCTCGTCGTCCACGCCGCAGCTCCTCCCGTACGACCATCACGGTCAGCGGACTCCGCCCGGCCAACGCACGGCCCGGAAACCGGTCACGCCCAATACCACGTACAAGCGCACCGCCCACGTGTACAGCCCGCACCCGTCAGCGCATCACTCCTGTTCAACGCTACTCACTGTCCGCGACCGTTGACCGCATGAAGTCAGTAACTCCCCCGAACGGGCATATGACACAGCATCCCGTCCCCGAACGTGAGTTCACCATGCGCTTCACCTCAACCCCACGCGGTGCCCGCCTGGCACGCCGCCTCGTCTCACACCGCCTCAACGACTGGGGCCACCCCTACACGACCCCGGTCAACGAGACACTCACCCTCATCACGGCCGAACTCACCGCCAACGCCGTACGCCACGGCCACGTCCCCGGCCGGGACTTCCACCTCCAACTCACCCTGGCGGAGGACACCTTCCGAGTTGAGGTGACCGACACCCGCGCCGAAAAGCAGCCCTCGCCCACTCCCCCGACCCCCGACGCCCTGTCCGAGTCCGGCCGCGGCCTCCACCTCGTCGCCGCGCTCGCGGACGACTGGGGAGTCACCCCTCGCCCGGCCGCCCCCGGCAAGACCGTATGGGCAAAGCTGCGCGCACCTGCCGGAGGCCACCCGCACACGCACCCGGCGGCCCCTCGCTTGGCAGACTCGACATCGGCGTACAGGCCCAACATCGAGTCATCTCCGGCTACTTCTTCACGGCTGCGCGGCGGCCTCGGGTTGCGGCCAGGGGACGCCAGTTACGGAGGTCGTCGTCGGTGAGTCCGTGCTCGCCCTGCTTCTGCTGGCGGTAACCGGCGAAGAAGTCCGCCGGGGAGCCGCTGTAGAGCATGTCGAACTCGTTGTGCCACTGGTACAGCCACGGCTGGAGTTCCAGCAGGCCGGCGAGGAACGGAGTGATCTCCTCGGTGGACAGAGCGGTGTTGGTGAAGTACGTGGCGAGGGCCTGCGCCTGCTCCCGGTGGTCCCAGCCGGCCCACCCGCACAGCTCGGGGGTGGCGGCGTTGGTTTGCCCATAGGAGATGAACCGCTCCTTGGGCACGTCGAGCTTGCCACGCGCCTTCCAGTAGGACGGACGGAGGAAGTCGGCCGAGGTGTACTTCGGCGGCACAGGGATGGAGTCCCGGATCTTCCGCTTGGCAGGCTCGTCCGGCACGGCATCCTCCTTTCGCTGGAGGTCCCACACCTCTTCCCAGTCCGCGCGCTTCTTCATACCGGACGGCTTGTAGCGCAGGGCGGAGAGGAACGGCACATGCTCGTCGGTGATCAGCTCGGCGACGGCCTTCGCAAATTCCTTACGGGGCGCGTAGAGCTTGACAACGGAGACGAAGTCCTCATCGCGGGAGAGGGCGTCGGCGAGACGGGCCAGGGTGAGGATAGTGGGCTGGCTGTTCTCGTCGAACCAGAGGTCGCGGTTCTCCATGCGGTCGAGCAGCCATGAGCGGAGGGCCTTCTCCTGGAGGGCATCCCACCCCTCTGTGGCCCAGCGTCGCTTGTACTCGGGGCGCTCCACCATACCGATTGCCCGGTTCGACTCGATGGCATCGATGCGTTTCTGAACGATCTCGCGGTACGGGGCGGGCCAGTGGGCGGGGATCTCCGTGATCGGGGTGGAGTTGTGCCGCTTGAACCACTCGTCGCTGGCTTCACCTGCGGCTACGCGGCGGGCGAGGAGGATCTCGAAAGCGCGCTCCCCAAGGGCAAGTTCGGGGATGTTGGGGTCGTCGGGATCCTCGGAAACGCGGAGGTCCTTTGAGTGGAGGTTATAGAGGGAGTAGACCTGCCAGTCCAGATCTTCTTGGAGGGCAATCATGCGGGAACGGATCGATACCCAGTGAGTCTTGGCCCCACGTAGAACCTGGGCAGAAGGCGTGGATTCATCAGCCACAGTTCCAGGGCTCCAAGTTTTGAGCCGCTGAGCCAGGGCATCTATGGCAGTGGACAACACGGTGGGGTAATTAGCCGGAAGGGGGAATTCCCCTAGCTTAGTGCTATTGAACTCAAACCGATGCTCCCACAACTCGTCGGAGATTCCACCACCGATGCCGCCGTTACCCTTTGACTGACTTACTTGCTTCAGCCAGAACCCAGCCGTTGAGCTATTAAGCAGCCCAAGCAACTGCAGATGCTCATCTTCGCTTGCCCCATTCGGCAATTTAATTACAGGAGCGGTCTGCTTGAACACTTTGCCACCACGGTCCAATGCAAAGTGATTATGCGTCCCAACGAAGGCGAATGTAATCGAGAGAGGAACGCGAAGCTTACTCGCCGTCAGGCGCCCATATTCCGTCCATCGAAGACCCGCTTGCACCTTTGTCTTTCCGCCGAACAGAACACTGCGTGAAATTTCGATCCGCGCAGGCCACATATAGCGCAACACTTCCGGCGCTTCGCCAACATCAATCGGGAGAAAATCTTCGTCATAGGGAAAGACTGCCGCATCCATCTCTCCCTCCTGCCAATCCCGCAACACGTCACCCGTCACCATTGGGCGCGTAAAAACTTTTGGCAGGCGAATACGTCGCGCACTACGTTCAGGAAGCAAATAGAGGTCATCTCCTAGCGTAAAGCTAGTGATACCAATCGATGTCGCAACGGTTCCCACCGTAGAGGCTTTACACTCCTCGATCCGGGAGGTCATCTCCAACCCTCCTGCAGCCAGTTTCCATGGCTGCCGACCGAAGTACTGCTCACGGTCGAGGTCATCAACTGCCACCCACTGACTCACGGAACCCGGCTTGTCGATCTGATGCAGAATCGCTTTCCAAACGTGGCCTTCTTCTCCCTTTGCAGGCGCAGTCGGCTCACCCTGCACACTGCGAACGGTCCGGATAACCGGCGATCGCCCATCGCCGCCCCGCCGCCTACCCACGAGTATGACCGTCGGCGTCGCATGCCCCGGAATGTAGGCACCCGATGTGTCAATTACTTCGGTCAGCTCCACCGCGTGCCCGAAGTACCCCTCGATGAGCTTCGTTCCGAACTCCCGCTTCATAAACGAGTTAGCAGTGATCTGCCCGACGATGCCATAGCCGTGCCCATCAGCGTCCCCACGCTTGGCCAGCTCGAAGAACCGCTGGGCGAACGGCACCGACAGCGCATACTTGCCCGCACAAGCCGGATACAGATCTCGGTAAAGGGAATTTAGCGTCTTGTCCTTGACTGTGATGTAAGGCGGGTTCCCCACCACCACGTGATACCGACCCAGCTGCAAAATGTCCGGGTACTCGTGCACATCCTCCGTGGCGTACTTAAATTCAGCCAACTCGTCCGCGAAGTCCTCGTCTAGCCCGCCGAACAAGTTGCCCTGCTGAGAGCGGCGCGACTTGATCAGCGAGTCTCCGACCGCCAGAGATACCTGCCAGTCGTACTTCGCCGCCTCCGCCAGTGTCCGCACACCACCTACCGCCATCGCCGCAACGAGCAACCGGAACCGAGCAATAGCCACGGCGAATGGGTTGACGTCCACACCGTGCACCGACTTCAGTGCGGCCGCCACCCGCTCATGCACGTCCTTACCCGGTTGCCCCTCCCCCCACAGCCGCACCAACCGCCGAAACGCCCCCAACACAAAGTGTCCCGACCCACACGTAGGGTCGATCATCTTCAGGCCCTCGTACCCGAACTCCCGTACCGCCGGATTCATCGTCCGATCGAGGATGAACTCCTCAACAAACTCCGGCGTCTGGAGCAGCGCATACGTCTTCCGCGCGGCCTCGCTCAGGTCCTGGTACAGGTCCCCCAGGAACCGCGTGTCCCACCCCTCCGTACCGTCCTCGTTCAGCGGGTCGGTGAAGTCGTGGACGAGGACACCCCCCTCATCCCTCCCCCGCCAGAACTCGACCAACTCCCGCGCACCGTCATGCGAAAGCGGAACCTGGTACAGCGGGTTGTGCCGCTTATCAAAAAGCAGCCGTCCCGCCTGCCCCTGCCCCAGCTCCTCGAACGCCTTCTCCAGCCATCCCCGGTAGGTCGGATCCTCGTCCGACTCCACATACGCGTCGTACCGCGACTCCGCCAGCTCCCGCCTATCCCCCTCCGGCCCCGTCAGATACGGCTCCGGAATCAGCCGGTTGTCCTCGCAGAACCGCACGAAAACAGTCCCCAGCACCCACGCCACCGCGACCTGCGTGACCCGCTCGTCCAGCCACGAGGTCCACGTCGCCGCCGTACGCCCCAGCTTGCGCGCCTGCTCGTACTCGGCCCTCAGCCGCGCACCGACCTCCCCCAGCGCCTTCACCTGTCGCCCGAGGTCGGTCTCGACCGCCTTGACCTGCTGCTTCAGGTCGTTCAACAGAGCCTTGCGGTCGATCACTTGACGTCTCCCTCGACACCACTGGCACTAGCCACAACCTCGCCGGACCCACGGTGGGCGTTACCCACCCACGTGTCCGGAAGCTGAATCCACTCTCCCAGGCCGGCCTGGTACGGCACAGCCACCTGCCCGAGCCGGGGCTCACGCGAAGGATCACTCTGCGGAACCAGGAGCCACAGCCCCCGCCCGCCCCGCCGAGCCGCCGACGCCAGCCGGTCCAGGACGCCCATCGCGTCGTACCGCGCGAACACACCGGCCTCCGTCAGCAGCACAGGACCGCTCCCGGCCCCGCCACCGTCACCGTCACCCAGCAGCTCCGCAACCCGAGGCTCCACCGCACCCCACGCCGTCCGCACGTACTCCGCGAACCGCACCGCACCCTTCGACCCCGGCTCGGCCGCATCCGCCTTGAGCAACGTCTCCCAGGTCGGCTTGGTGCCAGGCGTGACCTGCGCGTGCAGGGCCTCCAGGAACAGTTCCGTCACCGACACCGCACCCGCGCCCAGCCGCTCGGCACCCAGCTCCCGCACCGCGTCCCGCACCAGCTGCTGTCGTACGGTCAGCACCCGGTACCCGTCCCGCCGAGCCGACGCCAGCAGCCGTTCCTCCGCGCGCACCGCGCCCGCGAGCTGCGGGTCGTCGGCGTACCGCGTCACCGCCCCCGTACGCGTCGACTGACGCCACGCGCCCGTCGTGAGGTAGCTGGACGCGTCGTCGATCCGCGTCGGCAAGTACCGCAGCGTCCCCGTGTCGTCGCGCATGTTGAGCGACAGCTCGAAGCCCGCGTCCCGCAAGGCCTTGGTCAGCGGGCCGGCCGTCGGCAGTTCGTGGGAGGCGCCGCCTCGCCCGTCCACCACGACCAGCTCGGGGAAGCGTGCACGCACCCGCTCGTGCACGTCCTCGCCCGTCAGACCCGGCTGCCGCCCTTCCGGCACTCCCGGAATCCAACGCACGAGCCCCGCCTGCGTGAGCCGCAACGCCCTGACCAGCGACAAGTCACGCGGATAGATCTCCAGACGCGGAGTGGCCGCGGCGTTCACCGACGCCGCAGCCGCCAGCTCCACCATCCGCCGCTCGTCCCACTCCACCGCCCCCGGCGGCACCGTCAACGCGCCCAGCTCGGCCAGCACAGTCGCCGCCGTCGGCAGGGTGTCCAGCCTCGCGAGCCGGTCAGCCGTCTTGCCGAGACGAGTCGCGTACTCCAACAAGCCCGGCGCAGTGGGGGTGTCCGGGCCGTCGGTCTCCCGCACATCCAGCGCGAGCAGGCCGGCCCCCAAGGACTCATCCGTCGCCTTGCGGTTCGCCTGGTGCTGGAACTCCGCCTCCTGCGGGACGAGTTGCTCGACCTCGACCACAGCCCGTACGGCCGCCAGGGCCATCGCCCGCCGCTGCTCGCGCCCCGCGAGATGCGTGCCGCGGCGGACCGCCAGGGCGTCCGCGATCTCCACGGCCGAGGCGACCCGCCCCATGCTCACCAGCAGGTCGACGATCTCCTCGCGCAACGCCTGGACCGCGGGCTCCGCCTTCCAGCGCTTGCGCTCCTCCTTGAGCATCTGCGGGATACGGCCATGACTCAGCCCAAGAGCCTCCGCGACATCCTTCTGCTTCGGCCAGACGCCGATGTCCGGCAGCACCCCGTGCTCGTCGGGCAGGCGCAGCAACAGCCGCACCATCTCCGCCTTGTTGCGGTTGGAGCCGTTGTTGTTGACGGCCGGCACGAAGACGGTGGCGAGGGTGTCGAGGCTGACCGAGCGCAGCGTGCGGGCGGGCAGCGCGCCCGCCGACTCGCCCGTCGCCAGGCGGCCCACCAGGGCCGACTCGGCGGCCGTGAGCTGGTCCAGCTCCTCCTTGGCCTCCGCCCGCCCCTTCGGCGTCAGCGGGGATACCGGCGCCTCGCGCAGCCGCTCGCCCCATTCGCGCTGCCGCTGCTGGACCTCGTTGCGGGTCTTGGCGCCCAGGCCGGGGGCGTTGACGAGCTTGCGGCGGCTGTAGTCGAGCAGTTCGCCGACCGTCGTGATGCCGAGGCCGTAGAGGAAGGACTGGGCGGCGGGCGTGAGGCCGGAGACGGTCAGCGGGGTGTCCCGAGCGACCTCGGCGGCGAGCCGGTCCCGCTGCTGCTCGGCGGTCTCCGGCTCGGCGTCCGCGATCACCGCGGCGGTGGTGCCCTCTGCTGGCAGCGCCTCCCCCGACGCCGTAGCCGCCGGAGCCGAGGCGCGGGTGCGGTGGCTGGACGGGACCGTCTGGGACGCGTCGAGGAAAACCTTGCGCCAGGCGTCCCGCATCGGCTTGAGCTCGGGGTAGCGCTTCCCGGCGTCGCGGTGCAGGGCCTTCTGGAAGAAGGCGACGAGTCCGTCCCGTACGGCCGGGTCGAAGGCCTCGGCCGCGATCGTCGGGTACGGCCACTCCTTCGCGTCGGTCATGCGAGGCAGGACGCTGCCGTCGCCCCACTTGGGCAGCTCGCCGGAGGCCATCTGGTGCAGGGTGACGGCGACGGCGTACCGCTCGGCGTGGGAGTCGTACGAGCCGCGCGTGATGACGTCGACGAAGGGGTCGAGGTAGCCGTCGGTGCCCGCGTCGGTCTTGTTCGCGGGGTAGCCGGCGAGGGAGAAATCGATGAGGACGAGTTCGCGGGTGCGGTTGGGGCGGATGCGGATGGCGATGTTGTCCGGCTTGATGTCGCGATGCCAGACGCCCTCGCCCTCCAGGAAGTCGACGGCGCCGAAGAGGTAGTCGCCGTACGCCTCCAACTGGTCGACCTGGAGGCGGCCGTTCTCGCGGAGCTGACGGGCGACGGTCTCCTCACGGCGGCGCGGGCGCACGCCGGCCGCCTCGGTGCCCTGCCCGCCCTCGTCGCGCTCGTCGCCTACGTACTCCAGCACCAGGACCGTACGGCCGCCCATGTGCAGCGGCTCGGGTTCGACGAGGCGGATGATGCCGGAGTGGGGGCGCAGGCGGCCCATCGCCTCGGCCTCGCGGGCCAGGATCTCGGCCCGGTTGTTGGAGAGAGCGACCTTCAGGACGGCCAGCGGGCGGGTCTTGTGGGCCTCCGCCTGGAGGTCGCGGACGAGGAAGGCACGGCTGGTGGAGCCGGTGCCGAGGCGGCGGCGGATCTCCCAGCGGCCGGCGAGCACGTCACCGGCGACGGCCTCCAGCGGGTCCTTGTCGGCGAGGGGCTCGTCCTCCTCACCCGGCGCCACCGTGCCGGTGGCCGACTGGGCCGGGGCGGTCAGGGAGTCCTCGACGACCTCCAGCAGCTCCAGGAACTCGTCCACGCTGGAGAGCCGCTGGCCGGGGCGATAGGCGGTGGCGGCCTGCACCAGGTCGTCGACGTCCTCCGACAGGCCGTCCACCAGGGAACTGGGGCGCAGGCCCTCACCCGCCTCCAGGCGGGCCAGCAGTTCGGCCTGGCTGGCGGCCGGGGCCTTGCCGGTGACCAGTAGGTACGTGAGGACGCCGAGGCCGTACACGTCGAGGTAGACCGGGTCGGGGTTGAGGGCGGTGAGCTCGGGGGCGAGGTAGGCGTCGGCGTCGTCGGCGAGGTGCATCGCGGACAGGGCGGTCGGCGCGAAGCGGGTCATGCCCTGGCCCTGGGAGGAGTCGCCGCTGCGCTGGGTGGCGATCTGCCAGTCGGAGATCTGGAGCTGCGGGGTGAGCCAGGCGGCCTCCTCCCCGACGGCCCGGCCCTTCCCGCCGCGCGGGCGGGGGACGACAAGCACCGAGCGGGCGGCCAGCGCCCGGTGGTGAATGCGGCTGGAGTGCGCGGAGCGCATGGTCTCGGCGAGCTGGCGGACCAGCGCCATGCGGCCGAGGATGTCCAGCTTCTCGCCGTACTGGACCAGGTACTCGTCCAGTTTCAGCGTCGCCGGGTGGTAGTCGAAGATCAGCGCGGGGCCGGCCGCGTGCCCGGAGGGGAAGTACTGCTTGAGCTCGACCACGCCCGGGTGCTTGAAACGGCCCAGCACCGCGGCCTCGCGTCGGGCGGCGTTCTCGACGGACTGACGCAGGGACGCGTCGGAGCCGCGCTCGCTGAGGTAGATGCGGACGCGGGCGGCCTCGGGCAGGTCGCTGTGGCGGGCGAGGTAGTCCGCCCAGGTGGGGCCGGAGTCGAAGGACTTCCGCTCCAGCTCGTACGGGCCGACCTTGTACTGCGCGTCGCTCTTGCGGATGCCGATGTTCTTGAGGGCCGCCTCGATCTCGCGCGAAGCGATCGCGGTGATACGGCGGCGCTCGTCGTTCGGGGGCTGCTTGAGCATCTCGACCAGCTGGTGGACGGTGTAGACGCCGTTCTGGTCGTGAGCGGGCAGTCGTACCCGGAGGCTGTTGTCCGTGAAACAGACGGCCTCGGCGACCCAGACCCGCTTGTGGCCGGGCAGCGCGAGGAGGCCGGCGAGTTCCTTGGCCTTGCGGTTGACCAGGTGGAGCGGGTTGCCGTGTGTACGGCGACGGCCGCCGGGCGTGGTCTGCACCCAGGTGCCGTTCTCGGAGGTGACCGAGCCGTGCCAGTCCTTCAGCTCGATCATGCAGACGCCGCCGGGGGCGGCGACCAGCAGGTCCACCTCGCGGACGTGGCCGGTGTTCGCGGTGAAGGTGAAGTTCGACCAGGCGCGCCAGGGGTCGGAGTCCGGCAGCTTCTCCCGGATCGCCTCCAGGCCGCGGCGTTCATGATCGAACTCGGACTCGGTGACCGTGACCCACCGGCCTTCCCGCATGCCTGTTCCCCGCTCCGTGTGTCCCTCAAGGGTCGCCGTTCCCCATGGTCAGACCCAGAACGACGATCCTAGTCCGTGCCTGTGACATGAGAAGGGGTGATGAAGGACGGAACTATAGGACATATATACTGAACCAGGCATTGCGTGACATCGGAACCAGCCTTTCCGTCGTCGGTAGGGTCGGCTCGTGACCTACATAGTGACCCTCACACCGAGCCAGATCGCGAAGAACGAACCGGACTGGCTCATCACGCAACGTTTCACGAAGGCACTGCCCACGGAACTCGACACGTCCCCCGAAGGGACGCGGTTAGCGTTCCTTGTCTGCGACAACAGGGCAGGCTCGGCCGGCAACGGCCGCCGGGAATTCTCCGAACGTGGCCGCTTCATCATCTTGGTGGGGTCGGTTCTGCGCATCAACGCTGTGGGACCGGTGGACAGAAGCATCACCATCGAGCCCATGAGAAGCTGCCCGGAGGCAGTTCCACTCGATGGCCCCGAAGGCATCCTCGCCGCCCTCTCCCCTGCCCACCGAGCCGCGGTGGAGCATGCTTTGTCGGGGAGCGCGGGATACTGCGGAACGGAAACATGGCAGGCCCTCCGGGCAGCGCTCCAGCAGAGCCACCCGGAGCTGACGCCGTACATCGACTGGCTACTGGCCCAGCTCAACCCGGTTGCCTTCAGGCCCGACGATGCCGCGGACCGCGCATGGCAGGAACAGAAAGACGCGGCCGATTCCCTCACTCGCCTGACTGACTTCCCCCACTCCGCACTGGCTGCCTGGGACCGCCCCCTCAACCGGGATGACACCTATCTCGCAGGTCTCATCCCAGAACCTTTCGAGCAGAGCCTGATCGAGCACGACGTGCGAGTCGGCCTCGGAGACATGTCGCAATTCTTCGACGGTTGGCGGCGGCTCAGCGATGTGCTGTGTGACATCCATGTCCTGGAGGATTCGACAGGACGCCGACTCGAGATCGTCAACGTCAACGCCACCCCGGTCGAGAACCGACTGGGTACCGACATGATCTACTACCACCATCCCACCCACAGTTTCGTCCTCGTCCAGTACAAACGGCTGGACCCGCGAGGCAAGGAGTACCGGGTGGACGAACAGCTTCGCGGGCAGATGGACCGCCTGGAGAAGGTGTCGCAGCTCAGCAGCGAGCCCACGCGCCCTCACGAGTGGCGCCTTGCCCAGGATTCGTGCTTCCTGAAGTTCGCCTACTGGCGGGACAGCGCGACCTCCTCCTCCGACCTGGCACATGGCATGTACCTTCCCCTCTCCTACGCCCGGGTGCTGCTGGACGACGACTGCACACGCGGCGAGCGAGGTGGGCGGATCATCAGCTACGAGCGTGTGGGCCGCTATCTCGTCAGCTCGGAATTCACGGACTTGGTGAAGCTCGGCATGGTCGGAACCGTCGGAACCAGCGTCGAACAGCTCCGGGACCTGGGGCTGCAACGAGCCCGTGAGGGTTACGGAGCCTCCCCCTGAGTGGTGGACACGCTGATACTGGATCTGCTTGATCCGGAGGAAGCGAGAAGACCGCCGATGGCGATGAAGGACTATTCGGA
>NZ_JBIBHY010000007.1:0-591768 GCF_042957285.1 Streptomyces sp. NPDC008092
AAACGCCCGGTTACATTCCGAACCCGGAAGCTAAGCCTCACAGCGCCGATGGTACTGCAGGGGGGACCCTGTGGGAGAGTAGGACACCGCCGAACTCCTTTTAGAGCTCTGGCTCTTGGGCAACAAGCCCAAGAGCCAGAGCTTTTTTGCGTTGAGGTAGGGTCAGGGAGCAAAGTTGGCTCGTTTCCCACCACAGGAGGCCCCCGGGTGGAGGTCCAGGAGACGCGTGTCCAGACGGACCGTGTCCTCACCATCCCGAACATCCTCAGCATGGCGCGTCTGGTCGGCGTACCCGTCTTCCTGTGGTTGATCCTCAGGCCTGAGTTCGGCGGGCCCAAGAGCGACGGCTGGGCCCTGCTGGTACTGCTCTTCAGCGGCGTCAGCGACTACCTGGACGGCAAGCTCGCCCGGCGCTGGAACCAGATCAGCAGTCTCGGCCGGCTGCTCGACCCCGCCGCGGACCGGCTCTACGTGCTGTCGACGTTGGTCGGGCTCACGTGGCGCGAGATCCTGCCGCTCTGGCTGACAGCCGCGCTGCTGCTGCGTGAGCTGGTTCTGCTGGTGATGGTGGGGATCCTCCGCCGGCACGGCTATCCGCCACCCCAGGTGAACTTCCTGGGGAAGGCCGCCACGTTCAATCTGATGTACGCGTTCCCGCTCCTGCTCCTGAGTGACGGAAGCGGCTGGATCTCGTCACTCGCTGCTATTTTCGGATGGGCGTTCGCAGGGTGGGGTACAACGCTCTACTGGTGGGCAGGAGTGCTCTACGTGGTGCAAGTCCGCCGCCTCGTCCGCGCGGACGCCACAGCCGATTGAGCTCGGCGATTGTCCGGACGTAGTGGCCCCTCGATTGCTCTCGATGGCCCGCGGCGGAAAAGTGCGGGACAATCTGGACGGGTGAAGTCGGCTAGACCGTCATCTCTTAGAGGAGGACGCTTCCGACATGAAGGCCGTCGTGATGGCCGGTGGTGAAGGCACACGCCTTCGCCCCATGACCTCCAGCATGCCCAAGCCACTCCTTCCGGTCGTCAACCGACCGATCATGGAGCATGTGCTTCGGCTGCTCAAAAGGCATGGGCTCACCGAGACCGTCGTCACTGTGCAGTTCCTGGCATCGCTGGTCAAGAACTACTTCGGGGACGGCGAGGAGCTCGGTATGGAGCTCACCTATGCCAACGAGGAGAAGCCACTCGGTACCGCCGGAAGCGTCAAGAACGCCGAAGAGGCGTTGAAGGACGATGCTTTCCTCGTCATCTCCGGCGATGCGCTGACCGACTTCGACCTCACCGAGCTGATCAACTTCCACAAGGCAAAGGGCGCGCTCGTCACGGTCTGCCTGACGCGGGTGCCCAATCCGCTGGAATTCGGCATCACCATCGTCGACGAAGAGGGCAAAGTCGAGCGCTTCCTCGAGAAGCCGACCTGGGGCCAGGTCTTCTCCGACACGGTGAACACGGGCATCTATGTCATGGAGCCCGAGGTATTCGACTATGTCGAGGCCGACGTTCCCGTCGACTGGTCCGGCGATGTCTTCCCGCAGCTGATGAAGGAAGGCAAGCCGATCTACGGCTACATCGCCGAGGGCTACTGGGAGGACGTCGGTACTCACGAGTCGTACGTGAAGGCGCAGGCCGACGTCCTGGAGGGCAAGGTCGACGTCGACATCGACGGCTTCGAGATATCCCCCGGTGTATGGGTCGCCGAGGGGGCGGAGGTGCACGCGGACGCCGATCTGCGCGGGCCGTTGTACATCGGTGACTACGCCAAGGTCGAGGCCGGCGCGGAAATCCGGGAGCACACCGTCGTCGGGTCCAACGTCGTCGTGAAGAGCGGCGCCTTCCTGCACCGGGCCGTCGTCCACGACAACGTGTACGTCGGGCAGCACAGCAACCTGCGGGGCTGTGTCGTCGGGAAGAACACCGACATCATGCGGGCCGCGCGGATCGAGGACGGGGCGGTCATCGGTGACGAGTGCCTGATCGGTGAAGAATCGATCGTTCAGGGCAATGTCCGGGTCTATCCCTTCAAGACCATCGAAGCCGGCGCCTTCGTCAACACCTCGGTGATCTGGGAGTCCAGGGGGCAGGCGCACCTGTTCGGCGCCCGGGGCGTTTCCGGGATCCTGAACGTCGAGATCACGCCGGAACTGGCCGTACGGCTGGCCGGCGCGTACGCGACCACCCTGAAGAAGGGGTCCACCGTCACGACGGCCCGTGACCACTCCCGCGGTGCCCGTGCGCTCAAGCGGGCGGTGATCTCCGCGCTCCAGGCCAGTGCCATCGACGTACGCGACCTGGAGAACGTGCCGCTGCCCGTGGCCCGGCAGCAGACCGGGCGGGGCAGCGCCGGCGGGATCATGATCCGGACCTCGCCCGGGGTGCCGGACTCCGTGGACATCATGTTCTTCGACGGGCAGGGCGCCGACCTCTCCCAGGCCAGCCAGCGCAAGCTGGACCGGATCTTCGCGCGGCAGGAGTACCGGCGCGCGTTCCCCGGCGAGATCGGCGACCTGTACTTCCCGGCCAGCGTCTTCGACTCGTACACCGGGTCGCTGCTGCGGAACGTCGACACGACCGGGGTCGCCGAATCGGGCCTCAAGGTCGTCGTGGACGCCTCCAACGGCAGCGCCGGGCTCGTGCTGCCGAGCCTGCTCGGCAAGCTCGGTGTGGACTCGCTGACCATCAACCCGGGCCTGAACGAGGCGAGGCCCACGGAGACCGCCGACCAGCGGCGGGCCGGGCTGGTACGGCTCGGCGAGATCGTGGCGTCGTCCGGGGCCGCGTTCGGTGTGCGGTTCGACCCGGTCGGTGAGCGGCTGTCCCTGGTGGACGAGAAGGGCCGCATCATCGAGGACGACCGTGCGCTCCTTGTGATGCTCGACCTGGTCGCCGCCGAGCGGCGCAGCGGCCGGGTGGCGCTTCCGGTCACCACGACCCGGATCGCCGAGCAGGTGGCGGCGTACCACGGTACCCAGGTCGAGTGGACGACCACCTCTCCCGACGACCTCACGCGCGTGGGGCGTGAGGAGGGCACCATCTTCGGTGGTGACGGCAAGGGCGGATTCATCGTCCCGGAGTTCAGCAGTGTCTACGACGGTACGGCCGCGTTCGTACGCCTGATCGGTCTGGTGGCGCGGACGCAGCTCACGCTCAGCCAGATCGACGCCCGGATCCCGAAGGCGCACGTCCTCAAGCGGGACCTGGCCACACCGTGGGCTGTCAAGGGGCTGGTCATGCGGCGTGTCGTCGAGGCGGCCGGTGATCGGTTCGTCGACACGACCGACGGGGTGCGGGTCGTCGAGACCGACGGGCGCTGGGTGATGGTGCTGCCCGACCCGGCCGAGGCGGTCACCCATCTGTGGGCCGAGGGGCCCGACGACGCGTCGGCGCAGGCTCTGTTGGACGAGTGGTCGGCGACAGTGGACAGCGCCGGACGGTAAAACCGCTGCACGCGTGCGTGCCGGACATGTGTCCCCACGGGGGCCGGTCCGGCACGCCGGTGGGGCCGTTCGGAGGTACTGGTCGCGACGTGCGACGATGTGCGGCATGCCGCAGCAACCCCCCGTTCGGAGCAGCGCCGCCCGGCCGTCGCGTCCGGACGCCTCCATGTCGTTGATCACCAACGTCATGGACCACAGCCTCGACGACGGGTACGCCGAGGCGGCCGCCCGGAAGCGGGCCCAGGGGGAGGGCGGCGGCATGCCGAAGACCCTCCGGGCCCGGCTGGGCCTCGCCGGCGGTCTGGTGCTGGCGGCCCTCGTGGTGACCGTGGGAGCGGCGCAGGCGCGCGTGACGGCGCCCGTGGTGGCCAAGGAGCGCCAGGAGCTCATCGACAGGATCGACCGGGAGACGGCGGCCGCGGACAAGCTGGAGACCGGTGTCGACAAGCTCCGGGACGACGTCAGCGCCCGCCAGCGCGCCGCACTGAACGAGAGCGGCGGCAGCGGGCAGGCGGACCTGGTGGACGTCCTGTCGGGCGCCACGGCGGTGCACGGCCCCGGTGTGAAGCTGGTGGTGAACGACGCCAAGGAGGCCTCCTCGGGCGGCGACGCCGGCAATCCCCGGGAGACCTCCGGGTTCTCCGACACCGGCCGGGTGCGGGACCATGACATGCAGCGCGTCGTGAACGGGCTGTGGGCCTCGGGCGCCGAGGCGGTCTCGATCAACGGGCAGCGGCTGACCGCCCTGTCCGCGATCAGGGCCGCGGGGGACGCGATACTTGTCGACAACAGGCCGCTGGTACCGCCGTACACGGTGCTGGCGGTGGGGGACGGGCAGAAGCTCGGCTCCAGGTTCCAGGACAGTCCCGACGGGCTGTATCTGCATGCCCTGGAGGAGAACTTCGACATCCGGGCGACCATCTCCACGGAGAGTGACGTCCGGTTGCCCGCCGCGCCCAGCGTGATCGTACGTACAGCACAGCCGTACACCGAGAAGACTGAGAAGGGCACATCGTGATCGCCGTACTTGGCCTCGTCGTGGGCGTCGTGGCCGGACTGTTGGTCCGGCCTGAGGTTCCGGCGGTCGTCGAGCCGTATCTGCCGATCGCCGTCGTCGCGGCGCTCGACGCCGTCTTCGGCGGTCTGCGGGCCATGCTGGACGGGATCTTCGACGACAAGGTCTTCGTGGTGTCCTTCCTGTCGAACGTGGTGGTGGCCGCGCTGATCGTCTTCCTCGGCGACAAGTTGGGTGTGGGCTCGCAGCTGTCCACGGGGGTCGTGGTCGTCCTTGGTATCCGCATCTTCTCCAACGCCGCGGCGATCCGACGGCACGTCTTCCGGGCGTGAGCGGCATGGGCGAGCACGAGAAGGAGCCGGAGCACCGGCTGCGCAGAGAACTCCCGGCCGAGGTGCCCGCCGCGGCGCCGGAGGCCGGTTCCGCCGCCGAGCCGAAGCCGGAGGCCGGGCTGACCGGCCGCGAGAGGCTGGTCCAGGGGCTGTGGCCGCCACGCGTGAGCAGGGCCCAACTGATCGTCGCCGTGCTGCTTTTCGGGCTCGGATTCGGGCTCGCCGTGCAGGTGGCGTCGAACAGCGACAGCGACAGTGCGCTGCGTGGCGCCCGGCAGGAAGATCTTGTTCGTATCCTCGATGAACTGGACGACCGTACTCAGCGTCTTGAGGACGAGAAGACAGGACTCGAGAAGCAGCGCGAGGAGTTGCAGAGCAGCTCCGACCAGGCGGCGGAGGCCCGCAGGCAGACGGCCGAGAAGGAGCGGCAACTCGGTATTCTCGCGGGCACCGTGGCGGCGCAGGGTCCTGGCATCACGATGACGGTCGACGACCCGAAGGGGACGGTGCAGGCGGACATGCTGCTCGACGCGATCCAGGAGCTGCGCGCGGCCGGCGCGGAGGCGATCCAGGTCAACGGGGTCCGGGTGATCGCCGGTACCTATCTCACCGACTCCGGGAAGAGTGTGAGCGTCGACGGGAACAAGATCACCCAGCCTTACGTTTTCAGGGTGATCGGCAAGCCGCAGGACCTCGAACCGGCCCTGAACATCCCCGGAGGCGTGGTGCAGACCCTGGAGAAGGAGCAGGCGACTGTGACCGTCGAGCGATCCGCCAAGATCGTCGTGGATGCCTTGCGACCGGCGAAGCAGCCTGACTACGCTCGGTCGTCCTCACAGTGAACCGGCGGTGCATGGGGGACGTCCGGCGAGGGCATGAGGATGCGGGGGGTCGGCGCACCGGGGAACCGGAGCGTGGTGGAAACTGTCTGGTGGATACGGACGTTGTGTGGTTGTCCGGGTCGGCCGGTTTATTCAGTCAGGGTTCGTCCTGCCCCACGGGCGGGTCTGTTTCGGTCAAGGGGAATCGCCCGTGAAGTTGTTTGCGAAGTTGTTCGGCAAGAGCGCGCGAGAGGGTAGCGACAACGCGACCGCGCGCCATCGGGCACAGCCCGACGCGGAGGGCCAGCGCCCGCTGTTCCGGGACCAGGTGGCTGGTCCGGGGGGTGACATTTCGGGAGGTCAGGGCGCGCCGTCAGTTGACCCGTCCCAGTCCGGCGGCATAGGTTTCGGGCAACCGTCAACCTCAGGTACGGGTGGAGGGTTCGCCTCCGGCCCGTACGCGTCCAACGCCCCGGCGGGGCAGCCGCGGCAGGAGGATCCGTCCATGTCGGCCCTGGTTTGTACGAGGTGCGGTAACCGCAACGCGGAGAACGCCCGCTTCTGTTCCAACTGCGGAGCCCCGCTGCGTGCGGGCGCCGTACCCGAGCGTGCGTCGGAGACGACGTCCACGATCTCGATCTCCGGCCTGGAGGCCTACGACGCCGAGGTCACCGGCCAGACCCAGATGCCGTCGCTCTCGCCCGAGGCGCAGGCGGCGGTCGACGCGCTGCCGCTCGGTTCCGCGCTGCTGGTCGTGCGCCGGGGCCCGAACTCGGGCAGCCGGTTCCTGCTGGACAGCGACCTGACCACGGCCGGCCGTCACCCGCAGAGCGACATCTTCCTCGACGACGTGACGGTCTCGCGTCGGCACGTGGAGTTCCGCCGCCAGCCGGACGGCTCGTTCACGGTGGCCGACGTCGGCAGCCTCAACGGCACGTACGTCAACCGGGAGCGCATCGACCAGGTCGCTCTGTCGAACGGTGACGAGGTCCAGATCGGCAAGTACCGGCTGGTCTTCTACGCGAGCCGGCAGGGCATCTGACCCTCCGGAGCTCGCCTGGAGGACCCAGGGAAGAAGGTCCATGCTGCACACACCGAGCGGCGGTACCGGTCACGGCACCGCCGCCACGGAATCCGGGCTGATGAGCATCGGCACGGTGCTGAACGTGCTGCGCGACGAGTTCCCCGAAGTCACCATCTCCAAGATCCGTTTTCTGGAGTCGGAGGGGCTCATCGAGCCGCGCCGTACCCCTTCCGGGTACCGGAAGTTCAGCGCCGGGGACGTGGAGCGTCTGGGACACGTCCTGCGGATGCAGCGGGACCACTATCTGCCGCTCAAGGTCATCCGGGAGTACCTGGAAGCCATGGAGCGCGGCGAGGCGGTGCAGCCGCCCGTGCTGGGGCGGCAGCGGGACGGTGAGGCCGTGCCGATGGCTCCCGAGGTGTCCACGGTGGCGCGGATCGGCCGGGACGAGCTGCTCGCGGCCGCCGACATCGACGAGAGTCGCCTCGCGGAGTGGGAGTCGTACGGACTGATCGCTCCGCTGGAGGACGGCGTGTACGACGCCGAGACGGTCACCGTGGCTTCGCTCGTGGCCGAGCTGGGCCGGTTCGGGATCGAGCCGCGTCATCTGCGGGCGATGAAGGCCGCCGCCGACCGGGAGGCAGGCCTGGTGGACCAGGTGGTGGCGCCGCTCAAGCGGCACCGCAACCCGCAGACCAGGGCCCATGCGGAGGCCCGCACGAAGGAGCTGGCGGCGCTCACGGTGAAGCTGCACGCCGCGCTGATGCAGACGGCGCTGGGGGTGCGGTTGCCGTGAGTACGTCGACAGGACCCGGGCGGAGGCCGGATCGGGCGCGCGTTCCGGGCCCGACTACCCAAACGTCCCGGGCACGGCCTAGGGTTGCTGTGTGAACGAGCTCGATGTCGTAGGTGTCCGGGTGGAAATGCCCTCCAACCAACCGATCGTGCTCCTGCGCGAAGTGGGAGGCGACCGTTACCTCCCCATCTGGATCGGGCCGGGGGAGGCGACGGCGATCGCGTTCGCCCAGCAGGGCATGGCGCCTGCCAGGCCGCTGACCCACGACCTGTTCAAGGACGTGCTGGAGGCCGTCGGCCAGGAGCTCACCGAAGTGCGCATCACGGACCTGCGTGAAGGCGTCTTCTACGCGGAGCTGGTCTTCGCCAGCGGGGTCGAGGTCAGTGCCCGTCCGTCCGACGCCATAGCGCTGGCGCTGCGCACCGGAACGCCGATCTACGGCAGTGACACGGTGCTGGACGACGCGGGCATCGCGATCCCGGACGAGCAGGAGGACGAGGTGGAGAAGTTCCGCGAGTTCCTCGACCAGATCTCGCCCGAGGACTTCGGCACCAGCAGCCAGTGAGGGACCACAGCGGCCCGTCACCCGCCAGGAGGTCGGTGACGGGCCGGTTCGTGACAGAAGTCCGGTGACGGGCCGGTTCGGGCTTGGTCGGGGGCTGGTCGCAGCCGAAACTCATGGGCAATTGCCAGCGGCCATTGAGAGCGTCCTACGGCCTCCCGCCAGAGCATTCGGCTAGCCTTTCCCCGCGGTGGGGCACGGGAAACCACTCCTAGGGTGATTATCACTCGGCGTGCCGAGTGTGGCGATCGTTGACGCACCCCTGGTGACTGCCTACCGTCGAGAAGGCAGGTCAAGGACGGAGGTCGGCGTGAGAAGCAGCGGCGACGGTATGGCTGGGGGTGCCCCCGGACGCGGTTTCGGGGAGAGCGGTCCGTCCCCGCTTCACAGCAGCATTGCCGGTCACGCCCCACAGCGGCCGACCGCAGTGCACAGCGGCGGAGGGGCGGCGTCCATGGCCACCGAGGAGATCGGCTACCGCGGGCCCACGGCCTGCGCGGCGGCCGGCATCACCTACCGGCAGCTCGACTACTGGGCCCGCACCGGCCTTGTCGAGCCCAGTGTGCGGCCGGCCCACGGGTCGGGCACCCAGCGTCTGTACAGCTTCCGGGACGTCGTCGTCCTGAAGATCGTCAAGCGGTTCCTGGACACCGGGGTCTCTCTCCAGAACATCCGCACCGCCGTCCAGCATCTGAGGGAACGCGGTTTCCGCGATCTGGAGCGGATGACCCTGATGAGCGACGGTGCCACGGTCTACGAGTGCAGCTCGCCCGACGAGGTGCACGCCCTGCTCCAGGGCGGTCAGGGCATCTTCGGGATCGCGGTCGGCGTGGTGTGGCGGGACGTGGAGAGCGCGCTTTCCCAACTGCACGGCGAGCGCGTCGACACCGGGGAGACGCTCGTCGGCCACAACCCCGCCGACGAACTGGCACGGCGGCGCAACCGGGCGGTCTGAAGGCCTCATGTGATGCCCCGGCACGGGACACCGTGCCGGGGCATTGTCAGTGCTGTGGTGCAGCATCGGAGATGTGAGAAACGCGCCCACGATCCTGCATCTCGACATGGATGCCTTCTTCGCCTCGGTGGAGCAGGCGTCCAAGCCGAGCCTGCGCGGGAAGGCCGTGGTCGTGGGCGGGCTCGGACCACGCGGTGTGGTGGCCACCGCGTCGTACGAGGCCCGGGTGTTCGGGGTGCACTCCGCGATGCCGATGGGGCAGGCACGGCGGCTGGCGCCGAACGCCGCGTACCTGGTGCCGCGCTTCGGCCTGTACCGGTCGATCAGCGAGCAGGTGATGGGGCTGCTGCGCGGCCTCTCGCCGCTGGTGGAGCCGCTCAGCCTGGACGAGGCCTTCGTGGACCTGGAGGCCGGTGAGGTGGCCTGGGACGCCGCGTCGGCCCTGCTGGTGGGGGAGAGGCTGCGCGCGGACATACGGGCCGTCACGGGGCTCTCCGGGTCGGTCGGGCTCGCCGCCTCCAAGATGCTCGCGAAGATCGCCTCCGAGCAGGCCAAGCCGGACGGGCTGGTGCTGATCGAGCCGGGCACGGAGCGGGCGATGCTGGGGCCGATGACGGTTCGGACCCTGCCGGGGGTGGGGCCGGCGACGGGGGACCATCTGCGGCGGGCCGGGATCACCACGGTCGACGAGATCGCCGAGGCCGGGGAGGACGAGCTCGTCCGGCTGCTGGGCAAGGCCCACGGGCACGCCCTGTACGCGATGGCGCTGGCCCACGACGAGCGGCCCGTGGTGGCCGAGCGGGAGACCAAGTCGGTGTCGGTCGAGGACACCTATGACGTGGACATCCACGACCGGCTGCGGGTGGGTCTCGAGGTGCAGCGGCTGGCCGACCGGTGTGTGCGGCGGCTGCGCGGTGCCGGGCTGTCGGGGCGGACCATCGTGCTGAAGGTACGGCGGTACGACTTCTCGACGCTCACCCGGTCCGAGACGCTCAGGGGGCCGACGGACGACCCGGCGGTGGTGCGGGAGGCGGCGGCGCGGCTGCTGGACTCGGTGGACACGACGGGGGGTGTGCGGTTGCTGGGGGTGGGGGTGTCGGGGCTGGCCGACTACACCCAGGAGGACCTGTTCGCGCAGGCGGCGGCCGGGGAGGGGGCGGCGGAGTTCACGACGGAGGAGGACGTTTCGGAGACGGTTGCGGAGGAGGAGGTGGTGACCGAGCGGCGATGGCCCGCGGGGCACGATGTGCGGCATGCCGAGCACGGGCACGGGTGGGTGCAGGGGAGTGGGCTGGGGCGGGTGACGGTGCGGTTCGAGACGCCGGGGTCGGCGGGGCCGGGGAGAGTGCGGACGTTTCGGGTCGAGGATCCCGAGCTGGAGCCGGCGGAGCCGTTGCCGTTGGTGCCGGGGGTTTCGGCGGACGGGGTGCGTATGTGACCGGCGTGGGGCCGGGCGGGGGTGGGGACGCTCACCGGCGCTTGCCGGGTGTCTCCCCCAGCCTTCGGCCGGGGGACCCCCAGCGCCCACCCGTGCCGCCCCAGCGGCACGACTGCCCGCACGGGTAGAGCCGGGTAGCCAGGCGGCTGGGCAGCGTCCCGGCGTCGGCCCTACGCCCCGGCGTCCTCCGTGCCTGCCAGTTTGCCGAAGTCGTGGTCCGGGCGGTCCGGTGGCGGGGCGGTCGTGTCCAGGCCGTAGTGGTGGTAGAGCTGGAGTTCCTGTTCCGGGGAGAGGTGGCGGCCCACGCCGAAGTCGGGGGCGTCTTTGATCAGGGCGCGGTCGAAGGGGACCTTGAGGGTGCCCTCGACCAGTTCGCTGGGCTCCAGGGGCACGAAGGCGTCCCGGGAGAACAGGCCGGTGCGTATGGCCGCCCACTCCGGCACGCCCGTCGCGTCGTCGAGGTACACCTCGTCGATCGTGCCGATCTTCGTGCCGTTGCGGTCGAACGCCTTGCGGCCGATCAGGTTGCGCGGATCGATGTCGGTCTGCACGGGCCCTCCACTTGGTCGCAACTCATCCGTAAGCACTACAAAAGAGCACATTGAAGGAGGCGGCCACTCGAAGGCTCCGGTGTTGCCCTCGCTGGTAGGCTGGCAGCGGCTGCTGACCCCGTGCGGGAGAGTCCTCCGGGCAACCGGAGGCGCCGAAGGAGCAAATCCTCCCCGGAATCTCTCAGGCTCACGTACCGCACGGACGAGGTCACTCTGGAAAGCAGGGCGGATGTCGACGGCGTCCGCCCTCACCGACGGTGAAAACCGGTGGTCCGCGAGGGCGCACCGGTGAAGCTCTCAGGTCAGATGACAGAGGGGGAGGCCGTCGGGGTACCCGTGCCGGGGTACCCCTCGAAGGTCGCGTCAGACCAGGAGGCCTCCGTAATGACCGCCCAGCGCATCCCGCTCTCCGAACTTGAGCAGGGGATTCCCTTCGAGCAGCGCCACATCGGCCCCGATCACGAGGCCCGGGCCAAGATGCTCGCCCAGGTCGGGTACGGCTCGCTCGACGAGCTGACCGCCGCCGCCGTGCCGGACGTGATCAAGAACGCCGACCGCCTGCAGCTGCCGGACGCCCGGACCGAGGCCGAGGTCCTGGCCGAGCTGCGGTCGCTGGCCGACCGGAACCAGGTGCTCGACTCGATGATCGGCCTGGGGTACTACGGGACCTTCACGCCGCCCGTGATCCTGCGCAACGTGATGGAGAACCCCGCCTGGTACACGGCCTACACGCCCTACCAGCCGGAGATCTCCCAGGGCCGGCTGGAGGCGCTGCTGAACTTCCAGACCGTGGTCGCCGACCTCACCGGACTGCCCACCTCCGGTGCCTCGCTGCTCGACGAGGGCACGGCCGCCGCCGAGGCCATGGCCCTGTCGCTGCGCATGGGCAAGAACAAGAAGGGCGTCTTCGTCGTCGACGCGGACGCGCTGCCGCAGACCATCGCCGTGATCCAGACCCGGGCCGAGCCCACGGGCGTGGAGGTCGTGGTCGCCGACCTCACCGACGGCATCCCGGCGGACCTCGCCGGGCGGGAGATCAACGGGGTGCTCGTCCAGTACCCCGGCGCCTCCGGAGCCGTACGCGACATCAAGGGCGTCATCGAGCAGGCCCATGAAGCCGGTGCGCTCGTCACCGTCGCCGCCGACCTGCTCGCGCTGACCCTGCTGGCGTCGCCGGGCGAGCTCGGCGCCGACATCGCCGTCGGCACCACCCAGCGGTTCGGCGTGCCGATGGGCTTCGGCGGGCCGCACGCCGGTTACATGGCGGTCCGCGAGAAGTTCGCGCGCAGCCTGCCCGGACGGCTCGTGGGCGTCTCCGTGGACGCCGACGGCAACAGGGCGTACCGGCTGGCGCTGCAGACCCGCGAGCAGCACATCCGGCGGGAGAAGGCCACCAGCAACATCTGCACCGCGCAGGTGCTGCTCGCCGTGATGGCCGGCATGTACGCCGTCTACCACGGTCCCGAGGGGCTCAAGGCCATCGCCCAGCGGACGCACCGCTACGCCACGATCCTCGCCGCGGGCCTCAGGGCCGGCGGTGTCGGGATCGTCCACGGCGCCTACTTCGACACCCTCACCGCCCGGGTGCCCGGCAAGGCCGCCGAGATCGTCGCCGCCGCCCGCCGGGGCGGCGTCAACCTGCGGCTCGTCGACGCCGACCACGTCTCCATGGCCTGCGACGAGACCACCACCCGCGCCCAGCTGAGCGCCGTCTGGACGGCCTTCGGCGTCGAGGGCGACGTCGCGGCGCTGGACGCCGTCACCGAGGACACGCTGCCCGAGGCGCTGCTGCGCACCGACGGCTACCTGACCCACCCCGTCTTCGAGCAGCACCGCTCCGAGACCGCGATGCTCCGCTACCTGCGCCGGCTCGCCGACCGGGACTACGCGCTGGACCGCGGCATGATCCCGCTGGGCTCCTGCACCATGAAGCTCAACGCGACCACCGAGATGGAACCGGTCACCTGGCCCGAGTTCGGCCAGCTGCACCCGTTCGCCCCCGCCGAGCAGGCGCAGGGCTACCTCACCCTCATCCGGGAGCTGGAGGACCGGCTCGCCGAGGTCACCGGGTACGACAAGGTGTCCCTGCAGCCCAACGCCGGATCGCAGGGCGAGCTGGCCGGGCTGCTCGCCGTACGCGCGTACCACCGCGCCAACGGCGACGCGCAGCGGACCGTGTGCCTGATCCCGTCGTCCGCGCACGGCACCAACGCCGCGAGCGCCGTGATGGCGGGCATGAAGGTCGTCGTCGTGAAGACCGCCGAGGACGGCGAGATCGACGTCGCGGACCTGCGGGCGAAGATCGAGCAGCACCGCGACGAGCTCGCCGTGCTGATGATCACCTACCCGTCCACGCACGGTGTGTTCGAGGAGCACGTCGCCGACATCTGCGCGCAGGTGCACGAGGCCGGCGGTCAGGTGTACGTCGACGGGGCCAACCTCAACGCCCTGGTCGGGGTCGCCAAGCCCGGCCACTTCGGTGGCGACGTCTCCCACCTCAACCTGCACAAGACCTTCTGCATCCCGCACGGCGGCGGCGGTCCCGGTGTCGGTCCGGTGGCGGTGCGCGCGCACCTCGCGCCGTACCTGCCGAACCACCCGATGCAGCCCGCCGCCGGGCCGGAGACGGGCGTCGGGCCGATCTCGGCCGCGCCGTGGGGCTCGGCGGGCATCCTGCCGATCTCGTGGGCGTACGTCCGCCTCATGGGCGGCGAGGGGCTGAAGCGGGCCACGCAGGTGGCCGTGCTCAGCGCCAACTACGTCGCCAAGCGGTTGGAGCCGCACTTCCCCGTGCTCTACACCGGGCCCGGCGGGCTGGTCGCGCACGAGTGCATCATCGACCTGCGGCCGCTGACCAAGGCGACCGGAGTGAGCGTCGACGACGTCGCCAAGCGGCTCATCGACTACGGCTTCCACGCGCCGACGATGTCCTTCCCGGTGGCCGGCACGCTGATGATCGAGCCGACCGAGTCCGAGGACCTCGGCGAGCTGGACCGGTTCTGCGAGGCGATGATCGCCATCCGTGCCGAGATCGACAAGGTCGGGGCGGGGGAGTGGTCCGCCGACGACAACCCGCTGCACGGTGCCCCGCACACCGCCGGGGCGCTGGGCGGCGAGTGGAAGCACGCGTACAGCCGGGAGGAGGCCGTCTTCCCCGCCGGGGTGTCCGCCGCCGACAAGTACTGGCCGCCGGTGCGCCGGATCGACCAGGCCTTCGGTGACCGGAACCTGGTGTGCTCCTGCCCGCCGCTGGACGCGTACGAGGACTGACGCACCGGCACAGAACGAGAGGCCCCGCTTCGGCGGGGCCTCTCGCGTCATGCCGGGTACGCGTGCGTCTGGGTCGCTTTCACCGTCGCCCAGACCGTGGCGCCGGGATGCAGGTCCAGTTCTGCGGCTGCGACGGTGGTCAGGTCTGCGGCGAGGGCGAGTTCGCCGGTCAGGTCGGCGCGGATCTGGTCGCCGTGGGTCTCCAGGCCGGCGACCTCGCAGCGCCAGAGGTTGCGGGCGCTGGCGCCCGTGGGGCGGTCCCGGAAGAGGGTGACGGCGCTCGGCGGGAACGCGACGAAGACGTCGCCGACGAGGACTTCGGTGGTGGTGATGGCGGTGGTGTTCGAGGGGCCCGAGTCCAGTTCGACCGTGTGGCCGTCGGCCCGGCCCCGGTAGAGGTTGAGGCCGACCAGGTGGGCGATGTAGTCGGTGCGCGGGTGGCGGGCGATGTCGGCGGGTGTGCCCTCCTGGACGACCCGGCCGTCCTCGATGACGATCAGGCGGTCGGCCAGCACCATGGCGTCCAGCGGGTCGTGCGTGACCAGCACCGCGACGGCCTCGAACTCGGACAGGTGGCGGCGGAGTTGGGACCGTACGTCGAGGCGGGTGCGGGCGTCGAGGGCGGCGAGCGGTTCGTCCAGGAGGAGGAGACGGGGGTGGGTGGCCAGGGCGCGGGCCAGTGCCACGCGCTGGGCCTGGCCGCCGGAGAGACGGCGGGGTTTGACGCCGGCGTGTTCGGCGAGGCCCATGCGGTCCAGCCAGGCGGCCGCCCGGGCGCGGGCCTCGGCCTTCGTCGCACCCTGGCAGCGGGGGCCGAAGGCGACGTTGTCGAGGGCCGTGAGGTGGGAGAAGAGGAGGTAGTCCTGGAAGACGACGCCCACCGGGCGGGATTCGGGGGGCGTGCGGTCCAACTCCGTTCCGTCGAGGCGGAGGTGGCCGGTGGTGAGGGGGGTGAGGCCGGCGAGGGCGCGGAGGGCGGTGGTCTTTCCGGCGCCGTTCGGGCCGAGGAGGGCGACGACCTCGCCGGGGGCGGCGGTGAGGGTGATGTCCAGGTGGAAGGCGGGGCGGGTGACGACGAGGTGGGCGTGGAGGCCGGGGGTGGTCGGCTTGGCGTCGTCCGGTGCCGTGGGGTGTGGGTTTGTCATCTGGGCGTCGTCCACCGGGTCGTCCTCATGATGCCGTCATCCAACGGTCCCGCAACGCCGCCAGCACCGCGATCGACACCGCCAGCAGCACCAGGCTGAGCGCGATCGCCGCGTCGGGGTCGTTCTGCAGGGCGAGGTAGACGGCGAGCGGCATGGTCTGGGTGCGGCCGGGGAAGTTGCCGGCGAACGTGATCGTCGCTCCGAACTCGCCGAGTGCGCGGGCCCAGGCCAGGACCGCGCCGGCCGCGATGCCGGGGGCGATGAGGGGGAGCGTGACCCGGCGGAACGCCGTGAAGCGGGAGGCGCCCAGGGTGGTGGCCGCCTCCTCGTAGCGGGGGTCGGCGGCGCGGAGCGTGCCCTCGACGCTGATCACCAGGAACGGCATGGCGACGAAGGACTCGGCGACCACCACGCCCGCGGTGGTGAAGGGGAGGGTGATGCCGAACCAGGCGTCCAGCCACTGGCCGACCACCCCGTTGCGGCCCAGCGCGAGGAGCAGGGCCACACCGCCGACCACCGGGGGCAGCACGAGCGGGAGGGTGACCAGTGCGCGGACGAAGCCCCGGCCGGGGAACTCCGTGCGGGCCAGCAGCCAGGCCAGGGGGACGCCGAGGACCAGGCTGACGGCCGTCGCCGCCGTGGCGCAGACCAGGGAGAGCTGGAGGGCCTGCCACACCTCCGTGCTGGTGAGCAGGGACGGGAGGCTGCGCCACGGGGCCCGGACCAGCAGGGCGACCAGCGGCAGGAGCAGGAAGACCAGGGCTACCGCTCCGGGGAGGAGGAGCGGTAGCGGTACGGCTGCCCGAACGCGCCGGCGCCGCGGACCGCCCGTGCGGGGGCCGGCCGCGGCGCCGGACCGGTCGGCCTGCGTCACGGCTTGAGGAACCCGGCCTCGTTCAGGACCTGCTGGCCCTCGGCGGACTGCACCAGGGCGATGAACGCCTTGGCCACCGCCGGGTTCGGGGCGTTCTTGAGGAGGGTGATCGGGTAGTCGTTGATCGCGTTGGCGGACTCGGGGAACTCCACGCCCTCCACCTTGCTGCCGGCGGCCTTCACGTCGGTCTTGTAGACGACCGCCGCGTCGGCCTCCTTGAGGACCACCTTGTTGAGGGCGGACTTCACGTCCTCCTCGTAGGAGACCGGGGTGAGCTTGAGCTTGCTGGCGTCCAGGGCCTTCTGCGCGGCGGCGCCGCACGGCACCGTCTTGTCGCAGAGGACGACCTTGAGCGAGGACTTGGTGAGGTCCTTCAGCGAGGAGATCTTGTCGGGGTTGCCCGGCAGGGTGGCGATCTCCAGCTGGTTGCGGACGAAGGTGGCCGGCGTGGTGGCGTTGTCCTTCTTGTCCGTGACGATCGCCATGGTCTTGGGGCTCGCGGAGGCGAAGACGTCGGCCGGCGCCCCGCCGGTGATCTGCGCGGCCAGGGTGTCGCTGCCGCCGAAGCTGAAGTCGACCTTGGTGCCCGGGTGGGCCTTCTCGAAGTCGGCCTTCAGGGTCGTGAAGCTCTCCTGCAGCGAGGCCGCCGCGAACACGGTGATCGAGCCCGACAGCTTGGGCGTGGCCGCCGCCGACGTGTCCGACTTCGTCGTCGCGGACGAGTCGTCGGAGGACGAACAGGCGCTCAGGGCCAGCAGGGCCGCGACCGAGGCGCCGGCCACCTGGAGCGTCCGCCGGGTCCGGCGCACGGAACGGGTCATCACGAGTGAACTCCTCTGGATTCTATGAACAATCTGTCGCGCCCTGCTGCGATCTGTCTATCAGTCCGCGTGGCGATGATACTGCCGCAGTTGCCAGGCGTAAGTCTTCTGTCACATCGCATGAGCTGCATACTTTCGGATTGGGGCTGGCATGTGCGTTTGTACGGTGACGTGCCGCGGGTACCGTCATCCGGGAGGTGGCCGCACATGACGCTCGCCGAACTCGTCCTCACCGGAGACCTCGCACGACCGGCCCGGCTGACCGTGCCCGACCTCCTGCGCTGGCCCCAGCACCGGGTGCGGTCCAGCTTCGAGTGCGCCACCAGCGGCATCCGGCACCACGCCTTCACCGGCCCACGGCTGTACGACGTCCTCACCGCCGCCGGACCCGGATTCGACCCCGGCCGGCGCAAGGACCGGCTGCGCTTCCTCATCGCCGTCTCCGGCGCCGACGGGCACCACGCGCTGCTCTCCTGGGCGGAGATCGACCCCGATTTCGGCCGTGCCACGGCTCTGCTCGGCGTCAGCATCGACGACACCCCGCTGGACCGGGCCGGTCCGCAACTGGTGCTTCCCCAGGACCGCTGCGGGGCCCGGCACATCAGCGGCATCAGGGAGATCCGGGTGGACGGGGGCTACGGCGGCTGGCATCCAGTTCCCGCCACACCCGGTCGCGCGTCAGCGGCAGCTCCCTGAACCGGACGCCCGTCGCGTCCCGCAGCGCGTTGGCGAGCGCCGGGGCGACCGGGTTGAACGGGCTCTCGCTCATCGACTTGGCGCCCAGCGGCCCGATGGCGTCCGTGGTCTCCATGAAGTGCACCTCGGTGCGCGGGATGTCGGCGTACTGCGGCAGCCGGTAGCGGCGGAAGGCGGCCGTCTCCACCTCGCCGCGCGCGTCCAGCCGTACGTTCTCGAAGAGGGTCGCGCCCAGCGCCTGGGCCACCCCGCCCTCCACCTGGCCGCGGCACTGCATCGGGTTCATCACCTTGCCCGCGTCGGCCGCGTGCACGCTGCGCAGGATGCGGATCTCCCCGGTGCCCGGGTCCACGGCCACCCGGAACCACTGCGCGTTGAAGGCGACCGAGCGCGGGGTGCCGCCGAAGTGGCCGTCGGCGGCGCACTCGACGCCGACCGAGCGGGCGGCCGCGTACAGCTCCTTGAGCGGCAGCCGCCCGCCGGGGTGCAGCACGGCCTCCTCGGCCAGACGGCAGTCGGCGCGCGCCACGCGCAGGTGGGCCGCGGCGAAGTCGAGGAGCAGGTCGGCGAGGGCGCGGGCGGCGCGCAGGGTGGCCTTGCCCGCGACCACGGTGCCGGTGGAGGCGAAGGCGCCGGTGTCGTGCCGTACGACGTCCGTGTCGGACTGGCGGACGGTGATCCGGTCGACGGTGGTGGCGAGTTCACCGGCCGCGATCTGCCGGTGGACGGTCGTGGTGCCGTTGCCGAACTCGGCCGTGCCGACGGCCAGATCGAAGCCGCCGTCGGGGAGCAGGGCGGCCCTGGCGTCGGCGATGTGGCCGCCCGGCGGGCCCGTCGCGATCATCGCCAGTGCCGCGCCCTCGCCGACCAGCCAGCCGTCGGGGGCCGGATCGCAGGGTTCCGCCTGGGCCCGGCGGACGATGGACACGCACTGGTCGAAACCGTAGCTCGCGATGTGCAGGTCCTCCTCGTGACCACCGGGGGTGAGCATCGAGTCGCCCGGGCCGATGATGTTGCGGGCCTTGAAGCCGACGGGGTCCAGGCCGAGTTGCCGGGCCAGTTCGTCCAGGGCGGACTCGACCGCGAACAGCACCTGGCCCAGGCCGTAGCCGCGGAAGGCGCCCGCCGGGACGGTGTGGGTGTAGACCGAGTAGGCGTCGACCTTCTTGTGCGGGGCCCGGTACATCGCCGTCGACTCGCCCACGCTGTGGAACATGACGGCGGGGCCGTGGTTGCCGTACGCGCCGGTGTCGGAGACCACCCGCAGCTGGAGCGCGGTCAGGGTGCCGTCCCGGCGGGCGCCCGCCTTCACGCGGACGGTGAAGGGGTGCCGGGTGGTGGCGCCGTAGAACTGCTCGGCGCGGGTGTACTCCAGCTTCACCGGCCGGCGCAGCCGCAGCACGGCAAGGGCCACGATGTCCTCGACCAGCATCTCCTGCTTGCCGCCGAAGCCGCCGCCGACCCGGCCCGCGACCACCCGGACCTGCTCCGGCGGCAGGTCGAAGAGCGCGCACAGGGCGCGGCGGGTGAGGAACGGGGTCTGGGAGCTGGTGCGGACGGTGAGGCGGCCGGCCTCGTCGAGCCAGGCGACCGCGCCGTGCGTCTCCAGGCTGGCGTGCTGCACGCGCTGGGTGCGGAACGTCTCCTCGTAGACCGCGTCGGCCTCGGCGAAACCGGCCTCGACGTCACCGATCTCGCCGTGCGCCTCGCCGACGACGTTGGCGTGCGGGCGGGAGATGCGGGCGGTCGAGGGGTCCTTGTCGTGGACGACGGGGGCGCCGGGGAGCATGGCCTCCTCCGGGTCCAGGACCGCTGGTGCGATGTCATATACCACTGTGATGCGGCGGCAGCCCTCCTCCGCCGCCGCCTCGCTGTCCGCGACCACCGCCGCCACCCGCTGGCCGATGTAGCGGACCGTGTCGTCGAGCAGGCGGGTGTCGGCCGGGTCCTCCTCGGGGTGTTCGTGGCGGGCGGTGGAGTAGTGGCGTTCCGGGGCGTCGTGGTGGGTGAACACCGCGTGCACGCCCGGCACGCGGAGCGCGGCCGAGGTGTCGATCGAGGTGATGCGGGCGTGCGCGTGCGGGGAGCGCAGCAGCTTCATGTGGAGCAGGCCGGGCACGTCGACGTCGAAGGTGTAGCGGGCGGTGCCGGTGACGACCTGCGGTCCGGCGGGGGCGGGCAGGTTGCGGCCGACGGACTCGCCGGCGGACGGCTCCTCGACGTGCCTGACCCCGCGTACGGCGTCCTCGATGGCCCGGTAGCCGGTGCAGCGGCACAGGTTGCCCTTGAACGCCCGGGGGAGGTCGGTGAGCTGGTCGTCGGTGAGGGCCGCCGTGGTCATCAGGAAGCCCGCCGTGCAGAAGCCGCACTGGAAGCCCTGGGCGTCCAGGAACCGCCGCTGTACGGGGTGGAGTTCGCCGTCGGGTGAGGCCAGGCCCTCGACGGTGGTGACCGTGCGGCCGTCGGCGCGGAAGGCCGGGTAGAGGCAGCTGTGCACCGGTTCGCCGTCCACGTGGACCGTGCAGGCTCCGCAGTCGCCCGCGTCGCAGCCCTTCTTCACCCCGAACCAGCCGCGCTCGCGGAGATAGGTGCGCAGGCACTGGCCGGGGCGCGGTTCGTCGTCGTGGGACCGGCCGTTGACCTCGATCCTCATCGTTCCCCCAGGTCGCGTGGTTCGCGCAGCTCGCGGCGGATCTGCTCCGCGAAGTGGTATGTCATATGGCACCGCCATTCCGGCAGCCCGTGGATGTCGTCGAACCACTCCCCGCCCCCGACCCCCGCCCCGACCCCCGCCCCGATCGCCGCCCGCAGCGCCCCTGCCGTCGGCACCAGCGGGAACCACAGCCGCACCGGCCGTACGGTCGACGCCGTGACCGTCAGCGCGAACGAGCCGTCGGCGGGGTCCAGCGTGCCGATCACCAGCACACCGGAGCGGCCCAGGCCGTAGAGGGAGGCCTGGCGGAACGCGGTACGGCGGCCGAGTGCGCGGGCCGGGACGGTGACCGAGCGCAGCAGTTCGCCCTCGGCGAGGTCCTTGCGGCCCGCGCCGGTCACGAAGCCGGCGACCGGGACCCGTCGGCGTACGCCGTCCTGGGCGATCAGCAGGCACTCCCCGTCGAGCGCGGCCGTGAGGGAGATCATCGGGCCGGCCGGGAGGGCGTTGCAGAGGTTGCCGCCGACCGTGGCCATGTTCCAGATCTTGAAGGAGGCGAGGAAGGCCCGGCAGCACTGCTCGAAGAGCGGGGCGGCCGCCGTCGGCAAGGTCCGTGCGTACCGGGAGAGCTGGGCCACGGTGCAGGTGGCGGCGATCTCCAGGGCACCGTCGGGGGTGCGGTGCACGGGGGTCCAGCCGGTGCGGCTCAGGTCGACCAGGCGGCGCAGGTGCGGCTGGGGCTCGGAGAAGAGGTAGGTCCCGCCGCCGAGCCAGGCGTCGCCGGGCCGCCAGGGAGCCGGGTCCCTGGCGTCGCGGATCTCCACCACCGTGTTCAGGTCCATGACGGTCAGTGAAGCAACGCGCGGGGGACCCGCACGACTGGTGCCGGGCACGGAAAAAACGAGGCGGACGGGGCCGGTCCTGGATGATTCACCAAGAGACGTTCCGTGCGGAAAGACTTGCATTTACGATGCTGTAACTCGCACTCACCTGGTGAATGCGAGGCTGGCGCAAGGAGTCTGAGTACATGCACGTCGAACACCTCCTGACGGACCGCTCGCTCGGGCTGCGTCCCCTGTGGGCGCAGGACGCCCTGCTGGCCCGGGAGATCAGCGGGGTGACGGTCACCGACCTGGAGGACCCGGCCCGCTTCGTGCGGCCCGGCGAGGTGGTGCTCAGCGGGCTGGTGTGGTGGGCGCCCGGAAAGGCGGAGCGGTTCGTGGCGGCCCTCAAGGCGGCCGGGGCCGCGGCGCTGTTCGCCGGGGAGGAGACCCACGGGGGCGTGCCCGGGGAGCTGGTGGAGGCCTGCGTACGGCACGGCGTCCCGGTCGCCGGAGTACCGGCGCACATCATGTTCCGGACGATCACGGACACCGTGTACCTGGGGCAGTGGGGCGAGCTGAGCCGCAGGCAGGCGCTGCCGGAGAACGCCCGGGTCCGGCTCAGCAGGCTGCTCGCCCAGGAGGCCGGGCCCGCGGACCTGCTCGCGGCGGCCTTCGCGCATCTGGACCGGACCGCCGCGTACGTCTTCACGCCGTCGGGGCGGACCGTCGCGGCCACGGCCGCCGCACCGGGGGTGCCGGCCGGGGAGGCCGCGAAGCTGGTCGCGGACGGGCGCGGGATGACGGTGTCCGTCGCCGCCGACAGCGTCTCGCCGTACGAGCGCTGGCTGCTGTACCTGCCCGACCCGGACAGCGCGCCGGCCGGGATGCTGCACGAGGTGGCCGCCGCGCTGGGCCGCTGCCAGGAGACGGCCGTCCGGCGCCGGTCGGCCGAGCGGCAGGCGGCCGACGAACTGGGCGCGTTGCTGGCCGGCGCCGCGGCCGGGGCGGCGGAGGGGATTCTGCAGGCCGCGGTGCGGGAGTGCGGGCTGCCCGCCGACGGACCCTACCGGGTGGTCGTCGCCGACACCGGGGCCCGGCGGGCGGGGCTCGCCGAGGGCGCGCTGGCGGAGGTCGCGGGGCATGTCGCGGCGCACGCGGCGGTGGGCCGGTTGCCGGACGGGTCGGCCTTCGCGGTGCTGCCCGCCGCGGCGGACCCGCTGGACGAGGTCTGGTCACTGGTGGCCGGCAGCGACCCCGGCGTCCCGCTGCACGGCGGAACCGGGGTGGCGGCGGCCGGGCCCGGCGGGCTGGCCGGTGCGCTGGCGCAGGCGCGGTACGCGCTCACCTCGGCCCGCGCCACCGCGCCGGACGCCTCCGCCCTCACCGACGCCACCGCGCTCACCAGCCTCGACGCGCTGCTCACCGGGGTGCCGGCCGATGTCCGCGCGGCCTACAGCCGTACGGTCCTCGGCCCGCTGGTGACCGGCGGACGCGCCGCCTCGGCGGTGCTGCTGAGCACTCTGGAGACCTTCCTGGCCTGCGACGGCTCCTGGGCGCGGACGGCGGAGGCGCTGCACCTGCACGTCAACACCGTGCACTACCGGATGCAGCGGGTGGAGCACTTCACCGGCCGTGACCTGTCCCGGCTGAGCGACCGGCTGGACCTGTGGGCCGCCCTGCTGTGCAGGTGACCCCGTCAGAAGCGGTCGATGTGCACGTTCGTGGACTTCACCCGGGCGGTGGCCTCCATGCCGACCTCCAGGCCGAGTTCCTCCACCGCCTCCCGGGTCAGGAGGGAGACCAGCCGGTGCGGTCCGGCCTGGATCTCGACCTGGGCGGCGACGTCGCCGAGCTTGATCGCGGTGACGATGCCGGGGAAGGCGTTGCGGACCGAGGTGTAGGAGGCGTCCTCCTCGGCGGTGCCGGCCTTGGCCAGTTCGACGGAGAACGCGGCGAGGTCCGTGCCGTCGATGAGCCGTCGGCCGCCCTCGTCCCGATGGGTGGTCATCCGGCCCGCGTCGGCCCAGCGGCGGGCGGTGTCCGGGCTGACGCCGAGCAGCCGTGCCGCCTGGCCGATCGTGTAGGAGGGCATGCGCTCACCATAGGGCCAGGTGGCGGGATACGAGGTCGCGGGGTCGCGGGGTCGTGTGGTCGCCGGTCAGGTGAGGCCGGACGCCTCGAGAACCGCGCGTGCGTTCGTGTCGTCGATCTCGTGGCCGAGCCGGGCCAGCACGTCGGTGCCCCGGCGCAGGGTGCCGCGCTCCAGGGAGCGGCGGACGCCGGTGTCCAGTTCGTGCCAGAGCAGGGGGTTGGCGTGCAGGACGCCCGGGTCCAGCTCCAGCCGGTTGCCCAGGGTGTCGCGCAGGACCAGATGCTCGGCGACGTCCCCGTACTGGCCGACGTAGACGAGGGAGTCGGTGCGGACGGTGCGGCGGCGGAGCGGGCCGCGGACGGCCAGCCAGCCGGGGCCCGCCGTGACGCGGGCCGGCAGCAGCATGACGAGGATCGCGGCCGACAGGGTCACCCAGAGCAGGGCGCGGGCCGGGGTGAGGGTGCCGGCGTCCCAGTCGACCATGAACGTCAGCCCGCCGAAGCCGAGGGCGGAGCCGACGGCCAGGCGCGCGCTGCCGTGCCAGGTGCGGTCACCGGCTGCCCGGACCCTGCGTCTTCTGTCCTCCATGAGGCCGACGGTAGGGGCCGGTGGCGGCTCGGGAGCGACCGCTGACAGGGTTCTTATGCGGACCGTGCGGTTATTGACGGGATTCTTACGCCGGTGTGCTGTCCTCAGCCCGTGTGGACGCGCGGCCGCCGGGCGCGGTCCGGCTCCGCCTCGCGCAGCACCTCGCGGGTGACCGGGGCGACCTCGCCCTGGCCGAAGAGGAAGAAGCGCAGGAAGTTGGCGAACGGGCTGCCCTCGGTCCACTCGAAGTAGATGTGCGGGATGCAGCCGGTCTCGTCCCGGACGTGCAGCAGCAGCGCCGCCAGGGCGTTGGGGATGGAGGCCGACTCCAGGGTCAGCACGCGGTAGCGGTTGTGCAGGACCTCGCCGCGGACGGTCAGGCCCGCCTCGAACTCGGAGGGGTCGGTGACCGTCACCTCGACGAAGACGAAGTCCTCCTGCTCGGGCATGTCGTTGTCGGCCCGGATCTGCTCGATCTTGTCGCGGTACTCGGCCTTGTCGCGCCGGTCCGGCTCGTTGGCGATGAACCGCATCTTCCGGCTGGCCATGTCGCGGATGAATCGTTCCGCCATGTCGTCGAGGGCCACGCTGGTCACGCGCAGCTCGAAGGCGCGGGCGAGGCGGGAGAGCAGGGAGACGAGCATGATGCCGACGATGAAGCAGGCACCGATCTTCACGCCGTCCGGGCGCTCGATGACGTTCACGACGGTCGTGTAGAGGAACACCGCCGAGATGATCCCGAACCCGATCGTCCACTTGCGCTGCCCGGCCTTGCGGGCGGCGATGGTCACCGCGATCGCCGCGGAGCTGATCAGGACCAGCACGCCGGTGGCGTAGGCGCCGCCCTGCGCGTCGACGTCGGCGTCGAAGATCCAGGTCACCAGGAAGGCGATCAGGGTGAAGACGATGACCATCGGGCGCACGGCACGGGCCCAGTGCGGGGCCATGCCGTAGCGGGGCAGGTAGCGGGGCATCAGGTTGAGCAGGCCGGCCATCGCGGACGCGCCGGCGAACCACAGGATGCAGATGGTCGAGACGTCGTAGACCGTGCCGAAGGCGTTGCCGAGGTACTCGTGCGCCAGGTAGGCGAGCGCACGGCCGTTGGCGCTGCCGCCGGACTTGAACTCGTTCTCCGGGATCAGCAGTGTGGTGATGAAGCTGGTCGCGATCAGGAAGCAGCTCATGATGACGGCCGCGGTGGTCAGCAGCTTCCTGGTGTCCCGGATCCGGCCGGCGGGGCGCTCCTCGGTGTCACCCGGATCGCCCTCGACGTGCGGCATGACCGCGACGCCGGTCTCGAAGCCGGACAGGCCCAGGGCGAGTTTCGGGAAGACGATCAGGGCGACGCCGATCATGACGAAGACGTTGCCGTGTTCCTGGGTGAGGGCGCTGGTCCAGTCGGTGACGACGTGCTCGGCGGTGAGGACGTGGTAGAAGCCGACGACCACGACGACGACGTTGAGCGCGAGGTAGATGCCGACCAGGACGACCGCGACGCCGATCGCCTCCAGGAAGCCCTTGAGGAAGACCGCGCCGAGCAGGGCCACCAGGAACAGCGTGATCACCATCTGCTTGCCCTGCAGGAAGTCGGTCAGGTGCGGGTTCTCCACCAGGTGGGTGGAGGCGTCCGCGGCCGACAGGGTGATGGTGATCAGGAAGTCGGTGGCGGCGAAGCCGAGCAGGGTCAGCACGAAGAGCTTGCCCTGCCAGAAGGAGAGCAGCCGCTCCAGCATGGCGATGGAGCCCTCGCCGTGCGGGCTCTCCTCGGCGACGCGGCGGTAGACCGGCAGGGCGCCGGCCAGGGTGACTATGACGAGCACGATGGTCGCGATGGGCGACAGCAGGCCGGCCGCCAGGGCCGCGATGCCCGGCTGGTAGCCGAGGGTGGAGAAGTAGTCGACACCGGTCAGGCACATGACCCGCCACCAGCGCTGGCCCTGGTGCGCGGGTTCGGGCTGTGCGTGGGGGTCGGTGTGGCCGCCGCCCTTGCCCATGTCGGACAGCCCCTCCAGCATCCAGGCGCGCAGGCGACTGGGAGGGGGGTGTTCGGTCGTGGCCATGGGGTCGGCTCCTGGTGTCCGGCGCGGTGTGGTGCGGCGCAGTTCGATTCCGGCCATCACGCGGACGGCGGCACCAGCGTAAGCAGAGAGTGACGCGTGGGCCCACGGATCGGAGCGGGCTGGGCGTCAAGCTTGCGTTAAGAATGCCCTGACAGGCGGCGGTCGGGCATCAAGAAAGGGTGGCCCGGAGACCGCGGGGGGACATTGGGCTGTACGGGGGGCGGCGGGTGGGTGCCGGGTTCCGGACACCGAGCGTTATCCAGGAGGTGCAGGCGACGGCGAGGACCCGGCCGGTGCGGCTCGCGGTGGCCCGGGCGTGCCCGGAGGCGGCCAGGCGCGGCGGTCCGCTCCAGCCGGCGGAGGGGCAGGAGGCGTCCGGGCCGAGGGCGAGCGCCGCGTCGGAGCCGGCCGGCTCCGGGCGCCGTACCGTCACGCCGGCCGGGATCCGGGCGGGCTGCGGTTAGGCCTGGAGCGTCCAGATCGTCCGTTCCCGGCGGGTGAGCCGTTCGAAGGCGGCGCCGAGCGCGGGCAGGGGGGCCGGCGGGAGCGTCGATCCGGGTACCGGAGAGCGGGGCCGGGGTCTCGGGTGCGAGCGCGTCCGCGGCGCCCCGCGGGACGACGCGACCGGCACAGGACGCGGCGATCGCGCGCGGTCGTACCGCGCGGTCCCGACGAGCATGGTCGGTTCTGCACAGCGCGCCGGGAAGGAGTGGGCCGCGCGGGCCGTGCCTGTTCGGTGCGGGATCCGCGGATCCTGTACGGGCGTCCCGAGCGGGGCATCAAGGGGCCGTCAAGCGGGCCTGAAGGGGCGTCAGGAAGCCGTCAAGGCCGGGCGTTCGTGGCCGGATCCGGTCGCAGACTGATCGGCACGGGGGACGGGCGACCGTCCGTGGCGGGTACCTGGGAGGGGACCGTGACCATCACGGCCGGCACACCACACAGACCTCCGGCGGAGGCTGTCGAAAAGCCGCCGCAAGCCACGGTCGTCCCGCCGCCCGTACCGGCCCCGGGGCCGCGGCAGCCGCGCCCGGGGAAGCGGGTCGTGGCCGCGCGGGCCGCTCTGCGCCGCCGTGTCCGGGCCACCGTGCCCGCACGGCTGCGCCTTCTGCGCGCGGCCACGCTCCTGCTCGCCGTCGCCCTCGGTCTGCTGCTGCTCGTCGCCGGCCTCGCCGCGAACGGCACCTGGGACGACGTGGCCGGCCGCGACGCCCCCCGCACCACCAGCGCGGCCGACCTGAACCTGGCCCTCAACGACATGGACGCCCAGGCCGCCAACATCCTGCTGTCCAGCGGGGACGGCGGAAAGGGCGGGCTGGAGACCCCGCACGCCAAGGCCGTGGGCATGTACGGCGACGCCCGCCGCGAGATCGGCCACGACCTGCGCACCCTCTCGGCCGCCGCGCAGGGGGACCGGTCCGACGAGAAGACCGTCGAGGCGATCACCGACGACTTCGCCGAGTACCAGGAACTCATCGGCCGGGCCCTGGAGAACGACCGCCGGACCGACGGCAAACCGGACGCGCTCACCGACTACCGCGACGCCACCGACCTGCTGCGCGACAGCCTCCTGCCCGACGCGCGCACGCTGGTCTCCGCCAACGACGCGGCCTTCGACTCCCAGTACACCGCGGCCCGTTCGGCACTCTCGGCGCAGCTCGCCGCGGTCCTCGTCCTCGGTCTGCTGCTCCTGGCCGTCCTCGGCGCCCTGCAGTGGTACCTGGCCCGCCGCTTCCGGCGCACCCTCAACCCCGCCCTCCTCGCCGCCACCGGGTGCGCCCTGGCCGCCGTCGTCCTCGGCGCCCAGCTCCTCTCGGCCTCCGCCGGGCACCTGAAGGTCGCCCGGCGCGACGCCTTCGACTCCGTCGTCGCCCTCTCCCGGGCCCGCGCGATCGCCTACGACGCCAACGCCGACGAGAGCCGCTACCTCCTCGACCCGCAGCGCCGCACCCGGTACGCCGACTCCTTCCTCGCCAAGTCCCAGCAGCTGTACGGCATCCGGGGCGCCACGCCGGCGACGTACGACGCCCGGCTCGCCGCCACCTGGCGGGACTACCGCGCCGACGCCGCCGACCTGCGCTTCACCGGCGAGTTCCGGCGCGAGCTGGACAACATCACCTTCCCCGGCGAGCGGGCCGCGGCCGAGAGGACGGTCGACGCGTACGCCGTCTACGAGCGCGACGACCGCAGGATCCGCGCCCTGCTCGCCGCCGGGAAGGAGCGGCAGGCGGTGGAGTTCTGCATGGGATGGGAGGCGGGCACGTCCAACGCGCACTTCGGCGCGTGGATGACCGCGCTGGACGAGGTGACCGGCATCAACCGGGTCCACTTCACCTCGTCCGTGGCGGCGGGCCGCGCCGAGCTGACGGGCCGGCTGCCGTGGGCCGGCGGGCTGTTGCTGCTGGCCGTGGGGCTGACCGGGCTGGGGCTGCGGCCCCGCCTCGCGGAGTTCCGCTGACGGGACGCTACGCGTCCGCCAGCCGCGCCTCCTCCAGGTCCAGCGACCGCTGCAGCCGTCGCCGGGTCGTGTCGCTGATCGTGTGCTCGTCGTACAGCCGCCGCAGCTCCGCCGCCTCCACCGCTATGAGGTCGCGCCGCAACTGCCGGTAGACCAGGTCGGCCGACTCGACCGTGCTGTCGGTCAGCCGGTCGCGGGCGTCGTCGAGGCGGGCGTTCAGGCCGCGCCGGAGCCGGTCGAGGACCACGTCCGGTACCGCCTCCAGCTCGGACAGCTCCTCCAGGCGCCGGATGCCCGCGTCGGCCAGCCGGCAGCGGGCGGCGGCCTCCTCGCGCTCGGTGTGGTCGGGCTCCAGGGCGATCCCGGAGCGGCGCACCACCGAGGCCAGGGAGAAACCCTGCACGACCAGGGTGACCACGACCACCGAGGTGGTCAGGACCAGGACCAGCGGCCGCTCGGTCAGCGCCGAGCCGTCCTTCGCCGCCACCGGGATCGACAGCGCGGCCGCCAGCGGCACCACGCCCCGGGTGCCGGCCCAGGTCAGCACCACCGGGACCCGCCAGTTCGGCCGCTGTATGCCGCCCTTGCGCTGCACCACCGCCGACAGCGGCGCCAGCCACAGCAGCCGTACCGCGATCAGCGTGCCGGCCACCGCCAGCGCGTACAGCGGCCACAACCGGTCACCGTCGGAGAGCGCCCGCACCTGGGCGGGCAGCGCGAGCCCTATCAGGCTGAAGACCACGCTCTCCAGCAGGAAGACCACCGTGCCGTAGACGGCGTGCAGCTGGAGCCTTATGCGGGCGTTGGTGAGCCGGTCGCCGCGGCCGCCGAGGACCACGCCGGCCACGACCACCGAGGTGACGCCCGAGGTGTGCGCGGCCTCGGCCAGGACGTAGGCCGTGTACGGCGTGACCAGGGAGATCACCGTTTCCAGGACCGGGTCCTCGGTGCGCCGCCTGATCGCCGTGACGACCATTGCGACGAGCGCGCCGATCAGCGTGCCGCCGCCCGCCAGCAGCAGGAACTCGCCGCCGGCCGCGCCCCAGTTCGCCGCCGCCGAGGCCACGGCGACGCTCACCGCGACCCGGTAGAGGACCAGGGAGGTCGCGTCGTTGAAGAGGCTCTCCGCCTGGACCAGCATCTGCACCTTCGGCGGCAGGGCGAGCCGGCGGCCGAGCGCGGTCACCGCGACCGGGTCGGTGCTGGCCAGGATCGCGCCCAGGACCAGCGCCATCTGCCAGGACAGCGGGGTGACCAGCGAGGCGACCGCACCGACGGCCGCCGCCGAGGCCAGCACCAGGCCGACCGCGAGCACGCCGACCGGCTTCCACACCACCCGCAGCTCGCGCCAGGAGAGTTCCTCCGCGCTGGCGTACAGCAGCGGCGGGAGCACGACGAGACCGATGACCTCCGGGCTGATCTGGATCGTCGGAGTGCCCGGCAGCAGGGCCACGGCGAGACCCGCGACCACGAGGAGGGAGGGGGCCGGAATCCGCCACCGGCGGGCGAAGGTCGCCACCACCGTGGCCAGTACCACGAGTGCGAGAACCGTACCCACGCCGCGCATGCCGTCCCCCTGGGGCCCAGGGCCCGTCTCCAGGGACGGGCCCGACAGGAGCCACCCTGACTCCCGGCCGACCAGACTTCCCGGCACACCGCCTTCACCCTATCCGGCCAAGGGCCGTCAAGACAGTGTCAACGTCCTCGTCAACGGCGCCAGAGACACGTCAAGACGGCGCTCCCCGGGCCGGCCGGCGCGCTTGTCTTTGAGGTGATGAACGACGTACCGCGCGGACGACTGAAGGTCTACCTCGGGGCCGCCCCAGGGGTCGGCAAGACCTACCGCATGCTCGACGAGGCCCGGCGCCGTGCGTCCCGGGGCGCGGACGTGGCGGTGGGGTTCGTGGAGTGCCACGGGCGCCCCTGGACCGAGGCCATGACCGACGGCCTGGAGGTCGTGGCACGGTTGCGCTGCGACTACCGGGGCGGCGAGTTCGAGGAGATGGACGTCGCCGCCGTACTGGCACGTCGCCCCGGGGTGGCGATCGTCGACGAGTTCGCGCACACCAACATCCCGGGCGGCGGCCGGCACCCCAAACGCTGGCAGGACGTCGAGGACCTGCTCGCGGCCGGCGTGGACGTGATCACCGCCGTCAACATCCAGCATCTCGAATCACTCAAGGACGTCGTCGAGAAGATCACCGGGGTGCCGCAGCACGAGACGGTGCCCGACGAGGTGGTCCGCAAGGCGGACCAGATCGAGTTCGTCGACATCCCGCCCGAGGGCCTGCGCCGCCGCATGGCGCACGGCAACATCTACGCGCCCGAGAAGATCGACGCGGCCCTCGCCAACTACTTCCGCCCCGGCAACCTCACCGCCCTGCGCCAGCTGGCCCTGCTCTGGGTCGCCGACCGCGTCGACGAGGCCCTCCAGTCGTACCGCGCCGAGCACGCCATCGGCGGGGTCTGGGAGACCCGGGAGCGGGTGGTGGTCGCGCTGACCGGCGGCCCGGAGGGCGACACCCTGGTACGACGGGCCGCCCGCATCGCCGACCGGTCGGCGGGCGGCGACCTGCTCGCCGTGCACGTGGCCCGCAGCGACGGCCTGGCCGCCGGCGTCTCGCACGCCTCGCTGGCCCGGCAGCGCCGGCTGGTCGAGGACCTCGGCGGCAGCTACCACTCGGTGGTCGGCGACGACGTGGCCACCGCCCTGGTGGACTTCGCGCGCGCCGAGAACGCCACCCAGCTCGTCCTCGGCACCAGCCGCAGGGGCCGTCTGGAGCGCTTCCTCACCGGACCCGGCACGGGGGAGACGGTCACCGCGCTCTCCGGCGACATCGACGTCCACCGGGTGACCCACGAGCGGGCCGGCCGCGGCACCCTGCTGCCTTCGCGCCGCCGCACCCTCTCCACCCGCCGCCTGATCGCCGGTCCGGTCGCGGGGCTGGTGCTCCCGGTGCTGCTGACCGTCGCCCTCGCCCAGGTGCGCGGCACCGTCAACCTGACCAGCGAGGCCCTGCTGTTCCTGCTCGCCGTGGTGGGCGTGGCCTGCATAGGCGGGGTCGCCTCGGCCGTCATCGCGTCCGTCACCGCGTCCCTGCTGCTGAACTACTGGTTCATACCGCCCGTCGGCCAGTTCACCCTCGACGATCCCAACGCCCTGCTCGCGCTCGGGGTGTTCGCGGTCGTGGCCGCCACCGTCGCCGCGGTCGTCGACCGCTCGCTGCGCCTGTCCAGACGCGCGGCGCGGGCCACCGCCGAGGCGGAGACCATGTCGTCGCTGGCCGGCAGCATCGTGCGCGGCGGCCAGACCATCCCGGCGCTGCTGGAACGCACCCGCGAGACCTTCGGCATGGACTCCGCCGAACTCGTCGACGAACCGCCGGACGGCGCCGACGCCACCGCCGTGCCCGCGGGCCCCGGCAACTACCTGGTGCTGCGCGGCCGTACGCCCTCGTCGTCCGAGCGGCGGGTGCTCGCCGCGTTCGCCGCGCACGTCGGGTCGGCGGTGGAACGGGCCCGGCTCGCCCAGGCCGCCGCCGAGGTGGAACCGGTGCGTGCCGCCGACCGGATGCGCACCGCGCTGCTGCGGGCCGTCGGCCACGACCTGCGCACCCCGCTCGCGGCCGGCTGGGCGGCGGTCACCTCGCTGCGCAGCCGGGAGGTGGAGTTCTCGCCGGAGGACCGCGACGAACTCCTCGCCACCGCCGAGGAGTCCATGGCCCGGCTGAGCCGACTGGTCGACAACCTCCTCGACCTCAGCCGCCTGGAGGCCGGCGTCCTCACCCTCAACCTGCGGGCCACCGCGCTGGAGGAGGTGCTCCCGACGGCCCTGGCGGACACCCCGGCCGTCGAGGTGCACGGCGAGCCGGAGAACATGCCCCCGCTGCTGGCCGACCCGCCCCTGCTGGAGCGCGTGATCGCCAACCTGGTCGGCAACGCGGCCCGCTACAGCCCGCCCGGCACCCGGGTGCTGGTGACGGCGAGCGTGCTGGCGGGGCGGGCCGAACTCCGGATCATCGACCGGGGTCCCGGCCTGCCGGCCAACGGCCGCGACCGCCTCTTCGAGCCCTTCCAGCGGCTCGGCGACACCGACAACACCACCGGCCTCGGCCTCGGGCTCGCCCTCGCCCGGGGGCTCACCGAGGCGATGGACGGCACCGTGACACCCGAGGACACCCCGGGCGGCGGACTGACCATGGTCGTCTCGCTGCCCCTGGCCGATCGGGCCCATCCCTTCCGGACGCCGCAACGCGTAGGAGGTACCCCATGAGCAGCACGCACGCCGGCTTCGGAGCGAGCTTCGGGCGGCCCGTCGCGGTCCCGCCGGCCCGGGACCGGACCGCACTCGCCGCCGGCCTCCTCGCCCCCTTCCTGGTCTCCCTCGTCCTCGTCCCGTTCCGCTCCGACCTGTCCCACACCAACGCGGCGCTGGTCCTCGTCGTGGTGGTCGTCGCCGTGGCCGCGCTGGGCAGCCGCCTCGCCGGAGCGGTGGCGGCGCTGTCGGCGGCGGCCTGGTTCGACTTCTTTCTCACCCGGCCGTACGAGACCTTCGACATCAGTGCCGGCGCCGACGTCGAAACGGCCGTGCTGCTGCTCGTCGTCGGCCTGGTCGTGGCCCGACTCGCGGCCCACGCCCGGAAGCTGGAGGTCGTCACGGTGACCGACGAGGGCTACCTGGCCCGGATCCACACCACCGCCGACCTGGTCCGGTCCGCCAAGTCCGCCGACACCGTCGTCGACCACGTGCGCGGCGAACTGACCGCGCTGCTCGGGCTGTCCGGCTGCCGCTTCGAGTACGGCACCCTGCTGGGACAGCCGCCCCGGCTGGGCAAGGACGGCGGGATCACCGTCGGGCGCCGGGCCTGGGACCTGGAGCGGAGCGGCTGGCCGGCGGGCGAGACCGAGCTGCGCGCCTACGGCAACGGGCACTACCTCGGCCGCTTCATGCTCACCCCGGGACCCGGGCCGGTGCCCCCGTTGCCGGCGCGGCTGGTCGCGGTGACGCTGGCCGACCAGACCGGGGCGGCGCTGGACACGGCGGGGCCGGTGAACACGGGCTGACCCGCGGGCCGGAGCACCGCCGTCGTACGCCTGCTCCCGCTCCCTCTCCTTGACATGTTCTTGGCGGAGTTTTGAACGGCGGGCGGCGGTCCGGCCGGAACCGGCGCCACGACCGGTGCCGTTCAGGCTGATGTGACGTCAACTCTGCTCGTACCAGCGGCATCCGGAGAGAGAACCGGCCACATGGTGATCTGCGGCGACGACGGCCTCGCGCACCGGCTCGCCGTCGAACTGGACGCCGTGTGCGGCGAGATCGTCACCGTGGTCCTGCCGACCGACGACGACGAGCACGGCGCCCGGGTCGCCGCCCTGCACCGCGACCCGACGTCCGCCGTCCACCTGCACCTCTCGGCCCGCCCGGACGAGGCCACCCTGCGCGCGGCCGGTGTGGCACGGGCCGCCGCGCTCGCCCTGACCTACCGCGACGACCAGGTCAACGTCACCGCGGCCCTGGTCGCCCGCGCGGTCAACCCCTCCGTACGGCTGGTCGTGCGGATGTTCAACCGGGAGCGCGGCAGCCATCTGGAACGGCTCCTCGACCGGGCCGCCGGCCTGTGCGACGCCCCCGCGCCGGACACCTCCACCACCGTGCTCTCCGACGCCGACACCGCCGTACCGGAACTGGTCGCGGCGGCCGCCGTCGGGCACGGCCACACCCTCCAGGTCGAGGGCAAGGTCTTCCGCGGCGTCGTACGGCCCGCGGGCACCCCGACGCACGCCACCGACCTCGCCACCCTCGCCGTGCTCTCCGGTGCGCACGAGGACGACCCGGCCAGCCAGGACAGCGCCGAGACGCCGGGTGAGGACGGCACCCTGCTGCTGCCGGACGACCGGACCGCGTACCACCGGCAGTTCACGCACGGCCGGCTGATGCTGGAGGAGGTCGTGCACCTCGACACCGCCGAACCGGCGCGCCGTGCCTGGCGGTTCCGGCCGGTGCGCTGGGTCCGGGCCCGGTTCGCCCATCTGCCGTGGCGGGTCTTCCGCTCCCGGCAACTGGCCGCCGTCTACGGCTCGCTGGCCGCCGTGGTGGTCGCGCTGTCCACCGCCACCGCGCTCTTCGCGGACGAGCATCCCTGGTGGAAGAACTTCTACCTGCCCCTGCTCGACATCTTCACGATGGGTGATCCGGCGACCGAGGAGTCGCCCGCCCGCCGCATACTCCAGCTCATCGCCGGTTTCGTCGGGCTCGCCGTGCTGCCGCTCGTGGTCGCCGCGACCATGAACGCCACCGAGGCGTTCCGCACCGCCTCGGTGAACCATCCGCCCGGCGACGACGTCAGCGGCCACATCGTCCTGGTCGGGCTCGGCATGGTCGGCACCCGGGTGCTGGACCGGCTGCGCACCACCGGCCACCAGGTCGTGGCCATCGAGCGGGACCCGCGGGCGAGGGGCGTCGCGCTCGCCAGGGAACTCGGCGTCCCGCTGGTCCTGGAGGACGCCACCGCCCCCGGCGTCCTCGAACTGGCCCGGGTCCGGCAGTGCGGCTCCCTGCTCGTCCTCACCCGCGACGACGGCCAGAACCTCGACATCGTGATGGCCGTCCGGGAGGCCAATCCCGAGGTACGGGTGGTCACCCGGCTGTACGACGACGGCTTCGCCGCGACCGTCCAGCGCACGCTGCGGGCGTCCTACCCGGACGCGCTCACCCGGAGCAGAAGCGTTTCGGCGCTGGCGGCGCCGTCGTTCGCCGCCGCGATGATGGGGCGCCATGTGCTCGGGGTGATGCCCGTGGAGCGCGGGTCGCTGCTGTTCACCTGCGTGGACGTGGCCGGCCATCCGGAGCTGGAGGGACGCTCGGTGCACGAGGCGTTCCGGCGGCGGGAGTGGCGGGTGCTGGCGGTGGGCCCGGTCGGCGGGGGCGCCCCGGGACAGCCGGCCTTCGACTGGCGGCCGGCCCAGGGGCGGGTGCTGCGGGCGGGGGACCGGGTGGTGATGGCCACCACGCGGCGGGGGCTCGACGTGCTGATGACGGGGGTGGGCGCTAGTCCAGGCCCGACGCCCTGAAGACGCCCAGCGCGTTCTCGCGCTCGACCTGTTCGCCGAGGCGGCTCAGGGCGGTCGAGCCGCAGAGCAGGGTGCCGGCCGCCGCGGCCCGGCGGGCGCCCGCGTCGACGCGCAGCCACAGGTCGGGGTTGTCGACGAGGACCCGCGGATCGATCTCCAGCCGGCCGCCGAAGGCGTCCCGGAGGAGCAGGCGCGGCGAGATGCCGTCGAGACGGCGGACCGAGACCAGGCGGTCGGTGCGGACCCTGCGGGTGCGCAGCAGCCTGCGCGAGGTGAGCCAGCCGTCGCCGGCGCGGACCCTGGCGGGGCACAGGACGCCGAAGAGGAGCAGGGCGAGGGTGGTCCACAGGGTGCCGCGCCACCAGCTGAACGTGCCCGACCCCCAGTCGATCAGGAGGAGCAGGGCGAGCAGGGCGCCGGCGCAACGGGCCGATGCGTAGACGTCTTTGGACCAGCGGGGGTCCTCGGAGTACTGCATGGGGTGAAGGTAGGGAGCGGCGGTGCTCGGCGTCAGTAGGTGGGGCATGTCTTTGACGGGACCCTGACGGTTGCGGGTCCGTGCGGACCGGTGGGGGTCGAGCGCGCAGTTCCTCCCCCAGCCTTCGGCCGGGGGTACCCCCAGCGCCCCTCACAGGGCGCTGCCGTCAAGGGAATGTCAAAGTCGCACCCTCCCGCGCGAAGAACGCGCAAGGAATCGCCGGACCTGGCCGGGGCGGGACAGAACCTGGTCGCATCGCGCGCGGTACTCCCGCGCGCGAAGGCATGTCCCGTTCGTTAAGGAGCACCCGCCCATGTCCGTACTGACCGCCGAGCCGGGGGCCGTGCCCGCCGGTGAGGAGCCGCCCGATACCGGTGAACGGCACCGGCTCACCGCTGTCACCGGCCTCGCCGCGCTGTCGCTGGACGCGATGGCGTCGGTGGCCTACGGACCGGAGGCCATCGTGCTCGTGCTGGCCGCCGCCGGCGCGCACGGCCTCGGCTACACGCTGCCCGTCACCCTCGCCATCGCGGCCCTGCTGGCGGTGCTCGTCGCCTCCTACCGGCAGGTCATCGCGGCCTTCCCGGACGGGGGAGGGTCCTATGCCGTGGCCCGGACCCACCTCGGGGTGCGGACCAGCCTGGTCGCGGCCGCCTCCCTGGTGCTCGACTACGTCCTCAACGTCGCCGTCGCCGTCACCGCCGGTGTCGCCGCCCTCACCTCGGCCTTCCCGGCGCTCTACCCGCACCGGCTGTGGCTGTGCCTGGCCGTGCTGGTGCTGATCACGGGCGTGAACCTGCGCGGCATCGTCGAGTCCGCGAAGGCGTTCATCGTGCCGACGGCCGTGTTCGTCGCGTCGATCCTCGTGCTGATCGTCGTGGGGCTCTTCCGCTCCTCGCCGGCCAGCACGGTGAGCGCGGCCGGACACGCCTCCGAGCTCGCCGGCAACGCCTCCACCGTCGGCGCCCTGCTCCTGCTGAAAGCTTTCGCCTCCGGTTGTGCCGCCCTCACCGGCGTCGAGGCCATCGCCAACGCCGTGCCCTCCTTCCGGGTGCCGCGGGTCAGGCGGGCCCAGCACGCGGAGATCGCCCTCGGGGCCGTGCTCGGCGTGATGCTGATCGGCCTTTCGGTGCTGATCTCCAGGTTCCACCTCCAGCCGGTGGCGGGCGTGACCGTCCTCGCGCAGCTCGCCGACGCCTCCCTCGGCCACAACTGGGGCTTCTACGTCATCCAGTTCGCCACGATGATCCTGCTGGCGCTGTCCGCGAACACCAGCTTCGGCGGGCTTCCGGTGCTGCTGAAACTGCTCGCCCGGGACAACTACCTGCCGCACGTCTTCGCACTCAAGGCCGACCGGCAGGTGCACCGGCACGGCGTGCTCGCCCTGGCCGTGGTCTCGGCCGCGCTCCTGGTGTTCTCCGGCGGCGACACCAACACCCTCGTGCCGCTGTTCGCCATCGGCGTCTTCGTCGGCTTCACCATCGCCCAGGTGGGGATGGTGCGGCACTGGCGGCTGGAGCGCGGACCCGGCTGGCGGGGCAAGGCACTGCTCAACGGCTTCGGGGCGGTCCTGACCGGTGTCGCGACCGTCGTCGTCACCGCCGGCAAGTTCGCCGAGGGCGCCTGGCTCGTCGTGCTGATGCTGCCGCTGCTCGTCGGCGCCTTCGTCGCCGTGCACCGCGCCTACGGGCGGATCGGGGACCGGCTCGGGCTCGGGCGGATCCCGCAGCCGCCGCACCGCGAGCGCTCGGTCGTGATCGTGCCGGTGTCGTCCCTGTCCCGGCTCACCTCCCAGGCGCTCTCCGCGGCCGCCTCCCTCGGCGACGAGGTGCGTGCCGTCACCGTCTGCCATCCCGACCCCGAGGACCGGGCCCAGCTGCACGCCCTGGAGCGCGCCTGGGCCGAGTGGGACCCCGGGGTGCCGCTGGTCCGGCTGGCGTGCGAGCGGCGCACGCTCGGCCGTCCCATCGCCGCGTACGTCCGTGAGGTGGCCGCGGCCGAGCCGGCCACCCAGGTGACCGTGCTGATCCCGGAGACCGAGCCCGAGCGGCTCTGGCAGCGGCTGCTGCAGAACCAGCGCGGTGCCGTCGTGGCGCACGCCGTGCGCCGGGAGACCGACGCCGTGATCTGCCGGCTGCGGTTCCGCCTGTCCTGACACCTCCGATGCGCCTGAGGCCGACGTTCCCCCAGCTCAGGGGGGTTTCGTCGGCCGAACGGCGGTTCCCGGTCGCGGGTCGGTCGAGCCCGCGTAAGAGTCCCGTCAAAGGCGCGAACGCCGCCGTAAGGGACCCGTCAACGGGGGCCGAATCCGGCCGGAAAGACGCTTTCCTCTAACAGTCCAAGTCCGTTCCGAACCTCATCCAGGAGTTCACGATGGCCGATCTGGCCTTCGTCGTCACCGTGCTCGCGGGTTTCGCACTGGTGGCCCTCGTCGCCAAGGGGGTGACCAAGCTGTGACCGCCGAGAACATCGTCGGCCTCGTCGTGGCCGTCGCCCTGCTGGGCTATCTCGTCCTCGCCCTGATCTTCCCGGAGAGGTTCTGAGACAGACATGGGTCCCGTAACCGCCGCCGTGCTCCAGCTCGTCGCGCTCATAGGCGCGCTGGCGCTCTGCTACATCCCCTTCGGCAACTACATGGCCAAGGTCTACTCCTCCGACAAGCACTGGCGTGTCGAGAAGTGGATCTACAAGGGCATCGGCGCCAACCCCGACACCGAGATGCGCTGGCCCGCCTATCTGCGCGGAGTCCTCGCCTTCTCCCTGATCGGCGTCCTCTTCCTCTACCTGCTGCAGCGGATCCAGGGCATCCTGCCCGGCTCGCTCGGCTTCTCCTCGGTCAACCCGGCGCAGTCGTTCAACACGGCCGTCTCCTTCGTGACCAACACGAACTGGCAGTCGTACTACGGCGAGCAGACCATGGGCCACGTCGTGCAGACCGCCGGCCTGGCCGTGCAGAACTTCGTCTCCGCGGCCGTCGGCATCGCGGTGGCGGTGGCGCTGGTGCGCGGGTTCTCGCGCTCGCGCACCGGTGAGATCGGCAACTTCTGGTCCGACCTGGTGCGCGGCACGATCCGCATCCTGGTCCCGTTCGCCGCGATCGCCGCGGTGATCCTGGTCGCCTGCGGCGCCATCCAGAACTTCTCCGGCATCCACGAGGTCGGCCAGTTCATGGGCGGCTCGCAGCAGTGGAACGGCGGCGCCGTGGCCTCTCAGGAGGCCATCAAGGAACTGGGCACGAACGGTGGCGGCTACTTCAACGCCAACTCCGCCCACCCGTTCGAGAACCCCACGCCCTTCACCAACCTCTTCGAGATCTTCCTCATCCTGCTGATCCCGTTCGCGCTGACCCGCACCTTCGGTGTGATGGTCGGCTCGGTGAAGCAGGGCTACGCCATCCTGGCCACGATGTTCACCATCTGGCTGGGCTTCGTCGCCCTGATGATGTGGACCGAGTTCGCCCACCACGGCCCGGCGCTCCAGATCGCGGGCGGCGCGTACGAGGGCAAGGAGGTCCGCTTCGGGGTCGGCGGTTCGTCGATCTTCGCGGTGTCGACCACGCTCACCTCGACCGGTGCGGTGGACTCCTTCCACTCCTCCTTCACCGGCCTCGGCGGCGGCATCACCCTGCTGAGCATGATGCTGGGCGAGATCGCGCCCGGTGGTACCGGCTCCGGCCTCTACGGCATCCTGATCATGGCGGTCATCGCGGTGTTCATCGCCGGTCTGATGGTCGGCCGTACGCCCGAGTACCTGGGCAAGAAGATCGGTGCCCGAGAGATCAAGCTGTCGGCGATCTACATCCTGATCACCCCGGCGCTCGCGCTCGTCTTCACCGCGGCCTCCATGGCCCTGCCGACCCCGCCGCACTCCATGCTCAACTCCGGGGCGCACGGGTTCTCCGAGGTGCTGTACGCCTTCACCTCGGCCGCCAACAACAACGGCTCGGCGTTCGCCGGCCTGAACGCGAACACCGACTGGTACAACACCATGACCGGGCTCGCGATGCTGTTCGGCCGCTTCCTGCCGATGGTGTTCGTGCTGGCGCTGGCCGGCTCGCTCGCCGAGCAGAAGCCCGTCCCCGTCACCGCAGGCACCCTGCGCACCGAGAAGCCGCTGTTCACCGGCCTGCTCGTCGGCGCGATCCTGATCATCACCGGTCTCACCTACTTCCCGGCGCTGGCGCTGGGCCCGCTGGCCGAGGGGCTGGCGTCGTGAGCACCCGCACAGACAACGAAGAGGACTCGATGTCCACAGCCACCCCGACCCGGGCGCCGCACAGCGACGTGCCCACCGGTCACAAGTCCGCCGAGGGCCGTGTCGGCGCCGGCCTCTTCGAGCCCAGGCAGCTCCTGAAGTCGCTGCCGGACGCCTGCCGCAAGCTCGACCCGCGGGTGATGGTCAAGTCGCCCGTGATGTTCGTGGTGTGGGTCGGCTCGATCCTGACCACCGTCTTCTCCTTCAAGGACCCGGGCGACTGGTTCGGCTGGGCGATCAGCGCCTGGCTGTGGCTGACCGTCATCTTCGCCAACCTGGCGGAGGCGGTCGCCGAGGGCCGCGGCAAGGCCCAGGCGGACACCCTGCGCAAGGCCAAGACCGACACCGTCGCCCGCCGGCTCGCCGGGGGCACCGAGGAGCAGGTTCCGGGCACCGAGCTGAGGATCGGCGACCTGGTGGTCTGCGAGGCCGGCGACATCATCCCCGGCGACGGTGACGTCGTCGAGGGCGTCGCGTCGGTCGACGAGTCGGCGATCACCGGTGAGTCGGCTCCGGTCATCCGCGAGTCCGGCGGTGACCGCAGCGCCGTGACCGGCGGTACGAAGGTGCTGTCCGACCGGATCGTCATCAAGATCACGACGAAGCCGGGCGAGACCTTCATCGACCGGATGATCAGCCTCGTCGAGGGCGCCGCCCGGCAGAAGACGCCCAACGAGATCGCGCTGAACATCCTGCTGGCGTCGCTGACCATCGTCTTCCTGCTGGCCTGCGCCACGCTGCCGCCGCTCGCGGACTACGCGGGCACCCACCTGACGATGGTCGTGCTGGTCGCCCTGCTGGTCTGCCTGATCCCGACCACGATCGGCGCGCTGCTCTCCGCGATCGGCATCGCGGGCATGGACCGCCTCGTCCAGCGCAACGTCCTCGCGATGTCCGGCCGTGCGGTCGAGGCCGCCGGTGACGTCTCCACGCTGCTGCTCGACAAGACCGGCACCATCACCCTGGGCAACCGCCAGGCCGCCGAGTTCCTGCCGGTGCGCGGGACGACGGAGGCCGAGGTGGCCGACGCCGCCCAGCTGTCGTCGCTGGCCGACGAGACGCCCGAGGGCCGTTCGATCGTCGTCCTCGCGAAGGAGAAGTACGGCCTGCGCGAGCGGCACCAGGGCGAGCTGGCGCACGCCGAGTGGATCGCCTTCACCGCCCAGACCCGGATGTCGGGTGTGGACGTCGACGGCAGGAAGATCCGCAAGGGCGCGGCCGGTTCGGTCATCGCCTGGGTCCGCGAGGAGGGCGGCACGGTTGCGGAGGACGCGGACGGCATCGCCAACCGCATCTCCGAGGCCGGCGGTACGCCGCTGCTGGTCGCGGTCAGGGACGAGCGGGGCGCCCGGGTCCTGGGCGTCATCCACCTCAAGGACGTCGTCAAGGAGGGCATGCGCGAGCGGTTCGAGGAACTGCGCCGCATGGGCATCAAGACGGTCATGATCACGGGTGACAACCCGCTGACCGCCAAGGCGATCGCCGAGGAGGCGGGCGTCGACGACTTCCTCGCGGAGGCCACTCCCGAGGACAAGATGGCGCTCATCAAGCGGGAGCAGGCCGGCGGCAAGCTGGTCGCGATGACCGGTGACGGCACCAACGACGCGCCCGCGCTCGCGCAGGCCGACGTGGGCGTCGCGATGAACACGGGTACGTCGGCCGCCAAGGAGGCCGGCAACATGGTCGACCTCGACTCCAATCCGACCAAGCTCATCGAGATCGTCGAGATCGGCAAGCAGCTGCTGATCACCCGCGGTGCGCTGACCACGTTCTCCATCGCCAACGACGTCGCGAAGTACTTCGCGATCATCCCGGCGCTGTTCGCGGCGGTCTACCCGGGCCTGGACAAGCTCAACATCATGCACCTGTCCTCGCCGGACTCCGCGATCCTGTCCGCGGTCATCTTCAACGCCCTGATCATCATCGCGCTGGTGCCGCTGTCCCTGAAGGGCGTGCAGTACCGGCCGGTGAGCGCCGACAGAATGCTGCGGCGCAACCTCACGATCTACGGCATCGGCGGTCTGATCGCCCCGTTCATCGGTATCAAGATCATCGACCTGCTCATCTCCCTCATCCCCGGGATCGGCTGAAGGCCATGAACAACTCCGTTTCGAACACCGCCCGGTTGCTCTGGGCGGGCCTGCGGGCCCTCCTCGTGCTGACCCTGGTCACCGGTGTGATCTACCCGCTGGTCGTCACCGGCATCGCCCAGGCCGCGTTCCACGGCAAGGCGAACGGCTCCGAGGTCAAGGCGGACGGCAAGGTCGTCGGCTCGTCCCTGATCGGACAGTCGTACAACCTGCCGCTGAAGAAGGGCCAGGAGACCCCGGACGCGGACCTGCAGTGGTTCCAGGGCCGCCCGGCCAACGGGCTCGGGAGCAACAGCATCAACACCCGGTACAAGCTGATCCTTTCGGGCGCGACCAACCTCGCCGCCGACAGCAAGGTGCTGATCCAGCAGGTGAAGGACGCCAAGGCCGCGGTCGTCAAGGACAACTCGGTGCCCGGCTACACGGTCACGCCCGCCCAGGTGCCGGCCGACGCCGTGACCTCCTCGGGCTCCGGTCTGGACCCGGACATCTCCCCGGCCTACGCCGACATCCAGGTCCACCGGGTCGCGGCGAAGAACGACCTCTCCGTCGCCCGGGTGGAGAAGCTGGTGAAGGACCACACCGAGGGCCGCACCCTCGGCTTCATCGGCGAACCGCGTGTGAACGTCCTCGAACTCAACATCGCGCTCAAGGAACTGATCAAGGGCAACTGATGACCCGGGTGCTGGTCGTGGAAGACGACCCACAGCTCGTACGGGCACTCGTGATCAACATGCAGGCACGCCAGTACGGAGTGGACGCGGCGCCGGACGGCGCCACGGCCCTCCGGCTGGCGGCCGCGCGTCAGCCGGACGTGGTGATGCTCGACCTCGGACTGCCCGACATGGACGGGGTCGACGTCATCAGGGCGCTGCGCGGCTGGACCCGCGTACCGATCCTGGTGCTGTCGGCCCGTCAGGCGTCCGACGAGAAGGTCGCCGCGCTGGACGCGGGCGCCGACGACTACATCACCAAGCCGTTCAGCATGGACGAACTCCTCGCCCGGCTGCGCGCCGCGGTCCGCCGCACCGAGGACACGCCCCTCGCTCCCGAGACCACACGGGTGGAGACGGACGGGTTCACCATCGACCTGCTCGCGAAGCGGGTCGTCCGGGGCGACCGCGACGTGCGGCTCACCCCCACCGAATGGCACCTCCTGGAGATACTGGTGACCAATCCGGGGCGTCTTGTCACACAGAAGCACCTGCTGCGCGAGGTGTGGGGCGCCTCGCAGAGCAACAAGACCAACTACCTCCGGGTCTACATGGCCCAGCTCCGCCGCAAACTGGAGGCGGACCCGGCCCACCCCCGCTATCTGATCACCGAGCCCGGCATGGGCTACCGCTTCGAAGGATGACATGGCACGCGGCAGGCTTCGGATCTACCTGGGCGCCGCCCCCGGCGTCGGCAAGACCTATTCGATGCTGTCCGAGGCGCATCGCCGCGTGGAGCGGGGCACCGACTGCGTGGTCGCCTTCGTGGAGCACCACGGCCGGCCGCGCACCGAGGTGATGCTGCACGGCTTGGAGGAGATCCCGCGCAGGGAACTGGAGTACCGCGGCGCGGTGTTCACCGAGATGGACATCGACGCCGTCCTGGCCCGCCGCCCGCAGGTCGCCCTCGTGGACGAGCTGCCGCACACCAACGTCCCGGGCTCGCGCAACGCCAAGCGCTGGCAGGACGTGGAGGAACTGCTCGCGGCCGGCATCGACGTCGTCTCGACGGTCAACATCCAGCACCTGGAGTCGCTGGGCGACGTGGTGGAGTCCATCACGGGGGTACGGCAGCAGGAGACGGTGCCGGACGAGGTGGTACGGCGCGCCGACCAGATCGAGCTGGTGGACATGTCGCCGCAGGCGCTGCGCCGCCGGATGGCGCACGGCAACATCTACCAGCCGGACAAGGTCGACGCGGCCCTCTCCAACTACTTCCGGCCCGGAAACCTCACCGCCCTGCGGGAGCTGGCCCTGCTCTGGGTCGCCGACCGGGTCGACGAGTACCTCAACGCGTACCGCAGCGAACACCGGGTCTCGACCATCTGGGGTTCGCGCGAGCGGATCGTGGTCGGCCTCACCGGCGGGCCCGAGGGGCGGACGCTGATCCGGCGGGCCGCCCGGCTCGCCGAGAAGGGCGCCGGCGGCGAGGTGCTCGCCGTCTACATCTCCCGCAGCGACGGCCTGACCTCGGCCTCCCCGAAGGAACTCGCCGTCCAGCGCACCCTGGTGGAGGACCTCGGCGGCACCTTCCACCACGTCGTCGGCGACGACGTCCCCGCCGCCCTGCTGGACTTCTCACGCGGCGTCAACGCCACCCAGATCGTGCTCGGCGTCTCCCGGCGCAAGAGCTGGCAGTACGTCTTCGGGCCGGGCGTCGGCGCCACGGTGGCCCGGGAGTCGGGGCCCGATCTCGACGTCCACCTCATCACCCACGACGAGGTCGGCAAGGGGCGCGGACTGCCGGTGGCCCACAGCCGGCTCAGCCGAGCGCGGATCCTGTGGGGCTGGCTGGTCGGCGTGCTCGGCCCGGTGCTGCTCACGCTCCTGCTCACCACCGCGGCACCCGCGGTCGGCCTCGCCAACGACATGCTGCTGTACCTGTCACTGACGGTCGCGGCGGCCCTGCTCGGCGGACTGCTGCCGGCGCTCACCTCGGCGGTGGTGGGCTCGCTGCTGCTCAACTGGTTCTTCACCCCGCCGGTTCACACGCTGACGATAGCGGACCCCGAGAACATCGTCGCCATCGCGATCTTCGTCGGCGTCGCGGTGTCGGTGGCCTCCGTCGTGGACCTCGCCGCCCGCCGCACCCACCAGGCCGCCCGGCTGCGCGCCGAGTCGGAGATCCTGTCCTTCCTCGCGGGCAGCGTGCTGCGGGGCGAGACCAGCCTGGAGGCACTCCTGGAGCGGGTCAGGGAGACCTTCGGCATGGAGTCCGTGGCATTGCTGGAGCGGGCGAGCGACGTGGAGCCGTGGACCTGCGCGGGCAGCGTGGGCCTGCGGCCGTGCCGGACGCCGGAACAGGCCGACGTCGACATGCCGGTCGGCGAGCACCTGACCCTGGCGCTGTCCGGACGCGTGCTGCCCGCCTCCGACCGGCGGGTGCTTGCGGCCTTCGCCGCGCAGGCGGTCGTCGTACTGGAACGGCAGCGCCTGCGGCACGAGGCCGACCAGGCCAAGGAACTGGCCGAGGGCAACCGCATCCGCACCGCGCTGCTCGCCGCGGTCAGCCACGACCTGCGCACCCCGCTGGCCGGCATAAAGGCCTCGGTGTCGTCGCTGCGCTCGGACGACGTCGAGTGGTCCGAGCAGGACCGGGCGGAACTCCTGGAGGCCATAGAGGCGGGCGCCGACCGGCTCGACCACCTCGTGGGCAACCTGCTCGACATGTCCCGCCTGCAGACCGGTACCGTCACGCCGATCGTCCGCGAGGCCGACCTGGACGAGGTGGTGCCGATGGCGCTCGGCGGGGTTCCCGAGGACAGCGTCGAACTGGACGTCCCGGAGACGCTGCCCATGGTCGATGTCGACAAGGGGCTGCTGGAGCGGGTCGTCGCCAACGTGGTCGAGAACGCGGTCAAGTACAGCCCCGCGGGCACCCCCGTCCTCGTGAAGGCCAGCTCCATGGCCGACCGGGTGGAGGTGCGGGTCGTGGACCGCGGACCCGGCGTCCCGGACGAGGCCAAGGAACGCATCTTCGAGCCCTTCCAGCGGTACGGCGACTCGCCGCGCGGTGCCGGGGTGGGCCTCGGCCTGGCCGTGGCCCGGGGCTTCGCCGAGGCGATGGGCGGCACGCTGACCGCCGAGGACACGCCGGGCGGCGGGCTCACCATGGTGCTGAGCCTGCCGCCGGCGCAGGGACGGCGACCGGGGCGGCCGGATCTGTCGGCCGCGGTGACGTCGTAGCTGTCCCGCCCGCTGTCGCGTCGTCACACCTCAGGACGACAACTGCCGTACGTCCAGCGGCAGATGCCAGCTGTTGCGGCGGTGTGCCGACGCCAGGGTGTCCTCCAGCGGGGACGGCGGTATCGCGAGCACCGGACAGTGCGCGTGGGTCAGGCAGTAGCGGGTGACGCGGCCCGAGAACGGACGGTGCCAGCCGCGCCGGCCCGCGCCGACGACCAGGATGTCGTCGTCCCGGTCGGCCGTCTCCACCAGGGCCAGACCAGGGGTCGCGCGCACCACCAGGCCGTGCAGCGAAACGTCCGGACGGGCGTCGCCGAAGACCTGGTCCAGGACGTCGAGCAGCCGCTCGCGCGCCGTCTGCTGCCACTCCGCGACCAGCGGCGGCGGAGCCGGGGAGCGGCGCGCCGCCAGTTCCCCGCCCGGCGGTTCCCAGGCCAGTACCGGCCACAGCTCGGCCTCCCGCCGCCGGGCCTCGGCCGCCGCCCGGCACAGGGCCGTGACGCTGCCCAGCGAACCGCTCACGCCGACCACGACCCGAGCGGGCGCGGAGGCGTCGTAACCGGACATGACTCCACCGTTCTTCCGCAGCGGCCCCCGGGCGTTCCCCGAGGGCGGACCGGCGTACCGGACCGCTTCCATGACACTGCGCCGAACGGGTGACGGCCAGTCCGTCCGCCACTTCTTGGCACGCCTCTGACACCCGCGACCAGCACCGACGACACCTACGTCAGCGTCCCGTCAACGTCGCCGGGATCACCGTCAGCGTCGCGTCATGGGCCATCGGAAGAGTGCCCGGGGCGGGCATAGCGTCTTGGCAGAGCCCCGGTCGGCCTCCCCGCCCCTGGGGCGCTCAGCTCCTTCCGATCCAGGAGGCATCCCATGCCAGAACTCTTGTGCGGTGACGATCCGGAACCCTCCGATCGCTTCCCGGCCGGTCCCCTGTTCGTACCGGTCCGGCCGGGACCCGCGGGGTGCGCGGCGCGGCTCTTCCGCACCCCCCTGGGCGAGCGCACCGCCGTCGGCTTCACCTCGCCCAGCAGACTCGCCGCCACGCTCGGCCCCGACCAGGCCTGGATCCGGCTCGCCGAACCCGCGCTGCGTGCCCTGACCGCGCCGCTGGGCGTCACCACCGTCACGGTCGACCCCCAACTCACGGCCCCCGCCCCCGCCTCGACACCGGCCCCGGCGCCGAGGCGGCCCGTCGCGCCCGTCGCGGTGTCCCTGCGGATCGCATGAATCGCACCAGAGGGGAGCGATCGATGACCACCCTGCACGAACCCGTCGTCACCACCACGCCCGCCGACCTTTCGGTGTGGCCCGCCTCCACCACCGAGCCCCGGCCCGGTGACCTGGCCGTGGGCGGAGTTCCGCTCGCCGAGGTCGCCGACCGGTTCGGCACCCCCGTCTACGTCCTCGACGAGGACGAGATCCGGGAGCGCTGCCGCACCTACCGCAACGCCTTCCCCGACGCCGAAGTCCTCTACGCCGCCAAGGCGTTCCTGTGCCGCGCCATGGTGCACTGGATGGACGAGGAGGGCCTCGGCCTGGACGTCTGCTCGGCCGGCGAGCTGGAGCTCGCGGTCACCACCGGGTTCCCGCCCGAGAAGATCGTGCTGCACGGCAACGCCAAGTCGCCGCGCGACCTGGAGACCGCGCTGCGGCTCGGCGTGGGCCGGATCGTGATCGACAGCCCGTCCGAGATCGCCCGGCTGGCCGCCGCCGTCGGCCCCGGGGGCCGGCAGAAGGTCATGGTCCGGGTGGTGCCCGGCATCAGCGCCGGCGGGCACGACAAGATCCGCACCGGCACCGAGGACCAGAAGTTCGGGCTGTCCATCCGCGACGGCTACGCCCAGCACGCCATCGCCCGCATACTCGACCAGCCGCAGCTCGAACTCACCGGCCTGCACTGCCACCTGGGCTCGCAGATCACCAGCGTCAAGCCGTACCTGGCGGCCGTGCGCCGCCTGGTCGGTCTGATGGCCCGCCTCAAGGAGCAGCACGGGCTGGTGCTGCCCGAACTCGACCTGGGCGGCGGCCACGGCATCGCCTACCGCCCCGGCGAGGAGGCCCTCGACCTGACCATGCTGGCCCGCAAGGTGCGCGCCGAGCTGACCGAGTCCTGCACGGCCGCCGGACTTCCCGTGCCCCGGCTGATCATCGAGCCGGGCCGGGCCGTGGCGGGTCCCGCGGGCATCGCCGTCTACCACGTGCTCGCGGTCAAGCGCACCGGCGCGACCACGTTCGTCGCCGTCGACGGCGGCATGAGCGACAACCCGCGGCCCGCGCTGTACGGCGTCCGCTACGCGCCCCGCCTGATCGGCCGCGCGAGCACCGGGCCCATGGCCCCGGTGACCGTGGTGGGCCGGCACTGCGAGGCCGGCGACGTCCTCGCCGCCGACGTCGAACTGCCCGCCGACGTACGCCCCGGCGACCTCCTCGCGGTGCCCGTCGCCGGCGCCTACCAGCTGTCCATGGCCTCCGGCTACAACCTGGTCGGCCGCCCGCCGGTCACCGCCGTGCACGACGGCCAGGCCCGGCTCCTGGTGCGCCGGGAGTCCCTGGACGACATCCGCCGCCGGGACGTGGGCCTGTAAGGGGAGACACTCCCCGGCCCGACCGGCGACCGGTCGGCGTCCGCCCGACGCCACCCGCCGAGCGCGCGTACCGCGCGCCTTGTGCCCACCTCCGGGCGGGAGACTGCCCGGCCCCCGCCCGGAGGTGATCCATTCCCGTGTGCGCAGGCATCTGCCCATCGCTGCCTGACGTCCCCTGTGTCCACGCGAACTACCCGAATCCCCCGAACTGTTCGAACGACATGTGTCCCGCCCGACAAGTGAGGTGGCCGTGACGGCCGAGAACATCGCCGGGCTGATCGTCGCGATCGGCCTGCCGGCCTACCTCGTGGTGGCCCTGATCGAACCGGAGCGCTTCCGATGACCGCCCCCGCCCCCGTGAGAGAGAAGCCCGCGGGCGAGGTACGACCACCCGACGCGGGACCCGCCCGCCCGATCGGCGGCGGGCTGCTCGACCCGAAGCAGCTGTGGCTCGCCCTGCCCGCCGCGCTGCGCAAGCTCGACCCGGTCACCCTGTCCCGCAACCCGGTCATGTTCGTCACCGAGATCGGCGCCGCCCTGACCACGGGCCTGGCGATCACCCACCCGTCCGGCTTCGGCCGGCTGATCAGCGCGTGGCTGTGGCTCACTGTCGTCTTCGCCAACCTCGCCGAGGCGGTCGCCGAGAGCCGCGGCCGCGCCCAGGCCGACACCCTGCGCGGCATGCGACGCCAGACCGTCGCCCGGCGGCTCGTCGACTGGACCCCGGGCGCCCGGGACGCCGCGGAGGAGAGCGTCGGGGCGGGGGAGCTGCGCCGCGGTGACCTCGTGGTCGTGGCCCGGCAGCAGCCCGGTGTCGTCACCGTGGGCACCCTCCAGGCCCGGGGCGTCAACTTCGTCGCCCTCGCCACCGGAGCCGCCCTCGTCCTGGCCCACCTGGACTTCCTGCCGGCCCTCTCCCTCGGGACCCTGGCGGAGGGCCTGCTCCAGGAGACTCCCGGGCGGGCCGGCCTTCTCCCCCTCACGCCGGCCGGCCCGCCCGGGCCCGCCCACGGGCGGGCGGACACGGCGCAGAGGACACTGTTGCCGACCGTCCCACCGGCCGTGATGAGGTACCGATGGCGTATGGCCTGGCACGCCGCGAACTGAGACCGAGGGTGCCGCTGCGCCCGGGTGAGGGCGAGAAACACCGTCTGACCAGCCTGGAAGGCCTGGCCGCGCTCTCCCTGGACGCGCTCAGCTCGGTGGCGTACGGACCCGAGGCGATCGTGCTGGCCCTGGTGGTCGCCGGAACCGGGGCCCTCACCGCCACCCTGCCCATCACCCTCGCGATCACCTTCCTGCTCGCGGCGCTCGTCGTGTCGTACGGGCAGGTCATCGCCGTTCACCCGGACGGCGGTGGCGCCTACGCCGTCGCCAAGACCGACCTCGGTGCCACCGCGAGCCTGCTGGCCGCCGCCAGCCTGGTCGTCGACTACGTGCTCACCGTCGCGGTCAGTCTCGCCGCGGGCGCCGACGCGCTCGCCTCCGCCTTCCCGGCCCTCGCCCACGACAAGCTGCTCGTCTGCCTGATCGGTCTGGCCCTGCTGGCGGCCGTCAACCTGCGCGGCGTCACCGAGAGCGCCCGGGTGCTGATGCTGCCCACGCTCCTGTTCATCGTCGCGATCCTCGGTGTCGTCCTGCTCAGCCTGTTGCGCGGGCATCCGGTCGCGGTCGTCGGCACCGCCCGGCCCGTGCACGCGACCGAGGCACTGACCGCGCTGGTGATCCTGAAGGCGTTCTCGTCCGGCTGCTCGGCCCTGACCGGCGTCGAGGCCATCGCCAACGCCGTACCGACCTTCCGCACCCCCAGCGTCAAGCGCGCCCAGCGCACCGAACTGATGCTCGGCGCGCTGCTCGGGGTCATGCTGATCGGCCTGGCCGTCCTGATCCACCGCGACCACGTGGCCCCGCGCGGCGGGGTGACCGTCCTCGCCCAGCTCACCGCGGGCGCGTACGGCACCGGCTGGCCCTACTACGCCACCAACCTGATCGTCACCCTCGTCCTCGGTCTTGCCGCCAACACCAGCTTCGGCGGCCTGCCGGTGCTGATGAGCCTGCTCGCCCGCGACCACCGGCTGCCCCATCTCTTCGGCCTGCGCGCCGAACGCCCGGTCTACCGCTACGGCGTGGTGGCTCTGGCGCTGCTGGCCGCGCTGCTCCTGCTGGCCACCGACGCCGACACCCACCGACTGCTGCCGCTCTTCGCCATCGGGGTCTTCATCGGCTTCACCCTCAGCCAGACCGGCCTGGTCCGGCACTGGGCGACGCAGCGCCCGGCCGGCTGGAAGCGCCGCGCCCTCATCAACGGCACCGGCGCCGTGCTCACCACCCTGGCCGGGGTCATCCTGCTGTTCACCAAGTTCCTCTCCGGCGCCTGGGTGGTCGTGATCGCCGTCCCGCTGATGATGCTGCTGTTCGCCCGCATCCAGCGCTACTACACCGAGGTGGGCGAGGAGCTGGGCCTCGGCCGGGTCCCGGAGCCGCCGGCCCGGCGCACCGCCAGCCTGGTGATCGTGCCGATCGGCGAGGTCAGCAAGCTCGCCCGGCACGCCCTCGGGGCCGCCCTCGCCCTCGGCGACGAGGTGGTCGCGGTCGCGGTGCACGGCGACCCGGCCAGGTCCCGGGCGCTGGAGGAGGCCTGGGCGCGCTGGAACCCGGGCGTGCGCCTCGACATCATCGACAGCCCGCACCGCTCGCTGGTGCAGCCGGTCGTCGACTACGTGCAACGGGCCGCGGCGGACGGCCGTCAGGTGGCCGTGCTCATCCCCGAGGTGGAACCCCGGCACCGGCGCTACGAGATCCTCCAGAACCAGCGCGGCCTGCTCCTCGCCACCGTGCTGCGGGCCCGTACCGACGTCGTGGTGTGCCTGCTGCCGTACCGGTTGAAGCTGTGACGGCCGCCTTGTCGGCCCCTTGAGCGGGCTCCTACAGTGCGCCCCGTAATGTTCGCCGACCACGCCGAAACTTTCGGCGCGGCCCGGGAGGGGCACACACATGCGGACCTACGGCAACCCGGTCATCCCCGGCTTCCACCCCGACCCGAGCGTGTGCCGGGTCGGGGACGACTACTACCTCGTCTGTTCCAGCTTCGAGTACTTCCCCGGCGTCCCGCTCTTCCACAGCCGGGACCTGGTGCACTGGCGGCAGCTCGGCAACGTCCTCGACCGCCCCGGGCAGTTGGCCCTGCCCGACGACACCCCGGCCTCGGGCGGGGTGTACGCCCCGACGATCCGGCACCACGACGGGCTCTTCCACGTCGTCACGACCAACGTGAGCGCCGGCGGCAACCTCCTCGTGACCGCCGAGCGGCCCGAGGGGCCCTGGTCCGACCCGGTGTGGATCGACGTCCCCGGCATCGACCCCGACCTCGCCTGGGACGAGAACGGCGACTGCTGGTGCGCCGTGGCCGGGGTCGCGGTCGCCCGGATCGGCAAGGTGCTGGAGGGGCCGCTGCCGATGTGGTCCGGGACGGGACTGCGGGACCCGGAGGCACCGCACCTGTACCGGGTCGGTGAGTGGTGGTGCCTGCTGGTCGCCGAGGGCGGCACCGCGCTCGGGCACGGCGTGTCCGTGGCCCGGGCCCGCTCGCCGCGCGGGCCCTGGGAGCCGGCGCCCGGCAATCCGCTGGTCTCGCACCGGGGCACCCGGGAGCCGGTCCAGTGCACCGGGCACGCCGACCTGGTCCGGGCGGCCGACGGCAGCTGGTGGGCGGTACTGCTCGGTACCCGGCCGCGCGGCTGGTTCCCCGAGTTCCACGTGCTCGGCCGCGAGACCTTCCTGGCCCCGGTGGAGTGGGCGGACGGCTGGCCGCGCATGGGCCCGGTACGGGAGCGGCACGAGGCGCCGGCCGCCTGGCACCCGCTCGAACAGCCGCCCGCACGGGACGACTTCACGGCTCCCGCCCTCGCGCCGCACTGGATCTCCCCGCGCAGCCGGCCGGACGGGTCCTGGTCGCTGACCGAGCGGCCCGGGTGGCTGACGCTCACGGCCACCGGGGACAGCCTCGACCGCGCCGGGCACACCCTCGTCGGCCGGCGCCAGCAGCACGCCGACTGCCGGGCCGCCGCCCTGCTCGACCCCGGACCGGGGCGCGCGGGCCTGACGGTCCGTATCGACGAGGCGCACCACTACGACCTGGAGGTGAGCGGGGGAGTGGTGAGCGCGGTCGTACGGATCGGGCCGGTTCGGCAGCGGATCGCCGAACGCGCGGTGCCGCCGGGGCCGTTGACCCTGGTGATCGAGATCCGTACCGGCCGGGTTCCGGTGCCCACCGCCACCGAACCCGGGGCCGCCGGGGACGCGACCGGCGTCCGCCCCGCCGGGCCCGATGCCGTGACCCTTTCGATCGAAACGTCCGGTGGTGTCGTTCGGCTGGCCGAACTCGACGGCCGTTATCTCTCCACCGAGGTGGCGGGCGGGTTCACCGGCCGGGTCATCGGCATGTACGTCACCGAGGGGCGGGCCGCCTTCGACTGGTTCGCGTACCTGCCGATGAGCTGATGCGCGACACCTTGACGCTCCTGATGCGCCTTTCTAGAGTCGCCGTTCGGAACGTTCGGTGAAAACACCGAATGTTTCGAAAACGGCGGCCCCAGAGCACCACCGAACCAGGACGGCGTCGGTCGTCCCGTACCCCAAGGAGCGCATCATGGGCGACCCGGCACTGTCCCGTCGCGGTTTCCTGGCGGCCACCGCGGCCGCCGGTCTGGGCATGACCGCCCTCAGCGGCTGCGGCGGCTCGGACTCGGGGACGTCGGGGGGAACCACCACCGTCGAGTGGTGGAACATCTCCACGACCAACCCGGCGAAAGGCGTCTGGGCGGCCCTCGCCAAGAAGTTCGAGGCGCAGAACCCCAAGGTCAGGATAAAGATCGTCCAGCTGGAGAACGACGCCTACAAGACGAAGATGACCGCCCTGACCGCCTCCGGGAAACTCCCCGACATCTTCCACACCTGGGGCGGCGGCGTCCTCCAGCAGCAGGTCGACGCCGGGCTGGTCAAGGACCTCACCGCCCCCACCAAGTCCTGGGCCGACGGCCTGCTCCCGGTCGCCAAGCAGCCGTACATCCTGGACGGCAAGACCTACGGCATCCCCTTCGACATCGGCATGGTCGGCTTCTGGTACAACAAGGCGCTCTTCAAGAAGGCCGGCATCAGCACGCCCCCGACCACCTGGAGCGGCTTCCTCGACGCCGTGAAGAAGCTGAAGGCCGCCGGTGTCACCCCGCTCGCCCTGGCCGGCAAGGAGAGCTGGACCGGCATGTACTACTGGGCGTACCTCGCGATGCGCACCGCCGGCATCGACGCCCTCAAGAAGGCGAACGACGACAAGGACTTCACCGGTGCCGGGTTCGTCGAGGCCGGACAGCACCTGAAGGACCTGGTCCAACTCCAGCCTTTCCAGAAGGGGTTCCTGGGCGCCGCCTACTCCACCCCGACCGGCCAGGCCGCCACCGTCGGCAACGCCAAGGCCGCGATGGAGCTGATGGGCCAGTGGGCGCCGAGCGTCGAGGCCGACGCAGGCAAGGGCATCGGCGCCGACCTCGGCTTCTTCCCGTTCCCGGCCGTCGAGGGCGGCAAGGGCACCATCACCGAGGTCTTCGGAGGCGGCGGCGGACACGCCCTGCGCGCCGACGCCCCACAGGCCGCCGTCGACTTCCTGGAGTTCTTCGCCTCCCAGACCACCGACGTGGAGCTGGTGAAGAAGACCGGCGTGCTGCCCGTCCTGCCGGCCGCCGAGAGCGCCCTGACCGACACCAACCTCAAGCTCGTCCAGGCCCAGTTGAAGGCCGCCACCGGATTCCAGCTCTACCTCGACCAGGCGTACGCGCCGGCCGTCGGCCAGCAGGTCAACGACAGCGTCGCCGGGCTGATCGCCGGGTCCAAGTCGCCCGAGGACGTCACCCAGGCGATCACCAAGACCGCGAAGGAAGAGCAGTAGGCCGCCCGATGACCTCGACCTACCTGCCCGGCACGCGGTCGGGGCCGGACGCCGCGCCGCAGCCGCTCCCGACCGCGGGCCGGGCCCGCTCCCGGCGCCGGCTGCTGCACTGGCTCACCGCGATGGGCTTCCAGCTGCCCGCCCTGGTCCTGTTCGGCGTCCTCGTCCTGCTGCCGATCCTGTTCGCGCTGTACGCCTCGTTCTTCCGCTGGGGCGGCTTCGGCATGCCCTCCGACTACACCGGCACCGACAACTTCACCCGGCTCTTCCAGGACGACGTCTTCCTCGGCGACCTGTGGCGCTGCCTGCTCCTGGTCCTGCTGTCCCTGGCGCTGCAACTTCCGTTCGCGCTCGCCATGGCGGTCCTGCTCAACCAGCGGATCCGCGGCCGGGCCGTCTACCGGATGCTGTTCTTCGCGCCGTACGTGCTCTCCGAGGCGATCACCGGTGTCCTGTTCGGCATGATCTTCGCCCCCGGCGACGGCCTCGCCGACCACGTGCTGAGCGACCTCGGCCTCGGCGCGCTCGGCGGGAAGTGGTTCGCCGACCCCTCCACCGTCATGGCCACCCTCTTCCTGGTCATGACCTGGAAGTACTTCGGCTTCCACATGATGCTCTACCTGGCCGGACTCCAGTCCATCCCGGCCGAGTTGACGGAGGCCGCGACCGTCGACGGCGCCTCGCCCTGGCAGCGCTTCCGGCACGTCACCCTGCCGCTGCTCGCCCCCACCCTGCGGATCAGTGTCTTCCTGTCGGTGATCGGCTCCATCCAGCTCTTCGACCTGGTGTGGGTGGTCACCGCGGGCGGCCCCGACCACCACTCGGAGACCATGGCCGTGACCATGTTCCAGTACGGCTTCAAGCGCTACCAGGTCGGCTACGCCAGCGCGATCAGCGTCGCCATGTTCGCCGTCAGCCTCGTCTTCGCCCTCGCCTACCAGCGGTTCGTGCTCCGCCGCGACCTGGCCGGCGCCACCACGAATATGCGGGGGGACGGCGCATGAGCGGCGACCGCAAGACCGTACGGACCCTTCCGCTGCACCTGGTCCTCGTCGTGGTCGGCGCGCTGATGGTCGTACCCCTGCTGTACGCCCTGCTCTCCGGGTTCAAGACGACCAGCGAGCTGTCCCGCAACCCGGTCGGGCTGCCCGAGTCCTGGGTCACCGCCAACTACACCGGCATCCTCGGCTCCGGGGCGTTCTGGCGGCTGGTCGGCAACAGCACGCTGATCGCGGTCGCCACCACCGTCCTGGTGGTCGCGGTCTCGGCACTCGCCGCCTTCTCCTTCGCGCGGTTCGCGTTCCGCGGGCGGGAAGTGCTGTTCACCGTGTTCACGATGGGCCTGATGTTCCCCTTCGCGGTGGCCGCCCTGCCGCTGTTCCTGCTGCTGCGCTCGATGAACCTGCTGGACAACCCGCTGGGCGTGATCCTCCCGCAGGCCGCGTTCGGGCTGCCGATGACCATCATCATCCTGCGCGGCTTCTTCCGGGAGATCCCCGGCGAGCTGGAGGAGGCGGCCACCCTGGACGGCTGCGGGCCGTTCGCCTTCTTCTGGCGGATCCTGCTGCCCATGGCCCGGCCGGCGCTCGGCACGGTCTCCGTGCTCGCGGTCGTCACCAGCTGGAACAACTTCTTCCTGCCGCTGCTGGTCTTCACCGATCCGAAGTGGTGGACCATCCCCATCGGCGTGCAGCAGTTCCAGGGCCAGTACGCCACCGACACCGCCCGGGTCTTCGCGTACCTGGTCCTCGCCATGGTCCCCGCCCTGGCCTTCTACTCGGTCGCCGAGCGCCAGCTGGTCGGCGGCCTCACCGCAGGCGCCACCAAGGGCTGAACACCCCTTCCACGGACAGGAGTCGCACGATGTCCCGCACGCGTCTCGGACTCGCCGGTGCCCTCACGGCCGTACTCATGGCGGCCGGAGCGGCCACCGGCCCGGCCGCCCAGGCCCACGACCGGCCGCCCACCCTCGCCGAACTGGCCCAGCGCCACGGCCGCTACTTCGGCAGCGCCACCGACAACCCCGAACTCACCGACACCGCCTACACGAAGCTCCTCGGCACCGAGTTCGACATGATCACGCCCGGCAACGGCATGAAGTGGTACGCGACCGAACCCCGGCAGGGCGTCTTCGACTGGACCAACGGCGACCAGATCGTGAACCTGGCCCGCAAGAACCACCAGCGGGTCCGCGCCCACACCCTGGTCTGGCACAGCCAGCTGCCCGACTGGCTCACCTCCCGCGACTGGACGGCCACCGAACTGCGGGCGGTCCTGAAGAAGCACATCCAGACCGAGGTACGGCACTACCGGGGCAAGGTCTACTCCTGGGACGTCGTCAACGAGGCCTTCAACGAGGACGGCAGCTACCGCGAGACCCTCTGGTACAAGACACTCGGACCCGGCTACATCGCGGACGCGCTGCGCTGGGCCCACCAGGCCGACCCGCACGCGAAGCTCTACCTCAACGACTACAACATCGAGGGCCTCGGCGCGAAGAGCGACGCTTACTACGCGCTCGCCCAGCAGCTGAAGGCCGAAGGCGTCCCGCTGGACGGCATCGGCCTCCAGGCCCATCTCGCCCTGCAGTACGGCTATCCGGCCACCCTGGAGGACAACCTCCGCCGGTTCTCCCGCCTCGGCCTGGACACCGCGCTCACCGAGGTGGACGTACGGATGCAGCTGCCGGCCACCGACGGGAAGCTGGCCGAGCAGGCGGCCTGGTACGCGGATCTGACCAAGGCGTGTCTCGCCGTGCGCAGGTGCGTGGGGATCACCGTCTGGGACTACACGGACAAATATTCGTGGATCCCGGCGTTCTTCCCGGGCGAGGGCGCGGCCCTGCCCTGGGACGAGCAGCTCGCTCCCAAACCGGCCTACTTCGCGCTGCGCACAGCGCTCGGCTACACCGGGTGACCGTGCCCGGACGCACGTCGGGGCCGGTGCGCACCATGTGTGTGCGTCCGGCCCCTGCGGGTCACCGGGCGGAGCGGCGGGGCCGCCCGGGGTGGTGCGGCAGCTCTCTCAGGCGGCGGTCACCACGCGGCCGGCACCGAGCGGGCGGTGCGGCGCGATGATCTGGCCGTCGGGCAGGAGCTCACCGGTGTCCTCGAACAGGAGAACGCCGTTGCACAGCAGGCTCCACCCCTGCTCCGGGTGGTGCGCCATGAGGCGGGCGGACTCCCGGTCGGCGGATTCGGCTGTCGGACACGGCGGCTGGTGCTGGCACATGGATAGGGTCTCTCGCTCGGTCGTGGTCATGTCGTCCCCCGTGGTGATGCTTCGGTCGAAACCAGTGTTGCCTTCCTGGCGTTGCTCCGCAGGGATTTCGCTGCACCGCTTCTCACAGGTTGGAGACGCGTCACCCGCGCGGACGGTTCATCTCCACCGGGTTGTCAATTCGGATGGTTTCGCATGGCCGGATGGGGCTAGTCCGGACGGTGGGCCCCCGTACACGCCTCCGCCCCGCCACTCGTCCGGACGTGGCGGGGTGCGGCGGTGCCGGGCTCAGGCGGGCGTGATGAGCAGGGGTGCCGAGGTGATCCGGTGGGTCAGCACCGGGAGCAGTTCGGCGACCAGGTGCGGCCGGTGGGCCGCGATCCCGGGCGGGGCGGGTGCCAGCGGCACGAGCAGGTCGGTGGCGGCCGGGTGCCCCTCGGCGCCGTCCGCCGTGCAGTCGCCGTGCAGCCACAGGGTGAGCATGTAGAGGCCCGGAAGGGACAACAGGCGCGGCTGGTACGTCTGTTGCAGGGCCTCGGCCTGGTGCAGGGCCCGCTCGGTGGAGGTGATGTAGGGGCCCTCGAAGAAGTGCGAGAAGGCCCAGCCGTCCGGGGTGAGCATCGTCTCGGCCGCGGCCACCGCCCGGTCGCCGCAGCGGATCAGGAAACGCCAGCCGGTCAGCCGGGTGGCGGACACGCCCTCCGGGGTGATCCGGTCCATCACGTGCACGGGAAGGGGGAGATCGGGGGTCGCGGGTCCCTGGGCGTTGCGCAGGGAGGGGGTCCGGGCCTCGCGGACCGCGGTGGGGGAACCGAGGGCGGTGAGGACGGAACGCAGTGCGGGCGCGGGGGCAGGAGGGACTTGCAGCGGCATGGTGGGTCGCCTCTCATTCGACAGGCGCGGCGGCGCGAGGGCAGGGGCGGACGGCGCTGTCAGCTCACAGGAAGTCAGAGAGGCGGGGGCCCGGTGCGGTGACGAGAGGTGCGTGCGTTGCCTGCCGCACGTCACTCGGGCGGCAGGAACCAGACCGTGGGCGCCAGCCTTCTGCCTTGTTCGCGGAGTTTATACGACGCCTGTTCAGGTGGTGTTTCACCGGGATGTTCCACAGAAGAGAGCAAGGCGCAATTCGGCCGTTGATTCGTCTGGAATCCTCCCGATTTCCAGCCCGCCGGAACCCCGCTGACCTCGGTTTACGAGGCTGTCGCGGTCGGCCGGATGTCATCGGCGTTTTTCACGAGGGGTAAGGGGAACCCGAAGTTGCATACGGCGTCATGCCTCGTGAATGTGCCGCGGGACACATTCCAACAGAGTAGCGGGTGCCGGTGGCGCGCGCGACGTTATCGATCGCCTCCGCTGGGCATCATCCCACCTGGACTCGGGACACCGCGGCGGCCGGAAGCCCGGCCCGCCCATTCGAGGAGGGACGCTTCGATGGGGGAGAAGGTCGTGGCGGGCCGGTTCGACCTGTCCGATCGCCGGCACTACCGCGAAAAGCTCCAGGACTGCCTGACGGGGCTGGAGCGGCTGCTGGTGGAGAAGCGGTTCGACCGCCCCAAGAACCTCATGGGTGTCGAGATCGAATTGAATCTGGCGGGTTCCGACGGCATGCCGAGAATGTTGAACGGACAGGTTCTGGAACGTATCGCGAGCCGTGATTTCCAAACAGAACTCGCCATGTTCAATCTTGAGGTGAACATAGCCCCACACCGGCTCGGCGGCCGGGTTTTCGACCGGCTCGCGGAGGAACTCCGCACCTCGCTGGCGTACGCCGACCGCAAGGCGGGCGAGGTGGACGCCGGGATCGTGATGACCGGCATCCTGCCCACCCTGGAGCGGGACGATCTGGTCTCCGCGAACCTCTCCGAGGTGGACCGCTACACCCTGCTCAACGACCAGATCGTGGCCGCCCGCGGGGAGGACTTCCTGCTCGACATCGAGGGCGTCGAGCACCTCGTGTGCACATCGAAGTCGATCGTCCCGGAGGCCGCCTGCACCTCCGTGCAACTGCACCTCCAGGTCACCCCGGCCCGCTTCGCCGACGTGTGGAACGCGGCGCAGGCGGCGGTCGCCGCGCAGATCGCCGTGGGCGCGAACTCCCCGTTCCTCTTCGGCCGCGAACTGTGGCGGGAGTCCCGCCCCCCGCTGTTCCTCCAGGCCACCGACACCCGCCCGCCGGAGCTCCAGGCACAGGGCGTACGGCCGCGCACCTGGTTCGGCGAACGCTGGATCAGCTCGGCGTTCGAGCTGTTCGAGGAGAACCTGCGCTTCTTCCCGGCCCTGCTCCCGATCTGCGACGAGGAGGACCCGCTGGCCGTCCTCGACGCGGGCGGGGTGCCGAAGCTCGCGGAACTCGTCCTGCACAACGGCACGGTGTACCGCTGGAACCGGCCGGTCTACGGCATCGCCGACGGCGTCCCCCACCTGCGGGTGGAGAACCGGGTGCTGCCGGCCGGGCCCACCGTCACCGACGTCGTCGCCAACGCGGCGTTCTACTACGGCCTGGTGCGCGCCCTCGCGGAGGAGTCCCGCCCGGTGTGGACGCGGCTGCCGTTCGCCGCGGCCGAGGCGAACTTCGACGCGGCCTGCCGCCACGGCATCGACGCGCGGCTGGTCTGGCCGCGGCGGGCGCGGTACGGCGGCGGTACGGCCGAGGTGGACGCGGTCACCCTGGTCCGCGACGAGCTGCTGCCGCTGGCCCAGGCCGGTCTTGACGCGTGGGGGGTGGAGCCCGCCGACCGGGACTTCTACCTCGGCGTGATCGAGGAGCGGTGCCGCAGGCGGGTCAACGGGGCGTCCTGGCAGGCGGCGACGTTCCACCGGGCACGGGAGCAGGGGCTGCCGAGGGACGCGGCGCTGGCGGCGATGACGCGGCGCTATGCGGAGCTGATGAACGCGGGGGATCCGGTGCATACGTGGCCGGTGGGGTTGTTGGAGCCGGTGCCGTTGGGGTGAGGCCGACGGGGGCGCGCCGTGCGTGGTGCGGTGGGCTGCCGGGCGCGGCGCCGTCTCGGCTGGTCGCGCAGTTCCTCCCCCAGCCTTCGGCCGGGGGGACCCCCAGCGCCCCTTTCGGGGCGCTGTGGTGGGGGTCGGTCGTGCCTGCTCCAGGTTGATCGGGCAAGCTGGGACGTCCTATGGGGCGGCGGGTTTGCTCGGCTGGAGGCAGGAGTGCAGGTGGAGGCGGATCAGGTGGCCGGTGCTTATCCACTGGAGCGGCCCTCGCAGCGCATGTTCAGGGACGAGACGCTGCTCGTGCTGGGGCTCTCGCTCGGTGCGAGCGGAGTGTCCGCGCTGATCAGCTTCATCGGCTCGGTGACCAAACCGGGCGGCCTCAAGGACCAGGCGGCGACCCTCAACGCGTCGGCCGCGCCGGGCCGCCCCTGGCTGGATCTGGCCTGGCAGCTCTTCGGCATCGCGACGGCACTCGTCCCCGTCCTCCTCGTCGCCCACCTCCTGCTGCGCGAGGGCGCGAGCCTGCGCACGCTGGGCTTCGACCGCACCCGCCCCTGGCCCGATCTGGGGCGGGGCGCCGCGATCGCCTCGGTGATCGGCAGCGCCGGCATCGCCTTCTACCTGGCCGCACGCGGCCTCGGCTTCAACCTCACGGTGGTTCCGGAGGCGTTGCCCGACGTGTGGTGGAAGTACCCCGTGCTGATCCTCTCCGCGATGCAGAACGCGATCCTCGAAGAGGTCATCGTCGTCGGCTACCTGCTGCGCCGCCTCGACCAGTTGGGCTGGACCGCCGGCACGGCGCTGGTGGCCAGTTCCGTGCTGCGCGGCTCATACCACCTCTACCAGGGGATCGGCGGCTTCGTCGGCAACATGGTGATGGGCGTGGTCTTCGTCTACCTGTACCGGCGGTGGGGCCGGGTAGGGCCCCTGGTGGTGGCGCACAGCCTCCTCGACATCGGCGCCTTCGTCGGCTACGCGCTGCTCGCCGGCAAGGTGGGCTGGCTGCCTACGGCGTGAGCAGTTCGCCGTCGACGACGGTGACCGCGCGCCCGGTCAGCAGGGTGCGGTCACCGCGCAGCGTGGTCCGGACGAGCCCGCTGCGCCGGGAGGCCTGCAGCCCCGTCAGGTCGTCCCTGCCGAGCCGTCCGGCCCAGTGCGGCGCGAGCGCGGTGTGGGCACTCCCGGTCACCGGGTCCTCGTCGATCCCGACGTTCGGGAAGAAGCAGCGGGAGACGTAGTCGTACCCCTTGGCCGGGTCCTGGGCGCGGGCGGTGGCGATGATCCCGCGCGTGGAGTGGGCGGTGAGGGCCTTGTGGTCGGGGGAGAGGCCGAGCACGGTCTTCTCGTCGGCGAGTTCGAGGAGCAGGTCGCCGACGTTCGGCCCGGTGTCGAAGGCGGCGACCGGTTCCGCGCCGAGCGCGCCGGCCACCCCGTCGGGCACGTCGACCCGGGTGAGCGGGGCGGTCGGAAAGTCGAGGGTGACCGACCCGTCCCCGCCCGGCGTGGCGACCAGCACCCCGCTCCGGCTGGCGAACCGCACGGTCCCGGTGTGCGTCCCCGTGCTGTGCAGCACGTGCGCGGTGGCCAGGGTGGCATGCCCGCACATCGCGACCTCCGTGACGGGCGTGAACCACCGCAGCGCCCAGTCGGCGACGCCGCCCTCGGGCAGGGGGTGCGCGAACGCGGTCTCGGCGTGGTTCACCTCCATGGCGACGTTCTGCATCCACCCGTCGTCGGGAAAGGAGTCGAGCAGCACGACCCCGGCCGGGTTCCCGGTGAAGGGCCGCTCGGCGAAGGCATCAACGATTCGAATCCGCATGAACCAGACGGTAGGGCCTGCCCACCGCCCCCACCCAAGGCCAATCGCGGAACCCTGGCCCGGTTTTCACGAGGTGCGGCCAAATGGGGGGAGGGGGGACGCTTACCGGCGCTGGCAGTGTGCCTCCCCCAGCCTTCGGCCGGGGGGACCCCCAGCGCCCACCCGTGCCGCCCTGCGGCACGCCTGCCCGCAGCTGGGTGGCTGTGAAGCGCCCCGTAAGGGGCGCGGGGAACTGCGCGAGCAACCACGACGGCGCCGCACCGGCCGGTCAACCGTCAGTTCTCGCGGCGCCGATGCCCCGTCACGCCGCCGGCAACGAAGAGGGGCCGACCCGTCGCCGAGTCGGCCCCCCTGAGCGGAACGCTCAGTCCGTGCCGAGTTCCATCGCCGCCCGGTCCAGCAGCTCGTCGGCGTCCGTCGCGGCCTCCCCGCGGGACGCGATCGCCTCGGCGCCGCCCTCCGGCATGCTGCCGATCAGGCCCGTCGCCGCCGCCTGCGCCGCACCGATCGCCGGGTTGGCGGAGCCGATCAGGCCCAGCCCCGCGTACTGCTCCAGCTTCGCGCGGGAGTCGGCGATGTCGAGGTTCCGCATGGTCAGCTGGCCGATGCGGTCCACCGGACCGAACGCCGCGTCCTCGGTGCGCTCCATCGACAGCTTGTCGGGGTGGTAGCTGAACGCCGGCCCCGTCGTGTCGAGGATCGAGTAGTCCTCGCCGCGCCGCAGCCGCAGCGTCACCTCACCGGTGACGGCCGCGCCGACCCACCGCTGCAGGGACTCGCGGATCATCAGCGCCTGCGGGTCCAGCCACCGGCCCTCGTACATCAGCCGACCGAGCCGCCGGCCTTCGTTGTGGTACTGCGCGACCGTGTCCTCGTTGTGGATCGCGTTGACCAGCCGCTCGTAGGCGGCGTGCAGCAGCGCCATGCCGGGCGCCTCGTAGATGCCCCGGCTCTTGGCCTCGATGATCCGGTTCTCGATCTGGTCGGACATGCCGAGGCCGTGCCGGCCGCCGATCGCGTTGGCCTCCATGACCAGTTCGACGGCGGTCTCGAACTCCTTGCCGTTGATCGTGACCGGTCGGCCCTGGTCGAAGCCGATCGTCACGTCCTCGGGCAGGATCTCGACCTCGGGGTCCCAGAACCGCACGCCCATGATCGGCTCGACGGTCTCGATGCCGTTGTCCAGGTGCTCCAGGGTCTTCGCCTCGTGCGTGGCGCCCCAGATGTTGGCGTCGGTGGAGTACGCCTTCTCGGTGCTGTCCCGGTACGGCAGCCCGTGGGCCACCAGCCACTCGGACATCTCCTTGCGGCCGCCGAGCTCGGTCACGAAGTCCGCGTCCAGCCAGGGCTTGTAGATCCGCAGGTGCGGGTTGGCGAGCAGCCCGTACCGGTAGAACCGCTCGATGTCGTTGCCCTTGAAGGTCGACCCGTCGCCCCAGATCTGGACGTCGTCCTCCAGCATGGCCCGCACCAGCAGCGTGCCGGTGACGGCACGGCCGAGCGGGGTGGTGTTGAAGTACGCCCGCCCGCCCGAGCGGATGTGGAACGCACCGCAGGTGAGCGCGGCGAGGCCCTCCTCGACCAGCGCGGCCCGGCAGTCCACCAGACGGGCGATCTCGGCGCCGTAGGTGTGCGCACGGCCGGGCACCGAGGCGATGTCGGGCTCGTCGTACTGGCCGATGTCGGCGGTGTAGGTGCACGGGACGGCGCCCTTGTCGCGCATCCACGCGACCGCGACCGAGGTGTCGAGCCCACCGGAGAAGGCGATGCCGACGCGCTCGCCGGCGGGAAGGGAGGTGAGGACCTTGGACATAGGAAGATTATGCATGAGACCGCATGGTCATGCAACGTCCCTGTTGAGTCGCCCCGGGCGGCGGGGTCCGTGCCCTGACCTTGCCCGGCGGGACCCGTCGGGAAGGGTCTTGCCATCCGAACGCTTCCGATATATCGTCGAGACATCGCGAAAGATACGCGACAGATCAACGATGGATGGAGTGATTGAGATGCGTTCCCACGGATTCGAGCGTGGACATGGTCAGGCCGGCCCTCGCCCGCAGGGGCGGGGCGGCTTCGGTGGACGTGACGGCCTGCGGGCGGCGTTCGGGCCCTTCGGCCCGGGTGGCCCCGGCTTCGGCCCCGGCGGGCCCGGTTTCGGACCGGGTCACTGGGGGCCGCGCGGGCGCGGTGGTCCCAGGGGGAGGGCGCGGCGCGGTGACGTGCGGGCCTCGATCCTGGCCCTGCTGAAGGACCGCCCGATGCACGGTTACGAGATGATCCAGGAGATCGCCGAGCGCAGCGGCGGCGCGTGGAAGCCGAGCCCCGGCTCGGTCTACCCGACCCTGCAGCTGCTGGAGGACGAGGGCCTGATCGCCAGCGAGAGCGAGGGCGGCAAGAAGCTGTTCTCCCTCACCGACAGCGGCCGTACCGCCGCCGACGAGGGCCCCGACGCCCCCTGGGAAGAGGCTTCCCGCGGGGTGGACTTCGAGGCCCTGAGCGAGATCCGCCAGGCCGGCTTCGGCCTGATGGAGGCCTTCGGGCAGGTCTGGAAGACCGGCAGCAAGGAGCAGCGCGAGAAGGCGCTGGCCGTCATCAACGAGACCCGCAAGAAGCTGTACCTCATCCTCGCCGACGAGGACTGACCCTCGGGCGCGAGGCGGGACCCGGCGCGCCCCGCGGAGTGATCCGCGGGGCGCGCTTCCGTGTCCGCGGGCAGGCCGTTAGGCCACCAGGCCGCCCAGCTTGCGCAGCGACTCGTTGAGGGCCGCCGTCGCCGAGTCCTTGAGCTTGCCCGCCATCAGCGACACGGCCGCGCCCGTGAACTCGCCGTCGATCCGCACCCCTGTCGCGTCTCCGTCCGGGGTCAGCGTGTAGCGCGTGGCGACGGTCACCGCCATCGGGCCCTTGCCGCGGATCGCCAGCACCCGCGCCGGCTCCAGTTCCTCGATGGTCCACTCGACCTCCGCCGGGAAGCCCATCAGCTTCATGTTCTCCTGGAAGGTGCCGCCCACCGCCAGGGTCTCGGGCCCGCCCTTGGGGAAGTTGGTGTGGGTCGCGTTCCACTCGCCGTACGCCGACCAGTCGGTGAGCTGTGCCCACACCTTCTCGGCTGGTGCCTGGATGCGTGCCTCCGCGCTGACTTCGGCCATCGGGCCACCCCTTCGTGTCGGGCTACGGTGTCGCGGAACGTAGCCGCAGGGCCTCGAACATTCAATACTGATGAACCGTCAGGAAATGTGCCGATCCGGTGGCGCCCCGGCCGCTCAGCCGACCCGGCGGATCAGCGCCGCGTCGAACAGGTCCCAGGCGCGCGGCAGCGTGCTCTCGTCGTGGCAGTGCCAGGCGTCCCAGAACAGGTCCGCGGGCAGTGCGTCCGCCGGGGCGTAGACCCGGTACACGTACTGCCTGCCGTCGACCGCCGGCAGCGCGACCAGCCAGCAGCACCCGCTCTCCACGTCAGTGGGAGACGTACGGCGGGTGCGCGACGGTTGCGTGAGGGGCGCGCGGCAAGGCGGCGCGCGCCCCGGTGGCCGGAATCGGTCTGATCTCATCCGCAAGGAGGAGATTCCGGCCATCCGCGTCCACTCTGCGTGGGACGCGAAAATGCTTCCCCCCGCCGATGACTCAGGTCTCCGGAATTGATGGGGTAGGGGGTGTGCAACCCCGTATTCCCCGCCAGCCCGCCCAGGACCAGGGCAGTATCCACGCGGACGACGATGCCGGGCTCGGTGCCGAGTCGGCAGCGGTGGTCGCCGGTGCCCGCCGCCGGGCCGTGCGGGACGGGGACCGCCAGGTCGACACCGCCCATCTGCTGCACTCGCTGATCGAGTACGACCCCGAGGTCCGCTCCGTCATCGGTGACACTTCGCAGCTCGCCCGCCTGCTCGGCTACCTCGTGCAGCGCAGCATCGGCTACGGCCTGCGCTGGCAGAGCGGGGTCGAGGACTCCGGCGCGCTGCCCGCCCTTGCGCACGCCGGGCGGCGAGCCGAGGGCAGGGGCGACGGCGCCTGGTCGCCGGTGGCCGCGGCCGCCCTGGAGTACGCCCGCAGCCGCGCCCGGCGCCGCGGCGCGGCCCACCCCGACGGCATCGACCTGCTCGCGGGCCTGGTCCTCGACCCGGAGTCCCGGGCCGTGGAGGTGCTGGAGCGGGCCGGGGTGGCCGCCCGTGGACTGGCCGTGCGGATAGACGGCGACGGAGCGGTCGGGCAGGCAGGGCAGGTCGGGCAGGCCGGCGCGGTCCGGGACGCCGAGGCGGAGCGCCGCACGTCCGGCCGTTGAGACAGGTGCCAAAGGGGGTGACGCTCATGTCGCCTGCTGGCATCATGTGCCGGTGCACACCACTGACAGCAGCCATGGAAAGGGCCTCGGGCTCTCCCTCGCCCTCGGGTCGGCGCTCGCCTTCGGCGGCTCCGGCGTCGCGGCAAAGCCCCTGATCGAGGCCGGGCTCGCACCGCTGCACGTGGTGTGGCTGCGGGTGGCGGGCGCCGCCCTGGTGATGCTTCCGCTCGCCGTCCGCCACCGCGACCTGCCGCGCCGCCGGCCTGCGCTGCTCGCCGGGTTCGGCCTGCTCGCCGTGGCGGGCGTCCAGGCCTGCTACTTCGCCGCCATCTCCCGGATACCCGTGGGGGTGGCGCTGCTCGTGGAGTACCTCGCCCCCGCGCTGGTGCTGGGCTGGGTCCGGTTCGTGCAGCGGCGGCCGGTCACCCGCGCCGCCGCGCTCGGTGTGGCCCTCGCGGCGGGCGGCCTCGCGTGTGTGGTGGAGGTCTGGTCGGGGCTGCGGTTCGACGCGCTGGGGCTGGTGCTGGCGCTGGGCGCGGCATGCTGCCAGGTGGGGTACTTCGTGCTCGCCGACCACGGCGGGGGCGGCGGGGGCGAGGAGGCGGATCCGCTCGGGGTGATCGCCTACGGGCTGCTGGTCGGGGCGGGCCTGCTCACGGTGGTGGCCCGGCCGTGGGAGATGGACTGGTCGGTGCTGGGCGGCTCCGCGCGGATGAACGGGGTGGGCGTGCCCGCGGCGGTCCTGCTGGCGTGGATCGTGCTCGTCGCCACGGTCGTCGCGTACGTCACGGGTGTGGTGTCGGTACGGCGGCTGTCTCCGCAGGTGGCGGGGGTGGTGGCCTGCCTGGAGGCGGTGGTGGCGACCGTGCTGGCGTGGGTGCTGCTGGGGGAGCGGCTGTCGGTGCCGCAGCTGGTGGGGGGAGCCGTGGTCCTGCTGGGCGCGTTCATCGCGCAGTCCTCGACTCCGGTGCCGGAGTCGGTGGTGAGCCAGAGCACGGCGAAGGAGCCGGTCGCCTCGGCCTGAGCGCTTCGGCTTGAGCGCTTCGGCCGGGGTGCCCCCAGCGCCCCTGCGGGGCGCTGCCGAGCGGGCTCGCGCTCCCGGAGGAGCGCGTCGGTCCCCGTCGGGGCCCGTCTCAGGCGCCCGTCAGGTAGGGCGGCAGCGGAACGTCTGCCGCCAGGTCGTCGTTGGCCACCGGAGTGCCGTACCCCTTCCGCAGCGGCAGCACGCCCGCCCAGTGGGGGAGGCCCATGTCCTCCGGTTCGTCGTACGCGCCGCCCGTGCGGGTCTTGGCGGAGACCTCGTCGAGGTCGAGACGGATCACCGCCGTCGCGGCCAGTTCCTTCTTGTCGGCGGGCCGGGAGTCGGCGGACCGGCCCGGCACCACGTGGTCGACCAGGGCGTCCAGCGCGCGGCGCTTCTCCTCGGGGTCGGTGACCTGGTGGGCGATGCCGTGCACCACCACGGAGCGGTAGTTGACCGAGTGGTGGAAGGCCGAGCGGGCCAGCACCAGGCCGTCGACATGGGTGACCGTCACGCACACCGCGAGTCCGGGGTCGGCCTGGCCGGTCATCCGCAGCGGACGCGAGCCCGTCGAGCCGTGCAGGTACAGGACCTCGCCGACCCGGCCGTACAGCGTCGGCAGCACCACCGGCGCGCCGTCGCGCACGAAGCCGAGGTGGCAGAGGTAGCCCTCGTCGAGGATCGCGTGCACCAGTTCCCTGTCGTACGACGCCCGCTCGGCGGAACGGGTGGGGACGTTGCGGTCGGTTCTCGGGTAGGCGGCGGGCTGGGCCGGGACGGTCCCCTGTACGGCTGTCTCCATTGCGTTTCTCCATTGCACTAGTGCATAATGTCGTTTGTGCTAGGAGAATATCCGATCGAAGGGCGCGGCGCAGCAGAGATTGCGGCCAGCGTCGAGCGCGCGGTGGGTGCCGGGTCGCTGGAACCGGGGCAACTGCTCCCCCCGATGCGGGAGTTGGCGAGCAGGCTCGGGGTGAATCCCAACACGGTCGCGGCCGCGTACCGCACCCTGCGCGAGCGCGGGGTCATCGAGACCGCCGGCCGTCGGGGCAGCCGGGTCCGGCCGAAGCCGGCCACCACCGGCCGGGACCAGCTTCCCGACGTCCCGGCCGGAGTGCGCGACCTGTCCTCCGGCAACCCCGACCCCGCCCTGCTCCCCGCCCTCGCGCCGGTGCTGGCCGCGGTGGCGGAGGAGTGCGACCGCGACCCGGTCCTCTACGGCGCCGACCCCGTCGAGCCGCAGCTGGAACGGATGGCGCGCGCCGAGCTGGCCGCCGACGGCGTGCCCGAGGGGCCGCTCACCGTCACCTCCGGCTCCCTGGACGCCGCCGAACGCGTCCTGCTGGCGCACCTCAAGCCCGGTGACCAGGTCGCCGTCGAGGATCCCGGCTGGGGCCGCACCCTCGACCTGATCCCCGCGCTGGGGCTGCGCACCGTCCCGGTGGCCGTCGACGACGAGGGGCCGCGCGCCGACGCCCTGCGCCGGGCCCTGGAGTCCGGCGCGCGCGCCCTGATCGTCACCGCCCGGGCGCACAACCCCACCGGCGCCGCCGTGAGCGCCGCACGCGCGCGTGCCCTGCGGGCCGTCCTGCGCGCACACCCGCACACCCTGCTGATCGAGGACGACCACGGCCACGGCATCGTCGACCTCCCCCTGCACCCCCTGGCCGGCGTCACCCACCACTGGGCCTTCGTCCGCTCGGTCGCCAAGGCCTACGGCCCCGACCTGCGCCTGGCCACCCTGACCGGCGACGAGGTAACGGTCGACCGGGTGCGGGGGCGCCAGCGCCTGGGCCCGGGCTGGGTGAGCCGGCTGCTGCAGCGCACGGTGGTCCGGATGTGGGCCGACGGCGCGGTGAACGGCGCGGAGGTCGCGGCGACCTACCGGGCCCGCCGCGACCTCCTCGTCGGCGCGCTCGCGGACCACGGCGTCGAGGCGCACGGGCGCAGCGGCATGAACGTGTGGGTCCCGGTGCCGGACGAGACGGCCGCGGTGTCCCGCCTGCTGCTCGAAGGGTGGGCGGTGGCGCCGGGGGCGCGCTACCGGTTGTCGTCCCCGCCGGCCGTCCGCGTCACCGTCTCGACGCTGACACCCGGGGAGGCCGGTCCGCTGGCGGCGGCGGTGGCGAGAGCGGTGGCGCCGGCGAAGGGCCGGATCCAGGCGTGAGCGCTCCGCTGGAAGTGCCGCGATGTGCCGTCCGCGGCGCCGTCGTGGCTGGTCGCGCGGTTCCCCGCGCCCCTGAAGGGGACGCCTGGGCTGACGCCCCTGAAAGAGGCCCGGGGAACCACGCGACCGGCCCACCACCACCCGCACCCGCCCATGTGCCTCAGGACGCACGCCTCTTCGGCCGAACCTGCGTCAGTGCGGCCCCCGCCAGCACGACCGCCGCGCCCACCGGCGTGCTCCAGCGCAGCGACTCGCCCAGCACCGCGACCCCCGCCGCGGCGGCGATGACCGGGATGAAGTACGTGACCATCTGGGCGGTGGTCGGCCCCACCTCCGCCACCAGCCCGTACTGGACGAGCACGGCCAGCCCCGTCCCCAGCGCGCCGAGCGCGGCGATCGCCAGCAGCGGGACCGGGGCGAAGCGCGCCGGGAACGACGTGAACAGGGGTGTCACCACGGCCAGTTGCGCCGTCGCCAGCAGCAGCTGCGCGCCGGTCATCGCCAGATGCGGGTCACCCGTCCCGGCCAGCGTCCGCCGGACGTAGATCCAGCCGATCGGATAGCTCAGCGAGGCAAGCAGCGCCATGACGGTCCCCGTGACGTCCAGGCCGTGGAAACCCTCCCAGGCGCCCAGCACCGTCAGGACACCGATGAACCCCAGGCCCAGTCCGGCGAACCGGACCCGCGTCGGGCGGTCCTCCGACAGGGCCACCAGCGACAGCACCATCCCCCACAGCGGCGAGGTCGCGTTGCAGATCCCGGCCAGCGTGGACGGGATCGTCAGCTCCGCGTAGGCGAAGAGGGAGAACGGCAGCGCGTTGAGCAGGAACGCGGCGACCGCCAGATGCCCCCAGGTGCGGGCCCCGCGCGGCAGCCGCTGCCGCTTCACGGCCATCGCCGCCGCCAGGACCGCCGTACCGAACACCAGCCTGCCCAGCGTGACCTGGAACGGTGCGTAGCCCTCCGTCCCCACCTTGATGAAGAGGAAGCTGAAGCCCCAGATCAGCGAGAGGGCGCCGAAGCGCAGACGCCAGTCGAGGCGGGGGCGGGAAGGGGCGTCGGCAAGCGTCGGCTCGCTGGTCGCGGCGGTGGTCACGGTGCTCATGACCTCCACGATGAGGGAAGCGACCTCGTAGCACAATCGAGACTTCCCGCCGGGTACCTCTTAGAATCGCTTACATGTTGAACCTGGAGCGCCTGCGCACCCTCGACGCCCTCGCCCGGCACGGCTCGGTCAGCGGCGCCGCCGAGGCCCTGCACGTCACGACGTCGGCGGTGTCGCAGCAGATGGGCAAGCTGGAACGCGAGGTGGACCAGCAGCTCCTCGCCAAGAACGGCCGGGGCATCCGGCTCACCGACGCCGGGCGGCTGCTCGCCGAGCACGCGGCCCGGATCCTCTCCCAGGTCGAGCTGGCCCAGTCCGACCTGGAGGCACACCGGGGCCAGGTCGTCGGGGAGCTCCGGCTGTCCGCGTTCCCGACGGCCGCCCGTGGCCTCTTCCCGACCGCACTGGCCGCCCTGCGCACCCGGCACCCCGCGCTGCGCGTCCGCTCCAGCGAACTGGAACCGGAGAACGGCGTCGCCGGGGTCGTCCGCGGCGACCTCGACCTCGCCGTCGTCCTGGACTGGTACAACAAGCCGATGCCGGTGCCCGACGGGCTGGTCAAGGCGCCGCTGCTGGACGACCCCGCCGAGGTGGCGCTGCCGGCCGGGCACCGGCTCGCCGACCGCGAGGAGGTGGATTTGGGGGAGTTCGCCGAGGACGAGTGGATCACCTGGGGCGAGGGCGAGTTCTGCCACGAATGGCTGATGTTCACGCTCCGCTCACGCGGCATCGAGCCCATCGTCGGACACCGCGCGGCCGAGACCCACACACAGCTCAACCTGGTCGCGGCCGGGCTGGGCGTCTGCATCGCCCCGCTGCTGGGCCGTCACCCGGTGCCGGACGGCGTGGTCATGGTGCCGCTGAAGCAGCGGGTGCGCCGCCATGTGTACGTCGTCTGGCGGGCCGACGCCGACCGCCGCCCCTCGATCCGGGCGGCGGTGCAGGAGCTGCGCGGCGCGGCCGAGGCGATCGCCTGAACCGGTCCTCCCCGAACAGCCCTACGCGGAGCCGAGCTTGCGGAAGTCCCAGGAGGCGGTCTTCGTCGGGGTGAGCCGCGCCCAGGCGTGCCGGCCGTCGTGCGGCATCTCGTCCAGGCCGAAGTTCTTGCGGGCGAACACCGTCTCGATGTAGTCGAGTTCGGCGACCAGTTCGCCGGTGCGCGGGACCTCGCCCACGAACTCGACGGTCCCCCTCAGCTCGACGCCGCGCAACTGGTCGTACTCCTCACCGGAGTCGACGACGACCGCCACCCGCGGATCGCGGCTGAGGTCCTTCCAGCGCTGGCTGCGCACCACCGAGTAGAGCCACAGGGACGTGCCGTCCCAGGCGAACCACAGGGCGCTCACGTGCGGGGCGCCGGACGCCGAGACGGTCGCGACCCGGCAGGTGCGTTGTGTGGTGAGGAACTCGTCCAGCTCACCGGGCGTCATCATGATCTTCCGGCCCCGGCGCTGAGTGACGGTCATGCGGCCCCCTACTTCTGCTGTCTCTTCTTCCGTTCCCGCGCGATGGCGGTTAGTGTCACCCGCCCCGCACCAAGGCGGAAGGGGGCGTCATGGCATCGTCGTACGAACGGCTCGCGGAACTCCTCGACCCCGCGAGCACCGTGCTGCTCACCGTCGAGTGCCAGCAGGGCGTGCTGGGCCCGGAGAGCGCCCTGCCCGAACTCGCCCGTGAGGCACGGGCGTCGGGCGCTCTCGGCAACATCGCCCGGCTGGTCGCCGCGGCGCACGACACCGGCGTCCAGGTGATCCACGCGGTCGCCGAACGCCGCCCGGACGGCCGCGGCGCCAACCGCAACGCCCGCCTGTTCCGCGCCGCCGAACGGCTGCCCGTCCAGCAGCTCTCCGGCACCACGGCGGTCCGCGTCGCGCCCCCCATCGAGGTCTCGGAGGAGGACCTCGTCGTACGACGGCTGCACGGCCTGTCGCCGATCCAGGGCACCGACGTCGACCCCCTGCTGCGCAACCTCGGCTGCCGCACCCTGGTCGTCACCGGTGTCTCGGCCAACGTGGCCATCCCGAACACGGTGTTCGACGCGGTCAACCGGGGCTACACGGCCGTCGTCCCGGCCGACGCCGTCGCGGGAGTGCCCTCCGAGTACACCCCCGCGATGGTCCGCAACACCCTCGCGTTGGTCGCCACGGTCGCGACCACGGACGAGGTGCTCGGCTGCCTCAAACAACCGCGCCGGCGGTCCTGAGGATCAGGCCAGCGAGATCTGGTCGCCGGAGACCGTGATGTTGGCCGCCGTCAGACCCGTGGTCGCCGGGCCCTGCTTCACGCTGCCGTCCGCTATGGCGAACTTGCTGCCGTGACACGGGCAGACGATCTCGCCGGAGGCGACGCTGGTCACCGCGCAGCCGGCGTGCGGGCACTTCGTCGAGAACGCCTTGTACGTACCCGACGTCGGCTGGGTGACGACCACGGCCTGGTCCTTGTAGATCGTGCCGCCGCCCTCCGGGATGTCCGTGGTCTTGGCGAGCGCGGTGCCACCGGCCGCGGCCGTGGAGCCGCCGGCCGAGCCGTTGCTGTCCTGGGTGGTGGAGCCACCGCCCGCGTTGCCGTTCGTGGTGGTCGTGCTGGACGACGAGTCGTCCGACGACCCGCAGGCGGTCAGCGCGGCGGCGAGCCCTGCGGCTCCGGCCGCCGCCATCACGGTGCGGCGAGCCGGGTTGGCCGAGGGGTTGAGCGGTGCGCTGGTCATGTGAGGGGTTCCCTTCCGCGGAGCTTCTCGTTGATCCGTCCAGGGGTACGGTCTTCGGGCACCACCTGTTCAGACGGCATCCAGATAGTGACCACCTGGACATGAGGCTTCGGTAAAACCGCGCTGTCGGTTCGCTGTCGGTCTTGACCTGCGCCGAAGCCGGGCCGCCGGCCCTCGGCGCCGGCGCACCGGACGGGCCGGGCGGAAGGGCGCCGTGACCTGGCCCGCCGGGGACGGCCGGTCCGCGAGGCGGCCGAGACCGCCGTCGAAGACGCCGGCTCCGGTCACGATCCGGCCTGCTTCCTGCCCGGACCTGTTTACCCGGATTCGTCCTTTCCGGCAGGCAGGAAGACCATGAGCGACAGCTTTTCGTCACGGGCGTCCGCCAGTCTCAGCTGTTCCAGGTCGACACGTCCGAGCCGCGGGTGCCGCAACTCCTTCCGGGCGGAGGCGAAGCCGCTGACGCTCCGCTCGTCCCACAGCGCACGGAACACGTCGGAGGCGTCCAGCAGCGACTCCAGCAGCTCGGGGCCGCGCGGATCGTCGGGATACCGGGCGAGCGCCACCCGCAACTGGCCGGCGAGGGAGCGTGCCTCGCCGGGCCAGTCGACGAACAGTCCCGGCCCCCGCGACTCGGTGAAGGTGATCCAGAGGATGTTGCGCTCGTCCGCCGCACGCCGGTCGAGGCCGCCGAGCAGCTCGGCGTACGCGTCGTTGTAGGCCAGCAGGTCCCACCACGGGTTCGTCACGTAGGCGGGCCTGGGGGACAGTTCCCGCACCAGCCGTTCGAGGAGGGGATCGACCTGCACGGGCCCGGGGCCCGCGGGCGGCGGCACCAGGGCGGCCAGGGTGAACAGGTGCGTGCGCTGCGGCCCGGAGAGCCGCAGCGCACGGGCCAGGCTTTCGACGACCTGCCTGCTCACGCTGATGTCGCGGCCCTGTTCGAGCCACGTGTACCAGGTGACGCTCAGCCCGGCGAGCTGCGCCAGTTCCTCGCGGCGCAGCCCCGGGCTACGGCGCCGCGGCCCGGACCGGAAGCCTGCCGCCGCCGGGTCGGTCGCCTCCCGCCGGGCGCGGAGAAAGGCGCCCAGTTCGCCGCGCTGGACCAGGTCTGCCATGGGCCGAACTCCTCCTGGACGGTGGTTCCACCCCTCACCGTAGGAGCCTCCGTGACCATGACGCCAACGAGAGTTGGGAACAGGTGGTATGCGGCGGCCGCATGGCGGGGCCGTACGGTGACCTCGGTGCGGGGCCGGGGCGCACCTCGCCCGCTGTCACGCTCGGTTACTATGCTCACTTCGCGCCGGAGGTCACCCCCGGTCGCCGACTGCCTGGTTGAGAAGCTGGATGGCCTGGGAAAATGCTGCGAGAAGTCACCGCGACCCGCTACATCACGCCCCTGCGGGAGGGCGGTTCGCTGCCGGGGCTCGTCGAGGCCGACGACCTCGGCACGTACGTCCTGAAGTTCACCGGCGCGGGGCAGGGCCGCAAGACGCTGGTCGCCGAGGTCCTCTGCGGTGAACTCGCGCGCCGGCTCGGGTTCCGGATGCCCCGGCTGGTCACCGTCGAGCTGGATCCGGTGCTGGGGCTCGGCGAACCCGAGCAGCAGGTGCAGGACCTGCTGCGGGGCAGCGGCGGCACCAACCTCGGCATGGACTTCCTCTCCGGCGCCCTCGGCTTCGACCCGCTCGCCTTCGCGGTGAGCCCCGAGGAGGCCGGGCGGATCGTCTGGTTCGACGCGCTGGTCAACAACGTCGACCGCTCCTGGCGCAACCCCAACCTGCTGGTCCACCGCGGCGACCTGTGGCTCATCGACCACGGCGCCACCATGATCTGGCAGCACAACTGGCCGTCGGCGGAGGCGTCCGCGGCCCGCCCGTACGACGCCGCCGACCACGCGCTGAGCGGGTTCGGCCCCGACGTCCGGGCGGCCGCCGCCGAGTTGGCGCCCCGGGTCACCGAGGAACTGCTCGCCGAGGTCACCGCCGAGATCCCGGACGTCTGGCTCGCCGCCGAGCCCGGTTTCGACACCCCCGACGACCTGCGGCGCACCTACGCGCGGCCGCTGCTCGCCCGGGCCGCCGTCATCCACGAACGCATCACCGGCATCGAGGGGGCCAAGTGAGCGAGACCCACATCAACGTGGCCGGACACATGACCGAGCGCCACATCACCCGGACCGGCCAGGGCGGCGACCGGGACGTCTTCGAGTACGCCCTGCTGCGCGTCGTACCCCGGGTGGAACGCGGCGAGTGCATCAACGCCGGGGTGCTCGTGTACTGCCGGGCCAAGGGCTACGTCGGCGCCCGCACCCACCTCGACGAGGCCCGGCTGCTGGCCCTGGACCCGGACGCGGACGTCGCCGGGGTACGGGCCGCGCTCGGGGCGGTGGAGGGTGTCTGCGCGGGCGGGGCGGCGGCGGGGCACGCGGCCGGGGACGACCCGGGGCGGCGCTTCCGCTGGCTGGTCGCGCCCCGCTCCACCGTCGTCCAGCCGGGACCCGTGCACACCGGGCTCACCCGCGACCCGGCCGCCGAGACGGAGCGGTTGGTGGACCTCCTGGTGAGGTAATGGATCACACTGCGCGGCGTGACGTTGACACCGCGTGCCAGGGCTTCTAGCGTCACGTCTGTCGAAGGTACTAAGCGGTCGCTCACCAGCCGGCCGGGCTCTCGATCAGGCGTTCTCAAGGGCGAGGAGAAACAGCAATGTCCAGCACTGAGCAGCGGGTGGCCGTCGTCACCGGTGCCGCACGTGGCATCGGCGCCGCCACCGCCGTACGACTGGCCGCCGAGGGCCGCGCGGTCGCCGTGATCGACCTCGACGAGGCCGCCTGCAAGGACACCGTCGAGAAGATCACCGCGGCCGGCGGCAAGGCGATCGCGGTCGGCGCGGACGTCTCCGACGAGGCCCAGGTCGCCGCCGCGATCGCGCGGGTCGTCGAGGAGCTGGGCGCCCCGACCATCCTGGTCAACAACGCCGGCGTGCTCCGCGACAACCTGCTGTTCAAGATGTCCGCGTCCGACTGGGACACGGTCCTCAACGTGCACCTGCGCGGCTCCTTCCTGATGACCAAGGCGGTCCAGCAGCACATGGTCGAGGCCGGCTGGGGCCGGGTCGTCAACCTGTCCTCCTCCTCGGCGCTCGGCAACCGCGGCCAGGCCAACTACTCCGCCGCCAAGGCCGGTCTGCAGGGCTTCACCAAGACCCTCGCCATCGAGCTCGGCAAGTTCGGCATCACCGCCAACGCCGTCGCCCCCGGCTTCATCGCCACCGAGATGACCAAGGCCACCGCCGAGCGCGTGAAGATGGGCTTCGAGGAGTTCAAGGCCGCCGCCGCCACCCAGATCCCCGTGCAGCGCGTCGGCGAGCCCGAGGACATCGCCAACGCCATCGCCTTCTTCACGAACGAGGCCGCCGGCTTCGTCTCCGGCCAGGTCCTGTACGTGGCCGGCGGACCGCTCGACTAGCAGCACACCGGGGAACCTGGGGAACACTGACATGACTGAACTGCCCGAGCTGTCCGGCAAGGTCGCCGTCATCACCGGCGCGAGCCGCGGCATCGGCTACGGCGTCGCCGAGGCGCTGGTCGCCCGCGGCGACCGCGTCGCCATCACCGGCCGCAACGAGGAGGCGCTCAAGGAGGCCGTCGAGAGCCTCGGCGCCGAGCGCGTCATCGGCATCGCCGGCAAGGCGCACGACCTGGCCCACCAGAGCGAGGTCGTCGAGCGCACCATGGCGGCCTTCGGCCGCGTCGACTACCTGGTCAACAACGCCGGCACCAACCCGGTCTTCGGCCCGATCGCCGACGTCGACCTGGACGTGGCCCGCAAGGTGTTCGAGACCAACGTGGTCTCCGCCCTCGGCTTCGCCCAGAAGACCTGGCACGCCTGGCAGAAGGACAACGGCGGCGCCATCGTCAACATCGCCTCCGTCGCCGGTCTGTCGGCCTCGCCGTTCATAGGCGCGTACGGCATCAGCAAGGCCGCGATGATCAACCTGACCCAGCAGCTGGCGCACGAGTTCGCCCCCGGCGTCCGGGTCAACGCGATCGCCCCCGCGGTCGTCAAGACCAAGTTCGCCGAGGCCCTGTACGAGGGCCGGGAGGCGGAGGCCGCCGCGGGCTACCCGCTCAAGCGGCTCGGCGTGCCCTCCGACATCGGCGGCGCCGCCGCGTTCCTCACCTCGGAGCAGTCCGACTGGATCACCGGCCAGACGCTCGTCGTCGACGGCGGCATCTTCCTGAACGCAGGCATGGCCTGACGGACCCTCGGGCGTCGTTTTCGTCACAGATATTTGCCGCATGTGTGAGGAAAACGGCGCCCCCGCGGTCGTACGAGATCCGCACAGTCGGATGACAACGTCGTCATAGCACATTCGATCAACGCCCGTGTTTCCGGGGTGCTTCAAGGCGCGCAACGCTGCGGTAAGGTCTGCCGCCGACCCCTGGTATGGCGGATCGAGGAGCGAGCGCGTGTTCAACCGCAACCGAGGCCTGCGAAGAGTCGCCGCTGTCGCGTCCATCTCCCTCGTGGCCGGGTGCGGGGTGCTCTCCGGCAGCAGCGCGGGCAACAGCGGGCCGATCGTCGTCGGTACGACCAGTGCCCCCAGCACCCTCGACCCGGCGGGATCGTGGGACGGCTCCTGGGAGCTGTTCCGGAACATCTACCAGACCCTGCTCGCCTACCCCGACGGTGCCACCACCCCGCAGCCCGACGCCGCGCAGAAGTGCGCCTTCACGGACTCGGGCGACCGCACCTACCGCTGCGAACTACGCTCCGGGCTGAAGTTCGCCGACGGCGACAAGCTCGACGCCGCGGCCGTCAAGTACTCCATCGACCGGATCCGCAGCATCAACGCGCCCAGCGGCCCGGCCGGACTGCTCGGCAGCCTCGACCGGGTGGAGACCACCGGTGACCGCGAGGTGGTCTTCCACCTCAACAAGGCGGACGCCACCTTCCCGTTCGTGCTCGCCACCCCGGCCATGTCCGTCGTCGACCCCGACGACTACCCCGCCCACTCGTTGCGCAAGGACGCCTCCGTGCACGGCTCCGGGCCGTACACCCTCAAGTCGTACACGGACGGCAAGCGCGCCGAGCTGGTCCGCAACGACAACTACCAGGGCTTCGCGCAGCGCCAGAACGACGCGGTGACCATCCGTTACTTCCAGGACTCGGCCACCATGGTCAAGGCCCTGCGCTCCGGGGACATCGACGTCACCTACCGCGGTCTCGCCGCCTCCGACATCGTCGCCCTGCAGGCGCACCGCAGCACCGACCTGCAGCTGCTCGACGGCACCGGCACCGACATCAGCTACCTGGTGTTCAACCCCGAGGACCCGTGGGCCAAGCTGCCCGCGGTGCGCAGGGCCGTCGCCCAGCTCGTCGACCGGGCCGCCATCGCCCACACCGTCTACAAGGACACCGTCGACCCGCTGTACTCCATGGTCCCGGCGGGCCTGACCGGCCACACCACCGGCTTCTTCGACGACTACGGCGACCCCAGCACCTCCAAGGCCCACAAGATCCTCGCCGACGCCGGCATCACCCGGCGGGTCCCGCTCACCTTCTGGTACACCACCGACCGCTACGGCTCCGAGACCGGCCAGATGTTCCAGGAGCTCAAGCAGCAGCTCGACGACTCCGGGCTGTTCACCATCACCCTCAAGAGCCGGCCCTGGAAGACCTACGTCGTCGGCTACCAGAAGGGCGAGTACCCGGTGTTCGGCCGCGGCTGGTTCCCGGACTTCCCCGACGCCGACAACTTCATCGCCCCCTTCGTCGGCGAGCAGAACGCCCTCGGCACGCCCTACCCGTCCCCCGTGATCACCGGCAAGCTGCTGCCGCACTCCCGCGGCGAGAGCGACCGCGGCGAGGTCGTCAAGGACTTCGAGGAGGCCCAGCAGATCCTCGTCAACGACGCCCGGCTGATCCCGCTGTGGCAGGGCCGGCAGTACGTCGCGGCCAGCGACGACATCTCGGGCGGCGAGAAGGCCCTCGACCCGTCGACGATCATGATGATGTGGGAGCTGCACCGCAAGACCAGCTGGTGAAACCGCCGTCCGGCACCGGTTGTCAGTGGTCGCCTGTAGGTTTTTCGGTATCAGCAGGAACTGCAAGTGACCGCAATTCGTGAGGACGTTGACGTGACCGACACCGCCATGCTGCCCGAGTCCTGGCGCGGGGTTCTGGGCGACGAGCTGCAGCAGCCCTACTTCAAGGAGCTGACCGAGTTCGTCGAGGAGGAGCGGGCGAAGGGCCCCGTCTACCCGCCGCGGGAGGAGGTCTTCGCCGCGCTGGAGGCGACGCCGTTCGACCAGGTCAAGGTGTTCGTCCTCGGCCAGGATCCCTACCACGGCGAGGGCCAGGGCCACGGACTGTGCTTCTCCGTCCGCCCCGGCGTGCGGATCCCGCCGTCCCTGCGGAACATCTACAAGGAGATGCGCGAGGAGCTGGGCTGGGAGTCCGTGCCCGACAACGGCTACCTGATGCCGTGGGCGCGGCAGGGCGTGCTGCTGCTCAACGCGGTCCTCACGGTCCGTGCCGGTGAGGCCAACTCGCACAAGAACAAGGGCTGGGAGAAGTTCACGGACGCGGTGATCCGTGCGGTCGCCGAGCGTCCCGACCCGGCCGTCTTCGTCCTCTGGGGCGGTTACGCGCAGAAGAAGCTCCGGCTGATCGACGAGACCCGGCACGTGGTGATCCAGGGCGCGCACCCGTCCCCGCTCTCCGCGAAGAAGTTCTTCGGCTCCCGCCCCTTCACCCAGATCGACGAGGCGGTGGCGGCCCAGGGCCACGAGCCGATCGACTGGCGGATCCCCGACCTGGGCTGAGCACATACAGAGGGCGCCTCGAAGCCGGCCGGGGGGGGCAACCCCCTGGGGCGCGAGGAACTGCGCGATCAACCCCCACCGGCCGGCAAGTCGACCACCGGACCTGCGGTCCAACGGCGCCGCCTGACAAGAAAAACTGACGGCGCCGTTTACCGTCGGCACCACACAACGGCTTACCAGCCCGGAGGGCCTAGTGGTGGAGCGACAGGAGCGGACGGCACCCGACGCCGTGCTCACGCGGATCGGGCAGGTCGTGATGCTGCACCACGCCGGGGACCGCGAGGAGGCCCGCCGGCGCCTGCTCGACCTGTGGGCGGAGCTCGGCGAGCACGGCGAGCCGCTGCACCGGTGCACCCTGGCCCACTACCTGGCCGACACCCAGGACGACCCGTCCGACGAACTCGCCTGGGACCTGCGGGCGTTGTCCGCGGCGGACGAGGCTGAGGGAGACGGGCAACTGCGCGGCTTCTACCCCTCCCTGCACCTGAACCTCGCCGCCGACTACGTGAAGCTCGGCCGTGCCGAGGCCGCCCGCAGCCACCTGCACCGGGCCCGCGGCGCGGCCGCCGCACTCGGCGACGACGGGTACGGCGACGGGGTCCGGGCCGCGATCAGCCGCCTGGAACTACGGCTCGGGGACGACGGCGACCCGGGCGCCGACTCCTGGGGCCCGCCACGGCAGCGGCCCGAGTAGGGCCGCGCCGACGGCTCAACGCCCGTACGTCTGTTCGCAGATCCGCGCCTGCGGGCTGTCCGCGTCCCAGCCGCCGTACTGCTTGCCCAGGGCGCACACGTCCGGGGTCTTCGGGACGGAGGGGGAGAGGCCGGGAAGGCCGGCCTGCGGGCTCCGCGACCGGGGCACGGCGTGGGGGTGCGGGGTAGCGGCGCGCGGGGCCGCCGGGGCGCGGTGCTGGGCCGGGGGAGCGGGCGCCGGGGCGTGGGAGGCGGCCGGTGCGGCCCGGTGGGCCGGGCGGGACGGCCCGACCATCTCCAGGGCCTCCTTGACCGGCGCCTGCACCACCCGCGGCTCGGCGCTGCCGTCCGGGCGGGGCACCGAGGGCAGCGTGCTCGCCGTACCCGGAGGCGGGCCGGGCACCCCTGGGCGCTGGACCGTCACACAGCCGGAGAGGGCCGAGACGGTCACGGTGACCAGGAGCGCTGCGGTGGTCGTCGTTCGATGCACCCGCGCAACTCTGCTGGGTCGGCCCGGAGGTTGACACCGCCGACAGGACTTTCGTGCCCCGCACGGGTGATCTCGTGCCCCCTACGGGGGACGGACGGGTGCCGGGCTGACGTCAGTCGCCGGTCGCGCCGTCGATCCGCTCCCGGATCAGGTCGGCGTGGCCGTTGTGCCGGGCGTACTCCTCGATCATGTGGGTGTGGATCCAGCGCAGGTTGAACTGCTCGCCGGTACGGCGGTGGCGGCCCTTGGAGAGGTCGTCCAGGCCGAAGCCGGCCGCGGCGTGCCGGGCGGCCTCGATCTCGGCCCGCCAGGCCGCGTGCGCCTCCTGCCAGGTGTCCGCCTCGGTGAGATGGAAATCGCCGTCCGGGTCCGCGTCGCTCCAGTAGAGCGGCGGCGCCTCCGCACCGGTGAGGATCCTGCGGTACCAGTTCCGCTCCACGTCCGCCATGTGCCGCACCAGCCCCATCAGGGACAGCGGGGACGGCTCCACGGAGGCGGTCCGCAGCTGGGCGTCGGTCAGGCCCTCGCACTTCACCGCGAGGGTCTCTCGGTGGAACTCCAACCAGCCTTCCAGCATGGTGCGTTCGTCGGCGTCGACGTCGGGTGCGCGGCGTTCGGTCGTCATGTCCGGCATCCTGGCCCACCCCGGCCGATCCCACCACGGATTATCGGCCCGTATCCTGCCCTTCAGGCACGCGCGGGCAACCGCAGGCAACCAAGGGGAGCGTCAGTGAAGGTCGGCTGCATCGGACTCGGCGACATCGCGCAGAAGGCGTACCTGCCGGTGCTGGCCACGCAACCCGGGCTCGAACTCCACCTGCAGACCCGCACCCCCGCCACCCTCGACCGGATCGCCGACAGCCTGCACCTGCCCGCCGGCCGCCGGCACGCGACCCTCGACGACCTCCTCGCCCAGGATCTCGACGCCGCCTTCGTGCACGCGGCCACGGTCGCCCATCCCGAGATCGTCGCCCGGCTGCTGGAGGCGGGCGTACCCACGTACGTCGACAAGCCCCTCGCCTACCGGCTCGCCGACTCCGAGCGGCTCGTGGCGCTCGCCGAGGCGCGGAACGTGTCGCTCTTCGTCGGCTTCAACCGGCGCCACGCCCCCGGCTACGTGCAGTGCGCCGACCACCCGCGCGAGCTGATCCTGATGCAGAAGAACCGCATCGGGCTCCCCGAGGAACCCCGCACCATGATCCTCGACGACTTCATCCACGTCGTCGACACCCTGCGCTTCCTCGCCCCGGGACCGGTCGACGACGTGACCGTCCGTGCCCGGGTCGCCGACGGCCTGCTGCACCACGTCGTCCTCCAGCTCGCCGGGGACGGCTTCACCGCGCTCGGCGTGATGAACAGGCTCAGCGGCTCGGCCGAGGAGATCCTGGAGGTCTCCGGCCAGGACACCAAGCGCCAGGTCCTCAACCTCGCCGAGGTCATCGACCACAAGGGCCAGCCGACGGTCCGGCGGCGCGGCGACTGGGTGCCGGTGGCCCGGCAGCGCGGCATCGAACAGGCCGTACTCGCCTTCCTCGACGCCGTCCGCGCCCGGAAGGTGCTCAGCGCCCGGGACGCACTGGCGACCCATGAGCTGTGCGAGCAGGTGGTACGAGAGGTTCGGCGGCACTCCGGCGCAGCCTGACCGTCCGCAGCCCCTCGGCCAGGCAGTACGCGGCCAGCACCAGCAGCGCGCCGTCCACCGGCCAGTCGCCGTACCGCACGAACGGGGTGACCCCGCGGGCGATCGGCACCTCGTAGACCTGTGCGGTGCTCGCGTCGGTGCCGAGCCAGGAGCCGATGCGCTCGCCGCCCGGGCCGTACACCGCGGAGACCCCGGTCAGGGTGGCGTGGACCATCGTGCGGCCGGTCTCGGCGGCCCGGAGCGCGGCCAGCGAGGCGTGCTGCTCGGGGGCCCAGCTGTCCTGGAACGAAGAGGTCGACGTCTGGCCGATCAGCACCTGCGCGCCGTCCTGGGCGAGATGCCGGCTCATGTCGGGGAACGCCGTCTCGAAGCAGATCATCGGGCCGATCCGCAGTCCGTGGCCGACGTCCATCACCACCTGCTCGGTGCCGCGCCGCCGGTCCTCGCCGGCCGCCTTGCCGACCGAGGTGGCCCAGCCGAGCAGGGAGCGGGCCGGTATGTACTCCCCGAACGGCACCAGGCGCATCTTGTCGTACCGGTCGCCGGTCGGGCCGTCGGCGCCGACCAGTAGGGAGCTCTTGTAGATACCGGGCCGGTCGGAGCGCCGGGCGTCGACGTTGACCAGGATGTCCGCGCCGGTCTCCCGGGAGAGGGCCGCGATCCGCCGCGCGAGATCGGGCCGGTCCCCGAGGTCGTACCCGACACTGCTCTCGCCCCAGACGATCAGATCGGGATGCTGCCCGGCCAGCTGCCGGGTCAGCTGCTCCTCGCGGTCGAAGCGCCGGACGCCGCTGTCGGTGCCGTCGACGATGCCGGGCTGTACGACGGCGATCCGGACGTGGCCGTCGACGTCCGGGCGCGGTGACCACATCCAGGCCGCCGAGGTCGCGGCGGCCGTCGCCACCAGCGAGGCCACCGCGGGCAGGCGGGCCTCCCGCACGGCCAGCAGCACGGCCACCGCCACGTTGACGGCCACCACCAGGAAGCTCAGCAGCCACACCCCGCCGACCGAGGCCAGCCGCAGCGCCGGTGTCACCTGCCACTGGGTCGCGCCGAGCATGCCCCACGGCCCGCCGAGCCCCTGCCAGGACCGCACCAGCTCCACCATCAGCCAGCCCGACGGCAGCACCAGCACCGCGGCCGCGGCCCGCCCCGGCGACGGCACCCCGCCCAGCAGCCGGCGCGTCACCCAGCCCCATGGCGCCCAGAACACGCTCAGCAGCCCGGCGATCAGGAAGATGAAGACGTGCAGGCTCGGCAGCAGCCAGTGGTGCACGGCGACCATGAACCCGAACCCGCCGCACCAGCCGTCGTACGCCGCCCGCCGCCCGGTCGGCGCCGAGCGCGCCAGCAGCAGCCACGGCACCAGCGCGACGTACGCGAACCACCACAGCGACGGCGCCGGAAAGGCCAGCACCGGCAGCGCGCCCGCCAGCGCCCCGGCGCAGGAACGCCGCCAGGGGGAGGTGAGCCAGCGCTCGACGGTCCTCATCCATCGCCTCCTGACCGCGGGTCCTTCCAGTGTGCGGGACCGGGCGGGATCCCCGACAGGGGGCACGGGCGCGGGCTCAGTCGGACACGGCCACCGCACGCGGGTCCGGCAGCCGGCGCCACCGCTCCTCGACGACCACCTGACGCAGCCGCCAGCCGTCCCCGGTGCGCAGGAACGCGAACGAGTAGCGGCCGCCGCACACGAAGTCCGGGGCGGAGGAGGTGCCGTCGCCGCCGGCGAAGCGCATCGGGTTGACGTAGTCGGCCTGCAGGTGGGCGGTGTCGCCGGTGTCGTGGTCCAGGATCCCGAACCGCACCAGGCGGTTGACGATCAGATGCTGCCGCATCTCGAAGAGGGTCAGGTTCTCCGCGAGCCACCCGGCCACCTGCCCGGCATCGCCCTCGATCCCCCCGGCGGAGCGGTAGTCGGCCCGCCCGTCCGCCGTGAACAGCCTCCGGTACGCCGTCCAGTCACCGTCGTCGACGGCCACCGCGTACTCGGTGACCATCTCGTCCACGGCCAGCCGGTCCATCACGGTCGCGAGCTCCACGCGCTGCGTCATCGGCTCAGTGTTGGGCACGGGGCGGGCGGAGCCAAGGGGCACGGGCGATATTCGGTGATGTTCGAGCCGACCGCCCCCGGCCCCGGCCTCATGAACAGTCAGTCCGTCGAACAGGAAACCGAGTTCCGCATCCGTGGCCACCTCGTCGGGCCGGTGGACACGGCCCGGCCCCGCACCCCCGGGCCGGATTGGTAGGGTGCGCGGATCGCACCGCCCGGGGTGTCGTGGCACCGGGCGGGGAAAGGGGCCAGGGGACGATGCAGCCTTCGGAGGCCCGGCGCGCAGTGGCCGCGGCCGTCTCGGTCGCCGTGTCGCTCGGCCTGACCGCCGACGACGCGGTCGTTCTCCAGGACTCCAACAAGCTCACCGTGCGGCTGCTGCCGTGCGACGTCCTGGCCCGGGTGGCGCCCGTGGCGCATCAGGTCGCACGGTTCGAGATGGAGCTTGCCCGGCGGCTCGCCGCGTCCGGGTGCCCGGTGGCTGCGCTCGAACCGAGAGTGGAGCCGGGCGTCCACGAGCGTGACGGCTTCGAGGTCACGCTGTGGACCTACTACGAACCCCCGGCCCCGCCTCGCGAGGTCCCGGCGGCCGACTACGCCCGGGCACTGGAGCGGCTGCATGCCGGCCTGCGCGAGATCGACGTCCCGGCGCCGCACTTCACGGACCGCGTCGAGCGGGCCCGGCGACTCGTCGCGGACCGCGACCGTACGCCGGCGCTCGCCGACGCGGACCGGGAACTGCTCGGCGACACGCTCCGAAGCCTGGGACGGGCGGTCGGCGAGCGCGGCGGCGGCGCCGAGCAGTTGCTGCACGGCGAGCCGCACCCGGGCAACGTGCTCGCCACGGAGAACGGGCTGCTCTTCATCGACTTCGAGACGTGCTGCCGTGGACCGGTCGAATTCGACCTCGCGCACGCACCCGAAGAAGTCGGCGAGCACTGTCCGGGGGCCGACCGGGAGCTGCTGCGCCAGTGCCGGATCCTCGTGCTCGCGATGATCACCGCATGGCGCTGGGACAAGGACGACCAGCTCCCCGACGGGCGCCGGCTGGGCACGGAGTGGCTCGGCCGGATCCGGGCGGCACTTGATCGCAACGGCCCGGAGATCCGGCGCTGAGAGCCGGTGCGGGCCGGTGCGGGCCGGTACTCGCGCCCGCGTGGCCGTAAGATCGTCGTCCGGTCGGTCCGAGGAGGTCTGCGATGGCACGTCCCGTCACGGTGGTCACCGGCGGCAGCCGGGGAATCGGCGCGGCCACCAGTCTGCGGCTCGCGGCCGACGGGCACGACGTGGTGATCGGCTACGTCCGGGACGGGGACGCCGCCGAGGCGGTCGCGGAGGAGGTGCGCAAGGCCGGGGCGCGCTGTGCCGTCGTCCGGGTGGACACCTCCGTGGAGGCCGAGGTGGAGGGGCTGTTCGACGCGGCGGAGCGGGAGCTGGGGGCCGTCACAGGGCTGGTGAACAACGCCGCCGTGACCGGGCCGTTCGGGCGGCTGGCCGACGCGGCGACCGCGGATCTCCGCCGGGTGGTGGAGGTCAACCTGCTGGGCACGCTGCTGTGTTCACGCCGTGCCGCCCGGCTGATGGCGGCACGGGGGAGCGGCGCGATCGTGAACGTGTCCTCGGCGGCGGCCACCCTCGGCAGCCCCGGCGAGTACGTCCACTACGCGGCGACCAAGGCGGCCGTCGACGCCCTCACCGTGGGCCTCGCCAAGGAACTGGGCCCCGACGGCGTGCGCGTCAACGCCGTGGCACCCGGCGTGATCGAAACGGAGATCCACGCGGCGATGGGCGACCCCGGCCGGGCCGAACGGGTCGGTCTCACCACGCCGTTGGGCCGCGCCGGCCGGCCCGGGGAGATCGCCGCCGCGATCGCCTGGCTGCTGTCGCCCGAGGCCTCCTACACGACCGGCACGGTGCTGCGCGTCTCCGGCGGCCGCTGAACCCCCGGCCGGTCAGGCCGCCTCGATGATCTGCTCGCGGATCGCCGCGGCCCACTCGACCACCAGCAGTTCGTACTCCGCCCGCTCCTGGGCCGACAGAGTTCCGCCCGCACGCAGCCACAGCGCCCGGATGTGCTCGTTGACCTCGGCAGCAGACCGCACGGAACCAGGGGTTCGGGAATCGGGGGACATGAGAAACAGCGTAGGGGCAAGAACTGACCGTGCGCTACCGGGCCACTACGCAGACCGTATGGGGTTGGTCACGGGCGATACGGCGGGCGGGTGGCCACGCCTTGGCATTTGCCAGGCGGCTCGTCCCGGCTCCCACCGGCCCGGGTGCCCCTGTGCAGGACTTCGCCCTTGCCGGAGCGGGTGCGACGGCCCCAAACCCCTGGAGTACGAGGGCAGTCGGGGGTTGGCCGAGATGCGGCGCCCGGCCGTGGTCGCCTGGCCGCCCCCTCACCGACCTCTCACTGCCCCCTCGTTGTCCCCTCGCCGTCACCCCGTCGGCAGCGCCGAGGCGAGCAGCGCGAGCTTCTCGGCGCTGCCGCTGCCCGGGTCCGGGTGGTAGACGACGAGCGTCTGCCCCGCCGCCCCGCTGACGCTCAGCCGCTCGCGGTTCAACCGCAGCCGGCCGACCTGGGGGTGGTCGACGACCTTGGCCGCGCCGTCGCAGGACGCCACGTCGTGGCGGGCCCAGAGACGGCTGAAGTGCGGGCTGGCGAGGGAGAGTTCACCGACGAGGTCGATGACGCGCGGGTCGTCCGTGTCGGTCCCGACGGAGCGCCGGAACCCGGCGACCATGCCGGCACCTGCCTGCTCCCAGCCGGGGTGGAGGGCCTGCTCGGCGGGGTCGAGGAAGATGTCCCGGAGCCGGTTGGCGCCGACCGAGAAGCGCGGTGACAGCGCGGTCGCGAGGGCGTTGACGGCGAGGACGTCGAAGTACCGGCCCTCGACCAGCGCGGGCAGCGGGAGAGCGACGACGAGTTGGGCGACGCCCGGCGGGACGGTCTCCTTCCGGGCCCGGCGCCGCCGCCGGCGGGGCCGGGCGCTGCCGAGGCGGAGCAGATACGCCGTCGCGTCCTCGTCGAGCCGCAGCACGCGCGCGAGGGACTCCAGGACCTGCACGGAGGGGTTGCGGTCGCGGCCCTGTTCCAGGCGCAGGTAGTAGTCGGCGCTGATGCCCGCCAGCATCGCGACCTCCTCCCGGCGCAGGCCCGGCACCCGCCGTGTCCCCAGCGCGGGGATGCCGGCCTGTTCCGGCGTGACCAGCTCGCGGCGGGCGCGCACGTACGAGCCCAGCAGGTTCGGTTCGTCGGTCATCCCGCCACCGTAATGCGGCCACCGCGCCCGTGCCTGGTCCTGTCACCCCCAGGACCGGCAGGGCTCTGCCCCGGTCCGGGGCCGGGCCGCAGCGTGGTCGGTGACAGCGACGAGCAAGCCGAGGAGCACGATCATGTCGACGTATCTGCTGGTACACGGTGCCTGGCACAGCGGGGAGTGCTGGGAGCGGGTGGTCCCCCTGCTGACGGCGGCGGGGCACCGGGTGTACGCACCCTCCCTGACCGGGCACGGTGAGAAGGCCCGTCTGCTCGGACCCGAGGTCGGTCTCGACACCCACGTGGCCGACGTCGTCGGGCTGATCAGGGACGAGGACCTGACCGGCGTCGTCCTCGTCGGGCACAGCTACGCGGGGCTGGTCGTCTCGGCCGCCGCCAACGAAGTCCCCGACCGCGTCGGGCATCTGGTCTACCTCGACGCGATGGTCCCGGAGCACGGCGAGAGCGCGGCCGACGTCCAGCCCCTGACCCGGGGGCTGATCGACAGCGCCCTCGCGTCCGACAGCGGCTGGCGGGTCCCGCCGCTGCCCGAACTGCCGCCGCCCCACGGCCTGTTCGGGGTGACCGAGGCGGCGGACGTGGCGTGGCTGCGCGGCATGCTGTCCGACCAGCCGGTGCGCAGCCTCCAGCAGCCGGTGCGCCTGGACGATCCTGCCGTGGGCGCGATCCCGCGGACCCACATCCACTGCGTGGCGAACGTCCCGGAGGGCATCGTCCGGCGGCCGGTCCCCGCCACCGACCAGGTGTGGGAACTGCCCACCGGCCACGACTGCATGATCACCATGCCGGCCGGACTCGCCGACCTCCTGCTCAAGCTGGGCTGATCCCGGGCGGATATTCGCTGGGTCCGGCAGCCGCGGGTCCGTAGGGTCGGCGCATGACGGACGGGAACCAGCGGGCGGTACAGGCGGCGGTCGACGCGGAGCTGCGGCTCCTCGATCCCGGGGTGCGCGCCCGCCCGGACCTCGTCCTGGAGCTGCTCGATCCGGAGTTCACCGAGGTCGGGGCGTCCGGCCGCCGCTGGGACGCGACGTCCATCCTGACGGTGACCGGCGACGGCTCGGTGTCCCCGGAGTCACCGGTCGAGGTGACCGAGATGTCCGGGACCGTCCTGGCCCCGGGCATCGTGCACCTGACGTACTTCGCGGACAACCAGGGCCGCCGGGTCCGGCGCAGCTCCCTGTGGCGGCTCACGGAGACGGGCTGGCGCCTCTTCCACCACCAGGGCACCCCGGTGGCCGGCCGCGCCTGAGCACACGGCCGACGGCGCGTCGTGGCGCTTTCCGTGGAGCGCCTAGCTCGCCGACTCCGCCGCGTGCGGGCTCAGTACGTCCGCCGAGACCAGGGCGATGATCACGATACCGAGGGCGACGCGGTACCAGACGAACGGCATGAAGCTCTTGTTGGAGATCCATTTCATGAACCACGCGATCACCGCATAGCCCGACGCGAACGCGATCACCGTCGCGAACAGGGTCGGCCCCCAGGCCACGTGGCCCTCGCTCACCGAGTCCTTGACCTCGAAGGCGCCGGAGGCCAGCACCGCCGGGATGGCGAGCAGGAAGGAGTAGCGGGCGGCCGCCTCGCGCCTGTAGCCCATGAACAGGCCCCCGCTGATGGTGGCGCCGGAGCGGGAGACGCCGGGGATCAGGGCGCAGGCCTGGCAGAGGCCGAAGATCAGGCCGTCCTTCACGCTCAGGTTCTCCAGCGTCTTGCGCTGCTTGGGGGCCCGGTGCCGACGGCCCGCCTCGTCGCGGGCGGCCAGCCGGTCGGCGATGCCGATGACGACGCCCACGACGATGAGCATGGTCGCGGTGATGCGGAGGTCGCGGAACGGGCCCTCGATCTGGTCCTTCAACGTCACGCCCAGCAGGCCGATCGGGATCGAGCCGACGATCACCAGCCAGCCCATCTGCGCGTCGTGGTCCCGGCGCATCGCCTTGTCGAACAGCGACCTGAACCAGGCCGAGACGATCCGCCCGATGTCCTTGCGGAAGTAGATCAGCACCGCGGTCTCCGTGCCGATCTGGGTGATCGCCGTGAAGGCGGCCCCAGGGTCCTTCCAGCCGGAGAAGGCCGCGGTCAGCCGCAGATGCGCGCTGGAGGAGACGGGCAGGAACTCGGTCAGCCCCTGGACGAGGCCGAGGACCAGCGATTCAAACCAAGACATGAAGGTACGGCGTCCCAGGGTGAGGAAGGGGCTGGCGGTCGCTCGGGCACGCGTGCTCACGCGGCCGTGCGTCGGCACACGGGTGCACGTGTGCCCGTGATCATGCGCGTGCCACCGCAGCGTAGCGGGCCGGGGTGACGGCGCGGACACAGGGGTTCGACAGGCGGCCGGGCGGCAACGGGGTGTTGACCGGTCAAGGTGCCGCCGCTTACGTTTCAGCAGGGGAAAGCGCTTGCTCCGTACATCGGGGTGCGGTGCGGCGCACCTCGGGCGGGAGTTCGCCCATCGCCGGTACACGCCCGAGGAGTGCTGATCACGTCCATGCCCCGCTCCCCCCGCTCCGCGGACCCCTTCGGCGGCCGCCGCATCCGGGCCGCCGTCGTCGGCGCCGGCGCCATCGGGCGCGGCTCCCATCTGCCCGCCCTCGCCCGGCTGGCCGCGGAGGGTGAGACCGAGGTCGTCGCCGCCGTCGACATCGATGCCAGAGCCGTCGAGGAGTTCCGCGCCGAGGCGGGCATCCCGCACGCCTACACAGACCTGGACCGGATGCTCGCCGAACAGCGGCCCGACCTGGTCACCATCGGCACCCCGCCGACCCTGCACCGGGACCAGACGGTGGCCGCGCTGCGGGCCGGCGCCTGGGTGTGGTGCGAGAAGCCGCCGGTACCGAGCCTCGCCGACTTCGACGCGGTCGAGGCGGCGGAGGGCACGGACGGCGGGCCGTACGCGTCCATCGTCTTCCAGCACCGGTTCGGCTCCGGGGCGGCCCACGTGCGTCGGCTGCTGGCCGAGGGGGCACTGGGCCGTCCGCTGGTCGCCCACTGCCAGACCACCTGGTACCGGGACACCGCTTACTACGCGGTGCCCTGGCGGGGCCGCTGGGCGACCGAGGGCGGGGGCCCGGCGATGGGCCACGGCATCCACCAGACGGATCTGCTCCTCGACCTGCTCGGGCCGTGGAGCGAGGTGCGGGCGATGGCCGGCCGGCTGGTGCACGACGTGGAGACCGAGGACGTCTCCACCGCCCTGCTCCGGTTCGCGAACGGCGCCCTGGCCACCGTCGTGAACAGCGTGCTCAGCCCCGACGAGGTGAGCCGCATCCGCATCGACTGCGAGCGCGCGACGGTCGAACTGACCCATCTGTACGGGCACGCCAACGACAACTGGCGCATCATCCCCGCCCCGGGCGTCCCCGCCGAAGAGGCGGCCGCCTGGCGGGACTTCGGCCCGGACGTGCCCAGCTCGCACCTGGCCCAGCTGCGTGAGCTGATCGCCGCCATGCGGGCGGGGGAGCGGCCGCGCAGCAGCGGCGCCGACGGGCGCACCAGCCTGGAGCTGGTCACCGCGCTGTACAAGGCGGCGTTCACCGGTACGACCGTCCGCGCGGGCGAGATCGGTCCGGGTGATCCCTATTACACGGCCCTGCACGGGGGCGCCCCGGGCTGGGCGCCGGTCGAGCGTGAGGAGCCGGTCGAGCGCGAGGAGGTGTCCGCGTGAGCGGCGAACTGCGGATCACGCACACCCACGGCGACCGGGTCACCGTGACCGAGCCGGTCACCGGGGTGCAGCTCTTCTCGTACGTCTACCGGCCCGAGGCGGCCTGGGAGGCGCCGAGGCCCTACCTGCACCCGGTCCGTACCCTCGGCGGGGACGTCGTCACCGACTACCGGCCCAACGACCACCGCTGGCACAAGGGCCTCTCCCTGACCGCCTCGCACCTGTCGGGCGCGAACCTGTGGGGCGGCAACTCCTATGTGCACGGCGAGGGTTACCTCGCCATCCCGGAGCGCGTCGGCTCGATGCGGCACGCCGGCTTCGACGAGCTGTCGTCGGCCGACGGCCGCCTGGTCGTCGCGGAGCGGCTGACCTGGCATCCGTACGACGGGACGCTGTGGGCGGAGGAGCGGCGCCGCATCGAGGTCCACGACGTGGACCCCGGGTCCCGTTCGTGGGCGCTCACCTGGACGAGTGCGATCACCAACCGCCGTACCGAACCGCTGCTGTTCGGCAGCCCGACCACGGCCGGGCGCGAACAGGCGGGCTACACCGGCCTGTTCTGGCGCGGCCCGCGTGCCTTCCGGGACGGCCGGATCGTCGGCCCGGCGGGGGAGGGTCCGGAGGCCATGGGCTCGCAGTCCCCCTGGCTGGCGCTGTCCGGCGAGCACGACGGCACCGACGGCCATGCCACCGTCGTCTTCGAACACGCCCCGGAGAACGACCACTCGGGTGCCCGCGGCAGCCACCCCGCGCACTGGTTCGTGCGCAACGACCCGTTCGCCGGCATCGCCCCCTCCTGGGCCTTCCACGACGAGCTGGAGCTGGCCCCGGGCGACACCCTGCGGCGCCGCTACCGGGTCGTCGTCGCCGACGGTGCCTGGGAGCGCGCGGAGATCGCCAAGTACCTGGAGGCGCACCCCTGGTGAACGGGCGGGGAGGTCGCGCGCGGGGGGCGGCCGGGCGGCCCGGCGCGAGCGGCCGGGGGAAGTAGGCCGCTCAGGCGGCTTCCGGTCCGCTGACGGTCCAGCCCGGTGCCTGCGGGTGGGCCGTCAGGTCCTCGTGCCGTACCGGGTCGCCGCAGGCCTCGCAGACGACGACCGCCGCGAGCGTCTTGCCGCAGCTGTGCTCGATCACCATCGGGCGGTCGCCGCCCGGGTGCAGGTGGCGGTCGCCCCAGGCCATCAGGGTCATCAGGACCGGCTCCAGTTCGAGGCCCGCCTGGGTGGCCCGGTACTCGAAGCGCTGCGGCCGCTCGCTGTAGACGCGTTTGGTGAGGATCCCCGCGTCGACGAGCCGGCGCAGCCGGGTGGCCAGGATGTCCCGCGGGGCACCGATGTTGCGCACCAGCCGGTCGAAGCGGCCGTTGCCCAGGTACACCTCCCGCAGGACCAGCAGGGAGTACTTCTCGCCGACCAGCGCCAGGGCGTCGGCGATCGAGCATGGGCGGGGGTCCTTGGGGGCGGCCATGGGGTCAGTCTAGTGGAGGGTTGGATTTTCAAACCCTCGGAGTTATGGTGGGTTCGGATTTCCTACTCACCGGTAATCGAGCCGGTGGTCGAGACTGGCAATCGAGGTCCCCGTGATGCGTGACGCAGTCATCGTCGAAGCCGTGCGCACCCCCGTCGGCAAGGGCAAGCCGAACGGGTCCCTGGCGCACGTCCACCCTGTCGAACTCCTCGCCCACACCCTGCGCACCCTCGTCGAGCGCTCCGGCGTCGACCCCGCCCTCGTCGACGACGTGATCGGCGGCACCGTCGACCAGGTCGGCGAGCAGGCCATGAACACCACCCGGTACGCCGTCCTGTCCGCGGGCTTCCCCGAGACGGTCCCGGCCACCACGGTGGACCGCCAGTGCGGCTCCTCCCAGCAGGCCGTGCACTTCGCCGCGCAGGGCGTCATGTCCGGCGCCTACGACATCGTCGTCGCCTGCGGCGTCGAGTCGATGAGCCGGGTGCCGATGTGGTCCAACGTGCCGGCCGGCAAGGACCCCTTCGGTCCCGGAGTCGCCGCGCGCTACCCGGAGGGCCTGGTCCCGCAGGGCATCAGCGCCGAGCTGATCGCCGCGAAGTGGTCCATCGGACGGGAGGAGATGGACGCCTTCGCCGTCTCCTCGCACCGGAAGGCGGCGGCCGCGTGGGAGGCGGGGCTGTTCGACGCGCAAGTCGCTCCGCTGGACGGCGTCGCCCGCGACGAGTCGGTACGGCCCGGCACCACCGCCGAGGTCCTCGCCGGACTCAAGCCCGCCTACTACGACCCCGGGTTCGCCGAGCGGTTCCCGCAGATCGAGTGGAACGTGACGGCGGGCAACGCGAGCCCGATCAACGACGGCGCGTCCGCGGTTCTGATCATGGCCGAGGAGACCGCGGCCCGGCTCGGGCTGCGCCCGCTGGCCCGGCTGCACTCGTTCGCCGTGACCGGCTCCGACCCGCTGCTCATGCTGACCGGCGTGATCCCGGCGACGGAGAAGGTGCTGCGGCGGGCGGGGCTCGGCATCGAGGACATCGACCTGTTCGAGGTGAACGAGGCGTTCTCCAGCGTGGTGCTGGCCTGGCGGCAGGAGACCGGGGCGGATCTCGCCAGGGTGAACGTGCACGGTGGGGCGATCGCGCTGGGGCATCCGCTGGGGGCGAGCGGGACTCGGCTGACGACGACGCTGGTGCATGCCATGCGGGAGCGTGGGGCGCGGTACGGGTTGCAGACCATGTGCGAGGCGGGTGGGTTGGCGAACGCGATGATTCTGGAGGCGGTGCGGTAGGGACTGTGCGCCCCATGGGGTGCCGCTCGGTGTCGGTGGGCGGCCGGCGCGCCGTGGGGGCTGGTCGCGCAGTTCCTCCCCCAGCCTCCGGCCGGGGGTACCCCCAGCGCCCCTGTCGGGGCGCTTCAGTGACGGGGCGTTGCTACCGCTTGGGGCGTAGGTGGTGGCGTTTTCTCCAGGCGACCACTGCTCCGGCCACCGCCGGTACGACGATCGCCGCCACCGAGATCAGGAACACCGGGGACGTCGGGGTCGAGGCGCGGGCGCCTGCCACGACGTAGGCGGCGACGTTCGGGATCGAGCCCAGGGCGGTCGCGACCAGGAACGGGGTGTACCGCATGCGGGAGACGGCGGCCGCGTAGTTCGCCGCCCAGAACGGGACGCCGGGGAACAGCCGTACCGCCAGCATCGAGCGGAAGCCGTGCTTGCTGAACTGGTTGTCCGCCGCCTTCAGCAGCCGGCCGCGCAGCAGCGGGCGCAGCGCCTCCTGGCCGAGCATCCGGCCGAGCGCGAAGGAGAGCCACGCCCCCAGCACGGTGCCGGCCATGGCCGCGCCCATGCCCAGCGCCGAACCGAACAGCGCGCCGGCCGCCAGGTTGAGGAGCGGCCGGGGCACGAAGGCCACCGTGATCAGGCCGTACGCCACGGCGAAGACCACCACCGCGGTGGTGCCCGCCACATGCGGCGGCCAGCCCTGTGTCATCAGCTTCTGCGGCTCGAAGAGCAGCACCGACGCCCCGGCCGCCGCCAGCAGGGCGAGGAGCAGGGACAGCCGGGACCACGGCGACAGCAGCACGCGGGTGCAGCGTGCGCCGAAGCTCGGGGGAGCGGGCACGGTGACGGTCAGCTCCTTGGCGGCGGCCCGGGGAGGGGCCGTGGCGGTGCCAGAGCGGTTGGCATCGAGCATTCGGCGACACTAACCGAAGCGGATGTGTGATCGCCGTATGGTTCCCGTCCCTTGGGTGAAATCGGCGCCGCGGAAAACCGTTCGACGTGGGGCGACGCGTCGGACATGATCTGTGTCATGTTCCGGTTCGCCTTCCTCGTCGCAGCATCCGCAGTCGCGGATGCGCCGAAGGCTGCCGTTCCCGTTCTCGCGGCCGCTGTCGACGGCGCCCGAAGCTGACCCTCCCCGGAAAGTCCGGCGGACCCCGCAGGGGGAGGGTCGGCCGGTTCCTCGGGGTCCCCGCTCTTCCTACGGACAAGCTTCGAGGTACAGCCATGCCCAAGACGGCATACGTCCGCACCAAACCGCATCTCAACATCGGCACGATGGGCCACGTCGACCACGGCAAGACCACCCTGACCGCCGCCATCACCAAGGTCCTCGCCGAGCGCGGCACCGGCACGTTCGTGCCCTTCGACCGCATCGACCGGGCCCCCGAGGAGGCCGCCCGCGGCATCACCATCAACATCGCGCACGTCGAGTACGAGACCGACACCCGGCATTACGCCCACGTGGACATGCCGGGCCATGCCGACTACGTCAAGAACATGGTCACCGGGGCCGCGCAGCTGGACGGCGCGATCCTCGTGGTCTCCGCGCTCGACGGGATCATGCCGCAGACCGCCGAACACGTGCTGCTCGCCCGGCAGGTGGGCGTGAACCACATCGTGGTCGCGCTCAACAAGGCCGACGCGGGGGACGAGGAGCTCACCGACCTCGTGGAGCTGGAGGTGCGGGAACTGCTCACCGCGCAGGGCTACGGCGGCGACTCCGTGCCCGTCGTACGGGTCTCCGGGCTCAGGGCGCTGGAGGGCGACCCGCGGTGGACGGCGTCCATCGAGGCGCTGCTCGACGCGGTGGACACCTACGTGCCGATGCCCGAGCGGTACCTGGACGCGCCGTTCCTGCTGCCGGTGGAGAACGTGCTCACCATCACCGGGCGCGGGACCGTCGTGACCGGTGCCGTCGAGCGGGGGACCGTGCGGGTCGGGGACCGGGTGGAGGTGCTCGGCGCCGACGTCGAGACCGTCGTCACCGGGCTGGAGACCTTCGGGAAGCCGATGGACGAGGCGCAGGCCGGGGACAACGTGGCGCTGCTGCTGCGGGGCGTGCCCCGCGACGCGGTGCGGCGGGGGCACGTGGTGGCGGCGCCGGGGAGCGTGGTGCCGGCCCGGCGGTTCTCGGCGCGGGTCTACGTCCTGTCGGGGCGCGAAGGGGGTCGTACGACTCCTGTCGCGACGGGGTACCGGCCGCAGTTCTACATCCGTACGGCGGATGTGGTCGGGGACGTCGACCTCGGTGAGACGGCGGTCGCCCGGCCCGGGGACACGGTGGAGATGACCGTGGAGCTGGGACGCGACGTTCCGCTGGAGGCGGGGCTGGGGTTCGCCATCCGTGAGGGCGGCCGGACCGTCGGCGCCGGGACGGTGACCTCCGTGGAGTGAGGTCGCGGTGGGCGGGGGACTGCGGGCCGGCGGGGGCCGGTCGCGCAGTCCCCCGCGCCCGTGGGTCCGGTACGGGCGCCGCACAATGGAGGAGTGAACGAAGCCATACCTGTCGTGCGTGTCACCGGGCACGGGACCGCCAAACTGATGCCCGACGTCGACCGGGAGCGGGCCTGGCTGCTGACCGTCGACGGGGCGCCGCAGTCGTACGTGGATCTCGACGAGCCGACGCATCTCGAGTTCGAGTACGCCCGGCGGCTCGGGTACGTGCTGGACGCGGTGGCGGAGGCCGGCGCGCCCCTGGACGTGCTGCATCTCGGCGGCGGCGCCTGCACGCTCCCGCGGTACGTGGCGGCGACCCGGCCCGGGTCCCGGCAGGACGTCGTGGACGCCGACCGGGAGCTGCTGGAGCTGGTCACCGAGCATCTGCCGCTGCCGGAGCGGGCCGGGATCGCGGTGCACGCCGCCGACGCGCGCGGCTGGCTGGAGGCGGCGCCCGCGGACTCGGCGGACGTGCTGATCGCGGACGTCTTCGGCGGGTCCCGGATCCCCGCGCATCTGACCTCGCTGGGCTACGCGCGGGAGGCCGAGCGGGTGCTGCGGGCTGACGGGGTCTACCTCGCGAACCTCGCGGACTCGGCCCCCTTCGGCTTCCTGCGCTCCCAGCTCGCCACGTTCGCCGTCGTCTTCGAGGAGCTGGCGCTCATCGCCGAACCCGGTGTGCTGCGCGGACGGCGGTTCGGGAACGCGGTGCTCATCGCCTCGCACCGGCCGGTCGACGCCGGCCGGCTGGCCCGTCGTACGGCCGCCGACGCCTTTCCGGCGCGGGTCGAACACGGCGCCGCGCTGCGGGAGTTCGTCGGCGCGGCCCGTCCGGTCGGGGACACGGACGCCGTACCGTCACCCGAGCCCCCCGGCGGAGCGTTCGGGATCGGGTGAGGCGGCCGACGGCCGTGTGGTGACCGGGACCGTGCGGCGGGTCAGGTTGCGTACGTCCGGGACGAGGAGGACCGCGGCCGTGACGGCGACGACCAGGCCCGCGCAGCCCCACAGGGCCGGGCCCCGGCCGAAGGCCTGCTCGGCGGGGCCCGCCAGCGCCATCGCCAGGGGCAGCAGGGAGACGGAGCCGAACCAGTCGTAGGCCGAGACCCGGGAGAGCTTCTCCTCGGGGATCTCCTGGTGCAGTGCGGTCATCCAGGAGACGCCGAAGACCTCGACCGTACTGCCCGCCGCGAACATCACCGCGCAGAGGACTCCCACGGGGGCCGGTATCGCGAGCGCCGCGGCGGGCAGCGCGAGCGGGAAGATGCAGAGGGTGCCGACGAACAGGAGCCGGCGGGGTTTCCAGCGGGTCATCAGGAGGGCACCGGCCACCGTACCCGCGCCGAACGCGGCCAGCGCCAGGCCCCAGGGGCCGGGTCCGCCCAGGCTGTCGCGGGCGACCAGCGGGCCGTAGACCGAGTCGGCGGCGCCCACCACCGCGTTCGCGATCGAGAACTGCACGACGATCCCCCACAGCCACGGGCGGCCCGTGAACTCCCGCCAGCCCTCCCGGAGATCGGCCAGCATCCCGCCGCCCGGGGCGCGCGGCGGGACATGGCTGACGTCGAGGAACGAACGCAGCGCACCGGCGACCGCGAACGCCGCCGCGTCCACCGCCAGCACCCAGCCGGGGCCCACCGCCGCCACCAGCGCGCCGCCCAGGGCCGCGCCGCCGAGGGCGGCGCTCTGCATCGCCATCCGGAACACGGCGAACGCCCGGCCCGCCTGCTCGCCGCTCACCGAGGACAGCAGCATGCCCTCCGCCGCCGGGCTGAAGAACGCCTGGCCGGTGCCGCCCAGCGCGGTGAGCAGCATCATCTGCCACAGGCGGGGGCTCCCGGTGAGCACGAGGACGGCGAAGGTGCCCTGGGAGAGGAAGTTGAGGGCGTTCGCCGCGACCATCACGCGGTGGCGGGGGAAACGGTCCGCCACCGCGCCGCCGACGAGCAGGAACAGCACCAGCGGGAAGGTGCGGGCCGCGGCCACCAGTCCGACGTCCCCGGCGTCGCCGCCCGCGTCCAGCACCGCGAACGCGGCAGCGATCAGCGAGCCGTTGGCGCCCAGGCTCGTCACGATCGTCGCCGCGGTCAGCAGGCTGTAGTTGCGGCCCGCCCAGGCGGGCCTGCGCAGGCGGGAGGCGGTGCCGGGGGCACCCGAGGGGCCGGGGGAGCCGGAGGCTGAGGTCACCGCCCGACTATCCCCGCCGGGAGCCCGCGCTGCCAACCCGATTCCCGGGCATCCGATTCCCGGACATTCGGTCCGCGGGCGTCCGGTCCGCGGGCGTCCGTTCCACGGCCGTCCGGTCCCCGGGCGCGGTCAGCTTCCGGTCGGGGTGCCGTGCAGCCGGACCGTGCTGAGGATCTTCATGATCGTCGCCGTCGGGACCTCTCCGTTCACTCCCCGGGCGCCGTAGAAGTCCCACGACACCAGGTCGCCCGCGGAGTTCTCGAAGCCGAAGGTGATCGCCTTGCCGTCGCTCGCGCACTTGCCCTTCTGCGGGCTGTTCGCCGAACGCGCCCAGGCGTAGGCGCCCTTGAGGCCCGACGCGGTGGTGTAGGCGGTGGCCTTCTTGTCGTAGGTGATGGTCTTCTTGTCCGGGTACGTGTAACCGCCGTACACCCACCAGGGGACCTCCGTGACGGCCGCGTCGCCCGGGGTCTTCGCGCCGCTCTCGCCCTTGGTGCCCACCCCCGCCAGTGACGTGTCCTCGGTCCTGCCGTCCTTGTCGTCGTCGCTCGTGCACCACTTCGACCTGAACTGGGCGGGCGCCGACATCGTGATGATCGGCTTGCCCTCCTTGTCCTCGAAACCGATGGACGTTCCCGGGGTGAGGACCTCCCAGTCGGCCGGTACGTCGAAGGCCGTGCCCCACTTGGGGTTCACGACGGTCTTCCAGCCCGCGATCGTCGGCTTCCCGGTCCCGCCGCCACCGCGCGGGTCGTCGTCCGCCGACGCGGAGGCAGAGACGGAAGCGGAGGCGGAGACCGCCGGCGAGTGGGTCGCCTGCTGGTTCCTGCCGGTGTCCGCCTTGTCGTCCTTCTTGCCGCCGAGGACCAGGAAACCGGTCACCCCGGCCGCCACCACGACGGCCGTCGCCGCGATGATCGCGACCAGCTTCGTGCGGTCGCCGCCCCCGCCCCCGCCCTGCGGTGGCTGCGGAGCGCCGGCGGGCCCGGGCGGGCCCCACTGCGGCTGCTGCCCGTACCCGCCCTGCTGCGGATACTGCTGGTAGCCCGGCTGCTGATACGGATTCGGCTGCTGGTAACCCGGTTGCTGATACGGGTTGCTCTGCGGGTACTGCTCGCCCCCTGGCGGCTGCTGTTCTGGCCACATGGCCCGTAACCCTAGTGCCGCCCGGTCCGGTCCGCGGCGAGGGCCGTCGCCCGGCCCATGACGACGGTCACTGCGACCGCTCTGGCCAGACTCTGCTACTCGCTAGTAACATGTTCGTCATGAGCACTGACCAGATGTCGATCGGCGAGATGCTCGCCGCCACGGTCCCGATGGTGCGGACCCTCAACCTGGAGTACCTGGAGACGACTCCGGAGCGGGCCGTGCTGTCCCTGCCGGACCAGGGAGACTTCCACAACCACATCGGCGGACCGCACGCGGGCGCGATGTTCACCCTCGCCGAGTCCGCGAGCGGCGCGGTCGTGCTCGCCGCCTTCGGCGACCAGCTCTCCCGTGCCGTGCCGCTCGCCGTCAGCGCCGAGATCGCCTACAGGAAGGTCGCTCTCGGCCCGGTCAAGGCCACCGCGACCCTGGGCCGCCCGGTCGCCGACGTCGTCGCCGAACTCGACGAGGGCAAGCGCCCCGAGTTCCCGGTGGCCGTCGCCATCACGCGCGAGGACGGCGCGGTCACCGGTGAGATGACCGTCGTCTGGACGCTGCGTCCCAACAGCTGACCGGCGGACCGGTGCCGACGGCGCGACGTCGTCGGCCGCCGCTGTCGCACGTCGGACGGGGTGAGGGTCGCCGGACCCTCGCCCCGTCCTGTGCCGGGGCCGCTCAGGCGGCGCGGCTCTCCTCGCGCCCGGCCCCCGCTTCCGTCAGGCCCGCCACGAACTCCTTGAGCCACGCCGTGAACTCCGGGCCCAGGTCCGGACGTTCGCAGGCGAGCCGGACCACCGTGCGCAGGTAGTCGGCCTTGTCGCCGGTGTCGTAGCGCAGCCCGTCGAAGACCACCCCGTGGACCGTGCCGGCCGCGGCCAGGTCCTGCAGCGCGTCCGTCAGCTGGATCTCGCCGCCGCGGCCGGGCGCGGTCCGCTCCAGGACGCCGAACACCTCGGGGTCGAGGACGTAGCGGCCGATGACCGCGTAGTTGCTGGGCGCCTTCTCCGGGGACGGCTTCTCCACCAGCCCGGTCACCCGGACCACACCGTCCTCGCCGGTCGGCTCGACGGCGGCGCAGCCGTAGAGGTGGACCTGGGACGGGTCGACCTCCATCAGCGCGACGACACTGCCCTGGTGGCGGTCGCGGACGTCCAGCATCCGGCTGAGCAGGGTCTCGCGGGCGTCGATCAGGTCGTCGCCGAGGAGCACCGCGAAGGGCTGGTCGCCCACGTGGTGCCTGGCGCACAGCACCGCGTGGCCGAGGCCGAGCGGGTCGCCCTGGCGGATGTGGTGGATGTCGGCGAGCCGCGCGGGATCGCGTACCGCGTCCAGACGCACGGTGTCGCCCTTGGCGGCCAGCGCCTGTTCCAGCTCGAAGGCGTTGTCGAAGTGGTCCTCGATGGCCCGCTTGTGCCGGCCGGTGACCATGAGGATGTCGTCGAGCCCGGCCTTGGCGGCCTCCTCGACGACGTACTGGATGGCCGGCTTGTCGACGACCGGCAGCATCTCCTTCGGTGTCGCCTTGGTGGCGGGCAGGAACCGGGTGCCGAGCCCGGCCGCCGGGACGACGGCCTTGCGGACCGGCCGGGGGGACGAGGGGGCGGGGGCGGAGTGGGGGGCGATCATGCGGCACATGCTGGCCCACCGGGATGAGAGGGGGCCGGGAGAATCGTGGGAGGCGGCTGTGCAACCCGGCGTTCCGCCATGGGTGACCCCGGCTGTCCGGAAGTTGAAGATTTCGTGTGCCATCGGGGCCGTGACGCACACAAGTTGAACCTGTGCGGCCGCTGAATCCCGGCCGGATGCGGATACCGACGGTAACTTATCTGAATTCCCGCCTCTTTGAACTTCGGTCACCTCAACTTCTTGTTTCCTGTGAGGCCTGTGTGCAAAGGTGAGCCACCCCGCGGGAGGGTCCGGAGAACGGTACGGCCATCAGGCCGGCCGTTATGGACCCCAAAAGGTACGCACCAATCAGCACTGCATTCCGTCAGGGCGCCATTTCGCATGCCGTCCTGCGGCTCGGAAGGAAATGGTTCAGTGCATTCCCCCTACCCCCCACGCCCGCCTTACCCGCCTCGCCCCGGTTCGACCCCGGGGGAGTCCGACCGCAATCTCGTCGCCCAGCTCACCGGAGATCCCGCGGCCCGGCATCATGCCGTCGCCCTGCTGCTGGCCCGGCACTGGCGCGCCACCTGCGACTACGCCGTGGTCTGCCTCGCCGCCGCCACGCCCACCGCCCAACTCGTCGCCAGCGCCGCGTTCGAGCGCGTCCTCGGCCGGCTGGCCGGCGGTGCGGTGGGCGGCGCCCTGCGGCCGCAGCTCCTCGTGGCGGTTCGGGAGACCGTCCGGGCATGGGCCGCCGACGAAGCCATTTCGGTGGTCGCACCGGAACTGCGCAAGACCACCGGCGGCCGCGGACTCAGTGCCGCGAGACCCGGCACCCCCGAAAGACGGCAACTCGCCGAACGTGCTTTCCAGGCTCTTCCGGGGGCCTCGCAATGCCTCCTCTGGCACACCGAGGTCGAAGCCGAACCGATAAACATACCCGCTGGTCTGCTCGGTGTCGACACCGCTACCGCGACGGCCGCCCTCGACCAGGCCCGCGAACAATTCAGGACCGGATTGGTGCGCGCCCACCGGGAACTCGCGCCCTCGAAGGAATGCCGCTTCTACAACCGGCTCCTCGACGTCCCCATTCGCCGGGGCGGCGCTCTGCTCCCGGATGTGCAACGGCATCTCACCGACTGCCGGTACTGCCGGCACGCCGCCGAACAACTCAGCCATTTCGAAGGCGGCCTTGAGGTGCTGCTCGCCGAGACCGTGCTGGGCTGGGGCGCCCGCCGCTATCTGGAGTCGCGGCCCGGACCCGGCGCGGTCGTCGAGGCCTGGCCGGCCGGCGGCGAGGCCGCGGGCCCGGCGGCGGTGCCCGGCGGACGGCACCGCACCGTGACCGAGAGCGGACGGCGCAAGGCCGTGCTGGCCGGTGCCGGCCTGGTCTCCCTGGCACTGCTCGCCACCGTGCTCGTGACCAAGGGCTGGTCCGACGACAACGGTGTCCCGCACCCCGGCACCACCGCCTGGGGAGCCCCCGGCACCGGCACCACCCGGTCCGCCCCCGCCGCGAACGCGCCCTCCTCGGGCTCCCCGTCCCCGGCCTCCGTGGGCGAGCCCGTCGAGATCGCCCACGGCAGGCTGCGCAGCCTCGACGCCGGACACTGCCTCGACGTGCGCGGGGGCAGCGTACGGACCGGGGCGGAACTGCGGCTCGGCCCCTGTTCGGACGCCGGGTCCCAGCAGTGGTCGTACCAGGACGACGGCATGCTGCGCAGCGCGCTCGACCCCACCCTGTGCCTCGCCGCCGACCCCGGTGCGCGCCGGGTCGTGGTCTCCGGCTGCCTGGTGCACGCGGGGGAGGTGTCGTACGACCTGACGGTGCGCGGCGAGCTCGTGCTCCGCTGGGACAAGGGCCTCGCGCTGGCCGCGGACGGCACCCGGGTGGTCGTGGCCGCGCGGAACGGGTCGGTCCGGCAGCGCTGGGACCTGGAGTCCGGGAGCGGCGCCGCGTCGGTGACGCCCGGCGGGCCGGGCGCCACGCCCCCCGCACCATCCGTGCCCCGCGAGACCGGGCCGTCGGGGATCCCCGCGCCCCCGCCCGTTCCGCGGGAGCAGTCCGGTGAACCGGGGGATCCGTACGGCACACGGGTCGCGCAGGCCGCGGACCGGAAGCCTCCCGTGGCCGTCACACCGACCGAACCCCGGGAGCCCGGGGGGCCGGGCCCGGACTCGGGCTCGGACTCGGACTCGGGCTCGGGATCGCTCGGCGAGGCGGTCGGCGATGTCCTGGACTCCGTACCCGTGACGGTGACGGACGTTCTGGACTCCGTTCCGGACGTCGTGAACGGAGTGGGCGGCCTGCTCGGCTGAGGCCGGGGCGGCCCGGGTCCGGGCCGGATCAGGCGGGTCGGTCGACTGCGGCGAAGCGGCGGCGGTCGGCGGCGGCGTAGTCGGCGACCGCCCGGTCGGCGGTGACGGCCCGCCGCAGGCGGTCGACGACGGCGGGCAGGTGCGCGGCGGGCAGTGCGCAGGTCAGCTCCTGCGCGGGCAGGCCGGTGCGGGCGCGGCTGACCGCGCATCCCGGGCTGACCGCGACCTGGCCGCCGTAGGCCAGCGGGACGATCTGGCACTGCGGTCTGGAGGCGAGCCGCAGGTCCGGGCACGCGCCCTGGAGGGTCATGAGCGAGGCGGGCGAGAGGCGGACGAGCACGACGTCCGCGCCGGCCGCGGAGGCCAGCGGCGCGTAGCGGATCGACGTGGGCCGGAACGGCAGGCGGGCGACGGAGCCGAGGTCGGCCGGGGTGATCCAGCCGCTGTCGACCAGGGCGGCGGTGTCGGCGCCCGAGGCGGCGTCGGCCTGGTCGATCAGGCCGTGGGTGTAGCTTCCGGTGCTGCAGTGGGCGTGGTCCGCGGGGCGGGTGTCGAGCGGCTGTCGCTGGGCGGGTTCCCAGAAGCAGCAGCCCGCGGGCTGGGCGGGGGGACTGCCGTCGCCGGCGGCGGGCCGGGTGTCGAAGGTGATCGCGACCGGCGGGTGGACGAGGCCCAGGAGCTCGGTGAGCGGGGCCGCCCATGCGGATGCGGGCGTCATAGGGGCACCTTTCGTGTGCGCTTCGCGCGCAGGAGGTGTTTCACCGCGACCCGCCGCCTGGGAAGGCGATGCGGATCCGGTGGGTGTCGATGTCGAGGTCGAGCCGGATGGAGTCGGCACCGGTGACGTGCCAGCCGGCCGTGTCCCGGTCGTCGACGGTGACCGAGACGTCGGCGGGGGCGGGGAGCCGGTCGACGGTGAGACTGGTGGGTGCGCCGCGCCGGGACGGGGTGGCGGCCGTGGTCTCGATGTCGAGGACGCGGTGGACCATGTCGTTGCGGGCGCGCCGGATGCCGAGGGCGGGATAGTCGACGCCCCTGAGCCGCGGTTCCGACGCCGGAGCGGGCAGGGGGTCGTTGAAGATCCGCCACCAGGCTCCCGGTGTGCCGCTCTCGACGAGCATCAGGATGGCGTTGATCTGTCCGCGGGGCCATGTGGAGTCGTAGCCGAACCAGAATCCGAACCGGTCCTTCTCCGCGCCGAAGAACCGGGGCTGGTACTCCCTTTCGACGTACTCCCGGATGCGGGTCTCGGTGGCGGTGTCCCCTGTCTCGTGCGCCATCCACAGGGCCGTGCTGAGGTGGTTGGGGTCGGCCCGGAGCCTGCCCAGCGGGAGATCCGGGTCCAGCCAGCCGAGCCGGCGCATCGCCAACTCGTAGATCCACAAGGAGAACTCGCGGTCCTGCGGGTACATGTACAGCAGGCAGGGGAACACCCCGTGCGCCACGGACGGCCCGGGCAGCGAGTGCAGGCGCTGCTCCATCGGGTCGTAGTAGAGGGCGAAGGTGCGCAGTTCGCCGGAGCGGGTCAGGCTCATGTAGTGCCGGCGCAGGTACGCGAACCAGCGCGGGACCGGCTCGCTCAGGTCGGTTCCGAGCTGCGCGTCGTAGAGCTTGAGCCCGAGCCCGGTGGCGCTGACGCAGAACGGCCAGATCTTGGTGTTCTCGCAGTGCGGGCCCTGGGGGCGGCTGCGGAACTGGGCGGAGATGAACTCGGCGATCCGCGCGTGGGTCCAGGTGAACCGGCGGCTCTGGTACCCGGTGATCTCGAACGGCCGGTGCTCGGTGGCCTCGCCCGAGACGTAGCGGCGGATGCCGAGGACCAGGTTCAGCCAGCCCCGGTAGAAGACGTTCCCGTCGGCGCCGCACGGGTCGGGCTGCAGTCCCCACGGTTCGATCCCGTTCCCGGTCCAGCCCGGTACCGGGTAGCGGCCGCGCAGCTCTTCGGGGATGAAGGCCTGCCACGCGGGGGGATACCGGTCCGCGCCGGGGTCGGGACCGATCAGCGTGCACCAGTCGACCGCGCCCCAGAACGAGGTGTAGCGGCGTACGAGTTCGTCCGCGATGCGGGTGTAGACCTCCCGCCAGGCCGGGGTCGATTCGAGCAGGACCGGCAGGACGTAGGCCATGTTGTGGACGTCGAACCGGGGGAAGGAGCACATGGGCGGCGCGGTGTAGCGGTCCCACCACGGCAGCGGTTCGCCCTGGTCGCTCCAGTCGTCCGGGGTGGTGGCCTTGTCCCAGATGTAGCGCAGCCAGCCCAGGGCGCGGTCGTTCAGCGCGGGTGCGGACGCCGCCGTCCGGGGGGTCACGGCATGGGTGCCCATCACGGCTCCCGCAGCGGTTCCCCGTTGGTCCCGCGTACGATCCACAGCTTGGCCCGCGCGTTCCAGCCGCCGGTCCACCGCGGGTCCAGCCGCTGCTCGGCCGGCTCGACGACGATCTTCTCGACGCCGTTGGCGGCCGGGTCGTGCGCCACATAGGCACCCGGCAGAGCACGCCGGGGCGGACCGGCCCCGCCGATGGGCACCACGCTCCGCAGCAGGCCGCGGAACCACATCAGGAGCAGGTGGTTGCCCTCGACGCGGACGGTCCCCCCGATGCGGTCGCGCATGACGGCGTCGACGGCATCCGGCGAGACCAGGTCGCGCAGTGCGTGACCGCTGCCGGGGAAGCGGACCGCGAGGTCGGGGGCGGCGGCCCGGCCCGCCGAGGTGGAGACGCCGCGCCGCTGCCCGTCGAAGTCCCAGTGCCGGGCGGGACCGTCGTCGGCGGAGATCTCCACCGTGAGACCGCGCGTGATCTGGGACCGGAGCGCCGCGCTGCACCGCACCGCCAGCACCAGCCCGTGCCCGAGCCACCACAGCAGCACCCGCAGCCCCGCGACCGCCGCCGCGTGCGACGCCCGCTCCAGCCCGCGCACCTGGTCGCGCCCCCGGCCGGTCGTGTCCATCACGGAGCCTTTTCCTCGCCCGCGCCGGACAGGAAACTGTGGATCAGCGCGGCGAACTCCTCGGGCCACTGCCACAGGAAGCCGTGCCCGGAGTCGGGGTAGATCCTGACGCGCGCGTTGGGCAGGTGGTCGGCCAGCAGCCAGGTGTTCGGCGTCGGGATCATGATGTCGTTGTCACCGTTGGCGAGCAGCACCGGCTGGGTGATCCCGGCCAGCCGGTCCAGCTGGGCCGGGTCGGGGATGCCCCAGTCGGTGATGGCGTCCATCTGCGCGTCGCGGGCCTGCAGACCGGCCGGCTTGTCCCGGTCCTCGGTCCGGGCGGCGCGCCGCTCCAGGAACTCCCGGCCCTTCTGCTGGCTGGTCGGGGTGACCTCGAAGAACAGGGAGAGCAGGTCCTCGGGATGGTTGTCGGCGACGTTGGCGAGGGACTGGACGTCGTTGATCCAGCCGTGCATCAGCACACCGCTGCGCGGCCCGGTACCGGCCAGCACGAGCCGGCGGACGAGCTGGGGACGGATGAGGGTGAGTTCCTGCGCGACCATCCCGCCGATGGAGAACCCGAACAGGTCGATCCGGTGCAGTCCGAGCGCCTCGACGAAGGTGATGGCGTCGCGGGCCATCCCGGTGATGGTGTTCGGCACCGTGCCGGTCGACAGGCCGACCCCGGCGTTGTCGACCGGGATGACCTCGCGGTGGGCGGCGAGCGAACCGAGCAGCAGCGGATCCCAGTTGTCCAGGTTGCCGCGGAAGTGCTGCAGCATCACCAGCGGCAGCACGCCGTCGGAGGCGGTGCCGAACCGCCGGTAGGCGTACGTGACCCCGTTGGCACCCTCGACGAACTGATTCGGCGCGGTCAGCGCGATGTCGCTGTTCGACATGATCGATCAACTCTTCCGTCTCGGTCGCTTCTGGGGTCCCGGCTCGCGACGCGCGGGCAGGCGCGCGGATCGGCGGGGACGGGCGACCACGGTCGGGAAGGCGGCCCGCCGCAGCGCGGCCGGCCGAGCGGGGCCAGGTGTGCTCGGGCCGGATCCGTCGCGGCCGCGTCGTGCCCTGAATGCTGTGCCGAAAGGGAGACGAACCGGTCACCGAACCCGCCCGCGCACGGGCTGGCCTCTCGCCGCACGGAGTGGGAACTGCCGGCATCGCCTCGGGGCGGCGCACCACTCGACCCTACGGCGCCGCATGTCACGTCGCATCTCGGGCCGCACCGGCTGCACGGGGTGCCGCCGACCGGGAGCGGTGTCGCGATATGGCGTTAGTCTGCTGTCCGCGTCGCCGCCCGCGTCGCGCGGACTCGTTTCGACAGGACCAGGGGAACCATGCCGGAAGAGATCTCGCCCACCGGGAAGGAGTCCGGCTCCGTCTCGCCGCCCGACCTGCGGGCCTCGCACGCCGACCGGGACCGGGTGGTGGACGTGCTGCGTGTCGCGGCGGGGGACGGCCTGCTGACCGCGGACGAGCTGGACGAGCGCCTGGAAGCCGCCCTGTCGGCCCGGACGCGGAGCGAACTGGCCCCGCTCACCGCCGACTTGCCGCCCGTCTCGGCCGAGGTCGGGGCGCTCGGAGCGGAAGTCAAGGACGTGGTACGGATCGAGCAGGTCCACAGCGGCGCGGTCGAGCGCGTGGGGCGCTGGGTGGTACCGCGCAGGCTGGAACTGGCCGTGACGTACTGCGCGGTGACACTCGACTTCACGGATGCCGTGATCACGCACGACACCCTGCGTATCGACGTGGCCATGACCGGGAAGGCGCTGACGCTGATCACCAGGCCGGGCGTCGTGGTCGACACCGACGGTCTGCAACTGGTGCACACCAAGGTCGACTACCGTCAGGCGCCCGCGAGTCCGGCGACGCCGCCCACGCTGCGCGTGGAACTGGTCGGCCACAAGGCCCACGGCCGCGTGGTGGTGCGGCCCCCGCGGCGGACCTTCGCACAGTGGCTGCTGCGCAGGCCCGCTACCGGTCCCGCGGGCGCCTGACTCCGGCCGGGACGGCCCCGGCGGCGGTCCTTCACTCTCCTCGGGCCGGCCGGCGCTCGTCGCGGAACCCGGCGGGGACCTCGTCCTCCCGCGGATCGATGCCACGGCGTTCGGGTTCGTCGAACCACCGGCCGCGCTGTGACCCGGGGAGACGACTGCCGCACCAGGGGCAGAACCCGATGGCGACGGTCGAGGTGCCGCCGTCATGGACGACCAGGCCGTTCGGTTCTCTGTCGGTCGGGGTGCTGCCCAGCAGTGGACCAGAGTCGCCGTCCGCTACGAGGCCGCGCCCCGGACGGGAGCGTCGAGTGCGGGGCGAGGGGGGCGCCGGGCTCTGCTCGGTGGAGCGGAAGGCCAGCAGGACCGCGGACCCCGCCGCCCACAGGACGAGGGTCGCCAGCGGGGCGAGGACGTGGGAGCCCTGGAAGTAGCTGAGGTCGGCGATGGCGCGGACGGCGGCGCCGGGCGGCAGCAGTTCCGACAGGGCCCGGGCGCCGCTGGGCATCAGGTTGATGCCGATGGTGGCGCCGCTGGTGGAGTTGCCGACGGTCAGCAGCAACAGGGTGGCCAGCGGAATGCCGAGGGGGCCGACGTAGGTGGCCAGCATCTTCGTGGTGAAGGCCGCGGCGGCGGCCAGCAGCGCCAGGACGAAGGCGAGGGGCAGGTACGGCGCGGGGACGGCTCCGAGGACGGGGCCGGCGATGGCGGCCGCGACCAGGCCGGACGCCGCGGCGAACGCGGCTATCAGGGCGAAGCGGTGCCGCAGCCGGAGCAGGCCGCTGAGTCCCACGACGTTCTGGGCGAGGGCGAAGCCGGAGAGGGTCACTCCGAAGGAGACGTAGAACCCGGCCAGGCCGCGGGCGTCGTACCGGTCGAGCGGCACGATGTCGGAGACGCCGAGGTGCCGGTCGGCGCCGTGCGCGTAGGCCGTGGCGAGCTTGGTGACCGCGGTGGTCGTCGACAGGCCGTTCGCGCTCGCGACGTCGAGTTCCAGGCCCTTGCCGTGCGGGCCGTGGCCGAGCACGGCCACGACGTCGCGGTGGCGCAGCGCATCGCGTGCCTCGGCGGCCGAGCGGGCGTGCCGTACGTCGAGCGAGTCGCCCAGGGCCTGCTGGACCTGGTCCGCCAGTGCGGGAGTCGTGACCGCCACGGGGATCCGGTGCGGCTGGGGGTCGCGCATGAGCCCGATGTAGCAGCTGACGAACGCCGAGACGATGACGAGGCCGATCACGAACGGCTGCAGCCACACCCGGACGGGACGGCGGCGCCTGTGCTGCGGGGGGTGGGGCGGGTGGGACTGGGGATGCACTCCGGGTTTCTCCATGACTGGTGGTGGACCGACGGCGGCGGGACCGTGTCCGACGGGGCGGACCGGGCGGGGCGGGGTCGGGGCGGTCAGCGGCCCTGGAAGTCGACCGGGGGCCGGGGCTGCTTCGCCTTGAAGGCCTTCACGGCGGAGGCGAGGCCCTTGGTGACGTCGTCGGTCGTGAACAGCGGCATGGCGATGTCGAACATCGCCTCGTCCGCCGCAGCGACCCCACCGACGGCCCAGGCGCGCAGCAGGGCCTTGTGCGCGGCGTAGGCGCGGGTGGGGCCCTGGGCCGCCTTGCGGGCGAAGGCGGTCGCCTCGGCCGGCAGGGCGTCGTCGGCGACGACCCGGTTGACGACACCGGCGTCGGCCATGACCCTGGCCGGCACCTGCTCGGAGGTGATCGCCCATTCCGCGGCGCGAGCCCGGCCCGCGCGCTCGGCGACCCGGTAGACACCGCCGAGCAGGGTGACGATGCCCAGGGTCTGCTCCGGGTGGCCGAACCGCGCGGTCTCGGCGGCGAAGATCACGTCGGCGCGCAGGGCGAGTTCGAGACCTCCGCCGAAGCACAGTCCCTGGACGGCCGCGATCACCGGCAGCGGGAGCCGTTCGAGCTGGTTGAAGACCTGCATGTAGCGCTCGAAGAGGGCCCGCAGCGCGCGCGGGTCCGTGTCCGGCCAGTCGACGATGTCGCCGCCGAAGCTGAAGTCGGGGCCCTCGGCACGCAGCAGGACCGCGCGGGCGTCGCTCTGGCCGATCGCCTCCAGGGCTTCGGCGAGTTCGGTGGCCAGCTGCGGGTCGATGCGGTTCTGCGGCGGGTTGGCCAGGACCAGGGTGGCGAGGCCGTCCTCGACGGCGTAGGTCAGGTGGGGCATGGTTCGTCCTCGGGCTGTGTCGTGGGTGTCTGTCAGGAGAGGTGCCGGCGGAACCAGTCGAGCGCTGCGGCGCTCGACCGCTCGAACTCGGTGGTGTACGGGTCGAAGTGGCCGCCCGGGATCAGCTGCAGTCCCTTGGGCTCCAGCGCCTGCTCGAAGGCCGCGAGCCCGGTGTCGGTGAGGGTCACGGTGTCGTGCTCGGCGACCACCATGAGCAGCGGTGTGGGGGAGACCCGGCTGATCCAGGCCCCCGGCTCGTACATGCGGGCCAGCCGGTTGGAGCGGACCGTGACCTCGTTGCGCCACGCGCCCTCGGGCGTCGGCTGGAGGTAGAAGCCGATGGCGTCCGGTGTCCGGTAGGACGCGGGCACCGCGGGGTCGTCGCTCACGACGGCCTGGCTGCGGGGGGCCTCGCCGCGCGCCTGGGCGCGTTCGTCCTCGTCGAAGGCCGCCTCCAGCTTCGCGACCGCCTCCGGCGCGACGCGGCGCCGGCCCTGCTCGAAGCCGCTGATGGTCGGGACCTGCGCGACCACGGCGCGCAGCCGCCGGTCGGTGGCGCCCAGCACGATCGCGTGGCCGCCGGCGTAGCTGGTGCCCCACAGACCGATCCGGTCGGCGGCGACCTCGGGCCGGCTCTCCAGGAAGGAGATGGCGCGGCGCCAGTCGGCGATCTGCCGCCAGGGGTCGATGTCCTGCCGGGGCAGGCCGTCGCTGGCGCCGAAGGTGCGGTGGTCGTGCAGCAGGACGACGAACCCCGCCCCGGCGAAGGCCCGTGCGAAGGGTTCGAGGCCGTGGTCCCTGACCCCGGCGTAGCCGTGGGCCATGGTGATCGCGGGGTGCGGGCCGGGACCGTCCGGCAGGAAGAGCCAGCCGCGCAGGGTGACCCCGCCGTCGGCGTCGAACGCGACGTCCTCGCGCTGGATCATGGGACAACCTCCTGGGTGCGGCCGGGGCAGGTCCCCGGCCGGAGTGACGGAAGACGGGGTCTCAGCCCCGGTGGAAGTACCCGGCGTCGAGCAGGCCGGCGAGTCTGGCGCCCAGTTCGGCGGAGAACCGGTGGACGGCGCCGAGCGGCCGGTGGTGGATGGCGGCCCGGACGATCTGTCCGGCCGCGTTCTTCGTCAGGACCGTCACGCCGTCGATCCGCATGCCGCCGAACGCGGTGGCCCGCCACTCCAGGTAGGAGCGTTCGCCGCTCACGGTCTCCTGGGTGAAGACGAGGGAGTCGTAGATCGCGCTCGCCGCGGCCAGCACGTTCTTGACCGGGTCCCGGCCCTCGACGGGGCGGGTGAGCGCGCTGGCCTCCAGCGTCACGTCGTCGGCGAACGCCTCGCCGAACGCGTCGGCCGACTTCTCCGCGAAGGCGCCGGTCCAGCCCGACGCGCGCACCGTGGGCAGCACAGCGGCGAGGAAGCGGTCGAGGTGGCCGGCGACGACGGCCGGCTGCTCCAGGTGGGCCCAGTGCCCGGCCCGGTCGACCACGACCGTCTCGGGCGCGGCGAACCGCGGCGCGACCCCCTGGGCGACCAGCTCGGCGGTGACGAAACCGTCGTCCGCACCGCGCACCACGAGCACGGGGCCCGGGTACCGGCTGGGCCGGGCGCCCGCCGGGTGCCCGTCGTTCCAGCAGCCGACGGTCTCCCGCACGGTCTCGGGACGGATCCGGGTGCCGCTCACCACCAGCCGGTCGAGGTCGGCCTCCGCGAGCGCGGTCGACAGCCGCGTCCGGACCGCGCGCTGCGCGTCGCCGTCGCCGCCCAGGGACCGGAAGGGGGCCGTCAGCGCGTCGGGCTGCCGGGTTCCGGCCAGCGGGACCGGGGTGACCAGGACCAGGCCGAGCGCCCGGCCGGGGCGCTCCGCGGCCACCAGCTCGGCCACGGCCGATCCCATGCTCTGGCCGACGATCACGAAGGGCTTGCCGAGGGCGTCGGCCACGGCACCCACCTCGCCGGCGAACCGGTCGTAGCCGAAGGGCCCGCTCGCCCCGGTGCGGTCCCCGCTCCCGGCCAGGTCGAGGGTGACGCATTCGACGCCGGGGGTGGTGAGTTCGCCGATCAGGCCGTCCCAGACGTACTGGTCGTCCAGGAAGCCGTGGACGAAGAGCACGGCGAGGTCCCCCTCGCCCTGCCGCCGGAACCGCACGTCGCTCGTTCCGATCCGGTCGGTCCGCATGGTCGCCGCGCTCACTTTCCGGGGGCGGTGGTGGCTCCGGAGGGGGACCACTCCGCGGTGTCGATCGGGGACCAGCCGGTGGGCCGTCCGTCCAGGCGCTGCATCCGCCGGCCGTGCCGCGCCGCCAGCAGTTCCTTGTCCAGGGGCGTGGTGAAGACGTTCTCGACCAGCGTGTACTCGGCGGCGAGGCGTCCCACGGCCGGCAGGGCGGCGGTGTCGATCCGGCCCCGGTCCAGGTAGAGGTCGTCCCGGATGTGGAAGCGGACGACCCGGCCCCACACCACGTGGTCGACCTTGTCGTCCCCGACGGGGATGATCCGGTCGACGACGCACTCGAAGGAGATCGGCGCCTCCCCGACCCGGGGGGCGCGGACCACCTCGGACGGCTCCTTGCCCAGGCCGAGCACCTCGAACTCGTCCACGTCCGCCTCGAACCCGAACGCCGAACCGTGCATGGCGTCCGCCTGCGGCAGCGTCACCAGGTTGGTGACGAACTCCCCGGTGTCGCGGATGTTGACGAAGGTGTCCTTCAGCGTGACGCCGTCCGCCTGGGGCTGCAGCGTGATCGAGACCATGGGCGGCTTCCTGCCGACCGCGGTGAAGAAGGAGATGGGCGCGAGGTTGGCCACGCCCTCGGCCGACACCGTGCTGACCCACGCGACCGGCCGCGGAATGATGCTCCCGATCAGCAGTTTGTACGCGTGGGCGGCGTCGAGTTCCGCAGCGTCAATGATCATCTTCTGGCCTCCGTCGGATTGCGGCGCGGTCCGGGCCGGTGAGGAGCGGCTCGTGAGGCGGTGTCGCACACCCGCCATCGGACATAACGCCCACGCGACAGAAGTGTATGCCCTATGCATGCGTCGTTTTGGTGTGACGCCGACCTCGTACACAGCGCGTGGCGCGCATGATGCCGTCCGCAAATGACATAGATGTGCACCGTTTGACTATGTCCATCCCTCGGGTTAATTTCGGCTGGAGAAGCACGACGTTGCAGCCCCCGAGAGCCCCAAGGAAGCGATCATGTCGGGACCACGACCGAGCTGGAGTGTCCATGTGGCGCCGTCGATCCCCACCGGGATCGACGATCTGCCGCCCGACGTCCCCCGGCGCATGTGGTCGCCCATCACGGCCACGCTGATCACGGGTGAGCGCGATGCGGTGCTGGTCGACGCACTGATGACCGCCGGGCAGGCGGACCGGCTGGCCGACTGGGTCGCCGCGAGCGGCAGGAACCTCACCACCGTCTTCGTGACCCACGGGCACGGCGATCACTGGTTCGGACTGGGCACCCTGCTCGAACGCTTCCCGCAGGCGCGCGCGGTGGCGACACCGGCGGTGGTGGAGCGGATGAAGCAGCAGATGGCGCCGGAGTTCGTCGCGTCGTTCTGGGAGAAGCGCTTCCCGGGACAGCTCCCGGACCGGCTCGTGGCCGCGGAGCCGCTGGCCGGCGACCGGCTGGAACTGGAGGGCCATGACCTCGTCGTGGTGGGCCTCGGGCACACGGACACCGACGACACCACCTGTCTGCACGTGCCGTCGACCGGCCTGGTCGTGGCCGGCGACGCCGTCTACAACGACGTGCACCTCTACCTCGCCGAGTCACCGGCCGAGGGCCGCCGGGCCTGGCTGCACGCGCTAGACACCATCGCCGCGCTGGAGCCGGAAGCGGTGGTCGCGGGGCACAAGAACCCCGCACGTCCCGACGGCCCGGGGGCGATCGCCGAGACCCGGAGGTACATCCACGACTTCGAGGCGGTCGCGGAGCGCACCACGAGCACGCTCGACCTCTACCGCGGCATGCTGGAACTGCATCCCGGCCGGGTCAACCGAGGCGCGCTGTGGGGTTCGGCGAGGTCCGCCAAGGGGTGAGCGACCGACCCGGTATGAAAATGTTTCCATAGCCGCCGTTCACCGAAAGAGATCCACCGATGCCCTGGACCGCCACCGCCCGATACGGCCTTGAGCCCGCCCCGGGCGGGCTGGCCTTCGTGCAGGACCTGCTGAACACCCTGTCCGCCGGGAAACCGCGCAAGCCCGACCTGCTGCAGACCGCAGAGGACGCCCGTGCCTGGCTGGACCAGGCGCTGCAGAGCTGGAGCGAGGCGACCCGACGGCCCGCACCCGTCATCGAACTGACGCCGCAGGATGTGGAGAGCCTCCGCGACTTCCGCCACGACCTGGTCCGGAGCCTCCACGGCCGGCACGGTGACCCGGTGCCGGAGCCCGGTCCGGCGGCGTCGGTGCTGACCCTGCCCACGGCGCTGCGGCTCGACGGGCACGGGGTCGTGCACGCCGAGCCCCGCGGCACGGGCTGGCGGCAGGCGGCCTCACTCGCCCTGACCGAGGTCTACCAGGCGCAGTGCACCGACACGCTGCGCCGACTGAAGTCCTGCCGCAACTCCCGCTGCCTGACCGCCTTCTACGACCGCTCCCGCAACAACAGCGGTATCTGGCACGACGTCCACGTCTGCGGCAACGCGGCCAACCTGCGCAACTACCGCGCGCGCAAGCGGGCGGGCGCGGACCAGGCCTGACGGGAGGATCGGCCCTCCGCCTTCGGTTCTTGTGGGCCCGGGGCCCTTTTCTTGTTCAGATCGTTGACACGAGTCACCACCGGATCCTACGTTTCCGACGCGCCGGTGGTGAGACTGACAGCTCGTCAAGGCCCTGTGACGGTCGGTGCGTTCACAGGCCGAACGCGCTCCGGGCCCGCCTTCGGCGGCTTCGCGGTCCACATCGTCGTGCCCGCACACCGAAGGAGTGACGGCTCATGTCCGAAACCGTCTCCCGACGATCCGCCCTGCGACTCACCGCCGGTGCCATAGCGGTCGCCGCCGCGGCCACCGGCGGACTCGTCCCGCTCACGCCCGCCGCGGCGGCGGACAGACCCGGGGCCGGGGCCGGCCCCCGCGTCGAGGGGCTGCTCGCCAGACTCACACTCGACGAGAAGATCTCCCTGCTGCACGGGGCCGACGACCCCGGCTCGCTCGGCCAGGCCGGCTACGTGCCCGGCGTCCCCCGGCTGAACATCCCGCCCCTCAGGCTCGCCGACGGCCCGGCCGGCGTGCGCATCACCGAACACGCCACCGCACTGCCCGCGCCCGTCCTGCTCGCCTCCGCCTTCGACCCCGAACTGGCCCGCCGCTACGGCCGGGTGATCGGCCGCGAGGGCCGCGCCCTCGGCCAGGACGTGCTGCTCTCCCCGATGGTCAACCTCATCCGCACCCCCTACGCGGGCCGCAACTTCGAGACGTTCAGCGAGGACCCGCTGCTCGCCTCCGACCTGGTGGCCGCCGAGATCCGCGGCATCCAGGGCGAGGGACTGATCGCGACCGTCAAGCACTTCGCCCTCAACAACCAGGAGCAGGACCGCAATTCGATCGACGTGCGGGCCGGCGAACAGACCATGCACGAACTCGAACTGCGCGGCTTCGAGGCCGCGGTGGGCGCCGGCACCGGCGCGGTCATGGGCTCCTACAACAAGGTCAACGGCACCTTCGCCTGCGAGAACAAGACCCTGCTCACCGACGTCCTGCGCGACCAGTGGGGCTTCGCGGGCTGGGTGATGACCGACTGGTTCGCCGCCCACAGCACCGCCGCCGCGCTCACCGCCGGCCTCGACATGGAGATGCCCGACGGCACCTACTTCGGGGCGGCCCTCAAGTCGGCGGTGCGGAACGGCAGTGTGCCCGAGCGGTACGTCGACCGGGCGGTACGGCGGATCCTCGCGGTGATGGACCGCTTCGGCCTCCTCGACGGCAGTGCCCCGCCCCGGCCCGCCCGGGACGCCGCGGCGGGCGCCGCCGTGGCCCTGGAGGTCGCCAAGGCCGGCGCGACCCTGCTGCGCAACGAGCACCGCACCCTGCCCCTGGACGGCGGCAGTGTCGCGGTGATCGGACCGACCGGCTCGCTGCCCTTCGTCAGCGGCGGCGGCAGCGCCCATGTCGTCCCCGACCACGCCGACAGCCCCCTGGACGCCATCAGGGCGCGGACCCGCGGCCCGGTCACCTACGCCCTCGGCGAGGACCTGTTCGGCAAGGCCCTGCCCGCCGACGCCCTCAGCCCCGGCTTCACCACGGAGGGCCAGCGGGTGGACGCCGGGAAGACCTGGGCGTACGACGGCACGCTCACCGTCGCCGAGGACGACGAGTGGACCTTCGTGCTCCACTTCTCCTCCGCGGCCACCGCCCGCCCCAAGGTCCTGCTCGACGGCGAGGAGCTCTTCCCGCTCGCGGCCGGATACGGCGAGTACTTCTCCGGCGGCCTGGTCGCCGCGGCCCCCGACGGACTGGGCGTCCGCCGCAGGACGCTCCGGCTCGCCCGCGGCGCCCACCTGTTGCGGATCACCGCGGACGGCGGCGACTCGGGTCTGCTGTTCCGGCTGCGCCGCAGCACGAGCGCGACCCGCGCCCAGGACGTCGCCGACGCGGTCGGCGCGGCCCGGGCGGCCCGCCACGCCGTGCTGTTCGCCTACGAGGACGCCACCGAGGGCCTCGACCGCACCACCGTCGCCCTGCCCGGCCACCAGGAACAGCTGATCCGCGCGGTGACGGCGGCCAACCCGCGCACCACCGTCGTCCTCAACACCTCGTCGTGCACCTCGATGCCGTGGCTGGCGGAGACCGGGGCCGTGCTGCAGATGTACTACCCGGGCCAGGAGGGCGCGGCCGCCACCACCGCCGTACTCTTCGGCGACAGCGACCCGGGCGGCCGTCTCACCCAGTCCTTCCCCGCCGACGACGACCACCACCCGGTCGCCGGCGACCCGCGCCGCTACCCCGGCGTCGACGGTGTGGAGGAGTACTCCGAGGGCATCCACGCCGGCTACCGCTGGTACGACGCGCAGGGCGTGCGGCCGCTGTTCCCCTTCGGGCACGGGCTGTCGTACACCTCCTTCGCCTACTCCGGCGCGGAGGCGCGGTGGACGCGCGGCGGGCTGGAGGTCTCGTTCACCGTGCGCAACACCGGGCGCCGGGCCGGGATCGCGGTGCCGCAGGTGTACGTCGGGCCCTCCCCGGATCTCCGGCTCGACCAGGCGGTACGGGTGCTGGGCGGCTACCGGCGACTTGGGCTGCGCGCGGGGGAGCGGCGGCGGGTGACCGTGCGGGTCGCCGCGCGCACCCTGTCGTCCTGGGACGCGCGGCATCATCGCTGGACGCTCGGCACCGGGCGGCGGACCGTCTGGGTCGGTGCCTCGGCGGGCGACCTGAGACTGCGGACCGGCGCCCGGGTGGGCGGCGGCCACCGCTGAATTCCTGTCAATGAACGGCCGGCGAGCGGGAGCTCTCCGGCCGTTTACTTCAAGGGTTTACAAGAATTTTCCCCGCCGTGTGTTTCATTTGCAGCGCTGTGGTTGACGGCGGGTTTTTGTCAGGATTGGGTGAGGGTTCGCGCAGAGGTGTTCGGCGCGAGTTTCCGGTGTGCCACGATCGAGCCAGCGGGCCGAAGTCATCCCGAATTTACAGAGCTCGGCGCGGCCGCACGCCGCGTTGCGGCGTGGTGAGTGCCGGGTGAATGGCCGGGGTGCTTTGACGGGCTTGTGGCGGTGTGCCGCCAGTGATCCGACCATCCGACGGCCGCCCATCCGCAGTGGATTGCTCGGATTTTCGGCTCTTGCGGTGAATTCCTCCCGCTGGCCGAATCAATGCTACCGGACGTGGTGGGCCACCTCCGTTATTGACCCGCGAGTAATGAACTCGCTAGTTTCCGGTGGCCTCACCACGAGCTTTCCGCCGCACACATCCCCCACCGTGCTGTCCTCCCGATTATTCGGAGCGTCATGACGTCCCCTGTGCGTGCCGTCGACCTGATCATGTGCATCACGCCTTTCGGAGAACCCGATGCCAGGCTCTCCGCAGCGGTCTGTGCCGCCGGCGGACTCGGCGTCCTCGACCTGGGCCGCGGCGACCGAAGAACCCGGGAGGCGCTGGCCCGGCTGAGACGGGCGGTGCCGGGACCGTACGGCGTGCGGGTCGCCGCCGGCTGCGCCCTCACCCCGGACGAGCTCGGCCCGGCGCCCGACACCGTGGTCCGGGCCGCCGACGCACCCTGGACCGTCGCCGAACTCGCCCCGCACACACGGGTGCTGGCCGAGGTGACCGATCTCGCCGAAGCGCGCGCGGCGGTCGCGGCCGGAGCGCACGGGCTGATCGCCCGGGGTGCCGAGAGCGGCGGCCGGGTCGGCGGGCTGAGCACCTTCGTGCTCCTCCAACAACTCCTGAACTCCACGGAGTCGGAGGTGCCGGTCTGGGCGGCCGGCGGCATCGGACCACGCACGGCGGCGGCCGCGGTGGCAGGTGGCGCGGCCGGGGTCGTCCTCGACAGCCAGCTGGCCCTGCTCGCCGAGTCCCGGCTCCCCGAGGCCACGGCAGCCGCACTGCGCTCCCTGGACGGCTCCGAGACCGCCGTCGTGGCCGGACACCGGGTCCTGCACCGCCGCGGGCCGGACGCCGTGCGCCCGCCCGCCGACGACCCGGCCGCGGTCGCCGCGCTGCTCGGCGCCGAGGACCTGCGCACCCAGCTGCTCCCGGTCGGCCAGGACGGCTTCCTCGCCGCACGGTTCGCCGAGCGGTGGGGCGATGTGCGGCGGACCGTGCGGGAGCTGACGGCGGCGATACGCACGGACGCGGGCGCCGCCGAGGCGCTGCGTCCCGGAACCTCCGCCATGAGCCGCGCCCTCGGCACCCGGCTGCCCGTCGCACAGGGCCCGATGACCCGGGTGAGTGACCGGGCCGCCTTCGCCGCGGCGGTCGCCGACGACGGAGCGCTGCCCTTCCTGGCCCTGGCCCTCGCCGACGGCGCCCGCACCCGCGAGATGCTGACCGAGGCAAAGGCCGCGCTCGACGGACGGCCCTGGGGCGTCGGCGTCCTGGGCTTCGCGCCCGAGGAACTCCGGAACGCCCAGCTCGAAGCGGTACGGGAACTGCGGCCCAGCCACGCCGTCGTCGCGGGCGGCCGGCCCGCGCAGGCGGAGGCGCTGGAGCGTGCCGGGATCAGCACCTTCCTGCACGTGCCCTCGCCCGGGCTGCTGCGGCAGTTCCTGGAGGCCGGGGCCCGCAAGTTCGTGTTCGAGGGCTCCGAGTGCGGCGGCCACGTCGGACCCCGCGCGAGCTTCCCGCTCTGGGAGGCCCAGCTCGCCGTCCTTGAGGACTTCCCGGACGCCGAGGGCCTGGAGGTCTTCTTCGCGGGCGGCATCCACGACGAACGCTCCGCCGCGATGGTCGCCGCACTCGCCGCGCCGCTCACCGCCCGGGGCGCGGCCGTCGGCCTGCTCATGGGCACCGCCTACCTCTTCACCGAGGAGGCCGTGGACCGTGGCGCGATCCAGCCGCTGTTCCAGCGCCAGGTCATGGCGGCCGCCTCGACCGCCCTCCTGGAGACCGCGCCCGGCCACGCCACCCGCTGCGTGCCCAGTCCGTTCACCTTCAACTACCGCGAACGCGAGGCGGAGTTGCGGGACAGCGGGGTGCCCGACCGGCAGGTCTGGGAGGAGCTGGAGCGGCTCAACGTCGGCCGGCTGCGCATCGCCAGCAAGGGCGTCGACCGCACGGCCGGCGGCGAGCTGACGCCCGTGGACGAGCAACGCCAGTTCTCCGACGGGATGTTCATGGCCGGAGAGGTCGCCGTGCTGCGCTCGGCGACCACCACCGTGGCCGCTCTCCACCACGCCGTGACCGACGGAGCCGCCGACTTCCTGGCGCGCCGGACGCCGGCGGAGGCACGGCCGGCCGAACCTCCCGCCCCCGCCCCGCTCGACATCGCGATCGTCGGCATGGCCTGCATGTTCCCCGAGGCCCCCGACCTCGCCACCTTCTGGGCGAACGTGGTCGCCGGACACGACGCGGTGACCGAGGTGCCGGTGGAGCGCTGGGACCCGGCCGTCCACCACGCCGACGGCTCCACCACCTCGAAGTGGGGCGGCTTCCTGCCGCCGATCCCCTTCGACCCGCTGAGCTACGGCATCCCGCCCGCCTCCCTCGGCCACATCGAGCCCGTCCAGCTGCTCGCCCTGGAGGCGGCCCGGCGCGCCCTGGACGACGCCGGATACGGCGCACAGGGACGGGAGTTCGACCGCGCGCGCACCTCCGTCGTGTTCGGCGCCGAGGCCGGCAGCGACCTCTCCAACGCGGCCACCCTGCGGGCCGTACTGCCCTCCTACTACGGCAAGGTGCCCGACGGCCTGGCGGACCAGCTGCCCCGGCTCACCGAGGACTCCTTCCCGGGCATGCTCTCCAACGTCATCTCGGGGCGGATCGCGAACCGCCTCGACCTGGGCGGCGCCAACTACACCGTGGACGCCGCCTGCGCCTCCTCGCTGGCCGCCGTCGACGTCGCCTGCAAGGAACTCACCGCAGGCACCAGCGACGTCGTGCTCTGCGGCGGCGCCGACCTGCACAACGGCATCAACGACTACGTCCTCTTCTCCTCGGTGCACGCCCTCTCCCCGACCGGCCGCTCCCGCGCCTTCGACGGCTCCGCCGACGGCATCGCCCTCGGCGAGGGCGTGGCCTGCGTCGTCCTCAAGCGGCTGACCGACGCCGAGCGCGACGGCGACCGGATCTACGGCGTGATCAAGGGCCTGGGCTCGTCCAGCGACGGCCGCTCCCTGGGCCTGACCGCGCCCCGGCCCGAGGGCCAGCGGGCCGCGCTGCTGCGCGCGTACCGCAACGCCGGGATCTCCCCGGCCCAGGTCGGCCTGGTGGAGGCGCACGGCACCGGGACCGTGGTCGGCGACCGCACCGAACTCACCATCCTCAGCGAGGTGTTCGCGGAGGCGGGCGCGGCGAACGGCGGTTGCGGGCTCGGCTCGGTCAAGTCCCAGATCGGGCACACCAAGTGCGCCGCCGGCCTCGCCGGGCTGATCAAGACCACCCTCGCCCTGCACACCGGCGTCAAACCGCCCACCCTGCACCTCGACCACCCCAACCCGGCCTGGCAGGAGGAGGACAGCCCGTTCGCCTTCCACACCGAGGCCCGGCCCTGGGCGGCGCCGCCCGCCGAACGGGTCGCCGGAGTCAGCGCGTTCGGGTTCGGCGGCACCAACTTCCACGTGGTGCTGGGCGCGTACGACAGCGCCGTGCCGCCCGAGCAGGGGCTGGACGCCTGGCCCGCCGAGCTCTTCGTGTTCCGGGGACGGGACGAGAAGGCCGCCCGGCGGGGCGTCGAGGAGCTCCTGCGGGCCGCCGGGACCGGTTCCTGGCGACTGCGCGACCTGGCGCTCGCCGCGGCCCGCCGCGCGGACGCCTCGCACGAGCCGGTACGGGCCGCGGTGGTCGCGGCCGACGTCACCGGGCTCGCCGCACAGCTGCGCCGGGTCCTCGCGGGGGACCACGACCCCGCGGCCGGGATCCACCTGGCCGACGGGCCCCGGGACGGGGACGCCAAGGTCGCGTTCCTCTTCCCCGGCCAGGGCAGCCAGCGTCCCGGCATGCTCGCCGACGTCCTCATCGCCTTCCCCGAGCTGCAGCACTACCTCCAGCTCGGCCGCGCCCACGCCGACGCCCTCTACCCGCCCGCCGCCTTCGACGACGGCACCCGCGAGCGCCGCCGGGCCGCCCTCACCGACACCCGGGCCGCCCAGCCCGCCCTCGGCATCACCGGCCTCGCCGCCCACGCCTTCCTGACGGCGGCCGGCGTCCGCCCCGACATGGCCGCCGGGCACAGCTACGGCGAACTGGTCGCCCTCAGCGCGGCCGGTGCCCTCACCCCCGAGACCCTCCTGGAACTGAGCGCCGAACGCGCGGCCGCGATCCTGGCCGCCGCGGGCGACGAACCGGGCACCATGGCCGCGGTGTCCGCCGGAGCGGACGACGTCGAGCGCGCGCTGCGGGCCGCCGACGCCCCCGCCTCCGTCGTCGTGGCCAACCACAACTCGCCCCGCCAGACCGTCATCTCCGGCCCCACCGACGAAGTGACCGCAGCCGTACGGTCGTTGCGCGAGGCGGGCCTCGGTGCCAAGCGGATCCCGGTGGCCTGCGCCTTCCACAGCCCGGTCGTGGCCGGCGCGGGCGAGCGGTTCGCCGAGGTCCTCGCGGACACGGCCGTACGACCGCCCGAGTTCCCCGTGTGGTCCAACCGCACGGCGGCCCCCTACCGGCCGGACGCCGACGCCGTACGCGCCGAACTCGCCGCCCAGATCGGCTCACCGGTCGCCTTCGCCGCCCAGATCGAGGCGATGTACGAGGCCGGGGCCCGGGTCTTCGTGGAGGCCGGACCCGGGACCGTCCTCACCCGGCTCGTCGGGCAGATCCTCGGCGACCGCCCGCACACCACCGTGGCCTGCGAACCCCGCGCGGGCGGCGGACTGCGCGGCTGGCTCGACGCACTCGCCGGGCTGGCCGCGGCCGGCGCACCGGTCCGCACCGCCTGGCTGCTGCGCGGCCGGGACGCCGTGGACGCGGTCCGGACCCCGGCGCCCAAGCGGCCGGGCTGGACGGTCGACGGACAGCTCGTGCGCACCGCCGCCGGAGACCTCCTGCCCGGTGCCCTCGCACCGGCCCGACGAGTCGTGGAGACGACGACTGTGACGACGAACCAGCCGCACGGCGCCCCCGCCGACCGGGACGCGCTGATCTCCGAGTTCCTGCGCACCAGCCGGGAGATGATCGCCGCCCAGCGCGATGTGCTGCTCACCTACTTCGGCGCGACCCAGCTGCAGGTGCCGGCCGCGCCGGTCCTCCAGCAGCTGCCGGCCGCCGCGGTGGCCGTGGCGCAGCCCCAGCCGCCGGAGCCCGCCCTCGCCCTCGCGCCCGCACCGGAGCCCGTCCCGGCGGTCGAGCCCGAGGCGACGGCCGACGTCGAGCGGGTCGTCCTGGAGATCATCAGCGAGCGCACCGGCTATCCCGTGGACATGATCGAGCCCGACCTCGACCTGGAAGCCGACCTGAGCATCGACTCGATCAAGCGGGCCGAGATCGCGGGGGAGCTGGCGAAGCGCCTCGGCATCGCGGGCGGCGCGGAGACCCTCGACGACGCCGAGCTGGAGGAACTGGCCAAGGCGCGCACGGCCGCGGCCGTCACCGGATGGCTGCGGGCACGGGTCGGCACCGGCGCGGAGGAGCCGGCCACGGCCCCGGCGGAACCGGCCCCGGCCACCGCCGGCCGGACGGCCGACGTGTCCGGGCCGGCGGCCGCGGTGACGGAGCCGGGGTCCGGCCCGGGCGCACCGGCGACGGCGTCCCACCCCGCCGCGGCCGACGAGGTCCCCGCGGGAGAGGCGCCCAAGCGGTTCGAGATGCGGCCCGTGGCCCTGGCCGGGCCGGACGCGATGGCCGACCCGGCCGCCGTGCTGTCCGGCAAACGGTTCCTCGTCCTCGGGGACGGCACGCGCACGGCGGCCCGGCTCGCCGGGTACGGCGCCGAGGCCGTGACCGTCGACGCCGACCACCTGCTCGGGGAGGCCGACGGAGCCGTGGACGGCGTGCTGTACCTGGGCGCGCTGCCCGGCACCGACACCCCCGTGCTGCCCGACGCCTACCCGGTACTGCGGGCGGCCCTGGCCCGGAACCCGCGCTGGCTGCTGGCCGCCCGGCCCGCCGGCGGCGCGGACGCGGCACGCTCGGCCGGACTGCACGGGCTGTTCCGCACCGTGGCCCGGGAGTACCCGGACACCGTCGCCCGGGTCGTCACCCTCGGGGACACCGCACCCGAGGCGGTCGCCGACGCACTGCTCGCCGAACTGCTCGCACCGGAACCGGCTCCCGTCGTGCTGCGCACGGCCACCGGCCGGCAAGGCCTGGAGCTGGTCGAGGTGGCGCCCGGCGCACTCGGCGGCACCGGGGCCGGACCGGCCGGGGCGGGGGCCGCCGAGGCCGCCGCGCTCGGCCTCGACCGGGACTCGGTGGTACTGCTGGTCGGCGGCGCCCGGGGCATCACCGCGAAGTTCGCGGCCACCCTCGCCGCCGCCTGCCGCTGCCGGCTCGAACTGCTCGGCCGGACACCCGCGCCGAACGGTCCCGAGGCCCCGGACACCGCCGCCGCCCGCACCCCCGCCGAACTCCGCGCCGCCCTCGCCGCCCGGGGCGGCCTGAAGCCCGCCGAGATCAACCGCGAGGCCGAACTGGTCCTGGCCCAGCGGGAGATCACCGCCACCCTGGACGAACTCGCCGCGCTCGGCAGCGAGGCCCGCTACCACGCCGTCGACTTCCGCGACCGCGACGCCGCACTCCAGGCCGTCAAGGAGATCCACGCCGACCACGGCCGCCTGGACGGGGTCGTCTTCGCGGCCGGGGTGATCGAGGACCGGCTGATCGCCGAGAAGACCCCGGAGTCCTTCCAGCGGGTCTACGGCACGAAGACGACCGGCGCGGCCACCCTGCTCGCCGCGCTGGAGGAACTGCCCAGCGGTCCCGGCTTCGCGGTCCTGTTCGGCAGCATCTCGGCCGTCCTCGGCAACCGCGGCCAGGCCGACTACGCCGCCGCCAACGACGCCCTGGAGAGCCTCGGCGCCGGCTGGGCGGAGCGCACCGGGAACCGCGCGCTGACCGTGCACTGGGGGCCCTGGGCACCCGTCGGCGGCCACACCGGCATGGTCAGCCCGGAGCTGGGGCGCGAGTACGCGCGCCGCGGCATCAGGCTGATCGACCCCGACGAGGGCACCGCGGCACTGCTGCGGGAGCTCGCCTGGGGCGCGGAGTCCGTGCGGGCCGTCGTCTACACCGCCTCGGGCTGGTGACATGACCGACGACCGCCGGACACCGGTCGCGATCGTGGGCATGGCGGTGCTGCTGCCCGGCGCCGCGGGCCTCGACGCGTACTGGACCAACCTGCGCGACGGCGTGGACGCGATCGGCGAGGTGCCCGCGGGGCGCTGGGACGCGGACTACTACCGGCCCGGCTCGGCGACCGGGCCCGCCGTCCCCGACGAGGTGTACTGCCGGCGCGGCGGGTTCGTGGACGGGCTGGCCGAGGTGGAGGTCACCCGGTACGGGATCATGCCGAACTCCGTCCACGGCACCGAACCCGACCAGCTGATCGCCCTCGACGTGGCCGCCGCCGCGATCGCCGACGCCGGCGGTGCGGACCGGCTGCCCGACCGGCACCGGATCGGGGTGGTCCTGGGCCGGGGCGGCTATCTCACCCCCGGCCTGGTCCGGCTCGACCAGCGGGTTCGCACGGCCGGGCAGCTCGTCCGCACTCTCGGTGAGCTGGTGCCCGACCTCACGCCCGGCCAACTGGCCAAGGTACGCGAGGCGTTCACCGAGCGGCTCGGCCCCGCCAGCCCCGAGTCCGCGATCGGCCTGGTGCCCAACCTCGCCGCCTCCCGGATCGCCAACCGCCTCGACCTGCGCGGCCCCGCCTACACCGTGGACGCGGCCTGCGCCTCCTCCCTGGTCGCCGTCGACCAGGCCGTCACCGAACTCACCGCCGGGCGCTGCGACCTGATGCTCGCCGGGGGCGTGCACCACTGCCACGACATCACCCTGTGGAGCGTCTTCTCCCAGCTCCGCGCGCTCTCCCCGAGCCAGCGCATCCGCCCCTTCCACCGCGACGCCGACGGCATCCTCATCGGCGAGGGCACCGGGGTCGTCGTCCTCAAACGCCTCGCCGACGCCGAACGCGACGGCGACCGCGTCTACGCCGTGATCCGCGGCACCGGGGTGGCCAGCGACGGCCGTACCGCCGGACTCGTCAACCCCGACCCCGGCGGCCAGAGCCACGCCGTACGCCAGGCCTGGCGGGCCGCGGGACTCGATCCCGCCGCACCGCACTCGGTCGGCCTCCTGGAGGCGCACGGCACCGCGACCCCGGCCGGCGACGCGGCCGAACTGACCACCCTGGCCGAGGTGTTCGGGCCCGGCGGACCCGACGGGCCCGGCGGCGAGCGGGCCGTGCTGGGCTCGGTGAAGTCGATGATCGGCCACACCATGCCGGCCGCCGGTGTCGCCGGGCTGGTCAAGGCCGCCCTCGCGCTCCACCACGCCACCCTGCTGCCCACCCTGCACTGCGACGACCCGCACCCGGCCCTCGCCGCCACCCGCTTCCGCACCCTGGACCGGGCCGCGCCCTGGGAGACCGCACCCGGACAGCCGGTGCGCAGAGCCGCGGTGAACGCCTTCGGGTTCGGCGGGATCAACGCACACGTGGTCCTGGAGGAGGCCCCCGGCCACCGCGCCACCGCCACCGCCCCCGCTACCGTCACGGCCGCCGGCCGCCGCAGCGCCGCAGCCGCACCGCGCAGCACCGAAGTCGCCGAAGCCGCCGGGGTCACCGAGGTCACCGAACCCGAACGCGTCCTCCTGCTCGCCGCCGACACCCCGGAGCAGCTCACCGCGATCCTCGCCGCCGACGACTCCGCCGTCCTCGCCGCCGGTCTCGCCCCCGAGGGGACCCATCCGGAGGCCGGCCCGGTCCGCCTGGGCATCGTCGACCCCACCGCCAGAAGGCTCGCCCTCGCCCGGCGCGCGGTCGGCAAGGGCCGCGCCTGGCAGGGCCGCAACGACGTCTGGTTCCGGCCCGCCCCGCTGCTGCGCACCGGCAGGCTGGCCTTCGTCTTCCCCGGCCTGGAGGGCGAGTTCACTCCCCGCGTCGACGACATCGCCGCGCATTTCGGTCTCCCCACCGTCACCGGCCCCGCCACGGACGCGGTGCGGGTCGGGGACGTAGGCCGTCATGGGTTCGGTGTTGTCGGCGTGGGGCGGCTGCTGGACGCGGCGCTGCGCCGGATGGGTGTGGTGCCGGACGCGGTGGCCGGGCACAGCGTCGGCGAGTGGACGGCGATGGTGGCCGCCGGGCTCTACTCGGGCGACCAGGTGGACGCGTTCATGGCCGAGTTCGACCCCGACGCGGTCACCGTCCCGGGCCTCGCCTTCGCCGCCGTCGGTGCCCCCGCCGACCGGGTCCTCGCCGCGCTCCACGCGGACCGGACGGACGCCGGGATCGTCCTCTCCCACGACAACGCGCCGAACCAGTCGATGGTCTGCGGCCCGGACCGGGCCGTCGCGGACTTCGTCCGGGCCTTCCGGGCCGACGGCGTGCTCTGCCAGGTGCTGCCGTTCCGGTCCGGTTTCCACACCCCGATGCTGGAGCCGTACCTGACCCCCATCAAGGCGGCCGCCGAGCAGTTCCGGCTGTACCGGCCGGCGGTCCCGGTCTGGTCCGGCACCACCGCGGCCCCCTTCCCGGCGGCCGAGGCCGAGGTGCGCGAACTGTTCGTCCGGCACCTGCTGGAGCCGGTCCGGTTCCGGCAACTGGTCGAGGCCCTGTACGCCGACGGCCACCGGGTCTTCGTCCAGACCGGCCCCGGCCAGCTGGCCTCCCTGATCGGGGACACCCTCGGCGACCGCGACCACCTCGCCGTCGCCGCCAACTCCCCGCACCGCTCCGGGATGGCGCAGCTCCGGCGCGTGGCCACCGCGTTGTGGACCGCGGGCGCCGCCGTCGCACCGGCGGTCCCGAGGGCGGGCAGCACGGCCGCACCGGCCCGGCAACGGCCGCCCGTCCGCCTCGACCTGGGCGGCGCGCTGGTCTCCCTGGACGGCCCGGAGCTGCACGAACTCCGCGCGGCGCTGGGCGGCCGGCGGACGTCGGCGGGGCCGTCCCCGCTGGACGACCTCGCCGCCCGGGTCCCGGCCGCCGCCGAACTCGACGCGCTGCTGCGCGAGACGGCCGACACGGCAGCGGCCGTCCTCACCGCGATCCGCACCCCGTCCGGCCCCGCGGCCGGCACCCCGTCCGGCACCGCCTCCCGCGCCCTGCCCCGCATCCCGGCCCCCGTAACCCCCGCGGTCCCCGTGGCGGCCACGACCCCCGCGGCGCCTCGGCCCACCGGATCCCAGCCACCGCCCCCCGCCTCCCGGACCACCACCCTCCAGGTGTCGCCCGAGGCGATGCCCCACCTCCTCGACCACTGCTTCTTCCCGCAACGCCCGGACTGGCCCGACACCGAGGACCGCTGGCCGGTGGTCCCGGCCACCACGATCGTCCAGCACATGATGGACGCGGCCGAGGACGCCACCGGACTGCGGGCGGTCGCCGTGCACGGCGCCCGCTTCGACCGCTGGCTCACCGCCACGCCCGCCGTCGAGGTCCCGGTCACCGTCACCCCCGAGGCCCCCGGACGCGTTTCGGTCACCTTCGGCCCCACCGCCCGCGCGGTCGTCGAAGTGGCCCCGGACCATGCTCCGCCGCCCACCGGACCGGCCGGGCCCCCGGCCGCCGAGCGGACCCCCGACCACAGCGCCGCCGAACTGTACGCCGAGCGCTGGATGTTCCACGGCCCGGTGTTCCAGGGCGTCACCGAACTCACCGCGATCGGCGACCGGCACGTCCGCGGCGTGATCACCACGCCCGCCGCGCCGGGCGCCCTCCTGGACAACGTCGGCCAGATCCTCGGCTACTGGATCATGTCCACCCGCACCGAGCGGACCGTCGTCTTCCCGGTGCAGATGCGGGAGATGCGCTTCCACGGTCCGCACCCCGCCCCCGGCACCGAGGTCGGCTGCCTGGTGCGGATCACCTCGCTCACCGACACCGTCCTCGAAGCGGACGTGGAACTCACCGTCGGCGGCCGGGTCTGGGCCCGGATCGGCGGCTGGCAGGACCGCCGCTTCGACAACGACCCGCAGACCCGCCCCGTCGAGCGCTTCCCGGAGCGCAACACCCTCTCCGAGGGCCGGCCCGGCGGCTGGGCCCTGCTCCACGAACGCTGGCCGGACCTCGCCTCCCGCGACCTGATCATGCGCAACTCCCTCGGCGGAGCGGAGCGTTCGGAGTACGCCGAGCACCCGCCGCGCGGCCGCCGGCAGTGGCTGCTGGGCCGGATCGCCGCCAAGGACGCGGTACGGCAGTGGCTCTGGCAGCACGGCGAGGGCCCGGTCTTCCCAGCCGAACTCCGCGTCCGCAACGACGCGTTGGGCCGCCCGTACGTGGTCGGCGTGCACGGCCGCACGCTGCCCGCGCTGGACGTCTCGCTCGCCCACCGGGCCGAGGCGGCGGTGGCGATCGTACGGCCGCACACCCCCGGACCCGGTCCGGGCATCGACCTCGAAGAGGTCGCCGAACGCGACCCGGCGGCCATGCAGGCCGCGCTCGGCGCGGACGAACTCCGGCTGCTGCACACCCTGTCCGCCGACGGCCCGACCGCTCTGTGGTTCACCAGGTTCTGGGCGGCCAAGGAAGCCGTCGCCAAGGCCGAGGGCACCGGATTCGACGGCCGGCCACGGGACTTCACCGTCCTGGAAGCCGCCCCGGACGGCAGCCGGCTGCTGGTCTCGGGCCGGCTCGAACGCGCCTACCCGGTGCACTGCGCGCCGGTCCGCAATCCCCCCGCACTGCCGGACCGCGACTACGTCGTGGCCTGGACCACCGGACCGGCAGCCGCAGACCCCGAGGAGGACCCGCGATGAATCCCACCGAACCCGAGATCCGAGCCGACGAGGAGGCCGTGCTCGCCGACCTCGCGCGGATGCTGCGCACCCTCCTGGAGGAGTACGGCGACGACGACGCCGAGATCGGCATGAGCACCACCTTCAACCGCGACCTGGAGCTGGAGAGCATCGACCTGGTCACCCTCGCCGGACTCCTGGAGGAGCGGTACGGCAAGCGGGTCAACTTCGCCGAGTTCCTGGCCGGGATGGAGTTCGACGAGATCATCGAGCTGACCGTCGGCCGGCTCGTCGAGTACGTGGTGTGGAGCCTGAAGGCCACGGAGGCGGGCTGACCGATGGCCATCGTCGACACCGGGGACATCCGGCTGCACGTACAGAGAATGGGCCCGGGGGAGGGCCGTACCCCCCTCGCCACCGTGGTCCTCGTCCACGGGCTGCTCACCGACAGCCTGGCCAGCTACTACTTCACCGTGGCCCCCGCGTTCGCCGCCTCCGGCCTCGACGTGGTCATGTACGACCTGCGCGGCCACGGCCGCAGCGGCCGCCCCGCCGACGGCTACACCCTCGACCACAACATCGACGACCTGGAGGCCCTGCTCGACCACCTGTCGATCACCGGCCCGGTCCACCTCGTCGGCAACTCCTACGGCGGCACCATCGCCTTCGGCTACGCGGCCCGCCACCCGGAGCGCACGGCCAGCCTGACCCTCATCGAGTCCGAACCGGCGACCGCCGCCTGGGCGGAGAAACTCGGCGGCATCCTGGGCCGGGTCGTCACCGAACTCGCCCACAACGAGCCGGACGCCATCGCCTGGATCACCGCGAACCGCAGCCACAACACCGCACGCCTCGCCAAGGGGGCGGCCCGCCTGGCCCGCGAGACCAGCCTCGGCCGGGACATCCCGGCCAGCCGGGTCCTGACCGAGGACCAGATCAGCGCCGTACGCTGCCCGGTCCTCGGGGTGTACGGCGGTGACTCCGACCTGGTCGGGGTGGTCCCGCTGAAGGAGGCCCTGCTGGCGGACTACCGGTCGGTGGTGCTGCCGGGGCACGAGCACTCCGTGCTGGTCGAGGCGGCCGGCACGGTCGGCGGACACATCCTGGAGCTGATCCACTCGGTCGGCGGCGGCGTACGGGCCGGGGTCCGGTGAGCGGCTTCCTGTTCGCCGTACCGCCCCTGGTCGGCCACATCAACCCGGCCGTCGGCGTCGCGGCCGAACTCGCCGCGCGCGGGCACCGGGTGGCCTGGGTCTGCGCGGACGCAGCTCTGGTGCGGCGGCTCGCGGGACCGGCGGCCACGGTGTTCCCGTGCGCGGGCGCCGCCGAGGGCGAGCGGCCCGCCGACCTGCGGGGCGCGGAGGCGCTGAGGTTCCTCTGGGAGTGGTTCCTGGTGCCGCTGGCGGACGCCATGGCGCCCGGCGTACGGGCGGCCGCCGAGGACTTCCGCCCCGACGTGGTCGTCGCCGACCAGCAGGCCTTCGCCGGGGCCCTGGTGGCCGAGCGGCTCGGCCTGCCGTGGGCGACCTCCGCGACCACCTCGGCCGAGTTCGGCGGCGCCTACGACGGCATCCCCAAGGTCGCCGAGTGGCTCCGGGACCGGCTCGCGGAACTGCGCGGCCGCATCGGCGACCCGGCGGGCACCGCCGACCCGCGCTTCTCGCCGTATCTCACCCTCGCCTTCACCACCCCCGAACTGGCGGGCCCCACCGACCGGCCGGCGGTCCGCTACGTGGGCCCGTCGATCTCCGAACGGCCGGTCGCCGACGGCTTCCCCTGGGAGTGGCTGGACCCGGGCCGGGAGCGCGTCCTCGTCTCCCTCGGCACCGCCAACGCTGACGTCGGCGGGCGGTTCCTGGCCGAGTGCGTGACCGCCGTCCGCGAACGCGCCGACCGGGTCCAGGCGCTGGTCGCCGACCCCGGCGCCACCCTGCCGCCCGCGGCCGACGACAAGGACATCCTGATCCTGCCCTCCCTGCCCCAGCTCCCGCTCCTGGAGCGGGTCGACGCGGTCGTCTGCCACGCCGGGCACAACACCGTGTGCGAGGCCCTGTGGCACGGCGTCCCGCTGGTCGTCGCCCCCATCCGCGACGACCAGCCGGTGATCGCCGGGCAGGTCGTCGACGCCGGCGCGGGCCTGAGGGTCCGCTTCGGCCGGGTCACCGCGCCGCGGCTGGGCGAGGCCATCGACACCGTCCTGTACGAACCCGGCCCGCGCACCGCGGCGGCCAGGATCCGCACCGCGTTCCGCGCGGCCGGCGGCGCACCGGCCGCCGCGGCCCACCTGGAACACCTCGCAGCCGATCCGCACGCACGGAGAGCAAGGAGAGCCGATGAGCAAGCAGAGTGAGATCGAGGCGCTGCGCTCCGCCTACCGGCGGGACCTCGCCGAGGGCACCGACCGCTTCTTCGAACCCCGGCGCACCACCTGCCCCTGGTGCGCCTCCGACCGGCTGACCACCCGGCTGCGCACCAGCGACCTGCTCCAGCACAAGCCCGGCGCCTTCGCCCTCGACCGCTGCGCGGAGTGCGGACACACCTTCCAGAACCCGCGCCTGAACGACACCGGCCTGGAGTTCTACTACCGGGACTTCTACGACGGCCTCGGCGAGCAGAAGATGAGCGGCACCTTCGGCGGCCGCACCAAGATGTACCAGGGCCGCGCCCAGGCCATGGTCCCGCACGACCCGACCCCCAAGAACTGGCTCGACGTCGGCACCGGCCACGGCCACTTCTGCGAGGCCGCCCGCGAGGTGCTGCCCGGCACCGCCTTCGACGGCCTCGACTTCACCGACGGCGTCGAACTCGCCGCCCGCGAGGGCCGCGTGGAGCACGCCTACCGCGGCGCCTTCCCCGACCTGGCCCCCGAACTCGCCGCCCGCTACGACGTCGTCAGCATGTTCCACTACCTGGAGCACAGCACCGACCCGGACCGCGAACTGCGCGCCGCCCACGAGGCGGTACGCCCCGGCGGCCACCTCCTCATCGAGGTCCCGGACCCAGAGAGCCGCTACGCCCGCCTCCTGGGCCGCTGGTGGCTGCCCTGGCTCCAGCCGCAGCACCTGCACTTCGTCCCGGTCGCCAACCTGCGCGCACGTCTCACCGACCTGGGTTTCACGGTCGTCGCCGAACAGCACGCCGAGGCCCACGACCCCGTCGACCTGCTGGCCGCCGTGTGGCTCGCCCTGGACCACGCCGCCCCGCGCGAGGACGCCCCCTGGCTGCCGACCCCGCCGGGCGGCCTGCGGAAGTCGCTCCGGGCCGCCCTGCTCATCGCGGGCATCCCGGCCCTGATCGCCGGCACCCTCCTGGACCGCTTCGCCGTACGGCCGTTCTCGCACCGGCTGCGCGTCTCCAACGCCTACCGCATCGTCGCCCGCCGCGACTGACGCCCCGCCTCACAGCACCTTCGCGCGGATCATCGCCGACAGCACCAGGGCGCCCGGCAGCAGCGGGATCCAGTCGGTCAGGACGCGGTAGCCGATCACGGTCGCGGTGGCCACCGCGACCGGGGAGCCGAACGCGACCAGCGTGATCACCAGCGCCGCGTCCACCGCGACCCCGCCGGGCACCGGAACGGCACCCCCCGCGGTGCCGGCCGCCAGGTACGCGAAGATCACGGTGCCCCACGACAGCCCGAGCCCCAGCGCCTCCCCGGTGCAGGCCAGCACGCAGGCCTGCACCAGCGGCATCGCGGTGGCCCCGCCCCACAGGGCGAGCACCCGGGAGGGCCGCGCGTGCACCGTCCGGGCGTCGGTGAGCGCGGACCGCACCATGCCGGTGATCGGGCGCCGCAGCGGCCGTACCACCGCCGTCGCCACGCCCATCAGCGTGAGCACCGCCGCGACCGGGATCAGCACCACGCCGTCCGGCACCAGCTCGCCCAGCCGTCGCCACGCGGACGACGACAGCAGGAACCCGATCAGCACGACCGTCTTGGCGCCCGACTTGGCCACCGAGTACAGCGCGATCGAGGCGGTGGCCCGCTCCAGGGGGACACCCCGGGTGCGCAGGAAACGCACGGTGACGGCGTGCGCGCCGAGCCCGGCGGGCAGCGCGTGGTTGGCGGCGCCGGCGGCGAACTGCGAGGCCAGCAGCAGCCCCGGTGGCAGCCGGTCGGGCACGGCACCCTGACGCATGCAGGCGGCCACCACCCAGGTCAGGCAGGTGAAACCGCCCGCGGCCAGCAGCCACGCCGGTTCGGCGCGGGCGAGCCGGACGACGCCCTCGTACAGCAGGGACTGGTTGGTCAGCCCCCAGACCGCGGCGATGAGCAGCGGGGACAGGCACAGCGCGAGCCGGAGCGGCCGGCCCGCCATCGAGGAGGACGCCCGCAGCGGCGGCACGGGCGCGTCGGAGCAGGACGCGGGCAGTTCGGGGCAGGACGAAGGCACCGACGACAGTGACGACAGCGAGGACAGTGAGGACACGGGGACGTTGTCCTTCCACGGCGGGCCTGCGGTGGGGAGCCGGAGGCGAGCAGACGCCGGGGAGCCTTCCCGTCCCGTATGACACCAGGATGTCCGAAAACCGAAGGCAGGGGGGCGGGCCGGTGCCGCGGGCGCGGTGGTACCCGGCCGACCCGGTAGCCTTCCTGGGGAAGAGCACGCGACAGGGGAGGATCCGGCGGTGCACGTCCAGGAATGGCTCGACTCGGTGCCTGCGGTCGCCGTCTACGCCGTGGTGGCGCTGGTGATCGGACTGGAGAGCCTGGGCATCCCGCTGCCGGGCGAGATCGTCCTGGTCTCCGCCGCGCTGCTCTCGTCCCAGCACTCGGGTGTCAACCCGTTCGTCCTCGGCGCCTGCGCGACCGCGGGCGCCGTGATCGGCGACTCGATCGGCTACGCGATCGGCCGCAAGGGCGGCCGCCCGCTGCTGGCCTGGCTGGGCAGGAAGTTCCCGAGCCACTTCAGCGAGGGCCACGTCGCCACCGCCGAGCGCTCCTTCGAGAAGTGGGGCATGTGGGCGGTCTTCTTCGGCCGCTTCATCGCCCTCCTCCGCATCTTCGCGGGCCCCCTGGCCGGCGTCCTCCAGATGCCCTACTGGAAGTTCCTGACCGCCAACCTCCTCGGCGGCATCTGCTGGGCGGGCGGCACGACGGCGGTCGTCTACTACGTGGGCCTGGTCGCGGAGGACTGGCTGAAGAGGTTCTCGTACGTGGGCCTGGCAGCGGCGGTCCTCTTCGGCCTGGCGTCGATGCTGGTCGTACAGCGCCGGGCGAAGAAGGCCAGGACAGCCGAGAAGGAACCCGAACCGGTGAACGCTGGGGAGTAGGCAAACTCAGGGGCGCTGGGGGTACCCCCGGCCGAAGGCTGGGGGAGGAACTGCGCGAACAGCCCCCACCCACCCGCACCCGCCATGAGTCCTACTCATGCACCCCGCGGTGCGCCACAGCCAACTCCGCATAGAAGGTCCCGTTCAGGGTCACCCCTTCCCGCTCTTCACGGCTGAGCTCGCGCCGCACCTTCGCCGGCACCCCCGCCACCAACGACCCCGGCGGCACCACCATCCCCTGCGGCACCAACGCCTGCGCGGCCACCAGCGACCCCGCCCCGATCACGGCCCCGTTCAGCACGGTCGCCCCCATGCCGATCAGGCAGTCGTCCTCCACGGTCGCCCCGTGGACGACCGCGTTGTGCCCGATGGACACCCGCTCCCCGACCGTCACCGGAAACCCCGGGTCCGCGTGCAATGTCACATTGTCCTGGACGTTCGCCCGCGCCCCCACGGTGATCTTCTCGACGTCCCCCCGCACCACCGCCCCGTACCAGACACTCGCCCCGGCCTGGAGGGTCACGTCCCCGATCACCGAGGCCGTCGGCGCCACGAACACGCCGTCCTCGATCTTCGGCTCCCGCCCCCCGATCCCCACGATCAGCGCCTGCCGCGTCATCACCGTCTCCCGTCGTCGTCGATGTCCCCGGCAACCTAGCCCACCCCCTGGGGCGAAGATCACAGCAGCCCGCCTTCTTCAATTCGGCGCCAGCTGAGTAGCGTGACTGCGTGCCGAAGCCCAAGAACACGTTCTCGTCCTGGCGCCGCCGCCTCGCCCAACGCGCAGTGCACGCGGCCTGGGCCTGGGTGCAGCGCACCGGATCCGTCAGCGCCGACCACCCCGGCCGCTTCCGCTTCGGCGCCCTCGGCGAGGCCACCCGCCTCGCCTTCCCGCTCGGCACGGTCTTCGGCGAACCGTGGATCCACCTCGGCTCGCACTGCATCGTCGGCGAGCAGGTCACCCTCACCGCGGGCCTGATGCCCGACCTCGACCTCGGCCCCGACCCGATCCTGCGCATCGGCGACGGCGTGGTCCTCGGCCGCGGCAGCCACGTCATCGCGGACACGACCGTCACCATCGGCAGCGACTGCTACTTCGGCCCGTACGTCTACGTCACCTCCACCAACCACTCCTACGACGACCCGCACCAGCCCATCGGCCGGCAGTGGCCCCGCATGGAGCCCGTGGAGATCGGTCCGGGCTGCTGGATCGGGACCGGCGCGGTGATCCTGCCGGGCGCGCGGATCGGCCGGAACGTGGTGGTGGCCGCCGGCGCGGTGGTCCGCGGCACGGTGCCCGACCACGCCGTGGTGGCCGGCGCGCCCGCCCGGGTCGTACGCCGCTGGACGGCCGAGACCGGCTGGCAGCCGCCGCTGCGCACACCCCCGCCGGTGCCGATCCCGGCGGGTACGACGCCGGAGCAGCTGCGCGCGCTGGCGGAGCTGGACGAGGCGGACGTGGCGCGGCTCGCCGAGCTGGAGCCCGAGAGCTGAGCGGCGCCCGGCCGGGCCGTCGGCCGCCGGTTCAGCCGGTGGCCAGCAGCAGCGTCCCCACCAGTGCCAGCCCGGCGCCCGCCGCCTGGATCGCGCGCAGCCGTTCGCTGAGGAAGCCGCGGGCCGCGAGCGCGGTGACCACCGGGTAGAGCGAGGCGAGCACCGCGGCGACGGTGACCGGGCCGTGCTGGGCGGCGACCGAGTACGTGCCGTTGGCCGCGACGTCGGCGAGTCCGACGAAGCCCAGGGCCGGGAGCGCGGAGCGGGCGAGGCCGCCCTCCGGCAGCGCGGGCGTGCCCCGCCGCACGGAGAGCCACAGGGCGGCGCCGCCGGTCGCGACGCTGGTCAGCCGCTGCACGAAGAGGGCCAGGAAGAGGCCGGTGACCGTGGTGGACGCCTCCGTGATCAGGGCGAACACGGTGCCGAAGCCGGCCGCCGAGACCAGGGTGAGCAGGATCGTCCGGCGCTGGACCGCCGCGCCGCGCAGCTGCGGGCCGCCGGCTAGCACGACCCCGGTGACGGCGACCGCGATGCCCGCGACCTGGAGCAGCCCCGGCCGCTCGCCGAGGAACAGTCCGACCCCGACCGGGACGGCGACGCTCAGCGTGGCCAGCGGGGAGACCACCCCCATCGGGCCGCGGGCGAGGGCCTGGTAGAAGGAGAGGAGCGCGACCGGTCCGACCAGACCCGCCGCGAACGCGAACCAGAGCTGGGGTCCGGCCGCGCTCCAGCCGCCCGTGGCGACCACGATCACGAACAGGACCGCCGCCGCCAGACCCTGCGACACGACGACCACCGTGAGCGCCGGCGCGCGTCGCGTGAGCAGCCCGCCGCCGAAGTCGGCCAGCCCCCACAGGAGACTGGTGGTCAGGGCGAAGAATGCTGTCACGGCCCGCCTCGCAGTACAGTTCGGTGAACGATCAGGTACACCCCATCGTAGTTCACTCAGGTAAACTGCGTCATTCAAAATATTGGACCACAATGCTTTCCACCATGGACGGAACGTGTCGGACCTCGACCTGCTGACCCAGTCCCTGGCCCGCAACGTCAAGCACTGGCGCGCGGTCCGCGGCTTCACCCTGGACGTGCTCGCGACCAGGGCCGGGGTCAGCCGCGGCATGCTGATCCAGATCGAGCAGGCCCGCACCAACCCGAGCATCGGCACGGTCGTCAAGATCGGTGACGCGCTCGGCATCAGCATCACCACCCTGCTCGACTACGAACAGGGCCCGAAGGTCCAGATCATCCCCGCCGACAAGGCCGTACGGCTGTGGCACACCGACGCCGGCAGCTACAACCGGCTCCTCGCCGGCACCGAGGCGCCCGGCCCGCTGGAGATGTGGGACTGGCACCTGATGCCGGGGGAGAGCAGCCCGTCCGAACCCCACCCGACCGGCACGGTGGAGATCGTCCACGTCACCGCCGGTGAACTCACCCTCACCGTCGACGGCACCGAGTACCGCGTGCCGACGGGCGCCAGCGCCTCCTTCGAGGCCAACACGGCCCATGTGTACGGCAACACCGGGGACGTGCCGATGGAGATGGTCATGACGGTCTCCGTGCCGCCCGTGCCCTGAGCCCGCGGACCGGCTGTTAGCGTGCGGACATGCGCGCACCCATCGGAGACTTCGACACCGCCGTCCCCGCTCCCGACTGCCTCGACGAGCTGACCGCACCGGTCGCCGACGCCGTACGGCACTGGACCGGCGCGGTGCCCGCCGACCGGATCGTCTACGTCGAGACCGACCCGCAGTGGGCGGACACCGCGGTCTTCGTCGAGCACTACGGGCACGACCTGCTGGACAAGTCGGCCAACTGCGTGGTGGTGGCGGGCAGGCGCGGCGGCGAGACCACCCTGGCCGCCTGCCTGGTGCTGTCCACCACCAAGGTGGACGTCAACGGCGTGGTGCGCCGCCAACTGGGCGCCCGCAAGGCCTCGTTCGCCGCGATGGACACCGCCACGAACGTGACCGGGATGGAGTACGGCGGCATCACCCCGATCGGACTCCCGCGCGACTGGCCGCTGCTGGTGGACCCGGCCGTGGTCGACCTGCCCTACGTCCTGGTCGGCAGCGGCCGCCGCCGCGGGAAACTCCTGGTCCCCGGCAAGGCGTTCGCCGAGCTGCCGGGCGCGGTGGTGCTGGACGGGCTCGGGGTCTAGGAGAGGGTGTGCGCGTGGTGCGCCAGCGCCAGGTGCGGGTCCGCCTGGCCCGGCGCCGGTGCCGGGTCCGCGTGCACCAGGGCCGCGGTCAGCCTGGGTACGGCGTGCAGCAGCGCGTGCTCCGCCGCGACGGCGATCGCGTGCGCCTGCCGTACCGTCGCCTCGCCGTCGACCACGACCGCCACCTCGGCGCGCAGCCGGTGCCCGATCCACCGCAGCCGCAGCTCACCCACCGCCCGCACCCCCGGCACCTCCCGCAGCGCCCGCTCCGCCCGGTCGGTCAACTCCGGGTCCACCGCGTCCATCACCCGCCGGAACACCTCGCGCGCCGCGTCCCGCAGCACCAGCGCGATCGCCGCGGTGATCGCCAACCCCACGAGCGGATCGGCGAGTTGCCAGCCGAGGGCGGCGCCGCCGGCCCCCAGCAGCACGGCGAGCGAGGTGAACCCGTCGGTCCGGGCGTGCAGCCCGTCGGCCACCAGTGCCGCCGACCCGATCTCCCGGCCCACCCGGATCCGGTACCGGGCCACCCACTCGTTCCCGGCGAACCCGGCGAGCGCGGCCACCGCGACGGCCGTCAGATGCGTGACCGGACGCGGATCCAGCAGCCGTTCGACGGCCGTCCATGCGGCGAAAAGGGCCGACGCGGTGATCGTCAGCACGATCGCGATCCCCGCGAGGTCCTCGGCCCGCCCGTAGCCGTAGGTGAAGCGCCGGTTCGCGGCGCGGCGCCCGAGCACGAAGGCGATGCCCAGCGGTACGGCGGTCAGCGCGTCCGCCGCGTTGTGCACCGTGTCCCCGAGCAGGGCGACGGAGCCGGACAGGACCACCACGAGCGCCTGCACGAGCGCCGTCGCGCCGAGCACGGCCAGGGAGACCCAGAGCGCGCGCATGCCCCGTGCCGAGGACTCCAGCGCGGGATCGAGCTTGTCGGCCGTCTCGTGGGAGTGCGGCTTGAGGAGGTGCGCGAGGCGGTGGCGGAGGCCGGCGGCGGGGGAGCGGGCCTCGGAGTGGGGGTGGCCGTGGCCGTGCCCATGGCCGTGCTCATGGCCGTGGCCGTGGTCATGCGTGTGCGCGGGCTCGCCGTGCCGGTCGGGGGTGTGTGCGTGCTCGTGATGGTGCCGGTCGCTCATGCGGCTCCCCTCTCCGGTGCGCGGGACGTGGACACGGGGCGCCCACGACGCCATTATGTGCGTATGAGCGCACGCTTGCACCTATCACCTGCGCATCATGCGCATCCGCGCACCCCGGGCGAGGAACAGTTCGCCCTCGCCGCCGAGGTGCTCGCGCTGCTGGGAGACCGCACCAGGCTCACCCTGCTGCACGCCCTGACGGCCGGGGAGGCCGACGTCACCACGCTCACCGAGGTGTGCGGCGCCGCGCGGCCGGCCGTCAGCCAGCATCTGGCCCGGCTGCGGCTCGCCGGTCTGGTGGGCACCCGCAAGGAGGGGCGCCGGGTGGTGTACTCGCTGCGCCACGGCCATCTGCGGACGCTCGTCGAGGAGGCGCTGAAGGTGGCGGACCACCGGCTGACCGAGACCGAGACCGCTACCGCTACCGCAGAAGACGGTTGAGTTCGTCCAGCGGGGCGAGCACCTTCTCCGGTTCGCCGGTGGCGGCCACCAGTGCTGGGCCGAGGGGTGCTTCCTGCACCGCCTGCATACGGGCGGACGGCTCGGCGGCCGGGCTCAGCAGCGTGCGCCGGCCGTCGCGCGGGTCGGGTTCGGCCGTGACCGCCTCGGCGCTGCGCGGCCGGGCCACGCAGTGGGAGACCTGACTCTGGGCCAGGCCGGTGCGCCCGGCGATCTCGGTGACCGTGGTCCGGGGGTGGTCCCGCAGGTCGGCGGCGACGATCAGCACCGTGCCGACGCTGGTGGGGTGTTCACCGATGCCCTCCGTGGGGACGGCGGACTCGGCGAGCTTCTGGAGGCGGTGCCCCAGCAGGCAGCGGACGCTGTTCGCGGCCGGGGTCGCGGTGCTCACCGCGGCCGGCGCGGTGTGCGGGCTGGCAGGCGGGGCCGGGGTCCGGCGGCCACCGGGTGCCGTTCGCCGGACTGGTGTCCTTCTGCGCGGGGCTGCTCGCGGTGATCCTGCTCGCGCAGGGCTCGGCCACGGCAACGGTCTTCACCGTGCCGCTGATGTTCATGGGGCTCGGCACCGGCTGCCTGATCGCCCCCCTCTCCACCGAGGCGATGCGGCACGTGCCGGCACCGCTGGCCGGAGCGGCCTCCGGGGTCGACAACACGGTCCGGCAGCTCGGTTCGGTGCTGGGCTCGGCCGCCGCCACCGCGCTGATGGCCGCGGGGGCCACGCCCCTGGCCGGCATCCACCCGGCCATGGCCCTCGCGGTCGTCCTGCTCGCGCTCGCCGGTACCGCGCTGGTCACGACCCGCACCGGGAACCCGGCGGCCGTTCCCGCGCAGTACTCAGAAGGCGGTGGCCGCACCGAGGTACTGCTCGGCGAAGGCCGTCGCCGCCGCGCGCGAGGTGAACAGCCTGCGCAGCCGGGCCAGGCTGGTGCCCGCGAGGAACGGGTCGCCGGAGGCCGTGCCGTGGTAGATGCCGGACAGGAACCGGGAGAACTCCTGGTAGTCCCAGACCCGGCGCAGGCAGGCGTGGGAGTAGCCCTCCAGGCCGGCGTCGTCGCCCTTGGTGACGTACGCGGCGAGCGCGTCGCCCAGCAGGAAGGCGTCGTGCAGGGCGAGGTTCATGCCCTTGGCCGCGATCGGCGCGGTCAGGTGGCCGGCGTCACCGGCCAGGAAGAGGCGGCCGTACACCAGCGGCTCGACCACGTAGTCGTGCATGTCCAGCACGCGCTTCTCGATCAGCGGCCCCTCGGTGAGCGGCGGTGCCCCGGCCGCGCCGAGCCGCTCGCGCAGCTCGTCCCAGATCCGGTCGTGCGGCCAGTTCTCCGGGTCGTCGCCCGGCGGGCACTGCAGGTAGTAACGGGTGACCTCGGGGCTGCGCGCCATGTGCCCGGCGAAACCGTTCGGATGGACGCCGAACAGCACGCAGTCCGAGGACGGCGGTGCCTCGGCGAGCAGCGCGAGCCACGCTATGCCGTGGTCCTGCCGGGCGACCCGCACCCGCCCCTCTGGTATCGCGTCCCGGGTCACCCCGCGCGCGCCGTCGCAGCCCGCGACGAACTCGCAGTGCAGGAGCTGCCGGTCGCCGGTCGCCGGGTCGAGGTACGACACGGCGGGCCGGTCCGTCTCCAGGTCGTGCAGCGCGACGTCGCGCACCCCGAACCTGATGTCCCCGCCACGCACGTCGGCGTACTCCCGCACCAGGTCCGTCACCAGCAACGGCTGCGGATAGACGTAGTGGTGATGGTCCGTCAGTTCGCTGTAGTCGAACCGGAACCGGTCGCCGCCGAACCGGAACTCGCACTCGCTGTGCACCTGCGCCCGGGCCACCAGGTTGTCGCCCAGGCCGCGTTGCCGGAGTCCGCGGACCGCCCATTCCTCGATGACCCCGGCCCGCGGCCGGGTCTCGATGAACTGCCTGCTCTCGGTCTCCAGGACCACGCAGTCGACGCCGGCGGCCCGCAGGATGTTCCCGACGGTCAGCCCGGCGGGCCCGGCGCCCACGACGACGACCGTACGGCGTTCCCCGGACGGGGAGTTGGAGTGGGGGGAGGGGTGAGTCACCCCCGCATTATGACGGTGTCCCGTCAGCCATGGCAGTGCCACCGTGGCTGACGGGACGCGGGTGAGGCGGACGGGTCAGTGCGCCGGGGCGTCCGTGACCACGACCTCGTCGATGCTGCGCTCGATGTCGGCGGCCGTGGAGGCGGTCGCCTTGGCCCAGTAGTAGACGCCGATCGAGAAGGCGGCGATGACCAGGATGTCCCACCACAGCGCGATGTTGTTCTGGCCGCCGAAGCTGCCCTGCCAGGAGATCAGGCCCATGCCGATCAGGTAGACCGGCAGCCACTGCGCGGCCTTGAAGTCCAGCCGGGGCGCGTCCGGCAGGTTCCTGCTGTGGGCGTAGAAGGCGTAACCGCCGAGCAGCAGGTAACCGATGATGATCGCGAGACCGAGCCGCCACAGGATGTCCCAGCCGGACCAGTAGATGATCAGGTTGGCGACCACGAACGACAGCGGGGAGATCACCTTGCCGAACGGCAGCCGGTACGGGCGTTCGCGCTGCGGCAGTCTGTCGGCGAAGACGCCGTACGCCAGCGGGGCACCGGCGTACATCAGCACGCTCGCCGAGGTGATGAAGCCGACCAGCTGCTGCCAGCTCGGGAACGGCAGGAAGCAGATCACGCCGGTCACGAAGGACATGACGAGGCCGAACCACGGCACACCGCGGGAGTCGGTCCGGGCGAAGATCTTCGGCGCGTAGCCGTTCTTCGCCAGGCCGTAGGAGACGCGGGAGGTGGCGGTGGTGTAGATGAGGCCGGTGCCGCCGGGGGAGATGATCGCGTCCAGGTAGAGGACCCAGGCCAGCCAGCCGAGGCCCACCAGGGTGGCGAGGCCCGCCCACGGGCCGCTGATCCCGGCGTACTTCAGGTTCTCCCAGCCGTGCGCGAAGGTGCTGTGCGGCAGCGCGGCGATGAACACGACCTGGAGCAGGACGTAGATGACGGCACCGATCGCGACCGAGCCGAGCGTGGCGCGCGGCAGGTCCCTCTTGGGGTTGCGGCTCTCGCCGGCCAGCTGGATGGCCTGCTCGAAGCCGAGCAGCGCGAAGATGATGCCGCTGGTGCTGATCGCGGTCAGGACACCCTTGGAGCCGAAGGGCGCGAAGCCCTCCGAGTGGAAGTTGGAGGTGTGGAAGTTGCCGATGGCGATGATGAAGATCGCGGCCAGCGGAACGGCGATCTTCCACCAGGTGGCGGCGCTGTTGGTGTGCGCGAGCACCCGGACGCCGAAGAAGTTGACCCCGACGAACAGGGCCATGAGCACGACGGCCACCAGCAGACCGCTCGCGGTCAGGGTGCCGTCGGCGTGCTCCAGGTGCTGGGCCCACTTCCAGTGACCGGCGTAACCGATCATGGCCTCGACCTCGATCGGCGCCACGGTCGCCGCCTGCAGCCAGGAGAACCAGCCGAAGGACATGCCGGCCAGGCCGCCGAACGCGTAGTGCGGGTAGCGGGCCGTACCGCCCGCCACCGGGAACATGCCGCCGAGTTCGGCGTGCACCAGTGCCAGGAGCACGATCGCGATCGCGCCGATCACCCACGAGATGATCGCCGCGGGGCCGGCCATGCCGACCGCCTTCTCGGCGCCGTACAGCCATCCGGAGCCGATGATCGAGCCCACAGAGGCCCACATCAGGCCGATCAGCCCGACGTCCCGCCTCAGACCGCCCGAAGGTGTGATGTCCTCCGTGGCGGCTTTCTCGACACTCACCATGTCAAGTGGCCTCTCAGTTTCTGAACGCAGATTTAACGAGCAAGAGGGCACAAGTTAAGGGCGGGCGCCGCAACCGGAGAAGAGTGTTGCCAAAGATTTGACCCTCGATCTTTCCTGTCTTGGCCAAAGCTTTTGCACAGGTCAGAGGTGGTCACGGAATGTCCGTATTCAGTTGTGATATGTGAGAAGAGGGTAAGACAGGCAAGCTCAGATCTTCCTCAAATCCGGCTCGGTCCCGGTTCAGTCCCGGTTCAAGAGAGGGATTTCTATGGCCGGGCAGCGGTCCATGACCATGTCCAGACCCGCGGCCCGCACCCGCTCGTACGCCGCCTCGTCGACCACCCCGAGCTGGAACCACACCGCCTTCGCGCCCCGCGCCACCGCCTCGTCCGCGACCGGCCCGGCCAGCTCGCTGTTGACGAAGACGTCGACGACGTCGACCTCGAAGGGGATCTCCGAGAGCGACGCGTAGCCCTGCTCGCCGTGGACCGTCTCCGCCTTGGGGTGGACCGGCACGATCCGCTTGCCGAACCGCTGCAGTACCTGCGCCACCCCGTACGCCGCCCGTCCCCGGTTGGACGACAGGCCCACCACCGCCCAGGTGTCACCCGTCCCGGTCAGAATCCTGCGGATCGTCGCTTCGTCGCCGTACACCGTCGGCCTCCTGGGCTCGGGGAACATTCGCCGTGGGCAACAGCGGCCGCCGGACCCTGATTCCCCGGCCCGGACCGGGCCCGCGCGGTACTTCCGGGGCACTCCGCGCTGCCGGGGGTGTCGCATGTCCCGCATGTCCCGCCACGGTGACCTGAATCGTCGCAAGGTGCCTGCGTGCGGCCCGCCGCACGCCTACGCTCAGCCCGTGCTGCGCATCCTCGACGCCAAGTCCGGTGAGACCGTCCCCGCCGTCTCCGCCCGCCGTGCCCTGACCCGGGTGGAGGCACACGCCTCCGGGTACGACCTGACGGCGCTGCGGGTCCTGCTCACCACCGACCTCCTGCTGCGCGCGCTGGAACTCGGCGGCACCCCGGTCCTGCCCCTGCTCACCGCCGACCACCACCAGGCCGAGCTGCACGCGGCCGCCACCACCCTCGGCATCCGCCCCTTCGAGGACGGCCGCGACCTCGCCGCGGGACTGGGCGAGGCACAGGTCGTCCACGTCACGGCCACCGGCGGCACCGGGCCCGCCACCGGCACCGGCGTGACCCTCGCCGTCGCCCCCGCCGACGGTCCCGACGCCGGTGTCCTGGGCACGCTCGCCGACCCCGCCGCACTGCGGCTCGCCCTCCTCGACGCCTCGCGCTCCACGGCCGTCCACCTCGGCGCCGGCGCGCTCGACGCGGCCGGACGGCGGCTCGGCAGGCTGCGCCAGTCGGTGGCGCACTGGGCCCGCAGCCCCTCGCGGCCGGTGCCCGAGAAGGTGAGGGGACGACTGCGGGACGCCTGGGAGGACGACCTCGACGTGCCCGGGGTGCTCGCCGTGCTGCACTGGATGGAGAACCAGCCCGAGATCCCGGACGGCGCCCGCTTCGAGACCTGCGCCTACGCCGACCGGCTGCTCGCCCTCGACCTCACCCGCGACCTCGGGCGGGCGGCGTGATCACCCGGGCGGGCGCGGGCCCGCTGCGCCGCCTGGTCGTCCTGCGGCACGCCAAGTCCGCCTGGCCCGAGGGCGTCCCGGACCGCCTGCGCCCGCTCGCGGACCGCGGCCGCCGCGACGCCCCCGCCGCCGGCCGCGCCCTCGCCGAGTCCGACTGCCTGCCCGACCTGGCGGTCTGCTCCACCGCCGTACGCGCCCGGCAGACCTGGGAACTCGCCGCCGGCCAGTGGGGCACACCGCCACCGGTCCGTTACGACGGGCGGGTGTACGCGGCCGACGTCCCCGACCTGCTGGCGGTGGTGCACGAGGTGCCGGCCGAGGTGGAGACGCTGCTGCTGGTCGGGCACAACCCCGGCCTGGAGGAACTCGTCCTCGGCCTCGCGGGCGACGGCCTCGACGACACCCTGGAGCAGGTGCACACGAAGTTCCCGACCTCCGCGATCGCCGTCCTGGCCTGGCACGGCACGACGTGGGCGGCCCTCGCCCCGGGCACGGCCCTGCTGACGGAGGTGACGGTGGCCCGGGGGACGAAGAAGTAGTCGCCTCTCGCTGTGCAGGGTTGCGGCGCCGGCGACCGAGTCTCGTGCGCGGGCGGCGGGCTCAGACGGACTTGACCTCGCCACCGTCCATCCGGAGGGCCGAGCCGGTCATCCAGCGTGCCGCCGGCGAGACGAGGAAGGCCATGAGTTCGGCAATCTCGTCCGGTTCGCCGTAACGTGCGATCCCTGCCTCCCGGGGGAAGCGGGCGGTTGCCTCCTCGACGGTCATGTGGTGCAGCGGCGCCCAGTGCTCCAGGTAGGAGCGGCGACGGCCGGTCATCACCGGTCCGGGCAGGACACTGTTGACCTGGACGCCGTCGGCGATGCCGCGATCGGAGAATGCCTTGGCCAGCGCGACGATCGCCGCGTTGACCGTGCCCACCGCCGCGTAGGGGGCCTTGGGGGCGAGCGCGGAGTTGCCCGAGATCAGGACGACGGACCCCTTGGTCTCCTTCAGGGCCGGCCACGCCGTGACCGTGAGGCGGCGGGCGCCGTGCAGCTTGAGCGCGAACCCGTGGTCCCACTGCTCGTCGCTCATGTCGAACAGATCGACCTGCGGGACGGCACCTGCGATGTTGAGCAGGGCGTCGATGCGCCCGAACGTGGTGAGGGTCGTGTCGACGACGGTGCGTGCCGCGGCGGGATCGGCCAGGTCCACGTCGACGACCAGGGATTCGGCACCCGCCTCGGTGACGGCGGCCGCCGTCACGTCGAGGTTGGTGCGGTTGCGGGCTACGAGCGCGATCGAGTCGAAGTCGCGCGCCAGCCGGATCGCGGTGGACCGGCCGATGCCCTGGCTGGCACCGGTGACGATGGCTACTGACTGGGGCATTCCGTTTCCTGTTCATGTGTGGGGTGTCCTGGTGGCGGGCGCCGAGATCGCATCGTGTGAGCCGCCGCTCTCGGGGCGGGTGGCCGTGTTCGCGTCCGGCGGGCCACCCGTCCGGGCCACCCGGTCAGTTCGAGAGGAATCCGCAGATGGCGGCCGCGATCTCACCGGCGTGTGTCTCCAGTGCGAAGTGGCCGGTGTCCAGCATCCGGACGTCGGCATCGGGGACATCGCGTCGGAACGCCTCTGCGCCGGCGGGCAGGAAGAACGGGTCGTTGCGGCCCCAGGTGGCCAGCAGTGGCGGCTGGTGGGCCCTGAAGTACTCCTGGAACGCGGGGTAGAGCTCGACGTTGCTCGCGTAGTCGAGGAAGAGGTCCAGTTGGATCTCGTGTGCGCCCGGACGGGCCAGGTAGTGGTTGTCGAGCGTGTAACCGTCGGGCGAGACCGAGGACGGGTCGGCGACACCATGGGTGTACTGCCACACCGTGGTCTCGGGCTGGATCATGGTGCGCAGCGCGTCGCGGTGGGCCTGTGTGGGTTCCTTCCAGTACGCCCGGATGGGGTTCCAGCCGTCACTGAGCCCCTCCTCGTAGGCGTTTCCGTTCTGCGTGACGATGGCGGTGATGCGCTCCGGCTGCCGGAGGGCCAGCCGGAAACCGGTGGGGGCGCCGTAGTCGAACACGTAGAGCGCGTACCGGTCGAAGCCCACCGCGTCGGTGAAGCCTTCGATGACGTCCGTGAGGGCTTCGAAGGTATAGGTGAAGCTGTCACGGTCCGGCATGTCGGACTGTCCGAAGCCGGGCAGGTCGGGTGCGACCACATGGAATCGGTCGGCCAGGTGCGGGATGAGATCCCGGAACATGTGACCGGCGCTCGGGAAGCCGTGCAGCAGCAGTAGCTTCGGGGCGTCCGAAGGTCCGGATTCCCGGTAGAAGACCTTCAGCCCGTTCACATCGGCGGTGCGGTACGTCGTGGGGGCCATGGTGTGCCTCTCCTGGGGGTCAGCTCGTGCGGGCCGGGTGCGCGGTCGTCACCACGTCACGCACGGCGTCGAGGACGATGTCCACGACGTCCTGGGGCGCGGTGACCTGCGGCGTGTGGTCGACGGGGCGGGTGCGTACGTGGGCACCCATCCGTTCGGCCGTGAAGCGCTGAGTCTCCGGGGCGATCATGCGGTCGTCCTCGGCGACCAGAAACCAGCTCGGGCGGTCCTTCCACAGCGGCCGCTCGATGGGTGCCCCGATACTGGGGGCGCCGATGGGGCGCTGCGCGGCGGCCAGGATCGCCTGCTCCTCGGCTGAGGCGTGCTGCGCGAAGGCGTCCGTGAAGTCCCTGTCGGACAGCCAGACCATCCCGTGGGCGTCGGGTGCGAGCTTCGGCGTCAGCGGGTGCGGCCTCCCGCGGTGGAACACGTCGCCGGCGGACTCTCCCTCGTCGGGTGCGAGCGCCGCCACATAGACCAACGAGGCGACCTTCGGATGGCGTGTCGCCGTGATGACCGTGCCCGCATAGGCGTGACCGACCAGGACGACCGTGCCGCCGAGCCGATCCAGAACGCGGTCGAGCGCCGTGACGTCGTCGGTCAGGGAGGTCAGGGGCAGGGGCGCCGCGACGACCCGAACGCCGTCGGCCTTCAGCGGGCCGATCACCTTCGACCAGCTCGATCCGTCGGCCCAGGCACCGTGCACGAGCACGACGTCGATGTGGTTCGTGGACATGTTTCGTTCCTTTTCTCTCGCCATCCCGGTGCGGGGAGGTCTCCCGCCCACGGTGGGCAGGTCACCTGGGAAGGCCCCGACCCCCGCGCCGTCTAATTCCTAATGGGAGGCTATACACGTTAGGGAAATAATGGCAACAGGCTAGATGTAAGCATTAGGCTTCATGGGCTCTCGCTGCGAACCGCTGGCATCGGGGTGATGGAAGCTAATGGGTAGGATGGGGTGCATGACGACATCGCCTCGACTTGTGGACATGCAGCGCGCCGGCTTTCCGATGGGCGGCGAACCGTCGGTCGCCCTGGATCTCGCGGACACCCTGATGCTCGCCGCGCAACCGCAGGTCGACCTGATCGGCACACCGGCGGCCGTCGCAACCTGGTGGCGATTGCAGGCGCCACGGCTGCCCGAGGGGCCCGTCCCCGGCCCCGAGGCCACCCGGGCGCTGCGGTCCGCGATCCGTGACGTGCTCGACGCCCACCTGGCAGGCCGGCCGCCGAAGGACACCTCCGTCGAGGACATCAACGCGGCCGCCGCGGCCGTGCCCACGAGCCCACGCCTCGTCAGGGGTGAGTCCGGTATCACCGCACGGACCCGCTGGCACACCGAACAGGGCGGCAATGCGGCCCTGGCCGCCGTGGCCCGCGAGACCATCGAACTGCTCGCCTCGCCCGAGCGGCTGGCCACCCTGCGCCGGTGCGCGAATCCGACCTGCTCGATGCTGTTTCTCGCCGCGACCAAGCGGCGGGCGTGGTGCGCGGCCAACGTGTGCGGCAACCGGGTGAGGGTCGCCCGCCACTACGAGCGCACGCGCGGGCAGCACCTGGGAGACCTGGGAGAGGAGCTGCCCCCGGGCAGCGGGTGACCCGGCGGCGTCCGCATAGGGTGGGCGGATGCAGGACGAGTACCGCACAGTCGCCCGCCCGGGCACGCACGAGACCGAGGTCAACCGCTCCCGCTTCCTGTGCGCCCTCGCCCCGGCGGCCACCGAGCAGGAGGCCCAGGACTTCGTCGCGGCGGTCCGCAGGGAGCACGCCGACGCCACCCACAACTGCTGGGCCTACGTCATCGGCGCCGACGCCGCCACCCAGCGGGCCAGTGACGACGGCGAACCGGGCGGCACCGCCGGCGTCCCCATGCTCCAGATGCTGCTCCGCCGCGACATGCGGTACGTCGTCGCCGTCGTCACCCGCTACTACGGCGGCGTCAAGCTCGGCGCCGGCGGCCTCATCCGCGCCTACGGCGGTGCGGTCGGCGAGGCCCTCGACGCCGTCGGCACCCGCACCCGGCGCCGTTTCCGGCTGGCCGCGGTGACCGTCGACCACCAGCGGGCCGGCAAGGTGCAGAACGACCTGCGCGCCACCGGCCGCGAGGTCCGCGACGTCCGCTACGGCGAGGCCGTCACCATCGAGATCGGCCTGCCGGACGCCGACGTGGACGCCTTCCGCGCCTGGCTCGCCGACGCGACGGCCGGTACCGCCACCCTCGAACTGGGCGGGGAGGCCTACGGGGACGCGTGACGACCGGGGACGCCTGTTCGGGGACCTGACCGGCGGCCGGGCACCCCGCCCACAATGACTCGCGTACGTGCGAAGGCGCTCGGGCCGCGCGGGCCCTTGACCCCACGAGTGAGGCCACGCGATGGCATTGCAGGTCGCCGAGGGAGACGAGACTCCCTTCGGCACTCCCCCCGACACCCCCGCCGGCGCGGCACGGCCGTTCGTCGACGTCGGCTCCCCCTCCTTCCGGTTCGACGACCGCCGCCTGCACACGGCCCGCACCCAGGGCCTGCTTCCGGACAGCATCTACGGTCCCGTGGTCTGCGATCACGCCACGGTCGGGCGGCTGCTGCGGCAGCCGACCCTGGTGCACGACCCCTGGCGGCAGCTCCGCTGCTCCGGGGTCACGGACCGGGCGGTCGGATCCTGGTTCGCCTCGCTGCTCATCTTCTCCCGGGCCCGCGACCACGACGCGCTGCGGCAGCGCATGCGTCCCCTCCTGCGCGGCCCGGCCTTCGACCCGGCGTTCGCCGCCGCCGAGGCCCTCGCCGCGACCGCCGGACTCGACGGCGCGTGCGAGTTCGTGGCGGACGTCGCCGACGCCGTCGTGGACGCGCAGGCGGCGCGGTTGCTCGACGTCGGCAAGGGGACGTACCGCGAGATCGCGCAACCGGTACGGGACCTGGCGCTCGTCCACCGGCTGATGCCGCTGGAGACGCTCGCGCGGGCCAAGGCGGCGGTCGAGCACGTGCAGGACTTCCTCGGCCGGCTGGCCCGCCGGGAGGGCGTCACCGCGGCCGAGCGCCCGGACTGGACCCGCTCCCGGATGTCGCTCCTCATCGGGTTCGAGCCGTACCGCCTGACGCTCGGCCAGCTGGTCGCGGTGCTGGCGGACCATCCGCGGACCTGGTCGGCGGCGGCCGGCGACGAGACGGCCGCCCGGTCCGCGGTGCGGGAGCTGCTGCGCTGGATGCCGACGGCGCCGATCCAGATCCGGTTCACCGAACAGCCGTTGACGCTGGCCGACCGCACACTGGAGCCCGGCCGTCCGGTACTCCTGTGCGCGGTGCAGGCCAACCGCGACGCGGAACCCGACGGCGACGCCTACCGGCCGCGGCGCGTGCCGTCCCGGCCGCACCTCAGCTTCGGCGCCGGCCTGCACTACTGCATAGGCGCCACGGCCTCCGAACTCCAGCTGACCGCCGTGCTGCGCGCCCTGGCGGCACGATTCGGCGCACCCGAGCCGACGGGCGGCGTCCGGTGGGGCCCGCCGTCCGGGGTCCAGGGACCGGTCGAGGTCCCGGTCCGGCTGACCCGGCGGCCGGCCTGACACCCCCCGGCGGACCGGCCGGCCCGGCCCGGCTCAGTCCGTGACCACCGAGGTGTTCAGACCCTTGTCGTAGTGGTTGTGGGCGATACGGATGCCCGAACTGCCGTGGAAGACGAACAGCGGTGAGGTGTACGGCGGTCGGTCCTGGCCGTCCAGGCGCCGGACGGTGTTGCCGGTGAAGGCGAAGCCGCCGACACTCTTGGCGTCGACGACGGTGACGTCGCCGATGTCGAACGCGTTCCGCTCGACCTTGATGCCGTGGTGCACCGGGTGCGCCGGGTCGACGACCTGGTTGGTCGGCTCCACGAAGATGACCGGACCGGTGGGCCGGGTGAAGGTGTTCCCGCGGATCGTGAGGTCGGTGACCGGACCGGACTCGTACCACTGGTAGGCGTCGGCGGAGACGTAGATGCCGGCCATGGACATCCCGTCGAACCGGTTGCCGGTGATGAGGACGGGCTTGCGGGTGGTGACCAGCACGCCGCGGGTCGGGACGTTGCGGAACACGTTGTGCGAGATGACGACCGACGGGGTGGCCGTGATGTTCTCGACGACCGTGCCGTTGATCTCGGTCCCGTCGGGGACCGGCCGGTCGAGGGTGACGGTCATCGTGGTGAGCGGCTTGTCGTGGTCCGTTCCGCTCGGCCCGTCGACCGCGGTGACCACCGCGTGCGCGCCCGTCAGCGGTGTCATCGTGCGCTTGTCCGTGAACTCGACCTCGTCACCGGGGGCGAACTGCGGGAATCCCGCGGTCTGCGGGTGCTCGTAGGCGAGGGTGACGGTGGACGGGCCGGGCTTCCCGACGACCTCCAGATAGGTGCCGTGGATGTTGATCGGGTCGTCCTGCGGCCCGTCGAAGACGCTTCTCGTGATCGAGACCTTCCCCTTGACCCCGGACATCTGCACGAAGTCCGCGAAGGAGGCCGTGGAGCGGCCGGACGCCGGATCGGGTGCGAAGTCCACCCGGTCGATCGAGATGTTCTCGCTGAACTGCCCCACCACGCCGAAGGACTGGAGGTAGTAGGCGTGCATCGAGCGCAGGGTCACGTTCTTCGACTGCCAGATGAACGCGCCCGGTTCGGTCCGCTCGATGTTGCGCATCTGGTAGACGAGCCCGGCGTCGGCCGGGCGGGCCGCCGTGGTGTAGTCGATCCGGATCCGGCGGTGGCCGAGGTCGGTGACCGCGGCGACGTCGTCGAACAGCGGGTTGTCCCCGCGCCAGGTCCGCTGTGCCCCGGGGTCGTGGATCTGGGTGTACTGGAGTCCGTCGACACCGGACCAGTACGGCTGCCCGGTGGCCGGGCTGGTCTCGCCGAGCCAGCTGATGTGCGTGCCGTTCACCTGGTAGGGGCTGCCGGCGGGAACGGACAGGACGCGGTAGGCGTGCCCGTCGGTGACACCGGTGGCGGCGACGGTCGCGTCGACGACCTCGGGGGCCGCGTAGTCGAAGGAGAAGTTCGTGAAGGTCACGTTCGTCGAGCGGATCGACGCGAACGCCGTCTGCAGACCGTGGTAGACCAGCTCGGCCCCGCCGCCGTCGACGGTGACGTCGTGCATGTCCTCGATGAGCAGCCCGATCTTCTTGTCCCGGTAACGCTGGTCGGCGCCCACGGTGTTGGACACGTACAGCTCACGTGTCTCGGCCCGCTCGGGGTACAGCTGGTAGGTGCCCTTCGAGAACACGATCCTGACCGGCCGGCCGATGCTCCGGGCGTGCCGCAGCGCCGCGGTGACGGCGGGCGTCGAGTCCGTACGGCCCGTCGGGTCGGCGCCGTAGCCGTCCACGTCGACCACCACCGGGGCGGCTTTCGCCACCGCCACGGCAGGAGGACTGCCGGCGCCGCCGAGCAACGCGAGTGCGACTCCGAGAAACGCGAACCGAGACATGGACAGTCCCTCCGGGGCATCCGTGAGTGTTGATCGCTGCCAATGCGTGCTGTGCCGTCACAGAGCCGAGGAGTTCGCCGGCGGGTAGACGAAGTCCATGGTCACGGAGCCGTCGTAGCCGTCGGCCGAGACGTCGCCCGGCACGTCGTAACCCTGTCGGCGCGCCCCGCGGATCGCTCCCGGAGCCATGTAGCCGTCGGCCGCGACCGGCTGCCCCTGGAGCTGCCCCTCGTACCCGAGGCCGGCCGTCGCCTGCTCGGCCGCCCGGTGGTACCGACCTTCATACGGCTCCCTCCGCCGCCGGTGGGGCCGGCCGTCGGTGATGCGCGGTGATGCATGCGGGATGTGAGGCTCGGCTGGAAGCTAACAAGCGCCCCGACCGACTTGCAAGACGTAGTTGAAAACTTTCAGCTCGGCTGATCGCCTTATATAGCGCGGGAGTTGCGTGATTTCCAGATTCCTTACGCATGGTGAGGGGGAAGCTCCCTCGCCCCCCGCCGCCCCGCCGCCGCTCGGCCACCCCGCCCGCTTCTCCCGGCCATCACCGCGCGGGGGGTTGTCCTGACATTCCTCCGGATCTAGGGTCCCTTCGAGAGCAAGCGCTTTCTCCGCGTCTTGGCCCCCGCACCCCCAGGAGGACCGCATGCCCCCGCACCGGACCCGCCGCCGGGTCGCCGTGATCGGCACCGGCTCGATCGTCGGCGGCAGCCATCTGCCCGCCCTCACCGCCCACGCCGACCGCGCCGGACTGGTCGCCGCGGTCGACGTCGACCAGGCCCGCCTCGACGCCTTCCGGGAACTCGCCGGCGGCGACGTCGCCGGGTACACCTCCGTCGACGAGATGCTGGACGCCGTACGCCCCGATCTCGTCCTCGTCGGCACACCCCCCTCCCTGCACCGCGAGCAGACGGTGGCCGCGCTGAAGGCGGGTGCCTGGGTGCTGTGCGAGAAGCCGCTGTGCCTGTCCCTCGCCGAGTACGACGAGATCGCCGCCGCCGAGGAGGCCTCCGGCGGCTACGCCTCCGTCGTCTTCCAGCACCGCTACGGCTCCGGCGCCGTCCACGCCCGGCAGCTGATCACCGGCGGCGAGCTGGGCGCCCCGCTGGTCGCGCACTGCCAGACCACCTGGCACCGGGACGCCGACTACTACGCCGTGCCGTGGCGTGGCACCTGGGCGAGCGAGGGCGGCGGCCCGACCATGGGCCATGGCATCCACCAGTGCGACCTGCTGCTGCACCTGCTCGGCCCGTGGACGGAGATCCGGGCCATGGCGGCCCGCCTGGTCCACGACACCGAGAGCGAGGACGTGTCCACCGCCCTCGTCCGCTTCGCGAACGGCGCACTCGCCACCGTCGTCAACAGCGTGCTCTCCCCGCAGGAGGTGAGCCGCATCCGTGTCGACTGCGCGGACGCCACCGTCGAACTCACCCACCTCTACGGGCACCGCAACGAGGACTGGGTCTACACCCCGGCCCCGCACGTCCCCGCCGCCCGCGCCGACGCCTGGCGCACCCCGGGGGCGGACGTGCCCAGCTCGCACACCGCGCAGCTCGGCGTCCTCCTCGACGCCCTCGACGCGGACGTACGGCCCCCGGGCAGTGGACCCGACGCCCGCGCCACCCTCGAATTCGCCGCCGCGCTCTACAAGTCGGCGTTCACGGGCCGCCCCGTGCACGCGGGCGAGATCGGCCCCGGCGACCCCTACTACGCAGCCATGCACGGCGACCACCCCCACTGGGCCCCCACCGAGGAGCGCGCATGAGCATCCGCGTCAGCCACGTCCACGGCGAGCACATCGCGGTCGCGGCACCGGACGGCACCGAGATCCTGCGGTACGTCTACCGGCCCGACCCGGAGGCGTACGAGGCGCGCAAGCCGTACGCCCACCCGGTGCGCACGCTGGCCGGCCGGACCGTCACCGGCTACCGGCCGAGCGACCACCGCTGGCACAAGGGCCTCCAGATGACGGCCAGCCACCTGTCCGGGCAGAACTTCTGGGGCGGCAACACCTATGTCCCCGGGCAGGGTTACCAGGTGCTGCCCGCACGGGTCGGCTCGATGCGGCACGACGGCTTCACCGGGTTCGACGTCGCGGCCGACCGGTTCGCCTTCACCGAGGAGCTGACCTGGGTGGAGAACGGCGGCGCCGAATGGGCACGGGAGGTACGCGGGCTCACCGTCCACTCCGTCGACGAGGAGGCCGGCGCCTGGGCGCTCGACTGGACGATCCGTCTCACCAACCTCCGCGGCGAGCCGCTGACCTTCGGTTCCCCCACCACCGAAGGCCGCGAGATGGCCGGATACACCGGGCTCCAGTGGCGCGGCCCCCGTGACTTCACCGGCGGCACCGCGTTCGGCCCGGACTCCGTCACCGGCGCCGAGAAGCTGATGGGCACCCAGGGCCCGTGGCTCGCCTACACCGCCGAGCACGACGAGGTGGACGGGTACTCCACGATCGTCTTCGCCCACGCGCCCGAGAACCTCGACGCCCGCGAGGCGATCCACGAGTCGCACTGGTTCGTGCGCGCCGAACCGATCCCCACGGCCGCGTTCTCGTGGGCGTTCTTCGACGAGTTCGCCCTGCCGCCGGGGGAGTCCTTCGCCTACCGCTACCGGATCGTCTTCGCCGACGGCGCCTGGGACGCCGACCGGGTCGCCGCACACCTGGCGGGCCTGCCGTGGTGACGGGACCCGAGCCCGCCCTCCCGCACCCGCTCCCCGGCGCCGTCGGCCTGTCCCACCTCAGCGCCTACGACTGGGAGGCGGCCGACGGCGTCTGCGGCGGCAGCCCGCACCTCCACCTGGTGTGCACCGAGGCGTACGTCGTCACCGGCGGCCGGGGCGCCGTGCAGACGCTCAGCCCGGACGGCTACCGGGACACCCCGCTGGCGCCCGGGTCCGTCGCCTGGTTCACCCCGGGCACCGTGCACCGCATGGTGCAGGGCGGTGATCTGCGCATCACCGTGCTGATGCAGAACAGCGGACTGCCGGAGGCCGGGGACGCCGTCTTCACCTTCCCGCCCGAGGTGCTCGCCGACCCCGAACGGTACGCGGCCGTGGCGACGTTGCCGCCGGGCACGGGAGCCGCGGCGGAGCAGGCCGCCCGCAGGCGCCGGGACCTCGCCGTCGAGGGCTACCTCGGTCTGCGGGAGGCGCTGGTCGCCGGGGACGCCGGCCCGTACGCCGAGTTCCAGCGGGCCGCCGCCCGGCTGGTGCGCGACCGGGTGCCGCGCTGGCGCGAGCTGTGGCGGGCCGGTGCGCTCGCCGCCGCCGAGCGCACCGGCGCCCAGCTGGACGCGCTGCAGGCCGGCGAGCCGTCGTACCTCGGCGAGGCGACCGCGTACCTGACCGCGCCCACGCGGCTCGGGGGGTTCGGGATGTGCGGCCGCCGCGACGAGTACAGCCTGCCGGGCGTGACCCTCCCGTACGCGGGGGACTAGCAGAGGTGTGCGCGGAGCCCGGGGAACGCGAGGTCCGTGGTGGATCAGGGGGTGGTATGCGTTAGCGTGGCAGGCGTTGCCGGGGAGTCCCCGTGCCGGTTCATGCGGGTCAAATAGGTGCAATAGGGGTAAGTGTGCAGGTCGGGGTGGTTTCATGAGAATCCTGCACACTTCCGACTGGCATCTGGGCCGGGCGTTCCACCGCGTCAACATGCTCGGCGCCCAGTCGGAGTTCATCGGCCACCTCGTGGCGACCGTGCGCGAGCACGCCGTCGACGCCGTGGTGGTGGCGGGGGACGTCTACGACCGCGCGGTGCCGCCGCTCGCCGCGGTCGAGCTGTTCGACGACGCCCTGCACCGGCTCGCCGGCCTCGGCGTGCCCACGGTGATGATCTCCGGCAACCACGACTCGGCCCGCCGCCTCGGTGTCGGCGCCGGTCTCATCGACCGCGCCGGTATCCACCTGCGCACCGAGCCGTCTGCCTGCGGCACCCCGGTGGTGCTCGCCGACGCCTTCGGGGACGTCGCCTTCTACGGCCTGCCGTATCTCGAACCCGCCCTGGTGAAGGACGAGTTCGCGGTCGAGCGGGCCGGGCACGAGACCGTGCTTGCCGCCGCCATGGACCGGGTCCGCGCCGACCTGGCGGCCCGCCCGCCCGGTACCCGCTCCGTCGTCCTCGCGCACGCCTTCGTCACCGGCGGCGAGCCCAGCGACAGCGAACGGGACATCACGGTGGGCGGCGTGGCCGCCGTCCCGGCCGGCGTCTTCGACGGCGTCGACTACGTGGCCCTCGGCCACCTGCACGGCTGCCAGACCCTCACCGGACGCGTCCGCTACTCCGGCTCCCCGCTGGCGTACTCCTTCTCCGAGGCCGCCCACCGCAAGAGCATGTGGCTCGTCGACCTCGCCGCCGACGGCACGGTCACCGCCGAGCGCCTCGACTGTCCCGTCCCGCGCCCCCTGGCCCGCATCCGCGGCACCCTGGACGACCTCCTCGCGGACCCCGCCCTCACCCCCCACGAGGACGCCTGGGTGGAGGCCACCCTCACCGACCCGGTCCGCCCCGCCGACCCCATGGCCCGCCTCACCGACCGCTTCCCGCACACCCTCAGCCTGGTCTTCGACCCCGACCGCGCCCCGGACGACCCCGACGTCTCCTACGCCCGCCGCCTGGCCGGCCGCACCGACCGGCAGATCGCCGAGGACTTCGTCGCCCACGTGCGCGGCGCCGGCCCCGACGAACACGAACTGGCTGTCCTGGGCGAGGCGTTCGACGCGGTGCGCGCGGACGGCACGGTACGCGAGGTGGCCCGGTGACAGCGCGTCCGCACCGGCGCCGCCGCACGGAGGTGGCCGCATGAGGCTCCACCGGCTCGACATCACCGCGTTCGGCCCCTTCGGCGGCTCCCAGAGCGTCGACTTCGACGCGCTCTCCGCCGCCGGGCTCTTCCTCCTGCACGGCCCGACCGGCGCCGGGAAGACCTCCGTCCTGGACGCCGTCTGCTACGCCCTCTACGGCACCGTCCCCGGCGCCCGGCAGACCGGCCAGGGCCTCACCCTGCGCAGCGACCACGCCGACCCCGCCACCCGCACCGAGGTCCGCCTCGAACTCACCGTCGCCGGACGCCGGTTGGAGATCACCCGGCAGCCGCCCTGGGAGCGCCCCAAGAAGCGCGGCGCGGGCACCACCCTCGACAAGGCCCAGACCTGGCTGCGCGAGTACGACGCGAAGGCCGCCGCCTGGAAGGACCTCAGCCGCTCCCACCAGGAGATCGGCGAAGAGATCACCCAGCTGCTCGGCATGAGCCGCGAGCAGTTCTGCCAGGTCGTGCTGTTGCCGCAGGGCGACTTCGCCCGCTTCCTGCGCGCCGACGCCGGCGCGCGCGGTCAGCTGCTCGGCCGGCTCTTCGACACCCAGCGCTTCGCCGACGTCGAGAAGCGCCTCGCCGAGCGCCGCAGGACCACCGAGGCCCGGGTCCGGGACGGCGACTCCGTGCTGCTGGCCGACGCGCACCGTATGCAGCAGGAGGCCGGTGACGCCATGGAGCTGCCGGAGGCGGCCCCCGGCGAGCCCGGCCTGGCCGCCGCCGTCCTCGCCGCCGCGGCCGTGGCCCGCAGCACCGCCCGGGAGCGCCTCACCGTCGCCCACTGCCGGCTCACCGCCGCCGAGTCCGCCCAGTTCGCCGCCGACCGCGCGCTGGCCGACGTACGCGAACTGGCGCGGTTGCAGGCCCGGTTCGCCGAGGCGCGGCAGCGGGCCGGACGGCTGGAGGAGCGGGCCGGGGACCACCTGGCTGCGCAGGCGCGGATGGAGCGGGCCCGGAAGGCGGCGGCGGTGGCGCCGGCGCTGGAGCTGCGGGAGGCCGCCGAGGAGGAGCACCGCAGAGTGGCCGGCGCCGAGGTGCGCGCGCGGGCGCTGCTGCCGGAGACCCTCGCCGGGGCCGGTGCGGCGGGGCTCGCCGCGGCTGCCCGCAAGGCCGCCGAGGAGCTGGGCGGGCTGGAGTCCGCGCGCCGGGCCGAGCGACGGCTCGCCGAGGTCGTCGACGAGCGGGGCCGGCTCGACCGGCAGGAGCGGGACGACGAGGACACCCTGCGCGAGGCCGCGGGCTGGCTCGCCGGCTGGGACGCCAGGCGCGCGGGACTCCAGTCCCGTGTCGACTCCGCCCAGGACGCCGCGACCCGCGCCGAGCAACTCGCCGTACAGCGCGACCCCGCCCGCCGGCGGCTGGAGGCCGCGCGGTTGCGGGACGAGCTGGGCCGGGACACCGACGAGGCCCAGCGCACCGCCCTCGCCTCCGCGGAGCGGGCCGTCGACGCACGGACGCACTGGCTGGACCTCAAGGAACAGCGGCTGAACGGCATCGCCGCCGAGCTGGCCGCACAGCTCACCAAGGGAGAGCCGTGCGCGGTCTGCGGGGCCACCGAACACCCGGCGCCGGCCGAGAAGTTCGCGGGCCACGTCGACCGCGCGGCCGAGGAGGGCGCGCTCGCCGCCCTGCAGCGCGCCGACGAGCAGCGCGCCCGGGACGAACGGCGGCTCGGTACCGCACGCGAGGCACTGGCCGCCGCCACCGCCGAGGCGGGCGACACCCCGACCGCTGAACTGGCCTCGCAGGCGAGCGAGTTGGAGCGGGAGTACACCCAGGCCCGGGGGGCGGGCTCCGCCCTGCACGCGGCGCACGAGGAGCTGCGGCTGGCCGAGCAGGAGCGCGAGCGCCGGCTGACCGAGCGGCAGCAGGCCGAGGTCAGGGCCGCCGCACGGCTGACCCGGCGCGAGGGCCTCGACGCGGAACAGGCCGCCCTGGAAGCGGAGTTGGACCGGGCCCGGGGGAGCGCCGCCAGTGTGTCCGCGCGGGCCGCGCAGCTGGAGCGGCAGGTGGCGCTGCTCACCGACGCCGCCGACACCGCCCGTGCCGCCGAGGACACCGCCCGGCACCTGAAGGACACCGACGCCCGGCTCGCCGACGCCGCCTACCGGGCCGGTTTCGACACCCCGCAGGCCGCGGCCGCCGCCCTCCTCGACGACACCGCCCACCGCGAACTCCAACGGCGGCTGGACGAGCGGCAGTCCGAGGAGGCCGCGGTGCGCGCGGTGCTGGCGGAGGCCGACACCGCGGCCGCCGCCCAGCGGCCGCCCGCCGACCTCGACGCGGCGGAGCGCACCGCCGCCCTGGCCGCCCGGCGGCTGCGCGACGCCGCCTCCGCCCGCGACCGGGCCGCCCGCAGCTGCGCCGAACTCGACCGGCTCTCCGCCCGCGCCACCGAGGGCGTACGCCGGCTCGCCCCGCTGCGCGAGGAGTACGACCGGGTGGCCCGCCTCGCCGGGCTCACCGCCGGCACCTCCGCCGACAACGAGCGCAGGATGCGCCTGGAGTCGTACGTCCTGGCCGCCCGCCTGGAACAGGTCGCCGCGGCCGCGACCGTACGCCTGCAGCGCATGTCGTCCGGCCGCTACACCCTGGTCCACTCCGACGACCGCACCGGACGCGGCCGCAGCGGCCTCGGACTGCATGTCGTCGACGCCTGGACCGGACGCGAGCGGGACACCGCCACCCTCTCCGGCGGCGAGACCTTCTTCGCCTCCCTCGCGCTCGCCCTCGGCCTCGCGGACGTCGTCACCGACGAGGCCGGCGGCGTCAGTCTCGACACCCTCTTCATCGACGAGGGCTTCGGCAGCCTCGACGACCAGACCCTGGACGAGGTCCTCGACGTCCTGGACTCCCTCCGCGAACGCGACCGCAGCGTCGGCATCGTCAGCCACGTCGCCGACCTGCGCCGCCGGGTCCACGCCCAGCTGGAGGTCTCCAAGGGGAGAACGGGCTCGGCCCTGCGGCAGCGCGGGGTCTGAGCGTTCCGCCGGTTGCGCGGTCCGTACACCGCGGGCCGGGGCTGGTCGCGCAGTTCCTCCCCCAGCCTTCGGCCGGGGGTACCCCCAGCGCCCCTTACGGGGCCCGGTGTAGCGCCCCCGAAGGGGCGCGGGGAACTGCGCGACCAGCCACGACGGCGCCGCAGACGGCAGACCGGGGAGCGCTCAGACTCCGACAGCCCGCCGCGGAAGCGGCGAGGAGTAGACGACGCTCGTCGTCACCGAGCCCAGCGTGCCGATGCGGCCGGAGACCTCCTCCAGGTGCCGCATCGAGCGGGCGGTGACCTTGATGACGAAGCAGTCGTCGCCGGTGACGTGGTGCGCCTCCAGGATCTCCGGGGTGGCGGCGACCAGGTCGTGGAAGGGCTTGTAGTTGGCGTTCGGGTAGCGCAGCCGGACGAAGGCGAGGATCGGCAGGCCGAGCCGCTCCGGGTCCACCACCGCCGCGTATCCCTGGATCACGCCGGCCTCCTCCAGCCTGCGCACCCGCTCGGTCACCGCGCTCGGGGACATCGCGACGGCCCGCGCCAGCTCGGCGAAGCTGGCCCGGCCCTCGCGCTGCAGGACGTCGAGGATGTGCCGGTCGGTGGCGTCCGGGGAAAACTCGGTCATGGAGGATGGATAACAGGGAATCCCCGGCCGGACAAGGGCAGGGCCGGGGATCACGCCTTCAGGGCGCCCCGTCGCCCTCGTAGATTTGCGGACATGGAGATCCGCTGCACCGACGGCGGCCGGCGAAAGGCCCCACATGACCGTCACCACCGCCAACCCAGTCCTGCGCGTCGCCCCCGCCGCCCCCGCCGAGGCCGCCGCCCACTTCCGGGCGAGCCTCACCCTCTACGCCGACGTCTCCGACGTGGCTGCCGCCCTCGCCGCCGACGGTGACCCCGGCTTCGTCGTCCTGGACTCCCGCTCCACCGCATCCTGGGACCAGGGCCACATCCCCGGCGCCGTCCACCTGCCCACCGCGCTCGTCGCCGAGCAGGCGGCCGGGCTGCTCGACAGGGCCGTGCCCGTGGTGACGTACTGCTGGGGTCCCGGCTGCAACGGCGCGACCCGGGCCGCCCTGGCGCTGGCCGAACTCGGCTACCGGGTCAAGGAGATGCTCGGCGGATTCGAGTACTGGGTGCGTGAGGGCTTCGAGTTCGAGACCTGGCAGGGGCGCGAGCGCCGCGCCCCGGACCCGCTGACCGCACCCGTGGAGGGCGACTGCGGTTGCTGATTCCCGGAGGCGAACCTGTGCCGTCGCTGTCCGTGTAGGTTCACCCCATGACTCGATATGCGGATCCAGGCGCGGTGGAGTGGGTGGAGTCGGGCGGCGGCCCGCTGGTGGCGGTCCCGGAGACGGTCCTGCCGTTCTGGGCCGGCGCCGACAGCGAGGACCTGGCCACCGACTACGACCGGGCCTGCGAGGTCGACGGCTACGTCGGACTGCTCCCGGTCGGGGACAGCACCGCCCTGGTCCTCGGCGACGAACCCGCCTCGACGTCCTTCCTGCCGGACCACGGCACCTTCGTACGGTGGTCCGCCGCCAACTCGGAGGAGGAGCTCCTGGCGCAGGTGCCCGCCGCCCTGGACGCTGCCGCGTGGGAGAGCGAGATCCGCTGGCAGGTACCCGGCCCGGTCGTCCTGTTCGACTCCGCCTGGCCGGGCGGCGAGGCCGAGGGCGGCGACCACCTGCGGGTCCCGCTGGAGCCCGGCACCTACGCGGTACGCGCCGCCTACACCAGGCCGGGCCCCGAAACCTGGCTGGGCCTGGTGCAGTTGCGCAGACTCCCGTCCTGACGAGCCGTCACTTGATGCCGTCGATCGCGATGTTGAGGTGGCGCGGCCCGCGCAGCACCGCGTTCGGGCGGTAGGGCGGCGGGTCCTCGACGAGCCGCGGGTTGTCGAGCCGGCGGGCCAGCTGGGCCAGCGCGATCTGGGCCTCCAGACGGGCCAGCGGGGCGCCGAAGCAGCTGTGGATGCCGCTGCCGAAGCCGAGGTGCTGGATGTCCTGCCGGTCCGGGTCGAAGCGGTCGGGGTCCGTGAACCGGTGCGGGTCCCGGTTGCCCGCGGCCAGCACCAGCCAGATCCGCGAGCCCTTGGGGATCGTCACCCCGTGCACTTCGAGGTCGGTGATGCAGGTGCGCTGCGGCAGCAGCTGCACCGGCGGCTCGTAGCGCAGCAACTCCTCCACGATCCGCACCGACAGCCCCGGGTCGCCGCGCAGCCGCTCCAGGTACTGCGGGTGGCGCAGCAGCGTCAGCATGCCGTTGGTGATGAGGTTGACCGTCGTCTCGTGGCCGGCGATGAGCAGCAGCACCGAGGTGCTGAGCACCTCCATGGTCGTCATGGCCCCGTCCGGACCGTGACTGTGCACCAGGTCGGACAGCATGTCCTCGCGCGGCTCCTTGGCGCGCTGCTCCGCCAGCCCGTTCAGGTACATGCCGAGCTGCAGCCGGGCCTCCTGCGCGGTCCTCGCGGACTCGTCGGCGGTACTGCTGTCGGGGTCCAGACCGGCCACGATCGGGTCGACCCAGGCCCGGAAGCGGGGCTCGTCCTCGCGCGGCACGCCGAGCAGCCGGCAGATCACGGTGACCGGGAACGGGTAGGCGACCTGGTCGACCAGGTCGATCTCCCGGGCGTCCCCGAGACCGTCGATCAGCTCGGTGACGATCTCCTCCAGCTGGCCCCGCATGTTGTCGATCCGGTGCGGCTGGTGCGGCGGACCGAAGGAGCTGTTGGCGATCCGGCGCAGCCGGTCGTGCTCCGGGGGGTCGAGCCGGATGAAGCTCGGCGGCAGCCCCGTGGCCTCCGGGCCGGACAGCTCGTCGTCCCTGCCCACGGTCACGTTGGACTCGTCGGAGCTGATCCGCGGATCATGGAGCAGGGCCTCGATGTCGTGGTAGGTGCTGATGATGTAGGGGCCGTCCTCCTCCTCGTGCAGCACCGGGGTCTTGCGGAGTTCCTCGTACAGCGGGTACGGGTCGGCGCGGTTCGCGAAGTCGGTGATCTGGCGCAACATCGAGGTCTGCGTCATGACAGTTCCTTGGAGCGTCGGGGCCCGGTCGCGGTCAGTGGCGGCCGGGGTGGAAGACCAGCTGCGTGTCGGTCGGCGAGTAGCCGCTGAGGGTCACCATGGGGGCGTGCGTCGGCAGGGCCGGGTCCGGGAAGTCGGCGTCGACCGGCACCCGGCCCTCGGGACGGCGGTCCACGGTCGGGAACTCCACCGGGAACGGCCCGGCCTTCTCGATCTGCCGCTGGTAGAACTCCAGCCACCGCGTGTTGTCGAAGCTCACCGCCGCGATCGTCCGGCCCTGGTAGCCGTACACCCCGACGAACCGGCGCTCGGCCAGCGAACCCTGGGTGATCATGATCTGCTCGCCCATCGGCGGCACCCCGACCGACTTGATGTTCACCCCGAACTGCGACGACCAGAACGCCGGCACCCACAGGTGCGGCCTGCGCTCGGCGCTCGGGCTGATCATGTTGTGCGCGGCGATCTCGGCCTGCGCGACCGCGTTGCCCCAGTGCTCGAGGGACAGGAACTGGTAGCCGAACAGCGCGTGCGGGGACCGGGCGACGTCGCCGGCGACGAAGACGTCGTCGGTGACGATGCCCCGGAAGTCGAAGGCACGGCAGCCCGCGTCGCAGGCGATGCCCCGCGGGCCCGCGCCGAGACCGGAACCGGCCAGCCAGTCGGTGTTGCGGGTCGCGCCCAGCGACACGATCACCACGTCCGCCTCGACGACGGACTCGTCGGACAGATGGACCGCCCGCACCCGCCCGGCCGGGTCGCCCTCCAGCGCGGTGACCATGACCCCGGTCCGCAGGTCCACCCCGTTCTCGCGCTGCATCTCGGCCGCCACCGCGCCGATCACCCCGCCGAGGGCGCCCACCAGCGGCGCGCCCGCGCGTTCCGCGACGGTGACCGCGATGCCCTGCTCGCGGCAGGCCGAGGCGATCTCCGACCCGGTGAACCCGGCGCCGATCACGAACACCCGGCGCGGCCCGGCCTTCATCCGGCGCAGCAGCGCGGCCGCGTCGTCCCGGGTGCGCAGCGTGAACACGCCCTCCAGGCGGGCCTCGTCCTCCCTGGGCCAGGGCCGGGCCCGCACCCCGGTCGCGATCAGCAGCCGGTCGTACTCGACCTCGTCGCCGTCGGCCAGCCGGACCCGCTTGGCCTCGACGTCGAGACCCGTCGCCGCGACGCCCAGCCGCCACTTCGCGTCGATCTCCCTGCGGTGCGGCAGCGCGGTGTGGTGCGGGGCCGCCCTGCCGAGCAGCACCGCCTTGGACAGCGGCGGCCGGTCGTAGGGCTCGTACGGCTCGTCGCCGATCATGGTGAGTTCGCCCGAGAACCCCTCGGCACGCAGCGTCTCGGCACCCCGCAGCCCGGCCAGCGAGGCACCCACGATCACGATCCGGCCCTCGCGGCGCAGCCAGTCGAGATAGTCAGCGGGCGGCATCGGAGGCCCCTCCCGCGAATCCGTCCAGGCCGTCGGCGGTGATCGCCTGCACCGGGCAGGCGGCGACGGCGCGCGCCACCCGCTCCCGGTGCTCCTGCTCGGCCTGCGGGTTGTAGACGAGGGACTCCTCGCCGTGCATGGCGAAGACGTCCGGAGCGAGGAACGCGCACTGCGCGTACCCCTGACATCTGTTGAGGTCGACGACAAGGCGCATCATGGCTCCGCCCTTCCGGTGGCCAGGTCCGGTGCGTACCGCGGTCCGTCGTGCCAGGCCCGGACGGCGGAGAACTCCCCGCACGCCAGCATGGGAGCCCGGTCGTGCCGTCGCGCGCCGGGGCCCGCCGATCGGGTGAGCCGTCAGCCCGGCGGGGCCGCCGGCACCGCGGTGGCGCGGCGGAAGCTCGCCCCGACGATGTACACGCTGAGCAGCAGCGACCAGGCCGGGAACACCAGCTCGGCCCAGGGCACGGCGGACGACACGAACAGCAGGACCAGGGTGCTGAGGAAGCCCAGCAGCGTGAGCCAACGCGGCAGGATGCGCAGGCGGTGCCCGATCACCGAGGCGGAGCAGGTGAAGACGGCGGCCATCCGCATCGCGTACCCGGTCATCAGCGTGTACGCGAGATCCTGGCCGAAGTCCCAGGTGGGCCGGGACGGCGAGGTGCCCGCCGGATGAGCGGTGCCGAGCACGGCCGAGGCCACCGCGGCGGCGGCGAACATCATGGCCGTGAAGACCAGGCCGCTGCCGAGGAACACGGTGGCCATGAACCGGTCCTCGGCGTCGCCGACGTGCGAGCGGACGGCGCCGACGAACCACAGGAAGAAGATGCCGGCGAACGGCACCAGCAGCAGGGCCGCGTGGACGGCGCTGCGCCGGGCGGGATCCGGCTGCTGGGCGGTGACCGCGTCGGCGCCCTGCGGGATGGCCAGCCGGATCAGCACCATGGCGGCGGCCAGCAGCAGCGCGAAGACGATCCCGGCCACGCCCGCGGCACGCGGGGTCTGCAACGGCTCCCTCGGGTGCGTGGAGGTCTGCATCCGCGGCTCGCTTCCTGTGTCCGGTGGCCCCCGGCACCAGCAAGCCCGCCGGCTCCGGCCGCCGCCACCGGAGCACGCCCGAACGGCAGACCGCGCCGGCCCGGTCGCGGCTGCCGCCGGGCGTCCACCGGCCGTGGGCGCCCGCACGGTACCGCCGCCCGGTCGGGCGCAGCCCGTACCGTCAGAGCTGCGACAGCTCGTCCACCAGGTCGTCCAGGCCCAGCGAACCCTGGGACAGGGCCGCCATGTGCCAGGACTTGAGGTCGAAGCCGGCGCCCCGCCGCTCCCGGGCCTGCTCCCGGCCCAGCAGCCAGGCCCGCTCGCCCAGCTTGTAGCCGATGGCCTGCCCCGGCATGGACAGGTAGCGGGTCAGCTCGCTCTCCACGAAGTCCGCGGGCCGGCTGCTGTGCGAGCCGAAGAACTCCTGCGCCAGCGCGGGCGTCCAGCGCTCCCCGGGGTGGAAGGGGGAGTCGTCCGGGATCGTCAGCTCCAGGTGCATGCCGATGTCGATGATGACCCGCGCGGCCCGCATCATCTGTGCGTCCAGGTAGCCGAGGCGGCGCTCCGGGTCCGTGAGGAAGCCCAGTTCGTCCATCAGCCGCTCCGCGTACAGCGCCCAGCCCTCGGCGTTGGCGCTGACCATGCCCACGCTGGCCTGGTAGCGGGACAGGTTCTCGGCGACGTGCTTCCACTGCGCGAGCTGCAGGTGGTGGCCGGGCACACCCTCGTGGTACCAGGTCGACACGAGGTCGTAGACCGGGAACCGGGTCTGGCCCATGGTCGGCAGCCAGGTGATGCCCGGGCGCGTGAAGTCGTCCGACGGCGGCGTGTAGTACGGCGCCGCCGCGCTGCCGGGCGGAGCGATCCGGGACTCCACCCGGCGCACCCGCTCGGCCAGGTCGAAGTGGGTGCCGTTCAGCTTCTCGATGGCCTCGTCCATCACCGACTGCAGCCAGCCGCGCACCTCGTCGACACCCTCGATGTGGGTGCCCTGCTCGTCCAGGTGCGCCAGCGCCACCCACGGCGTGGCCGCGCCCGGCAGGATCTTCTCGGCCTCGGCCTTCATCTCGCCGAGCAGCCGGTGGTACTCGGACCAGCCGTACGCGTACGCCTCGTCCAGGTCGAGATCGGTGCCGTTGAAGTAGCGCACCCAGCGGGCGTACCGCTCCCGGCCCACCACGTCCGGCGCGCCCTCGACCGCCGGCGCGTACACGTCCCGCATCCAGTCGCGCAGCGCCAGCACCGCCGCGGTGGCGGCGCGGGCCGCCTCGTCCAGCTCCGCGCGCAGCGCCTCCGGCCCGGACGCCGCGAACTGCTCGAACCAGCCCTTGCCGTCGCCGGTGTCGGCCCATTGGCCGAGCTGCCCGACGAAGGTCGCGGTGGCCCGCGGACCGCCGTACAGCTTCCGGTCCAGGCCGAGTTCGAGGGACTGCCGGTAACCCTCCAGCGCGGCCGGCACCGCGCGCAGCCGCTCGGCGACCGCCGCCCAGTCCTCCTCGGTGGCGGTGGGCGTCACGGTGAACACCTGGCGCACCGCGTGCGCGGCCGAGCTGAGGTTGCTGACGGAACGCAGGCCCTCGTCGGCGTCGTGCACGGCGAGGGAGGCGCTGAGCCGCTCGCGCAGCAGGCGCGCGCAGCGACGCTCGATGTCACTGTCCGCACCGGGCTGCCGCTCGGCCTCGTCGAGCTTGGCGAGCGTGTCGCGCTGGAGCCGGGCGAGCGCCTCGGCGCCGGCCGGCGACTTGTCGGGCAGCCGGCCCGAACTCTCCTTGTCGCCGAGGAAGGTACCGGTGATCGGATCGAGGGCGATGAGCTCGTCGACGAAGGCGTCGGCGACCTGACGGGGCAGCGGGCTACTGGTCTGTGACATGCGGTCCATCCTCGTACGACGGACCGCCGCCCGTCACGGGGATCGGGCCGGCGACACCGGCGGAAGCAGCGGCCCGCACTCCCACTGCTGGAAGATCAGCCGGGTCTCCACCCGGGCGACCTCCCGGTGCGCCGTGAACTCGTCCAGGACCAGCCGTTGCAGGTCCGCCATGTCCGCCACGGCCACATGCACCAGGTAGTCGTCCGGACCGGTCAGATGGAACACCGTCCGGGACTCCGGCAGCGCCCGGATCCGCTCCACGAACGGCCCCACCAACTCCCGCCGGTGCGGCCTGACCTGCACCGACAGCAACGCCTCCAGACCGCGGCCGAGCTTGGCCGGATCCAGCTCCAGGCGGTGCCCGAGGATCACCCCCGAGCGGCGCAGCCGGGTCACCCGGTCCAGACACGTCGACGGCGCCACGCCCACCTGGGCGGCGAGATCGCGGTAGGTGGTCCGGGCGTCGTTCTGCAGCAGCCGCAGCAGATGCAGATCGACCGGATCCAGTACGACGGAATCGGACATGGGTCGAACGTAACACGGGTCTCACCTCGCAGGCTCCGTCGATTGTTCACCCTGCCGTCATGGACACAGCAAGCACCTACGACGACCCGGCAGCCGTCGGCGGCCACGCCACCCGCACCCCGCGCGCCCTGGCCACCGAGGCCGTGCACGCCGGCCGCGACGACCTCGCCCGCCAGGGCCTGCACGCCCCGCCGATCGACCTGTCCACCACCTACCCGTCGTACGACAGCCGTGCCGAGGCCGCCCGCGTCGACGCCTTCGCCACCGACGGCGCCGACCCTTCCGGCCCGCCCGTCTACGGACGGCTCGGCAACCCGACGGTCGCCCGCTTCGAGACCGCCCTCGCCCGCCTGGAGGGCACCGAAGCCGCGGTCGCCTTCGCCAGCGGCATGGCCGCCCTGTCCGCCGTCCTCCTCGCCCGCGCGGCCACCGGTCTGCGCCATGTCGTCGCGGTACGGCCCCTCTACGGCTGCAGCGACCACCTCCTCACCGCCGGCCTCCTCGGCACCGAGGTCACCTGGACCGACCCGGCCGGCATCGCCGACGCGCTGCGCCCCGGCACCGGGCTGGTGCTGGTCGAGTCCCCGGCCAACCCGACCCTCGCCGAACTCGACCTGCGGGCCGTCGCCCACGCCTGCGGCACGGTGCCGCTGCTCGCCGACAACACCTTCGCCACTCCCGTGCTGCAACGCCCCGCCGGACTCGGCGCACGCCTGGTGCTGCACAGCGCCACCAAGTACCTCGGCGGCCACGGCGACGTGCTCGGCGGAGTGGTCGCCTGCGACGAGGAGTTCGCGGGACAGCTCCGGAAGATACGGTTCGCCACCGGCGGCGTCCTGCACCCGCTCGCCGGCTACCTGCTGCTGCGCGGCCTCGCCACGCTCCCGGTGCGGGTCCGCGCCGCCTCCGCCTCCGCCGCCGAACTGGCCCGCCGCCTCACCGCCGACCCGCGCGTCGCCCGCGTCCACTACCCGCGGCTGGGCGGCGCGATGATCGCCTTCGAGGTGTTCGACGACCCGCACGAGGTCATCTCCCGGGTACGCCTGATCACCCCGGCCGTCAGCCTCGGCAGCGTCGACACCCTCATCCAGCACCCGGCCTCCATCAGCCACCGCGTCGTCGACGAGCGAGACCGCCGCAGCGCCGGCGTGAGCGACCGGCTGCTGCGGCTGTCGGTGGGCCTGGAGGACGTGGACGATCTGTGGGCGGACCTGGATGTGGCACTGGGGCCACTTTGACGCGCCCCTTCGGGGGCGCGGGAACTGCGCGACCAGCCCCCACGCTCCCGCAGTCGCCGACCGGCCGTACGCCCTACGGCGCTTCGGCGTTCCCCAACTCACCCGCACCGGAGAGCCACCCCGCGGCAGTCACGGCGTCACCCCGCTCCGCCGTCAGCCGAGCCGTGATGACCAGCGTCCCCTCCTCGATCTGATAGTCGAGCGGCAACCCCAGCCCCCTCATCGCCGCCACCATCCCGGTGTTGGACGCCTGCGTCACCGCGTACACGCTCTCGCAACCCGCCTCGACCGCCATCCTCACCAGCCGTCCCAGCAGTTCGGCGCCGATACCGCGCCGCTGCCAGTCGTCCTCGACGAGCAGCGCCACCTCGGTCTCGTCGCCGTCCCACAGCAGATGCCCGAGGCCGACGATCCGGCCCGAGGCGGTCTGCACGGCCAGCGTCCTGCCGAAGCGCGGGCTGAGCAGGTGGTTCAGGTAGCGGTCCGCGTCCCCGACCGGCCCGTGGTAGCGGAGCGCAAGCGTCCGTGTCGAGCAGCGCTCGTGCATCGCCCGCGCCGCCTCCAGGTCACCGGTGTCGGCCCGGCGCACCGTGATCTCGCTGCCCGCGGGGAGCGAGACCACGTCCTGGCTGCGCGGGATGCGCGGTCCGAGCCGGGCGTCCAGCTCCACCAGCGCCCGCGCCCGCGCGAACTCGGTCGGCGTGAACGGGAGATAAGGCCGTTCCACGGTGATCGCTCCCCCCTCCGGCGCACGCAACCGCATCACGGTGTCCTCCAGCGCCCCTTCGACGGGAACCGCCTCGGGGCTCCGGGCCCCGCCGACCGGGTGGGCGGGGAGCGAACGGATCGTGCACCTCCCCAACAACTGCCGGAGGGCCAGCGGAAGTTCCGCCGCGTCCAGGGCGGTGCGCGTGGCCAGCCCCAGGACCCGGGTCGGCGCGTCCACCAGATCGTGCGCGTCGGCCCGCTCGATCCAGGTGTCCGTGCCCCCGGCCAGCGCGACCGCCCGCGTGATGTCACCGGCGATCAGCTCACCCGGGGCCCGCAGCAGGAACTCGTCCACCGTGCCGTCGCCCAGCGGATGCGTCTGCAGGCTCAGGATGTCCACGCGGTGCCCGGCGAGCGCGCTGCACAGCGCCGCCAGCGAGCCCGGCTCGTCCCGCACCGTCGTCCGCAGCCGCCACAGCGTGCTCGCCCGGTCGCCGGTTCCCGAGGCGTCCGCGCCGGCTCCGGCCTGCCGTGTCTCGGTGACGGCCGGCCGGGCGCCGGTATCGGTATCCGTCACCGGCGGTGCGTGACCTGGGCGCCTCGCCCACCAGACGTGGAAGCCCGCCGTCGCCGCCAGCACCAGCGCCGAGATCGTCAGCAGGGCGGGCCCGCCGGGCCCGTGCCCGACCAGGTTCGCCACCCCGTCGGCCACCGCGACCGCCGTGAACAGGGCGGCGAGCTCGACGACGTCCCGTCGCCAGTGGTGGACGGGGCGTCCGTTCCTTGCGCGTGTCACATCAGACATGTCTCGATTCATGCAGCCACTGTGAAGCAACGGTGTTGCGTGATCACGAACGCTCTGTGACCGATGGGTAAAGCATGCTTACGTTCCTTTTGTGGCGGTTCCCGGGTTGTCGCGGGCTGTGAAATGACCGATTCCTGCCCCTGTCAGGCGGCCTCCGCCATCGCCAGGGCGTCCCGCAGCCGCCGGGCCTGGACCACCAGCCGCGACGAGCCGCGCCGGGCCGCCGCGCCGGCGAGATGCGGCAGCTCACCCCCGGCCCCGGACCGCTCGGCGCAGTCGGCGGCCACAGCGAGCAGCTCCCCGAGCCCACGGGCCGCGCCCGAGGCCCCCGAGGCGCCCGAGCCCTCCGCGGTCCCGCCGGTCGCGAGGTCGGCGAGCAGTACGGGCAGGGTGTGCCGGAGCATCTCCCAGATCGTCGCGTTGGCCCCCGTGGCCGCCGCCGTCCGGGCCGATTCGGCCAGCCGCAGCGGCTTCACCGCACCGCGCCGGACCAGTTGGCCGAGGTCGGCACCCAGCCGCTCCGCGTCGAGCTGCCCGCGCGCGGCGAGCACCAGCAGCGCGTCCACCGCGGCCAGCCGGTCCTCCGGATGCCGGGCACCCAGCCCGTACGCCACGCACAGGTGCGTGCTCTCACCGGCCGGGCCGCCGGACTCGGCGAGCAGCGGAAGGGCGGCGGCCATGCCCCTCCCGTCGTCCCGGGCGGCCTCGCAGAAGTCCTGCACCAGCCGTACCGCGACGAGTTCGCGCAGTTCCGGGAGCGTGGCCAGCCAGTGTCGGTGGCTCTCCTGGCCCCAGTGGTAGCAGTAGTGGACCGCGTCGGGCACCGTGAACGCGCGGCCCAGCTGCCGGAACGCCTCCGGGAAGTCCGTCCGCAGCTCGTGGACCTCGCCGGACTCGATCAGGATGCGCGGACCCGATGTCCTGCGGTCGAAGCCGGGCAGGGCCGGTGCCCCGGCGGACAGCAGGCGGGCGAGTCGCTCGCCCTCCGGTGTGCCGAGCTCGCTCGCGCGTCCGGCGGCGGCCAGGGCTGCCGGACGGTCCTCGCGCCGGACCCGCAACAGGGCCTGCGCGAAGTCGACTTCGCCCACCCGGGCGCCGAGGCGGCGGTAGGTGCCGAGCCGGTCGACGAGTTCGGCCGGCTCCAGGAGCCCGGTGCTCCACGAGGGTGTGGCCAGCAGCAGCGGCTGCGGGTCCGTGCGTATCCGGTGGGCCAGTTCACGCAGCCGGACGTCGAGGACGCGGGAGAACCCGTGGCGCGCGCACGCGTGGTCGGCGGGACCGTGCTCCAGTCCGGCGAGGAGGGTGGCCGTGCTCACGGCCCCGTACAGCGTGGCCAGGACGAGTTCGAGGCCGCCCTCGGCGGTGAGGAGGCCGCGCCGGGTATGGCCGAAGCGCTCCTCGGAGTGCTGCCGGCGGTATGCCTCGGGCTCCCACCACCAGCGGGTGGCCGCCACCGGTTCGAGCGCCTCCCGCAGCGCGTCCTGGTCGCGGTGCGCGTGCCGGGCCAGACCGTCCAGCGCCCGCTCGAACGCGGCCACGTCCGCGTCCTCGTCCGCCGCCAGCAGGGCCGAGACCTCCTCGGCGAGTTCCACGGCGGAATCCGGCGCGGCCGGGAGCCGGAACGGCTCCGGGGCAGGCGGCAGCATCTCCTCGTAGGCCTCGGCTGCCGCCGCGGGCACGATGCCCAGAGCCGCGGCTGCCCGCACCCGCAGCGCCGGGCTCAACCCCTCGGCCGCGACGGCGATCTCGGACCGGACCCCGTCCGCGCCGTCGAGCCGCTTCGCATGCCGCTCCACCAGCTTCAGCGCGCGCTCCTGCAGCTGGGTGTCCTCGTGCCCGAACGCCTGGGCCACGGCCGGCAGCAGTTCCGCCGCCGCGGACGTGTCGTGGGCGAGTACCTTGCCCAGCAGCACCAGCTGGGCGCGCACCAGCTTCTTCTCGGCGCGGAACAGCAGCCCTTCGGAGGCCTCGGCGAGCTGCCGCGGGGTGAGGTCGCCGTCCAGCGCGAGGGCGGCGAGGACCGACTGGGCGTGGGCGGCGACCGGGGAGACGGCGTCCCGGGCCAGAGCCGTCCAGTCGGCGACGCGCTCGCGCGTCTCGTCCCGGGTGAGGGCGAGCAGGCCCAGCAGCGGCAGGAAGGTCCGGTGGTCGGTGGGGCCGCCGCCGCGCAGCAGGCGGGCCACACAGGCGTCGACCACGGCCTTGCGCTCCAGGACGCCGGCACCGGTCAGCTCCGCGAGGGCGCTCTGCCAGGAACCCGGCCCGTCGCCGAACAGCCAGCGGACCTCACCGAGATCGGAGAGCTCGAACAGGCCGTTCACCAGCGGCGCGAGGTCGGGCTCGGCGCGCAGCCGCTCGACGAGGGGGACGCGTCCCCAGCTGTGGCCGATGTGGCGGACCCAGCCGACCACATAGGCGTCCGTCACCGGCACCTCGCAACCCGAGCGCCGTACCAGCCCCGCCATCAGCACGAACGGCACGTCCGCGGAGACCGGCCGCGCGGCCAGCCGCCGTGCCACGTCGGCCTGCCAGCCGGTGTCCCGGTCCGCCAGCACCTTCAGCAGCAGGTCCGCCGGTGCCTGCCGCCAGCGCATGTCGGCCCCGGCGATCCAGGTCGCGGCCGCCGCGGCCCCCGAGTGGCACATCGCCCCGGCCACCTGGAGCGCCGGATAGCTGCGCTCGGACCGGGACTCCCACGGCGCGGCCCGCAGCTCCTTGCGCAGTGCCTGCAACCCGGGCAGCAGCGCCCGTCGTTCGGCATCCGTCAGCTTCTTCACCAGGAGGGCCGTCTCCCCGGCGCGCCCCGCCCGTACCGCCTCAAGTACCGCGTTCACCGTGCACCCCCGCCGATCTCCGTCATGTCCTGTGCCACGTTCTGCGCGCCGTTCCGCTCGCCGCCGTGCTCCACCGCGGCCCCCCGCCGCACCATCCGCACCGCGAGCGCGTGCTTGCACGGACCGCGCCCGCCCCGGTACTTCGCCCACCACAGGCAACTGCAGCTCAGCACGCCCGCCGCGTCCCGCACCCGGTGCACGTGACCGTCCTCGGCCGTCACCGTGGACAGCTCGCCGGCCAGGGCCACCGCGCCCGCGGCCACCAGCGCCCGGGCCGACCGCAGCCGGGGGTTGTGCCGCTCCACCCGCCCGGCGTCGTAGGGCAGTTCGCGGTGGAAGTAGGCGGCCTCCGCCGTGTCGTAGCCGACGCGTCCCGAGGTGCCGAGGCGGACCAGGGCCGCGCGGACCCGCTCCGCGGTGAGCCCGGAGGCGGCGGCGAGGTCGGCGACGTCGACGCGGGGCTCCCAGGCCAGCAGGACCGCGATCAGCTCCGCGTCCTCGGCGGCCTCGTCGGTGGCGAGGGCGTCCAGGACGCCGCCCTCGCCGGAGAACCCCCGCGCGGCGTCGGGCGACAGGGTCAGTGTCAGCCGCATGCCCGGGAGCACGACCTCCCAGGCGGCGGCCGTGCCGGAGGCGGCGAGGGCGCCCTGCGGGCCGTAGACGCGCAGGGCCGTCGCATGGCGCAGCACCCGCTGCAGCGCGCCCAGCCGCTCCGGTCCCGGCAGGCACACCGCGCCCGGCACCGGCCGGGTCGTCGGCCGCAGCCCCCGGCCCACCGGGACCACCCAGCCGGGACCGGCCGAACCCCGGCGTGCGGTGCCGCCGCGGGGGAGCGAGCGCAGGAACCGCACCGCCTCGTCCGCCGGCAGCTCGGCCCGCAGGTCGAACCCGGCGGCTATGACCTGTGCCTCCGCGAAGCCGCGCAGCCAGCGGTCCGGGAGCGGGACCTTCTTCTCCACCACCGGGCCGTCCAGCGTGGTGACCGCCAGCTCCTCGGGGCCGACCCGAAGGTGCAGCGGATCGTCCGAGCCGAGCCGGGAGAGGGCCTCCCGCAGCGGGTTGTTGACGTCGACGTTCGTCGTGCCCTCGCCCACCTCGCCGCCGTCCAGTCCCGGGCCGAGGACGTCCAGCCGGGCGTACACCCCGCCGCAGCCGGAGAAGGACTCGAAGCGCAGCCGGTCGCCGTTGCCCGTCACCACCGGGTCCAGCGAGGCGCGCAGCTGCGGCTGGTAGTACCGCGCCGCCGCCACGTCGGCCACCGCGAGCAGCCCGGCCGCGGCCACCTGAGGAGAGGTCAGGAAGCCCGCGAAGAACCGCGGATGGTCCTCGACCCCGGTGGGTGTCGCGCCCCGGGAGGTCTCGAGACCGAGATGGCGGCCGCCGGCGCCGGAGCGCAGCACGGAGGGTTGGCGATAGGCCACGGCCTGTGAAGATCGCGTCATGGAAAAACCGTAGAGGCGACCACTGACAATCGGCTCCGACCTGCGAGAACACCCGCGAAGGCGCCCTGCGGGCAGGGGAGTTCGGAGAGTGCGGCAGGGCCGCGCACCGGGGGATGACGCCGGTGCGCGGCCCTGTGCAGAGCGTACGGGAGTTACTGGCCGACCCGGCCCGGCTGCAGGGTCTGCGTGAACAGCACGGTGCCGTCGTACTCGCGCAGACGCACCGTCAGCTCGCCGCTGTCGCCGTCGATGTCGACCTCGCCGAAGAACTGATAGCCCTCGGCGGGTGACACGTTCGAGGCGGTCGGCGCCTTGACGAACACCCGGTCGGGCCCGAAGGTGCCGTCCAGCGCGTTGGCCGGGAAGGCGCCGGCGTTCAGCGGGCCGGAGACGAACTCCCAGAACGGCGCGAAGTCCTTGAACGCGGCCCGCGACGGGTCGTAGTGCTGGGCCGAGGTGTGGTGGACGTCGGCCGTCAGCCACACCGTGCCGGTGACCTTCCGGTGCTTGATGTACCGCAGCAGCTCCGCGATCTGCAGCTCGCGGCCGAGCGGCGCGCCCGGGTCGCCCTGGGCCACGGCCTCGAAGTTCGCCTTGCCCTCGACCGGGTCCGGGACGACCAGCCCGAGCGGCATGTCCGCGGCGATCACCTTCCACACCGCACGCGACCGGGACAGCTCGCGCTTGAGCCACTCCAGCTGCTCGGCGCCGAGGATGCCCTGCGGGTCCGTCGTCTGGTCGTCGGGCGAGTTGGCGTTGCGGTAGGTCCGCATGTCCAGGACGAACACGTCGAGGAGCGGGCCGTGGTGGTGGACGCGGTAGATCCGGCCGTCGGGGCGGCCGCTGATCGTAGAGATCGGGAAGTACTCGGAGAACGCCTGCCGGGACCGCACCGCCATGTCGTCCAGCTTCGTACCGGCGGGGTAGGCGGTGCCGGTGCCGATGACCTCGCCCGGGTACCAGTTGTTGCGGACCTCGTGGTCGTCCCACTGGATGACGTTCGGCACCTGGGCGTTGAACCGGCGCAGCGCCTCGTCCAGCAGGTTGTAGCGGAAGTTGCCGCGGAAGTCGTCCAGCGTGACCGCGACATGCGACTTCGCCTCGGAGGTGACGTTGCGGTACAGGCTGCCGTCGGGCAGTGCCTGGGTCGCCGAGATCACGCCGTCGGCGTAGATGTTGTCGCCGCTGCACAGGAAGAAGTCCGGGTCGAGCTTCGCCATCGCGTCGAAGATGCGGTAGCCGCCGATGGACTCGTTGATGCCCCAGCCCTGCCCGGCCAGGTCGCCCGACCACACGAACCTCACGTCCTGGCGGCGGCGTGCGGACGCCGTGCGGAAGGTGCCGGTGACCGGCTCGCCGGTGCGGCGCGGGTCGTCGGGGTCGGCGAGGAGCACGCGGTAGTGGATCTGCTCGCCGGACGGCAGCCCGTGCAGCCGCGTGGTGCCGGTGAAGTCGCTGTCGGCGCCGAGCAGCGGGCCGCGCCACCGGCGGGGGTTGCGGAACGACTCGGTGGCCGAGGTCTCCACGATCATCCGGGCCGGCCGGTCCGAACGGACCCACACCAGGCTGGAGTCGGCGGTCACGTCGCCCGCCTGCACGCCCCAGTCCGCGCGGGGACGCCCGGACAGTGCGAACGCCGGCGCGGAACCGAGCGCCGTGGGCAGGGTCAGGGCCGCCGACGCGGCGAGCGAGCCGCGCAGCACACTGCGGCGGCCAGGGAGCGAAAGGGACATGGATGGGCCTCCAGAACGGGATCCGGCCAGTTGTGCACAGCCACAACTACTGGGGCGCCGCAGCGCACACGGAAACCGCGGGTGAACAACTGACCGGCATGGCAAGCGCTGTCTCCCTGCCGCCGGTCGTGAGGCCGTCATCCGTCGAGCGCCTCGGCCATCATCCGCACCCCCTCCCGGATCCGCGCCGCCGGCAGCTGGGCGTACCCCAGCACCAGCCGTACGGCGGACTCGTCGCCCCGCGCGTGCGTGCACGCGCTCAGCGGACGCACCGCGACCCCGGCCGCCGTCACCCGCCGCACGAAACGGCTCTCCGGCCCGTACCGTTCGGGGAGTTCGGCGATGGCGTGCAGCCCCGCCGCGATCCCCGACACGCGCGCGTGCGGGAAGTGCTCGGCCAGGGCGGCGACCAGGACGTCCCGCCGCTCCCGGTAGGCGCGCTGGCAGCGGCGCAGCTGCCGGTCGTAGTCGCCGCGCTCCAGGAACCGGGCGAACACCGCCTGGTCGAGGGACGGGTGCCCCAGGTCCATGGTCCGCTTCCGGTCGACGACGGAGTCCGCCAGGAACTCCGGCACCAGCAGCCAGCCCAGGCGCAGTCCGGGGGCGAGGGACTTGCTGACCGACCCCATGTAGGCCACCCGCTCCGGATCGAGGCCCTGGAGCGCGCCGACCGGGGCCCGGTCGTAGCGGAAGTCGCCGTCGTAGTCGTCCTCCAGCAGCAGCCCGTCCACCGACCGGGCCCACTCGAGAAGCCGGGTGCGGCGCCCGGCGGAGCAGGCGATACCGGTCGGGTACTGGTGGGCGGGCGTCGTCACCGCCGCGCGGACGCCCGACGCGTGCAGCGGGCCCGGCGCCAGGCCCTCGTCGTCCAGGGGCAGCGGTACGGCGCGCAGCCCGGCCGCCGCGTACAGGCCGTCGTGCTGGGGGCTGCCGGGGTCCTCCACGCCGATCTCGCGCATCCCGCGCGCGTGCAGCACGGAGCCGAGCAGCGCCGCCGCCTGTGCCACCCCGGAGACGACCACGATCCGCTCCGGGTCGGCGACCACCCCCCGGCGCCGGGCGAGCAGTTCGGCGAGGGCCGAGCGCAGCCGGGGCAGTCCGCGCGGGTCCGGATAGCCGAGGTCGCGGTGCGGCAGCTCCGCCAGCACCTCGCGCTGTGCGGCACCCCAGGCGGCACGCGGGAACAGCGAGAGATCCGGTGACCCCGGCAGGAAGTCCACCCGGACACCCTGCGGGCGCGGCGCGAGATCAAGCGTGCGGGGCGCCGCCGCCCGCACGGCGCCCCCCACCCAGGTGCCCGCCCCGCGGTCGCTGCGCAGGTAGCCCTCCGCCGTCAGCTGCTCGTACGCCTCCGTGACCAGTCCCCGGGACACCCCGAGATCCCTGGCCAGCTCGCGGCTGGACGGCAGCCGGGTGCCGGGCGCGAGCCGCCCCGCGCGGATCGCCTCCCGCATCCCCGCCTGGAGGGAACGGCCACGCGCGCGTGCCGGTGCGGACGCGGCCGGCAGCAGCAGCTCCCACGCGGCGGAGCCCGGCAGGGCGCCCGGACTGGTCCCCGATGACGTCATGGAAGTGGACCTTAATCCGGGCCGCCGGGGTTCCTAGCGTCGTCCCCATGAACGCGACCACCGCACGCGGCGCCCTGCCGGCCGCGCTCGCCTACGTCCTCGTCGGCGCCTCCTTCACCGCCAACAGTGTGCTGGGCCACTACCCCTACGCGGGCGGCCAGTTCCTCCGCTACGGACTTGCCTGCCTGCTGCTCGTGCCGTTCGTCGGGCGGGGCGCGGCCGGGCGGCTGCGCGGGCTGGGGGCACCCGCGTGGCTGCGGCTGGCCTTGCTCGCCGCCGTCGGGATGGTCGGCTTCAACCTGGCGATCCTCGCCGCCGAGCGCACCGCGGAACCGGCGGTCCCGGGCGTCCTCGTCGGCTGCGCCCCGGTGGTGGTCGCGGTCCTGGTCCCGCTCCTTGCCGGCCGTCGGCCCCAACGCCTCGTCCTCCACGGGGCGTTGCTGGTCGCGGCCGGTGCCTTCGCGGTCCAGGGCTGGGGGCGGACGGACGGCGGCGGTCTCGCCTTCTCGGTGTGCGCCCTGGCCGGTGAGGTCGGGTTCGCCGTGCTGGCCGGACCGGTGTTGCGGGCGCTCGGGCCGCGGCTGCTGACCGCCACCGTGTGCGCCCTCGCGGCGGCCGAGGCGGCGCTGACCGGGGCCGTGCTCGACGGCGGGGCGTGGCTGCGCCGTCCCGACGCCACGGAGACGGCCGCGCTGGTGTGGCAGGCGGCCGTGGTGACGGTCGTCGGTTTCGTGTGCTGGTACATGGGCGTGCAGCGGATCGGCACGGAGCGCGCGACGCTCTTCACCGGCCTCGTCCCGCTCGCCGCCGTGTGCACCGCCCCGCTCGTCGGAACGGGCTCCTACGGAGCCGCGCAGGCCGTCGGCGGTGTCCTGGTGGGTGCCGGGGTCGCGCTGGGCTCCGGCGCGCTGCCACGGCCCGGTCACCGGTCGACGCCGACCACCGCGCGGCGCCGCGGAAGGCCCTTCGGCGCCGGTTTCCGGCCGGCGGCCGGTCACGCCCCGTCCGGTCACGCCCCGGCCGACCGCGCCGGTGGCCGGTTGCGGGTGGGCAGGGCGCTGACTCGCCTCGGCGGCCGCCGGACACCGGTCGCCCCGGTCCCGGTTCCGGTCCCGCTCCCGGCCCCGTACCGCACCGCGCCGTCGGCCGGCCGGCGTGGGCCGGCCGCTGCGGAGACGGCGCCGGTGCCCGGCCGCGCGTCAGCGGCTGCCGTCGAGGATGACGCGGGCGACCAGCGCCGGGTCGTCGTTCATCGGGCAGTGTCCGCAGCCGGGCAGCCTGACCAGCCGGGCCTTGGGGATGATCTGCTTGGCCCGCACCCCCTGGCGGCGCACCAGCAGCATGTCCCGGGTGCCCCAGCCCACGGTGACCGGGATGCCGGGGACGTCGTCGGTGAACTGGACGGCGGAACCCGCCCGCAGGGTCTCGGCGAATCCGCTGGCACGGGCGAGGGCCAGCGTCTCGGCGACCACGGCCTCGGGTGAACGGCGTGACGGGCGGGCGTAGATGGTGCTCGTCAGGGCGGCCCGCCCGGCGGCCGACCGGGACAGCCGCTCGATCAGCGGGAGCGGCAGCCGCTCCGCGATCCGCCGCATGGCGATGAGCACACCGAAGGCGTAGCGCCGCTCGGCCTGCGACCAGAACCCGGCGGGGGAGAGGGCGGTGACGGACCGTACGAGCTTCTCGCGGCCCAGCTCCAGCGCCAGCAGCCCGCCGAGCGAGTTGCCCGCCACGTGCGGCCGGTCCAGCTCCAGGGCCTCGAACAGGGCGCCGAGCAGGGCGTTGGTGGTCGGCAGATCGTAGGCGAGGCCGTCGGGAAGGGCCGGGGAGGCGCCGAAGCCGGGCAGGTCCACGGCGATCACGTCCCGCTCCGTCGCGAGGATGTCCACCACGGGGTCCCAGGCCTGCCGGTGATGCCCTATGCCGTGGATGAGGACCAGCGGTTCGCCGCGGCCCACGCGCGCGTACGAGACGGTCACATCCTGCCGGCCGTGCGCGGCCGGGGCTTTGAAGGAGACGGTGGCGGACATGGGGGCTCCTCGTCTGGCGACTTCGGCGAACGCCGTAGACAGCTTGTCAGCAATTGCTACTCGCGGGTAGTCCCCGGTGGGGTGTGTCGTACGCCGGCCCGCCCCGTCAACGCACCGCGGATGGCGTCGGAGCCACATCGGGATGCCGGCCCGCCTCCTGGAGGCACCGCACCGGCCACTTCCGCGCCCGGCCGCCGCTCGCCGGCGGTACCCGGGCCATTCTGGGCCGAGGGTGCGCGGCGCGCCGCGATTCCGTCCTGACATGCGGGAACGTGTCGGGCCCGAGGGGGCGACGCCCGCGGCGCCGACCGCTGTTCGCGCTGCTCCGGGCGCTTCCCGCCGTGCGACGGGAGCTTTGCCGCCATGTCACGAAAACGCACCCGCGCGAACGCCTCGTGAATGCTCTGTGGCACCGCTTTCTATGCGTTGGCCAAGGGATCGAGGATTGGTCTTGACCAAGGGTCTGCGCCGCCCTATGGTCGCAGATAAGTAAAACAACCTTTAATAAACAAGGGCGCTAAAACGCCGCCGGACCACGGCGATTGCGGAGGACAGGGTGGGGACCACGCAGCTGGAATCGGTGCCGGAACCGAAGTACTGGCATCTCAAGACCGTGCTCAGTGAGGCACTGGACTCGGAGTTCTCGGTCGGCGAGATCCTGCCCAACGAGCGCGACCTCGCCGCTCGCTTCGGCGTGGCCCGCGCCACCCTCCGCCAGGCCCTCGAACAGCTCGAACTGGAGGGCCGGCTGCAGCGCCGCCGCGGTGTCGGTACGACGGTCGCGCCCCCGCGCATGGGAGTGGCGGTCGGCACCGACCAGCACGCCTGGCCCGGCGCCGCCGGCGACGCCTGGCAGCCCGCCGACTGCACCCTCGCGGTACCGCCGGCCGCCGTCGCGACCGTCCTGGAGACCGGCGCGGAGGAGCCCGTGCACATCGTGCGCCGCTCCCGTGTCTCGCACGGCCAGCCCGTCGCCGCCGAGCTGCTCTACATCCCGGCGGCCTCGGTCCCGGAGCTGACGGCGATCGACGCGCCGTCCGGAGCGCCCCGCGCGCGTGCGGTGCTGCGTGAGCTGCAGCGCCTGGACCTGGAGGGCCAGGACCGCGCCGTGGAACTCGGCTCGGCCCGCGCGGACGACGCCAAGGAACTCGACCGTCTCCCCGGAGCCCCGGTGCTGGTCGTCACCACCCGGTTCCTCGCCGCCGGCCGCACCGCCGCGCTCTCCGTCGCCACCTACCGCGCGGACACCTGCCGGCTGACCTTCGGCGACACCGGCGGCGTGGAGATCCACCACGGCCCCGAGCGGCAGGCCTCCTAGCCACCGCGCCGGACACCCGGCCGCGCCCCGGTTCCCGCCGGGGCGCGACGCGTTTCCCGGCACCCGCGCTCAGCGGCGCGCGGTGACCGTCCCGTCCACCGCGAACAGCTGTTCCTCCACATGGTCGAGGGCGAGCCGCAGCGCGCCCGTCGCCACCGCCGCCTCACCGAGCAGGGAGAGAGCCACCCGGGGCGGCCGCAGACAGTAACGGGCGAGTTCCCGGCGCAGCGGCTCCAGGACGCCGTCCAGCCCGGCCGCCCAGCCGCCGATCACCACCAGCTCCGGGTCCAGCGCCAGCACCAGCGCGGCCACGTCGTGGACCAGCCGCTGTATGAACCGGTCGACGGCCGCCCGCGCCCGCGCGTCCCCCTTGCGGGCCAGCGCGAACACCTCGGCGACCGCCTGCTCGTCCAGCGGGTGCAGCGGCTCGTCGGTGGTGGACAGCAGCGTCTCCGGGGTCACCTCCCGGCCCAGCAGATGCAGCGCGCCGATCTCCCCGGCCGCCCCGCCGTACCCCCGGTGCAGCCGCCCGCCGATCAGCGACCCGGCGCCCGGACTCAGCCCGGCCATCACCATCACCACGTCGTCGGACTCGGTGGCGGCGCCCTTCCAGTGCTCGGCGACGGCCGCCGCGTTGGCGTCGTTCTCCACCAGGACCGGGCACTTGAAGGACCGGCTCAGCCGCTCGCCGAGCTGCAGTCCCGTCCACTCGGGCAGCGCGGTGCCCAGCCGCACCCGGCCGTCCGCCTCGACGATGCCGGGGGTGCCGACCCCGACGGCGCGCAGCGAACTGCGCGCCACCCCGGCCCGGCGCAGCAGCTCGGCGACGGCGGTGCGCAGCCGCTCCAGCCGCTCGTCGGCGTCGGCCGTCTCGTCGACCTCCTTGGCCTGCGCCCCCAGCACCCGGCCGTCCAGGTCGGCCAGGAGCGCGGCGACGCGGTGCGGGCCGATCTCCAGACCCAGCAGATGCCCGGCCTCGGCCCGGAACCGGAACCGCCGCGCCGGCCGCCCCTGCCGCCGGGTGGCACCCTCCTCGGCCGCCGTCTCCACGACCAGCCCGGCCTCGATGAGCCCCTCGACGACCCCCTCGACGGTCGGCCGGGACAGCCCGGTCACCCGGGTGATCTCGGTGAGCGTCGCACAGTCGGTGGCCCGCAACGCATGCAGCACCACTGCGGAATTGATCCTTCGCAGCAGAGAGGGATCACCGCCGGTCAACCCCGCCAACGTCTGTCCTCCCAGCTAGCCCAGCACGTTGGCCGGATCGTACTTCGACGCCGACGGCCCCGGCGAGTGCCGGACGCCCCCGATCTGCCGGAGATCCGCGATCAGCGGGGCCCGACGAACCCCGACTCGTACGCCGCGATCACCGCCTGGGTACGGTCCCGCACCCCGAGCTTGGCCAGCACGGCGCCCACATGGGACTTCACGGTCTCCGTGCCGACGACCAGCCGCCCGGCGCTGTCGGCGTCTGCCAGCCCCCGTGTCATGAGCCGCGGCACCGTGGCCTCCCGCCCGGTCAGCCGCGCCCGGTCCGGCGCGCCCCGCCCGTCGCTCCGGCCGTACCGTCCGGCGGGCCTCACCCTCCGTGCGGTGCCCGGCCTCGTCAGTGGCTCCCGCTTTACCGGATCACATGGACATCGCGAAGTGCCTCGCCCTGATCGACGAGTTGTGCGCCGGGGAGTTCCCCACGGAACACGGCCGCACGGAAGTCGGCACGGGCGGACCGGGGTACTTGACAGCCGTGCTGGAGACCAGCGGCGACTTCTACGAGGACGACGGAAGCGAGCGGGCGGAGACCGAGGCGCGGTTCGAGGCCGACCGGGACGCGCTGGGGGAACGGCTCGGCGAGCGCTGGGGACCCGCTCGGGAGGTCAGCCTGCACGGCGCTCTGGAGCGCGCCATGGACGGCGAGGAGGTCGACGAACCGTGGGCGCACCTCTGCGACCACCTGCCGGACGTGCGCCTGTGGGAGACCGGCACCGGCCGCCGGGTCGGCCTCGGCGTCTCCCAGTGGGACAAGGAGCTGCCCCTCCAGCTGCTGGTCTTCGTCACCACCGTGGACCCGCCGTGACCGGCTATTCCGCCGCCGCCACCCGCAGCCGCCCGAACTCCTCGGCCATCGTCGCCGCTGTCCAGTGCGCGTTGAGCCCGCTGGGGTTCGGCAGCACCCACACCCGCGTGTCGCCGATCGTCCGCTCCTGCGGCCCCACTTGGGCCCTGCGGTCGTCGAAGGCGGCCCGGTAGGCCGTGACGCCCACCACCGCCAGCCACCTCGGCCGCGCCCGCTCGACCTTCGCCGTCAGCAGCCGCCCACCCTGCGCGTACTCCTCGGCCGTCAGCTCGTCGGCCCGCGCGGTCGCCCGCGCCACCACGTTCGTGATGCCGAGCCCGTACGACAGCAACTCGCCCTGCTCGGCGGGCTTCAGCAGCCTCGGGGTGAAGCCGGACAGGTGTAGGACCGGCCAGAAACGGTTGCCGGGATGGGCGAAGTGGTGCCCGGTGGCCGCCGTCATCAGGCCGGGGTTGATCCCGCAGAACAGGACGTCGAGGCCGTCCGCGAGCACGTCCGGGACGAGACGGTCGCGGGCGGCCTCCAGCTCCGCCGCCGTGAAGCGCGGGGAACGAGGGGAGCGAGGGGAACGGCCGGTCAGAGGATCGCTCCGGGGGTGTAGCCGGCGGCCTCGGGGTGCTGCTTGACGATCTCCTCGATCCGGCCGACGACGACACCGACCTGGGCCGCGGCCGCGCCCGTGAAGGACAGCTTGTCCGCCATCAGCGCCGCCAGCTGCTCGCGGTCCAGCGGCAGCCGCTCGTCGGCGGCGAGCTTGTCGAGCAGGTCGTTGCGCTCGGCGCCCTGCTCACGCATCGCGAGCGCGGTGGCGACGGCGTTCTCCTTGATCGCCTCATGGGCGACCTCACGGCCCACACCCGCGCGCACCGCGCCCATCAGCACCTTGGTGGTGGCCAGGAACGGGAGGTAGCGGTCCAGCTCCCGGGCGATGACGGCGGGGAAGGCGCCGAACTCGTCGAGGACCGTCAGGAAGGTCTCCAGGAGGCCGTCGAGCGCGAAGAAGGCGTCCGGCAGGGCCACCCGGCGCACCACCGAGCAGGACACGTCGCCCTCGTTCCACTGGTCGCCGGCCAGCTCGCCGGTCATCGAGGCGTAGCCGCGCAGGATCACCATGAGGCCGTTGACGCGCTCGCAGGACCGCGTGTTCATCTTGTGCGGCATCGCCGAGGAGCCGACCTGGCCCGGCTTGAAGCCCTCGGTGACCAGCTCGTGCCCGGCCATCAGGCGGATCGTCTTGGCGAGGGAGGAAGGGGCGGCGGCGAGCTGCACGAGCGCGGTCACGACCTCGTAGTCCAGCGAGCGCGGGTACACCTGGCCGACCGAGGTGAACGCCTGCGAGAAGCCGAGGTGCCGTGCGATCCGGTCCTCCAGCTCGGCCAGCTTCGCCGCGTCCCCGCCCAGCAGGTCCAGCATGTCCTGCGCGGTGCCCACCGGGCCCTTGATGCCGCGCAGCGGGTAGCGGGCCAGGAGCTCCTCGACGCGGCCGTAGGCCACGAGCAGCTCGTCGGCGGCGGTCGCGAAGCGCTTGCCGAGGGTGGTGGCCTGCGCGGCCACGTTGTGCGAGCGGCCGGCCATGACCAGCTCGGCGTACTCGCCGGCCAGCTTGCCCAGGCGGGCCAGGACGGCCGTCGTACGGTCCCGCACCAGTTCCAGCGAGAGGCGGATCTGGAGCTGCTCGACGTTCTCCGTCAGGTCCCGGGAGGTCATCCCCTTGTGCACGTGCTCGTGGCCGGCGAGAGCGTTGAACTCCTCGATCCGCGCCTTCACGTCGTGCCGGGTGACCTTCTCGCGCTCGGCGATGGAGGCCAGGTCCACGGTGTCGAGGACCCGCTCGTAGTCGGCGATCGCCGCGTCCGGCACCTCGATCCCGAGGTCCTTCTGGGCCCGCAGCACGGCGAGCCAGAGCTGCCGCTCCAGCTTCACCTTCTGCTCGGGCGACCAGAGCGTGGCGAGCTCGGCGGAGGCGTAGCGTCCGGCGAGGACGTTCGGAATACGGGGCTTGGCGGGCGCGGCTGAAGTCACGTGTACGGATTCTACTGGCGATTCCTGCAGGCCAGCGTCGCGGGCCCGCTCGTGCGAACGTACGAGAGCCGCGTCACTGCTCCGGAACGCCGGCGAGTTCCGCCAGCACGTCCGCGTGGCAGAGTTCGGGCGCGCACCAGCAGGCCAGCGTCCTTCCGCGCAGTTCCGCCACCAGCTCCAGCAGCTCGGGCCGTTCCAGCAGGTACGCCCGGTACATCGCCATCACCTCGGCGCGGGTGCCGTCCCGCTTCTTCTTCGGGGTGTCGTAGGCGAAGGGGTTGTACAGAGGATGGCGGGGCAGGTCCCAGCCGCCCATCGTCCAGCGGCGGCCCACGTAGACGACGTCCGCGGGGGCGTGCTCCAGCCGGGGGCCGAACTCGTGGATGCGGCCCCTGACATTGATCACCCGGGTGGGCACGGCAGTGCCCCTACGCCTCGTAGGGCAGCAGCTCCGGGCGCTTCGGCTCGCGGCCGTCGCCGGAGGAGCGGCCGGTGAGGCGGCGGCCTATCCACGGCAGCAGGTGCTGCCGGGTGAAGCGGGCGTCCTCGACGCGGCGCGCGACCCAGCCGGGCGGCACCGTGGCCGGGATCGGGGTGCGCCACTCGGCGTCCTCGGGGTCGTAGCCGAGGGTCTGCCAGACCGCCTCGGCGACCCTGCGGTGCCCCTCGGCCGTCAGGTGCAGCCGGTCCACGTCCCACATCCGGGGGTCGGCCAGCGAGGGCGCGCCGTACAGGTCGACGACGAGGGCGCCGTGCCGTTCGGCCAGTTCGTCGACGACGTCGAACAGCTCCTCCATGCGCGGCCGGAACCGCTCCAGGACCGGGCCCTGGCGGCCGGGGCTGCGCATCAGCACCAGCTGCCCGCAGGCCGGCGCCAGCCGTTCCACCGCCTCGGTGAGCAGGTCCCGGACCCGGACCATGTCGCACTTGGGGCGCAGCGTGTCGTTCAGACCGCCGACCAGCGTGATCACGTCGGGCCGCATCGCGACCGCCACGTCCACCTGCTCCTCGACGATCTGCCCGATCAGCTTGCCGCGCACCGCGAGGTTGGCGTAACGGAAGCCGGGGGTGCGGGCGGCCATCCGGGCGGCGAGGACGTCCGCCCAGCCTCGGTAGGAGCCGTCGGGCCGCAGGTCCGACATGCCCTCGGTGAAGGAGTCGCCTATCGCGACCAGGCTGGAGTGTGCGGGAAGCACCGGGTTCTTCTGCATGGCGACAGAGATGGTATCCCGGGGCGCATACCCGCCGGTCGGTCACTCCCTCCGGTGCGGGACTCCTCCTCCGGCGCCTCCTCCTCCGGCGCCTCCTCCTCCGGCGCCGCCTCCTCCGGCGCCGCCTCCTCCGGCGCCGCCTCCTCCGGCGCCTCCTCCTCCGACGCGGCCTAGGCGTGCTGCCCGAACAGCTCCCGCAGCACGTCCTCCATCGTCACCAGCCCCCCCAGCCGCCCGTCGTCGCCGAGCACGCCCGCCAGATGGGTGCGGCTGCCGCGCATCGCGGTGAGCACGTCGTCCAGCGGTGTGTCCTCCCGTACCCGGGCGATCGGCCGCATGTCCCGCAGCCGGAACGGCTCGTCCCGGGGCGAGGCGTCCAGCGCGTCCTTGACGTGCAGGTAGCCGACGATCCGCCGCCCCTCGTCCACCACCGGGAACCGGGAGAAGCCGGACTCCGCCGACAGCCGCTCCAGTTCCTCCGGGGTGACGCCCACGCGCGCGTAGATGACGCGTTCCAGCGGTACCACCACGTCCCGCACCGGCCGGCGGCCCAGCTCCAGGGCGTCGTGCAGCCGCTCCTGCGCCCGGTCGTCGATCAGGCCCGCCTCACTGGCGTCCCTGACGATCTGGGCGAGCTGGGTGTCCGTGAAGGTCGCCGAGACCTCGTCCCTGGTCTCCACCCGGACCAGTCTGAGCAGGCCGTTCGCGAAGGCGTTGATCGTGAAGATCACCGGGCGCAGCGCCCGGGACAGGGCGACCAGGGGAGGACCGAGGAGCAGGGCGCTGCGCACCGGCTCGGCCAGCGCCACGTTCTTGGGCACCATCTCGCCCAGCAGCATGTGCAGATACGTCGCCAGCGACAGCGCGATCACGAAGGACACGGCATGGCCCGCGCCCGTGGGCACGCCGGCCGCGTGGAACACCGGCTCCAGGAGGTGCGCGATCGCGGGCTCCGCGACCACGCCCAGCACCAGCGTGCACAGCGTGATGCCGAGCTGGGCGGCGGCCAGCAGCGCGGAGACGTGCTCCAGCCCCCACAGCACGCTCCTGGCCCGCCGGTCGCCGGCCTCCGCGTGCGGCTCGATCTGGGAGCGGCGCACGGAGATCAGCGCGAACTCGGCACCGACGAAGAAGGCGTTCACGACCAGCGTCGCGAAACCGATCAGCAGCTGTACGGCGGTCACCGCTGCCCCTCCTGCTCCGTCGTCCCGGCGGCGGGCGGCGCGTGCAGCAGCACCCGGGCCGCCCGCCGCCCCGCCGCGTCCACCACGTCCAGCCGCCACCCCGCGACCTCGACGGCGTCCCCGGTCTCGGGTATCCGGCCCAGCTCGGCCGCGACCAGCCCGGCCAGCGTCTCGTACGGCCCCTCGGGCGCCCTGAGGCCCACGCGCGCGAGCTGGTCCATGCGGGCCGCGCCGTCCGCCGAGTAGAGCGTCCGGCCGGCCGCGTCGGCACCGGCGGGGGCGAGGTCGGGCGTCTCGTGCGGGTCGTGCTCGTCGCGGACCTCGCCGACGACCTCCTCGACGATGTCCTCCAGGGTGGCGACCCCGGCCGTACCGCCGTACTCGTCGATCACGACGGCCATGGTGCGCCGGCCGCCGAGGCGGTCCAGGAGGCGGTCGACGGTGAGGGACTCGGGGACCAGCAGGGGCTCGCGCATCACCTGGGCGACCCGGACCCTGGACCGCTCCTCGGCCGGCATGGCGACGATGTCCTTGATGTGGGCGGTGCCGACGACCGAGTCCAGGTTGTCCTCGTAGACCGGGAAGCGGGACAGGCCGGTCGCCCGGGTCGCGTTCGCCACGTCCTCGCAGGTCGCCCTGACCTCCAGGGCGACGACCTGGACGCGCGGGGTCATCACGTTCTCGGCCGTGAGATCGGCCAGGTTGAGCGTGCGCACGAACAGCTCGGCGGTGTCCGCCTCCAGCGCGCCCTGCTTGGCGGAGTGCCGGGCCAGCGCGGCCAGCTCCTGGGGGCCACGGGCGGAGGCCAGCTCCTCGGCGGGCTCGATGCCCAACCGTCGTACCAGCCGGTTCGCGGTGTTGTTCAGATGCGTGATGAACGGCCGGAAGGCCGCGCTGAACCAGCGCTGGGCGTTGCCCACCCGCTTGGCCACGGCCAGCGGCGCGGAGATCGCCCAGTTCTTGGGCACCAGCTCGCCGACGACCATCAGGAACACCGTGGACAGCGCGGTGCCGATCACCAGCGCGAGCGAACTCGCCACCGACGCCCCGATGCCCACCGCCTCCAGCGGGCCGGCCAGCAGCTTGGCGACCGAGGGCTCGGCGAGCATGCCGACGACCAGGTTGGTGACCGTGATGCCGAGCTGTGCCCCGGAGAGCTGGAACGTCAGGTTCCGTACGGCCTTGAGGGCGCCGGCCGCCCCGCGCTCGCCGCGCTCCACGGCACGTTCCAGCTCGCCGCGCTCGACCGTGGTCAGCGAGAACTCGGCCGCGACGAAGGCACCGCAGGCGAGCGACAGCAGGATCGCCACCAGCAGGAGGAGCACTTCGGTCATCGGGTCACCTCCGTCCCATGATCGGGCAGGGCGGTCGGGACCGCGCGGCGTTGCCGACGGACAGGACTGGGAGGCTCGCCCATGGCTGGACGCTCACACACCTTTCATCGAGGAAGGACGACTCCCCCAATGGTAAAGGATCGGCAAAGCGTGCTCAGCGGTCGCCGTCCGTCAGGGTCTTCACCCAGCGCCGCCACTGCTCCTGGGACTCGTACCCCGCGGCCCGCCAGGCGTGGTGCGCGGTCTCGTTGCGGACCAGCACCATGGCGTCCACGCGCCGCCTGCCCAGGCCGAGGAAGCGCCGTTCCGCGGCGTCCAGCAGGGCGGCGGCGATGCCCTGCCGCCGGTGGTCGGGGTGTACCGCCAGCCGGTAGGCGGAACACCGCCATCCGTCGAAGCCGGCGATGACGGTTCCGACGAGGAGCCCGTCGCGTTCCGCGAGGAGCAGGGCTTCCGGGTCCCGCTCGATGAGCCGGGCCACCCCGTCGTGGTCATCGCTGATGCTGGTCCCCTCGGCGGCTTCGCGCCAGAACCGCAGCACGGTGTCGATGTCGGACGGGGTGGCGCTGCGGATGTCGAGATCGCTCATGGGGCGAGCCAATCAGAGCGCCGGTCCGCGGGGCGAGGGATTTCCGCATTCCTGGTTCACGATTCAACCAGAGCCGTTCCGGTTCAACCGTATGCCGCTCCCGTGCGTCAACTCCGCTCTCCGGAGCAGGACTTGTGACGTCCGAGCCCGTCGGTTCCCGTTCCGCCGGTGCGAACCGGCGTACTGGGGCCCTTCGGCATCCGGCCGTGACCCGCGGCCGGTCCTAGCGGGCGGACAGCTCCGCCAGCACCGGAGCGAAGGCCTCCATGTGCGGTTCCAGGACCGTCAGATACGAGAACCCGTACCGGTCGCGCAGGCCTCGCACCCGCCCGGCGACCTCCGCCAGCGGGCCGACGAGAAGGGTGGGCAGGGCGAGGGCCTGCTCCAGGGTCAGCTCGGGCCGCCGCTCCAGCAGCGGGCCGAGTTCGGACGACGGGTCGTCGGTGACCGCCACGACCTGGATGAGGAGGTTGCGCTCGGCGGGTTCGGCGCGGTCCGCCGCCAGTTCTCCGTAGCGGGCCACCCGTTCGTCGAGTTCCTCCGCCGTGACCGGATCGAGCCGGCCCTCCGTGTTCCCGGGCACCAGCCGGGCCCCGCTGAAGGCCGCGATGTCCGCGTGCTCGGCGGTCAGCCGCAGCATCCGGTCGCCGTTGCCGCCGATCAGCAGCGGCACCCCCGCCCCGTCCGACTTCAGCAACTCCTCGACCGTGCGCCGCAGATGGTCCACCCGCTCGCGCGGCGAACCGAACGGCAGCCCGGCCCGGTCGTGCTCCGCCTGTACATAGCCGGTGCCGAGCCCGAGTTCGAGACGGCCGCCGGTCAGCGCGGCGGTCGTCGCCACCTCACGGGCCAGCAGCACCGGGTTCCAGAAGCCCGCGTTCAGCACGAACGTGCCGAGCCGGGGCCGCTCGGTCGCCCCGGCGGCCGCGACCAGCGCCGGGAAGGGCGCCGGCATGCCGAGGTGGTCGGGGACGAGGATGACGTCGTACCCGAGTTCCTCGGCGCGCCGGCACTTCGCGCGCCACTCGCCGGCCGACGCGGGCGTGAGCAGGTTGACCCCGAAGCGGAACGGGCGCGGCATGAACTCTCCTCGACGGTCGGCGACTTGGCCATGGGCGACGCGGGTCATTCGTGCGCGATGGCCGCCAGCACGTTCATCCGCGACGCGCGCAACGCCGGCAGCAGCGCGGCCACGATGCCCACGACCGCCGAGCCGATCACGACCGCGACGATCGTGCCCCACGGGACGGCCAGCGCCTTCATGCCCTGGAGTGCCAGCACCTGCTGGGTGCACACGCCCCACACCAGGCCCAGCGCCAGCCCCAGCACGGCGCCGAACACCGCGATCACCACCGACTCCAGCCGGATCATCCGGCGCAGCTGCCGCCTGGCCAGCCCGATCGCGCGCAGCAGCCCGATCTCCCGGGTGCGCTCCACCACCGACAGGGCCAGGGTGTTGACCACCCCGAGCACCGCGATCACGATCGCGAGCCCGAGCAGCGCGTACACGAGGTAGAGCAGCACGGCGATCTGGTCGTGCACCAGCTTCTTGTAGTCGGCCTGGTCACGGACCTGCACCTGCGGGTACGGAGCCAGCGTCCGCTCCAGCCGCGAGCGCAGCTGGTCGGCAGTGGTGCCCGGGGCCCGGTTGACGTACAGCGAGGAGTCCTGGCCGCCGGGAACGTACTTCTCCACGGTGGCGATGCCGAAGAACAGCCCGCCCTGCGTGCCGAAGCCGCTGCCGCTGTCCTGGTCGGTGAGGGCGCCCACCTTCATCTGCGCGTGCTTCCCGCCCTGGAACTCGACCGGGAGCACGCTGCCGAGGCGCACCTTGTGGTCCGCGGCGAAGGTGGCGTCCATGCCGAGGCTGCCGGGAGCCAGCGCGGCCGCGGTGTCGCCGCCCTTGTAGGCGACATGGGCGACCTCGTCGACCTGGGAGTCGTACCCGGCGGCGGTCGTCGTGACCCGCTTGCCGTCCGGCAGCCGTACCGCCACCGGCGCGAACCGCTGCCGTACGACGAGCCCCACGCCCTCCGTGCCCCGCACCTTGTCGGTGATCTCCCGGGTGAACGGGAGGAAGTTGCTGTTCTGGACGACGAAGTCGGCGCCCAGCGTCTTGTCGATCTGCTGGTCGAAGGACTTGGACATGGAGGCGCTGGCCACCGACATCCCGCCGACCAGGGCCAGTCCCACCATGAGCGCGGCGGCGGTGGCACCGGTGCGGCGCGGGTTGCGCAGGGCGTTGCGCTGGCTCATCCGGCCGACCGGGCCGAAGAGGGCGGGGAAGGCCCCGCCGAGGACCCGGATCACGGGGCGGACCAGCAACGGCCCGGCGATGACGGTCGCGATCAGGGTCAGCACGACCCCGAGGCCGAGCAGCGAGGCGGCGGAGGCGGTCTTCGTGGCCGCGGCGCAGCCCGCGAGGGCCGCCGCCCCGAGCGCCCCGACGACCCCGCCCACGAGCGCCCGCACCTTCAGCGGCTTGCCGATCCCGGCGATCTCGGCGTCCGCGAGCGCCGCCATCGGGGACACGGTGGCCGCGCGCCGGGCGGGCAGGTACGCGGCGACGAAGGTGACACCGACGCCCACGACGTACGCGGCGACCGGCGTGCCCCAGCCGATGACCATCTCGGTGGCCTTGAGGTTCATCCCGAACGCGCTCATCAGCTTGATCAGGCCCAACGCCAGCCCGACCCCGGCGCCCAGGCCCAGCGTCGAACCGACCAGACCCAGCAGCACCGCCTCGGTGAGCACGGACCGCCGCACCTGCCGCCGGTCGGCGCCCAGGGCGCGCAGCAGCCCCAGCTCCCGGGTGCGCTGGGCGATCAGCATGGAGAAGGTGTTGACGATGAGGAAGACGCCCACCAGGGTGGCGATCCCGGCGAATCCCAGCATCACGTACTTGATGACGTCGAGGAACCCGCCGAGGTCCGCGGCCGACGACTTCGCCTGCTCGTCGGCCGTCTTCAGGTCGTAGGTACCGGTGCCGATCGCCGCGCCGATGCGGCTCTTGAGCTGGGCGTCCGTGACCCCCTGCGCCGCGTCCACCGAGATGCTGGTGGCCCGGCCGGGGGAGCCCAGCAGCTCCTTCGCGGCCACCGCCGGGTCGAGGAAGACCAGGGCGGCGCCGGGGTTGGTGGTGGTGAAGGTGGCGATGCCGACGATCTCCACCTCGAAGGTGCCGGGCTGCGCCTGCACGGTCAGCGTGTCGCCGATCCGGACGTGCTTCTTGTCGGCGGTGTCCGCGTCGAGCAGTGCCTGTCCCGCGCCCTGCGGGGCGTGGCCCGAGGTGAGCTTCACGGGGCTGCGGTGGGTCAGGTACCAGTCGGTGGCGATGGTCGGGGCGCCGGTGGTCGGGCCGACCGACTTGTTGTGGCTGTCGACCACCACGATGTTCTGCACCGAGACGTCCGCGTGGGTGTCCGCGACCCCGTCGACCTTCGCCACCTCGCCCGCGAGCGCGGCCGGCACGGTCTGGACGGCGCCGGTCGGCACCGACGACTTGAGGTCCTGCTTCGGCTCCAGCGTCACGTCCGCGGAGGTGGAGGCGAACAGCCGGTCGAAGGTGCGGGTGACGGTGTCGGAGAAGATCAGGCTGCCCGCGACGAACGCCACGGACAGGACGATGGCCAGCGCGGACAGCATCAGCCGTCCCTTGTGCGCGAGGAAGCTGCGCAGGGTTGCCTTGAGCACCGGGTCAGTCCTCCTCGGGCCCGGAGGACCCGCGTCCCACGTCGAACCGCTTCATCCGTTCGAGCACGGCGTCCGCCGTCGGACCCTCCATCCGGTCCACGATCCGGCCGTCCGCGAGGAAGAGGACCAGGTCGGAGTGGGCGGCGGCGCCGGGGTCGTGGGTCACCATGACGACCGTCTGGCCGAGCTGGTCGACCGCCTCCCGCAGGAAGCCCAGCACCTCCAGACCCGCCCGCGAGTCCAGGTTCCCGGTCGGCTCGTCGGCGAAGATCAGCTCCGGGCGGGAGGCCAGCGCCCGCGCACAGGCCACCCGCTGCTGCTGGCCGCCGGAGAGCTGGGTGGGCCGGTGCTTGAGCCGGTCCCGCAGCCCCAGCGTGTCGATGACCTGGTCCAGCCACTTCTCGTCGGGCTTCTTGCCCGCGATGTCCATGGGCAGGGTGATGTTCTCGGCGGCGTTCAGCGTCGGGATCAGGTTGAACGACTGGAACATGAACCCGATCCGGTCCCGGCGCAGCCGGGTCAGCTCGCGCTCCCGCAGCCCGGTTATCTCGGTGCCGCCGAGCCAGACCTGACCGGCCGACACGGTGTCCAGCCCCGCCAGGCAGTGCATCAACGTGGACTTGCCGGAGCCCGACGGGCCCATGACCGCGGTGAAGCGGCCGCGCGCGATGTCCACGTCCACCGAGTCCAGTGCGAGCACCGCCGTCTCGCCCGCGCCGTACGCCTTGGTCAGCCCGCGCGCACGGGCCGCGACCCCGTCCGTGGCGGGCGCCTCCGCAGCTGCTGTGGACAAGACTGCCTCCCCGTTTCACCCGACGGTCACCCGACCTCATTGCCGGGGTCTTTGTCCGGGTCGAGCGTAGTGTGACCCGTCCCACAGCCGGTATCACTTTTCGATTCCGATGCGCGCTGGCATTGCTAGCGCGGTCGCGCTAGCTTCGAGGTATGGCGAAGACCCAGCTGAACGTGCGCGTGGACGAGGGCACCGCCAAGGCGGCCCGCGAACGCGCTCTCGCGCGTGGTGTGAGCGTCAACCGCTACATAGAGGAACTGGTCATGCAGGACACGGGTGAGGCCGGCCGGACGTTCGTCGAGGCCGCCGCCGATTTCATGAAGCAGTACGAGTCCGTCTTCGCCGAGGAGTTCGGCGAGCCGCACGGTACCGACACGTCTGACAAGACCGAAGGCCGTCACTGATCCCTTGAGCGACCTGACGATCGACCTCGCCTGGCTCCTCATGCTCGCCGAACAGAAGACCCCGGGTGACCCGCAGGTCACCGACTGGGGTGCGCTGATCGCCGCCGTCGCCAGGCACCGGGCCGAGATATTCGACGTCCCCGTCTACGACTCCCCGCAGGCCCGCGCCGCCGCCCTGCTCCAGCTGCTGATCCACGTTCCGGCCCTGGAGCGCTCGAACGCCCTGTTCGCGTCCTCGGTCGCCTACGCCTACCTGGTGGCCAGCGGCCTCAAGGTGGTCACCTCGCCCGAGCAGGTCCGCGACCTGGCCCGGCTGGTCAAGAACGGCGAGGCCGGCGTCGCCGACATCGCCGAGGAACTGCGCCGCTGGAGCCTGTGAGCGGTCCGGCCGAGCCCCTGGCCGGCCGGGTCAGGCCTCCGGGGGCTTGCGGGCGACGCCCAGCGCGCAGTACGAGGAGGGCAGCCGCGGGCCGTTCTCCGGCAGGAACACCCGTCGGTACGGGCCGAGTTCGAACCCGGCCGCGCGCAGCTCGGCGACCGGCTCCCGGGACAGATGGCAGCCGCCGCCCAGCAGCGGCCACACCGTCCGGTCCAGGGCCCGCTGGGTCAGCCTCATCGCCGGGCCGCCGCCCGCGCCGTGCTCGAAGAACCGCAGCTCACCGCCCGGCCGCAGCACCCGCCGCACCTCCGCGAGCGCCCGCTGCACATCCCGGACACTGCACAGCACCAGCGAGAACACCGCCGCGTCGAAGGCCTCGCTCTTCACCGGCAGCGCCTCCGCCGCGCCCGGCACCACGTCCACCGGGACGTCCGCGCGGACCGCGGCCTCGGCCGCCAACTGCCGCAGGGTGCGCTCCGGTTCGATCGCGACGACCTCCGCGACCGAACCGGGGTACCGCGCGAAATTGAGCCCGTTGCCGGCCCCGATCTCGATCACCCGCCCGGACAGCCCGGAGAGCAGCCGCTCCCGGATCGCCGCCATACCGAGACTCGTCTCGGCGGTGACGCTGTAGCGGGCATAGAAACGCGCGAACAGCGGGTGGTGGACGGGATCCCGCACCGGTGTCCCGGCGCCGGCGGACGACATCAGCCGCATGACGACCTCCAGACCTCCGGACGGAAGCAGGTCTACGGTGATTGTCCCCCGTTACGGCCCGCCGCACCCCCGCTGCCGGGGACGGCTCAGCCGATGAAGTCGCGCACCTGCTCGTAGACGCCGTAGTCGTCGTTCATGTCGGTGTGCGAGATGCAGCCGACACCGACGTTGGTCGCCCCGCTCAGCAGGGCCGAGGAGTCCGGGTCGATCGCCGCGTCGCAGTTCGACCAGTACGCCGCGTACGAGACGCTGCCGGGCGTCTCGTCGCCGGAGTTCAGCGCGGTCAGGAACGAGCTGCCGGTCGTCATCTCCTTGCAGGAGGTGTACAGCCACCCGCAGAGCGAGGCGACGCTGGTCCCGTGGTTCACCCCGGCGACCGAGACGAAGTGGTCCACGTACGAGGTCCCGCCGAGGTTCTTGAGGTAGTAGCGGCTGTTGAGCGCACCCATGGAGTGCACCACCAGGTCGACCTTGGAGGCGCCGGTCTTGGAGAGGACGGACTGGATGTAGGTGGCCAGCGTCGAGGCGGTGGTGACGTTCGACTTCGTCCAGTCGTACGAGATCGCGTACAGCTCGGAGGACGAGTAGCCGTCCGCCTCGAAGTCCGAGATCCAGGTGTTCCAGCTGCTGGAGTCGCTGCTCAGACCGTGTACGAACACGATCGGGTCGTGGCTCGCCGCGTGCGCGGTGCCGGCACTCAGGGGGAGGGACAGAAGGAGCGAACCGGCTATCGCCGACAGAGCGGTTGCGATGCGACGCTTGGCGCGTTGCATGATGCCTCCTGAAACGGGTGGGGTTGTTCAGGAGTGTCGGGACGGGTCTACGCGCGCCGCATCGGTGAAGTCGCCAGTCTTTACGAATCAACTAACTCGCCAGTAACGTCATTGGTGTGGTGATACCGGTGAACCCCCCACACCTTGACCGCACTTCGCCACCGCAGCCGACCGACGCGGGGCCGTGCCCGGCTCCGGCGCTCCCCGAGGGCGTCCGCACCCGGGTGACACGAGTCGTATACGAGGACCAGCGCGCCGTGGCCGAACTCGTGCCGCGTCTCACCGAACGGCAGGCCGCCGGCGCCGACCCGCTGCCGGTCGAACCGGACGAACTGGCACCGGGGTTGCTCCGCGCCCTGCGCCGGGAGATCCGCGCCCTGCCCGACGAGACCCGGCTGCTGTTGCTGCTCGCCGCCGCCGACCAGTACCCGGTCGCCACCCACGCCTTCCTGCGCGCGGTCACCGCCGGCCGGTTCGACACCCGCCCGCTGGAGGCGGCCGAGGCGGCCGGGGTCGCCCACGCCAGCGTCGGCGGGGTGTTCTTCCGGGACCCCTGGACCCGGATCGCCGCCTACGAGACCGGCTCGCCGTCCGACCGGCGCGAAGCCCACCTGCTGCTCGCCCGGGTGCTCGGCGGCAAGGCCGAGACGGCCCGCCGCTCCTGGCACCGGGGCGCCGCCGCCCTCGGCCCGAGCGCCCGGCTCGCCGCGGAACTGCGCACCGCCGCCGACCGGGCCCGCTCCGAAGGGCGCCCCGCCCTGGCCCGTGCCCTCGCCGAACGGGCCGCCGACCTCTGCCCCGACCCGGTCGAGGAGGCCCGGCTGCTCGCCCTGGCCGCCGCCGACGCCTGGCGCTCCGGAGAGCCCGACCGGGCGAGACGGCTCGCCGCCCGCACGGACAACTCCGCCCTCAACGGCGTCCTCGCCCTGAGAGCCGGCAACGCCGCCGAGGCCTTCGACGCCCTGCTCACCGCCGCCGTACGGCAGGAACGTTCCGCCGATGCCGTGGAACTCCTCGCCCTCGCCACCGAGGCCGCCGTCTACACCGGCGACCTCAGGCGCTGCCGCGAGGCCCACGTCCTCGCCCAGTGGCTGGACCTCCCGCCGTCCGGCATCCTCGCCGCCCTCGCCTGCGCCGTCGAAGGCCGCTACGCCGACGCCCGCGTCCTGCTCAAGGGCACGGCGGGCCGCTGCGGGCCCGGCGGCGACCCCGGTCCGCTGGTCCACTCCGGGATCGCCGCGCTGATGCTCGGCGACCACACCCGGACCGTCACCGCCACCCTCCGGGCCGCCGCCTCCGCCCGCGCCCGCGGCATCCCCGGGACGGCGGCGCAGGCCATGGAGTTCCGGGCCTACGCCGACTTCTGGACCGGCCGCCCCCGGGCCGCCGAGGCCGCCGCACAGGACGCCCTGCGCCAGGCGTACGCCGCCGGGCAGGACAACGGGGCCTGCCATCTCCAGGCCGCGCTCGCCATGTTCGCCGCCGTCACCGGCGACGAGGAGGCCTGCCGGGCGCGCGCGGCGGCCGCCCGCTCGCACGCCCTGGCCCACGGGCTGGGCCTGCCCGCCGCCCTCGCCCAGTGGGCGCTCGCCTTCCTCGACCTGGCCAACGGCCGCTTCCCCGCGGCCGCCGCCCGGCTGCGCGCCCTCGCCGGGTTCGGCCCCGGACACGGCCACCGGGCCATCCGGCACCTGGCCACCCCGCACTACGTCGAGGCCGCCGTCCGCACCGGCGACACCCGGGTCGCCCGCGCCGCGCACGCCGACTACCACCGCTGGGCCACCGCCGTCCGCAGCCCCGACGACCTCGCGCTCAGCGCCCGCTGCCGGGCCCTGCTCGCCCCCGGCACCGAGGCCGTCCAGCACTACCGTGCCGCACTGGACCTGCACGCGCGGGGTACCCGGGACTTCGAACGCGCCCGCACCGAGCTGCTGTTCGGCGGCGCGCTGCGCCGGCTCCGGCAGCGCACCGAGGCGCGCGACCGGCTGCACAGCGCCCTGGAGGCCTTCGAGTCCTTCGGCGCCCCGCACTGCGCCGCCCAGGCTCGTGCCGAACTCCGCGCCCTGGGCACGGCGTTGACACCTGCCACCAGCGCGCCCGACCCGGCCGCCGTGCTCACCGCGCAGCAGCTGATGGTGGCCCGGATGGCAGCCGAGGGCGCCACGAACCGTGAGATCGCCGACCGGCTGAACCTCAGCCCCCGCACCATCGACCACCATCTGCGGGGGGTCTTCAGCCGGCTGGGGATCCGGTCCCGGATCGAACTGGTACGGCTGCTGGGCGCATCGCCCTAGGCCGTCGGCCGGGTGCGGCTGGGTGGGGGCTGGCCGCGCGGTTCCCCGCGCCCCTGAAGGGGCGCCGGTGCAGCGCCCCTTCTTTCAGGGGCGCGGGGAACCGCGCGACCAGCCACGACGGCGCCGCACCCGGCCGACACGGCCGGCCCCTACGGCGCTTCGCGCGCCCGGAACGCCTCCGCGTCCCAGTTCCCGTCCAGCCGCGCCGACAGCCAACTCGGCGCCACCGCCCGGAACTCGGCGGGGGAGAGCGCGCCCGCCCCGGCCGGCAGCGCACCGAGCAGCGGTGCTCCCGCCACCTCCGGCAGGTCGGCCACGTTGCACCGCGACGCAAGATCGGGGGAGTCGGGCCAGCTGCCGATCACCACACCAAGCAACTCCAGCTCCCGCGCCCGCAGTTCACGGGCCGTCAGTTCGGTCGTGTTCAGCGTGCCGAGCCCGGCCGACGCCACCACCAGCACCGGCGCGTTCAGCAGCCGGGCCGCGTCCGCCAGGGTGCCGCCCGCCGCGTCGAACCGGACGAGCAGCCCGCCCGCGCCCTCGACCAGCACCAGTTCGTGCTCGGTCGCCAGCTTGGCGGCTGCCTCGGCCACGTCCTGCGGATGCACGGGAGCCATCCCCGCCCTGCGGGCCGCCGTGCCCGGCGCCAACGGCTCAGGGAAACGGGCGACCTCGGCCGCCGTCACGGCACCCGCGAGCCGCGCGACCTCGTCGGCGTCCCCGCGCTCGTCCGGTCGTACCCCCGTCTGCGCGGCCTTCAGGACCGCCACCGAGCGGCCCGCCGCGAGCGCGGCGGCGGCGACCGCGGCCGTGGTGACCGTCTTGCCGACCTCCGTGCCCGTCCCCGTGATCACCAGGATCGGCATGCTCATCCCTCCCGCGCGGCGGCGCACACCGCGCGCGCGATCCTTGCCACGTCCGCGTCACCCGTGACGTACGGCGGCATCGTGTACACCAGGTCGCGGAACGGGCGCAGCCACACGCCCTCGCGCACGGCGGCGGCCGTGGCGGCCTTCATGTCGACCTCGTGGTCCAGCTGGACCACCCCGATGGCGCCGAGGACCCGGACGTCCTGGACACCGGGAATCTCCCGGGCCGGCGCCAGGCCCTCCCGCAGCCCCGCCTCGATCCGTTTGATCTCCGCGAGCCAGTCCTGGCCGAGCAGCAGGCCGAGCGAGGCGCAGGCCACCGAAGCCGCGAGCGGGTTGGCCATGAACGTCGGCCCGTGGGCCAGCACCGGTACTTCGCCCCGTGAGATCCCCTCGGCGACCCCGGGCGTGCACAGCGTCGCCGCCATGGTCAGGTAACCGCCGGTCAGCGCCTTGCCCACGCACATCACGTCCGGGGTGACGGCCGCGTGGTCCGCCGCGAACAGCGCACCCGTCCGCCCGAAGCCGGTCGCGATCTCGTCGAACACCAGCAGCACGTCGTGCGCGTCGCACGCCTCGCGCAGCACCCGCAGATAGGCGGGGGAGTGGAACCGCATGCCGCCGGCGCCCTGCACCACCGGCTCGACGATCACCGCGGCCAGCTCGTGCGCGTGCCGCTCGATCGCCGACCGCAGGTGCTCGGCGTACGCCTCGTCGTACTCCGCGGGCGGGGCGTCCGCGAACACCTGGCGGGGCAGCACCCCGGACCAGAGCTCGTGCATCCCGCCCTCGGGGTCGCAGACGGACATCGGCTGCCAGGTGTCGCCGTGGTAGCCGCCGCGCCAGGTCAGCAGGCGCTGCTTGGCGGGGCGGCCGAGGGAGCGCCAGTACTGCAGGCACATCTTCACCGCGACCTCGACCGACACCGAACCCGAGTCGGCGAGGAAGACGTGCTCCAGGCCGGCGGGCGTGATGTCGACGAGAAGTTTCGCCAGCCGGACGGCGGGCTCGTGGGTGAGCCCGCCGAACATCACATGGCTCATCCGGCCCAGCTGGTCGCGGGCGGCCTCGTTGAGCACCGGGTGGTTGTAGCCGTGGATCGCCGACCACCAGGACGACATGCCGTCGACGAGTTCGCCCGAGCCGTCCGCGAGCCGCAGCCGGACCCCGCTCGCCGACTCCACGACGAGCGGTTCGGCCCGGCCGGGCATCGGACCGTACGGATGCCAGACGTGCCGGCGGTCGAGGTCCAGCAGCTCGGGGACGCTCAGGTCAGGCATTGGGCGCGAGGTCCGTTCCGGCACCCCGGCGGCGGACGGCGACCAGGTCGGTGCGCGGCTCGCCGGCGGGGACGGTCACAGCCTCGGCCGCACTTTCGTGGGAACCGCACACCGACCCGCACCCGGCGCCCTCGCCCGCGTGCGATCCGCAGCCCGCGTCCTCCGCCGCGTGCGACCCACAGCCGCCCCGGACCTCGGCCCGGTGCTGCGGGAGCGTCACCTCGTCCGCGCCCTCCACCGTGAACCCGGCGTCCGCGATCATCTCCAGGTCGGCCTGGCCGGCCTGGCCCTCGGTGGTCAGGTAGTCGCCGAGGAAGATCGAGTTGGCCAGGTGCAGCGCGAGCGGCTGCATGGTGCGCAGGTGGACCTCGCGGCCGCCCGCGATGCGGACCTCCACGTCGGGGCAGACGAACCGCACCATCGCCAGGATGCGCAGGCAGCGCTGCGGGGTGAGGTTCCACTCCTTGGCCAGCGGGGTGCCCTCGACCGGGATCAGGAAGTTCACCGGAACGGAGTCCGGGTCCAGCTCGCGCAGCGAGAAGACCACGTCGACCAGGTCCGCGTCGCTCTCGCCCATGCCGGCGATCAGACCGGAGCAGGCCGACAGACCCGCCGCGTGCGCCTTGTTGACCGTGTCCACCCGGTCGGCGTACGTGTGCGTGGTCGTGATGTCCCCGTACGTCCCCTCGGACGTGTTGAGGTTGTGGTTGTAGGCGTCCGCGCCGGCCTCGCGCAGCCGCTCCGCCTGGCCGTCGGAGAGCAGGCCGAGGCAGGCGCACACCTCGACGCTCTCGTTCTGCTCCTTGATGGCCTTGATGGTGCCCGCGACCCGGTCCACGTCCCGGTCGGTCGGACCGCGCCCGGACGCCACCAGGCAGACCCGCTTGGCGCCCCCGGCCAGGCCCGCGGCGGCCGCCTTCGAGGCCTCGTCGGGTTTCAGCCAGCTGTACTTCAGGATCCCGGTGGACGAGCCCAGCCGCTGCGAGCAGTAGGAGCAGTCCTCGGGGCACAGGCCCGACTTGAGGTTGACCAGGTAGTTGAGTTTCACGCGCCGGCCGAACCAGTGCCGGCGCACCTTGCCGGCCGCGGCCACCACATCGAGCACGTCGTCGTCGGAGGTCGCCAGCACGGCGAGCGCTTCCTCGCGGGTCGGCAGCTCGCGCCGAAGCCCCTTGTCCACCAGCGTGTTCAGCAGGTCCATGAGAGCCGATCCTGTACTACGAGGCAGCTCCGGGCCAAGGAGAGTTCGCACAACCCTGCCGGTTCGACGTGTGGGGTATGTAACATGACCGCCCCAGTGCGCAGGGTCCAAAGAGAGCGCGGAAGACCAGGCCAGAGGCCCAAGGTCGGCATCCCACTGCCGATTTGGTGAGAGTCATGTGCGAGACGCACGGGCCAGTGGATCAGTGTGGAGGGTTCCTACAACACTCCCGCCACGGCTTCTGGTTCAACTGGTACGACGCCCACGACGGCTCCCTGCTGACGACCTGGCCCGAGACCGGCTACGGCTTCCGCGGCTCGGTCGACGTCAGCACGGGCCGGGTGAGCGACTTCGTTCCGGCTCTCGACCAGGGCATGATCACCGCAGCCCTGGCCCAGCAACTGCGGCCCGGCCTCCTTCAGGCCCCCTTCCGCACGGGCGGGTTCACCAGCCGGGCGCGTCCTCTGCTGCGCGAGGGAGCAGTTCTCGATCTGATCGCCCCTTGACCGCAGAAGCCGACCGTTGACGGAATCCGGCCGGCCACTGCCCGCACCTGGCGGCCTATCGGTCGGCTTCCGCCGCGGTTGCCACCGGGACCGGCTCCTCGATGATCTCGGGCAGGGCCTGCTCGGCCCAGATGACCTTGCCCTGGGGGGTGTAGCGGGTGCCCCAGCGCTCTGCGATCTGGGAGACCAGGAACAGGCCCCGGCCGCCCTCGTCCGTCGTCGCGGCGTAGCGCAGGTGGGGCGAGGTGCTGCTGCCGTCGGAGACCTCGCAGGTCAGGGCTCGGTCGCGGATCAACCGTACGTGGATGGGCTCGGCGCCGTAGCGGATGGCGTTGGTGATGAGTTCGCTGAGGATGAGTTCCATGGTGAAGCCGAGTTCGGACAGGCCCCACGCCTCCAGCCTGTCGGCCACCGCGTCGCGCATTCCCGCCACCGCCGCCGGGTCCGGCCGGACGTCCCAGTCGGCGATCCGGTCCGCAGGCAGCTGCCGCGTACGGGCGACGAGCAGCGCGACGTCGTCCTTCGGGCGCTCGGGGAGCAGGCTGTCCAGCACGTACTTGCAGGTCTCCTCCGGCGGGCGACGGGGGTGGCCGGTCAGCGCGTCGCGCAGCAGTTCCATGCCGACGTCCAGGTCACGCCTGCGGTCCTCGATGAGGCCGTCGGTGTAGAGGACGAGCTGGGTGCCCTCCTCCAGACACAGCTCCGCGGTCTGGAACGGCATGCCGCCGACGCCGAGGGGCGGACCGGCCGGCACGTCGGGGAAGGTGGCGGTTCCGTCGGGCCGGACCAGCGCGGGCGCCAGATGTCCGGCACGCGCCATGACGTAGCGCCGCGTCACCGGGTCGTAGATCCCGTAAAGGCAGGTCGCGCCCACGACGCCCTCGGCACTCGCCGCCGCCTCGTTCTGGTCGATACGGCCGACCAGGTCGTCCAGATGGCCCAGCAACTCGTCCGGCGGCAGATCCAGCGCGGAGAAGTTGTGCACCGCGGTCCGCAGCCGGCCCATCGTGGCGGCCGCGTGGAGACCGTGGCCGACCACGTCGCCGACGGCCAGTGCCACCCGGCTCCCCGGCAGCGGAATCACGTCGAACCAGTCCCCGCCCACGCCCGACTGGGCGGGCAGGTACCGGTAGGCGATGTCCAGGGCGTTCTGCTCGGGCATCGCCTGCGGCAGCAGGCTGCGCTGGAGGGTGACCGCCATCGCGTGCTCACGGGTGTAGCGGCGAGCGTTGTCGATGCTTATCGCGGCACGGGCCACCAGCTCCTCCGCCAGCGACAGGTCCTCCTCGTCGAAGCACTCGTGACGGTGGCCGCGCCAGAAGTTGGCCGTGCCCAGCACGACGCCCCGCGCCCGGATGGGGGCGGTGATCAGGGAATGGATGCCGTAGTCGATGATCGCCTCGGCGCGCTCGGGGTCCTGCAAGCGCCAGGACGTGGCGCTCGGCAGGTCGCTCACCAGCTCGGAACGTCCACTGCCGTACCCGCGTGCCTGGGGCGTGGCCGGTTGATAGGTGAACAGTCGGCCCTGTTCGAAGAGCGGATGATCGTCCCGGATGCCGCGCACGGCCGCGCGTCGCATGTCCGCCCCTGTGGGGGACGGCTCCTCGCCGTGCAGCACGGCGTCGGCCAGATCGACGGTGACGAAGTCCGCGAACCGCGGAATGGGGACGCACGCCAACTCGTCGGCGGTGCGCAGCACGTCCAGGGTGGTGCCGACGCGCAGTCCGGCGTCGTACAGCAGCCTCAGCCGCTCCCGTGCGACCTCCGCCCTGCCGGTCACCGCTTGGAGCTCGGTGGAGTCGCGCAGCGTCACCACCGTTCCCCTGGGACCGCCGTCACGATCCGTGGGCCGCTGGTTGACCGCGAGCAGTCGCTCTCCGGAGAGGTGCACCTCGTCAGTGGCCTCGCGCCCGGAGACGAGCAGCTCCTTCGTCCCGGGATCGAGGCCCGGCAGCTCCGGCACGAGGCGTCCCTCGGCGTCGGACGGCAGATCCAGCAGTCGCCTGGCCTCGTCGTTCGCCAGCATCAGCCGCCCGTCCGGAGACACGATCAGCACACCCTCTCGAACGGAGTGCAGGACCGTGTCGTGGTGCTGGTACATCAAGGTCATCTCGTCCGGGGCGAGGCTGTGTGTCTGCCGTCGCAGGCGCCGGCCCACCAGTGCCGTCACTCCGGTGGACAGCGCGAGGGCTGCGGCCCCGGCGCCCAGGATGATCGGCAGCTGCCGGTCCACCTGGCTCTCGACCTTCTTGACCTTCATCCCGGCCGAGACGAGTGCCACCACCTTGTCGTCGGTGTCCTTGATCGGGACCGTGGCCTGCACCTCACGGCCGAGTGGGCCGTTGACGCTCTCCACGTAGACCTTCCCCTTCAGCGACGGCCCGATCTCGCCGACGAACCGCTTCCCGATCCGGTCCGGCAAGGGGTGCGTGTACCGGATGCCCTCGGTGTTCATGACCACGATGAAGTCGACTCCGGCAGCACGGCGAGCCGCCTCCGTGAGCGGTTGGAGGATCTTGCTCGGGTCCGGGGTCTCCAGGGCCGCCAGGACACCTGGTGAGTGCGCGAAAGTCTGGGCCACGGCAATGGAGCGGTGCCTGGCCTCGGCGCTGGTGTCCCGCTCCGACTGGAGGACGAGGGCAAGGACGGCGCATGCCACCAGCAGCACCACCAGAGCCACCTGGAAGACCAGCACCTGCCCGGCCACGCTTCGCGTGCTCGCGTTGAACGGCCGTTTGACGGATAGGTGCCGAAAACGGGCGAATTGTTTCGCCATGCGACCTTTCTAGCATCGGTGATCCTGAGAGGCCAGGGCCCATTCACCGGATCCTTGTCCGGCTGACCTCGGGCATCTGTGCCGCCATGCCTGTCCGACAACGGATCCTGGGGCTCGGCGGTCCGCCCTGGACGCCCGACCGAGGCCACGATTTCTCCGCGCTTGATGGACACTTAGGCCGATATGATGCATTTTGTGATCATGTCTGCACGGCACGGGCGCCGTCGCCCCGCCTACAGCGGCCGATGGGAAGCCGCCCGGCTGTCACCCGTGATCCTGGCCGTCCTCATCATCGGCCTGGCGTTCTCCACTCCCAGGGATATCGCCATCAGCCGGCTGTTGCCGGTCGCGCCCGCCCTGGCCGCCGCGATGTGGCCCGTGTTTCCCACGATCATGCTGGGGGCGTTCTGCTTTCTCGCCATGATCATCCTCAGCTTCTTCTACACCGACCTGGGGACGCAGTACACGGCGGCCGCGATCATCGCCGTCACCCTCGCGGCCGCCTACGGGAGCCATGTCCGACTCCAGCGGGAGGACATCCTCTTCCAGGTCCGACTGGTCGCCGACGCGGCCCAGAAGGTGTTGCTGCGCCCGCTGCCGCGCCGTATCGACGACGTCGAGATCGAGTCGCTGTATCTCGCGGCCCAGGAGCAGGCCAGGATCGGCGGCGACTTCTACGAGGCGATCGGCACACCGCACGGGATCAGGCTGCTCATAGGCGATGTACGGGGCAAGGGTCTGTCCGCGGTGGGGGCGGCGTCGGCGGTGATCAGCTGCTTCAGAGAGGCCGCGTACGACGAACCCGATCTCAGAGCGATCATCCATCGCCTGGAGACCACCATCACCCGCCACAGCGCGGCGTTTCCCGCCTATGACCAGCCCGAGCACTTCGCCACCGCTCTCCTCGCCGAGATCCCGCACGGCGGCGGCCGCGTACGCATTCTCAATTGCGGGCACCCGCCGCCGCTGATCGCGCACGGCGGGAAGGTCCGGGTCCTGGAACCCACCGTCGCCTCCGCGCCCCTCAACCTCGCGGCGCTCATCGGCGACCGCTACTGGGTCGACGTCGTCGCCTTCGCCCCGGGGGACCGATTGCTGCTCTATACGGACGGCGTGTCGGAGACCCGGAACCACGACGGCCAGTTCTTCCCGCTGGCGGAATGGATGCGGCAGCAGGACCTGGAGAAGCCCCGCGAGCTGCTCGACCAGCTGCACGGAGACCTGCTCCAGCACAGCGGCGGACGGCTCGACGACGACATCGCGGCGCTCGCGCTGAGGTGCGCCGGCGCGCCGGAACGGGGAGCCGTGGGCGTGGAAGGCTGAGAACGGGCGGTCCCCCGCGAATTCCCGGCCCCACGGCCGGCCGGGCGGACAAGGTCCGGCTGCGCGTTGATCTCAGGTGCGGCCGCGTTGTGCCGCCGCAGACGGTGCGGGGTGCGTCCCGAAGGCCAGGACCGCCTGCGGTAGCCATGCCTGCCCGTCACTTCCACTCCATCGGAGATCCGCACAGTGACCGGACGGCGCGGCCGTGGCCGGCCGGCCGAGGTCGGCGCCGGCCGAAATCCGCTCGCCGCCCGGACGGCGGCCTGGAGCGACTCGGCCGACCCGAGGACGGCCGGGTGCTGCACCCGCGGCCCCAGCACACGTTCCAGAGACGGGTGGATCTGGGTCAGCAGGCCGTGCAGCCGGTTGGCGACACGGGTGGCTTCACCGGCCAGGTCGTCGTCGAGGCCGGCAAGCATCTTCAGTTCGGCGGTCGTCTCGTCCTCGCCGTCGACCGCCCGCAGCGTATGCGGCATCGCCCGGTCCGCGTCCGCGATGATGAACGCGTCCCTCGCATCCGTCTTCGCCTCGCCCGGGTAGAGGTCGGCGATCCGCCGCATCGTCAGACCCGGTAAGCAGGCGACCGGGCAGCCCGTGTCCCTCGCGACCGTCAGTGGCAGGGCCCCGACCGAGGCCGGCTGGTCGACCACGACCAGCACCGTTCCGTGCTTGGCCGGAAGCTTCGCGAACAGCTCGCGCAGCTTGGGGTCGGTGTTGGGCAGGCGCTTGCCGAAGGCCTTCTTGCCGGCCGGGGGGTGACGGCGGTGGCGTGGTGTTCGCCCTTGCCGACGTCCGGGCCGAGGAAGACGTCGATGTCGCCGGTGTCGATCACGTGCAGGCCCCTGCGACCGTGGTTCCTCACCAGTCGGCGGTGGCGGTCGGCTGCACCTCGCAGTGATCGAGCTGGTCCAGCGACCCTCCCGCACCCGCGACGGCGACGCGGAGGCTCTTCGTGCCCTTCGCGGGTACCGACACCTGATGGGTGCCGTCCATGAAAGTGAAGCCGCTTCGGTCCTTGAAGCTGATCTTCGTGGTGAAGACGACCTCGCGGGCGTTCGGATTCCTGACCTCGATGGTGGCGTACGGGTCGTCCGCACTCGCGCACCGCACGAGCACTGCGGTGCCGTCCTTGAGCGGCAGGGCGGACGCAGAGGGCGACGCGGCGGGGGTGGAACGCCGGGTGGGGTGCGAACGGTAGGAACCGCTGGGCGTGCTGTCGTGCGCATCACCCCCGTGCGAACCGCTGCCTCCGGATGCGGGCGTCGAAGCGTCGTGATCCTGACGGGAACTGCTGCACCCGCCCCCATCGCTGTCGTGATCACTGAGGGTTCCGTGCCCGCGCCCCGACGAGAATCCGGTCAGGGCCAGGACGACCATGACCGATACCGCTGTGAACTTGAGCCGACGCCCCCGTGTGTACATGCCATCATCGTATCCGCAGGCGCTGCCCCCCGGATTGCCGCCGCCGACCTCTCTCCGGATGGCTGCCGCACCCCCATCGAGTACGAACCGCTCTCCGCAAAAGACACCATCCACGCAGCCGGTCAGCCACCGCAGCTGGAACCCAAACCGTGGGGCAGGTCAAGGTGTCACTTCGAACGTGGGGCAGATCGGAGCAACGACACGGGTGTCATTGCGCCTTGTGGCCGTCCTGAGCTCCAGTTGTCCTGTACTCCGACGAACCTGAGAGGGCATCGGGAGAGAAGGAACGAATTGACACACGAGAGCGAAGCGGTGCCCGACCGCGACCCGTACCTCCTGGCGCAGATGCGAGAGGCCTTCGGGCGCGTGGTCCACAGCCACAAGACCCATGAGAAGCAGGCGGACCTCTGCTTCGCCAAGCACCGGTGGCAGCAGGGCGTCCTCATTGCTCTCACCGCGATCGGCTCGGGCACCTTCCTCGCCGCGGCGGTCGGCCTGCTCGGCAACGCAGTGCCGATGAGCCTCGCGACCAACCACGTGTGGGTATTGCCACACAGTGGGGTGCGGGTGCTCCCGCTAGGGTCTGTCCACTGCCTGCAAAATCACCGGAGGGGTCATGGCGTTCGGCTGGATCGACGAACAGGCGGAGCAGCGCCGCCGCGCCGGACTCGTACGGACCCTGCGCCCCCGCCCCGCCGATTCGCCGCTGCTGGACCTGGCGAGCAACGACTACCTGGGCCTCGCCCACCATCCTGAGGTCGCCGAGGGCGCCGCCGGGGCGGCCCGGACCTGGGGCGGCGGCTCCACCGGCTCCCGGCTGGTGACCGGTACGACGGAACTCCACACCGAGCTGGAGCGGGAGCTGGCCGGATTCTGCGGGTTCGAGGAGGCCCTGGTCTTCTCCTCCGGTTACGCGGCCAACCTCGCCGCCGTCACCGCGCTCGGCCCGCACGGCTCCCTGATCGTCTCCGACGCGCTCAACCACGCCTCCCTGATCGACGGCTGCCGGCTCGCCCGGGGCACCACCCAGGTCGTCGGGCACGCCGACCCGGACGCCGTGCGCAAGGCGCTCGGGACGCACGAGGGGCCCGCGGTGGCCGTCTCCGACACGGTGTTCTCGGTCGACGGCGACGCGGCACCGCTGGCCGCGCTGGCCGAGGCGTGCCGGGAGCACGGCGCCGGACTGCTCGTCGACGACGCCCACGGGCTCGGGGTCCTCGGGGACGGCGGCCGGGGCGCGCCGTACGCGGCGGGGCTGGCCGGCGCCGAGGACGTGGTGGTCACGGCGACCCTGTCGAAGTCGCTGGGCAGCCAGGGCGGCGTGGTGCTGGGCCCGGCCCGGGTGATCGACCATCTGGTCAACGCGGCCCGGACCTTCATCTTCGACACCGGCCTGGCCCCCGCCGCGGCGGGGGCGGCACTGGCGGCCCTGCGGCTGCTGCGCCGCGAGCCCGGGCGGGCGGCCAGGGCCCGCGAGGTGGCCGCGGAACTGCACGCACGGCTGACCGCCGCGGGTCTGGAAGCGGTGCGTCCGGACGCCGCGGTGGTCTCCGTGCGGGCCCCGTCCCCGGAGCAGGCCGTGCAATGGGCGGCCGACTGCCGTACGGCAGGCCTGGCCGTGGGCTGTTTCCGTCCGCCGTCGGTGCCGGACGGCATCTCACGGCTCAGGCTGACCGCCCGTGCGGACCTCTCCGGGGCGGAGATCGAACGCGCTGTTCGTGTGATCGGCAAGACACGACCATGAGTCGGCGTGACACGGCCGGGCCTGGCTCGCGGGCGGATACGGGGTCGGGGATGGATTGGGGTGCGAGTCTGATCGGTTTCGTTCGTGTCTGATCAGACTCTTCTGGAGCTGATCAGCCGGCGAGTGCCGACGTGAAACCCGCCCAGCTCTCGGGGGAGAAGAGCAGCGCGGGTCCGGCCGGAGCCTTGGAGTCGCGCACGGCGAGCAGTCCGGCCGACGGGCCGGAGCGCGGCCGTGCCGTCTCCACGCAGTTGTTGGCTCCGGTGCTGTAGCTGCTGCGCAGCCACCGCAGTCCGTGCAGATCAGCACTTGAAGGTACGTTCCGAGGCAGTGCAGTCATGGTGCCTCCTTACGCGCCGTCAGCTATTGCGGCGATGTAATCCAACGAGTCCTCGGGCGAAAGGGCGTGGATCCGGAGCGTGTTGAAGGCCTCCGTGTAGGCCTGGAGGTCTTCTTTCCGCTCCAGGTAGAGGCTACTCGTCAACTGGTCGATAACAACCACGTCCAGATCAGAAGTGCTCGGAAATGAGAAGATTACGAAAGGTCCGGTGATGCCGATATGCGCCCCGGCCGCGAACGGCAGCACCTGGAGCCGTACTTGGGGCAGCCGGGCCGCCTCCACCAGCCGCGTCAGCTGCCGCGCCATCACCCCGGGACCGCCCACCTCCCGGCGCAGCACCGCCTCGTCCAGGACCGCGCTCAGCTCCAGCGGCGGATCGTTGCGCAGCACGTCCTGCCTGGCCAGACGCACCTCCACCAGGGCGTCCAGGGCCTCGTCGTCGCGCCCGTCCACGGCCGCCCGGGTCACCGCACGCGCGTACTCGGGGGTCTGCAGCAGCCCCGGCACGACCGAGGTCTCCAGCGTGCGCATCGCGCTGGCCTGTGACTCCAGGCTGATGAAATCCCGGTAGGCGGGCGGCAGCACCCCACGATAGGCGTGCCACCAGTGGTGCCGCCCCGCCGTGTCCTCCGACCCCGCCAACACCAGCAGCAACTCGCGCAGTTGCCCCTCGACCACGCCGTAGGCGTCCAGGAGTAACCGCACATCGGCCGGTTTCACACCGCTGGCGCCGGTCTCGATCCGGCTCACTTTCGACTGATGCCAGCCCACCAGACGGGCGGCCTCACCGCTCGTGAGGCCGGCGCCGGTGCGCAGTGTGCGCAGTTCGGCGCCCAGTTTCCGGCGGCGTACCGCGGGACCGTTCTGCATGGGCTACTCCTTACTCCTTGCGAGCCGCCCAAATACGGTCTGAGGTCGCAGAGTTCACCGCTTCGAGCGACAGATATATGCATATCTTGGTGGATCGCTCCCCGTGACCGGCCCGGTAATGGCAGTCTGGCGAAGAAGCACCAGTCCGGGACCGTACTCGAACCATCCGCACTGTGTCGGACTCCGGTCCCGAGGAAAGGGACGACGTCGCCATGGCAGACCACCTGGAAGCATCCGTCACTCTGCCGAGCGATCCCGCCTCGGTCTCCGCCGCCCGCTCCTATGCGCTGGACACCCTCGCGGAGTGGGGGCTGCCACCGGAGACGGAGACCGCGGACACCATCCGCCTCATCGTCTCCGAACTCGCCACCAACGCCGTGCAGCACACCTTCGGGCAGTCACCGACCTTCACGGTGGACCTCGTCCTCGACCGTGACGAGCAGCTGCGCATCGGCGTCACGGACAGTCATCCGCGCTTCCCCAAGAGACTCCCCGCCGCGGTCCAGCAGGACAACGGGCGCGGCATGGTCATCATCCGCTGGCTGACCGCCGAGTGCGGCGGCAAGCTCCGGGTACGCCCCACCCGGGAGGGCGGCAAGACCGTCTCCATCGAACTGCCCTGGACGATCCCGGCGGGCACCGTCACCGCGGCCGGCCAGCAGGAACCGTAGCCCTGAGCCCCTGCCGGCCCGCCGTCGGCGTGGGTCAGCTGACCCGGCCGTACCAGACGCTGCGCGTCCAGATCTTCTGGAGCTTCACCACGTCCCCGGTCTTCGGGGCGTGCCAGATCTTTCCCTTCCCGGCGTAGATGCCGACGTGGTACACGCTGGAACCCGAGTGGAAGAAGACCAGGTCCCCGGCCTTGCGGTTGCCGGCCGAGACGTGACGGGTCTTGTTGTACTGCTGGGCCGCCGTACGCGGCAGGGTCTTGCCCGCCTTCTTGAACGAGTACAGCGTCAGCCCCGAGCAGTCGAACCTGTTCGGTCCGGTGGCGCCCCACCTGTAGGGCGCGCCCTTCTTCGAGGCGGCGACCTGAAGTGCCTTCGTCGCCATCGTGGCGGCCGAGGCGTCGGAGGCGACACCCGGGATCACGATCGAGCCGCCCACGGCGGCGATGGTCAGCGCCGAGGCCGTACCGGCCCGGGCCATCAGCGACGGAACACGATTGAGCGCAGTCATGCGCAACCCTTCGTCAGCCGCCTGTGAAGGATGACCTGTCGGATTCGGGCTGGCGAAGTTGCCCGGCCGTGTTGCCACGGCTTCACCCCAAGGGCTGCTCGGCCCGGTCATGGCGCGACCGTGCCGGCGACCCGTCTTGCCTGGGTCCTCCACTCCTGCCGATGCACTTCTGTCGACGGGTCAATCCGGGCGGCGGCAGGACTCGGCGTCCGCCCGGACCGCCCCGCCGCTGTGGCGGGGGCTTGTCGTCAGACAGGGATCTTCACTCACTCGTGTCCGAAAATCCCAACGGAATCGGGGATTTGTGGGGTTACTCACCACCCACCCGTTCGGGTGGACAGCCCTGTGTTCGATTCTCCGTCAACTTCCCTGCGTAGCCCCGGACCTGCGCGGAAGCCGCTTCCGGGCACCCTCGCACGGGCAACCTGAGCGGCCCTCGCGGTCAGGTAAAACCACGCCACACTCCGCCGAACGGCGGTAACCCCTTTGGAGCGTTTCGACCCCGGCCCGGTCGCGCCGTCGACGCATCGCACGGATTCCGGCGGGTGTCACGGTACGCAGTCGGGCGGGAGTACGACGCGAGCGGTCCGGCGCTCACCGTCGAGCACCCGCAACGCCCGTGCCAGCGTGTCCCCGTGAAGCTCCGTCTCGCCCCGCAGATGCATCAGGGCCAGGGCGTCGCGCAGCTCGGACGCCGCGCGCACCAGCGCCTGCGCGGCGCGCAGCCCACGGTAGGTGTCCTCGTTCTGCGCCGGATTGATCCGGCCCAGTAGATCCACCACGTCCAGGTAACGGTCGATCAGCTCGCCCTCGGCGCGGGTCAGCGCGGGCAGCGGCGGGAGCTCCGGCAGCATCGGCGGCTCACCCCGCGTCCGGCAGGCCGAGCGGACCGCGGCGGCTGGGTACGACCCGGTCCACCAGCCCGTACGCCAGCGCTTCCGGCGCGTCCAGGACCAGATCCCGCTCCAGGTCCTGGTGCACCTGTTCGGCCGTGCGCCCCGTGTGCCGGACGAGCATCCCTTCGACCATCGCCCGGACCCGGTCCAACTCCGCGGCCCGGATGAACAGATCACTCGGCTGGCCCTGCACCGGCTCCGGCAGGGACGGCTGCTGGAGCACGATGCGCGCGCCGGGCAGCACGGACCGCTTGCCCGGTGTGCCGGCCGCGAGCAGCACCGCGGCCGACGCCCCGGCCTGCCCGAGGCAGATCGTCTCCACGTCGCAGGTCACGTACCGGACCGTGTCGTAGATCGCGGCCATCGCACTGTACGAACCGCCCGGGGAGTTGATGTGCAGCGAGATGTCCCGCTCCGGAGCGGCGTACTCCAGGTACATGAACTGCGCCATCACGTCGTTGGCCGAGGTCTCGTCGACGGGCGTGCCGAGGAAGACGATCCGCTCCTCCAGCAGCTTCGAGTACGGATCCATGGTGCGGTGCCCCGCGGCCGTGCGTTCCGTGAACTCGGGCAGAACGTAGCGGGCGGACGGTCGGGTCATGGCGTACCCCTCCTCGCGACTGAGGCGGCCCGGGAGCCGGGCTCTCTGTTGAAAATGTACAGGACGTACAGATCATTCAGTGGGGATTCCGCTGTCGCCGAACAAGATGTGATGTCCGGGGTGCCCCGTAAGCTGGGTTCATGGCCTACGAGATTCCGGTGACCCAAGCCAGGGCTGAGCTCGCCGAACTGATCAACCGGGTGGTGTACGGCGGTGAGCGTGTCGTCGTGACGCGCCACGGCAAGCCCCTGGTCGCCCTCGTCTCCGCCGCCGACCTCGAACGCCTCGAAGAGCTCCCGGAACCCGCCGAGGACCACGTGGACCACGTGGTCAGCTCGGTCTCCACGGTCCGCGAGACCGCAGCCGTACGCCCGGAGCGGGGCCGCTTCGGCATCGCCGCGGAGCACCGGGGGGCCGCGGGCTCCTAGCGCATGCCAGGCCGCGTGCCGCCGGGCTGATCCGGCGCCCGCCTGCCGCCGGTACGACCGCCGGCCCTCCTCGAAGCATTCGGGTGAGGGCCGTTCGGGTGTCACGGGCTCTTGTCCCGGTCATGAAGTGATCAAGGTCCGGTTAACGTCGCCGAAACTCCGGCGAACTAGCCTGCCGATCCACGCCACCTGGGGTTTTCCTAGCCGGATTGGGTCCGTGAGCCCAATCCGTCGCGGTGGCCGCGGCAACCGGACCCCGCACGGTCCGGAGCGAGGACTGTGAGGTGGGACGTGCAACTGACCCCGCACGAGCAAGAGAGGCTGCTGATCCACGTGGCGGCCGACGTGGCCGAGAAGCGCCGGGCCCGCGGGCTCAGGCTGAACCACCCCGAGGCGGTCGCCCTCATCACGTCGCACATCCTCGAAGGCGCGCGTGACGGCCGTACCGTCGCCGAACTCATGGCCTCCGGGCGCAAGCTGCTCACCAGGGACGACGTCATGGAGGGCATCCCCGAGATGATCCACGACGTCCAGGTCGAGGCGACCTTCCCGGATGGCACCAAGCTCGTCACCGTCCACGACCCGATCGTCTGAGGAGGCAGGCCGCCGATGATTCCCGGAGAAGTGCTTTTCGCCGACGGGCCTGTCGTATTCAATGCGGGCCGTGAGGTCACCCGGATGACCGTCCTCAACGCCGCCGACCGGCCGGTCCAGGTCGGCTCCCACTACCACTTCGCCGAGGCCAACCCCGGACTGGAGTTCGACCGGGACGCGGCGCGCGGCAAGCGGCTGAACGTCGCCGCCGGCACCGCCGTCCGCTTCGAGCCCGGCATCCCCGTCGACGTCGAACTCGTCCCGCTCACCGGCGCCCGCGTGGTCCCCGGGCTGCGCGGCGAGACCGGAGGTGCCCTCGATGCCTGAGATCTCCCGCGCCGCCTACGCCGACCTGTTCGGGCCGACCACCGGCGACCGGATCCGGCTCGCCGACACCGACCTGATCGTCGAGATCGAGGAGGACCGCTCCGGCGGTCCCGGACTCGCCGGTGACGAGGCGGTCTTCGGCGGCGGCAAGGTCATCCGCGAGTCCATGGGCCAGTCGCGTGCTACGCGCGCAGACGGCACTCCCGACACGGTCGTCACGGGTGCCGTGATCATCGACCACTGGGGCATCGTCAAGGCCGACATCGGCATCCGCGACGGCCGGATCACCGGCATCGGCAAGGCCGGCAACCCCGACACCATGGACGGCGTCCACCCCGACCTGGTGATCGGCCCCGAGACCGAGGTCATCGCCGGCAACGGCCGCATCCTCACCGCGGGCGGGGTCGACGCGCACGTCCACTTCATCTGCCCGCAGATCGCCGACGAGGCGCTGTCGGCCGGCGTCACGACGCTGGTGGGCGGCGGCACCGGCCCCGCCGAGGGATCCAAGGCGACCACCGTCACCCCCGGCCCCTGGCACCTCGCCCGGATGCTGGAGGCGATGGAGCAGTACCCGCTCAACATCGGCTTCCTCGGCAAGGGCAACACCGTCTCGCACGAGGCGATGCTCTCCCAGATCCGGGGCGGGGCACTGGGCCTGAAGCTGCACGAGGACTGGGGATCGACCCCGGCCGTCATCGACGCCTCCCTGACCGTCGCCGACCGGACCGGCGTCCAGGTCGCCATCCACACGGACACGCTCAACGAGGCGGGTTTCGTGGCGGACACGCTCGCCGCGATCGGCGGGCGGGGCATCCACGCCTACCACACCGAGGGCGCGGGCGGCGGGCACGCCCCCGACATCATGACCGTCGTCTCCGAGCCGCACGTGCTGCCGAGTTCGACCAACCCGACCCGGCCGTACACGGTGAACACCGCCGAGGAACACCTCGACATGCTGATGGTGTGCCACCACCTGAACCCGGCGGTACCGGAGGACCTGGCCTTCGCCGAGTCGCGGATCCGGCCGTCGACCATCGGCGCGGAGGACATACTGCACGACCTCGGCGCGATCTCCATCATCTCCTCCGACGCCCAGGCCATGGGGCGGGTGGGCGAGGTGATCCTGCGGACCTGGCAGACCGCGCACGTGATGAAGCGGCGCCGGGGCGCGCTGCCCGGCGACGGGCGGGCCGACAACCACCGGGTACGGCGCTACGTCGCCAAGTACACGATCAACCCGGCCCTCGCGCAGGGGCTGGCCCGTGAGATCGGCTCGGTGGAGACCGGGAAGCTCGCCGACCTCGTGCTCTGGGAGCCCGCGTTCTTCGGGGTCAAGCCGCACCTCGTCCTCAAGGGTGGGCAGATCGCCTACGCGCAGATGGGTGACGCCAACGCGTCCATCCCGACGCCGCAGCCGATCCTGCCCCGCCCGATGTACGGGGCGATCGGGCGGGCGCCGGCCGCCAACTCCTTCAACTTCGTCGCCCCGCTGGCGATCGAGGACGGGTTGCCGGAGCGGCTGCAGCTCGGGAAGCGGTTCGTCGCCATCGAGTCGACCCGCGGGGTGACCAAGGCGGACATGCGGGAGAACGACGCGCGCCCGCATGTCCGGGTCGATCCCGACAGCTTCGCCGTGCACATCGACGGCGAGCTGGTCGAGGCGACACCGGCCGCCGAACTGCCCATGGCCCAGCGCTACTTCCTCTTCTGAGAACTGAGAGCTGGTGGGTGTGGTGTCCCGTGCAGCGTTGCTGGTGCTGGCCGACGGCCGCTTTCCCGCCGGAGGGCACGCGCACTCCGGCGGGGCGGAGGCGGCCGTCAAGGCCGGCCGGATCACCGGGGCCGCGAGCCTGGAGGAGTACTGCCGGGGGCGGCTGCACACGGCCGGGCTGGTGGCCGCGGCGTTCGCCGCGGCCGCGGTACTCGGCTTGGACGTAAGGGAGTTGGACGCGGCGGCCGATGCGCGGACGCCGTCGGCCGCGCTGCGGGGCGCGGCGCGCCGGCTCGGACGGCAGCTGCTGCGGGCCGCGCGGGTGGCGTGGCCGGGGGCCGAACTCGACGCGCTGGCACGGGAGTTCCCCAAGGGGGCCCATCAGCCGGTGGTGTTGGGGATGGTGGCTCGGGCGGCGGGGCTCTCGGCGGCGGACGCGGCGTACTGCGCGGCGTACGAGTGCGTGAGCGGGCCGGCCACGGCGGTGGTGCGGTTGCTGAGTCTGGATCCGTTCGAGGCGACGGGGGTGCTGGCGCGGTTGGCGGGGGAGGTGGACCGGGTGGTCGACCGGGCGGTGGAGGCGGCACGGGCCGCTGCCGCGGGGGCGGGGGCCGATGCGTTGCCCGCGGCGTCGGCGCCGGTGGCGGAGATCGGGGCGGAGTGGCATGCGGGGTGGGCGGTGCGGTTGTTCGCGTCGTAGGGGGTTTTCTCGCCCCCGCCGCCCCTACCCGTCCCGTCCCGGGGGCTGCCGCCCCCGGCCCCCCGCTTCGGCCTGAACGGCCTCGTCCTCAAACGCCGGACGGGCTGGGAGGGGTGCTCACCGGGTTTCGTCCTCGGACGCTGGACGGGCGGAGGGGGTGGCTCGCCGGCCTCGTCCTCAAACGCTGGACGGGCCGGGAGGGGTGCTCGCCGGGTTTCGTCCTCGGATGCTGGACGGGCTGGGAGGGGTGCTCGCCGGGTTTCGTCCTCGGACGCCGGGCGGGCGGCGGGGGTGGCTCGTCGGCCTCGTCCTCGGACGCCGGACGGGCTGGAGGGGGTGCTCGCCGGCCTCGTCCTCAGGCGGGTGCTCGTCGGCCTCGTTCCCGGATGCCGGGCGGGCTGAATGGCAAGGTCTACTGAAAAGGAGCCGTACATGCATCTCGATCACGACCACCACCACGGTCCCGTCGCCCTCAGCGCCGACGCCCACCGGGCCGACGGGTCCCGGCGTGCCCTCCGTATAGGGCTCGGGGGGCCCGTGGGGTCCGGGAAGACCGCTACCGTCGCCGCTCTGTGCCGGGCCCTGCGGGACAGGCTTTCCCTCGCCGTCGTCACCAATGACATCTACACCCGCGAGGACGCCGAGTTCCTGCTCCGGGAGGCCGTGCTGCCGCCGGAGCGGATCGCCGCCGTCGAGACGGGGGCCTGTCCGCACACCGCGATCCGGGACGACATCTCGGCCAATCTGGAGGCGGTGGAGGACCTGGAGGACGAGGTCGGGCCGCTGGATCTGATCCTCGTCGAGTCCGGTGGGGACAACCTCACCGCCACCTTCTCCAAGGGGCTCGTGGACGCGCAGATCTTCGTGATCGACGTGGCGGGGGGCGACGACATCCCGCGGAAGGGCGGGCCGGGGGTCACCACGGCCGACCTGCTCGTCGTCAACAAGACGGACCTCGCTCCGTACGTCGGGTCGGACCTGGCGCGGATGGCCGCCGACGCCAAGGCGCAGCGGGCCGAACTGCCCGTCGTCTTCCAGTCGTTGCGCAGCGAGGCGGGCGTCGCCGACGTGGCCGCGTGGGTGCGGGAGCGGCTCGCCGCGTGGACCGCATGACGGTCACCGGGGTGCGCGCGACCGCGCGGATCGTCGCCCGGGACGACGGGCGGGGCGGTACCGCGCTCCCCGTGCTGGAGAGCGGGGGACCGCTCGCGCTGCGGCGCACCCGGGGGAGCGGGGCCGAGGCGCGGGTGATGGTCGTCGGGGCGATGAGCGGGCCGCTCGGCGGGGACCGGTTCGGCGTCGAGGCACGGGTCGAGGGCGGGGCCCGGCTGAGCGTCGGGTCGGCCGCCGCGACCATCGCCCTGCCGGGGCAGGGCAAGGAGGAGGCCCGGTACGACGTCCGGCTCGAGGTCGCCGACGGGGGTGAACTGCGCTGGCTGCCCGAGCAGTTGATCTCGGCCGGCGGGAGCGATCTGCGGGTCCGCACGCGTGTCGACGTCGGGGCCCGGGGGCGGCTCGTGCTGCGCGAGGAGCAGGTGCTCGGCAGGGTCGGAGAGGCGCCGGGGCGGCTCGGCAGCCGGCTCACCGTGCGGGTGGCCGGGCGGGCCGTGCTGGATCAGGAGCTCGCCTGCGGGCCCGGGGCGCCCGGCGGCTGGGACGGGCCCGCCGTGCTGGCGGGGCATCGCGCGGTGGGGCAACTTGTCGTCGTGAGGCCGGAGTTCGCGGTGGAGCCGATGGGGGCACGGATGCTGGGGGAGGGGGCCGCGCTCACTCCGCTCGCCGGGCCCGCCGTGCTGGTGAGTGCGGTGGCGGGCGACGCGCTGCGGCTGCGCCGGGTGCTGGACGAGGCGTTGGCCCAGTTGGGCGGTTGATCCGCTCAGCGGGACGTCGGAGTCCGGCTATCGGATTGGTAAAGACGGCTGTTGAGCCCTGTTCTCAGGGACCTCACAGCCGCAAGGATCTCCCCTGACCATTCGTCATGATGTACGGGGAGGGGCCCACTTGAGGGACAACTCGAGATCGAGGAGCCGGGTGCTGGCGCTCGGTTCGGCCGGAGTGCTCGTCACGGCCAGCCTGATCACCGGTGCGCTCGCGGTTCCCGCCGCCGGCGCCGAGGCCCGGCACGACGGCCAGGACCGCGCGCAGCAGGGCGCGGCGATCGCCGCCGCACGGGCCGAGAAGGCAGGGATCGACTGGGCGGACTGCCCGGCCGACTGGGGCCTGGAGAAGCCCATCCAGTGCGGCTGGGTGAGCGTGCCGCTCGACTACACGAACCCCTACGGCAAGCAGATCAAGCTCGCCGTCGACCGAATAGGCAACACGGGGACGCCGGCCGAGCGCCAGGGCGCGCTCGTCTACAACCCCGGCGGCCCCGGCGGCTCGGGGATGCGCTTCCCGCGCCGGGTCACCACCAAGAGCCCCCTGTGGGTCAACGTCTCGAAGGCGTACGACTTCGTGGGCTTCGACCCGCGCGGTGTCGGCCACTCGGCGCCCATCTCCTGCGAGGACCCGCAGGAGTTCGTGAAGGCCCCGAAGGCCGACCCGGTGCCGGACACCGAGGCCGACAAGACCGCGCAGCGCAAGCTCGCCGAGCAGTACGCGGACGGCTGCGCCGAGCGCACCGGCCGCGCGATGCTCCAGCAGATGACCACCGCGAACACCGCCCGCGACCTGGACGTCATCCGGGCCGCGCTCGGCGAGAAGAAGCTCAACTACCTCGGTGTCTCCTACGGCACCTACCTCGGCGCGGTCTACGGGACGCTGTTCCCGGGTCACCTCCGCCGGATGATCGTCGACAGTGTCGTCAACCCGTCGAAGAAGAGCATCTGGTACCAGGCCAACCTGGACCAGGACGTCGCCTTCGAGGGCCGCTGGAAGGACTGGGAGGACTGGGTCGCCGCGCACGACTCCGCCTTCCACCTGGGGACCACGCGGGACGCCGTCCAGGCCAAGTGGCTCCAGCTGCGCGCCACCGCCAAGGCGAACCCGATCGGCGGGGTCGTCGGACCCGCCGAGCTGATCGGCTTCTTCCAGAGCGCGCCGTACTACGACTCCTCGTGGGTCCCGGTCGCCACCGTGTTCGGCAAGTACTTCGCCGGTGACACCCAGGCCCTGGTCGACGCGGCCGCCCCGGACCTGACCGACACCGCCGGCAACATCACCTCGGAGAACGGCAACGCCGTCTACACGGCCGTCGAGTGCACCGACGCCAAGTGGCCCACCAGCTGGAAGAAGTGGGACCGCGACAACACCGAGCTGAACAAGCAGTACCCGTTCATGACCTGGGCCAACGCATGGCTGAACCTGCCGTGCGCCACCTGGCCGGTCAAGCAGCAGACCCCGGTGAACGTCAAGACCCACAAGGGCCTGCCGCCGGTGCTGATCGTGCAGTCCACGCGTGACGCCGCCACCCCGTACCCGGGCGCCGTCGAACTGCACAAGCGCTTCAAGGGCTCCCGCCTCATCACCGAGCAGGGCGCCGGTTCGCACGGTGTGACCGGCCTGGTCAACCCGTGCATCAACAGCCGCGTCGACACCTACCTGCTCACCGGTCAGCTGGACGGCGCGGACGTCACCTGCACCCCGCACGCGACACCGCAGCCGTAACCCTCCCGGTACGACGACGAGGGGCGGCGGGATCCCGCCGCCCCTCGCTCGTGGGCCCACAACCTCAACTCAGCGGCGCCCGCGGGAACCTGCGCTCCTTCTCGCCCTTCTCCGCCGCCTGCCCGGCCTTGACGACGGCCGCGTACTCGTCGACGTACTCCTGCTCGGAGAGGGTCAGGATGGCGTACATGATCTCGTCGGTGATGGCGCGCAGGACGGCCTTCTCGCTCTCCATCCCGGCGTAGCGGGAGAATTCGAGGGGCTTGCCGAAGCGGATTACGACGGGGTGGACGTTCGGGATGACCTTGCCGGGCGGCTGCGCCTCGAACGTGCCGATCATCGCGCAGGGGATCACCGGGACACCGGCCCGCAGCGCCATCACGGCGACCCCGACCTTGCCCTTGTACAGGCGGCCGTCGTGCGAGCGGGTGCCCTCCGGGTAGATGCCGAGCAACTCGCCCTTGCCCAGCACCCCGAGCCCCTCCCGGATGGCGGCCTGGCCCGCCTCCTTGCCGGAGCGGTCCACCGGGATCTGCCCGGCGCTGCGGAAGAAGAAGGCGGTCAGCCGGCCCCGCACCCCCGGCCCCGTGAAGTACTCGGCCTTGGCGAGGAAGGTGATGCGCCGCTTGAGGACCGCCGGCATCAGGAAGTGGTCGGAGAAGGAGAGGTGGTTGCCCGCGATGATCGCCGGTCCCGTCGGCGGCACATGTTCGAGGCCCTCGATCCGCGGCCGGAACACCACTCTCAGCAGCGGCCCCAGCAGTACGTACTTGAGCAGGTAGTAGAACACGGCTCGCCCCTCGCTTGTTCATTTCCCCAGGTTGGCTGGGCGGCGGGTCGGACTGGCGGCGGCTGTCTTCGCCCTTCCCGGACATGGGGTGTGGGCCTGTTCGGGGAAGCCTCAATCTACCTGGAACAGGTGTGGCGGAGACGGTTTGGATCTTCGGCTCAGTGTCTCAGCGATATGAGGGTGAGTCACTACGGGCGGACACCGGAGCTTGCGTTCCTTACCGCGGCGAGGCGGGCGGCTGCGGGGAGCGGAGGACGAGCAGGGTGATCTCGCTGGGGGCGAAGACCCGGAACGGCGGGCCCCAGAAGCCGGTGCCGCGGCTGGTGTAGAGGAGGGTGCGGGCGCCGTGGCGGCTGAGGCCGGCGAGGGCGGGCTGGTCGAGGCGGACCAGGTGGTGGAAGGGCCAGATCTGCCCGCCGTGGGTGTGGCCGGAGAGCTGGAGGTCGATGCCGTGGGCCGCCGCCCGGTCGACGAACTTGGGCTGGTGCGCCAGGAGCAGCACGGGCAGGTCGGGGTCGGCGCCGTGCAGCGCTCCGGCGAGGTGGGCGCGGTGGCCGGCCAGGCCGGAGGACTCGGCGGTGACGTCGTCCACGCCGGCCACCACGAGGGTGTCGCCGCCGCGTTCGAGCAGCAGGTGGCGGTTGCGCAGCGGCTCCCAGCCCAGCTCGTCCATCAGGTCGACCCAGCCCTGGGCCTCGCTGTAGTACTCGTGGTTGCCGGTGACGTAGACCCGGGCCCGGGTGGCCCGCACGGTACCGAGCGGGACGGCCTGGGCGCGGCGGCGTTCGGCCGTGCCGTCCGCGATGTCGCCGGTGTGGCAGACGAGGTCGGCTTCCAGCGTGTTCACCGTCTCGCACACCCGTGCCGACCAGCGAGCGCGGTCGAGCGGGCCGTAGTGGGTGTCGGTGATGAGGGCGACCCGCAGGCCGTCCAACCCGGCGCCCAGCCGCGGGAGTTCCACGTCGAGGCGGCGCACGCGTGGCACGCGGCGGGCTTCGCCGTACCCCCAGGCGAGCAGGACGGCGGTTGTGCCGAGGACGGCCCAGGTGACGATTCGGGCCCGGTCCTGACTCCCGCCGACGCCGGCCACGGCCAGGGCGAGCCGCAGGAGGACGCCGAGCAGAACCGACCAGGTGAACAGGATCCAGCTCGCGCCCAGCAGGGTGTCACCTGCTATCGCCATCCGGTCCTGCTGGCGCCGGCCGTGGCCGCGCATCATCGCGAGCGGCATACCGGCGAGGCCGAGGGCGAACAGGGCGGTACCGGCCAGTGTGACGGGGAGCGGCCAGTGCTGGCCTGCGTACAGGAGCACCCAGCAGGGCACGGCCCAGAGCAGGACGGGGGCGATCAGCGGGAGGTAACGCATCAGCCGGTGCAGTCGGCTCGGCCGCGGAGCCTGCGCCGTGCTGTCGGCGGGTCGGGTGTCGCTGGTGTCGGTCACGCTTCCCCTATCTGGCCGTGCTGCCGTCTCGCGCACTGTATCCGGTCGTCCGCGGGCCGGATCCGGGGTCCGGACATGCCGGTGTGCACGGCAGGGCCCCCGAGCGGCAGTTGCCCGGGGGCCTTGCGCGGTCGGCCGACGGGCGTCAGCCGAACACGACGCTTTCTCCGCGGTAGCTTCCCCACGTCTCGCCCGTGCGCTTCGGCAGTGGCTGCGCCACGCCGCCGCAGCCGTAGGTGTCGTAGACGACGGCGTCGGTGTCGGTCTGGTTGTCGGCGCCGAAGGCGGGGGAGTCGAAGTCGTAGCAGACGCCGTTGGCGGGGTTGGTGATCGTTCCGTGGCTGCCGTCGGTGCGGTCGTAGGTGAACCTGCCGGTGGCCGCCTGGGCGTCGAAGGCCGTTGCGGTGAGCAGAAGGAACACGGCGCCGGCGGTCAGCACGGGGCGGGCGGCAGTCGCGAACTTCGTCATGCGCGTCCTTTCCTCCGGGCCCTTCGCACCAGGCCCTGGACTGCAAGGATTCCGTGAGCCGTACCGTCTGATCAGGCCTTTGCCGTGCTTTCGCTCGAACGAAGGACCCTCGGGCGGGGCCGGTCCGAACGGCACGTTCCGGGTCCGGCACCGGTGCCTCGAAGCCGCCGTCCGGGGCGTGCCCGGGCCGGCCGGCTCTCAGGGTGTGCATAGGATTGCTCCGATGCGCCCCACCGAGCCGCCCGCCCCCCGACCGCCGCACCGGCGTCGGCGCGCCCTGCTCGTGCTGGCGCTGCTGGCCGGGCTGTTCGGCATGCACGCGCTGGCACCCGGCGGTGCCGTGGGAATGCACGGCGGGCACGAGCGGGCCGTCTCCCGGACAGCGGTCGTCGTCACCGTGTACGACGGCTGCTCCGGCCACGACGGCCACTGCGGCGGCGACCACGCCCACCACGCCGACGCGACCTGTGCCTCCGGCGCGGTGAGCGGCGGGCCGGTGCTGCCCGCGCCGGTCCCGGACCCGGTCCCCGTGCTCACGGGCGACGGCCTGGCCCCCTCCTGCCCGGCCGTGGCACCGGACGGCGCACGGGCGCCACCCGACCTGGCCGAACTCCAGCTCCTGCGGATCTAGAGGCACCCGAGCCGGCCGTACGCGCACCGCGCGGCGGTCGTGCTCCCGCGTGCCCACCCACACTCACCGCAGGAGATCCAGCATGACCAGCACACGTACCCGTGCCGTCCTCGTCGCGCTCACCGCGACCGCCGCCCTCGCCCTCACCGGGTGCGGCAGCGGCGACGACAGCGCCGACACCGCACACGCGTCGCACTCGGCGGCGGCCGGCGCGACCGCCTCCGCCACTGCCGGTTCCCACAACGCGCAGGACGTGTCCTTCGCGCAGACCATGATCCCGCACCACCAGCAGGCCCTGGAGATGGCCGGCCTCGCCGTCGACCGTGCCTCCTCCGCCCGGGTGAGGGACCTCGCGGCCCGGATCGAGAAGGCCCAGGACCCGGAGATCAGGACCATGACCGACTGGCTGAAGGCCTGGGGCGAGGACGTCCCCATGGCGGGCATGGACCACAGCGGCCATGCCGGCATGACCGGGATGATGTCCGACAAGGACATGACCATGCTGAAGCAGGCCGAGGGGCCGGACTTCGACACCATGTTCCTGACCATGATGGTCCGGCACCACCAGGGCGCGGTGCAGATGGCCGGTACCGAGCAGGCCAAGGGCGCCTACGGCCCGGCCACCAGCATGGCCGGTGACATCGTCACCGCCCAGAACGCCGAGATCAAGGAGATGAACAAGCTCCTCGGCAAGGGCTGAGCACAGGCAGCGGCGGCCGCGCCCACCGGCGCGGCCGCCGTCCGCTCAGGCCGCCAGCACCTTCTCCAACGACCCCAGCGCCGACCGCAGTTCCTCCGCCGTGACGGTCAGCGGCGGGGCCAGCCGGATCGTGGAGCCGTGGGTGTCCTTGACCAGGACGCCCTCGCGCATCAGGCGCTCGCCGATCTCCCGCCCGGTGCCGATCGCCGGGTCCACGTCGACGCCCGCCCACAGCCCGCGGGAGCGGAAGCCGACCACGCCGTTGCCGACCAGCTCCGCCAGGCCGTCCCGCAGGACCACGCCCAGCTCGGCGGCCCGGCGCTGGAACTCGCCGCTCTCCAGCAGCTCGACCACCGCCGTGCCGACCGCGGCGGCGAGCGGGTTGCCGCCGAACGTCGAGCCGTGCTCGCCGGGGTGCAGCACCCCCAGCACCTCCCGCCGGGCCACCACGGCCGACACCGGCACGATCCCGCCGCCCAGCGCCTTGCCGAGCAGCAGCATGTCCGGCACGACGTCCTCGTGGTCGACGGCGAGGGTGCGGCCGGTGCGGCCGAGACCGGACTGGATCTCGTCGGCGATGAAGAGGCAGCCCCTGCGCCGGGTCAGCTCCCGGACCCCGGTCAGGTAGCCGTCGTCGGGGATGAGCACCCCGGCCTCGCCCTGGATCGGCTCGATCAGCACCGCCGCCGTGGTCTCGTCGACCGCCGCCTCCAGCGCGGCCAGGTCGTTGTACGGCACGATCCGGAACCCGGGCGTGAACGGGCCGAAGCCCGCCCGCGCCGTCTCGTCGGTGGAGAAGCTGACGATCGTGGTCGTACGGCCGTGGAAGTTGTCGGCGGCGACGACGATCGTGGCCCGGTTGGCCGGGACGCCCTTCACGTCGTACGCCCATTTGCGGGCCACCTTGATGCCGGACTCGACCGCCTCGGCGCCGGTGTTCATCGGCAGCACCATGTCCAGTCCGGTCAACGCGGCGAGCCGCTCGGCGAACTCGGCGAGCCGGTCGTTGTGGAAGGCGCGCGAGGTGAGGGTGAGGCGGTCCAGCTGGCGGTGGGCGGCCTCGATCAGCGCCGGGTGGCGGTGGCCGAAGTTGAGGGCCGAGTAGCCGGCCAGCATGTCGAGGTAGCGGCGGCCCTCGACGTCCTCCACCCAGGCGCCCTCGGCGCGGGCGACGACGACGGGCAGCGGGTGGTAGTTGTGCGCGAGGACCGGTCCCTCCGCCTCGATCAGCTCGGCGGAGGTGCGTGCGCGTGCGGGTGCGGTCATCAGGGGGATCTCCTGGTCCTCGGCGGATGTCAGCGGATTTCCTGGGTGCAGCACTTGATGCCGCCGCCTGCCTTGTGGAACTCCGACAGGTCGACGGGGACGGGCTCGTAGCCCTGGTCGGCGAGCCGGGCGGCGAGCGCCTCGGCCTGCGGCGCGATGAAGACGTGGCGGCCGTCGGAGACCGAGTTCAGGCCCCACGCCAGCGCGTCGTCGCGGGTGGCGAGGACCGCCTCCGGGAACAGCCGGCGGAGTACGTCACGGCTTCCGGGGGAGAAGGCCTCGGGGTAGTACACGATGTTCTCCTCGTCGAGGACGAACAACGCGGTGTCCAGGTGGTAGAAGTACGGGTCCACCAGGGTCAGGCTGATCACCGGGTGGCCGAAGAACTCCTGGGCCTCCCGGTGCGCCTCGCGGCTGGTGCGGAAACCGGTGCCGGCGAGCAGGTACCGGCCCGTCCAGACCAGGTCGCCCTCGCCCTCGACCACCGAGTCCGGCCGGTACACGTCGAAGCCCGCGGTCTTGAACCAGAGGTCGTAGTGCGAGGACTCGGGGCGCCGCTCGGGTGCGTGGAAGAGCGAGCCGAAGACGCGGCCGCCGACCACGACCGCCGAGTTCGCGGCGAACACCATGTCGGGCAGACCGGGGACCGGCTCCAGCCGGTCGACGCTGTGGCCGTGGGTGCGGTAGGCGCTGATCAGCGCGGTCCACTGCTCCTGGGCCAGGTCGACGTCGACCCTGGTGTCGGGGTTCATCCAGGGATTGATCGCGTACTGCACGGCGAAATGTCTGGGCTCGCAGACGAGAAAGCGCCTGAGGCGCGGCACACGGCTTTCGGACACAGAGGTGTTCCTCCGCTTTCCCGCGGTGTCGACTGAGGGTTGACACCAAGGTAGAAAGCGTCGGATACGGACGACAAGAAACGAATGTTGCGCATCTGCGCAGGAACGCTGCGTCTCCGGTCGTACAAACGCAGCATCGGTGCGTTTACTCCGGCACGGGGTGCGTGGCCCCGGCCTCCGGGCTCTCCGGCAGCAGGTGCGACAGCACCATCACGCTGATCGTCTTCCGGATGAACGGCTCCACGCGGATCCGCTCCAGCACCTCCTCGAAGTGGTCCACGTCCCGGGCCCGCACGTGCAGCAGGGCGTCCGCGCCCCCGGTCACCGTCATGGCCGCGGTGATCTCCGGATGGTTGCGGACCACCTCCGCGAGCCGCCGGGGCGGGGCCGCGCCCTCGCAGTACACCTCGACGTACGCCTCCGTGCGCCAGCCGAGGGCCGCCGGGGTGACGGTGGCCGTGAACCCGGTGATCACACCGGTCTCGCGCAGCCGGTCGACCCGCCGCTTCACGGCCGTCGCGGAGAGCCCGACGGCCGCGCCGATCTCGGCGAAGCTGGTCCGCGCGTTCGCCATCAACGCGGTGGTGATCTTCCGGTCGAGATCGTCGAAGGGGACGGTGCCGCTGTTCATGCCCGCACTGTAACCACGGGCGAGGACGGTACGGGAACACCACTTCGTCCGGCGCGAACGTCCACGTCCGGCACATGTCCAGCGCCGCGTTCCGCCGCCTACACTCCGTTCATGCTGCGCGCCCTCGCCGTCGACGACGAACGCCCCTCGCTGGAGGAGCTGCTCTATCTGCTGCAGGCCGATCCGCGCATCGGCAGCGTCGAGGGCGCCGGGGACGCCACCGAGGCGCTGCGCCGCATCACCCGCGCCCTGGAGTCCGGACCGCAGGGCCCCGAGGCCGTCGACGTCGTCTTCCTCGACGTCCAGATGCCCGGCCTGGACGGCCTGGACCTGGCCCGGCTGCTCACCGGCTTCGCCCGGCCCCCGCTGGTCGTCTTCGTCACCGCCCACGAGGACTTCGCGGTCAGGGCCTTCGACCTCAAGGCGGTCGACTACGTCCTGAAGCCGGTCCGCAAGGAACGCCTCGCGGAGGCGGTACGCCGGGTCGCCGAACTCCGCGGCACCGCACCCCGGATACCCGTGCACGAACCCGACCCCGACCACATACCCGTCGAACTCGGCGGCGTGACACGGTTCGTGGCGGTGGACGACATCACGCACGTCGAGGCCCAGGGCGACTACGCCCGCCTGCACACCGAGCGCGGCAGCCACCTGGTCCGCATCCCGCTCTCCACCCTGGAGGACCGCTGGCGCTCCCGCGGCTTCGTCCGCATCCACCGCCGCCACCTCGTCGCCCTCCGCCACGTCGGCGAACTCCGCCTGGACGCGGGCACGGTGAGCGTCCTGGTCGGCGCCGAGGAGCTCCAGGTCAGCCGGCGGCACGCCCGCGAACTGCGGGACCTGCTGATGAGGAGGGCCTGACGATGGCCGCGGACCCCGCCGAACGCCGGGTCACCGTCACCGGCCCGCCCCGCCGCAGCCGCCGTACCTCCGGCTACTACCGGCCGCGCACCGAGATCGACGAGCAGACCACCCTCGGCCACACCTATGTCCGCTCCCTGATGCGCAGCCAACTGCGCGTCGCCCTCGTCGTGTTCGCCGTCCTGGTGCTGCTCGTCGGCCCGCTCCCGCTGGTCTTCGCCGCCGCCCCCGAGGCCCGCCGCCTGGAGTGGCTGGTGCTCGGCTTCTGCCTGTACGCCCCGCTGATCCTGCTGGCCCGCTGGTACGTGCGCCGCGCCGAACGCAACGAGCAGGACTTCGTCCGCCTCGTCGAGGACCGATGGGACCGATGAACTCCAGCTCCTCCGAGCCTCGATGAACTCCGGCTACGCGGTCCCGGCCGTCGCCCTCGTGGTCGTCGCGACCGTCCTCGTCGGCGCCTTCGGCCTGCGCATCTCCCGGACCACGTCCGACTTCTACGTCGCCTCGCGCACCGTCGGCCCCCGCCTCAACGCGGCCGCGATCAGCGGCGAGTACCTGTCCGCCGCCTCCTTCCTGGGCATCGCGGGCCTGGTCCTCGTCCAGGGCCCGGACATGCTCTGGTACCCGGTCGGCTACACCGCCGGCTACCTGGTCCTCCTTCTCTTCGTCGCCGCCCCGCTGCGCCGATCCGGCGCCTACACCCTCCCCGACTTCGCCGAGGCCCGGCTCGCCTCGCAGACCGTACGGCGGCTGGCCGGGGCGTTCGTCGTCGGCGTCGGCTGGCTCTACCTGCTGCCCCAACTCCAGGGCGCCGGACTCACCTTGACGGTCCTCACCGGCGCCCCCGACGTCCTCGGCGGGCTCATCGTCGCCGTGGTCGTGGTCGCCACCGTGGCGGCCGGCGGCATGCGCAGCATCACCTTCGTGCAGGCCTTCCAGTACTGGCTGAAGCTCACCGCCCTGCTCGTCCCCGCCCTCTTCCTGGTCCTCGCCTGGCAGCGCGCCGGCGCCCCCGTGCACGCCTTCGACGAACCGGCCACCTTCCGCACCCAGCGGGCGGTGGACGTCAAGGACACCCTCTCCCTCCGGCTCGACCGCCCGCTCACGGTCACCGTCACCGGCACCGTCGACGGCCGCCCGCACGAGGACACCCGGGTCACCCTCCCCGAGGGCACCCACCGCATCACCGCCGGCACCCGCCTGACCTTCGCCGAGGGCACCCGCGTCCCCGCCACCGACCGGGGCACCAACGGCGGCATGTCCACCTCGCTCGCCGAGAGCCGCGAGGAGCGCCCGCTGTACGCCACGTACGGGCTGATCCTCGCCACCTTCCTCGGCACCATGGGCCTGCCGCACGTCGTCGTCCGCTTCTACACCAGCCCGCACGGCGTCGCCGCCCGCCGCACCACGGTCGCCGTCCTCGCCCTGATCGGCCTCTTCTACCTCCTGCCGCCCGTCTACGGCGCCCTGGGCCGCCTCTACACCCCCGAACTCACCCTCACCGGCGAGACGGACGCCGCGGTCCTGCTGCTGCCCGACCGGGTCGTCGGCGGCCTCGGCGGCGACCTGCTCGGCGCGCTGGTGGCCGGCGGCGCCTTCGCCGCGTTCCTCTCCACCGCCTCCGGCCTCACCATGGCGGTCGCCGGCGTCCTCACCCAGGACGTCCTTCCGTCCCGCGGTGTACGGCACTTCCGGCTCGGGACGGTCCTCGCGATGGCCGTACCGCTCGCCGCCAGCGTCCTGGTGGGCGGCCTGCCGGTCGCCGACGCCGTGGGCCTCGCCTTCGCCGTGTCCGCGTCGTCCTTCTGCCCGCTGCTGGTCCTCGGCATCTGGTGGCGGCGGCTGACCCCGCCCGGCGCGGCCGCCGGGATGCTGGCCGGGGGCGGCTCGGCGTTCTTCGCGGTGGCCGCGACCATGGCCGACCTGCCCGGCACCGGCGACCTGCACGCCCTGCTGGCCTGGCCGGCGCTCTGGTCGGTCCCGCTGGGCTTCCTCACCATGATCCTGGTCTCGCTGGCGACCCCGGGCCGGGTGCCGCCCGGCACGGCCGCGATCCTGGCCCGCTTCCACCTGCCGGAAGAGCTGCGCGCGGAGGTCAAGGCGTGACCGGGTTCCTCGCGGGCCTCCTCGTGGCCGTCCTCCCGCTCCTCGCCGCCGGCTTCTGGCTCGGCCGCCGCACCGCACGCCCCGAGAGCCTCGGCGGCCTCGGCACCCCCGTCGAGCACGCCACCTTCGAGACCCTGCACACCGCCTCCCTCGCCGCACCCCCGCTGCGCGCGGGCCTGACCGAGGAGACCGCCCGCCGCTCGGCCCGCCGGCTGCGCACCCTGCTCGGCACCGACGCCCTCTGCCTCACCGACCACGAGAACGTGCTGGTCTGGGACGGCGTCGGCGACCACCACCGCGCCGAGATCACGGAACGGCTCACCGGACCGGTGGAGTCCGGCCGCGGCGAGGCCTTCCGCCTGCACTGCGAGTATCCCGACTGCCCGGTCCGCTGGGCGGTGGTCGCGCCCCTCACCGTCGACGACCGCGTCCACGGCACCCTGGTCGCCTGCGCCCCCCGCGAGTCCGCCGTCCTGGTCCGGGCGGCCGGCGAGGTCGCCCGCTGGGTCAGCGTCCAGCTGGAGCTGGCCGACCTGGACCGCTCCCGGACCCGGCTCATCGAGGCCGAGATCCGCGCCCTGCGCGCCCAGATCTCCCCGCACTTCATCTTCAACTCGCTCGCGGTGATCGCCTCGTTCGTCCGCACCGACCCCGAGCGCGCCCGCGAACTGCTGCTGGAGTTCGCCGACTTCACCCGCTACTCGTTCCGCAGGCACGGCGACTTCACCACCCTCGCTGACGAACTGCACGCCATCGACCACTACCTGGCGCTGGTCCGGGCCCGCTTCGGCGACCGCCTCACGGTCACCCTCCAGATCGCCCCCGAGGTGCTCCCGGTCACCCTCCCCTTCCTCTGTCTGCAGCCCCTGGTCGAGAACGCCGTCAAACACGGCCTGGAGGGCAAGACCGGCACCTGCCGCATCCAGATCACCGCCCAGGACGAGGGCGCCGAGGCCCTGGTCGTCATCGAGGACGACGGCGCCGGCATGGACCCGGCCCTGCTGCGGCGCATCCTCGCCGGCGAGACCAGCCCCAGCGGCGGCATCGGCCTGTCCAACGTCGACGACCGGCTCCGCCAGGTGTACGGCGACGACCACGGGCTCGTGATCGAGACGGCGCCCGGGGCGGGGATGCGGATCACCGCGCGGTTGCCCAAATATCAGCCCGGGGTGCACTAGGCGCTCCGCGGTGCGCCGTTGTTCGGGTGCGGCGCCGTCGGGGCCGGTCGCGCAGTTCCTCCCCCCAGCCTTGGGCCGGGGGTACCCCCAGCGCCCCTTTGGGGCGCTGCATGCGAGGCCGATGTGTCAGTTGTTCTGGGTGAGGACCATGGCCAGTGTCAGCAGGCCCAGCACCACCCACCCGAACCACAGCCATCCGTTGCTGCCCAGCGCCACCGTGTAGGCGGTCACCACGACGAGTCCGCCGACGGTGAGCACCCCCATCGTCTTGGTGGCACCGTTCGAGCCGTTCGCAGAACCGGGCATCACGACACCCTCCTCATGGTCCGACTCCCTCCATGGTGCCTCCGTTCTGCTTCCCGGCGGTGCGCACGGCGAAATGAGCGCCGATCTTCCACATGAGGTCACCGGCCGAGGCGCCCGGCGGTTCCGGCCTGCCGCGCTCCGTGCTGTCGAAGGAAGAGCAGGTCAGCCCTTGCGAGCGTGCAGTGAGGCCAGATAGGCGTTGTACGCTTCGAGCTCCTTGTCGCCGTCCCGGTCGGCGGCCCGGTCGATGCGCCGGGCCTGGCGCTGCTCGGAGCCGTACCACTGGAACAGCAGCGCGATCAGCACCAGGACGGACGGGACCTCGCTGAACGCCCAGGCGATTCCGCCGGCCGCGTTCTGGTCGGAGAGCGCGTCGATGCCGAGCGACGCGGGCGGGTGCTTGAACGTCTCGACCATCGGCTCCGACGCCATCATCAACGCGATGCCGAAGAACGCGTGGAACGGCATGCCCGCGAACAGCTCCAGCATCCGCATGAGGTACCCCGGGCGGTGCGGACCCGGGTCGACGCCGATGATCGGCCAGAAGAAGACGACACCGACGGCGAGGAAGTGCACCATCATCGCGATGTGCCCGGCCTTCGAGCCCATCAGGAAGTCGAACAGCGGGGTGAAGTAGAGCGCGTACAGGCTCGCGATGAACAGCGGAATGGTGAAGGCGGGATGGGTGATGATCCGCATGTACCGGCTGTGCAGCAGAGCCAGCAGCAGCTCACGGGGCCCCTTGCGGCCCCGCCCGGCGACGGGCAGCGCGCGCAGCGCGAGCGTCATCGGCGCGCCCAGCAGGATGAAGATCGGCGACAGCATGCTGATGACCATGTGCTGCACCATGTGCACGCTGAACATGACCATCCCGTAGTCGTTCAGCCGGGTGCACATCACGAGCATGATCGTGAGCACCCCGACGACGAACGACACGGTCCGCCCCACCGACCAGGCGTCCCCGCGCCGCCGCAGCCGCACCACACCCCACCCGTACAGCGCGAGCCCGGCGACACAGGCCACGAGGAAGAAGGGATCCGCCGACCACTCCAGCCCCCGTGCCAGCGTGAACGGCGGCAAGTCCATGGTCATGCCGTGCCCGCTGTGATCCATCCGCCGGCTCCTGATTCGTGGGGGTGTTTCTATCGACCCCACATTAGAACCGCGGCCGACCCAGCTTGTGAGCGGGGTGCACGATCCCTACCTAAAGGGGCGCTGGGGGTACCCCCGGCCGAAGGCTGGGGGAGGAACTGCGCGACCAGCCCCCACGCACCCGCGGAGAACACACGACCGCAATCCCTACAGCACGGTCTCCGCCTCGTCGTACCGCTCCGAAGGAACCGTCTTCAACGTCTCCACGGCCTCGGCCAGCGGCACCATCACGATGTCCGTTCCCCGCAGCGCGGTCATGTGACCGAACTCCCCGCGGTGCACCGCCTCCACCGCATGCCACCCGAACCGCGTCGCCAGGACGCGGTCGTACGCCGTCGGCGTGCCACCCCGCTGCACGTGCCCGAGGATGACCGGCCGCGCCTCCTTGCCGAGCCGCTGCTCCAGCTCGACGGAGAGCTGCCGGGCGATCCCGGCGAACCGCTCGTGGCCGTAGATGTCCTTGCCGCCCTCGTCGAAGGCCATCGTGCCGGCCTTCGGCTTGGCCCCCTCCGCCGCGACGACGATCGCGAACCGCTTGCCCGCCTCGAACCGCTCGCCGACCCGGCGGGTCAACTCCTCGATGTCGAAGGGCCGTTCCGGTACGACGATGGCGTGCGCGCCGGCCGCCATGCCGGAGTGCAGGGCGATCCAGCCGGTGTGCCGGCCCATGACCTCGACGACGAGCACCCGCTGGTGGGACTCGGCGGTGGTCTTCAGCCGGTCGAGGGCCTCGGTGGCGACGCCCACGGCCGTGTCGAAGCCGAAGGTCACGTCGGTGACAGCGATGTCGTTGTCGATGGTCTTCGGGACGCCCACGATCGGCAGGCCGGCGTCGGACATCAGCCGGGCCGCCTTGAGGGTGCCCTCACCGCCGATCGGGATGACCGCGTCGAGCCCGAGCTCGGCGACATGGCCCCTGGCCCGCTCCACGCCGTCCCGCAGATGCGAGGGCTGGACCCGGGACGACCCGAGGATGGTGCCGCCGCGGGCCAGGATGCCGGCCACGGCGTCGAGGTCGAGCTTGAGGTAGTCGCACTCCAGGAGGCCCTTCCAGCCGTCCCGGAAGCCGATGACCTCGTCGCCGTGGTCGGCGACGGCACGGTGCACGACGGACCGGATGACGGCGTTCAGGCCGGGGCAGTCGCCGCCGGACGTGAGGACACCAATGCGCATAGCCCGAAACAACCTTCTCCACGTGGGCCGGAGACCGGACCACGCTGTCCGGCTGACATCGCGGCCACCCTACCGGCGCAAGGGGGTCATTCCGCACCGGGCGTCCGCCTGCTGGACGTGCCCGCACATGTGAGCGGACACCCTGTCAGGCGGGCCCCGGAACCGGCCGTTCCAGAAGGTTTACGCGGGCTGCTGAGCGGCGGCGATGCGCTCGTTGCGGAGCGCCTCGTACCAGTGGTCGTCGATCGGCGGCAGCGCGTTCACGTCGAGGGCCAGCTTCAGCAGCAGGTCCGCGATGAGCGGGTTGCGGGCGAGCACCGGCCCGTGCATGTACGTACCGAAGACGGTCTCGTTGTACGCGCCCTCCGTGCCGTCCCCGGTGCCGTTGCCCCGGCCCAGCTTGACCCGGGCGAAGGGGCGGGCGGTGGGGCCGAGCTGGGTGACGCCCTGGTGGTTCTCGAAGCCGGTCAGCGGGGGCAGGCCGAGCCGCGGGTCGATGTCGCCGAGAACGTCGCCGACGCACCGCTCGCCGGTCCCGCGCACGGTCGTCACGTCGAGCAGGCCGAGGCCGGGCTCGCGCTGCCCGAGGTCGTTGATGAACTCGTGCCCGAGGATCTGGTACCCGGCGCAGACGGAGAACACGATCGCGCCGTTCTCCACCGCCCGGTACAGGTGCCCGTCGCGGCGCAGCCGCTCGGCGGCGAGCCGCTGCGGACGGTCCTCACCGCCGCCGATCAGGTAGATGTCGCCGGAGGTCGGGATCGGCTGGTCGCTGCGCACGTCCAGCCGGGCCACGTCGAGACCGCGCTGCCGGGCCCGCCGCTCCACGACGAGTGCGTTGCCCTGGTCGCCGTAGGTGCTGAGCAGGTCGGGGTAGATCCACACCAGCCGCAGTTGGTTGTCGCTCATGAACGGTTCGTCCTTCGTGGTCAGTTGCCGACGCGGCGGCGCAGGTCCTGGAACGCGGTGTAGTTCGCGATGACCTCGATCCGGCCCGGCGGGCACATCTGGACGGCCTGGTCGAGGGAGTCGCAGACCTGGAAGTGCTGGTTCGCGACCTCAAGACGTACCGCGAGGTCCAGCTTGCGGTCGCCGAGCACGAAGATCGGGTGGCCGGTCAGGCGCGTGTAGTCCACGTCCCACAGCCAGGAGGTGTCGGTGCCGTCGGCGCCGCGCGCGTTCACCGAGAGGATCACCGGCGTCGGCGGCGGGTCGATCAGCGAGAACGTCTCCAGCCAGCCGGCCGGGTTCTTGGCCAGCAGCAGGCGCAGGTCGCGACCCTGGAACTGCACGACGTCGTAGCGCCCGGCCACGGCCTGCACCTGGTACATCCGCTCCAGGGCGACCTGCGGCGGCACCCCGAAGACGGCGGCGACGGCGGCCGAGGAGGCGGCGTTCGCCTTGTTGGCACGCCCCGGCAGCTGCAGGTGGATCGGCCAGGCGGAGCCGTGCGGGTCGAGCACGTGGTCCCCGGAGAGCACCCAGCTCGGCGTCGGCCGCCGGAAGCCGCACTCGCCGCAGAACCAGTCGTCGCCGGGCCGCTGCATCACGCCACCGCAGGACGGGCAGGACCAGGCGTCGTCCTTCCACATCTGCCCGGCGGCGACCCAGATCACGTTGGGGGAGGAGGACGCGGCCCAGACCACCAGCGGGTCGTCGCAGTTCGCCACGATGACGGCCTTCGACCCGGCCAGCCCCTCCCGCCAGTTCTCGGCGAGCATGCGGGTCTCGGCGGCACGGTCGAGCTGGTCGCGCGAGAGGTTCAGCAGGGCGATGCACTTCGGGTCGGTGTCCCGGGCCACTCCGGCCAGGTACTTCTCGTCGACCTCGATCACGCCGAACTTGGACTCCGAGCCGCCCGCCAGCGCCGACGTGATGCCGGCCGGCATGTTGGCCCCGAGCGCGTTGGACACGACCGGCCCGGCGGCCTTCAGCGCCTCGGCGATGAGCCTGGTGGTCGTCGTCTTGCCGTTCGTCGCCGAGACGAGGGTCACGTCCAGGTTCTGGGCGAGCCGGGCGAGAAGGTCGGGGTCGAGTTTGAGCGCGACCCGGCCACCGATCACGGATCCGCTGCCGCGCCCCGCGGCTCGGGACGCCGCCGCGACCGCCTTGCCCGCGGTCACGGCCAGCTTGGCCCGCGGCGTGAGCGGGTCCGAGTTGCCTGCCATCAGTTCTCGATCCTCCTTGCGTACGCGCCGCGCCTCAGCCATCCGGCAACGTGGTGTGCACCTCAGCCTATCGAGATCCATTCGCACACCCGAATTCCGGCCCATGCCTGCGCGGCGAGCAGGGGCCCATCCGAACCGTACCCTTGCGGCCATGCGACACGGTTCCATTCCGGGCGCCCGCGGGCGGGTCCGGCCACTCACCCTGCTCGGCGACCCCGTCCTGCACGCCCGCTGCGCGGAGGTCACCGACTTCGGCACCGAACTCGCTCGGCTGGTGGAGGACTTGTTCGCGACGATGTACGCGGCGGAGGGCGTGGGCCTGGCGGCGAACCAGGTGGGGGAGCCGCTGCGGGTGTTCGTCTTCGACTGCCCCGACGACGACGAGGTCCGCCACCTGGGCCACGTGGTGAACCCGCGCCTGGTGGCGGCGGACGGCATCTCGCTCCGCGGCCCCGAGGGCTGCCTGTCCCTGCCGGGCCTGGAGGCGGGCACGGAGCGGTACGACCACGCGGTGGTCGAGGGCTTCACGGCGACCGGTGACCCGGTCACGATCCACGGCACCGGCTTCTTCGCAAGATGCCTCCAGCACGAGACCGACCACCTGGAGGGCCACGTCTACGCCGACCACGTCACGGGCTGGCGCAGGCGCAGGCTGATGCGCCAGGTGGCCAAATCTTCTTGGCACCGGTGAGTGGACGCGCCCTAAAGGGGCGTGGGGAACTGCGCGACCAACCCCCACCGGCGGTCAGCCGAAACCGAACCCGTCAGAACCCCGGACCGCCGATCTTGTCCCCCGCGGCCGCCAAGCGACCCCACAAAAGATCGGCCAAACTCTTCACCAGTTCCGCACGAGAACAGGGCCGTTCCCCCAGCCACCAGTCCCCGGCCGCATGCATCATCCCGACGATCCCGTGCCCCCACACCCGCGCCAGCTGCTGACTGTTCGGCCCCAGATCCAGCCGGTCCTCGATGACCTGGGCCAGCTCCTCGCCCATCCGCCGCAGCAGCGGAGCCGAGTGCACCCCGACGTCGAACCCCTGGTCGGCCCCCGTGCCGCCCTCCGCGGGATGCATCAGGAACCGGTACACCTGAGGCCGCGCCTCGATCGCCGCGAGGTACGTGTCCAAGGTCGCCTCGACCCGCTCGCGGCGCTCCGCGGGAGCGTCCAGCGCGGCCCGCAACGAGTTCAGCAGCGCGTCCGTGTGCCGCTTGGCCAGCGCCGCGTACAGCCCGCTCTTGTCGCCGAAGTGACGGTAGAGGATGGGTTTGGTGATGCCCGCCTCCGCCGCGATGGCGTTCATGGAAGCCTGTGGGCCGTCGCGCAGCACCACCCGGTCGGCGGCCTCCAGCAGCTCGCGCCGTCGGCGGTCGGCGGACCGTTGCTGTTCGGTCCGCTGCGTGGTGTCCATGTGCTCTCCCCACCCCGTGCTCTTATCGGTGACGCCTGCGCAAACTAACACCTGACGGCCATCCGCTCTCGAACTGGCTGCCGAGGTGACCTTGGGAGTTGACTTTTCCTACCGACGAGTAACAGACTCGGGTTACCGCTAGTAACACATTATGCGCCGCCGCTGGAGGAGTCATGGCCGAGTTCACCATGGAACTCAACGACGAACAGAAGGAGGTCCGGGACTGGCTGCACGGTTTCGCCGCCGACGTCATCCGTCCCGCGGCCGCCGAATGGGACGAGCGTGAGGAGACTCCCTGGCCGGTCATCCAGGAGGCCGCGAAGGTCGGCATCTACTCCCTCGACTTCTACGCCCAGCAGTACTTCGACCCCACCGGCCTCGGCATCCCGATGGCCATGGAGGAGCTGTTCTGGGGTGACGCGGGCATCGCCCTGTCCATCGTGGGCACGGGCCTCGCCGCCGTCGGCGTCCTCGCCAACGGCACCGAGGAGCAGATCGGCACCTGGATCCCCCAGATGTACGGCGACCCGAACGACGTCAAGGTCGCCGCGTTCTGCTCCTCCGAGCCCGACGCCGGCTCCGACGTGGGCTCCATGCGCACCCGGGCCGTCTACGACGAGGCCAAGGACGAGTGGGTGCTCAACGGCACGAAGACCTGGGCGACCAACGGCGGCATCGCCAACGTCCACGTCGTCGTCGCGGTCGTCGACCCCGAGCTCGGCTCCAAGGGGCACGCCTCCTTCATCGTCCCGCCGGGGACGCCCGGGCTGTCCCAGGGCCAGAAGTTCAAGAAGCACGGGATCCGTGCCTCGCACACCGCCGAGGTCGTCCTGGACAACGCCCGGGTGCCCGGGTCCTGCCTGCTCGGCGGCAAGGAGAAGCTGGACGAGCGGCTGGCCCGTGCCCGGGAGCGGGCCAAGTCGGGCGGCGAGCGGGTGAAGAACGCGGCGATGGCCACGTTCGAGGCCTCGCGGCCCGCCGTCGGTGCGATGGCCGTCGGCACGGCACGCGCCGCGTACGAGGTCGCCCTCGACTACGCCGTGACCCGGGAGCAGTTCGGCCGGCCGATCATCGACAACCAGGGGGTGGCCTTCCAGCTCGCGGACATGCGGACGTCCATCGACGCGGCCCGGCTGCTGGTGTGGCGGGCGTCCTGGATGGCGGTGAACGGGAAGCCGTTCACCGCGGCCGAGGGCTCGATGTCGAAGCTGTTCGCGAGCGAGACGGCGAAGAAGGTGACCGCCCAGGCGATCCAGATCCTGGGCGGCAACGGGTACACGCGGGAGTATCCGGTGGAGCGGATGCACCGGGATGCGGCGATCTACACCATCTTCGAGGGGACGAGTGAGATCCAGCGGCTGGTGATCGCCCGGACCTTGTCGGGGATGCCGATCCGGTAGCGCCGTGGGGGTGCGGGTGCGTCGCGGGCCCACGGTGCGTCGTGGTTGCTCGCGCAGTTCCCCGCGCCCCTGACGGGGCGCTCCAGCTCACCGGTGTTTCAAAGGCGTGAGCTGCTCGATGTCGTAGCGCTTGCGGAGTATCTCGATCGCCTCCAGGTCCGGAGGGCCGCCGCTGCCGAGGATCTCCAGGAGTTCCTCGAAGTAGCGCTCGTGGTCGGGCGGCGGGGAGGACTGGAAGAACATCCGCGCCGGGCTGTCCGTCGGGTTGGCGAAGGCGTGCGGGCAGCCGGGGGGTACGGCGATCAGCGTGCCCGGGGTCGCCCGTACCACCCGCGTGCCCGAACTGGACTCCCACTTCTGCCAGTTGTCGGGGGTGCGGATGCGGGGCTCGAAGGCGAGGACGTCCAGTTCGCCTTCGAGGACGTAGAACAGTTCCTCGCTGCGGGTGTGCACATGGGCGCCCACGTCGAAGCCCGGCGGGACGTCCACCTCGAAGGTGGAGGCCATCCGCGAATGCGTTCCCGTCACCTTGAAGGTGACACGCTGGGCCGGCGTGTGGACCACGCGCCCGTGTCCCGGTGGGACGAGGAGTCCCTCGCTCGTGGTCATGGGCCGCTCACCAGGTCACCGGAAGTGCTTCGGGTCCCCGGATCAACGCGCCCTGTCGGAAGGGCACCTGTTCCGGGGGTACGGCGAGCCGCAGCCCGGGCAGCCGGTCGAGCAGGGCGTCGACGAGGAGTTGCTCCTCCAGCCTGCCGAGCTGGCCGCCGGGACAGTAGTGCGGGCCGAACCCGAAGGACACATGCGGGTTGGGGCTGCGGGTGAAGTCGATCGTCTCGGGGTCGGGGAAGACCTCCGGGTCGCGGTTGGCGGCCAGGTACGAGATGTAGACCGCGTCGCCCGCTCGGATCCGTACGCCCCTGATCTCCACGTCCTGCGTGGCGATCCGGGACAGCCCGACCGCGCTGCGGTGCGGGATGTAGCGCAGCAGCTCGTCGATCGCCCGGGGGCGGATCGCCGGCTCGGTGCGCAGCCGGTCCAGGAGGTCGGGGCGGGTCAGCAGCAGGTAGAACATCTGCCCGCTGTTGTTGGTGACCGCCTCGCCGCCGATCTGGAGGAGGACGGCGAGACCGACGGCCTCCTCCAGGGTGATCTCGCCGCGGCCCACCGCGGCGCCCAGCAGCGAGCACACGTCCTCGCCCGTGCTGTTCTCCCGCAGCCCGACGAGGTCGCCGAAGTAGGCGCCCATCTCGCGCTTGGCCCGCTCGCTGACCTCCTTGCCGTGGCTGGAGGACAGGATCAGCTGGGTCCAGATGTGCATGGTGTGCCGGTCGGCGGCCGGTACGCCCATCACCTCGCAGATCACCGCGATCGGGAACGGGCTGAGGACCGTCGCCGTGAGATCCGCGGGCGGCCCGTCCTGGACGAGCTCGTCGACGATCTCGTCCAGCATCTGGCGGGCCTTCTCGCGGACCCGCTCCACGCCCTTGGAGGTGAGCGCGGAGGCCACCGAGCGGCGCAGCCGCGTGTGGTCGGGCGGGTCCAGGAAGCCGACCGCGTCGCGGTCCGGGATGAAGTGCGGGGCGAGCCGGGTGACCGGCTGCGCCATCACCGCCTCACGGCTGAACCGGGGGTCGTTGGCCACCATCCGTACGTCGTCGTACCGGGTGACCAGCCACGCCCAGCCCTCGCCGTTGGGGAGCCGGATCCGGGTGACCGGACCCTCCCGCATCAGCTCGGCCAGGGTGGGGTCGAAGTCCACCCCCGTCAGGTCCGGCACTTCCCAGTGCCGGACCGGACAGGCGGCCTCACCGACGGCCTTGCCGGTGATCTCGACGGCGGCCTCGACGGCGGCCTCTTCGGCCGCCTCGCCGGCTGGGTCGAGCGGTTCGGTGAGCGCCATCTCTATCGCGCCGCCTCTCCGCCCGAACGCCGCCAGCGACCCAGCGACATTTCCGCGGTGATGCCGGGACCGAACCCGGCCAGCAGGCCGCGTGCCTGGTGCTCGGCACCGCCCTCGTCGAACATCCGGCGCAGTGCGTCCAGGACGACGGCGCTCGCGATGTTGCCGTACTCGGTGAGCGTGGCCCGGCTGAACCGGAAGGCGTGCGGGTCGACCTGGAGGAACTTGCTCAGGTCGTCCAGGATCCGCGGCCCGCCCGCGTGGACTATGTAGAAGTCCAGGTCGGACGCGTCCCAGCCGTGCAGCCCTGCCAGGTCCTGGAGAGCCGGCGCCAGCGGCTCCATGGTCGCCGGGACCCGCTTGTCCAGCAGGAAGTGGAACCCGGTGGCCCGCACGTCGTACATGATCCACTCTTCGGTCTTCGGGATCAGGTACGAGCCGTTGCGTTCGAGTTCGACGCCCGTGCCGCCCTTGCCGCGGACCACGGCGGCGGCGATGCCGTCACCGAAGAGGCCGTTGGAGAGCAGCGAGCCGACGCCGAGGTCGGTCGGCTGGTAGCACAGCGAGCAGAACTCGCAGGCCACGATGAGGGCGTTGGCGTTCGGGTACGCCGAGCAGAAGTCGTGCGCCCGGTTGATCGCCGCTCCGCCGGCCGCGCAGCCGAGCTGCGCGATGGGGATCTGGCGGGTGGTGGAGTCGAAGTCCATCTCGTTGATCAGCCACGCCGTAAGCGAGGGCATCATGAAGCCCGTGCACGAGACGTAGATGATCACGTCGATGTCGGTGGTGAGCAGCTCGGCGTCGTCGAGCGCTCGCTGGATGACTGCGGGGACCCTGGCCTTGGCCTCGACCTCGTAGAGCTTGTTGCGCTCCTCGAAGCCGGGGTGCTTCAGGGTCTCCTCGATCGGCTGCACGATGTGCCGGGTGCGAACGCCCGTGTTCTCGATCAGTCTCAGCGCCAACGGCAGCTGCGGGTGGTTCTCGTGGTGGGAGCGCGCCAGTTCCAGCGTCTCCTCCATCGTGATCACGTACTCCGGGACCGACACTGAGGGTTTGCACAAAGTCGCCATGAACCGTGCCTGCTTTCAGCCTTCCGGTGGGTTTGGGCCCGACCGGTCAGAGAGGTGGTTCACCTCAGGAGGTGGTTCCCTCACGATCACCCGTGAGGGCGATGATCTCTCGCCGGACTACTCCGAACCGGTGACCCCGTGTCAGGGTCGGATCAGCACAGAGCTATCCGCACGAGGAGGACGCGATGCCCGGCACGGCCGCGGAAATTCTGAAAACGACCAGGTCAGAGCTTGCCCCGGACCCGAACGCCAATCCATTGGTCCCCCTCGTCGCCAGCGGCCGGGCGAGCCTGGAGACGCTCGCCGCACTTGCCCTGGAACAACACCGAGTGATCCCCGCCGACCGACGCGCGTTCCTGCATCTGGCGCAGCGCGCCTCCGAGGAGCCTGCGGCCGCCGGGTTCTTCACCATGCTGGCCGAGGGCGAGGAACTGGCGGCAGAGCGGCTGGGCGCGTTCACCGAGGCGTGCGAAGTGGATGACGAGCGCATGCAAGCGTACGAGCCCCTACCGGGCTGCCAGGCGTACCCGGCGTACATCTCCTGGCTCGCCCTCAACGCCACCCCGACGGACGCCGTCCTCGCCATCACGGCCAACTTCGCGACGTGGGGCACGTATTGCGCGACCATCGCGCAGGGACTGCGCACCCACTACGGCTTCACCGACGAGGCCTGCGCCTTCTTCGACTTCTTCGCGGAACCGGCCCCGGCGCTGGACGAGCAGGCGGAGGCGGCAGTACAGGCGGGACTGGAGTCAGGGCGCCTGGACGAGAAGCGCGTGTACACCTACGGCCGATTGCTCCAGGCATACGAGGAGATGTTCTGGACGTCCCTGACTGCACGTACCTAGGGGCGCTGGGGGTACCCCCGGCCGAAGGCTGGGGGAGGAACTGCGCGACCAGCCCAGGACTACCCGCACCCGCCGAACGACCGGCTACTCCCCACTGCTGTGGGCGATACAAGCCACGTCGATCCGATCGGCGAGCTTCGCGAGCTCGATGGTCAGCGCAGCCACCGTGTCCTCGTCCAGCCCGCCCTCGTCGGCCTCCACCAGACGCAGCCACCGTGCCCCCAACGTCCGCAACAACTTACTCACGTCGGCCGCGGCCACCTGCAAGGTCCCGCGGTCGTCGACGATCAGAGGCAGGGTCACTTCGCGGTTCACACCCGGGATCGTAGTCGTGCAACCCTCACGCACCCTGCCAAACAGTGGTGATGTTGCAGAACTCCCGGATTCCGTGCCCGGACAGCTCACGGCCGTATCCGGACCGCTTCACCCCGCCGAACGGAAACGCCGGGTGGGAGGCGGTCATGCCGTTGACGAACACGCCACCGGCCTCCAGATCCCGTACGAACCGGTCCACCTCGGCCTCGTCCCGCGTCCACACGTTCGAACTCAGTCCGAAGGGCGAGTCGTTGGCGATGAGGACCGCCTCGTCCAGGTCCCCGGCCCGGTACAGCGTGGCCACCGGCCCGAACGCCTCCTCGCGGTGGATGCGCATGTCGCGGTGGATCCCGGCGAGCACGGTCGGCGGGTAGAACCAGCCGGGCCCGTCCGGCCGCTCCCCGCCGCACAGCACCTCGGCGCCCGACCGCTTCGCGTCCTCGACCAGCTCCTCCAGGTCCTTGCGTCCCTGCTCGCTCGCGAGCGGCCCGACGTCCGTCGCCTCGTCCATCGGGTCGCCCATGCGCAGCGCCGCCATGCCCGCCACGAACTTCTCGGCGAACGCGTCGTAGACGTCGGTGTGCACGATGAACCGCTTCGCGGCGATGCACGACTGCCCGTTGTTCTGCACCCGGGCCGTCACCGCGATCCGCGCGGCACGGTCGATGTCCGCCGAGGGCATCACCACGTAGGGGTCGCTGCCGCCCAGCTCCAGCACTGTCTTCTTGATCATCTCGCCGGCGGTGGCGGCGACCGCGCGGCCCGCGGGCTCGCTGCCGGTGAGCGTGGCCGCCCTGACCCGCTCGTCGCGCAGGATGTCGTCGACCGCGCCGGAGCCGATCAGGAGGGTCTGGAAGCAGCCCTCGGTGAAGCCGGCCCGGTGGAACAGGTCCTCCAGGTACAGGGCCGTCTGCGGGACGTTGGAGGCGTGCTTGAGCAGGCCCACGTTGCCCGCCATCAGCGCCGGGGCGGCGAAGCGGACCACCTGCCAGAGCGGGAAGTTCCACGGCATCACGGCGAGCACCGGCCCGATGGGGCGGTACCGCACCCGCACCCGGGACGCGCCCGAGTCCTTCACGTCCGTCTCCGCCGGCTCCTCGTCGGCCAGCAGGGCCTGCGCGTGGTCGGCGTACCAGCGCATCGCCTTCGCGCACTTGGCGGCCTCCGCACGGGCCTGCTTCAGCGGCTTGCCCATCTCGGTGGTCATGGTGCGCGCGATGCCGTCCAGGTCGCCGTCCAGCAGGTCGGCGGCCCGGTGCAGCAGCCGGGCGCGTTCGGCGAAGGTGCTCGTGCGGTACGTGCGGAACGTCGCCTCGGCGAGTTCGAGCCGGCGTTCGAGCTCGTCCTCGTCCATGGCTTCGAACGTTTCGAGCGTCTCGCCGTTCGCCGGGTTGACCGTCGCGATGGGCATGGCTGACCTCCCTGGGAGCGGGCTTGGTACGACCTTCCCGCGCGGCCGGGCCGCCCGCAACGTAGGGGGCGCTGTTCAGCCCGAGCGCTCCGCCAGCCGGTCGAGGAACGCGGCCTGCGCCTTGACGATCACCTCGCGGGCCCGCTCCGGGGCCAGCCAGGCCACCCGGTCCAGCTCCGGGAACTCCTGGATCCGGCCCGACCGCGGCGGCCACTCCATCACGAAGGTGCCCGGTTCGATCGTGGCCGGGTCCAGGTCGGCCTCGATCGCCCACGCCGTGACGATCTTGCCGTTGGTCTGCCGGACCTCGCCCAGCTCGATCGCCTCGCCGTCCGGCGGCGCCAGGCCCAGCTCCTCCCGGAACTCGCGCCGGGCCGCGTCCCAGGCCGTCTCGTCGGGCTCGTACTCACCCTTGGGAACGGTCCAGGCGCCCGCGTCCTTCTTCGCGAAGAACGGCCCGCCCATATGGCCGAGCAACACCTCAAGGCCTTCGCCGGTATGCCGGAACAACAGCAGTCCGGCGCTTCGCTTCGGCTCGGTCAACGCCGTACCTCCGGGTGCGCGGCCAGCAGGGTCTCCACCGTATCGGCCTCCTCCGGCCGCTTGTCCTCGCGATAGCGGACCACCCGGGCGAACCGCAGGGTGACACCGGCCGGGTAGCGGGTGGACCGCTGCAGTCCGTCGTAGGCGATCTCGACGACGAGTTCGGGGCGTACGGTCACCAGGCGGCCGTCGTCCGAGACCGCCAGCTCCCTGAGCCGGGCGGTCTGCCACTCCAGCACCGCGTCGGTCAGGCCCTTGAACGTCTTGCCGAGCATCGCGAAGGTGCCGTCCGGGTTGCGGGCGCCGAGGTGCAGGTTGGAGAGCCTGCCGGTGCGGCGGCCGTGGCCCCATTCGGCGGCCAGCACGACCAGGTCGAGGGTGTGGACGGGCTTCACCTTCAGCCAGGAGGCGCCCCGGCGGCCGGCGCTGTAGGGGGCGTCCAGGGCCTTGACCACCACGCCCTCGTGGCCGCGGGCGAGGGCGGCCGCGAGGAACTCCTCGGCGGCCGTCGCGTCGTCCGGCCCGGAGACCAGCGCCCGGCGCACCCGCATCGGTTCGGGGACCAGCCGGGCCAGCTCCGCGTGCCGTTCGGCGAAGGGCAGGTCGAGCAGGTCGTGGCCGTCGGCCGAGAGCACGTCGAAGAAGACGGGGGAGACCGGGACCTCCCGGGCGGCCTTCGCCACGTCCGTCCGGGAGCCGACCCGGCCCGCCGTCTCCTGGAAGGAGCGAGGCCGCCCGTCCGCGTCGAAGGAGATCACCTCGCCGTCCAGGATGGTGCGATCACCCCTCAACTCCCGCACGGCCGAGGTCACTTCGGGAAGGCGGTCGGTGATGTCGTCCAGGGTGCGGGTGAAGACCCGTACCGCGTCGCCGTCCCGGTGGACCTGGACCCGGATGCCGTCCAGCTTCTCCTCGACCGCCGAGCCGCCCAGCTTCGCCACCGCCTCCGCGACCGTGGACGCGGTGTGCGCCAGCATGGGCAGCACCGGGCGGCCGACGGTGAGCCGGAAGCGGTCCAGGGCCGGCGGGCCGTCCGCCAGCAGCCCCTCCGCCACCGTCTGGAGGGACCCGGCGAGCATCACCGCCCGGCGGACGGCCGCCGGGTCCGCGCCGGTCGCCTGCGCCAGCCCTTCGACGGCGACCGCGTCCAGGGCGCCCTGCCGCACCTCCCCGGTGATCAGCCCCAGCAGGAAGCGCTGCTCGTCGGCGGTCGCGGCGCCCATCAACTCGCCGACGATCCGGGCCCGTTCGGCCTGGGAACCGGTTCCGGAGACCTTGCCCAGCTCGCCGAGCCGGGCGTCGACCTCGCGGACCGTGAGGGACGGGGCGGCGGCCGGTGGGACGGGCCGGCTCAGCACCTTCCAGCCGACGCCGAGCCTGCCCTGCGGGAGCCGGCCGGCCAGGTAGGGGATGACGACCGGGACGTCGTCGGGGGCCGTCTCCCGGAAGAGGTCGGCGAGCAGCGCGGTCTTGCGGGACCTGGCCGCGGTGGCGGCGACCTCCCGGGACACTTCGGCGAGCCGGCTCAGCAGCATGCAGCCATGGTGCAACGGGTGCGCCCGGACCACACCACAACGTACGTGCCCGGACCACACCACAACGTACGTGCCCGGGCTACACCACAACGTAATGTGCCCGGACTACACCCGCACGGCCGCGTCCAGGTCCGCGAAGAGCAGCTCGCCGTTGATGGCCGCGCCCGCCCGGTAGCCGCGGCTCGCCGCGTTGACCACCTGCTCGGCGAAACCGCTCGCGTTGCCGGCCGCCCACAGTCCTGGCACGGTCGTCAGGCCCCGCTCGTCGGTCACGGGGTAGGCGCCGAAGGGGGTCTCCGCCAGCTCCGCGCCCAGCGCGACCAGCAGGTCGTTCTGCGGGACCGGGCGCGGGGCGACGAACACCGCCTCCCGCGCGTGCACGCTTCCGTCGGCCAGGCGCACGCCCGTGAGCCGGTCGTCCTCGACGCGCAGCCCCGTGACCTCGCCCGGCACCACCCGCACCCCGGCCGCGGCCAGCCGCCGCAGGTCGTCGTCGGTCAGCTCCGACTCCTGGACCTGGTGCAGGAAGAGGGTCACGTCCTTGGACCACTGGGTGACCATGAGCGCCTGGTGTGCGCTCATCGGGCTGGTGGCCAGCACGCCGAACGCCTGGTCGCGCACCTCCCAGCCGTGGCAGTACGGGCAGTGCAGCACGTCCCGGCCGAAGCGCTCGGCCACCCCGGGAACGGGCGGGAGCTCGTCCCTGAGGCCGGTGGCGACGACCAGGTGCCGGGCCCGGACGGTACGGCCGCCCGCCAGCGACACCGTGAAGCCGCCCGGGGCGTCCCCGTCCCGTGCCGCGTCCACCGCCCGGTCCCGGACCAGCTCCACGCCGTACCGGGCGATCTCCGCGCGGCCCACCGCCAGGAACTCCGCGGGCGGCATGCCGTCCCGGGACAGGAAGCCCTGCATGTGTGCCGCCGGGGCGTTGCGCGGCTCGCCCGCGTCGACGACCAGGGTGCGGCGCCGGGCCCGGCCCAGGACCAGCGCGGCGGACAGCCCGGCCGCGCCGCCTCCGACGACGACCACCTCGTACGTATCGGTCATGGTGACCACCTCCGCCGCCGAGGGTCGCCCGGCCGCTGCCGGATTGACAAACGTCTTTGCCGAAACTGCAATGCAGGCATGACTACGGACGACGTCCTCGCGGGCGTGGGACCCCGGCTGCGCCGGCTCCGCAAGGAGCGGGAGGTCACCCTCGCCGCGCTCTCCGAGACCACCGGCATCTCGGTGAGCACCCTCTCCCGGCTGGAGTCCGGGCTGCGCAAGCCCAGCCTGGAGCTGCTGTTGCCGATCGCGCAGGCCCACCAGGTGCCCCTGGACGAACTGGTCGGCGCCCCGCCGGCCGGCGACCCCCGGGTGCGGGCCAAGCCGATGGAGCGGTACGGCCGCACCTTCATCCCGCTCACCCGGCAGCCCGGCGGCCTGCAGGCCTTCAAGGTGGTCGAACCGAAGCGGAAACTCGAACCCGAACCGCGCACCCATGAGGGCTACGAGTGGCTGTACGTGCTGTCCGGGAAGCTCCGGCTGGTGCTCGGCGAGCACGACGTCGTGCTGGGGCCGGGGGAGGCGGCCGAGTTCGACACCCGGGTGCCGCACTGGTTCGGGTCGACGGGGGAGGGGTCGGTGGAGTTCCTCAGCCTGTTCGGGCCGCAGGGGGAGCGGATGCACGTCCGGGCGCGGCCGAAGCGGACGTGACGAATCCGGCGATCCCCCGGGCGGCTGTTCCCTGGATGGCAAGCGACCGCTTAGTATGCGGTGGACCCGGTCAGACGACGGTCGGACGACGCAGTCGACGCAGTCCCGTGGAGGCACCGCATGCAGGCATGGCAAGTGCACGAGAACGGCGAGCCGAGCGAGGTGATGCGGCTCCAGGAGGTGGAGCTGCCCACGCCCGGCGACGGCCAGGTGCTGCTCAGGGTGCGTGCCGCCAACATCAACTTCCCCGATGTCCTGATGTGCCGGGGGCACTACCAGGTGCGCCCGCCGCTGCCGTTCACCCCCGGGGTGGAGATCTGCGGCGAGACCGAGGACGGGCGCCGGGTGATCGCCAATCCCGCCCTGCCGCACGGCGGTTTTGCCGAGTACGCGGTCGCGGACGCCGCCGCGCTGCTGCCCGCCCCGGACGCACTGGACGACTCCGAGGCCGCCGCGCTGCACATCGGCTACCAGACGGGCTGGTTCGGCCTGCACCGCAGGGCCGCCCTGCAGGCCGGCGAGACGCTGCTCGTGCACGCCGCAGCCGGTGGGGTCGGCAGCGCGGCCGTCCAGCTCGGCAAGGCGGCCGGGGCCCGGGTGATCGGGGTGGTCGGCGGCGCCGACAAGGCCGCCGTCGCCCGCGAGCAGGGCTGTGACGTCGTCGTCGACCGGCGCACCGAGGACGTCGTCGCCGCCGTCAAGGAGGCCACCGGCGGCCGGGGTGCCGACGTGATCTACGACCCGGTGGGCGGCGAGGCCTACACCCAGTCCACCAAGGTGGTCGCCTTCGAGGGCCGGATCGTGGTCGTCGGCTTCGCCAGCGGTACCATCCCGAGCCCGGCGCTCAACCACGCCCTGGTGAAGAACTACTCCATCCAGGGCCTGCACTGGGGCCTGTACGCCACCAAGAACCCCAGGCTGATCCTGGACTGCCACCGGCAGCTCACCGAGCTGGCCGCCAAGGGCGCCATCAAGCCCCTGGTCAGCGAGCGGGTCCCGCTGTCCGGGGCCGCGGCGGCCGTGCAGCGGGTCGGCGACGGCGTCACCACCGGCCGGGTCACCGTCGTACCGAACGGAGCCGCAGCATGACCGACGCTGCCGAACTCACGCGCCGCACCGCCGAGTTGCTGGCCGCACACCCGCCCGCCACCACGGCGAAGCCCGACTTCCTCAAGGCCCGGTTCGACGCGGGGCTGGCCTGGGTGCACTACCCGGAGGGCCTCGGCGGCCTCGGCGCCCCGCGTTCCCTCCAGGCCGCCGTGGACGCCGAACTGGCGGCCGCCGGCGCCCCCGACAACGACGCGCGCCGCAACGGCATCGGGCTCGGCATGGCCGCGCCGACCATCCTCAGGTACGGCACGGAGGAGCAGAAGCAGCGCTATCTGCGGCCGCTGTGGATCGGCGAGGAGGTCTGGTGCCAGCTGTTCAGCGAGCCGGGCGCCGGCTCCGACCTGGCCGCGCTCGGCACCCGGGCCGTCCGGGAGGGCGACGAGTGGGTGGTGAACGGGCAGAAGGTGTGGACCTCCGGCGCGCACAACTCCCGCTGGGCCATCCTCATCGCCCGCACCGATCCGGACGTGCCCAAGCACGCGGGCATCACCTACTTCATCTGCGACATGACCGACCCCGGCGTGGACGTCCGGCCGCTGCGCCAGGTCACCGGCGAGGCCGAGTTCAACGAGGTCTTCCTCACCGACGTGCGCATCCCCGACTCCCGCCGCCTCGGTGAGATCGGCGACGGCTGGCGGGTCGCGCAGACCACCCTCAACAACGAGCGCGTCGCGATCGGCGGCATGCGGCTGCCCCGCGAGGGCGGCATGATCGGACCGGTCGCGAAGACCTGGCGCGAACGCCCCGAACTGCGCACCCACGACCTGCACCAGCGGCTGCTGAAGCTGTGGGTCGAGTCCGAGGTCGCCCGCCTCACCGCCGAGCGGCTGCGCCAGCAGCTGGTCGCGGGGCAGCCCGGGCCCGAGGGTGCCGGCATGAAGCTCGCCTTCGCCCGTCTCAACCAGGAGATCAGCGGCCTTGAGGTCGAACTCCGGGGCGAGGAAGGCCTGTTGTACGACGACTGGACCATGCGCCGGCCCGAACTGGTCGACTTCACCGGCCGCGACGCCGGCTACCGCTACCTCCGCGCCAAGGGCAACAGCATCGAGGGCGGGACCAGCGAGGTCCTGCTGAACATCGTCGCCGAACGCGTCCTGGGCCTGCCGGCCGAGCCGCGCACCGACAAGGACGTCGCGTGGAAGGACCTCGCCCGATGACAACGCAGAGCACACAGCCCGATCTCCTGTACTCGGAGGAGGAAGACGCGCTGCGGGCCGCGGTGCGGGACCTGCTCGCCGACCACTGCGACGCGCCGGGCGTCATCGCCCGTACCGAGTCGGACACCCCGCACGACGCGGCCGCCTGGAAGGCCCTCACCGAGGGCATGGGGCTCGCCGGGCTGCTGGTCCCCGAAGAGCTGGGCGGCCAGGGCGCCTCGCACCGCGAGGTCGCCGTCGTCCTGGAGGAGCTGGGGCGGGCGGTCGCGCCCGTGCCCTACCTGACCAGTGCCGTCGTGGCCACCGAGGCGCTGCTGGCCTGCGGCGACGGGCAGCTGCTCGGGAAGCTGGCGTCCGGGCGGACCGTCGGGGCGCTGGCGGTGGGGCTGCACGTCGCTCCGGGCGGCGCGTTCACCGTCGTACGCGTCGAGGACGGGCGCCTGTACGGCGAGTTGACCGGGATCGCGGACGCGGTCGCCGCGGACGTGCTGCTGGTGCCGGGGGACGACGGCGGGCTGTACGCCGTCGAGGCGGGCGCCGTGACCGTCACCCCGCAGGTGTCCTTCGACCTGACCCGGCCGCTCGCCACCGTCGCTCTGGACGGTGCGGCGGGGCGCCGCGTGGGCGACGCGGAGCCGGCGGTACGGCGGGCGCTGCGGGCCGGGGCCGGGCTGCTGGCCTCCGAGCAGTTCGGGGTCGCCGAATGGGCGCTGACCGAGACCGTGCGGTACCTCAAGGAGCGCAAGCAGTTCAACCGGCCGGTCGGCGGGTTCCAGGCGGTCAAGCACCGGCTGGCGCAGCTGTGGCTGGAGGTGGTGAACCTTCGCGCGGCGGCGCGCGGGGCGGCCGACGCGCTGGCCTCCGGCGAGGACGCCGACGTGCTGGTGGCTGTCGCCCAGGCCTATGCGGCGCCGGTTGCCGTGCATGCCGCCGAGGAGGCGCTGCAGTTGCATGCGGGGATCGGGATGACCTGGGAACATCCGATCCACCTGTATCTGAAGCGGGCCAAGGCGGATTCGATCGCCTTCGGTACGGCGGGGGTGCATCGGGAGGCCCTGGGCGCACTGGTTGATTTGCAGGCGCCGTGATGTAGCGGGTTCGGGTGCGGGTGCGTGGGGGCTGGTCGCGCAGTTCCCCGCGCCCCTGAAGGGGCGCTGCCGTTGCGGCTCGCATGAAATGAACCGGGGGTGGCAGTCCAGCCAACTCCCTGCGCAGGTACACCAATTGGGCTCTGTTCGAACGCATACTCCCTTGGGTCACTCATGGCCCTACAAGGGAGGCAGAGCATGGCCCTCACCACCCGTCGCAGAGCCCTCAGCACCCTCGGTGCCGCCCTCGCCGGCGCCGTCGTACTGCCCGGCGCACAGGCCTGGGCGGGCGGCGGTCACCGCGGGCGCCGGCCGCTGTGGCGTGCCCACGCGCACAACGACTACGAGCACACCCACCCCCTGTACGACGCCCTCGGCCACCGGTTCGGGAGCGTCGAGGCCGACATCTTCCTCGTCGGCGACCAGCTCCTCATCGGCCACACCGTGGACGACCTCGACCCGAGCCGCACCCTCGAATCCCTCTACCTCGACCCGCTGGCCGCGATCGTCAAGGCCAACCGCGGTTCCGTGTACCGGGGTTGGCGCAGGCCGCTGCAGCTGCTCATCGACATCAAGACCGAGGGCTCCTCGACCTACCTGGAGCTCGACCGGCATCTGCGGCGCTACCCGCACCTGTTCACCACCTACGCCCACGGCCGGGTGACCCCCGGTGCCGTCACCAACGTCATCTCCGGTGACCGTGCCGCGCGTACACCGATGGAGGCGCAGACCGTGCGCCGGGCCTTCTACGACGGCCGGCTCACCGACCTCGGCACCTCGGCCCCCGCCTCCTTCGTCCCGCTGATCAGCGACAACTGGCAGCTCAACTTCACCTGGCTCGGCACGGGCGCGTTCCCCGACGCCGAGCGGCAGAAGCTGCGCGGCATCATCAACCAGGCGCACGCGCACGGTCAGACGGTGCGCTTCTGGAACACCCCCGACGTGGCCGGCTCCGACCGCGACGCGCTGTGGAGCGAACTGCTCGCCGCCGGCGTCGACTACTTCAACACCGACGACCTGGCCGGCCTGGAGGCCTTCCTGGACGCCCACGCGGCGTCCTAAGACCACTCGAACGGGGGCCGTGTCAACCGCACGGGCCAACCCTCCGCTACGCCACACTTGCGGCCGAACGCCCCGGAACGGGCGTGGCGGAGGAGGTTCGCGATGGCCGTTTCCATCTCTGTGGTGCTGCTGCTCCTGTTGCTGGCCGTGATCTTCATGCGCCAGGGCGCGCTGAAGATCTCGCACGCCCTGGTCTGCATGCTGTTCGGGTTCTTCCTGGCCAGCACCAGCATGGCGCCGACCATCACCAGCGGGCTCACCGCGACCGCCGACCTGGTCAGCAGTCTGCGGCCCTGAGCCGGCCGCTCGGGGTTCCCCTCAGGGTTTCCAGAAGACCCCGATCCCGTTCGCCACGGCGCGTTCCGGGCTCTCGGTCGGGTGGTTGAGCACGCTCACCGTCTTCGCCCCCGCGGTGCGGGCCACCATCGTCGTGGAGCCGCCGCCGTCCAGGCTGAACGCGTCGACCGCCCCCAACTGCCGCATCTCCGCGGCGACTTCCGCGATGGTCAGACCGCTGCGGTAGGCCACCGCGCCGTCCAGCGCGAACAGCAGCAGCCGGCGCCCGCCGCTCGCGTAGCCGACGGCCGTGCGCACCGCCGCGGTGGTGCCGTTGAGGCCGGCCAGCGGCTCGCCGCCGCGCAGCACCGGGTAGCCGCCGACCGCGAAGCGGTACGGGATCCTGGCGGCGGACGCCACCATGTGCTCGCGCACCGTGACGCGTTCGCCCTTGGTGAGGGTGCGCAGCCGGTCCGCGCCCGCCTCCCGGCCCAGCAGGACGGTCGTGCCCGTGGGGATCGCACCGCTGCCCGGGGTGGCGGACGTGGCGACGACCCTGCTGGCCCGGATCTGCACCTCGTAGGTGTCCGTGCTGCACCCGGCGGCCCGGCTGGTGTCCGAGCCGCAGGTGGCGCGCTTGCGGGAGGCCGAGCCCCAGGCGGCGGTGTAGGCGCCCACCGCCCCCTGTGCCAGGGCGTACTGGTTGAGCCCCCGCAGCGCCAGGGTGGCGTCGGGGGTGCGGACCGTGCCGACGAGGGTCAGCCGGTCGAGCCGGGCCCGGCGGTCCACGCCGACGCCGAAGACGTCGGTGGTGTCGGTGCCGGGCGGCAGCGACGGTCCGAACCGCTGGGCGGTCGGCACCGCCGCCTTCAGCACCCTGCCGTGCGCGATCGCCGGGCCGACGCTCGCGCCGGTCACCTCGACGCCCGGGTGCTGGGTCTCGGTGATGTTGAAGAAGTCGCCGTTCACGCCCGCGACCGCGCCCGCCGCGTCCGCCATCGTGGACACCGGCGACCGCGCGGCCACCGCGCCCGGCGAGAGCAGGTCCATGTGGACGTGCGGGTCGGTCAGGTCGACGGTCAGCAGATGGACGTGGACCGTGCCCCTGGCCGCCGGGAGGTCGAACTGCCGGTAGGCGACACCGGACGCGATCCGCCCGGCGTCCGACGCGGCGCCGGCCGGTGCCGCCCCCGCGAGGGCCGCACCGGCCAGCACGCCGGACGTGGTGAGAATCGTGCACAGAGTTCGGGTCTTCGCCGCAAGCCGTCTCCGACGATGCGTCACCGCACCCCCTGATGTCTCGTCAAGTTCCTCAGGACTCAGGGAAGTGCAGCAGACGGGAGTGACCGGCGGGGCGGCTAGCCGTCGACTACGCGAGAACGGGTGAGGAAACGCACCCCCTCGGGTGCCTCCAGGGAGAATCCGCTACCCCGTCCGGGTACCACGTCCACGATCAGCCGGGTGTGGCTCCACGCCGCGTACTGGCTGCGGGACATCCAGAAGGTGACGGGCTCCTCGACACCGTCCACCGCCAGCTCGGCGAGCAGCACGTCCGAGCCGCCGGTGCGGAACTCGCCGTCCGGGTAGCACATGGGCGCGCTGCCGTCGCAGCAGCCGCCGGACTGGTGGAACATCAGCGGCCCGTGCTCGGCACGCAGCCGGCGGACCAGTTCGGCGGCCTGCGGGGTGAGTTCGACGCGCGGGGGCGTCGCTGTCGGGTCGGCCATGGTCACCCTCCTGGGGCCGGGGCGGCGGACCCCCCAGTCTCACCGCTGTGTCACCGGCGCGTCCAGAACCGGGCGTTGATCTACTCCGCGCGCAGTGCCGTCGCCGTCCGGACGCGGGCCGCCCAGCCCGCCGGGAGCAGCGCGCCGAGGACCGCGATCGCCGTCCCGCCGAGGGCGAGGAGGAGCAGTTCCGGTGTCCGGTAGACGTCGAGGACCACGTCGGGCAGGCGCAGTCCCGCGCTGTCGCCCATGGCGGGCATGACCGTGCGGTGCACCACCAGGCCCAGCGGGACGCCGAGCGCGCCGCCCGCGAGGCCGGGCAGGACGACCGAGGCGATCACCAGCGTCACCGTCTGCCGCGGTGTCATCCCGAGCGCCTTGTGGATGCCCAGGTCGCGGATGCGCTCATGGGTGTCGAGGACGACTCCGCCGAGCACCCCGAGTCCGGCCACCGCCACCAGGATCAGGGTGAGTGCGGCCGCCAGCGTGTCGAGGGCGACCACGCTGTCGCTGCCGTTGACCGACTTGGCCGCGGTGGCCGTGAAGCCGAGCGGCTTCAGCGCCGCGTCGAGGCGATGCACGTACGTCCCCGGGTCGGTGCCGGAGCCGAGCCGTACCGCGCGCTCGGCGGGCTGCAGGCCCGGATCGGCGGTCCGGAGCGTGGCCAGGTCCGTGAACACCCGCATGCCCTGCTCACCGACGTCGAAGACCTCGCCGACGATCCGGGTCCGCACCGGCGAGCCGTTCACGGTGAGGGTGACCGTGTCGCCCACCCGGGCCCCGCTCGCGGTCAGGAACGGGGTCGCCACCACCGCCTCGCCCGCCGCCCGGATCCAGCGTCCCGACACCATGACGAACCCGCCCCAGGAGGCGTCACCGTCGTAGCCGATCACCGGCACCCGCTCCGTCACCCCGGCGACCCTGGCCTCCGTCTCGGCGCTGCCGTACTGGTCCCGGGTACCCGGCTGCGCGGCGATCGCGGCCTGCACCGCGGCGGCTTGGGCGGCCGTCACCGGGACGGCGCCCGGCCCGACGGGTGCCGGGCGCCGCGTCCGCCCGGCACTCACGGTCACGTCCGCCGCGTTGTGGTTCTTGGCCGTGATCACCTCGCCCAGGGACGCGGCCATCCCGACGGCGAAGGTGACCGCCGCCGTGCCGAAGACGACCGCCGCGACCATCGAGGCGGTCCGAGCCGGCCGGTGGAAGGGCCGCGCCAGCCCGAGGCCCACCGCCCGCGGCCCCGGCAGCCGCGCCGCCGACCGGGCGGCCCATCGGCCCCGGCCCGGTGCCGGGGTCCGGCCCACGGCCAGCGCGTCGACCGTGCGCAGCCGCCCGGCCCGCCAGGCGCTCAGCCACGCCGTGCCGGCCACCACGCCCAGCACCCCGCCCGCGACCGCCAGGTCGACGCCGGCGGAGACCCCGAGTCCGACCGAGCCGTACACGGCCGCGGTGTCCGCCAGCAGCGGCGCCGCGAGCACCTGCCCGGCGACCACGCCGAGCCCGGTGCCGATCGCGGCCGGGACCAGCGCCTGCGCGACGTACGCGCGGACGACCTGGCCCGGAGTGCAGCCGACCGCCTTGAGGACACCGATCCGGCGCAGCCCGGTGCCCACCGCACCGGCCACCACGTTCCCGACGACCAGCGCCGACAGCACCAGGCCCAGCACCCCGAAGGCGACCAGGAACGGGACGTACAGAGCGATGTCGCGGGTCGCGAACTGCCGGGTGGCGAGCCAGGACCGGGCGCTGCTGAGCGCTCCCCTCGGCACGGCCGCCGCCACCGCCGCGCGGTCCGCGGCGACCTGCGCGCCGGTCGCCGCGTGGGCGAAGCGGTACAGCATCTGATAGCCGTCGGGGCGGCCGGACTTGGTGAGTGCCGGGAGCTGCGCGGGCACCACCCAGGCGTCGGCGGTACGGCTCACCGAGCGGGCGATACCGACCACGGTCAGCGTCGGGCCGCCGGGCAGGCCGGGGAACTCCAGTGTCTCCCCGAGGCGTACGGGCGGGCCGTCCGAGTCCGCCGCGAGTACGATCTCGCCGCTCCGCCGCGCCCACCGGCCCTCGGTCGGCGTGACCCGGTCCACCGCCCCGCCGGGACGCGCGCGGCCGACGACCGACAGGGCGCCCGCATGGTCCGGCGTGACGGTGGCCGTCGGGAACGGGCCGGACGACCCCGTGACCCCCGGGACACGGGCGGAGGCGGCGAGTTGGGCCGTCGTGGTCCGGCGCGCGTCGAACTGCGCGGCGAGCTGGGCGCCCCGCTGGCGTGCGAAGGCCTGGTCGAAGGGCGCCCGGGAGGCCGCCAGCAGCGCACCGGCCAGCACGGACGCCGTCACCGCCAGCAGGGTGGCCAGGGTGACGACGAGGGTCTGCGTACGGCGGCGGGTCATGCCCGACCGGACGACCCCGAGCAGCGCGCTCATCGGACCGCCTCCGTCGTGACGTCGGTGGTGATCCCGCCGTCGGCGAGACGGACCGTGCGCCGGGTGCAGGCCCGGGCCAGGCCGTGGTCGTGGGTGACCAGGACGAGGGTCTGGCCGTCGGCGTTCAGCTCCTGGAGGAGGCGGGCCACGTCGGCGCCGGACGCGGAATCCAGGGCGCCCGTCGGCTCGTCGGCCAGCAGCAGTGCGGGGCGGTTCATCAACGCCCGGGCCACCGCGACGCGTTGCCGCTGACCGCCGGAGAGCCGGCCGGGGTAGGCGGTCGCCTGCGCCGCGATGCCCAGCGAGTCGAGCAGTTCCCCGGCCCGGCGGGCGGCCTCCCGCCGTCCCGTTCCGGCGAGCCGGGCCGGCAGCGCCACGTTGTCGGCGACCGTCAGGTCGTCCAGCAGGTTGAAGAACTGGAACACCATCCCGACCTTCGCCCGCCGGTAGCGGGCCGCGCCCGCCTCGCCCAGCCCGTCCACCCGGACGCCGTCCACGGTCACCGTGCCCTCGTCCGGCCGGTCCAGGCCCGCGACCAGGTTCAGCAGCGTCGACTTCCCGCTGCCGGAAGGACCCAGCACGGCGACCGCCTCCCCGGGTGCCACGGTCAGGGTCACGTCCAGCAGCGCGGGCGGTCCGGCGTCGTAACGCCGGGTCACGTCCCGCAGTTCGATCAGCGGTGCCGTCATCGGTGGGCCTCCGTCCCTCGGTGGCCGCCGACGCTAGGGAACGGGCCGGGGCCGGCACGACGGGCGCCGGGGGTAATCGCCGTACCCTGCCGGAGGTACGGGCCGCCGGGTCATCCTTGAGATGTAGTCGGTGGAGGGATGCCCTGGGAGCCGCACGCGCCGAGAATGGGGCGATGACGACCACGCGGACGGGGGAGCCGATCCGGGAGCGGCACCGGGTACGGCTGCGCGCGCTGACCGAGCCGAGCGGTGCGGTACCCGTCCCCACCGTGCGTGGCCGGCTCTTCGACGCCGCCCTCGCCCTGATCCTCCTGGTCTCCTCCCTCCGGTACACGACCGGTGACCTCGACGACCAGGCCCACCGGCACAGCATGGCGGGGCTGGTCTGCCTGGTGTTCCTGGCCTGCGTGCCGCTCGTCTGGCGCCGTCGCTACCCGCTGGCCGTGCTGTGGATCGTGCTGGTGGCGAACGCGCTCACTCCTGCCGACGTCAGCCGGCTCACCTTCTACGCCTGCGTCGTCGCCGCCTACAGCGCGGCCGCCTACAGCCCCTACCGGCCGGCGGCGACGGCCACGCTCGCCGTGGCCGTGCTCCTCACCTTCGTGATCGGGAAGTCGGTACCGCACACGCCCTTCGGCGTCGATCCGACCGTGCCCACCCAGTACGTGCCGCTGATGATCTCCGCGCCGCTGGTCGTGGCCACGGTCGGGCTGCGCAGCTGGAAGGTGCGGGCGGCCGAGAGCAGGATGCGGCTGGCGGAGGTGGAGCGACGGCAGGCCGAGGCGCTGCGCAGCGCCGTGGAGCACGAACGGGCCCGGATCGCCAGGGAGTTGCACGACGTCGTGACGCACAACGTGAGCGTGATGGTCATCCAGGCCGGCGCCGCCCGGAAGATCATGGACCGTTCGCCCGAGCAGGCACGCGAGGCGCTGCTCGCGGTGGAGGCGGGCGGCCGTACGGCGATGGGGGAGCTGCGGCAGGTGATGGGGCTGCTCACGATGGACGACCCGGAGGAGACGGAGCTGGAGCCGCAGCCGGGTCTGGCACGGCTCGGCCCCCTGATCGACCGGACTCGCGGCACCGGCACCCCCGTGGAGCTTTCGGTCTCCGGAACGGTCCGGCTGCTGCCCGGCGGGGTCGAACTGACCGCCTACCGCGTGGTGCAGGAGGCGCTCACCAACACCCTGAAACACGCGGCCGGTGCGCGGGCGGACGTACGCGTCGACTACGGCGAGCACGAACTGCGCGTCGAGGTCACCGACTCCGGCGGTACCCCCGGACCGGGCGCCGCGACGGGCAACGGGCGCGGACTGGTCGGACTGCGCGAGCGGCTCGCCGTGCAGGGCGGCACCCTGAGCAACGGGCCGCGGCCGCTGGGCGGTTACCGGGTCCGCGCCCTGATACCCCTGGAGCGCGGGTGAGTTCGCCGGCGGATCCGCCGAGGGTCGTCGTCGCGGACGACCAGGCCCTGGTGCGCACCGGCTTCCGGCTGATCCTGGCCGCCGACGGCATCGAGGTCGTCGCGGAGGCCACGGACGGCAACGAGGCGGTGGCCGCGGTACGGCGCACCCGGCCCGACGTCGTCCTGATGGACATCCGGATGCCCGAGCTGGACGGCCTGGAGGCGACCCGCCGGATCCTCGCCGCCCCCGACCCGCCGCGCGTCCTGATGCTGACCACCTTCGACCTCGACCGCTACGTGTACGCGGCGCTGTCCGCCGGGGCCAGCGGCTTTCTGCTGAAGGACGTCACCCCCGAGCACCTGACGGCCGCCGTCCGCACGGTCCGGTCCGGTGACGCGCTGCTGGCGCCCGCCATCACCCGCCGCCTCGTCGAACGGTTCGCCCGGGCCGGTGCCGGCACCGCCGCCCTGCACCGCGACCTCGCCCACCTCACCCCCCGTGAACTCGACGTCCTGCGGCTGCTCGCCCAGGGCCTGTCCAACGCGGAGACGGCCGCCCGCCTCCACCTCTCCGAGGCCACCGTCAAGACCCACGTCTCCCGTGTCCTCGGCAAGCTCTCCCTGCGCGACCGCGCCCAGGCGGTGGTCGTCGCCTACGAGACGGGACTGGTCACTCCGGGCGCCCGCTGAGGGAGCGACCGCATCCCTGGTGCTCGTCTTCATATGTAGATACTGTCTGCGTATGAGACAGCCCTACGTCACTCGTTTCTCCGTGTACCCGGTGGCGGGCCGGGACTCCATGCTGCTGAACCTCTCCGGTGCGCACGCCCCGTACTTCACCCGGAACGTCGTGGTCGTCGAGGACTCCGAGGGCCGGACCGGGCTCGGTGAGGTGCCCGGCGGGGAGGCGATCACCCGGACCCTGCGGGACGCCGGATCCCTGGTGGTCGGAGCCGGGCTGGGGGACTACAAGCGGGTACTGCGGGCCGTGGGGGAGGAGTTCGCGGGGCGGGACGCCGGCGGGCGCGGAGCGCAGACCTTCGACCTGCGCACCACCGTGCACGCCGTCACCGCCGTGGAGTCCGCGCTCCTCGACCTGCTCGGCCAGCACCTGGAGGTACCCGTCGCCGCCCTGCTCGGCGACGGCAAGCAGCGCGACTCGGTACGCGTCCTCGGCTACCTCTTCTACGTCGGCGACCCCGACCGCACCGGCCTGGACTACCTCCGTGAACCCGGCTCCGACGTGCCCTGGTACCGGATCCGCCGCGAGGAGGCCCTCACCCCGGAGGCGATCGTCCAGCAGGCGGAGGCGGCCTACGACCGCTACGGCTTCCGCGACTTCAAGCTCAAGGGCGGCGTGCTGGCGGGGGCCGAGGAGGTCAAGGCCGCCCAGGCGCTGAAGGACCGCTTCCCCGGGGCCCGGATCACCCTCGACCCCAACGGCGCCTGGTCACTGCGCGAGGCCGTCGAGCTGTGCCGCCCGCTGCTCGGCACGCTCGCCTACGCCGAGGACCCCTGCGGGGCCGAGGCCGGCTACTCCGGCCGCGAGATCCTCGCCGAGTTCCGCCGGGCCACCGGGCTGCCCACCGCGACCAACATGATCGCCACCGACTGGCGGCAGCTCACCCACGCCCTCGCCCTGCAGTCGGTGTCGATCCCGCTGGCGGACCCGCACTTCTGGACCATGCAGGGGTCGGTGCGGGTGGCCCAGCTCTGCCACGAGACGGGGCTGACCTGGGGCTGCCACTCCAACAACCACTTCGACATCTCGCTCGCCATGATGGCCCACTGCGGTGCCGCCGCCCCCGGCGAGTACAACGCCCTGGACACGCACTGGATCTGGCAGGAGGGACAGGAGCGGCTCACCGTCGAACCGCCGAGGATCTCCGGCGGCGAGGTCGCCGTCACCGACGCCCCCGGGCTCGGCGTCCGGCTCGACATGGACCGGCTGCTCGCGGCCCATGCCCGCCACGAGGAGCTGAACCTCGGGGCGGGCCGGGACGACGCGGCCGGGATGCAGTACCTCGTGGCGGGCTGGACCTTCGACGCCAAGCGGCCCTGCCTGGTGCGGTGAACCGTCAGGCGCCCTGCGCCGCCGAGGACTTCTCGGCCGTGGTGTGGCCGGCCGCCCTGAGCGTGAGCTGCTGCCGGGGTGTGCGCAGCAGCACCGCCGCGACCAGGGCGGCCAGCAGCGTCAGGCTCCCCGCCGTGATCAGGCACAGGCGCATGCCGTCCAGGAAGGAGTCGCCGAGCGCGCCCATCGTCTGCCCGGTCCGGGCGCCCAGGTCCAGGCCGGCGACCGCGCCGAGACCGTCCGTCCGCGCGGTCGTCACGATCCGGTCCTGCACCGCGCCGGTGACGCCCGCGTCGGTGAGGTGACCGGGCAGCGCGTCCAGCGCCCGGGTGGTGAGCAGCGCGCCCAGGACGGCCGGGCCGAGGGCGCCGCCGACCTGCCGGAAGGCGTTGTTGCCGGCCGCGGCCATGCCCGCCAGGTGGTACGGCACGGCGGCCACCGCGGTCGCGGTCATCGGCGTCATGACGAAGCCCATGCCGAGGCCCAGCAGGGCGAGCCGCCAGGCCGCCGAGCCGAACGAGGTGTCGGCGGCCAGACCGGTCAGCGCGAACTGCGCGGCGGCGACCAGCAGCAGACCGCCGGTGATCATCACCCGCGCCGATATCCGGTGCATCAGCCGCCCGGCCGGCCCGCCGACCAGCAGGGCCGCCCCGGTGACCGTCAGCAGCCGCCACGCGGCCGCCATGGTGTCCAGCCGCTGCACCATGCCGAAGTAGAGGCTGAGCACGAAGAAGAACCCGATGAGCGCCAGGAAGCTGGTCATCGCGACCAGCGTGGTGGCGGTGAAGGCGGGGCTGCGGAACAGGCTCAGGTCCAGCATCGGGCTGTCGCTGCGCCGCTCCGCCAGCACGAACCCGGCACCGGCGACCACGGCCGTGAACAGCGCCACCATCACCTTGACGTCGGTGAACGAGCCGGCCCCGCCCTCGATCACGCCGTACACCAGGGCGGTGACCGCGAGCGTCGCGGTGAGCTGGCCCGGCCAGTCCAGCCGGCGCCCGTGCGGTGCCCGCGAGTCGGCGAGCTGCCGGGCCGCGACGGCGACGGCCAGCAGCGCGACGGGCACGGTCGGCAGGTAGATCCAGCGCCAGGAGAAGTGCTGGACGACCACACCGGAGATCAGCGGACCGACGGCCAGCGCCGCCATCAGGCAGGTGGCCCAGATGCCGATGAACTTGCCGCGCTCCCGGTGGTCCGGCACCGCGTGGCTGATCAGCGCCAGCGTGGTCGGCAGCAGCGCGGCCGCGCCGACGCCGGCCAGGGCCTGTCCGGCCCAGACGACCTCGATCGAGTGCGCGCACAGGGCGGTGACCGCGCCCGCCGCCGAGAACAGCAGGCCCGCCTGGAACACCCTCTTGCGCCCGTGGACGTCCCCGAAGACGCCCGCGGTCAGGATGAACGCGGCCATCGGCAGCACGAACGCGTCCTGCACCCACGACAGCTGGGCGGTCGAGGCGTTCAGCGCGGCCTGCAGGGCGGGCAGGCTCACGGCGACGGTGGTGACCGGAAGATAGGCGACGAAGACGCCCAGGCAGGCCATGACGATCGTGGCCGCCCGCCGCTCGACCGGCGCGCTCGCCGGTGTCGTGACGTTCACGGAGATACTCCTTCGCGGCGCACCGCACCGCGGTCGAAGGCCACCGGCGTGTCCGGCGGCCTGTGTCGAACGGGCTTCCGAGGGGAAACCCGCCGCCACAGCATCCGATCCCGTCCGCGCATCCGCCAAGCAGGTAGCCGCCCTACCGCAGAATCCTCCAGCACGCCCACAGTCATGGCACACTTCCACCATGCTCGACGAGGTAGACCGAAAGATCCTCCGCGCCCTCCAGTGCGCACCCCGGCTGCCCTTCCGGCGGATCGGTGAGGTGGCCGGGGTCTCCGAACAGACCGCGGCCCGCCGCTACCAGGCGCTGCGCCGCGCCGGGGCGCTGCGGGTGGTGGGGCTGGTCAACCCGTGGGTGTACGGCGCCGCGCAGTGGGTCACCCGCATCCGCTGCCGCCCGGACCGGGTCGACCCGCTCGCCGACGCCCTCGCCCGGCGCCCCGACATCTCCTGGGCCCACCTGGCCTCGGGCGGCTCGGAGATCATCTGTGTCATGCGCTCGCCGCTCGACGCGCCCCGCGAGGACGTACTGCTCCGGCAACTGCCCAGGTCCGCCTCGGTCCTCGACGTCAGCATCGACCTGATCATCCACGGCTACGACGCTCCCGGCAGCGCCGGCTGGACCGGCTACGGCGACAACCTCGACCCCGGGCAGGTCCGGCAGCTGACCTCGGAGCGCCCGCCGCCCGCCCCCGGGCCGCCGCCCCCGCCGGCCGCCGAGGACGCCCCGCTGCTCGACGCCCTCGCCCAGGACGGCCGTACCACCCACACGCGGCTCGCCGAACTCACCGGCTGGTCCCTGTCCCGGGTGGCCCGCCGGCTGGAGTCGCTGGAGGACTCCGGAACCCTGGAGTACGAGGTCGAACTGCTCCCGGAGCGGCTGGGGTTCCGGCTGAACGCCATCCTCTGGCTGCGGGTGGCCCCGGCCCACCTGGAGCGGGTCGGGGCGGAGACCGCCCGGCTCGACGAGGTTCCCTTCGCCGGCGCCATCAGCGGTGAGCACAACCTGATGGTCAGCGTCATCACCCGCGACCCCGAGGACTTCTACCGCTTCCTGACCACCCGCATCGCCGCGACCCCGGGCATCGACGGCTACGCGGTCAGCATCAGCCTCCGCCACCTCAAGAAGGCGGCATCCCTCATCTCCCGGGGCCGACTGGTACCGCCGGTGTCCGTCTAGACGGCGCCCCCGCCGCCCTCGGCGGCCAGGACCGACCGCCGGGACGGCGGAACGGCTAGAAACCCGCCCGAGTTCCGCCGTCCACCGTCACCATGGTGCCCGTGACGTAGCCCGCGGCCGGCGACAGCAGGAACGCGGCGGTGCGGCCGAACTCCTCCGGAGTGCCGAGGCGGCGCAGCGGGATGCCGGCGGCGGCGGTGCCGGCGTCGCCGGTGATCGACCGGAGTTCGAGTGTCCGGTCGGTTGTGATGTGCGCCGGGACCAGCCCGACCACCCGGATGCCCCGCGGGCCCACCTCCCCGGCGAGGGTCTTGGCGTAGCCGGCCAGCGCGGGCCGCAGGGCGTTGGAGACGGCGAGGCCGGGGATCGGCTCGTACACCGAGGTCGACAGCACGAACCCGATCACCCCGCCCTCGCCGAGCCGCGCGGCGACGGCCCGCGACAGCCGCACCGCGCCCAGGAAGCCCGACTCGAAGGCGGCGCGCCACTGCTCGTCGTCGATGCCGTCCGTGGTGCCCGTCGGCGGGCCGCCGACGCTGATCAGCACGCCGTCCAGCCCGCCGAACGCCTCGCGCGCCGCGGTCAGCAGCCGGTCCGGCGTGCCGGCGTCGGCGTTGTCGGCGACGACCCCGACGGCCTGCCCGGGGCCGCCCAGCTCCGCCTCGGCCGCGGCCAGCGAGTGCGTGCTGCGCCCGCTGACCACCACCTTGGCACCGCCGGAGGTCAGCTCCCGGGCGGCGGCCAGGCCGAGACCGCGGGTGCCGCCGGTGACGATGTAGACGCGGTCCTTCAGTCCGAGATCCATCTCCGCTCCCGTCTTCCGTGCTGCCGGCCGACGGCCCCGCCTAGAGCATGGCCTTCTGGGGCTGGGTGGCCACCACGATGACGGTGGTGGTGTCCGCGCCCAGGGCCGCCTTGAACTCGCGCTGCAGGTCCTCGGTCGTGTCGACGTCGACCGCACGGCAGCCGAAGCCGCGGGCCACGCCCGCGATGTCCAGCCCCGGCAGGTCGAGGCCGGGCACGCCCGGGGTCTCCTCCAGGACCGCGAACGACTTGAGGATCGAGTACTCCTGGTTGCGCATCACGACGTAGACGACGGGCAGCCGGTGCTGCGCCGCCGTCCAGACCGACTGCACGGAGTACTGGAACGAGCCGTCGCCGATCAGTCCGACGACCGGCCGGGTCACGCCCCGCTCCCGGTCGGCGAGGGCCACGCCGACGGCGGCCGGCGTGCCCCACCCGATGCCGCCGCTGGCGGTGGCGAAGAAGGATCCGGTGCGGGTGGTGGGCAGCCACTCGATCTGCTGGGCCATCGTGGAGGTCGACTCGTTGACGATGACCGCGTCGGCCGGCTTGACGCTGCTCAGGGCGGCGTAGACCTCCGGCGGGGTCAGCGGGCTGTTCGGTGCCTCGGGGAGCACCCGCGGGCGCTCCATCGGCTGCGGCGCGGTGCGGGCGGAACCGTCCGCGACCGCGGCCAGCAGCTGCTCGATCGCCGTCCTGGGGTCGCCGAGCAGGCTGTCGCCCACGCGGGCGGCGGCGGCCACGTCGGGATTGCCGGTGATCTGGAGGAGCTCGGTGCCGTCGGGCAGGTAGGGGCCGGGGACGTAGGGGTAGTAGCGGAAGACCTCCGCGCCGATCACCACCACCAGGTCGTGGCCCGCCAGGCGGTCGCTGATCGTCCGGACCGACATGCCGAGGGGGCCGCGGAAGAGCGGGTGGTCCTCGGGGAAGGAGGCGCGGTCGAGGAGCGGGGAGCCGTAGACGGCCGCGCGCAGCCGCTCCGCGAGGGCGACGGCCACGTCCCAGCCGCCGGCCTTGTCGACCTCCGGCCCGAAGACCAGCGCCGGACGGCTGCTCGCGGAGATGCGGTCGGCGAAGCTCCGCAGCCGGTCCGGGTCGGGCAGCACCCGGTCGCTGAAGGTCCGCATGCGCGTGAAGCCGGACAGCGGCCGCTTCCAGTCGTCCATGGGGATCGACAGGTAGACGGGACCGGCGGGCGGCTGCAGGGCCGTCGCGTAGGCCCGCAGGAACGCCTCGGGCACGTCCTCGGCGCGTGCGGGCTCGTACGACCACTTCACCCATGGCTTGGGCAGCGTGGTCGCCTCCCGGTTGCCCAGGTAGGGGTCGCCGATCAGCAGTTCCCGGTGCTGCTGGCCGGAGGTGACGATCAGCGGGGTGCCGCCGTGATAGGCGGCGACCAGGTTGCCGACGGCGTTGCCCAGCCCGGCCGAGGAGTGCACGTTGACCAGCGCAGGCCTGCCGGTGACCTGGGCGAAGGTGTCCGCCATCGCGATGACGGAGGCCTCCTGGAGGGCGAGCACGTAGGTGAAGTCCGCCGGGAACTCCTGGAGGAACGGCTGTTCGGTGGAGCCCGGGTTCCCGAAGACGGTGGTGAGTCGGAGAGAGCGCAGCAGATCGTAGGTCACGCTTCGGACGGTGGCTTGCTCGGTCATGGCAACCTGCCAGTTCTCGTACCGGGCCCGATATCGGGAGGATCCCGCCCATACTCACCCGGGTACCGCCGCCATGCCTTCCGTCCGATGACTGAAGCGCCTGCTGAAGCGCCCGCCGGAACGACGGGCCCGGCCGCCGCGCGGCCGGGTGGCGGCCCGCCGCAGTTCCGCACCCAGTCGGATGACCGAAGCCGGGACCCCTGGGCCGCCGGAGTGCGGGGTCGGGGCCCGGGCCCCGACCCCGGCACGATCGTCCGGTCCGGGTCATGGTCGTACTCCAGGACAGCCCCCGCCCGCTCCGCCGTCGAGGGCGGCCGCGTCCTGCCCGAACCCGGCCAGGAGAAGGAGTGGCTGGCCCGCAGGGGCGAGGCCTGACGGCCGCACCGGACCGTCCGGGGCCGGTGCCCGCACGGCCGTGTGCCCGGCGGCAGCCCCCTGCCGCCGGGCACACGGTCCGTCCGGTGGGCCGTCGCTCGCGTGGCCCCGGCCGGCCGGTGGTTACGCCGCCGCGAAGCGGGCGGTGATGGTGGCGACCCGCTTGCCCTGGTAGACGGCGGCGGCGCGGGCGGTGTCGTCGACGGGGACCGCGCCCTGTCCGTTGACGTGGCTGGTGCCGTAGGGGTTGCCGTCGACGAACTTCACCGGGTCGGTGTAGCCGGGGGTGACGAGGATGCCGCCGAAATGGTGGACGGAGTTGTAGAGCGCGAGCAGCGTCGACTCCTGGCCGCCGTGCGCGGTGGCCGTGGCGGTGAAGCCGCTGTACACCTTGTCGGCCAGCTTGCCCTGGGCCCACAGCCCGCCGAGTGTGTCGATGAACTGCTTCAGCTGGCTGGCGATGTTGCCGAACCGGGTGGGGGTGCCGAAGACGACGGCGTCGGCCCATTCGATGTCGGCCGGCGTGGCGATCGGGATGTCCTCGGTGGCCGCGGCATGCGCCGACCAGGCGTCGTTGCCCGCGATGGCCTCCTCGGGCGCGAGCTCGGACACGCGCAGCAGCCGTACCTCCGCACCCTCCTTGCGGGCGCCGTCGGCCACGGCCTCCGCCAGCTCGTGCACGGTGCCGGTCGACGAGTAGTAGATGACCGCGATCTTGGGGGACATGGGGAGTTCCTCTCGCTGTGCTGCGCTCTCGGCGGCGGGCGCCGCCTGGGTCGTGGTGTTCCGGGCGGCGGAGGCCGCGGGATGGGCGGTGGCGGACAGGGTGAGCCGCAGCTGCCGCGCGGCGAGGCCCTTCGCCGCGGTCAGCCCGTGGCGGTACCGGTCGACGGTCGCCGAGGCCGAGATCTTCAGCGAGCCGTTCTCGACGGACAGGGAGTCCACCGTCAGCTCGACCGGCTCGCGGCGCCCCCGGACGGTCAGGTGCCCCTCGACGACCCAGGCGCCGGACGTGCCGCGGCTCACCCCGGCCGACTCGAACCGGATCTCGGGGTGGCGCTCCGCGTGCAGGAACGCGGCGGAGCGCACGTGCTCGTCACGGCGGGGCGTCCCGGTGTGGAAACTGCCCGCCTCGATCACGGCGTGCGCCGTCGACCGGGTGACCGGCTCGGCGACCGTGATGCTCGCCGACGCCACCCGGAAGGTGCCGTGCACCTTGCCCAGACCGAACATGTGCCGCGTGGTGAAGCCGATGGACGACCGCTCCGGATCGACCGTGTAGGTCCCCGCGGGGGGCAGTTCGACGCTCATGCCTCTCCGGCCTCTCGGTTGGCGTCGCGCGGCTGGTCCGCTGCGGCGCTGTTGCTTGCCTTGGCAAGTATCTTGGTCGCGCCGGAATGCTTTGTCAAGCAAGTAATATGTGCTTCAGTGGCAAGGTCGGACAGTGGCAGGGCCGGACATGCGAAGGGAGGCCAGCACGTGTCACCGCAGCCGCCGGGACCCGCGTATCCGCTGGACAACGACGAGGAACGCCTCTGGCGTGCGCTGCAGCGAATGCTGGTGGCACTGCCCCGGGCGCTCGACGAGGACCTGCTCTGTGCCACGGGCCTCTCGCTCACGCAGTACATCGTGCTGGCCCACCTCTCCGAGGCCGACGGGAACAGCCTGCGCATGACCGAACTGGCCGGTGCGGCGGCCCTGTCCGCGAGCCGCATCACCAGGGTGGTGGAGAACCTGCGTGACCTGGGCCTGGTGACCAAGCGGCGGCACTGCACGGACGCCCGTGGATACGTGGCCGAGCTGACCGGGGCGGGCCGGCTGCGGCTGGCCGGCGCCTATCCGGCGCATCTCGCCAGCGCGCGCAGACGCGTCATGGACCGGCTCGACCCCGCCCTGGTCGGGCGGCTGGCCGAGCAGATGCAGTCGGTGGCCGACCCGCTCGCCGCCCCGTGCGAACGCGGCACGGGGCGCCGGGAGCGCCCCGCGGCCGCGGTCGACGGCGGGTGCGAGGAGCCGCCCGGCCACCCGGACGTCGCCGGATACCGCGAAGCAGTCATCTGACCCAAGCCGGCGAGCGGTGTCCGTGCGGAACATGGTCTCTTCCCGCGCGCCTGCCTTCTGGAGACCCCCCCCATGCTGCAGGGCTACACCTACCCGCTGTCGCCGCGCGGAGAGGCGAACCTCGCCTCCGCTCCGCCGTGGCACTACGCCGGTGACATCGTCGGCGTCGAGTTCTGGACCGACCCGGTGGCCGCCGCGGCGACCCTCCCGGAGGGCCTGGCACCCGACACCGCCTCCGGCGGACGGGTGGTGGCGCTCTTCTTCGGCTGGCAGTTCTCCGCCGGGAACGACGAGCACCTCGACCCGGTGCGCAGCCAGTACCGCGAGTTCATGCTGCTGGTGGACGCCAGGTTCCAGGGCGAGCCGGTGTCCTGGTGCCCGTACATCTACGTCGACAACGACCTCGCCATGGCCCGCGGCTGGGTCCAGGGCTTCCCGAAGAAGCTGGGCTCGGTGCACCAGACCCGCGTCTTCGCCTCGCCCGGCAAGGCCTCGCCGTCCCTCGCCGCCGGCGGGCGGTTCGGCGCGTGGCTGTCGGCGGCCGGGCGCACCCTCGCCGAGGCGCGGGTCACCCTGGAGCAGCCGGCGGGCGACCCGGCGGCCTTGTTCCGGCCGACTTGTGGAGCGAGCTGTGACGGGGCGTCGTACGGCGACGGCCGTGAGCCGCGCCGAGTGCGGTGGGGACTCCGGCGGCGCGGAGTTCGTCGTTGAGATTCCTTGCTTGGGCACGCTATTCTGCTCAAATGAGCGCAGACAACCCGCTGACCGCCCAGGAAGAACGCTTCTGGCGCGCCCTGATGCGCGTCATCGTCGCGCTGCCCCGCTCGCTCGACGACGACCTGCTGCGGTCCACAGGGCTCACGCTCACCGAGTACGTCGTCCTCATGAACCTCTCCGAGGCCGAGAACCAGGAACTCCGCATGACGGACCTCGCCTCGGCCACCGCCCTGTCGGCAAGCCGCATCACCCGCGTCGTGGAGGCGCTGCAGAGCCGCGGCCAGGTCGCCAAGCGGCGCTACGAGGGGGACGCCCGCGGCAACGTCGCGAGCCTCACCCCGGAGGGGCTGAAGCGGCTCCAGGACGCCTACCCCGTGCACCTGGCGAGCGCCCGCAAGCGGGTCATGGACCTGCTCGACGGCCGGTCGGTGCCGGCCATGGTGCGGCAGTTCGAAGCCGTGGTCGAGAAGCTCGACTGAGCGATCCCGGCTCGCCCTGTTCCCCGTCAGGGCCTCCTCGCTAATATACAAGTGTCAAACAGTTGCGCTGTGCGGGTCCGGCCGGACCGCGACCCCGGGGAGAAGCCATGCAGGAGCGTCTTCGGCGGAGACAGCCGGCATGACCGCGCGACCGGAGCGGCGGGAGGGCTGGGCCCGGCTGCGCCGGCAGCTGTGGCAGCCGCCGCGCGCCCACGGGGAGCAGCCGCGGCACCGGGTGGTCGGGCCGCTGGAGCTCTTCTACGACCTGGTCGTGGTCGTCCTGGTCGCCCAGGCCGCGCACCACCTGGCGGGGCATCTCACCTGGCACGGGCTCGGCGAGTTCGCGGTGGTGTTCGCGCTGGTGTGGACCGCCTGGCTGAACGGCACGCTCCACCACGACCTGCACGGCCACGACGACGCCCGGGGCCGCAGCCTCTTCCTCCTGCAGATCCTCGTCCTCGTCCCGCTGGGGTCGTTCATCCCCGAGGCCGGCGGCGCGGAGGGCGCCCGTTTCGCGGTCAACGCCGGGATCCTGTTCGCCCTCCTGGCCGTGCTCTGGTTCCTGGCCGGGCGCGGCAGCTCCGCGGAGTTCCGCAGGCCCACCCGGCTGTACGTGACCGGGACGGCGGCCTGCGCGGTCGTCCTGTTCGCGAGCGCCGGCCTGCCCGCCGGCGCCCGGCTGCCGACCTGGGGGCTGCTGGTCCTCGCCTACCTGGGCGGGCTCGCGTGGACGACCTTGGCGGCCGCTCCGGCCCAGGAGACGGCGCTCGCCCTCACCGACGCGCTCGTCGAGCGGTTCGGGCTGCTCATCATCATCGTGCTCGGCGAGACCGTGACGGGTGTCGTGGCCGGACTCGCGGCCGAGCCGACCACCGCCATGAGCCTCGCGGTCGGACTGGTCGCCGTGGTGGTCGGATTCGGCGCCTGGTGGACGTACTTCGACTTCGCCGGGTACCGGCCGCCCCGGCGCACCCGTGCGGTGACCCTCCGGTGGATGCTCACCCATCTGCCGCTCACGGCGGCGGTGACCGCCATGGGCGCCGCGATGGCGGGCCTGGTCGAGGACGCCCACGCAGGCCGGACGCCCGCCGCCACCGCGTGGGTGCTGTGCGGGGGCGTGGCCGTCGTTCTCACCGGCACGATGCTGCTCGCGACCGGCCTGGAGGCCTGGCGGGACGAGCGGGAGCTGTACCGGCCGCTGGCGCGCACCAGCCTGGCCGTGGCCCTCGTGGTCGTGGCCCTGGGCGCCGCACGTCCCGCGCCCCTGCTTCTCGGGCTCGCGCTCGTCGCCCTGCTCGGCGTCCCGTGGGGACTCGCCGTCGCCCACCGACTCGGCCGGGACGAGACCGCGACCCTCTGAACTCCCGTACATCCGCCGGGCGATCAGCTCGGCGATGCCCTCGGAGAGCACGTCGAGCGTGGTGATCATCTTGGCCGGCAGCCCGGGTGCGCGGTAGCCCAGGGTCGTGTACGCCTCCAGCGCCTCCTGCTCGGCGGCGCCCACGATCCCGATCTGGAACAGGTGGTCCATGGCGGCGACCCGGCGGAAGCCCGGCTCGTCCGCGGTGCGGGCGAGCCGGGCCACATGGCGTGCGGGGCCCGCCGGGCCGACGGGCTGGGTGAAATCCGCGATGGCGATGCCGAGATCCAGGCCGGCCTTCCGTGGTCCGAGCCCGTCGCCATCGCGTGTGCCGAGACCGGCATATGCTTTGTCAAGCAAAAAAATTGGCCAGTCGGTCAGCCGCCGAGTGGCAGCGACCGGCGCCGGCGGCGCACCTCCGACGAGGCGAAGACCGCCGAGATGCCGTGCACGATGCTGAAGAGACCGAAGACGGTGGCGAGCGAGACCGCACCTATGTCCGGCCGCACGAACAGCACGAACCCGAGCGCGACCGACACGAGACCGGTCAGCAGGAACAGGGCGCGCTCACCCGCCGTCTCACCGCGCATGAAGGCCAGGGCGACCTCCATGGCACCGGTCGTCAGAGCCCACGCGGCGACCCAGAGGGTGAGCACCAGGGCCGTGATGCCCGGCCAGGCCAGGGAGCTGACGCCGGCCACGACCGACAGCACGGCCAGCAGCAGCCACCCCAGGACCGGACCCACCCGGTCGCTGCTGAAGGCGCGGACCCCGTCCATCACCGCGTACATGAACGCGTACACGGCGAACAGGACGACGAACGCGCCGACGGTGATGCCCGGCCAGGAGACGGAGACGATGCCGATGACGACGGCCAGCAGGCCGCGCCAGAGCAGTGCGTTGGGCGAACTGAACAAGGTGACCTCCGTGAACGAGCGTGCCGCGGCGCCGACTTCCACCCCGGCCCGGGAAACCGCGATGACGGGCACGAAGGCTAACGGCCCGACGGCGTCGTGTGATCGGTCATTCGACTCATTCCGCTACTGCCCGATCGGCGGACCTTCGTCCGTTCTGCCGAGCGCTCCGCCGGGCGGATTCCGCGCCCGGCCCGCTCAGTGCCCCTCCGGCTCCTGCCCCGCCACGTCTCCGGGCGCCCGGCCGGGCCCCTCCGCGGCGGGCATCGCCTCCAGCGCACCGCGCAGAGCGGCCCGCGAGGTGATCCCCAGCTTGGGATACACCCGGTACAGATGCGAGCCGACCGTACGGTGCGACAGGAACAGCCGTTCGCCGATCTGCTTGTTGCTCAGGCCCGTTGCCGCCAGTTCGGCGATCTGCCGCTCCTGGGCGGTCAGCGGCTCGGGCGCCGTGCCGGACCGGGGGGTGACGGAGACGCCGGTCGCGCGCAGCTCGGCCGCGGCGCGCTGCGCCATCAGCGCGGCACCGATCCGGTCGAACGTCTCCAGAGCCGCGCCCAGTTGAGCCCGGGCCCCGGCCATGTCGTGGGTCCGGCGCAGCCATTGGCCGTACGCGAACCGGACACGGGCGTAGTCCCACGGCCAGCGGCAGGCGTCCGGAAGGGCCAGGGCCGCCTCGAACAGCCCGGCGGCCGCCGCGTCGTCGGCGGCCACGGCGGCGGCCCCCGCGGTGATCAGCTCGATCCGGGGGCCGATCCGGGGCAGCCCGGCCTCCTGGGCCGCGCGGACATGCGCCCGGGCGTCCTCCAGACGGCCCGTGCGGACCGCCGCCTCGACGTAGTCCAGCACCATCCAGCGGCCCGGCACACCGGGGGTGGGGGCGCCCGGCGGGCCGATCCGCGCCGCCTGGGCGAGCGCCTCCTCGTAGTCGCCCTGCCCGATGGCCGCGAGGTTGCGCGCCGACCGCGCGTACCCCTCCGTCACCTCCATGCCGCGGGGCGCCGCCCAGGTGGTGGCCTCCTCGCTGCGGCTGCGGGCGAGCTCCGCGTTGCCGCGCAGCGCCGCGCCGGAGGCCAGCACGGCCCGCAACTGCTGTTCCCAGAACTGGTAGCCGTAGGCCGCGGCCAGGTCCAGCCCCTCCTGGGCGAGCCGCTCCGCCTCGTCCCACTGCCCGTGGACGTAGGAGTCCTGGCAGAGCAGCAGCAGCGCGGGGATCACCATGCCGATCGCGCCGCCGTCGCGTTCCCGCCCGGTCATGCGCACGAGCAGGCAGCGGTAATCGGCGAGGGCGTCCATGGCGACGGCGGCGAATCCCAGCGGCACGATCTGCCACGGGGCCGCGTCGGTCGGCAGCTCCGCGAACGCGTCCGCGAGCCCCTCCCGGATCGCGCCGGACTTGCGGACCGGGTCGACGTACGCGTCGTAGCACAGCCGGAAGGGCGTGACCGCCTCCGCCGGGAATCGGGCCATCGCCGTGTCGAGCAGCTTCCACGGCTCGGGTCTGAGGGTGTAGAGGCTGACCAGCAGCAGGGTGTACAGGATCCCGAGCCGGTCCCAGCCGTCGGCCGTGGCCCTGCACGTGACGTCGTCCAGGGCCCGGGCCAGCAGCCGGTAGGCGGCGTCGACGTCGCCGTCGTCATGGGTGAGGAGATGGGCGGTGGCGGCGAAGACCAGGCCGGTCGGGGTGTCCGGGGTCTGGCCCGCGTCGGTCAGCAGCCGGTTCACCTGGTCGAGCTGGCCGGTCATGGTGGCGAGGAACGCTGCCTCGACCAGGCGGCGGGAGCGGTCGACCGGGTGCGGACTGAGCTCCCCGGCGCGCACCAGCGCCGTGACCGCGGCGGACGCGGCGACCCGTCGCCGGTCGGAGACCAGCGCGCCGACCGGCGACGGCAGCTCGGCGAGGGCGCCGCCGCGCCGCCAGGCGGTCAGCGCCGCCTCGTCCAGCGCCCGCGCCACCGACTCGTCGGGTCCGGTGGCGGCCTCCGCGAGGTGCCAGGCGCGGCGCTCGGGCTCGTCGGCCAGGGCGGCGGCCAGCGCCTCGTGCGCGGCCCGGCGGTCGCTGGGCGGGGCCAGGTCCACCACGGCCGTGCCGATCAGCGGATGGCAGAAGACGAGGCCGCGGCCGGCCGCGGGCGCGTGCACCAGACCGGCCCGCTCGGCGGGGACGAGGTCGTCGAGGTCGGCCGACCCCCGCGCCGCGGCGCGCAGGACGGTGACTCCGGCATCGGCGTCCAGGGCCGCAAGCAGCATGAGCGCGCGGGTCGGGGCGGGCAGTTCCGCGAGCAGTCCGGCGCAGGTGGCCGCGAGCCGCCGGGACAGCGGCAGCCGGTCGGGCAGCGGGTCCTGGCCGCACAGCTGACGCTCGGTCAGCGCCGCGGGCAGCTCCCGGAGCGCGAGCGGGTTGCCGTCGGCCTCGGCCAGCAGCCGCCGGCGCACGGCGGGGGCCAGCCCGGGCGCGTGCGCGTCCAGGACGGCGCCGGCCCCTCCGGTGTCCAGCGACTCGACCTTGCGCTCGGGCAGCCCGGACCGCCGGAAGAGATCCTCGGTACCGGTCCGGGAGGCGGCCAGGAAGACGATGGGGGCGTCCGCGATGCGCCGTACGACGAAGCCCACGACGGCCGCGCTGGAATCGTCGAACCACGCCACGTCGTCGGTGATCATCAGCAGTCCGCGCTCGGCGGTGGTCAGCTCCAGCAGCGCGAGCACCGCCGTCGACACCAGCGGCTCCGGGGCCGGGGCCCGGGTGAGGCCGAAGACCTGGTGGAGGGCGTCCCGGTGCTGCCCGTCGAGCCGGTCCACGTCGTGCCGCACCGGATACAGCAGCTGGTGCAGCGCCGAGTACGGGATCCGGGCCTCCGACTGCACGCCGGCGGCGCGCAGCACCCGCATCCCGAGAGCCGTGGCCCGGGCCGCCGCGGCGTCCAGGAGGGCGGTCTTCCCCACGCCCGGCTCGCCGTGCAGCAGCAGCCCGGAGCTGCCCAGGCCGGGACCGGCGAGCAGGGAGTCGATCAGCTCCAGCTCCGCCTCGCGGCCCGGCAGCCGGGTCTCGCCCGACGGTGACCGGGGCGGCTCCTCGGTCCGACGACGACTCTCGGAGGTGCTCACAGACCTGAATATAGCCTCCCCAAAATGCTTGACGGCGCAAACAATTGCGCGAACGGCGAGGTGAGCGCTGGGTAAGGTTGGCCAATGACCAGTGACCCGAGGCCCGAGGCCGAGGTCGCCGCCGAGCTGATGAAGGCGATGACCCGGCTGCGCGCCCGGCTGCGCACCGAGTCGGCGCCCGGCGACCGCCAGTGGAACTGGTCGCAGCTGACCACCCTGGCCCGCATCGTCGAGGAGGGCCCGGTCACGGCCACCGAGCTGGCGCAGGCCGAGCACGTACGCCGCCAGTCGATGGCCGAGACACTCGCCGCCCTGCGCGCCGACGGCCTGGTCGGCACCAGCAAGGATCCCGGCGACGCCCGCAAGACCCTCGTCCACGCGACGCCCGAGGGGCGCACGCTGATCGGGACGATCCCGGTGGCCCGGGCGGCCTGGCTCGGCGCGGCGATCGAGGCGCACCTGCGGGCGGACGAGCGCGAGACCCTGCTGAAGGCCGCGGCGATCATGAACAGGATCGCGGACAGCGGGAGTTGACGCGTGGCGGCCGGGGCTCAGGCCGACCTGGTCAGGCCCTGGAGGTCGTCGGTCCCGATGACGTGGGCCTGGTGCGGGAAGACCTTCTCCGTCAGGACGCGGTGGACCTCGGGGTCGGGGTCGGCGGTCGCGTCCTTGAGGAGGTAGAGCGCGAAGTCGTCGTCGGCCGCCTGCCGAAGGGTGGTCAGGACCACGCCACCGGTGGACAGTCCGGCGAGGACCAGGGTGTCGACGCCCCGCTCGCGCAGCAGCCCGCGCACGTCGGTGGCGGAGGCGAAGGCGCTGAACCGGGTCTTGCGCACGGTGATGTCCCGCTCCGCCACCTCGAACGACTCGTGGAGCTCGGCCTCCGGGCTGCCGTCGGGCAGGAAGCCGTTCTCGGCGACGGCGGCGAACGCCTTGTTCAGCGCGGGTATGGCGGCGAAGTCCTCCGGCGCGAAGGCGACCCGGACGTGGACGACCTGGACATCGTTCGACCGGGCCCAGGACAGGGCGGCGTGGGCCCGGGACAGCGCCTGCTCCGGGTCGGCCACGGCGGCGAGGACGGCCGGCTGGAAGTCCATCAGGAACAGGGCGGTGCGGGCGGGATCGAGGTGCGGGACGGTGCTGGTCATGACCTGGACTTTCGTGTCTTGCCGGAGGGTTCCGGACGGTTGGCGCGGTGCGGTGCGGTGCGGCGCGGTGCGGTCCGGTGCCGGACGGCGGGGGAGCGGGGTCAGGGGGCGGGCCGCCGGTCGGCGTGTGCCAGCTGCCGGTCGAGGACCGTCATGACGAGGACGACGGCGGCGATGCCGACCAGCGCCCAGGAGACGTGCCGGAGGCCGGTGTCGTCGACACGGGTGTGGAAGGCGGTGCCGGTGATGGCCGCCGAGGCGATGGAGCCGATGTAGCCGAAGGTGCGCAGCAGCCCCGAAGCGGTCCCGACGCTGTCCGCGGGCGCTTCCTGGTAGAGCACCGTCTGGTTCGCCACGGTGCCGGCACCGGAGGTGAGGCCGAACACCGCCGTGATCGCGATCACCACGGCGATCGGCGTGCGGCCGTCCACGGACAGCGTGGCGAGGGCGCCCGCCAGCAGGAGCAGTGCCGAGACGAGCAGCGGCGCGCGGACCCGGCCGCGCCGGGACACCACCCGGGCGGAGACCGCCGACAGGACGCCCATCGGCACGAGGACCAGGCCGGACTGGTAGGCGGTGAGTCCGCGGGACGCCTCCAGCCACTGGGTGAGCCCGTACAGGATCACGTAAGTGCCCAGCAGGGTGAGGCCGTTGCGCAGGTAGGTACGGGTGAGCGCCAGGTTCGAGGCGAGCAGCCGGACGTTCAGGAAGGGGTTGGCGGCGCGCAGTTCCCAGGCCACGAGTACGGCAGCGAGCGCGACGCAGACACCGAGGGCCGGCCACTCGGGGCCGGGCAGCGAGGACAGGAACACCAGGAGTGCGGTGAGCGCCCCGCCGAAGCCGGCGATTCCGGCCAGGTCGACGCGGGAGACCAGCTCGCGCGCCGAGCGTCCGCGCACCCGGTCGGTGTCCCCGGGGATCCAGAGCGCGGCCATGGCGAAGGCGACGACCGCGACGGGGACGTTGATCCAGAAGGCCGTCTGCCAGCCGAGCCGGCCGATCAGCAGGCCGCCGACGGCGGGGCCGACGGCGACGGTGGCGGCGCCCGCTATCGCGAGGCCCCCGAGGACGCTGCCGGGCGGCTCCTGCCGTCCGGCAGCCAGGGCCCGGCGGCGGATCAGCAGCATCGCGGAGGGGTAGCCGGTGGAGGTGCCGGCGCCGATGAGCACGCGGGCGGCGACGAGCAGTGATATGTCACATGCCACCGCGCCGAGGATCCCGCCCGCCAGCACCAGCAGGATCCCGGCGAAGAACACCCGCCGCGGCCCGAACTCCTCGGCGAGCCGTCCTGCCGCCGGCTGGGCTATCGCGCTGGTCAGATACAGGCTCGATATCAGGATCGCGGTGCCGCCGACGGAGGTGTGCATCGCGGCCGCGATCGCCACCAGGGCGGGCGCGATCACCGAGCTGTTGATCGGGTTGAGGACGGCGCCCATGTAGAGCGGGGTCACGAAGGCCGCTCCGAACGGATTGTCCGGCGAAGCCTCCGACCGCTGTACGGAGGCGGCGTCGGCGGTGGTTTCCAAGGTGCTGCTCCTCCCTTCCCGTGCTGCTGCCGGGCCCGCGCGGAGCCGCTCGGGCAATTTACGCAGGCTGCCTGACAAATAATAGCAGGCAGCCTGCCTATTTCTTCGCGGGTGATCCCGAGGGGAAGTGGGGAGGGGAGTCCGGGGCCGGAAATTGCCTCGTCAGAGGGGATGTGGGGGTGGCGTGCGGAGGTGTTGGCCGGTTTTCGACCTTGATCTCTGACTCTCCGTCAGTTCCCAGATTTCTTCCCGGCATCCCCCAGTCGCACCGGTAACAGTCGGGAACCGGCCCGCCCCGGGCCCAGGAGCCGCCCCCATTGTCTCCTCCCGCTTAGGAAGCCATGACTGCCACCCCCACACCCGTTCCCACGTTCGCCTTCCAGCGTCCCGCCGTCCTCTCGCTCGCCGGATCGGGCACCGCCACCGTCGACATCGTGATCCCGGTCTACAACGAGGAGCGCGCGCTCCCGGGCTGCCTGCGCACCCTGCACACCCGGCTCCGCGAGGACTTCCCCTTCCCCTGGCGCATCACGGTCGCGGACAACGCGAGCACGGACGACGCCCTCGCCGTGGCCCGCCGGCTCGCCGACGAACTGCCGGGCGTCGCCGTCACCCACCTCGACCGCAAGGGCCGCGGCCTGGCGCTGCGCACCGTGTGGGGCGACAGCGAGGCGGACATCGTCGCCTACATGGACGTGGACCTGTCCACCGGCCTCGACGGCCTGCTGCCGCTGATCGCACCGCTGGCCAGCGGCCACTCCGACATCGCGATCGGCAGCCGGCTGGCCCCCGGGGCGCGCACCGTGCGCGGACCCCGGCGCGAGTTCATCTCCCGCTGCTACAACGCGATCATCCGGCTCACCCACGGCGTCAGGTTCACGGACGCGCAGTGCGGCTTCAAGGCCGCCCGCACCGAGGTGCTCGGCCCGCTCCTCGAAGTTGCCCAGGACGACGCCTGGTTCTTCGACACCGAACTGCTCCTGCTCGCCGAGCACAACGGACTGCGCATCCACGAGGTACCGGTCGACTGGGTGGAGGACATCGACACCCGGGTCGACGTGGTCGGCACCGCCAGTGACGACCTGCGCGGACTGTGGCGGATGGCCCGCGCCAAGGCCTCCGGGGCCGCCCGCGTCGAACTCGCCCAGCGCCCCGCACCGGCCGCCGAGCACCCGGACGCCGTACTCGCCACCCCCTCCACCCGGCGCACCGTGCTGTCCTGGGAGGTCGGCTGCTTCGTCGCCATCGGCATCGCCTCGACCGTCGGCCAGGCGCTGCTCTACGCCCTGCTGCGCTCCTGGTGGTCACCGGCGCTGGCGAACCTGTTCTCGCTCCTGGTCCTGACCCTGCTGAACACCGAGGCCAACCGCCGCCTCACCTTCCGCCACACGGCGGCCCGCGCGGGCCGCGCCCACCTCGGCGCCGGTCTCCTCTTCGTGCTCGGCTATCTCGTCACGTCGTTCGCGGTGGTCCTCTTCAAGCAGGCCGACCCCTCGGCCTCCACGGCGGCCGAGACGCTCGTCCTGATGGCGGCCTCCCTGGTGGTGACCGCCGTCCGGTTCGTCGTCCTGCGCACCGCCGTCTTCCGCAGCGCCGCCCACTGACCCCCGACGAGAGCGACTTCCCTGCCATGAACACATCCGCTCACCCGGTGGCGACGCCCGCGACGGCCGCCGACCCCACCGCCGAGGACGGCACGAGCCGCTCCTGGCCCGCCTGGGCGGCGCCGGCGGCACTCGGCGCGGTCCTCGTCCTCGCCGCCGTCCTGTACGCCTGGTCGCTGAGTTCGCTCGGCTGGGGCAACAGCTACTACTCGGCGGCCGTGAAGTCGATGGGCCGGAGCTGGACCAACTTCCTGTTCGGCTCCTTCGACCCGGCCGGCGTGGTCACCGTCGACAAGCCGCCGGCCGCGCTGTGGCCGCAGGTGATCAGCAGCAGGATATTCGGGCTGCACGGCTGGGCGCTGATCCTGCCGCAGACGATCGAGGGCGTGGCCGCGGTGTTCGTGCTGCACCGGACCGTGCGCCGCTGGGCGGGCGAGCGCGCCGCGCTGCTCTCCGCGCTGGTGCTCACGGTCACCCCGATCACGGTGGCCATCAACCGGGACAACAACCCGGACAGCCTGCTCGTGCTGCTGCTGGTCTCGGCCGCCTACGCCCTCACCCGGGCGCTGCGCGCCGAGGGCAGGGCGGCCACGTACTGGCTGTGCGCCTGCGGCCTCCTGGTCGGCTGCGGGTTCCTCACCAAGATGCTCGCCGCCTGGATGGTCCTGCCCGCGTTCGCCGCCGCCTGGCTGATCGGCGCGGCCGGCACCTGGGCCGGGCGGCTGTGGCGGCTCGCCGCCGCGACGGGGGTGCTGCTGGTGTCGTCGATGTGGTGGGTCGCCATGGTGGCCCTGTGGCCCGGCGACCACCCGTACATCGGCGGCAGCGAGGACGGCTCGGCCTGGAACCTGATCATCGGTTACAACGGTTTCGGCCGGATCTTCGGCTCCAGCGGTGACACCTCCCAGGGCTTCGGCGGTGCGTTCGGCGGCCAGGCCGGTGCCGGGCGCCTCTTCAACGACCAGGTGGGCGGGCAGATCAGCTGGCTGCTGCCGGCGTGCGGCGTGCTGCTCGCCGTCGCGGTGGCCGCGGAGATACTGCGCCGCCGGGGACGCCTGGCCGCCACCGACCTGCTGCCCCTGTCGGGCTGGGTGCTGTGGGGCGGCTGGCTGGTGGTCTGCGCCGCGGTCTACAGCACCCAGGAAGGCATCTTCCACCCCTACTACACCACCCAACTCGCCCCGGCGATCGCCGCGTTGTGCGGTGGCGGCTTCGCCCTCCTGGCCCGGCTGCACCGCACCGGGGCGCGCTGGGCGCCGGTGGCGGGGGCCGTCGCGGTCGCCGCCACGGTGATCTGGGCCGCCGTGGTCATCCGCCGTGACCCGGACTGGAACGGCTGGCTGGTCTGGCCGGTGCTGCTCGCGGGCGGTGCCGCCGTCGTCCTGCTGCTCCTGGTACGGCGGCGCAGGAGGCTGGTGCCCGTGACGGTGTCGGCGGCGGTTCTCGCGGTGCTGCTGGCGCCGGGCGCGTGGGCCGTGGGCGAGTCCGGGGCCCAGGACCAGGGCATGGGCGGTACCAACCCGACCGCCGGGCCCGCGACCTCGATGTTCGGTGGCAAGGGGATGCCGGGCCGGGGCGCGGGCGGGCGGCCCGGGGGATCGGGGATGCCCTCGGGCATGCCGTCCGGCATGCCGGGCCTGTCCGGCGGAGGCACCGGTTCTGGTTCTGCTTCTGGTTCTGGTACCGGGATGCCGTCGGGTGTGCCGTCCGAGATGCCGGCCGGTGGTTCGGCGGGCTCCGGAGGCTCCGCGGGCCAGGGCATGCCGTCCCTGCCGAGCGGCTCGGGCGGTACGGCCGGCGGAACGGCCGGCGGGATCGCCGGACGGATGGGCGGCGGCATGGGCGGCATGGGCGGCGCCCAGCTCACTGCCGAGCAGCGCAAGATCCTCGCCTACGCCGTCAAGAACGCGCCGGACGCACGGATCAAGCTGGCCGTGGCGAGCGGCGCCCAGGGTGCCACCGCCTTCATACTGGACAGCGACGAGACGGTGATCGGCATGGGCGGATTCACGGGCATGGACAACGTCCCGTCCACCGACCAGCTGGCGAAGTGGACGAAGGACGGCGAGCTGCGCTACGTCCTCGGCACCGACTCGGCGGCCGGCGGGATGGCCGGCGGGATGGCCGGGGGCCCGGGCGGAGCCAGTGGCGCCGGGCAGCAGCGCACCCAGTGGATCGCGAAGAACTGCACCGAGGTCCCCGCCTCGGCGTACGGCGGCTCGTCGAGCACGGGCACGAGCGGCACCGCCGGGTCCGGCGGCTTCGGCGGCGCCACCGTCCTGTACGACTGCGCGGCCGACCAGAGCTGAGAGAAGCCGACCGGCACTGAGAGAAACGGAAGAACGCACCATGACCCCGCCGTCCGCGACCGCGGAATCCAGGTACCGGCTCCTCGTCGTCGAGGACGAGCCCAGCATCCGCACGCTGCTGGAGTCGACCCTCCGCCTCGCGGGCGGCTACGAGGTGAGCGGCGCGGACAGCGGGCAGTCCGCCCTGGTCGAGGTGGAGCGGGTGCGGCCGCACCTGATGCTCCTCGACGTGATGCTGCCGGACCTGGACGGCTTCGAGGTGACCCGCAGGCTGCGGGCGGCCGGGAACGACGTACCCGTGCTGTTCCTGACCGCCCGCACCGGCGTCGACGACCGCATCAAGGGGCTGGCGGCGGGCGGTGACGACTACGTGGCGAAGCCCTTCAACATCGAGGAGGTCCTGCTCCGTATCGAGGCCATCCTGCGCCGCACCGCCGCCGACCCGGAGCCGCCCGCGCCCGTCGGCGTGGTGCGCTACGCCGACGTCGAACTCGACGAGCTCGCGCACGAGGTGCACCGGGCCGGCCAGTACGTCTCGCTGTCCCCCACGGAGTTCCGGCTGCTGCGCTACCTGCTGGTCAACGCCGGGCAGGTGGTGAGCAAGACCCAGATCGTCGACCACGTCTGGAGCTACGACTTCGCGGGGGACCAGCGCATCATCGAGACGTACGTGAAGTACCTGCGCCGCAAGATCGACCGGTTCGACCCGCCGCTGATCCACACGGTCCGCGGTGTCGGCTACTGCCTGCGGCTGCCGCGCGACCACCAGGAGGCGTCCGAGTCGTGAGGCGCCGTCCCGCCGCCGCGCTCAAGTCCCTGCGCGGCCGGCTCATCATCGGCGTCACCCTGCTGGCCACCGCCGCGGTGCTCGCGTCCCAGCTGGCCGGGTTCTTCGTGCTGCGCTCCTGGCTGGTGGACCGGGTCGACCAGCAGCTGACCGGCTTCCAGCCGCCGTCGCGCGCGTTCCTCGAAGCGCTGCGGGAGTCCAACGCGGACCAGGGCCAGCAGTCGGCCCTGCCCTCGGACTTCCGGATCTACGTCTACGACGCCGAGAGCCACCTCATGAAGACGGCGCTCGGCTCGAAGGACAGGCCCGGGCCCGAGCTGCCCGCGTCCGCCCGGAACCTGGACCTGCGGGAGGGCACGCCCAGCACCCTCCCCGCCGTCTCCGGAGGCGGGCACTGGCGCGTGGTCCTGCGCAACGGCGACGACGGCACGAAGATCGTCGTCGCCCTGCCGCTCGACACGGTCGACGGCGCCACGTCGAAACTCCTCTGGCTGGACGGCGTGCTGCTGGCCGTCACGATCGCCGCCCTGCTCGCCCTGGGCCGGTCGGTCGTACGGCTGGGACTGCTGCCGCTGACCCGGATGGAGCGCACCGCGGCCGACATCACCGAGAGCCGTCCGGACCTGCGGCTGGCCGACACCGACCCGCACACCGAGATCGGCCGGCTCGGGCGGGTCCTGAACTCGATGCTGGACCGGCTCCAGCGGGCGCTGGCGGAGCGCGAGGCCTCCGAGGCCCGGCTGCGGCGGTTCGTCGCCGACGCCGGCCACGAACTGCGCACCCCGCTCACCTCCATCCAGGGCTACGCCCAGCTCGCGCTGCGTCCCGAGCGCCGCCCGGCGGAGGAGGAGCGGGAGGCGCAGCGGCTGATCGTGCAGAACGCCGAGCGGATGGCTCTCCTCGTCGACGACCTGCAACTGCTCGCCACCCTCGACAAGGAGCCGGCGTACCAGTCGGAACCGGTCGACCTGCTGTCGGTGGCGGCCGACGCGGTGAGCGGCGCCGCCGTGCACGGCAGCGGGCATCCGACCGACCTGGGCCCGTTGTGCGGGGACGGCGGGGACGGCGGGGAGCTGGACATAGTCCCGGCCGTCGGCGATCCGCACCGGCTGCGGCAGATCGTGGAGAACCTGCTGTCGAACGCACGCACCCACACCCCGCCGAACACCCCCGTGCACGTGCGGGTCGGCGTCACCACGGCCGGCTTCCGGGCCGGCGGCACCAACCGCCCGGGCCGCTACTCGGCCTCCGCTCCGCTGCCGCCGGGAGCGGCGGTGGCCGTCCTGGAGGTCGCCGACGAGGGCCCCGGCCTCCCCGCGTCCGACGCCGAGCACGTCTTCGAGCGCTTCTACCGGGCCGACCCGTCCCGGTCCCGCGCCCACGGCGGCAGCGGCCTCGGCCTGGCCATCGCGGCGACCATCGCCGAGGGCCATCGCGGCCGCCTCGAACTCGACACGGCACCCGGCAGGGGCTGCACGTTCCGGCTGGTCCTGCCGGTGGCGGACTGACCGCGGACGCGCGGTCAGCGGCCGCCGGAACCGTCGTCCGACGCGAACGAGATCGTGCCCTGGGCGACGGCGCACACGCTCTCGCCGCCGTCGGGGCCGACACTGGCTACCTCGCAGCGGCAGACCGCGAGCGAGCGGCCGGCCCGCACCACCCGGGCCCGGGCGCGCAGGAGTTCGCCGTCCGCCGGGCGCACGTAGTCGATGGTGAAGCCGGCCGTCAGGGGCCGGCTTCCCGGCCCGGTGCCGGCCGCGAACGCCATCGCGTTCTCCGCCACGTAGGCGAGCGCCCCGCCGTGGACGTACCCGTACTGCTGGCGCAGTTCCGGGCGGTTGTCCAGTTCCAGCGTCGCCCCGCCGTCGCCGAAGGCCACCAGACGGGTACCCAGCAGGACGCTGAAGGGCTGGGTCGCCAGGACCTGCCGGGCGAAAGCCAGATCGGGTGTGTCGGTCACACTCGCCACCCTCCACCGGGTTTCGATTCACCAGTTTCAATTCACTAGTGAAGTGAGAATGGCGCCGGGTCGTCTCCTCTGTCAATATTCCGCCCATGCCCGAGCCCGACCAGCGCCTGTTCTTCCTGCTGCAACGCGCCGCCCACCAGCTGCGCACCACCGCGGACCGCCGGCTGCTGTCCGCCGCGGGGATCACCACCGCCCAACTCGGCGCGCTGCTCGCGGTCGGCGACGAGCCCGGGATCACCCAGCAGCGGCTGGCCCAGGTCCTCCAACAGCGCGAATCCGGCATCACCGCGCTGGTCCGGCGGCTCACGGAGGCCGGCCTCGTCACCCGGGACAGGCACCCCAGCGAACACCGGGCCGTCGTTCTCGAACTGACCGAGCGCGGTGTCGGCGCACTCGCCCTGGCCCGGCCCGAGATCGACGCCTTCAACGCCGGACTGCGCGCCCTGCTGGGTGCCGACGGCTTCGCGGACACCGCCGCGGCCCTCCATCGCCTGGCCCACTGGGAGCCCTGAGCGGGGTCAGCGGTCACGGTGCGCCCGGTGTGCCCGGCGGGCCTCCAGCAGCAGGGGCAGCAGGGACAGGACGACGATCGCGCCGACCAGCGGCAGCAGATAGCGGTCGATGTGGGAGACCGAGGAGCCCAGGGCGTACCCGGCGAGGACGAAGGTCTGGGACCAGAGGACTCCGCCGACGGCCTGCCAGACGGTGAACGGCCGTACCGGCACCCCGAGCGCCCCCGCCGCAGGGTGCAGCACCGACCGGAGCACCGGCACGAAACGGCCGATCACCAGGGCCTTGCCGTACCCGTAGCGGGCGAGCAGTTCCTCCGCCCGGGCGGCGCCCTCCCGCACCCGCGGCCGGGAGGCACGGGCCAGCAGCGGGCGCCCGCCGTGCCGGCCGATCAGATAGCCGACCTGCCCGCCCGCCACCGCGCCGACGGCCGCGCACACCAGCACCTGCCACAGCTCCAGCCGGGGCGCCCGGTCCGCGTTCGCCGCGCACAGCACACCGGCCGGGAAGAGCAGCGTGTCGCCCGGCAGGAAGAAGCCGACGACCAGCAGCCCCGACTCGGCGAAGATCACCGCCAGGACGCCCAGCGCGCCGAAGGCAGCGAGCAGCGAGCCGCTGTCCGTCGGATTGACGGCGATCACCACGCTCGCCTCCCCGCCCCGCTCGCCGGCCGTCTGCCTCAAGTGTCGCGTGACGGCGGCCGGGGACCCGCCCGCAACACCGCGCACCCGGCGGCTCCCGGATCGGCACGCAGGACCGGGAGGCCGGACCGGGAGGCTCATCTGTCCCAGATCCGCCGGTAGGCCTCCCGGTAGCCCGGTGGGTCCCAGGTCGTGGCCCCGGCGCTGTTGGCGGCCGTCGAGACGTGGGTGGGGGCGACGTAACCGCTGGCCGGGCGGCCGGAGAAGGCGCGGTTGAACTCGTCGACGATCTGCCAGCCCTGCTGCGTCAGTGGTTCGGGAACGGTGGCGGACTGGTACTGCCCGCTGTTGATGCGCTGGAAGGCCGACGGGTCGCCGTCCCCGGCCCCGATGTTGAACGGCGGTCCGGTTCCCTTGCGGCCGGCCGCGCGGAACGCGGGGGCGGCGTCGGCGAAGTACAGGTCGTTGATGGCGACGGAGTGCGTCCACGCGTCCGGGAAGCGGGCGAGCAGCGAGGCGATCTCGCGCGGGGTGCGGCTGCTCGCGTCCGGGATCGGGATGTTCTCGTACGCGAGCAGCCGCACGCCCGCGCAGGTGGCGAGTTCGGCCCTGATCAGGTCGGACTTCGTCCTCGCGAACGGGACCGAGGCGTCGGTGAACAGGACCACCCCGGCCCGGCCGCCGGAGTGCGCGATGATCCACTTGGCGCTGATGCCGGCCACGTCCGCCACCCGGGTGGTGACGTTGGTGAACAGCGGAGGCCGTCTGCTGGGGCCCGGGGCGACGACCGCGTGCCAGCCGACGAGCGGGATGCCCGCCGCGGCGGCCGCGGCGACCTGCTGTGCGGTCGAGCCCGGGTCGAAGCCGCCGACGACGATGCCCGAGGGCCGCAGGGCCACGGCCTCGCTCATGGCCGCCTGGATGCCGGCCGGGGTGCCGGCTCCGTCGATCACCCGGACGTCCCAGCCGACGACGTGCGCGGCCTCCCGCAGGCCGTTGGCGACGCCCGCCACGCCGGGATTGGTCATGGTCTCCGCGACGAAGACGACCGTCCTGCCGGACACCGCCGCGGGGCCGGTGGCCGGTCCGTTCCAGACCGTGCCGGTCCGCTCCGCCCGCGCGACGGCGGCCCCGGCCGAGGCCTGGACGGCGGGACAGCCACCGGGCCCGCTGGTGGCGACCGCGGGGCCGCCCGACGAGCCGCGCTGACAGCCGGCCAGGGCGGCGGCCGCGGCCAGCAGCGCGACGGCGACGGCCCGCCGGACCCCGCCGGACCGGGGAGCGGCGGCCGTGCCGGAGGCCGTGCCGGAGACGGGGCTCATGCGGGTGACGGGGGCCCTGGTGGGGGTCATGGCGCGGTGCCGGCGGAGCCGTCTCCGGAAGCCGCCGTCGGCGGGCGCGGCGCGGCGGCCGGTGCGTCGCGGGCCGCGTCGGCCCCGGTGCGCAGCCGGCGGGCGGAGTAGCCGGCCAGACCGACGGCGAGCAGCAGCGTGCCGCCGTAGAACAGGGGGACCGTCCAGAACGCGGCGCCCAGCTGTCCGATGCCGGTGAGGCCGACGGCGAGCACGGCGACGGCGACGAGCGTGCCGAGGGCGTTGGGACGGCCGGGCCTGATCGCGGTGGCGCCGAGGAGCGCGCCGACGAACGCGGGCAGCAGGTAGTCGAGGCCGACGCTGGGATTGCCGATCTGCTGCTGAGCCGCCAGCAGCACCCCGGCGAAGCCGACGACCAGCCCCGAGACGGCGAACGCGTAGACGGTGTACCTGCGGGTCGGAATGCCGACCAGTTCGGCGGCGCGCGGGTTGGCACCGATGACGTACAGGCACCGGCCGAGCGGCAGCCGCTCCAGCACCACCCAGAGCGCGACGGCGAGGGCGAGGACGTAGAACGCGGGCAGCGGCAGGCCGAGGAGCGTGGAGTCGTAGAGATCGGTGAAGCCGGCCGGCAGACCGGCCGGGCCCGGGACGATCCTGCCGCCGCCGGTGACCCAGCCGGTCACGGCGTACAGCATGCTGCCGGTCCCGAGGGTGGCGATGAACGAGTCGATCCGGCCGAACTCGACGGCCACACCGTTGAGGACACCGACCACCCCGCCTCCGGCGATCACCGCGAGGCAGGCCCAGGGCCAGGGCCAGCCGGCGTCCACGACGAGCCGCAGCACCATGACATGGGCCAGACCGAGGCCGTAGCCGAGGGAGAGATCGAACGAGCCGGTCACGATGGGCACCATGGCGGCCAGGGCGAGGACGGCCGGGATCGACTGGTTGGAGAGGATCGAGTCGACGGTGTCCCGGGTGGGGAACGTGTGCGGCAGCGCGAGGGAGAAGACCACGACGAGCAGCGCGGTGAGGACCAGCAGGCCGTACGCGCCCGCGAGGTGCCGGGCCGGACTCCGGCCGAGCGGCCGTGAGCGGGGGGCGGGAGGCGGCGGCGCGGCGGTCATGAGCCCGTGGCTGTTCCGGGCCGGGCCGGGAGGGCCGAGGCCGCCCGGGTGAGCGCGGTGACCGTGAGGTCCGGGCCGCTCAGCTCGGTGGTCACGCGGCCGCGGACGAACACCAGGGCGCGTCGGCACACGCCCGCCACCTCCTCGAAGTCGGTCGAGATCAGCAGGACCGCGAGGCCGCCGGCCAGCGCCTCGTCGAGCAGGCGGTGGACCGCGGCCCTGGCCCCGACGTCCACGCTCGCGGTCGGCTCCTCCAGGACCAGCAGCCGCAGGTCCACGCCGAGCCAGCGGCCGATCAGGACCTTCTGCTGGTTGCCGCCGGACAGGGCGGCGAGCGGGGCCTCGCCGTCCCGCGGCCGTACCGAGAACCGTTCGATGAGCTCCGCGGCCCGGGCCCGTTCGCGGCGCGGACCGGTCCAGGACAGCGCGGGCCGCCCGCCCGCCCGGGGATTGGCCAGCAGGTTCTCGCGCACGGTCAGCCCCATGGCACAGCCCTCACGCTGTCTGTCGCCGGGCACCAGGCCGACCCCGGCCGCGACGGCGTCCGCGACCGTACGGGGCCGGTAGGGCCGCCCGCCCAGCAGGACCCGGCCGCCGACGAAGGGCCGGGCACCGGCCAGCGCGCGGCCCAGCTCCACGTGCCCGGCGCCCGAGAGGCCGACCAGGCCCAGCGCCTCCCCGGTCCTCAGCTCCGCGGTGACCGCCGCCGTGCCGGCGGTCCGTGCGCCGTCGAGGACCAGGACGGCAGGGGCGGCGCCTGTGGGGACGGTGGCCGGGACTGCTGGGCGGGCCGGTTCTTCGGCGGTGGTGCTGCGGCCCGGTTCCCCGGCGTCGGTGGCGGCGGTGTCGTCGGCCGGTGCGGTACCGACGATGTCCCGGACCAGCCGGGCGGGGCTGTGGCCCGCCAGCGGGCCGTGGCTGACCAGCCGGCCGTCGCGCAGGACGGCGAAGGCGTCGGCCACCTGGTACACCTCGTCCATGCGGTGGGTGACGTAGAGGATGCCGTGCCCCCGGTCCCGCAGGGCGTGCAGCACCCGGAAGAGCCGGGCGCAGTCCGCGGCGGGCAGGCGGGCGGTCGGCTCGTCGAGCACGACGAGCCGGGTGCGGGCCGCCAGCGCCCGGCCGACGGCGACCAGCGAACGCTCGGCGGGACCGAGCCGTGCGACCGGTGTGTCCGGATCGAGGTGTCCGGCGACCGTCTCCAGGGCCTCGGCGCAGCGCTCCCGGGCCCGCCGCCAGGAGATCAGTCCGGCGCGGCGCGGATATCCGGTGGTCAGGGCGATGTTCTCGGCGACGGTCATCCACTCCACGAGCCCGAGGTCCTGGTGGATGAAGGACATGCTGCGGGCGGCGGCCTGACTGCCGAGCGGGTGCCCGGCCACCGTGACCGTCCCCGCGTCGGCGTGGTGGACCCCGGCGAGCACCTTGATGAGTGTGGACTTCCCGGCGCCGTTGGGGCCGAGCAGGGCGAGGACGCTGCCGGCCCGCACGTCGAGATCGACCCCGTCCAGCGCGCGGGTCCCGCCGAACCGCTTGGCGAGCCCGCGGATCCGTACCAGGGGGTCGGGAGGCTCGTGCACGGACAGCTCCGGGGGTCGGCCTGACGTCTTCTTCTTCCCGACTTCTACTTCCGGACTCTCGCCTTCTTCGTCCCGACTCTCGCCGGTGATTGTAGAGGGATGAACCATGGCATTTCGGATTCGACGCCCGGGCGGCGGATCCGGTGCCGGATTCGCCGCCTGCGGATGACACCAACGGGTCAGCCGCGCCGCCGGCCTCGGCCGCTCCTGGCCGGTGCGCGCCTCAGGCGGCGTCGAGTCCGCACTCGGCCCAGATGACCTTGCCCTGCCGGATGTAGCGGGTGCCCCAGCTCCGCGACAGCTGGGCCACCAGGAACAGACCGCGGCCGCCCTCGTCGGTGGTGGCCGCCCGGCGCAGGTGCGGGGCGGTGTTGCTGCCGTCGGAGACCTCGCAGATCAGGGTCCGGCCGTGCAGCAGACGTACCCGGACGGGGGCGGAGCCGTGGCGGATGGCGTTGGTGACCAGTTCGCTCAGCACCAGCTCCGCGGCGAACCCGGCCTCCTCGACTCCCCAGTCCGCCAGCCGGCGCAGCGCCGAGGAGCGGACCTCGCTGACGAGGGAGGGGTCGGCGGGCAGGTCCCAGGTGGCGATCAGATGGGGGGCCAGCGCGTGGGTACGGGCGACGAGCAGGGCGATGTCGTCATGGGGATGGTCCGGGGCCACCGTGTCCAGCAGCGTCTCGCAGATCTCCTCGGGGGTCCGGTCCGGGCGGGCGAGGGCGTCGCGCAACCGGTCGAGGACCAGGTCCACGTCGCGGTTGCGGCTGTCGATGAGCCCGTCGGTGTAGAGGACCAGCCGGCTGTCCTCGGGGAGGTCGATCTCGGCGGCCTCGAAGGGCAGGCCGCCGAGGCCCAGCGGGGGCCCGGCGGGCAGGTCCGGGAAGGAGACCGTGCCGTCGGGGTGGACGAGCGCGGGCGGCGGGTGCCCGGCGCGGGCCATGGTGCACTGCTGCGTGGTCGGGTCGTAGACGGCGTACAGGCAGGTCGCGCCGAAGATGCCCGTCTCGCCCGCGGCGGGGGCCTCCCGGTCGAGGCGCCCCACCAGGTTGTCGAGGTGGGTGAGGACCTCGTCCGGGGGGAAGTCGAGTTCGGCGAAGCTGCGGGCGGCGGTGCGCAGCCGTCCCATGGTGGCGGCCGAGAACATGCCGTGGCCGACGACGTCACCGACCAGGAGGCCGACCCGGGTGCCGGAGAGGGGGATGACGTCGTACCAGTCGCCGCCCACGTCCGACTCCGCGGGCAGGTAGCGGTGCGCCACCTCGACGGCGTCCTGCTCCGGCAGCCCCTGCGGGAGCAGGCTGCGCTGCAGGGTCAGGACCATGGTGCGCTCCCGCGTGTAGCGCCGGGCGTTGTCGATGGACAGGGCGGCGCGGGCGGCGAGTTCCTGGACCAGCGAGCGGTCGTCGTCGTCGAAGGGTGCGGGGTGGCGTCCGCGGTAGAACGCGGCCACGCCGAGGACGACCCCGCGGGCCACCAGGGGGACGGCGATGAGCGAGTGGACGTGCGCCAGCATCGCCTCGGTGCGCGGCGGGTCGTGGTCGAGCCAGCCCATGGCGGCCCTCAGGTCCGGTTCCAGCACGGCCTGCCCGTCGGCGAGGCAGCGCAGGTGCGGAGTGGCCGGGCCGTAGTCGACGCGCTTGCCGACCGGGTGGAACGGGCAGTCGTCGGTGATGCCGTGGACCACCGTGCGGTACAGGTCGGAGAACGGATCGGCGGCCTCGCCGCCCCGCAGGACGGCCTCGGGCAGGTCGATCGTGACGTAGTCGGCCAGCCGTGGCACCGCCGTCTCGGCGAGTTCCTCGGCGGTACGCCGCACGTCCAGGGTGGTCCCGATGCGCGTACTGGCGTCGGTCAGCAGCTCCAGGCGGCGACGGGCGGCCAGGGCGTACCGCCCCACATGCGGCTCTCCCACCAGCACGAGCCCTCTGGCCGGGGGCTCCGGCGGGGGCGGCGAGCCTCGACTGTCTGCGGCGGCGCCGGGGCCCGCCCCGGTTCCTGCCTCGAATCCTCCCTCGGTTCCGGCTTCGGATCGGGCTTCGGATCCTGCCTTGGTTCCGGCTTCGGGTCCGAGACCGCCCGTCGCGCCGCCCGAGCCGTCCGCCGGCATCTCGGCACCGCGCGACTCGGCCCGGAGGGGCACGAGGCCGGGCACGGAGCTGGGTGTCACGGTGCCGGGGACGGTGCCGGGTGCCGCGGTGACGGGAACGGCCGCGGCCGGCGGGACGGCGAAAACGGCGGACGTCGCGCGGACGGCGGCGCCGGGCACGGCCGGGGCCACAGGCGCGGCGGGGGCGTGCGCGAGGTCGGTGGGGACGCGGGCGGGGCGCCGCGGCTCCTCGGTCGGCCACGGGACGAGGAGGGGCTCGTGCGGTGCGGGGCCGGGCAGGACGACCTCGGTGACGAACCCCTGCACGCCGGTCGCGGTCGTCATCGGACGGCTGACCAGGGTGACCCGCCGGCCGTCGGAAAGGGTCACGTGGACGGCGGCTCGCTGCGCCCAGGAGATCAGTTCGACGGCCTTCTCCATGAGGATCGCGCGGTCGCCGGGGCGCATCCCGAGGGCCGGCTCGCCGACCCCGAGGCGTTGGTGCGGCCCGGCGGCGGTCTCGGCGCCGGTGTCCAGGTACGCCCGCAGCAGGGCCCGCTCGCGTTCGGAACTCTGTCCGAGCAGCCGCCTCTCGATGGCGTGGGCGGCCCGGCGTATCACGGTGGCCAGTGCCGGGTCCTCCGCGCTGCGCGGGTAGCCGAGGCACAGGACACCCTCGATGCGGCCGCTGATCGGGTCGCGGACCGGAAGCGCCCGGCAGGCGTTGCCCTGCGCGCGCTCGGCGAAGTGCTCGGCGCCGTAGACCTGGACGAGCTGCCGCTCCGCGAGGGCGAGCCCGATCCCGTTGGTGCCGGCGTACCGCTCGGCGAACACGAAGCCGGGGACGCGCTGGAACGCCGGGAGGCTGTTGGCCAGCGACGTCTCTCCGAAACGGCGCAGCAGGACGGTCCCGTTCGCGTCCGCGACGGAGATGTTCATCCTGGTGCCGGCGAACCAGGACTGCAGCCGGTCGACCACCGGCACGGCCGCACGGATGATCCGGGCATCACGCTCGAAGTCGTCCCGGAAGGGGAGCCCGGGCTGGTCGGGGGAGAGCCCCAGAGCCCGGCAGCGCTGCCACGAGTGCGAGATGGGACTGCGTACGCCGGCCCCGACCGCCTCGCCCTGCAGAAAACGCTCACGTGAGCGGGCGGGCCCTTTGCCGTCTGTCGCACGCCCCATCGCTGCCGCTCTCCCGCCGCCCCGAACCACGCTTCGCCTCACTCACGCCCGCAGAGTCCGTTCAGCTCCAACAACTTTTACTACAACAATAGGATATACGTGAGGTTACGGACATTGCGCACTCGGCGTCACAGGACGGCGACCGGGTTGACCGGTGAGCCCGTCCCGCCCGGGATGTTCAGCGGGGCCACCACCAGCAGGAACTCGTACCGTCCTGCCCGACCCGTCGCGGCCGACAGCGCCTCCAGGTCGAGGTTGTCCAGCAGCGGCACCCCCATCGAGGCCACGACGAGGGCGTGGACGGGCGAGTGCACGCCGTCCACGGGGGAGGGCCGTACGTCGCTGTCGCCGTCACCCCCGAGCAGCGCGATGCCGCGCTCGGCCAGCAGCGGTACGGCGTCCACGTGGAGCCCCGCGCCGGCCGTGCCCGGGTCCCAGGCGCCGAGTTCCGCACGACGGCGGTGCTGCCCGGAGCGCAGGAGCACCGCGTCGCCCTCGCCGATCCGCACGTCGAGGGCCCGCTCCGCGGCGATGACGTCCTGCGCGTGCACCGCCAGCCCCGGCTCCAGCCAGCGGACCCCCAGGACGGCGGGAAGGTCGAGGAGCACGCCCCGGGTGACGAGCGGGCCGAGCGCCGACACCGCGCCGAAACGGGCGCCCGCCGCGCCGACGACGTCCCGCGCCGTCCGGCCGTCGTACAGCTGCCCCCGGTAGGAGACGTGGCACAGGGCGTCGAGATGGGTGACGGCCTTGCCGTGGTAGTCGGCGCCGATGAAGTCCTTGTGGATGGCGGGCTCGGGGCTCTCCACGTCACCGAGATCGGTCATGTGGTGCAGGGCGGGCCGGGGGTTGTCGGGGCCGGGCACGGTGTTCCAGGGCAGCGCCAGCGGTACGACCAGGCCGGACCGCACCGCCGCCGTGGCCCGTCGTACCTGCTCCGCGGTCACCCGGTTCCAGGCGCCGCGGTCGGCCGGGGTCCAGCGGCCCCAGGTGCGGACCGCCTCGAAGAGCGCGTCGAAATCCCGGCGGGAGACGGCGGGCCCGTTCCGGGAGTCGGCGGGACCGGCGTGCGGGCCGGTGGGACCGGGTTGCGGGCCAGTGGAACCGGGTTGCGGGCCGGTGGGACCGTGTTCCGGGCCGTCCGCGGGGTTCGCGTCGCTCATCCGTGCTCACCGCTTTCCGCGTCGGCAGACGGCCCCGGCGGCGGGGCGGGGGCGGGGGCGGAGACGGCGCTCGGTGGTCGTACGCCGCCCTGTATGGGCCCGGTGCCCGGTGACCGCACGCCGCCACGCGGCCCCGGTGACCCGTCCGCGGGCCCGCCGGCCAGGATTTCCAGCCTGGCACGCCCCGGCCTGCCCCGCCCCGTCGCGCCGGCCGGGCGGGCGGGGTCGGCCAGCCGGTACGCGAGGCCGCCGGGCGGGCAGAGCTGCAGGACGGACCGTAGATTGAGGACGGAGCCGTTGAGGCGGGAAGGAGCGTCAGCGGTGGCATCCCGGGTTGATCACACGGCGCTGTTCGCCGCGACGCCGAGCCCGTACCTGGTGCTCGGTCCGGATCTGGTCATCGTGGATGTGAACCGGGCCTACCTGGCGGCCACCGGACGCACCCGGGAGGACCTCCTCGGGCGGCACATCTTCGTCGCGTTCCCGGACAACCCCGCCGACCCGGACGCCGACGGCGTCAAGAACCTCGGTGCCTCCCTGCACCGGGTCCTCGCCACCGGCCGGTCCGACACCATGGCGCTGCAGAAGTACGACATCCCGGTCATGGGCCGGCCCGGGGTCTTCGAGGAGCGCTGGTGGTCCCCGGTGAACACCCCCGTGCTCGGCGCGGCCGGGCAGGTGGACTACATCATCCACCGGGTGGAGGACGTCACCTCGTTCGTCAAGGAGTACCGGGCCACGCACCCCGACGGCGTCCGGGCGGCGGAGCGTCCGCAGGAGACGCAGGCCCTGGAGGCGGAGCTGTACGCACGGGCGCGGGAGCTGCAACGGCTGAACGAGGAACTGCGGCAGGCCCACACCCGCGAACGCGAGGTCGCCGTCATCCTCCAGGAGGCCATGCTGCACGTCCCCGACCTGGCCCACCACCGCGACATCGCGGTGCGCTACCTGCCCGCGACCGGCTCCCTCAACGTGTGCGGCGACTGGTACGACGTCGTCGACATCGCGCCCGACCGGCTGGCCGTCGCGGTCGGCGACGTCATCGGCCACGGCCTGGAGGCGGCGGCCGTCATGGGCATGCTCCGCAGCGCGCTGTCCGCCGCGATCCGGGCCCTGGAGCGCCCCGCCCAGGCGCTGGAGGTACTCGGTCTGTACGCCAGGTCCGTCGAGGGGGCGCTGGGCACCACCGCCGTCAAGGCCGTCGTCGACATGCGCAGCCGTCTGATCACCTACAGCAGTGCGGGCCACCCGCCGCCGATGCTCATCCACCCCGACGGCAGCTGCGAACTGCTGGACCAGGCGACCGACCCGCCGCTCGGCGCCCGCCCGCAGCACGTCCCGCGCCCGCAGGCGAGCCTGCCGTACAAGCCGGGGGACACCCTCGTCCTGTACACCGACGGCCTGATCGAGCGGCGGGACCAGGACATCGACGTCGGTCTGGATCAACTGGCCGAAGTCCTCGGTGAGTTCGTCCACCTGGGTACCGAGGAGCTGGCCGACACCGTGCTGGACCGCCTGGGCGTATCCGGCGGCGGCCGGGACGACGTCGCGCTCATCGTCGTACGCCTCTGAGCCGTGGGGCGGCGTACGGCTCTGAGCCGCGGGGCTCCAGCGGGGGACCCGGCGCCCGCTAGCGGCCGGCGCGGACCCCGTCCAGGGCGATGCCGAGGACGCGGTCGCGCTGGGCGTCGTCCTCGAACGCCGTCGCCGTGATGCCGGAGACCATCCGGAGCAGGTCGCCGATCTCCATGTCGGTGCGGACCACGCCCGCCTTCTGGGCCCGCTCCAGCAGCGGCCCGCCGGCCGCGTACATCGAGTCGCGGCAGGCCTGGAAGATCTCCGACTCGTCGTTCAGGGCCTCGCGCACCGCCCGCTTGGTGACCATGTAGCCGGTGAAGCGGTCCAGCCACGCGGTGAGGGCCTCCCACGGCTCCAGCTCGGCGAGGTCCACGGCGGCCCGGCACAGCGCGTTGACCTCGTCCGCGTAGACGCTCTCGAAGAGGTCGCGGCGGGTCGGGAAGTTCCGGTAGAGGGTGCCGATCCCGACCCCCGCGCGGCGGGCGACGTCCTCCAGGGAGACGTCGGCGCCGCGCTCGGCGAACGCCTCGCGGGCGGCTGTGACCAGTGCGTCGTAGTTGCGGGCCGCGTCCTTACGGTGCGGTCTGCGGGACGCGACGATCTCGCTGACGGGGAACGGGCTGTCCGTCACTGCTGCCTCCCGCGTGACAGGGGTAAACCGGAGGGTTTCCTCGACTTCGGTTGAAGCGGAGGGTTGCCTCCAGTAGAGTGGAGGGGTACCTCCACTTTAGCAGTGCGGAGCGGTACCGCCATGGCCGGACGCGGCCGGTTGTCCCCCGCCCGCACGCTCACGGACGTCACCCTCACGCTTTGCTCTTTTCCCTTCCCTTCCCTTCCCTCCGTTCCGATCTCGGAGAGGCCCTTCATGCCCCGGAAGTCCACCCGCCTCACCTTCGCGGTCCTCGCGACCGGTGCCGGCGTGTTCTCCATGCTCCAGTCGCTGGTCGCACCGGCCCTGCCGACCGTCCAGCACGCCCTGCACACCTCCCAGTCCACCGCGACCTGGGTGATGACGGCCTATCTGCTGTCCGCCTCGGTCTTCACCCCGATACTCGGCCGGGTCGGCGACCTGGTCGGCAAGAAGCGCACCCTCGTCGCCGTCCTGCTGGCCGTCCTGGCCGGCTGCCTGGTCGCGGCCCTCGCGCCGAACATCGGCGTCCTGATCATCGCCCGGGTCGTCCAGGGCATCGGCGGTGCCCTGTTCCCGCTCTCCTTCGGCATCATCCGCGACGAGTTCACCGCGGCCGAGGTCAGCGGCAGCATCAGCAACCTGTCCGCGGTGATCGCGGCCGGCGGCGGCGTGGGCATCGTGGCCGCGGGACCGATCGTCTCGGCCCTCGACTACCGCTGGCTGTTCTGGATCCCGGTCGGCGTGGTCGCGGCGACCGTCCTGATCGCCGCCCGCTACGTTCCCGAGTCGCCCAAGCGGGCCGAGGGCAGCGTCAGCTGGCTCGGCGCCGGGCTGCTCTCCGCCTGGCTGGTGGCGCTGCTGCTGCCGCTGAGCCAGGCCGGGCAGTGGGGCTGGGCCTCGGCCAAGGTGCTCGGCCTGTTCGGTACGGCCGTCGTCCTGTTCACCGTCTGGCTGCTCACGGAGTCCCGCTCCGCCACCCCGCTCATCGACCTGCGCGTGATGCGGCTGCCCGCCGTCTGGACCACCAACACGGCCGCCCTTCTCTTCGGCGCCGGCATGTACGCGATCTGGTCCTTCCTGCCCGGCTTCGTCCAGACCCCCGCCGCGGCCGGCTACGGCTTCGGCGCCACCGTCACCGAGTCCGGCCTGCTCATGCTGCCGATGCTCATCGCCATGTTCGTCTCGGGCGTCATCGGCGGCCGCCTGGAACCCCGCGTCGGCGCCAAGGCGCAGCTCACCGCGGGAGCCGCGCTCGGCGCGCTGGCCTGCGGCTTCCTCACCCTCTGGCACGACGAGCAGTGGCAGATCGGCGTCGTCGCGGGACTGTTCGGCCTCGGCATCGGCCTGGCCTTCGCCTCCATGGCCAACCTCATCGTCGGCAGCGTGCCGCCCGAGCAGACCGGCGCCGCGACCGGCATGAACGCCAACATCCGCACCATCGGCGGCTCCATCGGCGCCGCGCTCACCAGCGTCCTGGTCACCGGACGCCTCCAGCCCTCCGGACTGCCGTACGCCTCCGGCTACACCCACGCCTGGGCCCTGCTCGCGCTCTTCTGCCTGACCGCGGCCGGCGCCGCCCTCCTCGTCCCGGTCCGCCGGGCGGGCCGTGTCACCGACCCGGTCACGGAGCGGCCGGCGGCAGCACCCGTACGCGTGCGGTAGTGTTGACCTGCGTGATCACGCGGTACGCACCGCGTGACTCCGCAGCGGGACGTGGCGCAGCTTGGTAGCGCACTTGACTGGGGGTCAAGGGGTCGCAGGTTCAAATCCTGTCGTCCCGACTTTACGGAGTCAGAGTTCAGGGCCGGTTTCGGAGGTGTCCGAGACCGGCCCCTGCTCGTTCCTGGGGAGGGATGGGGACCGGCGTCCCTGACCGGGTCCGGCGGGACCTGCGTCACCGCACACCTCATCCGCCGGACAACACCTGACCCCGACGCGCCCGTTCCCGGCCGATCGGGACGTGCAGCAGGTCTGTCCCCAGGACCACGCGGCCGCCGTAGCCGGCGCGGTGGGCGCTGCCGTGCAGCAGGCGTCGCCAGGTCGCGTCGGACACGGTGGCCGGGTCTCCCGGGCCGAGGTGGGTGGCGACCAGGGCGCCGACGCCGGACTCGGCGGCGATCCGGCCGAGTTCGGCCACATCGGTGTGTGTGGCCAGGATGTGGTCGATGAGGGACTGCGGCAGCCCCAGAGCGGCGAGGCCGGCGGGGTAGAGGGCCTCGTGGACCAGTACGTCCGCTCCCCGGGCCAGTGTGATGACGTTGGGGGTGAGCGCGGTGTCGCCGGAGAAGACGACGCTGCCGTGGTCGGTGTCGAAGCGGTAGGCGTAGGCGGGGAACACCGCGCCGTGCGGCACGAGGACCGCGGTGACCTTGACGTCGTCGTTCTCCATGACGGTGAACGGCCGCATGGCGGGAGCGGTGTTCGTGGCCGAGGCGCCCGCCGCGGACGGCGGCAGGACGTCACGGACGTCCAACAGGGTGGCCGGGTCGATGCCGATGTGCTCGGTCATGAAGAAGGTGGGAGCGGCGGCGTACGCCTGACCGGCCAGCCGCGTCATCTCCACGGTGCCCGGCACGGGACCGGGGGCGCCGGCCACCGTGGACGGGATTCCGGCGGGGCCCGGGCCGTACACGGACACGGGTGTCCGGAAACCCTGCGCGCCCGACGCCCCGGCGGCCAGCAGGGGAAAGGCGTAGTAGTCGACGATGTGGTCGGCGTGCAGGTGGGTGAGGAAGATCCCGGTCAGCGAGGGCATGGACAGTCCCGCGCGCAGGTACTGGCTCACCGCTCCGCGGCCGCAGTCGACGACATACGTCCTCCCGTTGACGACAAGGGCCGACGCGATGCCGTACCGGTCCGCGAGGGGCGGTGGTCCGCTGTTGGTGCCGAGCAGCACGAGCGACAGGGGAGCGGCGGAGGCGGAGGCGGCTGCGGCGGGTGCCGCGGTGAGCAGCGGGGCGGCGGCGACGGCCGAGGCGGCCACCGCGCCCAGCAGCGTTCTGCGGGACGCGTGCCGCGTCTCGTCCGGTGGCGAGTCGCTTGCCAGGTCCTGGTTCGGCCGGTGGTTCTGGCACATGGCGGGCGGCTCCTCCGTGCTGTGCTGGGCTGGGCAGGTCGCGGTGGGGCGGCCGGAGGAGGACACGCGGGACCCGACCCACCTGTCGTCCTGGCGCGGCACGCGGCGACCGCGATCTCTGGACGGGATGCTGGTCCGATTCGAGCCGGTGGGGGAGAGCGCGTACCGCAACCTAAGGTGACGACCGGTCTCCTTGTGTTCGAGCCGTCCACGCTCCGGGCGCCCGCGCCCTCACGTCCGGACTGTCGGGAGGGGCACCTCGGTGTCGCCTTCGATCGTGCCGGTGCCGGTGCCGGTGCCGGTGCCGGGGCGGGTGCGGGGGCGGGTGCGTGGGCCCGGGTCCGTGTCGCCGGTGGCGGGTGCCGTGGCCGTGCCGTGCAGGAACACACGTACCGCGACGGCGATGCTCTCCCGGACCTCCGCGTCGTCCGGTCTGTGCGGGGAGTTGGTCAGCAGGCGCATCTGGGCGTCGCCCAGCATCGCCTGGTAGAGCTGCGCCGCGGCACGGACGGGGGCGGTGGCGAGCTCGATCTCGCCCGCGTCGTGCGCCTGCCGCAGGTACGTGGCCAGCACGCCCTGGCCGGCCGACGGGCCGTGCTCGAAGAAGGCCCGGCCCACCTCCGGCATGCGTTCCGCCTCCGAGGTGACCAGCCGGTGCAGGGCGATGGCCTCGGGCGTGAGGACCAGGGCGGCGAAGTGTCCGCCCAGGGCCGTCAGGGTCTCGGCGAGGTCGGTGCCGGGGGGAGTGAAGGTGTGCACCGGCTTCGACCACTCGTCGCACAGGGCTTCCACCGAGGCCTGGAACAGCTCGGCCTTGTCCGCGAAGTGCCGGTAGAGCGTTGCCTTGGAGCCGCCCACCTTCGTCAGGACGTCCTCCATCGTGACGCCTGAGTAGCCCTTGGCGATGAACAGCTCGCCGGCTGCGCGCAGGATCAGGTTGCGGCGGTCCTCGGATCTCGTTCTCGGCACATTCGTCATCGTAGGTGCCGTCTCCGGACTCCCTTGCCCCGCTCGCCTTCTGGCCACCTCTTACCTCTCGACCCTCTTGACGAGACATAACAGTACTGTACGGTACAGTTTCATTATCGATCGGGGCCGTCTCCTGATTCGCATTCCCCTCTCCCGCTCACCGGCGTGGCATCCGCAACCGCATCCGCGACCGCACGGGCACGACATGGAGGAAGCAATGGCACAACTCGATGACCAGATACGTGAGTCCGGCGGTCCGCTGGCGCTGCTGCGCGGTGGCCGTTCCGGGGCCTATCCGTTCCCGATCCGCGCCGAGTTCACCAACTGGCGCGACGAGCAGGAGAGCTGGCGCAACAGTGCGGCGCTGATGGACCTCTCCCACCACATGACCGACCTCACCGTGGAGGGCCCCGACTGCTACCGCCTGCTGGCCGCGCTCGGCGCGAACAGCTTCGAGGGCTTCGGCCCCATGCAGGCCAAGCAGTTCATCGCGGTCAACCACGACGGCTACCAGATCGGCGACTGCATCCTGTTCTGCCTCGCCGACCACGTGGTCCGGCTCGTCGGCCGGCCGCCGGCCCTCAACTGGGTCCAGTTCCACGGCGAGACCGGCGGCTACGACGTCACCCTGCGCCGCGACGAGCGCACCGCGCAGAACCCGGACGGCCGCGAGTTCTACCGCCTCCAGCTCCAGGGCCCGCACGCCGCCCGCATCTTCGAGGAGGTCAACGGCGGCCCGATGCCCGACATCCCCTTCTTCACCATGGGCCGCTTCCGCATCGGCAAGCACGAGACCACCGCCCTCAACCACCGCATGAGCGGCTTCCCGGGCCTGGAGTTCTTCGGCCCCTACGCCGACCTCGACGGCATCCGCGACACGATCCTGGAGGCGGGGGAGCCCTACGGGATCCGCCAGGTCGGCGGCCGGGCCTACGCCTCCGTGGCCACCGAGTCGGGCTGGATCGCCTCCACCGTGCCCGCGGTCTACTCGGGCGAGAGCATGCGGCCGTTCCGCGAGTGGCTCGGCGCGCGCTCCTTCGAGGCGAACCTCTCCACCGGTGGCAGCTACACCCCGGACAAGGTGGAGGACTACTACGTCACCCCGTACGACCTGGGCTACGGCCACATCCTCAAGTTCGACCACGACTTCGTCGGCCGCGAGGCCCTGGAGCGGATGCGCGGGCGCAAGCACCGCAAGAAGGTGTGGCTGTCCTGGCACCGTGACGACGTCGCCCGCATCTTCGCCGGCATGTACGAGCAGGGCGACCGGCGGTTCAAGTACATCGAGATGCCCGCCGCGTTCTACTCGGCCTCGCACTTCGACCGCATCGAGAGCGTCGACGGCAAGCTGATCGGCCTGTCCACGCTGTGCAGTTACTCGTCCAACGTCCGCGGCTGGATCTCCGTCTGCATGATCGACGCGGACGAGATCGGCTACGGCCGTGAGGTCAACGTCGTGTGGGGCGAACCGGACGGCGGCTCCGCCAACCCGACGGTCGAGCGGCACTCCCAGACCACGATCCGCGCCACCATCTCCCGCAGGCCCTTCGCGAGTGACAGGCGCTGACCTGCCGGTAAGGCCGTGAGCTCGTGACGCCGTAGGTCTCCGCAAGCACGTGACGACTTCTGACGACTTCAGGGCTAGAACGATTAAGCAGCCTCCTGTAGCATCGGCGACCTAATCGATTTAGCTCTCCTGTTCCTCTCCCGTGGTGGTCGAACGCGGGACCAAGGGGGTTGCCGCTGATGTCAACCATGGAACGAATCACCCCGCTCGGACGGTCCGGAAGGGCGGCCGAGGTGAAGGGGCTGCCCGGTCCGGGCCGCTGTCTGGTCATGGGCATCCTCAACGTCACGCCGGACTCCTTCTCCGACGGCGGCCGGTACGCGGACAGCCGGCGCGCGATCGACCGGGGGCTGGAACTCGCCGCCCAGGGCGCGGACATCGTGGACGTGGGCGGCGAGTCCACCCGGCCCGGAGCGCGGCCCGTGGGTCTGGACGAGGAACTGGCCCGGACCGTGCCGGTGGTGCGGGAACTCGCCCGCGCCGGCGTCCGTACGAGCGTCGACACCATGCACGCCCCCGTCGCCAGGGCCGCCGTCGAGGCCGGGGCGTGCCTGGTCAACGACGTCAGCGGTGGCCTGGCCGACCCGGCCATGGCGCGCACCGTAGCCGCGGCCGGCGTGCCGTACGTCGCCATGCACTGGCGGGCGCCGAGCCGGGACATGGACCGCCACGCGGACTACCGCGACGTCGTCTCCGAGGTCACCGCCGAACTCGCCCGGCGGCTCCGGCGGCTGGCGGAACAGGGACTCGACCCGGACCGCGTCGTCCTCGATCCCGGCCTCGGCTTCGCCAAGCGTCCCGAGCACGACTGGGCGCTGCTGGCCGGGCTGGGGTCGCTGCGCCGGCTCGGGCGTCCCGTGCTCGTCGGCGCATCGAGAAAGAGGTTCATCGGCGCCGCTCTCGCGAGCGGGGGTGCCGGTGAAGTGCCGCCTGTGGAACGGGACATGGCCACGGCCGTCGTGTCCGGGCTGGCCGCCGTGGCGGGCGCGTACTGCGTACGGGTCCACGACGTCCGCGCGGGCCTCGACGCGGTGCGCGTGGCGTCCGCCTACCTGGACCACTACGCGCGCCATGAACGCACCCCCGGCCCGGTGCGCGAGGGCGCGGTCGGGACGGGGGCCGTGCCGCACGCGTAGCGCCCCGGCACAGCCTCGCGGGAATCCGCCCCGGTACCCGCTGCGGGCGGCGTCGCCGCGCAGGGCCGACCGGTCCGTGGCTCACTAGATCGATTTAGTAATCGCGGGACAGATCACCAGCGGCAACCACCGCCGCAAGCAACCAAGGAGCCGCACATGGCAATCCCCTCCCTCCAGGACGGCATCGACAAGGCCGGATCCCCCGTCGAGCTGCTGTGGCAGCCGGACGCCGAACCGTGGACCCCCGAGGTCGTGGCCCGCGAGTACTCCGGCTGGCGTCAGGAGCAGGCCGCCTGGCACGAGGGCGTGGCCCTCCTCAATCTCTCGCACCACATGTACGACATGTGGATAGAAGGCCCGGACGCCACCCGGGTGCTGGCCGAGCACGGCGTCAACAACTTCGAGAAGTTCGCGATCGGCCAGGCCAAGCAGTACGTGCCGGTGACCCGCGACGGACTCATCGTCACCGACGGCATCCTCGCCCGGCATGCCGAGAACAGGTACCTGCTCAGCGGTATCCCCGCGGCCCAGCACTGGGTGCAGTACCACGCGGAGAAGGGCGGCTACGACGTCGCCTTCGAGACCGACGCGTCCTCCGCCTTCCGCCCGGGCGGCGGCGACCCGAAGCTTTTCCGCTACCAGATCCAGGGCCCGCTGGCGATGGAGCTGATCGAGAAGGTCTTCGGCGGTCCGTTGCCGGAGACGAAGTTCTTCCACGCCACCCCCGTCACCCTCGGCGGCCGCCCCTTCGAGGCCCTGCGCCACGGCATGGCAGGACAGGCCGGTTACGAGTTCATCGGCCCGTGGGAGCACGCGGCCCACGTCCACGAGGCGTTCCTCAAGGCGGGCGAGCCGCTGGGCCTGGTCCAGGTCGGCGCGCTGGCGTACGCCACGCCGAGTGTGGAGAGCGGCTGGATCCCCTCGCCGGTGCCGGGCATCTACACCGATGCCGGCCTCGCGGAGTACCGTGCCTGGCTGCCGCTGTTCGGCATCGAGGGCAAGCGCCCCCTCAACGGCAGCTACTTCTCGCGGGACATCGAGGACTACTACGTCTCCCCGTACGAGCTCGGCTACGGCAAACTCATCCACTTCAGCCATGACTTCGTGGGCCGGGACGCCCTGTTGAAGGCGAAGGACGGCCCGCTGCGCAGCAAGGTCACCCTCGTCCTCGACCCGGACGACGTACGTACCGTCCTGGGCGGCGGTGAGGACCCCGGCTTCGTGCTCTCCTACGCGCGCCACCGGGTGGAGACGGACGCGGGCCTGGCCGGCGTGACCATGCAGAGCGCGTCGATCGACCCGGTCGGGACCGTGCTGACGCAGACCCTCGTCGACGCCGAGCACGCCGTACCGGGCACCCGGGTCGAGGTGGTCTGGGGCGAGCACCCCGGCGCCGGCACCGACCCCGAGGCCGACCTGGGCTTCCCCCGGATCCGGGCCACCGTCCAGCCCTCCCCGTTCGACGAGCACGCGCGGACCCTCTACCGCCGCGACCGCTGACGACGGCCGTACGACGAGCGAGGCGAGAGAGATGAATCCCGTGAGCACGGTACGCACGGCGGCCGACACGTCGCTGCTCGACGACTTCTCCCTGGAGATGACGGGGAAGGACGTCCCGAAACTGGAGGAGGCCCGCGACACCATTCCGGAGGGCACCCGGATCAACGTCACCTTCCTCGGCAACGAGGACCTGGAGCTGCGGCTGGCGGCCGCCCGCGCGGTCAAGCGGCTCGGCTTCGTGCCCGTACCGCACATATCCGCCCGCCGCCTCGGATCGCGCGACGACTTCGAGCGGTTCCTGGCGGGACTCAGGGCCGACGGCACCTCGGACAGCGTGTTCCTCGTCGGCGGCGACCCCGCCGTCCCCGAGGGGCCCTACGCCGACTCCCTCTCCCTGATCGACACGGGTCTGCTGCAGGAGTACGGCGTCCAGGACGTCGGCATCACCGGCTACCCGGAGGGTCACCCGGCCATCGACGCCGGCGTGCTCTGGTCCGCGCTGCGGGACAAGCACACCGCGCTCGCCGCCCAGCCCCTTGAGGGCGGCATCATCACCCAGTTCGGTTTCGACGTCGAGCCGGTGCTGGCCTGGGTGGAAGAGGTACGGAGCCGGGGCGTCGCGCTGCCGATCAGGATCGGGGTGCCCGGACCGGCGGGCATCAAGCGGCTGATGACGTACGCCTCCCGCTTCGGCGTCGGGACCAGCGCGTCCGTGGTGAAGAAGTACGGGTTCTCGATCACCAACCTCATGGGCACGGCGGGCCCCGACCGCTTCCTGCGTGCTCTCGACGCGGCCCACGACCCGCACCGGCACGGCGAGTTGAAGATCCACTTCTATACGTTCGGCGGGCTCAGGGCCACTTCCGAGTGGGCCGCCCGGTTCCGGAAGGACAGTGCGGCATGACCCTCACACAGGACGCCCCGGCCCGCGCCACCACGAGCGGGGCCGCCGCCCAGCAGGCCGCGCTGATCGTGCAGGGCGCCGACGCCACCGGCATCGTCGCCGCCGTGGCGTCGGTCCTCAGTGGGCACGGCGCGAACATCGTCTCCCTCGACCAGTACTCCGACAATCCGCAGGGCGGTGCCTTCTTCCAGCGCACCGTCTTCGGCCTGGACGGCCTGCGGGCCGCGCTGCCCGGCCTGCGGGCAGACCTGGACGAACGGCTGGTGAACGGCTTCGGACTGACGTACACGCTCCGCGACCTCGCCGTGCCCAAGCGGGTCGCGATCTTCGCCTCGAAGTCCGACCACTGCCTCCTCGACCTGCTCTGGCGGCACCGCCAGGGACAACTCCCCGTCACCGTGGCCATGGTGATCTCCAACCACCCCGATGTGGCGGAGGAGGTGCGGTCGTTCGGCATCCCCTTCTTCCATGTGCCGTGCCAGGGCGCGGACAAGTCGGCGGCGGAGGCCGAACACCTGCGGCTGCTCCAGGGCAATGTCGACTTCGTCGTCCTGGCCCGCTACATGCAGATCGTCTCCGGCGACTTCATCGAGCGGGTCGGGGTGCCGATCATCAACATCCACCACTCCTTCCTGCCCGCGTTCATCGGCGCGGGACCGTACGCCAAGGCCAAGAGCCGCGGGGTGAAACTGGTGGGGGCCACCGCCCACTACGTCACCGAGGACCTCGACGAGGGCCCGATCATCGAACAGGACGTCGTCCGCGTCACCCACGCCCACACCGCCGCCGACCTCACCCGCCGGGGCGCCGACGTGGAACGGGCGGTGCTGTCACGGGCGGTGCTGTGGCACGCCGAGGACCGGGTCGTCCGCGACGGCAACCACACCATCGTCTTCGCCTGATGAGACGGAACAACAGCTCGCGGCACAACTACCGCCCGGTGCCGGGACAGGCGGTCCTGTCGTGCGCCGCTCCCTGTGACCTGGCCGGCCACCTGCGCAGACCGGCGGCCGGCCGGGTCACGGCGCCGTACAGACGCGGTCACACCGACCGCACGCAGCGCCACACCCCTCTCGCCCGGGCGAATCGTTCCTCACGAACAGAAAGCGGTTCGCCACCATGACAACCACGATCGACGGCAGCGGGATCGCCCGGCGCATCCGGGCCGAGGTCGCCGAGGAGGTCGCCGCGGCGGCCGGTCCGGGGCCGGTCCCCGGGCTCGCGACCGTCCTCGTCGGCGACGACCCGGCCAGCGCGGTGTACGTCGCCGCGAAACGGCGTGCCGTCAGGGAGGTCGGCATGCGCGACTTCCATCGCCATCTGCCCGCACACGCCACCCACGACCACGTGGCCACCGTCATCGACGAACTGGCCGCCGCTCCGGAGGTCTCCGGCATCCTCCTCCAACTCCCGCTCCCCGCGCACCTGGACGCGGCTCCGCTGATCGACCGAATCCCCGTCACCAAGGACGTCGACGGTCTCACCACCGCCAGCCTCGGGCGCCTTGCCCGGGGGGAGCGCGGACTGCGCCCCTGCACCCCCAGCGGCGTCATCGAACTCCTCGACACCGAGGGAATCGCCCTCCAGGGTGCCCGGGTCGCGGTCGTCGGCTGGGGCGAACTCGTCGGCAGACCCCTGACCCAGCTGCTGCTGCGGCGCGGGGCGACCGTGTCCGTCGCCCACGAGCACACCACCGACCTCGCGGCCGTCACCCGGCCCGCCGACATCGTGGTGGTCGCCACCGGTGTCCGCGGACTGGTCGGCCCCGAACACGTCCGGCCCGGCGCCGTCGTCGTCGACGTCGGCATCCACCGCACACCCTCCGGCCTGACCGGCGACGTCCGCTCCGCCGAACTCGACGGCATCGCCGGCCGCATCACTCCCGTCCCCGGCGGGGTGGGCCCCATGACCATCGCGATGCTGCTGGTCAACACGCTGCGCGCCGCCCGGTGGGGCGCGGAACGCGCGACCGTCGCGGCGTGAGCGTCCCACCGGGCGTGCGATGGCGGAGGCGTGCGGCGGCTGCGGCGCCGTCGTGGCCGGGGTCGCTCCCCACGCCGGGCTCCGCCATCGCGGGAGGTGATCCCGTCGGGGCGGAGCCGGACACCGACGGAGCCCCACCCCCCTGTGGGCGCTCTCCAGGGCACCGGAGCTGTGCCATGCCTCTCGGGCGCCGACCGACCCGGTCGGAGCACGGCAGGTCGGCCGGTCGGGCGGTCGGCCGGTCGGGCGCACTGCGGTCCGGAAACAGCACTGAAACGATCTAGCGGCGTAGAGTGGCGCGCCAGACGCTTAATCGTTCTAGAGCCCGGACGCGTTCTTTCGCCGAAGCAGCCGGCCGAAGAGGTCGACCGGGGACAGCTCGGTCGACCGAGAGGGAGAGTGCCGGCATGGGCCGTTCGGGCCGGGTGACGCTGACCGACGTGGCGAAGGCGTCCGGGGTGTCGCGGGCGACCGTGAGCTTCGTGCTGAACGACGACCCCCGGCAGACGATCTCCACCGCCACCCGGGAGCGGGTCATGGAGGCCGCCCGGGACCTGGGCTACGTGCCGCACGGCATCGCCCGCGCCCTGCGCGAGGGGTCCTCGCGCATCGTCGTGCTCAACGTCGACCGGGGCATGGAGGGCAACTTCTCCCGCAGCTACGTCCGGGGCCTGGACGAGGAACTGGCCGAACACGACCACATCCTCCTGGTCCGGCACGGCCACGCGATCCCGGAGGCCACGCAGAAGGTCCTGGACACCATCGCGCCGCGCGCGGTGCTGCGGCTCGGCGAGGCCTACATGCGGGGACACGAGCCCGTCGAGGAGGACTGGGAGAGCGGGTTCGCCTTCAACGCGGCCCTGCAGATCGGCTACCTCGCCGAACGCGGTCACACCCGGATCGCGATGGCCCTGCCCGACCACGACTTCCCGCTGACCGAGGCCCGGCTCGGATTCGCCCAGGAGGCCGCCCGGCGGCTCGGGCTGCCGCCCCTGGAGCGCTTCGTCGTGCCGCGGCCCCGGGAGGCCGGCGCGATCGCCGTCCGGTCGTTCCTCGCGGTCCACTCCGACGTGACCGCCCTGGCCGCCTTCGACGACGACATCGCGCTGCGGGCGCTGACCGCCCTGCGCGACCTCGACCTGCGGGTGCCCGAGCACGTGGCCGTGATCGGCTTCGACGAGATCGAGTACGGCGCCCTGTCCACGCCCGCCCTCACCACCGTCCACATCGACGCCGAGATCCTGGGACGGATCGCCGCCCGCAACGCCCTGGGCATCGACGCCGGGGGGCTGGCACCCGTGCCGGGCCGGATCGTGGTCCGCGGGTCCGTGTAATCAGGTGGCGGCGTGACCGGCCTTGCCGTGATGGTGCTCGCCGTGACCGCCGTGCCGAGGCCCCCGAAACGATCTGCGTCACCACCGTCCCCCGTGGCCGCGATCATCTGCTAGCGTGCGACTTAAACGATCTAGTTGCACGATCCGGCCGCTCGGCCCGATCGCGCGCTTCGGGCGCTTCCTCGCAACCGGACGGCCGGACGACCGGACAGACCCCTTCACGACTTCACGACGCAGCAGCTCCGGATGTTCCGCTTCTCGCCGAGGCGGTGGCGCCCGGCACCCGCCCTCTCGCGCGCCACGCCCGTAGCGCGCCCGTGCCGTACCCGGAGCAGCCGAGAGCCCATGAGCACGAGCAGGAGGATCACCGTGGACACTGCCGAGACCCGACGCGCCACCTACGAAGCGGTCCTGCGACTGAAGGACGCCCCCTTCGTCGCCCAGCGGCCGGCGTACTTCAGCCCGGCCGCCGCAGCCCAGGACGAGAGCAACGCCCTCGGCTCGTACGGCCACTTCGCCCAGACCCTGCTGCCCCTCGAATACACCGACTGGGTCGAGGAGTGCGGCGCGCACGTCACCTCCTGCTATCTCGGCGACTGGTCCAGCCTCCACAAGGTCGTGGTCCGCGGGAGGCAGGCGCTGGACTTCCTCGCCTGGCTCGGCATGAGGGACCTGTCCCGCTTCGAGAAGGGGCAGATCAAGCACCACGTCCAGCTCGACGAGCACGGCCGGGTGGCGTCGGAGGGAATCCTGTGCCGTCTGGCCGAGGAGGAGTTCCTCTACACGGCCGGCAGCGGCGACTGGCTGCTGTGGCAGCTGAGCCAGGGGAGTTGGGACGCGGAGGCCGAGGACGTCAGCCCCGGGCGCTTCATCTTCGGCGTCCAGGGCCCGGCCTCCCTGGACACGCTGGAGAAGCTGACGGGGGAGAGCCTGCGCGACATAGCCTTCAGCCGCAGCCGGACGGCCGCCGTCGCCGGAGTCCCGGTACAGGTGCTGCGGACGGGCATCTCGGGCGAACTCGGCTACGAACTCCACGGACCCGCCGGGCACGCCGACGCGATCTGGTCGGCCACCGTCGCCGCCGGAGGGCAGTTCGGGCTCCGCCAACTGGGCCTGCGCTCCCAGCCGGTGCAGCACATCGAGGCGGGCATCGCCACGAACGGCCTGGACTACCTTCCTGCCTCGATACTCACGCCCGGCGCACCGCGTCAGTTCCGCAGGGGAAGGCCCGGCGGCAGCTTCGTACCGGACAACGGCATCACGGACTACTTCCGCAAGCCCGCCGAACTCGGCTGGGGCTTTCGCAAGGGCGTCCCCGACCGTGACTTCCTGGGCCGTGCCGCCCTGGCCGCCGACGCCGCCCGCGGGGAGCCGCAGCGGACACTCATGGGCCTGCGCTGGAACACCGAGGACGTCGCCGCCGTCCTCGCCTCGCCGCTCGGTGCCGGGGACCTTCCCGACCCGATGGAAGTCCCGCGCGGCCGCGGCCCGGTCTTCGACCAGGTCCTCGCCGCCGGCCGCCGCGTGGGCGTCTCCACCGGCAGGACGCTCAGCGTGAACCTGCGGTCGACCATCTCCCTCGCCGTGCTCGACCAGACCCATGCGGCCCCCGGCACGGACGTGGTGGTGCTGTGGGGAAGGCCGGGGACCGCACAGCGGGAGATCAGGGCGACGGTGACCGCGCTTCCCTTCAAGCCGGACAGGCGGCGGACGGACGTCTCGGCGCTGTAGGAGGCCGTGACCGGCTGTCGTGCTTCCGACCGTGGCGTGTGCGCCGCGATTTCACCATGGCAGCCCGTTGCGGGAGAGCAGCAGCTCGTCGGGCGGGAACCGGAACGACGCGATGCGGTCGGCAGACTGTGGCCCCGTGTGCATCGGGCCCGTTCAGGCAGACGGCCGTCGACGGCGGTGGGCCGCCCACTGTTCGGCGAGTTGGCTGCGGCGGGGGGCGTCCAGGAACTGTGCGGTCCGCTGGATCCATTCCCACAGGACGTTCTCGGCCTGGTGGACATCGGGCGTGGGATAGGAGCGGTCGGCCGACAGGACCCGCATCGCGTAGTCGAGTACGAGTCCGAGCGCGTCGCCGGCCCGTATGGGCTCGTAGAGCATCCCGAGGCCGTCCCGCCAGCCACGCGGGCCGGGGGCGAGGCGGGACGGGAAGAGGTCGGGCAGGGCGTCCAGGATGCGGAGCAACTGGTCGCCGTCGGCAGGAGGCGGCAGGGCGGCGAGTCGGCCCAGCAGGTCCGTGCGCTCGTGCGCGGTGAGCACCCCGCCGGGCCGCACACCCAGCCTGCTCTGGACATCGGTCCAGGTGGAGCGCGCGGTCGTGAGGTCGCGCTGTCGGTCCTGGTGGTAGCGGTCGTGGGCGTGGAACACCGTCTGGTAGAGGTCGTCGCCCGCCGCCACGGGCAACTTCCGCAGCTGTTCGATCCCCGTGGACGTGCCGCCCCGCCCGTGGGTCGCGCGCGACTTCAGGATGCCGACGACCTCGCCGCGTACCGGATCGAGTACGGGCCCGCCCGCGACACCGGGGGGAAGGTCGTTGCCCCCCAGCCGCAGTTGTGCGCCCGTGGACCAGCTGCCGATGGTGCCCTCGACGGACAGCGCCCCGTCCAGGATGTTCAACTGCCCTCCGAGCACGGTCCAGCCGGCGTAGTGCACCCTGCCTTCGCCGTAGTTGGGCTGGGCGCGTTCCGAGACGTACACGCAGTCGTGCTCGACGGGTTCGGCCAGCCGCACGAGCGCGAGATCCGGGGCCGGCCAGGACCCGGTCCCGGGTTGCTTGACGCTGTCCGGGAGCGCGACCACGACCCTGCCGGTCACCGTGGACGGGGCGCGGCCCGGTGCGGTCCTGTGGACCACCGCCACTTCGCCGCCTTCCCCGGCGCATGCCACGTGGGCGCAGGTCAGCACCCAGTTCGGCGCGATGAAGAAGCCGCTTCCGAGGAAGGTCCCGGGCCCGTCCGGGCCGGCTTCGGCCGATGGGCGGTGGATACGTACGGTTGCCGCCAGGGCGAGCTCGCGCAGCGCGCGGTGGGCGGCGTCGGACGGCTGGGACAGGTACGGGGAGCCTTGTCGCGCGTGTGTATCGTCCCGCCGTACCAGGCTGACCGAGCAGGTCACCGCCAGTCCCGGCACCGGCCAGTCGCGCAGTCCGGCGTGCACGGCGTGCTGGGCCGCGATCACGTCCTCGGGCGGATGGCGGCGGGTGATCCGGGCCGCCTCCTTGGAGAGGTGCTCGAACAGGACACCGGTAACGTAGGCGAACCCGCCGTTGACGAAGGCGACCGGATCGACGACGTTCCAGGTCAGCTCGACCGAGGCGGTGAAGGGCGGACCGTCGGAACTGGGCAGGGACATCGAAGTGCCGTCACGGTGGTCGGTGAGGTCGACCTCGTAGTACCTCGTGGACGGGGCCGGCGGCGCGCCGGAGGGCGGCATGAGGACCGGCCGGCCGTGGTCCGGGACGAGCACGATGGCCTTGACGCCGGGTTCGGGCAGGCAGTCCCGGGCGGGGGCGTGGGTCACGAGGGGGCCGGTGAACAGTTCGCCGTGGACGGGCTCGGGCTCCGGGGGCAGCAGGGGCAGCTGCCGGTACCAGGCGAGGGGCGCGGCCGACGGTGATCCCCCCGGCAAGGGGTCGAAGCGGGACTCCGCGGAGGCGGCCGGGCCGGCCTCGTACTGCGCGTACAGCACGGGGGAGACGACGACCAGGGCGTTCGTGCCCGTCATCGCCGGAGCGTCATGAACCTCGGCCGGTACGACCGGGGTGTGCCAGAACGTCACTCGGATCAGGCCGGACTCCGCCGCCTCCGCGAGAGCCTCGGGTACCTCCCGCAGCAGCGCCGTCAGGACCGGCAGCACGTCGGTCCCGGGTTCGGTGAGGAAGACCTGGCCGTTGTCGCGCGCCGACACCTCGTAGTCATGGGGTTCGAGCCCGCCGAGGGCGAGCAGCCGGGTCGCCTCGCGGCCGAGCTGGCTGCGGGCCTGCTGACTGCTGCTCCCCCCCTCGGCCCGGAAGACGATCGTGGCCCGGAGCGCCTCCCGGCCGGTGCGCAGTTCCCGGTGGAGGTCGTCGAGCGCGGGGTCGACCGGCTCGCGGCGGCGCTGCCGGAGTTCCGCATAGGACTCGTACGATTCCACGGCCTCCGTGATCCGGCCCAGTTCCCGGAGCGCCGTCATGTGCAGGCGGCGCAGGTCCGCCCGGAGCGGGTGCTCGCGCAGTAGGGCTTCGAGATCGGTGGTGGCGCGCTCGAAGTCACCGAGCAGCAGGTCGAGTTCGGCGGCGGCGACATGCAGTGACATGCGCAGCTCGGCCAGCCGGGCGCGGGTGGCGTCGGCGGCGGGGCCCGGGATGCCCGCGAGCGGATCGCCGTACCAGAGGCCCAGGGCCGTCCTGACGCGCTCGGCGCGGGCGCCGGCGTCGTCGTCCGTGCGCCAGTCGGTGAGCAGTTCCTCACAGTGGCGTGCGTCGATGTAGGCGCCCGGCACGTGCAGCGCGTAGCCGTCCGGGAGGGCCGCGAGGGTGCCGGGGCCCAGGCGGCTCAGAGTCTGGTCGGCCAGTAGATCGATGCGTCGTACTGCCTCGTCGGATGGGGGCGGTTCCTCCCACAGGCCGTCGGCCAGCTCCTGGTAGGTCACGCGTCGGCCGTCCCTGAGGAGCAGCATGCACAGCAGTGCCTGGGCTTCGGAGACCGGCACGGTGATCCCGGGCTCGGCGGGGAGAAGGCCGACCCGCAGCGGGCCGAGCAGGTGGAAACTCCAGCTGTCGGCGTCGTGGGAGGCGGCGAGCGCCTCGGCCGCCTCCAGTGCCGTCAGCTCCCCGTCGGCGATCCGGGCCCGGTGCCGTCCGTACTCGGCCGGGGCCGTCACCTGCCGGGCCAACTCCCTCAGAAATGCGCTGAGTTCGTCGAAGTCCGCCGCGGTGCCGCCAGGCGCCGACGCCTCGTCCACTTCGAACCGGCTGATCATCACGGTCCCGTCGGGACGCAGCAGCAGGCCGTCCGTGCCGCTCTGTCCGCGGACGAGACCGCGTGCGTGCAGGGCGTGCAGTCCGGACACCACGTGCGAGGCGAGGCGGGCGAACAGCCCGAACGGCACCTCCGGCCCGCTGCCCCGGCGCAGTTCCGTGAGCGTCACCCCGTCCACGAACTCCGTGACCAGAAAAGGGGTTTCACCTTCCATCCCGTAGTCCAGGACGCGCACCACATGGCGATTGTCGATCTCGGTGAGTACCTGCGCCACGCGCAGAAACCGTTCCCGTGGCGCGGCCCGCTCCGGATACAGGTGCACAGCCACGGTCCGGGAGGTCCGCACGTCCACGGCCTCGCGCACTCGTCGCCCGGCTCCCCGCGGCCCCACCAGCCGGTACCGCCCGCCGACCAGCCGGTGCCGTTCGTCCTCGGTACCGCCGAGCCTGGTCACCGTCTCGGGGGTCACCGTCGCGAACTCCGTACCGGACGGCCCGCGGTGCCCCGCCTCGGCCCGGAACTCCCCGGCCGCCAGGCCCGCCCGCTCGTCGATCAACCCGCCGACCCGGGCCAGGAGTTCGCGCGAGCGGCTGCGAGCCGTGCGGGGCAGGGAGCGCAGGAGCAGTTCGCGTACGCCCGGCCGGAAGTCGTACGTACCCGCAGGCCCGGGGACGGCGGTGAGCATGCCGCTGACGACGACCTCGGCCAGATGTTGCGGGCGGGGGTCGTGCAGCAGGGTGTGCTGGACGAGGCGCATGACCGGCACCGAGGGGACGGCCAGCGCGAGATGGCCGGCGAGCCGGAAGGCTTCCGGGGAGGCGGTCGCACGGAAGTGCAGGACCAGGTCCTGCGGAGACAACGACGCGATGTCGGGCACGAGTTCGGGGGACGGCACGGGGGTCGGACGCAGCCAGGCCGCCGCTCCGGGCGTGCGGCCCCCGCCGGGGTCGGCGACCAGTGAGGCCCAGTTCGCCAGCCAGCCGGGCCCCGGCTCCAGGACGGGGAGGGGGAGGGCTCCGCGTGGCGTGGGCGGGGCGTCCGGGTCGTACGGGGTGAAGGCGAGGGCGCCGGTCGGGGCGGCCGGCGCCGGAGCCGTGAGGAGGCCGGGCGTGGCGGGCAGGGCGGTCGTGGCCCACAGGTGCTCGGGCAGCGGCTGTACTACGGCCAGGGGCATCCGGCCGGCCCAGGCGCGCAGGGTGCCGTACCAGAGTCTTCCCGCCCGCCCCGGCCGCCACTGCGGGCCCATGCAGTCGCTGAGGACGAGGGTGACCGTGCGGCCGTCGGCTGGCGCGGGGACGTGCGGGGCGCGGCCGTCGGGGGTGGCCGGATGCAGGGTGACCGTGCGGAAGAAGCCGGACTGGGCCAGGGCGGTGTGCAGTTCGCGCACCAAGGGATGCCAGACGGGCATGGTGGGGCCGGTGTCGTGTACCAGGTTCAGGCGCAGCCAGCGTTCGGGGGCCGGGCGCAGGACGGGCAGCCACACCTCGGGAAGTGCCCCGAGCCGGGCGATCCGGTCCGCCGTCGCGCGTTCGTCCAGCACCCGGGCGCGGGGTGAGGGCACCTTGCGTTTGAGGGGGCGCAGAGCACGCTGCAGCGCGAGGGGCCGGTGCAGCATCGGTGGCGCGGGGGCGAGCAGGGAGCGGCGGTCGTCGGAGGCCGTCGAGGCCGGTGGGGGTGCGTGCAGGGGAACCCGGTCGGTGTCCTGCGGGGTGGCGGGGACGTCGTGCGTCGGCGACTCCGTACGCGGTGGCGCGGCGCCGGGGGTGGCCCGATCCGGTGGCAGCCCGGCCGGCGTGTCCGGCCCGGTCGGTGCCTCCTGCCGGATCGGGCCCAACTGGCGTGCCAACCAGAGCAGTTCGGCGAGTTCCCGGGGTGTCGGGGGTTCCCCGGCGGAGGCCGCGGGGTCGGCCTCCGCGGCAGCGGCCAGTACGGCGGCCAGGTGGGCGAGGGGCCGGGCATCGTCGGGCCGGCGGGGCCCGCCGGGTCCGGCCGTTGCCACCTCACCGCTCGCCGCCGCAGGCTCTTGAGGCGCTCCGGGCTCTCCCGGTCCTTCCGGATCAGAGGCCATCGTCGTCCGCCGCCGCGCTGAGGTACGGCATCAGCTGTTCGGCCAGTTGCTCGCGGGACACGGCGTCCAGACCGGCCACGCCGGTGAGGTAGATGGCGTTCAGGAGCTGGTCGGTGGCGAGCTCTCCGCTGCCGGAACGATCCAGGAACGCCCGGATGAGGGACACCGCCTGGTCGTCCGGATCACCGAGATGGGAGCGGACGATCTCGGTGAGCTGGTCCCGGCCGGGCCGGCGCAGCTTCAGCCGGACGCAGCGGCGCAGGAAGGCGGGCGGGAACTCGCGCTCGCCGTTGCTGGTGAGGACGACGAAGGGGAAGGCGCGGCAGCGGACCCGGCCGCGCGTGATCGAGACCGGGGTGTCCGTGCCGTCCACCAGGACCCGCGCCATGCCGCCGGCACCCGAGTGGCGGGCCGCGCGGACCAGCTCCGGGATCTCGTACTGGCCCTCCTCCAGGACGTTCAGCAGGTCGTTGGGCAGGTCGAGGTCACTCTTGTCGATCTCGTCGATGAGCAGGGCGCGGGGCCGGTCGTGGGGGAGCAGCGCAGTGCCGAGCGGGCCCAGCCGCAGGTGCTCCTCGACCGCACCCATGGCCCGTCGGCCGTCGTGTTCCGGGCCCTCGCCGTCGGCGCCGGGACGTACCGCGTACAGCCGGGACAGCGGGTCGTACCGGTAGAGGGCGTCGGCGAGGCTGCTGCGGCTGGTGATGTTCCAGCGCAGCACCGGACCCAGGCCCAGCTCGCGTGCCACGGCGTACGCCAGGGAGGACTTGCCGGTACCGGGCGGGCCGGTGACCAGCAGCGGGCGGCGCAGGCACAGCGCGGCGTTGACCAGCTGGACGCTCTCCGGGGTGGCGACGTAGGTACGGGCGCGGTGGACCCGGTCCGGGGAGACGGCCGCCTCGTCGTCGGTGTCGCCGGGCGCGGGCAGTACGGGGCCGCCGTCGAAGGCACGCCAGGGCGGCGGTGCGGGCAACTGCCCGATTCCGTCGTGCGGTTCGCTGCTGCCGGTGTAGACGGACCAGTGCGGCATGGGTTGTCTCCGGTTCCGGATCTCCGAGGCGGGTTCAGGCCACGGGGGATCGGCTGTGGATGGCGGCTGCGAGCGAGTCGGTGAACCAGCGCGGGTCGTCCCAGAGCAGCTGGATGTCCCGGGCCCAGTGTCCGCCCGGGGCGTCCGTCGCGTAGGCGGCGCGGCGCAGTTCCCGGACGTGACGCGGCAGTTCGGAGGGCGGCACCTGGGCGATCCAGTCCCCGCACCGGTCCAGGAACGCCGTACCGGTGCAGCCGTCCGCGCCCGGGCAAGGGCCCTCCTCCGCGGTGTCCCCCGGGCCGCAGCCGCTGCGCGACCATGCGATGACCGGGGCCGGCGTGGTCACGGAGCAGGCGAAGTGGTCGCGGGTGCGGGCAGTGCGCGGGGTCGTGGCAAAACCCGCGCAACAGGAGTCCGGGTCCCACAGTCTGAGCTGGAGCTGCCGGGGGCTCAACCGCCCGTCGCACGACACGGGTTCCATCCGGGAGCCGGTGCGGGTGGCGAGCCGGCCCCAGGCCTGGGTCAGGGCGTGCCGGACCGTCGGAACGCGGCGCGCGTGGTCGGTGACGACGAGGGGGTGGACACAGCCGAGTGGAGTGTCGTTCTCGGGGCCGCTCGGCCAGGTGTCGACGGGCCAGTCGAGCCAGTCGCGCGGTAGTGAGAACGCGATCAACTCGTCCGCTCCGGGCGCCAGATGGAGAATGGCCGTCTGAAGGCGATCATGGACGTACGTGCGCAGCCGGGACTGCGGCACCGTGTCCGAGGCGACCGGATGGCGGCGCCCGTCGCTGAACGCCGACACCTCGACGCACACCTCGCCGTCACCCGCGCCGCTGCGCCCGAACTCGAAGAGTATCGAGGACCAGTCGGTCCGGGGCTGCGCTTCGCCTGCGCCGAGCCGGGCCTCCAGCTGGTCTGCGAACCGGGCCACGGTGTCCGTGGAATGCTGGACGTCGAGTTCGTCCAGCACGAAACGCGCGGCGGCCTCCAGCGAGTCGAACCCCTCCTGAGGCACCGGCGGGTCGTACGGACCCGCCGCGCCGTTGTACAGGCGCACCGGGTCGTGCTTCAGGCCCCTGCGGGCCGCCCTCTCGACCAGCTCGTGCAGCCGCGCTCGTTCGGCGACCGCCCGGCGCGACGCGGTGACCAGGCTCTGGAGGTCGGGCCAGTAGCGGGTCATGACCTGGGTGGGCAGCATCCGGCCGACCCTCACGTCCCTCTCGCCCGCGATCGCCGAGACCATTCCGACCACCCGGCCGTCGTCCAGGGCCAGCGCCGCCCCACTGAAACCGGCGGCGAGCGGCTGCCCGTGCCCCGTGACGGCCTCCAGTTCCACCCACTCGCCGGCGATCCGCGTGCGCGACACCGCCTGGTACCGGGCGAGCGTGCCCTCGTCGTAGCCGACCGGGAAGCCGTAGGCGACCAGCACGGGTGTGGGGGAGGTGTGCTCGGTCCCCGGCGGGGCGAACACGGCCGGGGCCAGCGGGACTTCGCGGTCCAGTTCCAGTACGGCGAGGTCGCCGGGGTCGGCGGCACCCCCGGCCCAGCTGCCGCGTACCTCCACGGTGGCGGGCAGCGCGCCGAGTTCCCTGCGGTGCGGGAAGGAGACGGTCACTTCCGCGGTCCCGCTCTGTCTGACGACATGCGCGCAGGTCAGCACGCGGCGCGCGGCGACCAGGAATCCCGCGCCGACCTCGTTCCCGCACTCGATCCGGGCGTGCCAGGCAGGGCCGCTCATGACTGGCCGGAGGCCGCCGACGCCGGCCGGGACGGCTCCGGCGACCAGCTCAGCTTCACCACCAGATGGCCCTCCGCCGTCCCCTTCGCGATGACAGCGCCCGCCTCGGCACTGAGTTTCACCCCGAACTCCAGCTCCACGGAGTCCGGTTTGAGCGAGCCGTCCCGGAAGACCCGCAGCGCGGACTCGGCCGCCGCCCGCACCCCGTCCAGGGCGCTTTCGAAAGTGCGTGTGGCCTGGGCCGGCGCACCGCCGCGGGAAACCAACCGGGCGCCGGTCACGCTCTCCACGCCCTCCACGACGACCTGGGCGCCCTCCTCGGTTCTGAACTCCATCAACCCGTCCATGGCGCCGCGCTCCCCCGTGATCCCGTACCTGGCAGAACGCCATTGTTCCGGACGGTGCTCGGCCATGTCCCGGGTTCGGACGTCCTCGGTCCGCCGCGGCGGCGGGAACCTGCCGGGGCAGGACCGCGCGTGCGCGGCGCGCGGATCCGGTTCGGCGCAGGTGCTCCACACCGTCGAGGCGGCCGCCGGGGCGCAGGACACCCTGGAGGGGGGCGTGTTGACGATGGCACCGCCGGCCGGGACGCCGAGCCGATCGGCAGGTCGAATACCGCCGCCCACAGCGAGGAGGCCACAGCCACCGCCTGCGGAGTTGCCGATCACGCCCGCCACACCGAACCCGGACAGCAGCGAACCCTGCCGACCGCCGGGACGTGGGCGACCGCTCAGGTCGGGTGCCCGGCCGGCGGGTGGTCGGCACCCCGGGTCGCCCGCTCGGGTTCCGGTGCAGGGCCCACGGACCTCGGCAGCGGCGCGCGGACGGTCCGCGTCCGGCGCCGTCAGCTCCTCGTCGGCACCGGACGGCCCGGCCGGCGACGGCCGAGCCGCACCCGTGACTGCCCGCCGCCGGCGATCAGTAACGCGTGTTCCGCAGGTCGGTCAGCCACGCCTGTTCGGGGTGTCGGTCCCAGTGCCGGCGCAGGGCGGTCTCCCGCATGGCGTAGTCGCCTTGGTGGGTCAGGCCGCCGTGGGAGAGGGTCACGCTCATGCTCAGGGGCGACTCACCGGTCACCCAGTGCGGTGTGAGGAAGTGGCTCCACAGCAGGTCGCCGGGCTCCATCCGCGCGTCCTGCCGGTCCGCGTCGTCGTGGGGCGGCGGGTCTTCGGCCGTGAAGTCGCCGCTGATCGCGGCGTCCGCGGGGACCGCGCTGTCGGGGTCGAGGTAGCTGTGGAAGGTCTTGACCCCCTCGACCTGCCACACCAGACCGTGCGACTGGTCGGCGTGATAGGTGGAACTGCCGCCGGGGCCGGAGATGAACAGGTCGGGCGCACAGCGCTGCCAGGTGTATCCCTGGGCCGACAGGAACGTCCGCCAGGGGACCATCACCTGCTCGTGGAAACCGCGCAGGACGCCGTCGTACAGGCGGGAGAGGTTGAAGTGCGCGAGCCGGAACGGCCAGGTGGCGACCTCTTCGACGGGTGCGCGCTTGAAGGACATCGTCCTGGCCGTCCGAACGGCCGGGTTGTCCGCGCCGAGAAGCGTCACGCGCGCCTCGTCGTCCCGCCGGACGACGTCCAGGACCTCCAGGGCGCTGGGGAAGGTGAAGTCCGGCCGGTAGAGCTCGTGGCTGATGCGGAAGTTGGGAGGCGCCGTCCAGGCTTCCCTGAACTCGCCGATTGTTGTGATCGTCTTGGGCATCGATGTCCTTGGTGGTGAGTGTCCGGCCGTCGCCCGGCTTGCCTCAGGTGCCCTGCGCGAGCACGACGTCGTGGGCGAAGCGCCCCCCGAAGTCCGTGTTCCACACGGCCCTCAGCGGCGGCAGCGCCTCCAGTACCCCTGCCGTGGCGAGTCCGAGCACCATCTCTCTCATGACCTGCCGGGTCAGGGCGGCCCCCAGGCACGCGTGCCGGCCGCGCCCGAACGCGACGTGGCGAGCCCCGGTCCTGTCGAGACGGAACGTGCCCGGGTCCGCGAACCTCCTCGGGTCGCGGTTGGCCGCCACGAGTACGAGGACCACGCGCGACTCGGCCCGTACGGTGTGGCCGTGCAGGCGCAGATCGGTCAGTGCGCGTCGCATGGCCAGGTGGAAGGGGGTGACCAGCCGCAGCGCCTCGTCGCAGGCCGCGTCGATGTCCGCCCCGAGGTCGAGCGCGGCGCCCGCCGGCCCGGTCACCGCCTCCAGCAGGCCCGCGACGGCCGCCGCGGTGGGTTCCAGCGCTCCGCTGACGAGTTGGGCGTACACCGCGGTGGCGTCCACGAGGTCCAGTGTCCCGTCGGACAGGGAGCGGCTCAGCGCCGAGGCGAGGACCCCCCGCGGCGCCTCGCAGCGCCGCGCGACGAGTCCGGTCAGCTCGTCGAGCGCCTCCTCCGCACGGAGGCCGGCCGCGGGGTCGTACGTCTCGACCGAGCCGAAGCCCAGAATCCGGGTGGCACAGTCCGCGAGCTGGGCCAGGGCCTCCGGCGGTTCGTCGAGCAAGGAGGCGAGACCGGCCGCCAGGGCCGGCCTGACCACAGTGGCGAACAGCCGGTCGGGCGCCACCGCAGGGCTCGTCGCCGCGATCGAATCCGCCGTGGCGGCGGCCGTCCGCGCGACGGTGGCGGGTGTGAACAGCGGGAGGAGCAGGCGTCTCATACCGGTGTGCCGCGGCGGGTCGGAGAACACCGGCCAGCGGTCGATGAACTCCGTCACCCGCCAGTACGTCTTCTGCTGCTCCTCCGTCAGGCCGGGCGGGCAGTATGTCTCCACCTGCGCGCCGAGCCGCGGGTCCCGAAGCAGTTCGTACACGTCGTCGTACCGCGTGATGTACCAGGTGTTCGAGCTCTCGTCCCGTTCCATGCCGCGCGACTCGCGTATTTCGTCGAACCACTCGATGGGCGCCACTTCCCGGTCCGCCTGAATCTGCGTCACCCCGGTCTCCGCCTCTCCGTCGTCGCGTCGTCCATTCCGAACCGCCCTTTTCCGCCCGTCTGTTTCAGAAGCCGGAGAGACGGGCGGAATCCCGCAGCCCCGACCGGTCGGCGGCCAGACAGTCGCTCAGCTCCTGCCGTGCTTCGTCCGATTCCGGCACGGAGGCGAACGTGGTGGTGATCTGCCGTCGTCCGGCGGCGCCGCCGAACGACGCATGGTAGGAATACGGGTCGAAGGCGACCAGGTCACCTGGTGCGGACTCGATGGTGAAGGCCGGCACCTCCGTCGGCTCCATGCCGAGGAACCGGACCGGATCCGCCATCTCCGCGGCGAACCTGTCCCAGCTTCCGCCGCGCCGGTGCGTGCCCGGGATGATCCGCAGGGCTCCGGTGCGGGCGGAGAGCGGTTCGAGGAACTGGACGATCTCGATCAGCCGGAGAGCGCGGTGGCCGCCCTCCCGCTGCCAGCCGACGGCACCGTCGTGGCGCACCCCGGCGCTGCCGACGTAGACCACGTCCGTGCCCAGCAGCCGCCGCGCGAGCCGGGGGCACCGGTCCTCTGCCAGCAGTGCCTCCTGGAGCACTTCGCTGCGCTCGGCGATACGGCTGACGCCCGCACCTCCCTCCCGGCCGGCCGGGGAGGGATTCTCGAAGACCTCGGCGAAGACCTCCGCGAAGACCTCTTCGAAGGCGTCGGTGATGGCCGGTGCGACGTCGTCCTGCACCTCACGCAGGTGCACGAAACCGAACGTCCTGAAGCGCGTGACCTCGGCAGCGGAAACCGACAAAGGGGCGAGCCTCATCCGATCAGCACCGATCCCGAGACGTAGCGGTTGAGGAAATAGCGACGCGTGTCGAGTTGCTCGGCCTCGGTCACCGGTTCGCCGACGCAGTTGAACGCCAACTGCCGTCGGATGTCACCGTTCCACGCCGCGTGCATGACGTTCGTGTCGAACACGATGACGTCGCCGGGCCGGGATTCGACCACCACGGCCGGAACGTCCCCGCCGGAGAGGCCGAGGTCCTCCCGGTGTCTGATCACCTGCCGGGTCGGGTCCCCCAGCCAGCCGTTGTCGGCCCGGTGCGATCCGGGCAGGAAGCGCAGCGCACCGGTGTCGTGCGCGGTCGCGTCGAGGTACAGCACGAAGCGCAGGAACGGCGTGTTGTAGAACCCGTCCGAGTGCCAGTACGAGTCACCGACGAGGGCGTTGGCGTCGCTGGTGATGACCTGGTTGTCCCGCCCGAAGTACGCCCCGCAGACTCCGCGTACCCACGCCGACCGGGAGATCAGCCCGAGTTCGGGCATCTCGGTGAGGATGTCGAACCTGGTCACCCGCTCGTTCGGCTTGCCGTCGCCAGGCAGGTCGATCAGTTCGTCGAAGCCGCGTTCCAGGGCCGGGACAGCGTCCGCAGCGGCCTGCCGGAGGTGGGCGAAGCCGAACACCTTGAGCTGCCGGGACACTTCGGCATCACGGAGCGGCATGGAGCCCCCCGACAGGAGCGTGCGGACCGGAGGACGACCAACGGACCGCCCCTGCCTCGTAGTCGGCCAGCTGCGCCCCGGTCCGCGGACCGACGACGACGGCTTCCGGGGCGTAGATCTCGTGGATCTCGGCGATTCTGGCGGCGATCGACTCCGCCCTGCGCTCCGCCGGCACGTCGTGCAGCCGACGGCCGCCCGAGAAGAGACTGCGGACCACGAGGCGGTAGTCGGCGAGCAGCCGGATCGTGCTCGTGTCCTCGGGATCCAGCTGGTCCGCCTCGCACATGACCAGGCTGCCGGCGGGCAGTCTGCCGACGAGCTGCGGCAGGGTCACCTCCGGCAGCAGCACACTCACGCCGACGAGGTCCGCCTGGCCGGTCTTCGAGCAATGCCTGGCGAACGCGGCGAAGTCGATGTCCGAGACCCGCTTCGGCTCCGGATTGTGCACGAAGGCGACCTCGACATGATCGCGCCTCAGCCGCTGGAGGCTTCCCTGCAGCGACTTGGCCAGCCCCGCGACGCTGTAGTCCAGGGTGGGCAGGGCCGTGGTGGTGTCGACCCCGGCTTTCGTCCACACCGCGGCGTCGCCGGGAAGGCAGGCCCCGAGGTCTTCCTCCGCTTTCCCGCGGGCGTACACGGGGGAGGTGTCGAAGGTGGTGAACCCCCGCGCGATCGCGCCCTCGACGAACTCCCGGCCGTCGTGCGTGTCACGGCCGAGCACCATCAGGCCGTTGAAGGACCCGGAGCAGCGCATGGTGCCGATCACAACGCTCGGCCGATCCTGCATCGTGTTCATGGACGCCTCATCCCTGGTGGCTTTCCGAACGGCAGATCGCCATGCAGGCGAGACTCGTCCTGGGTGGTTCGCAGAATGACTGCTCAAGGGCGTCGGCGATCTCCTGCCGGGGCGCGAAGACCGACACCTGACCCGACTTGTCGTACGGACAGCGGCGCAGAAAACCGTCGGCGGACAGGTACAGCCGCGCGGACTCGCAGGAGCGTACGACCGGGCCCCGCAACCAGGTCCGGTACTCCGACACCACTGTTCTCAGCTGTTCCGACATGCCGAAGAACGTGTCTATCAACGCCAGGTCGCGCTTCAGGTCGGGATTCTCGAACCGGAACGTCGGTGACGGGAGGAGCGGACTGACCTCGACCGGAACGTCGGCCGTCTCGACGACGGTGACGATCGACTTCAGGTCGTCCTCGTCCAGTTCGTAGGCGGTGACGTGCAGGCTGGCCCGGTGGTGCCCCAACGCCTCGAAGACGGGAGGTGTCGAGGAGATCGTCCGGCCGGTACGGCCCAGTTCGTCCGCCCGCCGGCTGTCGGCGGAGACGGTGACATGGCTGAGCATGCCGGCCACGTCGGCGAGCGCGTCGAGTCGCGGGCCGGTCCTGGCAGCCGTGACCACCGACGGACGAAAGCCGAACTGCAGTGCCACGCGCACGAGTTGGCGGAACTCGGGGTGATCGGTGGGCTCGCCGCCCGAGAGGCACAGCTCGTCGACCCCGACTTCACGGAGGCGCGACAGAGCCCGGGAGTACGCGTCGAGGCTCAGGACGTCGCGGCCGACGTCGGCCCGGAAGCAGAACCGGCAGTTCACCTCGCAGTTGTCGGCTGTCGAGATCAGCACCCCGCTGAGTGGTCCGAACCGATCGGTCACTGCAACCCCGTCTGGTCGGTGAGGGCGAGTTCGAGACCCACCCGGAAGAAGTCGCACATCTGCGAGTCGGGCTCGGGATTGTTCCGGAGCGAGACGTCGTTGCGGGACGGACCACCGCAGACGGCGGCAGCGGGGCACTCCCCGCACTCCTTCGACGGCAGCAGGTTCTTCGCGGCCCCCGCCAGCAGTTCGGGCTGCTCCCGGAGCCGGCTGATCGGGAAGACGAACGAGTCGTCGCGCCAGTTGAGGTCGAGGAGGGAGATCCGCCCGCGGGACAGCAGCGCGGCGTTGAGGCCGCCGTCCTGCTGGATGTGCTCGTACATCTTCGGCAGGCGGGTGTCCAGAGCCTGGTATATGCGGTCGAGCGAAGAGAACAGCATGGCACCGCGGGACAGGGCCAGCAGTCGCGAACGGAAGACCGCGCGGCACAGTGCCTCGCCGTCGACGTGCCAGCGACCCGAAATCGGAATCGGTGTGTTGACGTAGATGAAATTGATGCCGAGCGACAGCACGTACTCGACGGTGTCCGGCAGGTTGCCCACATTGGTCGGCGTCGGGGTGAGGTTGCAGCCCACGTACACGCCGGCCTCGATCAGCCGCTGGATGTTCCGGTGGATCCGTTCGTCGGCCGGCTTTCCCGAAAGCAGCAGGCGTTCGAGCTTGTTGTCGTCCGGAGTGCCGTCGAAGGACACGCCCACACCGTACTTGAACTCTTTGAAGTGTTCGATCATGGCGTCCTTCATCAGGACGCCATTGGTGACGACGGTGAACTGCACACGGCCGACGCCGTGTTTCTCGGCGAGTTCGAGAGCGTATTCGTCACCGTACTTCATGAGGTCGAACCGGGTGGTCGGCTCTCCGCCGAACCACTGGATCGTGACCTCCGGCTGGCCGGCGTTCTGCTCGAAGAGGTATTCGAGCCCCTCGCGGAGGTCGGGGATGGTGATGTCGTCGGCACCCGTGTTGGTGTCGACGAAGCAGTACGTGCAGGTCATGTTGCAGCGGTCGGTCACCACGATGCGGTACCCGCTGATCCGCGGCGGCTTTCCCGTCATGCCCAGTCCGCGGGCCCGGTCGAGGACGAGATCACGCTGCGGCGCGGCCGGCGGGTCCGGAGTGAAGCCCAACTGGCTCATCTCCGCCAGGATCCCGGGATCGTTGCCGCGGATCCGTTCCATCTCGTCAGCGGTAAGACTCGCGCTGCCCAGGGAGACGGGATCAAAGACAATGCCCTCCTTCCCCTGCGCGACAAGCAAATACTTGTTCCAGAGTCGATCGGCATCGTTCATCACGGTGACCTCCTAAAAAACGCGGAACCAGTCAGGCGTCGAAACGCGCACAGCGAGAAACCTGCTGCGGTGTCACCGCCGATCGCCGGTGACACCGCAGCAGAACGGGACCGTCAGTCCTCTTCCGCGATCTTGGCGGACTTCAGGACGTCCTGGACGATCTCGGTGTAGTGCTTCTTGAGGTGCTCGGTGTTCTCGGCCGTGGCGCCGTCGGCGAGGACGATGATGCCGGGCAGCGACGGGTTGGGTGCCATCAGGACGATGCCGGGCGGGTCAAGGCTGATCGCCATGACCGCGTCCTCGACCGGAACCCATTCGACCCGTTCCTTGACCGCATCCATCACGGTGACCTGCTTGGCCTTGATGTCTTCGCGCTCGCCGAACCATACGCCCGACTTCCCCCGTGACCCCACTGCGTCAGCGTAGATCAGGTGGTTGTCCTTCTGTTCGCGAGGTTTGGGCATGCAAACGCCTCCTATGAAAGGGCAGAATTCGGTCTGTGCTGCCTCGGAGCCTGATTACCGAGCGCTCTCCGGCTTTTTGCGCGCACATTCTGACCGCTAAAGGCGAGTGTTGCATGCCGGGATATAAACGCAGTCCATTCCCGGTATATTCGAATAGCGTCCCGGCAGCCTTTCACCGGTGACGCGGACCAGGCCGGTGATCCGTCAGAGCCCGCCCGGGGACACGGAGCGGTCCGCCAGGCGGTCCAGGATCCGGCCGACGTCGTTGGCATCGGGGAGCCCCAGACGGGCGAAGAGCGTCCGCGCCTTGTCCAGTTGGACACGGGCGGCGCCGGTCAGGCCGAGGTCGGCCTGGGCCTTGCCGAGCACCGTCAGGGCGTACGCGTGGTCCCGTACCGCTCCGATCTCCTCGCACCGGGCGACGGCCTCGGTGGCGTGCCGCACCGCCTCCTCGTACCGCCCCGTCCTGCGGAGCGTTTCGGCGAGCCGGTAGAGGGCGTGGGCCTCGCGTCCCCGGATGTCGGCCGACCGGCACACGGCGAGGCACTCGGTGTAGCGGGCGATGGCGTCACCGAACCGCTCCTCCTCGTGCAACGCCAGGGCCAGCACGTACAGCGCGTACGCGACCCCCGGAAGGTCGCCCATGGCACGCAGCACCGGCAGCGCGGCCTCGCAGGCCGCCGTCGCCTCGGTGGCCCGGCCGCTGCGCACCCGGGCGAGCGCCGCGTTGATCGTGGTCGCGGCCTCGCCGGAGCGGTGGCCCAGCACGCGGGCGAGCGCGATCGCCTCGTCGAAGCACACCACCGCCTCGCCGTACCGGCGCAGGAACATGACGGCCACCCCGAGGTTGTTCAGCGCCTGCCGGAGGATCACCGGGTCGTCCGTGTTCCGCGACGCGTCGACGGCAAGGCGCGCGTGCTCCTCGGTGTCGGCTGGCCGGGCAGCCTGCAACGCGATGTCGCTGCACAGGAACTGCGCCCGGCCGAAAGCCCGTTGATCGCCCCGCAGTTCCGCCTCCCGGGCCAGCTCCGACGCGGCCGACTGCAGCTCCTCGAACCGCACGTCGACGCAGAACGGACTGACCGCGATGAGCAGGTCCACGGCGGTCTGCAGCCGGCCGTCGTCCGGCTCCTGCGGCCGGCCGACGGTGCGCAGCGCGGCACGTGTCACCACGCCGATCTCGGCGATGACCCAGGACCGCGCCGCGTGGACGTCGGGGAACCGCAGCCCCTGCGATCGCAGCGGACCGAGCGAGTCGGCCACCGGGTCTCCCGGCACGGCGTGCGCGAACGCATTGCACGCGGTGGCCAGCAGGTGGTCGAGCAGTCTGCCGAAGGCCTGGTCGGTGTCGGTCCGGTGGCTGCTTCCCGCCCGTTGCGCGAAGACCCGGAGCAGGTCGTGGTAGCGGTAGCGACCCGGTTCGGGGGACTCCAGCATGGCGGCGTCCACCAGAGATTCCAGCAGCTCCTCCGCCGTCGCCTCGTCGGTCGCGAGCACGGCCGCGGCCACCGGCAGGCCGAAGTCCAGCGGACCCGCGACGGCGAGCAGCCGGAAGGCCCGGGCCTGCTGAGGCGGCAGCTGCCGGTAGCCGACCTCGAAGGCCGCGTGAATCGACACGTCGCCCACGCGCAGTTCCTCGATGCGGCGCCACTCGTCGGCGAGCCGGGCGGTCAGCGTCGCGACGGCCCACCGCGGCCGGGACGCCAGCTTGGAGGCCACGATCCGGATGGCCAGCGGCAGGAATCCGCAGAGCCGGAGCAGTTCGAGCGCCGACGCCCGCTCCGCCTCGACCCGTTCCCGCCCGATGACCGCGCTCAGCAGCGACAGGGCCTCGTCGGGCCGGAACGTGTCCACGCTGAGCTGCCTGGTGAGCGGCAGCCCGAAGAGCCGGGACCTGCCGGTGACGATGAGAGCGCAGCCGACCGATCCGGGCATCAGGTCCAGGACCTGCGACGCGTCCCGTGCGTTGTCCAGGACGATGAGGACTCTGCGGCCGTCCAGCATCGAACGGAACAGCTTGCAGCGGTCGTCGAGGGTGTCGGGCACGGCCTCGGCGGCGACGCCCAGGGACAGGAGGAACCCCGTCAGGACGATGGCGGGCTCGGCCGGGCTGTCGCCGTCCCCGCGCAGATCGGCGTAGAGCTGCCCGTCCGGGTAGGCGTGGCGCACGGCGTGGGCGGTGTGCAGGGCCAGCGAGGTCTTCCCGATCCCGCCCATCCCGGTGATCGCCACGACGGTCAGCGCCCGGCGTCCGGGCGTCGTCAGCAGGGTGCGGATGTCGCCGACGGCGTCGGCACGCCCGGCGAAGTCGGGCAGGTCGGGGGGAAGGTGCGCAGGCACCGGCAGCGCGTCCCGGTCCCGGGTGGTCGCCGCCGCGTCCGGCGTTGCCCTCTTCGGCTCGCCGGGCACCGCGGACTCCTCGACGGCCGCTATGGACAGGTTCGGGTCGTTCTCCAGGACCTGTCGGTAGACGGCGGTCAGTTCGGGCCCCGGGTCGATGCCCTGCTCCTCCAGCAGCAGCTTCCTGACACCGCTGAACACCGCGAGCGCGTCGGCCTGCCTGCCCGCCCCGTACAGCGCGCGCATCAGCAGGCCGTGCGGACGCTCGCGCAGCGGGTAGGTGGCGGTGAGGTCCGCCAGGTCGGGAATGACCTGGCGATGGCGGCCGAGGGCCAGGTCGAGATCGAAGCGCTCCTCCAGCAGGGCGATCCGCAGCTCCTCCAGCCGGTCGCGCTGGCGCATGGCGAAGGGTCCGGGTACGCCGGCCAGCGTCTCCCCCTGCCACATGCCGAGTGCGCGCGCCAGCAGGTCGCTCGCCTCCTTCACCCGCCCCGAGGCACGTGCCCGCGCCGCTTCACGGGTGAGTGACTCGGCCTGCCCCACGTCGAGCGCGGACGGCGGGACGACCAGCCGGTAGCCGTCCCCGACCGACACGAGCACACTCGGCGTGGCGCGGTCCGGTTCCAGGAGGCTTCGCAGCTGCCAGGCATAGGTGCGGATCGTGGTGGTGGCTCTGCTGGGTGGCGCGCCGCCCCATAACGCGTCGACCAGCTGTGCCTTGGACGCCGTATGGCCGGGCCGCAGCAGCAGAACCGCCAGCGCGGCGCGCAGTTGCGGCGGCCCGACATGCAGTTCGGCATCGCCCCGGTGAACACGCACTGCTCCGAGTACAGCAAAGCGAAGCTCCTCCGTCACGCCGCCCACGCCTTCCATGCCGCGCCACTGACAAATACCGTCGTTATACCAAGAGTGGTCACTGCAATGGTCGGTTGCCTGCCGCGGCGGTCCGCGCGGGCGTTCGCCGACGTGGGCGGCCTCGTGGAAAGTCCTGATCGCCGCACGGAACCGGAACCCCGGACCGCCCGCGGAGGCGGGGGCGGCCGGCGGGATTCCGTCCCGACCGAGCCGTCGACGGGCCGGGAAGGGCAGCACCGTCGGTGCGTCGGTCACGCCGTGCGGCTCCGGGCGGCCGGCCCCGGGAGCGGGGCGGACACCCCCGGCCGTACCCGGGGGCGTCCGGGCGCCGACGGTCTCTCAGACCAGCTCTTCCCAGTCGACGATGCCTTCCGCGAGGTCGCGTACGGCGGCGAGCAGGCCCAGCCTGTTGGCTCGGACGCCGGGATCCCCGGCCATCACCAGGACGTCGTCGAAGAAGCTGTTCACCGCGTCGGCCAGCTCGCCGGTCTCCGCGTTGAAGCGGATGAGCGAGGTCTCTCCGTCGAGGACCTGACGGGCCTTGGCCAGCGCGGTGTGCAGAGCCTGCTCGGCCGGCTCTTCGAGCCGGTGCGGGTCGTAGGCCGCCGCCTGTCCGGTCGGCACGATGCGGCGCACCCGCTGGAAAGCCGCCAGAACCATCGCGAAACGGTCGTCCCCCCGCAGGCTCTCCAGCTCCTCCAGGGTGTGCGCGGCCAGCCGCGGCGCGTCGGCCCGCACCAGGACCGCGCGGACGTCCGTGACGGCATGCCCCTGCTCGACGAGCTGCTGTTCGAAGCGGCGCAGGACGAACCGGGCCGCGCCGTCCAGGTGTTCCGGTGCCACGGGCACGGCCTGCTGTTCCGCCGCGATCGCCAGCCCCTGGCCGAGCGTGATCCCGGCCAGGTCGCTCCTGGAGAGGAGGATGTTGACCACGCCGAGGGCGGAGCGCCGCAGCCCGAACGCATCGGAGCTCCCGGTGGGTTCCGCACCGATCGCGAACAGACCGACCAGCAGGTCGAGCCGGTCCGCCAGGGCCAGCAGGGCCCCCGGCAGGGTGGCCGGCAGCGCGTCGCCGGCGAAGCGCGGCAGTTCGTTCTCGAAGAGAGCCGCCGCCACCGCTTCGCTCTCGCCCGCTCGCACGGCGTACTCGCGGGCCATGACGCCCGCGAGACCGGACAGCTCCGTGACCATCTGCGAGCCGAGGTCGAACTTGGTCAGCTCCGCGGCCCGGTCCAGGACCTCGCGGTCCGTGCCGGAGACGCCGACAACCTCCGCCAGCCGGCGGGCGACGGCCGAGATGCGCTCGGCGCGATCCGCCATGGAACCGAGCCGCTCCTCGAACGTGAGGAGGCGGGTCCTTTCCCTCATCTCGCCCAGCGGTGTCCCGAGGTCCGCCCGCCAGAAGAAGGAGGCGTCCTCGTACCGGGCGCGCAGCACGGCCTCGTTGCCGTGGCGGACGACATCGTGGTCGCACGAACCGTTGGCCACCGCGACGAAGTACGGCAGCATCCTGCCCTCCGCGTCCACGACGGGCAGGTATCGCTGGTGCTTGCGCATGACGGTGACGAGGATGTCCGCGGGCAGCGTCAGGTACTTCGCGTCGAAGGCGCCGAGGACCGGGGTCGGGAACTCGACCAGGTTCGTGATCTCGTCGATGAGCGCGCCGTACTGCTCCACCTGGATGTGTCCGCCCACCCCCGCGGCGAGCCGGGTCGCCCCGTCCACCACCAGGCGCCGCCGCTCCGCCGCGTCCGCGAGGATTCCGTGGTCCTCCAGGAAGGCCAGGTACCCGTCCGCGGTCGGCACCTGCACCGCGGGAGGTACCGCGTCGCGGTGTACCTGTGTCGTGCGTCCCGACGTCAGGCCGGACACCGCGAACGGGACGACCCGCTCTCCCAGCAGAGCCGTGATCCAGCGGATCGGCCGGGTGAAGGCGAGCCGCGGAGCGTTCCACCGCATGTTCTTCTCGGACCGGAGCCCGGTCACGAGGTCCGCGAGGAGGGCGGAGAGGACCTCCTCGGCCGAACGGCCGACGACCTGCCGGGTGACCGCGACGTGCTCGTTGGCTCCCACGGTGACGCGCCCGAGCCCGGACGGATCCACGCCCTGACTCCTGGCGAAGCCGACGGCCGCCTGCGTGGGGTTCCCTTCCGCGTCGTAGGCTGCCGAGACCCGGGGCCCGCGCACGGTCTGCTCGTGGTCGGCCTCCCGGGGCAGAACGCCCAGGACGGTGGCGACCACGCGCCGGGGCCCGGCGCAGACGCTGATGTCCCCGTGGCCCAGCCGGGTGGCGGCGAGCTTCTCCGCCAACGCGTCGTGCACCGCCCGCGAGGTCCGGGTGACCTCGGCCGGCGGCATCTCCTCCACGCCGATCTCCACCAACAGCGTGGCCGGCCCGGGCCTGGCCGGTGACGCCTCGGCCGGGGTCACGACCACGGAGGCCCCGGCGGAGTCGGTGCCCGTGACCCGCCCCAGCGGGAAGCCGAGTTCCTCGCGCCGCGCGGCCCACAACCCGGCGACCTCGTGCGCCAGCCCGCGCATCCGGGCGAAGGAACGTGCCCGCTCCGTGGTGGAGACGGCACCTCGCGCGTCGAGCACGTTGAACGCGTGCGAGCACTTGAGGACGAAGGAGTACGCAGGCACGGGAAGGCGCAGGTCGAGCAGGCGGCGGGCCTCGCCGGCGCAGGCCTCGAACAGGCTCCGCTGGGTCTCCAGGTCGGCCTCGTCGAGGTAGTAGCGACTCATCTCGTACTCGGCCTGGCCGAACGCCTCACCGTACGTGACCCCTGGCGCGTACAGGAGGTCCTTGAAGTGGTCGACGCCCTGAAGCGCCATCAGAATGCGTTCCACGCCGTAAGTGATCTCGACCGACACCGGGTCCAGGGTGATGCCGCCCGACTGCTGGAAGTAGGTGAACTGGGTGATCTCCAGGCCGTCGAGCCACACTTCCCAGCCGAGCCCCCAGGCTCCGAGCGCGGGAGATGCCCAGTTGTCCTCGACGAAGCGGATGTCGTGTGCCGCCGTGTCGATGCCCAGGGCCCGCAGGCTGCCCAGGAAGAGTGCCTGCGCGTTTCCGGGTTCGGGCTTGAGGACGACCTGGTACTGGGTGTGGGTCTGCAGGCGATTCGGGTTCTCGCCGTAGCGTGAGTCGTCGGGCCGGACGCTCGGTTCCACGTAGGCGACGCGCCACGGCTCCGGGCCCTGGACCCGCAGGAACGTGGCGGGGTTGAGTGTGCCCGCACCCACCTCGGTGTTCATGGGCTGAACGAGCAGACACCCGTGTTCGGTCCAGTACTTGTTCAACACCAGCAGTGCTTCTTGCATCGTCAACACTGAGATCATTCCTCTACGGGTACGGCAGGCGCAGCACGGCGAACCTACAGGGCGGCCCATCATGGGGAGTCGACCATGGCCGGACATGCCGGGCAACCCGTTTTCTAGGGAATCCACTAGTCTTTCCGCGCTGCTCGTCGGGGAGCCGATTTGCCGTGAGAGCATGGCTCAGGTCGCTTGCGTGGAATTTCTCTGTCCTGGTCGGATGCATTTCCGGCGTGGAACACCCGTAATCGGCGGGGGTTGAGAATTCCGTTGACGCTCCCTACGGTATAGCTGTTCGGCCGTCCGGACGTGAAAGTAAATTCGTAACATCCTCTGTGCTTCTTTCCGCCGACCGGGTCCGCTGCTTTCGGCGGATATCGGCGGGCCATTGCTTTCGGTGCGAGGAAGCCTCTTCGGAAGGGAAAAGTCATGGACAACTTCGACGACATCGACATTTCTGAGCTGTCGGACGAGGAGCTGGACGACATCGTCGGCGGCCAGTTCGCGATCACCAGCAGCTGCGTCATCTGACGACTGCGTTCGAGGTCTGACTCCGCGGCCCGTCTGCCGGAGGGGCTTTCGCCGCTCCGGCAGACGGGCCGGCGGCTCACAACGGGAAGGGACCCATGCCTGGCGAATCCCGCTTCAACGCCGAGGCGCTCGAACACCATCGCAGGGGCGATGGCCTCGGACCGGTGTTCGGCCACGTTCCTCCCGCCACCCGGCCCAAGGGCCCGGCCGAGCGGATCACCGCGGTCCGCGAGCGATTCGGGCGCCGCACCCGCGCAGCGCGCCTGGAGGTCTGCTTCCAGACCCAGGTCAGCGACTGCGGTCCCGCCGCTCTCGTGACCGTGCTGCGCTACCACGGCGTGGACGTCTCCCTCGACGAGATCCGCGCCCGGGCCGGCTCCGGACGCAACGGCGCGTCGGCCCGTACCCTGCTGGAGATCGCCCGCGAGCACGGTGTCAAGGGCCGCGGCGTGCGGGCCACCACGGAGGCCCTGGCACGGCTGTCCCCGGGTTCGATCCTGTTCTGGAACTTCAGCCACTTCGTGGTCCTCGAAGGCGCCGGCAAGGATCACGTGGACGTCATCGACCCCGTGCACGGCCGCCGCAGGCTCGGCATGGCGTCGGTCGCCGAGTCCTTCACCGGTGTGGCCCTGGAGTTCGAGCCGCCGCTCGACACGGGCTCCGGTCGCCGTCGGCGCGGCGGCGAACTGCGCGGACCCTGGCACCGCCTGCGCCGGTTCCTTCCGCACGGACGGGAACTGGCGCTCCTCCTCGCGGCCTCCGCCGGACTCATGGCCTTCGAACTCGCCCTGCCGCTCACCACCGGATTCCTGGTCGCGCGCGTCCTCGGCAGCCGGTCCACCGGGGGAGTGTGGACGGCCTGGGCCGTCCTGGCCGGACTCGTCGTCCTCTACTTCTCGCTGTACGCGGCGCGGTCGTTCCTGGTGACCAGGCGTCAGGCCGTCATCGAGAAGCGGCTCACCCTGGGCATCGCCGGACACCTGGCGGACCTGCCCTACGACTTCTTCACCGTGCGCAACTCCGGTGACCTCGCCCTGCGGGTCCGCACCAGCAACGTCCTCGTCCAGGTCCTGAGCCTCACCGCGGTCTCGGCCGTCTTCGACAGCCTGCTCATCGTCGTCTACCTGGTCGTGATCGCCGTGGCCAACCCGCTGCTCGCGCTCCTCGTCACCGTGCTGGTCGTCCTCCAGACCGGCATCCTCGCGCTGACCTGGCGACGGCAGACGGGACTCAGCCAGGAGGTCCTGGAACGCCAGACCAAGTCCCAGGAGGAACTGGTGGAGATGCTGGAGAGCATCACCACCCTCAAGGCCGGCGGCATGGACGGCAGGGCGGTCGAGCGGTGGTCGCACACCCTGGTGCACGAGGTCAACAAGCGTCTGAGCGCCCGCCGCAACCTTGCCCTGTTCGCGTCCCTCAGCCGCACCGTGCAGTTCGCCGCCCCCCTCGTCGTGCTGGTCACCGGGATCTGGCTGGTCCTGAGCCACCACTACCCGCTCGGCGAGGCCATGGGCTTCATGACCCTGACGATCGCCCTGTTCATCCCGCTGGAAGGCCTCTTCGACGCCGGCTCCCAGCTGGCCGCCGTCCGGCCCACCCTCGCCCGGCTCGACGACGTCCTGCGCGCGGCCCCCGAACCCCGGGGCGCCTTCGCCGGCACCGGCGTCGCCAGGCCCGGCCGCATCCGGGCCGAAGCGGTCGCCTTCCGCTACCCGGGAGCGCCCCGGCTCACCCTCGACGACATCAACTTCGAAGTCGAACCGGGCCAGTTCACGGCCATCGTCGGCCGTTCGGGCTCCGGCAAGTCCACCCTCGGCATGCTGCTCGCCGGACTCCACACACCCACCAGCGGCACCCTCACCTTCGACGGTACCGACCTGGCCGAACTCGACCGGCCCACGCACCGGCGCCGCATCGGCTACGTCAACCAGAACGCCCACCTCTTCGGCGGCTCCATCCGGGACAACATCGTCTTCGGCGCCGACGAGATCAGCAGGGCCGACCTGATCACGGCCGTCGGGCTGGCGCACATCAACGAGGAGATCGAGGCCATGCCCATGGGCTACAACACCCTCGTCGCCCCGGGCGGCCACGGCTTGTCGGGAGGACAGCGCCAGCGGATCGTGCTGGCCCGGACGCTGGCGAAGAAGCCCGAACTCGTCATCCTCGACGAGGCGACCAGCGCCCTGGACCCCGCTCTGGAGGAAGCCATCATGCGGGGGCTGCTGGACGCGGGAATCACCGTCGTCGTCATAGCCCACCGCCTGACCGTCCTGGACGAGGCCGACCAGGTCGTCGTGATGCGCGACGGACGCATCGTGGAAACGGGTTCCCCCGCCGTCCTCAAGGAGAGCGGAACGGAGTACCTGTGTCTGGCCTGACGCACCCGCCGGCCGGTACGCCCTTCCCTCTCACCTACGAGCAGGACTGGTTCCACACCAAGACCCGCACCGCCGGCTGGTCCCACAAGAACGTCCAGCTCGGCTTCGAGATCCTCGGCGCCCTCGACACCGACGCCCTGGCGGCCGCCGTACGCGCCTTCGTGGTCCGGCACGACGCCCTGCACCTCCAGCTGGCTCCGGACCCGGGCCCGCACCCCCGGCAGTGGACCCGGCCCGTCGCCGCCGACGAGGAGGTCGTCCAGCGTCTGAAGGTGAAGGCCGCCTCGCCCGGACAGTTCTCCCACTACGCCTCGGCCCTGCTGTCCCGGGACTGCGTCACCCCGTGGTCGTACGGCACCCAACGGCCTTTCAGGATCCGGCTGCTGCGCCACGACGAGAACCACCACGCCCTGCTGGCGACCTTCCAGAACCTCGTCTTCGACGGCCGGGCCCACCACCTGTTCGGGTACGAGGTCTGGCGCGACTACGAGGCCCTGCGCAACGGCGAGCCGCTGCCGGACACCGCCCCCTCCTTCGCCGAGGCGGCGGTCCGGCAGCGGGCACGCGCCGGCGGGCGGCAGCGCGAACGGGCCCTGGCCGGCTGGCGGGAACGACTGGCGTTCCTGACCCGCACCTCCTGGACCGCCCCCGCCGGGGCCCCGCGCACCGAGAGCGGCGAGGTGGGGGCGGAACTGCCCGCCGCGGAGGTCGCCGCGCTGCGCGGGATGTGCGCCGAGTTCCGCTTCACCGTCCTGCAGTCGACGGTCGGTTTCTTCGTCGCGGCGCTCGCCGCCCGTACCGGCGCGGCCGAAGTGGGACTGTGGACCTCGATGGACTCGCGCTCGTCCCGGGACGCCGACGTGGTGGGGATGTTCGCCGGCTCCTGCCCGCTGACCATACGCGATGCCACAGCAGGCGCGCCGGCCGTACGAACGCAGGTGCGTGACCAGCTGCTCAACGCACTCAGACACCAGGGGCTGACCGCCGAGGACCTCGCCGCCCTGACCCGGGAGGCGGAGGAGACCGGCGGCGCGCCCGTCAACCGCGACATCTACGTCAACCTGCGCCGGTTCGAAGGGGACTCCGCGGTCGCCGACGACGGCGGCCGGCTGCGGATCACGGCCGACGCCTACCCGCTGCACAGGATCACCTTCCACGACACGTTCGCGCTTCACCTGCGGTGCACCGAGTTCCGCGACCGCCTCTGCATCGACCTGCTCTACGACGGACACCGCGCCGACCGCCGGCTGGCGCGGTCGATCCTGGACGACATGCTCGCCGGCATCACGGCTGCCGTGCGCGGCGCCCGCCCCGGAGAAGCCTGAGCAGGCCCGGCCCCCGTCCCCTCACCCAGCAGAGAAGGCGCCATGCCCGACACACCGATCGACACCGTACTGACCGCCGTGAGCGAGGTGTTCGGCCACCCGGTCACGCCCGAGGACGACTTCTTCTCCCTCGGCGGTGACTCCATCACCGCGGTCGAACTGAGCATCCGGCTGGAGGAACGCCTCGACGTCGACGTCGACGTCGAACTGATCGTCAACGTCCCGCATCTCGCCGCCCTGGCCGCCGCGCTCACGCAGCCTGCCGCCGCCCTGTCGACAGCCGACCACTGAGGAATCATGAAGCCCTATCTCTGGGACCCGTGGGCCACCGCGCGGACCGACCCGGACCGTGTGGCCGTGATCGCGGACGGCGAGGAGAGCACCTACGGCGACCTCACCGGCCGTGCGGACGCCCTGGCCCGGGGCCTGCGGGCCCACGGAATCGCCGACGGCGCGATCGTGTCGACCGACATCCCCACCGGGCCGGCCTTCTTCGCGCTGGCCCTCGCCGCGCTGCGCCACGGCTTCGGTCTGTTCCCGATCGACCCCGACCTGCTCGCACTCCCCGCGGGTCCGTCCCTGCTGGCATCGGTGGCCACGGCCGCACACATCTCCGCGGAGCCCCGGGCCGGCGGCCCCGCCCTGCCCTGCCCTGTGCTGACCGACACGGAACTGACGGCCCGGGCGGCCCGGGCGGCCGGGGCGGACGGGGCGGACGGGGCGGACGGGGCGGACGGGGCGTCCGCGTCCGTGCCGCCACCCGCCGCGGGCCGCCTGGTCTTCGCCACCTCCGGCACCACCGGACTGCCCCAGGCCGTGGCGCGCGCCCGCCCGCGCAGGCCGTACCGGGGGGTCGCGGTCCTCGAACGCTACGGCGCCGGCGCCGGCCGCGGCCCCCACCTGATGGCCAACCCCACCTATCACCTGGGCACGTTGGGACCCGCCCTGTACGCCCTCCAGGCCGGCAGCGCGGTCGTCGTCCAGCGCGCCTGGTCCTGTGGCGCCTTCACGGAACTGGCCGACCGCCACCGCGCGGACAGCGTCATGCTCAGTCCGGACCGCCTGATCGACCTCGTCGGGACCGGCGAGGCACCGCACCACCCCTTCCGGGTCGTCCTGCACGGCGGGGCCGCCTGCCCGCCCGCGGTCAAACGCGCGGCCATGGACCTGTTCGGTCCGGTCCTGCACGAGTACTACGGCACCTCGAAGGGCGTCATCACCGAGATCGGCACGGCGGAGTGGCTGGCCAGACCCGGATCCGTCGGGCGGCCCCTGCCGGGGATCCGCGTCGAGATCACCCGGGACGGCCGCCCGCTGACCGCGGGGGAGACGGGGGACATCGGCATCCGGCTGCGGGCGGCCGACCGGGACCCGTCGGACGCCGACGTGCTGCGGACCGGCGACGTGGGCCATGTCGACGACGAGGGCTACCTGTTCGTCCTCGGCCGGGCCGAGAGTCCCAGGGAGATACGGATGGCACGCCTCGAACACGACATCCGCCTGCTGCCCGGAGTCACCGACGCGGCCGTCGTCGACGGAGCCGGCGACGAACCGGTGTGCTTCGTGGAACACGGCGACGGGAGCACCTTCCCGGACCCGGTGACCGCCATCGAGGCCACGGCGGACCTGCTCGAACTGCCCTCTCCGCGCACCGTCCTGGCGTCCTCGGGCTCCCTGCCCCGTACGCCCAGCGGCAAGCTGAGGCGGGCCGATCTCGTCGTCCTGGCCCGGAGCGCGCCCGATGACGCCGGATAGCGGCGCAGTCGCGCACGGCTCCGGCACCGCCCCCGGATGGCTCCGGCACCACGCGCGACACCGGCCGGACGCCGCCGCGTTGACCTGCTGGGACGAAGGGGGGATCCGCCGCCGTCTGACCTTCGGCGAGCTGGGCCGCCTCGTGGACACGGTCGGCACCGCGCTGCGCCGTCCGGACGCGGCACCGGCACCGGCACCCGGGGAACGGGTGGCGCTGGTGCTGCCGAACGACGAGGCCTTCGCCGCCGTCCTGCTGGCCGCGATCGCCGCCGGACTCGTCCCGGTTCCCGCCCCTGCCCCGCGCACGACGCGCACCGAGGCGTTCGGGCAGAGGCTGCGCGCCATCGTCCTGGACTGCCGCCCGGTTCTCGTGATCACCACGGAGGCATGGCGGGACAGGGTGCGCGGCGCACTGGACGACCCGGCCACGCGGCCCCGGGTCGCCACCTGGGAGGAGCTGCTCGCGGTCGCCGGCGCCGGGCCCGTGGGCGGCGCCGGGCCCGCGGCACGGGTGATCCCGCAGGCACCGGCCTTCCTCCAGTACACCTCCGGCTCGACCGGTTCGCCCAAGGGCGTCGTCATCAACCACCGGGCACTGCTGTCCAGTTGCCGCCAGGCGGCGTGCTGCTACGGCGAGAACCCGACGGACGTCGCCGTGACATGGGTGCCGCTCCACCACGACATGGGCCTGATCACCGGTGTCCTCAGGCCGCTGTTCAGCGGATACGAGTCCGTACTCATGGCGCCCGAGCGCTTCGCCCGGCGCCCGGGAGAATGGCTCGCCGCCCTCACCGCCTGCCGCGGCACGCTCTCCAGCGCTCCCGACTTCGCGTACGACCTGTGCGCCCGCAAGACCACCGACGCCGAGGCGGCCGCACTGGACCTGCGTACCTGGCGCGTCGCCCGCAGCGCCGGAGAACCGGTCCGCGCCACCACCGCCGATCGGTTCACGGCGCGCTTCGCGGCCGCGGGGTTCAGCGCCGGGAGCCTGTGTCCCTCGTACGGGATGGCGGAAGCCACCCTCACCGTCACCGCCACCACCCCCGCCGTCCCGCCGCTGCGTCTCGCCGCCGGCACCGACGCGCTGCGCGCCGGCCGCGTGGTCCCGGCCGGGCCGGGAGCCGCCGCCACCCCCCTGCTCTCCTCGGGCACCCCGCTGCCGGGCACCCGGGTACGCATCGGCGACGGCCGGCAGCGGGAGGGCCACGTGGGAGAGATCCATGTCCAGGGCCCGCAGCTGTACAGCGGCTACTGGCGCCGGCCGGTCCGACGGCCCGGCTGGCACGCCACCAGGGACCTGGGGTTTCTCCACGACGGCCAGCTGTTCGTCCTCGGCCGGGCCGATGACGTACTGGTCCGTCACGGCCGCAACTTCTACCCGGTGGACATCCTCGCGGTCTGCGCGGGCATACCGGGCCTGCGACCGGGCCGGTGCGCCGCCTTCGCCGTCGCGGACGGGGACTCGGGCGAGCGCCTGTGCCTGGTGGCGGAGGCGTCCGAAGGGCCCGGCGCACCGCCCCCCGCGCAGGTGGCCGCCGAGGTCCGGCGTCGCCTCGCGCAGGCCCTCGACCTGTACGTCTCGGAGGTCGTCCTGCTGCCCAGGGGCGGCCTTCCCGTGACGACCAGCGGGAAGGTCCGGGTCGCCGAGACCAGACGGCTCTTCGAGCGGGGCACCCTGCCCGCCCTCCGGCCCCGGGTATCCCGGCGGGCACCGTCCGAGCACGCAAAGGAACGCACGACATGAACGTCGCACACGCCACGACACTGTCCCGGTGGGTCGGCGACCCCGCGGCCTTCGCCGCCGACCACTGGCGCCGCCGCCCCGGCGTCTTCACCCCCGACGGCCCCCTCGCCAGCCCCTTCACCCTGACCGACGTGGACGATGCCCTCGCCACCGGCTTCCTGCACGAGCCCTACGTGGAGATGACCGGCGCGGAGGGACCGCTCCCCGCCGACGCCTACTTCTCGGCACGCTCCGTCAACCACACCCCGTACGCCGGGTTCGCCGACCAGAAGAAGATCCGGGCGCTGATCGAGCAGGGCGCGACCCTGCTCATGCGCAGGGTCGACCAGTGGCACGGCCCCACCCGCGACCTCCTCGCACGGCTGTCCGCCGAACTCCGGCGGCCGGTGGAGGCGTTCTGCTTCGTCACCCCCTCCGGCAGCCAGGGGGCCCCACTGCACCGCGACGACGCCGATGTGCTCGTCCTCCAACTGGGCGGCAGCAAGGACTGGCGCGTCTACGAGGGGCCGGCGGACGGGGAGTGGCAGGAGGGGAGAGTGGAGGGAGAACCGCCCCGCGAGGTGCTGTGCGCCACCGTGCACGCCGGCGAGGTCCTCTACATCCCGCGCGGCTTCCCCCACCAGGCCGTGGGCAGCGGCGGCCTGTCCGCACACCTGTCACTGACGATCCGCGAGATCCACAAGGGCGACCTGTTCCGCAGCCTGCAGAAGCTCTCGGCCAGGGCCATGGCCGTCGAGGCACGCCCGCTGGACGAGGAGGCCCTCCTCGCCGCGGCCACCGCCATGCTCGACCACGTCGGCAAGGCGGTGGCCGGCCTGACCCCGCAGGACCTGGTGGACCATGCCAGGCGGAGCAGACTCGCCGCGCTGCCCGCGCCGGGCCTGCCGGTGTCGCTCAGCGATCTGGCCGCCGAGTACACCGACGACTAGCGACCACTGTGGAAAAGGCGGCTCACTGCTGGGAACAGACTTCGCACTGCGAACCCGTGCCGTTCCATAACGTTCCCGGAAGGCCCGTGGCCAGCTCGTGGTGGTTCGTCGACCCGGAGAGCGGACGGTCCGGCGCCGCACCCGCCAGCGCACTTCCGGTGGCGCCGCTCATGATGACCGCCACGGCCACCACGACGAACGAGAGATGGAGACGCGAAGGCCTGCCGCCCTGGGGTGGTATCACGTTTTGTTTCCGTTTCTGTAGTGAATCCGGGCCGCGAGTTCTGTAGTGAATCCGGGCCGCGAGCCGCCGGAATCCGCAGCGTTTCGTAAGGATGGCAGCCCGCGATCAACGCGCGATCAATACGCAGGTGAGGGGTGAACCCGAGGCGCCCTCCGGGAGGTACGACCGTGGCGCAGGCGGGCGTTGATCCGGGCTCCGGGCCAGGTCAGGGCGAGATGGCCCGGTTCGCCGCGATGCCGCTGACGATCTCGGCGTCGTCGGCCAGGATCGCCTGGTGCAGCGTGCGCAGCTGTCGCCCCGGGGAGATTCCCAGCTCGTCGGCCAGCAGCTGATACGCCTCGCGATAGGCGGCGAGCGCGGCATGGCGTTGGCCCGACCGCCACAGGGCCAGCATGAGATCGGCACGCAGCTGTTCCTGATGGGGATAGTCGTCGACCGCGGCAAGGAGTTCGGGAATGATCTCGAAATGCTGACCGTCCGCGAGCTGCGCCTGGAAGTACTTCATCAGAAGGCCGAGCCGGAACTGTTCCAGCCGGGCGGCCTCGGCCTGCATGAACAGCGTCTTGGTGAGGCCGCTCAGGGGCTTGCCCCGCCACAGCCGGATCGCCTCGCGCAAGAGTCTGCCGGCCTCCTTGGGCGCACCGTTCTGGAGGCTTTCCTTGCCGAGCTGCCACAACCGCTGGCACCGCTCCAGGTCAACCCGGTCGGACTCGACGGAGAGCTGGTAGCCGTCGCTCGTCGTGATCAGGCGGACGTCGGCCGTCCGTCCGAACTGGCTGCGCAGCCGGCTGACGTAGAGCTGCGTGTTCTTCTTGGCGCTCGACGGCGGCCGCTCCCCCCAGGTGGCCTCGATGATGTTGCCCACCGAGACATGCCGGTTGACATTGAGGCACAGGTAGGCGAAAAGGATCTGCGGCTTCGCTCCTCCCGGGGACAGGGTGACGCCCGACACGAGGATTTCAAGCGGCCCCAAGAGATTCAGTTGCGTAAGGCCGGCCTCGGCTGCGCCGCCTCGGTCACCACCTGGACGAGACGCTCCGCCGTTCAGCCATGCACTGCGCGCGAACTCCACTCCTACCCCATTCCGAGAAACGGTGACGCGTCCGGGAGACGGCGACGCGTCCTGATGAATTGCTGAATGCCGGACAGGGGCGGGTGAACGATCTGCCCGGGCTCCTACTTGATGAACTCGTCGGCGACCCGGGGCGGCCAGGCATTGGTCTGCAGTATTCCCGTCGAGTAGGCGAGCGCGATCAGCGCCACCCGATTCGGCATGTCGAACTGCCGCAGCATGCGCGAGATGTGGTACTCGACGGTCTGGCGGCTCACGAACAGGCGCGACGCCAGGAATTCCGAGGTCAGTCCGGCTGCGGTTCCCTCCAGCACCTTCGCAGCCATCTCGCCGATGCTCAGGCCGTCACCGCTCACCACCCCCGGCGCGGGGGCTTCGGGGGGACGGACGAGCTGCACGGCCACGGCCCTGTTCGGCGAGCTGCCGTACAGGGCCGTCGCGGTGAGCACGGCACTGAGCGGCGAGGCGGACTGCCGCAGCAGCGCTATGTGATGGCTGAACTGGTCCCGAGTGCCGGCGAGAAGCTGGTTCAGGTGACGGTCGAGGGCCTCGCGAAGGTTCGGCGCTATGAGGTGGCGGAACGGCTTTCCGTACAGCACGTCACCCGACCCGCCGAACTGCCGGAAGAATTCAGGACTTCCGTACTGCATCTGTTGCCTTCGGTCGAGAAAGACCAAGACGTCGCTGTCCGCGATCAGCGAAGAACGGTTCATTCGTGCTCCTGTGGCTTTCCACTGCACCCTGGCTGCTTGACGGCTCCCCACCAGCGGGCCCCTCCGGCGAAACGCGTCCACCACCCTCCTCACCGGTACGGGGTCATACTGACCCACCGTGATCAAGTCCTGATCAGCGGCGAATCTAGGTACCGGATACCGGGGCACCTCGATCGACCGGACCCGCCTCGTCACGACGACAAGCAGAAGGCCGCCTCCTCGGTGGCGAGGAGACGGCCTTCGGCACGTCGTGGGACTGCTCCGGACCTGACCGCGGCACGTGCGGCGGAGCGCCTAGTACACCGCTTCGAGGATCCCCAGGATCTGCTCCTCGGTGGGCTGCCGGGGCGCGTTGCGGGTGACCGCGTCCGCGAGGGCGCCCGCGGCGACCGGGCGCAGCAGGTCCGGGCGGGCGCCCAGCTCGCGCAGCGGCTGCTTGATGCCGAGGGCGCCGGAGATCTCGCGGACGGCGCCGATCGCGGCGCGGGCCCAGTCGCCGTCGGCGGGCGGGGCGAGGCGCAGGGCGCGGGCGGTCTGCTCGTACGCCTCCTGCGCGGCGGGTGCGCCGAACTCCAGGACCTCCTCCAGGACGGCGGCGAGCGCGACCCCGTGCGGGGTGCCGGTGTGGGCGGTCAGGGCGTGCCCGATGCCGTGGACCAGGCCGAGCCCGGAGATGGTCAGGGCCTGGCCCGCCAGGTGGGCGCCGAGCATCAGCCCCGCCCGGGCCTCCAGGTCCGAGCCGTCGGCGTGGGCGACGGGCAGCCAGCGGCCGACCATCGCCACCGCCTGCGTCGCGTACGCGGCCGAGACCGGGTTCGCGCCCCGCGAGGCCAGCGACTCGATACCGTGCACCAGGGCGTCGATGCCGGTGGCCGCCGTGATCCCGGCGGGCAGGCCCAGCGTCAGCTCGGGGTCGAGCAGCGCGATCCGCGGCTTCACCGAGGGGTGGCCGAGGTACACCTTGCGACGGGCTCCGGTGTCCTCGATGACGCCGAAGCCGTTGGTCTCCGCGCCGGTGCCCGAGGTGGTCGGGATCGCGATCAGCGGCAGCCCGTCGAGCGCCTCCCACAGCGCGTCGGCGTCGGCCGCCGCCGCGTCCGCGTTGCCGACCAGGAGCGAGATGCCCTTGGCCGCGTCGAGGACCGAGCCGCCGCCGAGGGCGATCACCACGGCCGGGCCGAACTCCCGGGCCCGGGCGGCGCCTTCGTCGACGTTGCCGGTGGAGGGGTTGGCGCCGACCCCGTCGTACACCCCGTGCTCGACGCCCGCCGCGTCCAGCACCTTGAGCACCTGGCCGGCGATCCCGGCGGCCCGCAGCCCGCGGTCGGTGACCACGAACGCGCGGCTCATGCCGAGGGAGGAGACCAGGTCGGGAAGGTGCGCGAGACGGCCGGGGCCGAACTCGACACGGCACGTGGGATCGACGGTCAGCTGGCTGGTGAGGGACTCGCCCATGGCGTACGGCTCCTGGAGACGCGGGGTGGAGGGGGTGCGGTTCGGCTCAGGCGGGGGTGCTCAGCAGGGCCCCCTCCGGCTTCGGCAACCGGAACTCCCGTCCGGCCAGCGCCTCGTACAGCCGGACCGGGCTCATTTCCCCGGCCAGGTCGCCGTGTTCCGCCTTGGAGCGGCGGTAGATCTGCTCCACCAGCGCGGACAGCTCGGTGGCGACGCCCAGGTCGCGGCCCAGGTCCACGGCGAGGCCCAGGTCCTTGCAGGCGAGGACCATGGCGAACGAGTCGTCGTAGTCGCCGTCGACCAGCACGGACAGCAGGTCCTGCGCCAGGAAGTGCGAGGCGGCCGGGCTGGCGAGCAGCGAGTTGCGCAGCACGCCCAGGTCGACGCCCGCCTTCGTGCCCATGGCCAGCACCTCGGAGGTGGCGACGAGATGGGTGAACCAGAGCAGGTTGATCATCAGCTTGACCGTGTAGCCGGCTCCCGGCGGGCCCACGTGCAGCACCTTGTCCGGGTCGCCCATGGCCTCGAAGACCGGCAGGCAGCTCCGGAAGTCCTCGGCCGGGCCGCCCACGAAGATCTGCAGCCGCCCCGCCTCGGCGCCGCGCGCCATGCCGCTGACGGGGGCGTCCAGCCGGCGTACCCCGCGCCGGTCCAGGACGTCGGCGGCGATCCGGTCCGCGACGGCCGGGGTGGAGGTCGACATGTCGATCCACAGGGCCCCCTCGGGCAGCGCCTCGGCGGCCCCGCCGCGCAGCAGCACCTCCTCCACGATGCGCGGGTTGGGCAGCATGGTGATCAGCAGCTCGGCGCCGGCCGCGCAGCCGGCAGGGGTGTCGGCCCAGCTCGCGCCGAGCGCCAGGTGCTCGGCGGCGGCCTCGGGCCGGGTGTCGTGCACGGTGACCGTGTGTCCCGCCCGGATCAGGTGGCGGGCCATGTGGCGTCCCATGTTGCCCAGGCCGATGAAACCGATCCTCATCGTTGTCCTCGCTAGGTGATGGTGAAGTACGGGGAGGGGCCGCTCAGGCCAGGTTGATCCAGGTGGTCTTCAGCGCCGTGTACGCGTCCAGCGCGTGCAGGGACTTGTCGCGTCCCGCGCCGGTGGCCTTGAAGCCGCCGAACGGGGTGATGACGTCGCTCGCGTCGAAGGTGTTGATCCAGACCGTGCCGGCCCGCAGCCGCCTCGCGGTCCGGTGCGCGACCGTGACGTCACGGGTCCAGACGGCCGCGACCAGCCCGAAGTCGCTCTCGTTCGCGAGCCGTACGCCCTCGTCGACGTCGCCGTCGTACGACACGACGGCGAGCACCGGTCCGAAGATCTCCTCCTGGCCGACGACGGACGTGTTCGCCACGCCGTCGAGCACGGTCGGCTCGACGAAGCTGCCGCCGGTGCCGGTGAGCGTGCGCCCGCCGCCCAGCAGGACCCGCGCGCCGTCCGCCTTGCCGCGCTCGATGTAGCCGAGGATCCTGGCCAGTTGGGCCTCGTCCACGATCGGCCCCAGCACGGTGGCCGGGTCGAGCGGGTCGCCGACGCGGAAGGTCTCGGCGGTGATCCGGCGAACGGCGTCCAACAGCCGGTCCTTCACCGAGGCGTGCACGACGACCCGGGAACCCGCGTTGCAGGTCTGCCCGGCGTTGTAGAAGATCCCCCACGCCACGGCGGACGCGGCGGCCTCGATGTCGGCGTCGGCCAGGACCAGTTGGGGCGACTTGCCGCCCGCCTCCACGGCGACCTGCTTGCCGTTGGACTCGCCCGCGTAGACCTGGAAGAGGCGGGCGACCTCCGCCGAGCCGGTGAAGGCGATCTTGTCCACGTCCGGGTGGCGGCCGAGGGCCTGACCGGCGACCTCGCCGCGGCCGGGGACCACGTTGAGCACGCCGTCGGGCAGCCCCGCCTCGGTGGCCAGCGCCGCGAGCCGGAGCGCGGCGAGCGAGGTCTGCTCGGCGGGCTTGAGGACCACGCTGTTGCCGGTGGCGAGGGCCGGGCCCAGCTTCCAGCCGGCGATCAGCAGCGCGTAGTTCCACGGCACGACCGCACCGACGACACCGAGGGGTTCGCGGGTGATCAGCGCCAGCGCGTCGCCGGGGGTCGGGGCCACCTCGTCGTACGTCTTGTCGACCGTCTCGGCGTACCAGGCGATGGTCTCGGCCGTCCTGGTCACGTCGACGCGCACCGACTCGGTGATGGGCTTGCCCATCTCCAGGGTGTCGAGCAGCGCCAGTTCCCCGGCGTTCGCGAGGACCAGCCCGGCCCAGCGCAGCAGGATCCGCTTGCGCTCCTTCGGCGCGAGGTCACGCCAGCGGCCGTCCTCGAAGGCGGCCCGCGCGGACCGTACCGCCCGGTCCACGTCCTCGGCCCCGGCCGCCTGCACCTCGGCCAGCACCGCGCCGTCGCGCGGCGAGACGCTGGTGAAGGAGTCCCCGGAGGTCGCGTCGGTGAAGGCGCCGTCGATGAACGGGCGGGTCTCGAAGGCGAGTTTGTCCGCCGCGGCCAGCCAGTCGTCGTGCGAGCGCGCCAGCAACTCGTCGATGGTGTACGTCACTTGATCCTCCAGCGGTCGATCGCGTCCTCGTCCAGCTCGACACCGAGACCGGGCAGGTCCGGGACCTCCAGATCGCCGTCGGCGTTCACCCGCACCGGCTCGGCGAGCATGAAGTCGCGGCGTTCGGGGGTCCAGCCGGGCGGGTCGTAGGGGAACTCGAAGAACGGGCCGCCGCCGACGCCCGCCGCGACATGGAGGTTGGCGAGCACGCCGATGCCGTTGGTCCAGCTGTGCGGAGTGAACTGACGGTGCTTCAGCTGGGCCAGCTCGGCCAGCGTGCGGGCCCGGTGCATGCCGATCGCGAGCACCACGTCCATCTGGTAGATGTCGAGGGCGTCCGCTTCGAGATAGCGCAGCAGCTCGGTGGGGGAGTGGTGCATCTCGCCGGCCGCGATCCGCACCCCCGGGTTCTCGGCGCGCAGCTGCCGGAAGCCGTTCAGGTCGGCATACGGCAGCGGCTCCTCCACCCAGAACACGTCCAGTTCGGCGAGGCGGGCGACGGTCTTGCGGGTCCTGGCGAGGTCGGAGGCGTTCGCGGTGTCGCCGGCCATCCGCCAGGACTGGTTGAGGTCGACCATGATCTCGAAGCCGGGCCCGAGTTCCTCACGGACGGCCCGGACCGCCGCGATGCCCTCGTCGATCCGGTTGCGGTCGATCCGGATCTTCATGGCGCGGAAACCGGCCTCGCGCACCCTCAGGGCGGTCTCGACCCGCTCCTCGGGGGACTTGAGCTCGCCGGAGGAGGCGTACGCGGGCAGCTTCTTCGCCGCGTTGCCGAACAGCTCCGACACCGGGCGGCCGTGCACCTTGCCGATGACGTCCCACAGCGCGGCCTCCAGCGGCCAGTAGTGGGCGCCGTGGAAGTTGGCGGTCTCGATCGCCCGCACATGCCGGGTGATGTCGAGCGGGTCCTCGCCGACGAACAGGTGCTTGTACGTCTCGAAGCCGTCCATCAGGTCCCCGGAGCCGATGCCGGTGACGCCCTCGTCGGTATGGACGCGGACGATCGTCGCGTCGAAGACCCGGCGCGGCTCCGGGTCCCAGGCGGCGCGGAACGGCGGGTCCAGCTCCAGCCGCAGCCGGTCCAGGACGATGTCGGTGATCTTCATCGGGCGAGCACCTCGGCGGTCGGCGTGTAGAACGGGTTCGCGGCGCCCTCCCTGGCGGCCGCCAGCACGTCGGAGACGGTCGGCGTGCCGGTCACGGCGGCCCGGACCGCGCCGTACGCGGCGGCGCGCTGGTTGCGGAAGGCGGCGTCCAGGTCGCCGACCGCCGGGTTGACCCACACCGCGGCGATGATCAGCAGGTCGTCCGCCTCCGCCGCCGGGATCAGCCCCTCCTCGACCGCGTCCGCGACCCCCTGCGCGAGGCCGGCCTGGGCGGCACCCCAGGTCGCCCGCTCGTGCAGCTCGCCCGCGGCGGCGGCCTTGGTCACGAACAGGGTCAGCGGCTTCACCGGCACCGACGGCCGGACGACCGTCAGGAACGGGACGTGCCCGGCGCTCGGGGTGGCCAGCGCCGTCGCCCACGCGGTCTCGACGGGGCCGCCCTTGCGTCCGAGCACGATGTTCGTGTGGGCGGCGTTCGCGCCGTCGCCGACGAACGACTCGCCGATCAGCGCGGTCGCCGCGAAGCCGGGCGGACGGGTGGGGGAAACCGGCGTGGGCATCGGAACTCCTGGGCCTGGGAAGGGTGGTTCACCGGGCGCGGAAGGACGAACCTTGCAGGCGGCTCGAGTGCGGAACCCCTTCCGGGGACGAACCTCGTATTCGGTGCGGTTCATCCGGCCCGATGCGGCGAATCTAGGTCGGCCGCCACCCCCTCGCAAGGCACCGGCCGGAATCGAAACGCCGGTTGCTCTGCTGACAACTTCCGCCCTGACCTGGGGCTCCTCCGCCGGTACACGCGCCTACGATGACCCCGTGACCGACTCCTCCGCGGCCTCCCGCGGCCACGGCCTGCGCCGCGACATCGACCTCCTCGAAGCCCTCGCCTCCGACGAGGCCCAGAGCGCCGGCGGCCTCGGCGTCGTACGCCTCGCCCAGCTGGTGGGCCGCGAGAAGACCCAGATCTCCCGGGCCCTGAAGGCGCTGGCCGCCGAGGGCATCGTCGAGCGCGACCCCGACACCCTGGAGTACCGCCTCGGCTGGCGGCTCTTCTCCCTGGTCGCCCGCACCTCCGAGAGCCGGCTGGTGCGGGTGGCCGAGCCGGTCATGCACGCCCTGTCGGCCGACCTGGAGGAGACCAGCCACCTGTGCGTGCTCAGCGAGCGTGACGTGCTCACCCTGCTCTCCGTCTCCGGGCACTCCTTCCGCGTGCACGGCTGGGAGGGGCGCGGGGTGCCCGCCTGGCAGCTGTCGGCGGGGCGCGTGCTGCTCGCCGACGCGACCCCGGACGAGCTGTACGTCCGCTTCGGGACGACCGGCGAGATGCCGGTGCAGGACCTGTGGGCCCTCATCCAGGACGCCCGGCGGCAGGGCTACGCCCGGGTCAGCGAGGAGTTCGAGGAAGGACTGGTCGGGGTGTCGGCGCCGATCCGGGACTTCCGGGGCCGGGTGGTCGCCGCCATCAACATCTCCGCCCCGAAGGCCCGGCTCGGCGACCGGCTCGACGAGGCGGGGCGCACCACGGCACGGGCGGCGGCGCGGGTGTCGTCGCTGCTGGGCTGGGAGCCCCGGCGCGCCCTGCCGGCCGGGGCCCGGCTCACCTGACGGCCGTCCCCCGGCGGACTCCCCGCATGATCGGCGAGTTGCCCTCACAGCAACCCCCGTTGCGATCCGCCGAGGTTGCCTTGTCGGCTTCATGACGCGCTCGTAAATTCACCGCGCATCGGACGAACCTCGTCCGGAACGGAGAAAAGAGCAGCTCATGAACCTCGCCGGCATCGACCTCCTGGCCAAGGCGCCGCTCGCGGAAGGCGATGTGTTCCTCGGCGGCCGCTGGCTCCCGGCCGCCGACGGACGCACCTACCCCGTGTCCGACCCGGCCACCGGCGGCCTGATCCGGGAGGTCTCCGCGGCGGGGCCGCAGGACGCCCGCGCGGCGGTGGAGGCGGCGGGGTCGGCCGCGGCCGGCTGGCGGGCGACAGCGCCCCGGCGCCGCTCGGAGATCCTGCACGACACCTTCGAGCTGATGCGCGAGCACACCGACGCGCTGGCCCGGCTCATCGTGCTGGAGAACGGCAAGGCCTACCGGGACGCGGCGGCCGAGGTCGGCTACGCCGCCGAGTTCTTCCGCTGGTTCGCCGAGGAGGCGGTCCGGATCGGCTCCTCCTTCGGGGACGCCCCGGCCGGCGGCTACCGGCACGTCGTACGCAGGCACCCCGTCGGCGTCACCGCGTTCGTGACCCCCTGGAACTTCCCGGCCGCCATGGCCACCCGCAAGATCGCCCCGGCGCTGGCGGCCGGCTGCCCGGTGCTGCTCAAGCCCGCCCCGGAGACCCCGCTCACCGCCCTCGCGGTCGCCGCGCTGCTGACCGAAGCCGGGCTGCCCGAAGGCCTGTTGAACGTCCTGCCGACCGACCGCGCCCCCGAGGTCGTCTCCGTCTGGCTGGGCGACGAACGGGTCCGCAAGTTCTCCTTCACCGGCTCCACCGCCACCGGCAGGCTGCTCCTGGAGCAGGTCGCCGCGAACGTCGTCAACGTGACGATGGAACTGGGCGGCAACGCCCCCTTCGTGGTCTGCGCGGACGCCGACGTCGACGCCGCCGTGCGCGGCGCGATGGACGCCAAGATGCGCGGCGGCGGCGAGGTCTGCATCGCCGCCAACCGCTTCTACGTCCACGCCGACGTCGCCGCCGAGTTCACCGAGAAGTTCGGCGCGGCCATGGCCGCCGTCCGGGTCGGACCCGGTCTGGCGGAGGGCGTCACCCTCGGCCCGATGATCAACCGGGCCGCCGTGGACAGGATCCGCTCCCTGGTCGACGACGCGGTGGCACGCGGCGCCCGGATCGCCGCGCAGGGCGGGATCCCGGACGGGCCCGGCCACTTCCACCCCGCGACCGTCCTCGTCGACGTCCCCGACGACGCCCGCGTCCTGCACGAGGAGGTCTTCGGCCCCGTCGCCCCGCTCACCACCTTCACCGACGAGGACGAGATGCTCACCCGCGCCAACGCCACCGTCCACGGCCTGGCGTCGTACGTCTACTCCCGTGACGTCGGCCGCGCCCTGCGCCTCGCCGAACGCCTGGAGGCCGGCATGGTCGGCGTCAACCGCGGCCTGCTCTCCGACCCCGCCGCGCCCTTCGGCGGCGTCAAGCAGTCCGGCCTCGGCCGGGAAGGCGGCCGCGAGGGCATCGAGGCCTTCCTGGAGACGCAGTACATCGCCCTCGACTGGCCCTTCTGACCGGCCCCGCCGAACCTCCGGCCGTCCCTCCCGCACCTCCGGCCGTCCCTCCCGCACCTCCGCCCGTTCCTCCCGCACCTCCGCCCGTCCCTCCCGAACCTCTGCCCGTCCCCGCCCGCTCACCGCTCACCCGCTCACCCAGAGGACCGCTCATGGCAATGACGCCTGCGACCCAGCAACCGCCTGGCACCCCCGAAGTGTCCGCCGACCGGGCCCGCGAACGCCGCCGCCTGCACACGAAGCTGAAGCTCGCCACCCAGATCGGCGAGGGCATCGACGGCTACATCATCGGCGGCATCGGCATGGCGATGACCGCACTCACCGCCGACCTGCACCTCTCCACCCTCATGGAGGGGCTGGTCGGCGCCTCCCCGCTGATCGGCATCTTCGTCGGCGGCCCGCTCTTCGGCCGCCTCGCCGACCGCCTCGGCCGCCGCCCGGTGTTCCTCGCCGACATGCTGATCTTCCTGGTCGGCTCGGTCCTCCAGTTCTTCGTCACCGACGGACTCCAGCTCTTCCTGATCCGGCTGCTGATGGGTGTCGCGATCGGCGGCGAGTACGCCATCGGCGCCCCGCTCCTGTCCGAGTACGCCCCGAAACAGGGCCGCGGCCGGCTGCTGGCGAGCCTGGAGATCAGCTGGTACGTCGGCTACGCGCTCGCCACCGTGGTCGGCGCCCTGTTCGCGGACGTCGACGGCGGCTGGCGCTGGTCCCTGGCCAGCAGCGCGGTCATCGCGGTGGTGTGCGTGTCCCTGCGGGGCGGCATCCCCGAGTCGGCCCGCTGGCTGCTGAGCAGGGGCCGCCGGGAGGAGGCCGAGGCACTGATCGAGCGGTACGGCATCGAGATCGACGTCGACGCCGAACTCGACGAGCGGAGCGCGACCGGACAGGCCGGGTTCTGGGCGCTGTTCAGCAAGGACCACCTCCGCAGCACGGTCTTCGCGAGCGTCTTCTGGGCGGCCCTGGTGCTGCCGTACTTCGCCATCGGCACGTTCTGGACCCAGGTCTTCGACGCCCTCGACATGGGCGACAACGCGGTCGCGGCGCTGCTCGTCTACTCGTTCACCGCGGTCGCCGGGGTCACGGCCGGCTGCCTGGTCGTGGACCGCATCGGCCGCCGCAGGCTGCTGATCCCGCCGTTCTGGATCACCGCGGTCTGTCTCGCGCTGGTCGCGGTGTGGCCGCACTCGACGCCCGTCATCGTGGGCGGCTTCCTCTTCTTCATCTTCCTCAACGCGGCCTCCAGCGCGCTTACCGCCGTCTACCCGCTGGAGGTGTTCCCCACCTCCCTGCGCGCCACGGGCGTCGGCTTCGCCACCGCGATGAGCAGGGTCGGCGCGGCCGTCGGCACCTTCCTGCTGCCGATGGGACTCGACCGGTTCGGAGTGGAGTTCGTCCTCCTCGTCGGTGCCGGGGTGCTCGCGATCGGCGGGCTGGTCTCCCAGTTCCTCGCCCCCGAGACCACGGACCTGGACCTCGCGAAGGCGGCGCGGACGGCGCGCGGGCCGGTGAACGGCTGACGCCCCGCTTCGGCGACGCCGAGAAGGCCACGAACGCCCCGGAGGCCCCGCGCGCGAGCGACCGCGGGGCCTCCGGGCGACCGACGCGGGTTCCGGCGGCGGCAGGTGACACGACCGGCATGCATAGTTTGCGGCCCCCGGTACGGTCCCTGACCCCGTGCCCCGACGTAGCGTGAGCCCGTCACCGCTTGCCCGCCCCGCACCACCGGGAGTCCCAGATGGCCCGCTCCGAAGCCCGCGTTCCCACCGACCGCCCCGCCCGCTACGCCAAGCAGCTCGCCTCGCACCTCGGCCGCCGCTCGCAGACCAGCTGGGACGAGGAGACCGGCACCGGCGGCATCGTCTTCCAGAACGGCACCGGCACCCTCACCGCGACCGAGGGCGCCCTGCTGCTCACCGTGGAGACGGAGGCGGAGAACCTCGACGTCCTGGAAGGCGTCGTCGGCCGGCACCTGGTGCGCTTCGGCACCCGTGACGAACTCGTCGTCGCCTGGCAGCGCGACAACGGGGAACCGGGCACCACCCAGCGCAACTCCGAGGCCCCGGCGCCCCACTGACCTAGTCGAACTGGCTCGGCAACGGCGCCGGCGTCTTGCCGGACAGCACTTCCTTGAGGCGCTTGGCGCCGTTCTGCACGGCCAGGACGGTGCTGTCGTGGTCGACGCCCGAGAGGCCGCCGTTGGTGACCGCGGCCCCGGAGGCGCCGACGCGCAGCACCGCGACGTCCAGGGTGGTCGTGGCGGGCTGCCCGTTCGAGGTGCCCTGGACGGTGACCGTGAGCGCCGCCAGCGCGTCGCCCGCCTTGGGCGGCTCCTTGTACTCGACGACCTGCACGGTCCGCTTGCTGCCGTCCGAGGCGGTGGCCGAGAACTGGTTGCACTCCGTCGGGAGGTTCTTCAGCCACTTGATGGTGGCGTCCACGGAGGCCTGGCCGTAGTCCCCCACCTGGTACAGCAGCCGGGAGTCCGCCGAGGTGAAGCCGCGCAGCCCGGAGGCGCCGGTGGCGCGGCCCAGCAGGGTGTCGGAGTACAGGCTGTCCAGCAGCCGCTGGCAGTCGGCCGCGTCGGACCTGGCGGTGAGGAAGCCGGCGACGTCGACCTTCCCGACCAGCATCTGGTTGCGCCAGGTGGCGGCGTCGTTGGCCAGCTGCCAGTCGTCCTCGATGTCGGCCGGCGTGATCAGCGCGGCCTGCGCCCCGGGGCCGGTGAGGGCGGGGGTGCGCGACGGGGCCGGGGAGCGCTCGGCGGCGGGGGAGACGGCCGCGGCCTCGGGGGAGCCGCTGCCGTCCGAACAGGCCACCGCCGTGGCGAGCAGGGTCCCCGCCGCCAGGGCCGTGGCGAGCACACGCGCGGGTCGGGACGGACGGGTCATCGCGACTGCCTCCTCGGGAACGCGGTACGTCCCTCCGCGGACGGCGCCGGTGCGCGTCCTCCGCGGGAAGACGTCGGTACGTCCCTCCACGCCATCACCGGCCAGGGGCGCCGACCACCCGCACGTGCCATTCGGGTGAGCGTCACGACCCGGCCGCCGAGATGCGCACCCGCCTGCTGCCGCAGCGCGGGCACACCGCGTCCGTGAGCGGCGACGGCACCGCCCGGCCGGCCTCGTCGACGTACTCCAGGGTGGTCTGCAGCTCCGGGTCGGCGACCGGGTCGGTGAAGAACACCGCCTGGAAGGCGGCCTCCCAGCCGTGGCCGCACCGCCCGCAGCGGAACGCGAAGGTCTCGGGCACGGCACCCGGCACCGGCCCGGGACCCGGGGGCTCGGTCATCGGCTCCGGCTCCTGTCACTCGGCCTTCCCCACCAGCGCACCGCCCCGGCCGGCCGGCGGCAAGTCGGGGCCGGGTGTCCCAGGCGTGGACGCCCCCTTGACGCCGGGCGGGGGCCGATCGACACTCCAGTTGGGAATCCTAGTGAAAAGGTAGGGAAAGATGGGTCGCCTGCGCACGCTCACCGGCAGCCACCGCCGCGAGAGCCCCGCGCCCTGGCCGGCCCCCCTGCTCACCTCCCGCCGCCACCTCGACCTGCTGCGGATGTGCGGCGCGACCGGCCGCAGAGGCTGAGCGCCCGATCCCGGCCGTACGGGCCGGGTGCCCGTCCGCCGGGACGCACCACGGCTCACCGAGCCACGGCGCATCGAGCCATCGAGTCACGACCCATCGACTCACGACCCACCAAGTCACGACCCGCCGAGAACCCACCGACGAACGCTTCCGCCGCGCGTACGTCCGCGCGCCCGCCCCGGGGAGACGCATGTCCATCACTCCACTCGCCGCCCTGCCCTCCGTCCGCACCGCCCCCGCCTTCCGGGGCCGCATCGGCCGCGACGCGCGCAGCGGCCACTACGCCGTGCCGCGCCGCTACCGGCTGCACCTGTCCACCGCGTGTCCCGACGGCCTCCGGATCGCCGTCGGCCACAGCCTGCTGGCCCTGGACGACTGTTGTCCGGTCACCTTCCTGCCCGCCGTCCCGGACTGTCCCGACGGCAGCCACGCGGTACTGCGCCCCCTGTACGAGGCCAGTGCGCACCGCTACTCGGGACCGGCCCTCGCGCCGGTGTTCAGCGACGGATGGTCCGGCCGCATCGTCAGCACCCACAGCCGGGACATCCTGCGCGACCTGGACCAGCACTTCGGCGACGGTGCCGCCCGGCTCTACCCGTGCGGTGCCGAGGCCGAGATCGAGGCCGTCGAGCGGCTGTGCGCCGAGGACGTCGAGCAGGCCGCGCAGCGCGCCGGGCGCGAGGGCGGCGACCCGGCGGCGCTGGAGACGCTGCTCGCCGCCCTGGACGAACTGGAGCACCGGCTGACCGGGGTGGAGTTCCTGGTCGGCGGTCAACTCACGGCCGCGGACATCGAGTTGTGGGTGACCCTGGTGCAACTCGACACCGTGCACCGCAACCACCTGGACGCCGCCGCCGTGCACGCCGTCGCCGGCCACCCGGTGCTGTGGGCCTACGCCCGGCGGCTGGCCGCCCACCCGGCCTTCGGCGTTCACCTCGACCTCGACGGCATCGCCCGCCGCCACCACGGCCGTTGCCAGGGCCTGGAGGCCGCCGGCGCGGCCGTCCAGATCCTGGACTGGGCGGGCCACGCGGCGGACGCTCCCGGCGTTCCGCGCAGGTGAGAGCGGTCCGAACCGTTTCGCCAGTCGGACAGGCGTTGACATTCGTTCGGGCAACTGCGTTACTTACGGACCAGAACGGTCATGAGCGTCAGCATCAAGCCCTGGCTTGCTGACCGGCAACCCTCGCATCGCGGTGGGGTGCCCCAGGTGACGACCGGACCGACGACGTTTCGGCAAGCGACGATTCGGTAAGCGCGAGGCCCTCCCGGGGCCGGCACGACAGTGACAGGTGACGGACATGTACGCAGCTTCCAGGACGGCCCAGCGCCGCGCCGCGGGCTGCGTACGCCCGTACCCGAGCCCGCTCGTCGCCGACCGCGCCGTCGACCTGCTCCGTGTCAACAGCGCCCTGTGTAGCGCGTGTACCGCACCGGGCTGTGCCCGCTGTCGGATCTGACCAGGCCTTTCCGCCGGTTTTCCGCAGCTTCGCACCCCAGCGTCCCCGTCGAGACACCGGCCGCCCGGTGTGCCGCCGTCCGCCCAGCCCCCGTGCCCGCGCGCCTCCGCGCACCGTGCCGTGCCCGAACACGGCCCGGTGCGCGGCCACCGCCGTGGGACACGTGGGCGTCCGACTCCGCCGGAGCCCGCCATGAGTGAACCCCCAGGCGCCACGATCGCCGCCCCCGAGGCGCCCCCCGCAGCCGACGAGCCGTCACCACCCCTCGCAGCACAGCGCGTTCAGCCACTGCGCAGGCCCGGACGGTGGATCGCCACCGCCGTCGTCCTGGTCCTCGTCGTCCAGTTCGCCCACGGACTGGTCACCAACCCCTTCTACCAGTGGGACCGCTTCGGCTACTGGTTCCTGCGGCCGACCATCCTCGACGGACTGGCCATCACCCTCGAAGTCACCGCCTACAGCGCGGTGCTGGGCCTCCTCGGCGGCATCCTGCTCGCCCTGGCCCGGCTGTCGAAGAGCCCCGTGCTGCGCGCGGTCAGCTGGACCTACGTGTGGGCGCTGCGCTCCGTACCGCTCATCGTGGTCCTGCTCTTCCTCTACAACTTCAGCGCCCTGTACAAGACGTTGAGCATCGGCGTCCCCTTCGGGCCGGCCTTCTTCTCCTTCGACGAGTCGAAGCTCGCCACCGACATGGTCGTCGCCGTCATCGGCCTCAGCCTCAACGAGGCCGCCTACGCGGCCGAGGTGGTCCGCGGCGGCATCCTCTCCGTGGACCAGGGCCAGCACGAGGCGGCCGCCGCGCTCGGCCTGCCCAAGGGCTACCAGTTCCGGAGGATCGTGTTCCCGCAGGCGCTCAGGTCGATCACCCCGAACTACGTCAACCAGCTGATCGGCCTGATCAAGAGCACCTCGCTGGTCTTCTACGTCTCGCTGCTCGACCTCTTCGGCTCCGCGCAGAGCATGGGCTCCACCTACCCCGGCGACATCGTGCCGCTGCTCCTGGTGGTGACCGTCTGGTACCTGATCCTGACCAGCGTCGTCTCCGTCGTCCAGTTCTACGTCGAGCGGTACTACGCCCGAGGCGCCACCCGCACGCTGCCCCCGACCCCCCTCCAGAAGCTGCGCACCGGCCTCACCGACCTGAGCGCCCGCATCCGCCGGGAGGCCGCGGTATGACCGCCACCGACACCCTGGACACGGCCCCCGCCGCCCTGGAGATAACCGGCGTCCACAAGTGGTACGGCGCCCACCGCGTCCTGGACGGCATCGACCTGACCATCCGTCCCGGCGAGGTCACCGTCGTCCTCGGCCCGTCCGGCTCCGGCAAGTCCACCCTCCTCAGGGTCATCAACCACCTGGAGAAGCCCGAGCGCGGCCACGTCAGCATCAACGGCGAGCCGATCGGCGTGAAGCGGCAGGGCGACCGGCTGAAGGAGCTGAGCGAACGCGCCATCCTGGCCCAGCGCGGCCGGATCGGCTTCGTCTTCCAGAACTTCAACCTCTTCCCGCACCTGACCGTGCTCGACAACGTGGCCGCCGCCCCGGCCGCCACCGGGAAGCTCAGCAGGCCCGCGGCCCAGGCCCTGGCCAAGGAACTCCTGGAACGGGTCGGCCTCGGCGAGCGCATCGGCGCCTACCCCCGGCAGCTCTCCGGCGGCCAGCAGCAGCGCGTCGCCATCGCCCGCGCCCTCGCCCTGCGCCCCGGCGTGATCCTCTTCGACGAGCCGACCTCCGCCCTGGACCCCGAACTCGTCGGTGAGGTCCTCGCCGTCATCAAGGACCTGGCGACCAGCGGCACCACCCTCGTCATCGTCACCCACGAGATCGGCTTCGCCCGCGAGATCGCCGACCGGGTCGTCTTCATCGACGGCGGCCGGATCGTCGAGCAGGGCCCGCCCTCCGAGGTCCTCGACAACCCCCAGCACGAGCGGACCAGGGACTTCCTCAGCAAGGTCCTCTGAACCGCACCCCTCTCACCGCACCTCAACCACACCTTTCACCGCAACACGAAGGACAGACAGCCATGCCCACGCTCCTCACCCGACGCAGCCTGATCAGAGGCATCACCGCGGCGACCGCCGTCGCCTCCCTCGCCACCGGGCTCGCCGCCTGCGGGGGCGACAGCGACGCGGCCACCACCACGGCCGCCGCGAAGACCGGCGAGGTCGTCATCGGCCAGGTCTCCAACGGCGCCGCGACCCAGACCACGATCAAGGTCTCCGAGGTCAAGTCCATCAGCGCCGAACTGCCCGACTCCGTCAGGAAGAGCGGCAAGCTCGTCATCGGCGAGGGCGCCCTGCCCGCCGGGTTCCCGCCGCTGGCCTACGTGGGCAGCGACCAGAAGACCCTCACCGGCTCCGAGCCCGACCTCGGCCGCCTGGTCGCCGCGGTCTTCGGCCTCAAGCCCGAGATCCAGAACGCCACCTGGGAGAACATGTTCGTCGGCATCGACAGCGGCAAGGTCGACGTGGCCTTCTCCAACGTCACCGACACCGAGGAGCGCAAGAAGAAGTACGAGTTCGCCTCCTACCGGCAGGACAACCTCGCCTTCACCGTGCCGAAGAAGAGCACCTGGAACTTCGACGGCAACTACGAGAACCTCGCCGGCAAGACCGTCTCCGTGAGCGCCGGCACCAACCAGGAGAAGATCCTCCTGGAGTGGAAGAAGAAGCTGGAGAGCGAGGGCAAGAAGCTCACCGTCAAGTACTTCCAGGACAGCAACAGCGTCTACCTGGCCCTGTCCAGCGGCAAGATCGACGCCTACCTCGGCCCCAACCCCGGTATCGCGTACCACAACAAGCAGACCGAGAACACGCCCACCGCCACCCGCACCGCGGGCACCTACTCCGGCGCCGGCGCCAGCCTCCAGGGTCTGATCGCGGCCACCGCAAAGAAGGACAGCGGCCTGGCCAAGCCCCTTGCGGACGCCATCAACTACCTGATCGAGAACGGCCAGTACGCCAAGTGGCTCAAGGCCTACAACCTTTCCAACGAGGCCGTCGCCAAGTCCGAGGTGAACCCGCCCGGACTGCCCCTCGACAACTCCTGATCCCTGTCGAAGAGCAAACCCGCTGGTTGAGAAAGGACTTCGCCTCCGTGACTCTCCACCCCGGCCTTCGCGGAGGCGGAGCCCCTCCCGCTCCGCGCACGTCCCCGCTCGACAACGCCGTCTGGTCGGCCCTCACCGGCCCGCACGCCCACCTTGCCGAGCGAAGCGAGATGGGGGTCCCCCCGGCCGAAGGCTGGGGGAGGGTCGGCCGGGCGGCCCGCTATCCCGACGACGTCTACGCCTACGCCGCGCTCGCCGACCCCACCGACCCGGCCGCCTGGGCCGACCTGCGCACGCTCGTCGGCCCGGGAACGACGGTGAAGATCAAGCCGGTCGAGGCGGCACCGCCCGGCTGGGAGGTGGTCGGCGGCGGGACGGGCGTCCAGTTCGTGGACACCGCGCTCCGGGCCGAGCCCGCTCCCGAGGCGGTACGGCTCGGGCCGGACGACGTGCCCGAGATGCTGGACCTCGTCGCCCGCACCGAGCCGGGCCCGTTCCGCACCCGGACCGTCGAGATGGGCACCTATCTCGGCATCCGGCACCGCGGGCGCCTGGTCGCGATGGCGGGGGAGAGGCTGCGGCCGCCTGGCTGGACGGAGATCAGCGCCGTCTGCACCGACCCGGAGCACCGGGGCCTGGCCACCCGGCTGATCCGCGCGGTCGCCGCCGGGATCCGGGAACGCGGCGACACCCCGTTCCTGCACGCGGCCCCGGGCAACGCCAACGCGATCCGGCTCTACGAGTCGATCGGATTCACCGAGCGGCTGCGCGGCCGCACCCTGCTGCTGCGCAGCCCGGGAACAACCACGGAAACCGGTCGGTTGTGACTCACGACGAGATGTACGCGGAGCAGGCCGGAAGATCTGGGAGGTGCGGGCCGTGACACGTGTCCCCAGCCCCAGCCGCCGTACCGTCCTGCACTCCCGGCCGCACATCGACCTCCAGCGCGTGGCCGGCGCGCTCTGTTGTTCCTGACCAGTCGTCCCCGCAGCGCCCCCGTCTCCGGCGCGCCCTCGTACGGACCCTCAGGAAGGCACCACTGTGTCCTCATCTCCCGCTTCCCACCTGCACCTCGCCGTCGCCCTGGACGGCACCGGCTGGCACCCCGCGTCCTGGCGCGAGCCGGTCGCCCGCCCCCGCGACCTGTTCACCGCCGGCTACTGGGCCGACCTGGTCGCCGAGGCCGAGCGCGGCCTCGTCGACTTCGTCACCATCGAGGACGGCCTCGGCCTGCAGTCCTCGCACTACGGCGAGCTCGACGGCCGCACCGACCAGGTCCGCGGCCGCCTGGACGCCGTCCTGATCGCGTCCCGGATCGCGCCCCTGTCCAGCCACATCGGCCTGGTGCCGACGGTGATCGCCACCCACACCGAGCCGTTCCACATCTCCAAGGCGATCGCCACCCTGGACTACGTCAGCTCCGGCCGCGCCGGGCTGCGGGTGCAGATATCCGCCCGCCCGCACGAGGCGGACCACTTCGGCCGGCGCGCCTTCCCGCCGATCGACCTGGCGCAACTGCAGTCCCCGGCCGGGCAGGAACGGCTCACCGAGCACTTCGACGAGGCCGCCGACCACGTCGAGGCCGTGCGCCGGCTCTGGGACAGCTGGGAGGACGACGCCGAGATCCGGGACGCCGCCACCGGCCGCTTCATCGACCGCGACAAGCTGCACTACATCGACTTCGAGGGCCGCCACTTCAGCGTCAAGGGCCCCTCCATCACCCCGCGCCCGCCGCAGGGCCAGCCGCTCGTCACCGCCCTCGGCCACCAGACCGTCCCCTACCGGCTGATCGCCCGCCAGGCCGACGTCGGCTACGTCACCCCGCGGGACGCCGCCGACGCCCGCGCGATCGTCGCCGAGATCCGCGCCGAGCAGCAGGCCGCCGGACGGGCCGGGGACACCGTGCACGTCTTCGGCGACCTGGTGGTCCTCCTCGACGACGACCGGGCCACGGCCGCCGCCCGCAAGGAACGCCTCGACGCCCTCGACGGCGGCGCGTACACCAGCGACGCCCGCATCTTCACCGGCACCGCGGCCGAACTCGCCGACCTCCTGGAGGAGTTCGCCGCCGAGGGCCTCTCCGGCTTCCGGCTGCGGCCCGCCGTACTCGGCCACGACCTGCCGCGGATCACCGCGGACCTGGTCCCGGAACTCCAGCGCCGCGGCCGCTTCCGCACCGCCTACGAGGCGGACACCCTGCGCGGCCTGCTCGGGCTCGCCCGCCCCGCCAACCGCTACGCCGCCGCCACCGCCTGAGCCGGAAGGACCGCACCCGACATGAGCAAGCCCCTGAAGCAGATCCACCTGGCCGCGCACTTCCCCGGCGTCAACAACACCACCGTGTGGAGCGACCCGGCCGCGGGCAGCCACATCGAGTTCAGCTCCTTCACGCACTTCGCGAAGACCGCCGAACGCGCCAAGTTCGACTTCCTGTTCCTCGCCGAGGGCCTGAGGCTGCGCGAACAGGGCGGGAAGATATACGACCTGGACGTCGTCGGCCGCCCCGACACCTTCACCGTCCTCGCCGCGCTGGCCGCCGTCACCGACCACCTCGGCCTGACCGGCACCATCAACTCCACCTTCAACGAGCCCTACGAGGTGGCCCGCCAGTTCGCCAGCCTCGACCACCTCTCCGGCGGCCGGGCCGCGTGGAACGTGGTCACCTCCTGGGACGCCTTCACCGGCGAGAACTTCCGGCGCGGCGGCTTCCTGCCGCAGGACGAGCGCTACTCCCGCGCCAAGGAGTTCCTCGCCACCGCGAACGAGCTGTTCGACTCCTGGCACGGCGACGAGATCCTCGCCGACCAGACCACCGGCACCTTCCTGAGCGACGCCAGGGCCGGCTCCTTCGTGCACCAGGGCGCCCAGTTCGACATCCACGGCCAGTTCAACGTGCCGCGCTCCCCGCAGGGCCGCCCGGTGATCTTCCAGGCCGGCGAGTCCGACGAGGGCCGGGAGTTCGCCGCGTCGAGTGCCGACGCGATCTTCAGCAGGTACGCCACCCTCGACGCCGGCCAGGCCTTCTACACCGACGTGAAGTCCCGCCTCGCCAAGTACGGCCGGCGCCCCGAGGACCTGCTGATCCTGCCCGCCGCCAGCTTCGTCCTCGGCGACACCGACGCGGAGGCCGAGGAGATCGCCCACCAGGTGCGCCGCCAGCAGGTCAGCGGCGCGACGGCCCTCAAGCACCTGGAGTTCGTCTGGAACCGTGACCTGTCGTCGTACGACCCGGAGGGCCCGCTGCCCGACGTCGACCCGCTGGTCGGCGAGGAGCACATCTCCCGGGGGCGCGCGCAGGTCAGGATGTACCGGGACCCGGTCGCCATCGCCCGCGAGTGGCGCGAGCTGGCCGAGGCCAACAAGTGGTCCATCCGCGACCTGGTGATCAACACCGGCAACCGGCAGACCTTCGTCGGCTCCCCGGCCACCGTCGCCCGTACCATCAACGACTTCGTGCAGGCCGACGTCTCCGACGGCTTCATCCTGGTCCCGCACATCACCCCCGGCGGCCTGGACACCTTCGCCGACACGGTCGTTCCGCTCCTCCAGGAGCAGGGCGTCTTCCGCACCGAGTACGAGGGCACCACCCTGCGCGACCACCTGGGCCTCGCCCACCCCGACGAGCCCCGGGGCGAGCGGGTGGCATCGTGAGGTTCCTCGCGATCACCCTGATCGTGCACCGACCGGATCCGGTCACGGGGCGGCAGAAGTCCACCCACGACCGGTTCCGCGAGGTCCTCGACAACGCCGTGCTCGCCGAGGAACTGGGCTTCGACGGCTTCGGGGTGGGGGAGCGGCACGAGCGCCCGTTCATCTCCTCCTCCCCGACGGTCGTGCTCAGCCATGTCGCCGCGCTCACCCGGCGCATCCGGCTGTTCACCGCGGTCACCACGCTGAGCCTGCTGGACCCGGTCCGGGCGTACGAGGACTACGCGACCCTCGACCACCTCTCCGAGGGCCGCCTCGACCTGATCATCGGCAAGGGCAACGGCTCCGCCCAGCGCGAGCTGTTCCACGTCACGCCCGAGGACCAGTGGGACCGCAACGCCGAGAGCTACGAGGTGTTCCGGCAGCTGTGGCGGCAGGACAGGGTGACCGCGAAGACCCGGTTCCGGCCGGAGCTGACCGACGCCGAGGTCTGGCCGCGCCCCTACCAGCGGCCGGTCCGGGTCTGGCACGGCAGCGCCACCAGCAAGGAGTCCGTCGACCTCGCCGCCCGCTACGGCGACCCGCTGTTCTCCGCGAACGTCACCAACCCCGTGGAGCCGTACGCCGAGCTGATCCGGTACTACCGGGAGCGCTGGGAGCACTACGGCCACGACCCGGCGGAGATCGCCGTCGGCGCGGGCACGGCGGGCCTGCTGGTGGCGCCCACCACGCAGCAGGCGCTGGCCGCCTACCGCCCGGTGTTCGAGGCGAACCTGGCCTTCTTCCGCCGGGCCGGACTCCCGGTCGTCTTCGAGACCCTGGAGGACTTCGCCGAGCGCAGCTCCGCGCTGATCGGCAGCCCGCAGCAGGTCATCGAGAAAGTCCACCGCTACCACGAGCAGTTCGGGCACACGGTCCTGCATCTGCACGCCGACGCCGGGGGGCTGACGGACGCTCAGCACCGCGACTCGCTGGAGCTGTTCCAGTCGGCGGTGGCCCCGGTCCTGCGCAGGGACATCCCCGACCCGCCGTTCCCGTGGGCACCCGTCCACCCGGCCGCCGAGGAGCCCGCCCATGTCTGACATCCCGCTCGGCGTCCTCGACCTGGTGCCGATACCGAGCGGCGCCACCGCCGCCGACGCCCTGCGCAACTCCGTCGAACTCGCGCGGCGCACCGAGGAGTTCGGCTATGCCCGCTACTGGTTCGCCGAGCACCACCTCAACCCGGGGGTGGCCGGCACCTCCCCCGCGGTGGTCCTGGCGCTGACCGCCGCCGCGACCTCCACCATCCGGCTCGGCTCCGGCGCCGTACAGCTCGGACACCGCACCGCGCTGTCCACGGTCGAGGAGTTCGGCCTCCTGGACGCCGTGTACCCGGGCCGCCTCGACCTGGGCCTGGGCCGCTCCGGCGGCCGTCCGCCGGGCGGGAAGGCGGCGGCGCCGACGGCGACCCCGGTGGTCGACGGCCGGGCGCCCAACGGCCTGGTCGTCCCGCCCCGCGTCTCCTTCGCCCGCCTGCTCGGCTCCCCTCGGTTCGCGCTCCACCGCAAGCTGCTCCTGCTGCCGAACGCCGAGTCCCAGGACTACGCCGAACAGATCGACGACATCCTCGCCCTGCTCGCCGGGACCTACCGCACCGAGGACGGCGTCGAGGCCCACGTCGTCCCGGGCGAGGGTGCCGAGGTCGAGGTGTGGATCCTCGGCAGCAGCGGCGGCGAGAGCGCCCAGGCCGCGGGCGAGCGGGGCCTGCGGTTCGCCGCCAACTACCACGTCAGCCCGGCCACGGTCCTGGAGGCGGTGGACGGCTACCGCGCGTACTTCCAGCCCTCGGACATCCTCGACAAGCCGTACGTCAGCGTCTCCGCGGACGTCGTGGTCGCCGAGGACGACGCCACCGCCCGCGAACTCGCCACCGGCTACGGCCCCTGGGTCCGCAGCATCCGGACCGCCGAGGGCGCCATCCCCTTCCCCACCCCCGAGGAGGCACGGGCGCACGTCTGGACGGACGAGGACCGGGAGCTGGTCCAGGACCGCCTCGACACCCGGTTCGTGGGCAGCCCGCAGCACGTCGCCGACCGCCTGGAACAGCTCCAGGAGGCCACCGGCGCCGACGAGCTGCTCATCACCACCATCACCCACGACCAGGCCGACCGCGTCCGCTCCTACGAACTCCTCGCGGCGGAGTGGCGCCGGCGCTGAGGCTCACACCTGGGCGGCCACCAGCTCAAGGAGCCGGTGGCCGGCCCCGCCCGAGAACCACTCGGCGTGGCCGACGTAGTACTCGTATGCCAGCCGGGCGTTCGCCGGCGACCGGGTGACCCCGTGGAAGTAGTCCAGCTCGGACAGCGCGAACTCGGCATGGACCAGGGGGAGGAGGGCGGGCAGGGCCGCCGACTCGGCGGGGGTGAGCGGGCGTACCGACTGGTATCCCCGGAGCAGTTCGACGGCGTGCTTCTCCTGGACCGGGCGGCCGGGGTCCAGCCACTGCACGGTGTTGCGCTCCAGGGCCGTGGCCAGGTCGTGCACGGCGGTGGTGCGGTCGCTCATGCCGAAGTCCAGGACCGTGGCGACCTCGCCGTCCTCGCCCCAGAGGAGGTTGGAGGCGTGCCAGTCGTTGTGGGTCCACAGGGGGTCGAGACCCGGCAGGTGGGGCGCGAGGTGCTCGTGCAGCGGGAGCAGGACGCGACGGGTGTCCTCCAGCCAGGGGAAGCCCGTCAACGCCTCTGTCAGCCGCAGGCGTTCGGCCACGAAGGTCCGCAACGCGGCCCACGGGTCCGGGGCCGCGAACACCGTGAAGGAGGCGACCAGCGGCTGCGGTGAGCGGCGGGGCGCGTCGAAGCCCTCCGCCGCCAGGTGCAGCCGGGCCAGCGCCTCGCCGGCCGCCCGGGCATGGGCCGTACCGGCGAACGGCGACCAGGACAGCGCGTCCCGGTACAGGTCCGTGCCGGTCCCGGCCGAGTGCACCTCGTAGGTCCACTCGCCGCGCTCCACCAGGTCCAGGACCTCCACCACGGGCGCCCCCCGCTCCCGCAGCCGGCGCAGGAAGGCGTGCTCCTCCGCCAGCCCCCGTGCGGTCCGCACGGTGACGTGGTGGCGTTTCACGAACAGCCGCCGTCCGTCCCGTTCCACGACGGCCGCCGCCGACAGCGGGCGCGGGCTGCGCCACACCACCCGGGCCGGGCCGGTCACGGCCGTGACCTCGGCGTCGGTCAGCGGCGGCCAGTCCGGCTCGACCGGTTCGGTGCCCAGTCCGTGGGCGAGATGCGAACTCATGGCGCCCCCACCGCCGTTGTGCCGCGCAGCGAGTCCAGGATCCGGCGTTCCGCCGCCGCGAACTCCGGTGCCGTGAAGTCGTCGGCGCCGCGCGGGCGGGGCAGCGGGACCTCGACGCGGTCCACCACCGTGGCCGGGCGCGGGGACAGGACGTGGACGGTGTCGGCGAGCAGCACCGCCTCCCGGATGTCGTGGGTGACCAGGACGACCGTCCAGCGGTGCCGCTGCCACATGCCGGCCAGCCACAGCTGCATCTCGGTGCGGGTCAGCGAGTCCAGCGCGCCGAACGGCTCGTCCAGGAGCAGCACCGGCCGCTCCAGGACCACCGTGCGCAGCAGCGCGGCCCGCTGCCGCATGCCCCCGCTGAGCTGGGCGGGGTAGGCCTTCTGGAAGCCGTCGAGGCCGAAGTCGGCGAACAGCGCGTCGGCCCGCGCCCGCGCCTCCTTCTTCCGCACCCCCTGCGCCTCCAGGCCCAGCGCGGTGTTGTCGAGGACCGTCCGCCACGGGAACAGCAGGTCCTTCTGCGGCATGTAGGCGACCTTGCCGGACGCCACCCCGGCCGGTTCGCCCTCCACCAGCACCTGCCCGGAGGTCGGCCGGTCGAGCCCGGACACCAGGTTGAACAGGGTGCTCTTGCCGCTGCCGCTGGGCCCGATGACGGCGGCGAACTCGCCCGGTTCCACGGTGAGTTCGAGATCCCGCAGGACCTCCAGCGAACCGAAGGCCTTGGCCACGCCCGCGATGCGCAGACTGCTCATTTCCCGGCCTTCCGTTCCCAGGGCAGCACCAGCCGCTGCAGCAGGTAGGTCGCCCCGAACAGGGCGACACTCAGCGCGGCGGTCACCGCGACCGCCGCGAACACCAGGTCGGTACGGAACGCGCTCTTCTGGGCCTGCATGTAGATCCCGAGCCCCGACTCGGCGCCCGCGTACTCGGCGAACACCGCGCCGACCACGGCGTAGGTGATGCTCACCCGCAGCCCCGCGAAGAAGTACGGCATCGCGCTCGGCACCCGCACCAGCCGGAACGCCCGCCACCGCCCGGCGCCCAGCGAGCGCAGCAGCCGCATGGCCTCCCGGTCGGTCGCCGCGAAGCCCGCGGCCAGGTTGGCGGCCAGCGGGAAGAACGTCGTCAGCGTCACCACCAGCATCTTCGGCAGCAGACCGAAGCCGAACCAGATGATCAGCAGGGGCGCCACGGCCACGATCGGGATGGTCTGCGAGGCGACCAGCAGCGGGTACAGGCCCCGGCGGGCGGCGGCCGAGAAGTCCAGCACCACCGCCACCAGCCAGGCCGCCGCGAACGACAGCGCGAAGCCGAGCAGCGTCTCCTGGAGCGTGGGCAGCGTCTGGTCCCACAGGTCCTGGCGGTTCAGCCAGCCCTGCTCCACCACCCGGGCGGGGGAGGGCAGGGTGGTCGGGTCGACCCCGGCCGCCGTCACGTACAGCTGCCAGCCGCCGACGACCACGGCGAGCACCAGCAGCGGCGGCCACGACGACCGCAGCACGGCCCTCACTTGGTGTCCGGGAGGTAGGCGTCGGTGAAGAAGGCCGAGGTGTCCGGCGCCTTGGTGAGCTTCCTGCCGTTCGCGTCGACGAGCAGCCCGGCGTCGTACTCGAAGTCGGCGAAGGCCTTCCAGCGGGCGGCGCTCTGGGTGCCGATCGAGCCGTCGGCGCCCTTGTAGTACTCCTTGGCCAGCAGCCGCGAACTCTCCTTCACCAGCCTGGTGTTGGTGAGCACGCTCTTGTTGGCGGCGACGAGGAGATCGGCGGCCTGGTCGGGATGGTCGGCCGCGTAGCGGTAGCCCTTGTCGACGGCGGCCAGGAACTTCCTCGCCACCGCCGGGTTCTTCTCCAGGAACTGGTCGGAGGACGCGATCAGCGTGGAGTAGATCGCCGGGAAGCCGTAGTCGGAGAGCTGGAAGTCCTTCAGCGGCTTCCCGCTGAGCTTCGCCTCCAGGCCCTCCCAGGTCGGCATCGGCATCGCGAAGTCCGCCTTGCCGGCGTACAGCGCCGCGTACGCCGAGGTGTTGAGGGTGACCTGCTTGAAGTCGCCGGTGCCCCCCGCGTTCTTGATGACCTTCTGGAGCAGCGGCTTCTCGTAGGGGGCGCCGAACCCGGCGTACGTCTTGCCGTCGAGGTCCTTGGGCGAGGTGATGTCGGAGCGGTCGGCGCGCACCGAGACGGTCACGTCCGTCTTCTGCGTGACGGCGTAGACGGAGGTGATGTCCTGGCCGGCCGCGCGGGCCGTGGTGACGCCCTCCTGGTAGGAGATGCCGAAGTCGGCCTTGTGGCTCGCTATCAGCGTCTCGGGCGCGGTCGAGCCGTAGGGCACGATCTTCAGGTCGATCCCGGCGTCCTTGAACCAGCCCTTGGCCTGGGCGACGTAGAGGCCGGTGTGGTTGGTGTTGGGCGTCCAGTCCAGGGCCAGTGTGACGGTGGTGGTGCCGTCCTTGGCGGCGGCGGTGGAGTCGGCGTCGGCCGAGCAGGCGGTGGTGACGGCGAGCAGTGTCAGGGCGGCGAGGGCCGGCAGCGCGGTGCGGCGGAGCATGGTGGCGGGTCCTTCGTACGGGGGAGGGGGGTCGGGCGGCGGTGCGGGGCGGTCAGGCCCGACACAGCGCGCTGTCCACCCGCTTGAAGTCGACGGCGAGCCGCCGGGTGAGCAGGGTCATGCGGCCACGTCCAGCAGGCTGTTGGTGAAGGACCGGTGCCAGTCGTGGTCGTGCGCGATGGCGCCGTTCTCGGCGAGCCAGTGCGCGTAGGGGCCCATCCGGCCCTCGTCGATCACGCCCCAGCGGCCCTGCGGGTCCGTCCAGGTCGGCGCGATCAGGGCGAGGGAGCGGGCGATGAGCGGACGCGGGAAGTACGGGATGACCCGCTCCAGCATCTCCAGGGTGGCGTCGGGCTCGTCGGCCGCGGTGGCATAGCCGCGGGCCGTCACGGCCAGGAAGTCCCGTACCAGGGACGGCTGTTCGTCGCGCAGTCGCTCGCTCGTGCCCAGCAGGTAGCTGTGGTAGCGGGGCGCGCCTATCTCGTCGACCGGCCAGGTCAGCCGGCTGTGCTCGGGCAGGTCGCCGCGCAGGGCGTCCCAGGACCAGTAGTTGCCGAAGGTGGCGTCCGCCTCGCCGGCCTCGATGTCGTCCACCGTGAGTTCGCGGGAGCCCGCGTCGACGGTGACCACCGCGTCCGGGTCGCCGCCGTCCGCCGCCACCAGATGGCGGACCATGGCCCGCCCGCGCGGGGTCGGGTTGTAGGCGAGACGGCGGCCCGCCAGATCGCGGGGGCGGGTGATGCCGGTCGAGACCGTGGTCTGGATCGCCTCCAGACCGCGGTGGTTGACCGCGGCGACGGCCACCAGCGGCTGGCCGAGGGCCGCCCGGCGGGCGAGCAGCCGGTTCGGCGGGAAGATCCCGAAGTCCACCTCGCCCCGGGCCAGGTACTCCAGCGTGTCCCCGCGCCCCGGGTCCTGCACCACCAGTTCGACGTCCAGGCCCGCGGCCCCGTACCAGCGGCGGGCACGGGCGACGTACAGACCGGCGGAATTCGGCCACGGATGGAAATAGTCGAGCATGACCCGGATGTGCGGCATGGGGGTACTCCGAAAGCGGCGCGCGGGGGCGCGGAAGTGAGCGGGGTGAGGGAGGCGGCGGTCAGCGGGACCGGCGGCAGCACGCGCGACAACAACAGGAGCGGGCGGCATGGTGGAACACCGGGGGCCGCGGCTCGACTGCTGTGGACACGTGAACTCCTACGCGGGGCGCATGGCGCTGCTGGTGCGGTCGGCGTCCCCATGGGGACCGTGCCCGCCACCGCGGCACACGGATCCCAGACGCCCTCTCAGCCCGGTCGGGGAGGGGCTCCCGCGTAGATGGCCGAAACCATAACCGCTGCTCCCGCGTCCTGTGCAAGCGGTATCCGGAATGTGGGACGCCACTGACCGGTCCATGAGACATCCAGGTCACGGGCGTACGATCGCCCGCCATGACCACCCTGCTGCCCGGCCCCCTGGTCGACGACGCCTGGCTCGCGACCCACCTGGACGACCCCCGGCTGGTCGTCCTCGACGCCACCGCGCTGCTGCCCGCGCCCCGCCACGACGGCGACCACCGCTCCGCCTCCGGCCGCGCCGGCTGGGCCGGGCGCCACGTCCCCGGCTCCCGGCACGCCGACCTCACCGGCGATCTCTCCGACCCCGGCGCGCCCTACCACTTCGCCGTCCCGGCGCCGGACGCCCTCGCCGCCGCACTGGCCCGGCTGGGCGTGGGGGAGGGCAGCGAGGTCGTCGTCTACGACACCGGGGGCGGGATCTGGGCCGCCCGGGTGTGGTGGATGCTGCGGGCGGTCTCCGTACCGGCCGCGGTGCTGGACGGCGGGCTGGCGGCCTGGGAGTCGGCGGGGCGGCCGGTGGCCGCGGGGGACCGCGTCCCCGAGCCGGCCGCCGTGCCGGTGACGCCGGTGCCCCGGCCCGGGCTCTGGTCGGACATCGAGGAGGTGGCGGCGATCAGCCGGGGGGAGCGGCCGGGGGTGCTGGTCTGTGCGCTGCCCTCCGGGGGGTACGCCGGGTCGGTGCCGACGCGGTACAGCCGGCGGGGGCACATTCCGGGGAGCGTCTCGCTGCCGGGGCGTGGCCTGCCTGCTGCCGAACTCGAAGCAAAGGTGCGGGAGTTGGGTGACGCGTCGCCCGTCGTCCTCTACTGCGGCGGGGGGATCTCGGCGGCGGGGGCGGCGCTGGCGCTCACGCTGCTCGGCCGTGAGGACGTGTCGGTGTACGACGGTTCACTTGAGGAATGGTCCAAGGACCCCTTGCGGCCGCTGGAGTTGGGCGGCTAGGGGGAGGGGCGGTCCTGCGCCCGTCCGGGTGCCGGTGTGTGGCGGCTGGTCGCGCAGTTCCCCGCGCCACTGAAAGCAATACACGCACCGGCGCTGCCGCGCGGACGTCTCCCTCCCCCGAAGGTGGCGTCCGCGCGGCTGCTTCCCCCCGGTGCCGGACAGTGGTCCGACCTCCGCGCCGCGGCTGTGCTCTCACCAGCACATGACCGCTGTCTCCCCCGACCCCCACGTGGAATGGAGACGGACGCGGACGGCATAGCGGCGGCCCTTGACGAGCCTGACCCTGATTCTTGTGTTGTGCGGGGTGCCTCCGTCGTCGTGGCCGGCGAGGTAGCGCGGTTCCCCGTCGCGCTCCTCGAAGACCACGACGACGGAGTCGCTCTCCCCGAAGGTGCCCACGCTGTAGACGCGGGTCTCCGGCGGCTCCACGGCGAAGTCGGCCTGTCCGCCGGGCCCCAGGCTGAGCGGCGCCGAGCGGAACGGCACCAGCACGGCCGGCGGATCGGCGGGCGGGTACCAGCGGAGCACGAACTCCTTGTCCGCCGGGGACAGCGACCCCGGCGGGTACAGGCCGTTGTGGTAGTGCTCCGGCTCCAGGACCAGCCCCGGACCGAACGGGAACTGCATCACGGACTGCGGGTCCCACACCGAACCGTTGGCCTCGGACGGATCCAGCGTCCGCAGGATGTTGAAGTGGGTCCGGTCCCGGCTCCAGTGGTTCGGCGGTCCGGCGAGGTCCGCGTAGACCGCCTCGTCGTCCCAGTGGACACCCGCGAACGGGCTCTGGTGCTCGTGCTGCATCCCGAGCGCGTGCCCGATCTCGTGCAGCGCCGTCCAGCGCCCGCCGGGCTCGGTCAGGTCCCAGCCCAGGTTCATCGTGCGCTCGCCCGCGCCCACCGAGAGCGCGTCCCGGCCCACCGCCGACCAGGACCCGTCCCCCAGCTGGAAACCGATCCGCAGCTCCGCCTCGCACCGGTCGAAGACCTCGGCGAACGTCACCCCGATGCCGAGGTCCTGCCACTCCCGGAAGGACTCGCGCACCACGTCCCGCTGCTCCTTCGCACCCGCCCACGGCACCCGGCGGGTCTCCCCGGTCCCCGGGACCGGGATCACCGAGGCGTCCGTGTCGGCGTCGAAGAAGTAGTAGTGCAGAGCCGTCCCGTTGACCCACATCCGCCGCCCGCCCACCAGCGCGCCGAGCCGCTCGGCGGCCAGTCCCGGCGCGAACGCCGGAGCCGGCTGCTGCGAAAGCGAGCAGTAGCGTCGGGTCATGCGCCCAGACTGCCGTTCGACCTGGCCGCACGCCTGAGTCGGAAGCTACTCAAGTCCCCCTGTATCAGAGCTGAGTAACCCGGCTCATACTCACGTGACGACTTACGAACAGGATGCGCGAACCCTCGAACTGCCCTGGCCGTTCACCGGCCGGGAGGACGAACTGGACCTGGTCAGGCGGTCGTCGGTGAGCGGCAGGCACGGTGTCGTGGTGACCGGCCCGGCCGGCACCGGCAAGACCCGGCTGATCACCGAGGCCGTCCGGGGCACCGACTGCGTCCGGGTGACCGGCACCCCCGAGACCAGCACCCTCCCGTTCGCCGCGTTCGCACACCTGCTCTCCGACCGCGAGTCGCTGCCCGGCGCGGTCCGGCACCTGTCCGGAGTCCGGCTCCTGGTCGTCGACGACGCCCACCTCCTCGACGAGGCCTCGGCCGCCCTCGTCCACCAGCTCGCCGTGCACGGCCGCACCCGGCTCGTGGTCGCCGCCACCGGCACGGCAGCCGTCCCCGGCGCCGTCTCCCGGCTGTGGACCGGGGAACTCCTCACCCACCTCGACCTGGAACCGCTGCCCTACGACGAGACGGCCGCGCTGCTCGCCGGCGGCGGCCTGGAACCGCTCACCGTGCGCCGCCTGCACCGGGTGTGCCGGGGCGACCTGCGGCTGCTGCGCGACCTGCTCGGCGCGCTGCGCGGGTCCGGCCGGCTGTCCCGGGTCCCGGACACCGGCGAGTGGGCCTGGCGGGGGCCGCTGCCCCTGACCGCGACCGTACGGGACCGGATCGCCGCCCTGCTGCACGGTCAGGGGCCACGAGAGCGCGACACCCTCGAACGCCTCGCCTTCGCCGAGCCGTTGCCCCTCCACCCCGACGACGCCCTCGACCTCGCCGTGCTCGAACGGCTGGAGACCGACGGCCTCGTCCACGTCGACGACCGCGGCGCCGTCCGCCTCGCCCACCCTCTGCACGGCCCGGCGCTGCGCGCCTCGGCAGGCCGGCTGCGGGCCCGCCGGCTGGCCCGCACCCCGGCGCAGAGCGAACCCGCCCTGAAGGACGAACAGGAACAACTGGAAGAGCGCATCGAGCAGCTGGACGTACGGGAGGTGCCGGCCCCGGTGGGGGAGTGGCCGGCAGCGGGAGACCTGCCCGTACCGGCCGGGTACGCAGCCGTGCGTGCCCGGTACTCGTGGCTTCGGGGGGAGCTGCGAGAGGCGGCGGCGTGGGCGAGGGAGGGACTGCGGGCGGCGCCGGGCGACGCCTCCTGCCGTACCGAACTCGCCCGTGCCGCCGCCGAGTGGGGGGAGGCGGCCGTAGTGCGCGGGGACGGGGGTCTCGCGCACTACGGCGCCGTACGGCTCGGGGAACCCGAGGGAGCCGCGCAGGCCCTGAGCCGGCTGGACGGCGTGCTCGCCCGGCACGCGGAGGCGGTCGCCCGCCGTGACGGACCGGCCCTGGACCGGGCGGCCGAGGCACTGGCGGCACGCGGCCTGCTGCTGTTCGCGGCCGAGGCCCACGCGCAGGCGGTCCGCGCCCACCGGGACCCGCGCGCCGCCCGGATGTCCCGCACCCGCGCGGTCGCCCTCGCCCGCCGCTGCCAGGGCGCCCGCACCCCGGCCCTGTCCGGCCTCGTGCTCGGCGAACTCACCGCCCGCCAGCGCCAGATCGTCACCCTCGCCGCCGCGGGCCTCAGCAACCGGCAGATCGCCGAGCAACTGACCCTGTCCGTGCGGACGGTGGGCAACCACCTCTACAGCGCCTACACCCGCCTCGGCGCCGGCGACCGCGCGGCGCTGCCGTGGCTGGTGGAGCAGCCGGACCGCAAATCGGCCTAGCGGACGCCTGCTCAGGCCGCCCCGAACGCGGCGAACGCCCACCCCGTCGCCTGGTGCAGCGCGTCGCCCGGCAGGGCGGCCCGGGCATCGCGCAGCGCCTCCGCCAGCGACAACCCGGCGCCCAGACCCTTGTGCAGGGCCAGCATCAGCGGGACCACCGCCGCGTCGTTGACGGGGGCGCTGCTCGCCACCACCCCGGCCGTACCCAACGGCAGCAAGGCCGTGACCAGGCCGAGGAGTTCATCGGCGCCCACCGAAGCGAGACGGGCCGTGTCGCAGCTGGACAGGATGATCCGGTAGGGGCTGCGGGCGAGGCGCTCGAAGTCGTGCACGATCAGCGGGCCGTCCGCCATCCGCAGCGACGAGAAGAGCGGGCTGTCCGCGCGGAACGTGCCGTGCGCGGCGATGTGCGCCAGCGCGGCGCCGTCCAGCTCCTCCAGGACCCGCGGGACCTGCGCCTCCTCGTGCTCCAGGATCCGCGCCGCCGCGTACCGGCCCGCCACCTCGGGCACCTCCGCACCCCCGGTCGCCAGCCCCGGCCCCCGGACCAGCACATGGCGGCCGCCCGGCGGCGGCTCGGTCTCCCGGGCCCGCAGCCAGCTCGACGCCGACGGCGACACACTGAGCACCCGCTCCCGCAGAGCGGGCAACAGGGCCCACGGCACCCGGTGCAGCGCGCCCGGCGGGACGATCACCACCGGCCCGGAGCCGAGCTGGTCCGCCGCCGCGCCAAGCAGCAGCTCCTCCAGCCGCTTCCCGGCCGCCTCCACCACCGGCAGCCGCGCCTCCGCCCCCGGATGCGCGAGCCGCCGCAACCCCGCCTGGACGTGCTCCGCCTCCGCGACCGCCTCCGCCAGCAGCCCGCCCGCGAAGCGCCGCACCCGGCCCTGACCGCACAGCAGGATGTGCACCCGGCCGTCCAGGACGGCGAGTTCGACCAGCCGGGCGTCGCCGAGCCGGTCCAGGAGCCGGGCCGGGTCGAAACGGTCGCCGCCGCCCGGCGCGTCACCCCGCGTGTGGTGCGTACGGGCGCGGATCTCCCGCTCCAGACGCCGCTGTTCACGCTCCAGGGCAGGCACCGGACGACGCTCCCGGCGGGCCTCCTCCGCGCGGGACGCGATCTCCCGGAACGCGGTCAGCGAGGCGAGCAGGGCAGGGTCCGCGGGCGGCCGGGCCGGAGGCGTGGACAGCACCGTGGCCCGCCAGCGCTCGCTCCACTCCAGGAGGCGGCGCGGGCCGCCGTGCGCGAGACTCGCCTGCTGGGCCAGCGCGGCCAGTTCGGCACCCTGCGCGGTGGCCCGGGCCCGCAGCTCCGAGGCGCCCAGCGTCATCCGGTGGTCGTCCAGGACGTCGAGGCCGCGCCGGCACGCCTCCAGGACACCACGCCCCGATCCGGCTGCCCGGGCCCGGAGCGCCTGCGCGGCCCAGCCTGTCATCCGGGCCAGCGGCGGACCGGTGTGCCTGCCGCGCGCCGCCACCGCCAGATGCCGCTCCGCGTCCGCCGTCCAGCCCAGCGCCAGCGCGATCCGCCCGGCGAGCAGCGAGGCCTCCGGCGCGGCCGGCGCACCGAAGGACGCCAGCCGGTCGGCCACCGCCGCCGTGTCCTGCACCAGCCGCCCCGACGCGGCCCCGCCCTTCACCCGCGCCTCGATCAGCACCAGCCGCGCATGCGACTCCCACCAGCTCCGCCGCTGCCCCGAGAACAGCCGTACGGCGACCGCGGCACGCGCGATCGCGGTCTGCGCGTCCCCGGTCGACAGTGCGGACCGGGCGGCGGTCAGCAGCAGTTCGGCCTTGCGGGTGGACTGCCCGCCGATCCGGTCCAGGGCCGCGATCGCCGCATCCGCCTCGGCCAGCGCCTCCGGCGCAAGACCGGCCGCCATCAGCACGTCGCAGCGCGCGATGTACAGCATGAACGAGGGCGTGCCCAGGTCGTCGTAGCGCTCCTTGGCCTCGGCCAGCAGCCGGAGCGCCGCCGGGATGTCGCCGGACCGGTACGCGGCCAGGCCCCGGTTCTCCACGGCGACCGCCTTGTCGTGCTCCTGGCCCGTCGTCTCCCACAGCAGCTCCGCCGCGGTGAAGTCCGCGTCGGCCCGCTCCACCGCGCCCATCGCCAGATGCACGGTGGCCCGAACGCTCAGCGCCCGCGCGGTCCAGATGACGTCGTCGGCCTGCCGCAGCACCGGTATCGCCCGCCGCAGGTCCTCCAGGGCCTCCTTGTGCCGGCCCAGCACCCACCCGGCGTACGCCCGCCGGTACAGCACCCGCGCCCGGGTGTGCCCGTTGCCCCGGGCCACCCCGCGGTCCAGCACGTCCAACCCCTGCCGGGTGCGCCCCGCGTGCACCAGGGCGACCCCCAGGGTGCCGAGGACGTCCGCCTCCCGCTCCGCAGAGTCCGCCCGCGCCGCCCAGTCCCGGGCCCGCCGCAGATGGTCGAGGGCCACCGCCAGGTCCCCGAAGTCCCGCTGCCAGATGCCGATGACCTGGTGGGCGACGGACGCGTCCAGCGGCGACGGATCGGACCGCAGGACGTGCTCCGCCCGGGCCAGGGCCTCGCCGGGGGCGGCGAACACCATCGGCAGCAGTTCCGTAACCGAATCGCTTCCCGCACTCACCCCTCGGATGGTAGTGGCCTGGGCATACATGCCCCACAGGTTTGACGCTGTATCAAGCGGCGGCCTCGCGAGTCTGACTGAAGAACGCCGTTTCTGGGGGAGGAGACAGGCCATGGCACCTCAGCGATTCCATGAGCAGTTCGAGCAGATCCAGCGCTCCATGCCGGATGTTCCACTGGCGATGGGGCCGGACGACGCCGCCGAGTTCCTGTACGAGAAGGGGGTGGTCCTCGCCCGCGACGGCGAGGAGGCCCGGGTCGTCGAGGACACCGTGCGCGCCCACTTCACCGCCACCGCCGGCCTGGTCGCCGACCACGTCCGCAGGGCGGGACCGGAGACCAACCGCACCGGGGTCACCCGCATCCGGGTCGGCGACCCCGACCACCGCGACCGCACCGCCGACCCCGCCGTCGGCCACGCGCTGCGCGCCGTGCGCGAGGCGGAGGGCCGCACCGGCCGCCGCCTGGTCAGCCGCAACCACGTGGTGTCCACCACCCCAAACGCCAACTCCTGCAACCCCTGCGAACCGCTCCCCGCCCTGCTCACCCAGACCCCCAACCCACAGCCCGTGACGGGGACCTACGACCCGGAGACCGCCGTCAGCGTCCTGGTGATGGACACCGGCCTGGTGCACGACTACCGCACCTACCCGCTCCTCGCCCGTGTCAAGGGCGACCTGCAGCTCACCGAGACCGACGCCGACGGCATCCTCCAGCAGTACGTCGGCCACGGCACGTACATCGCCGGACTCATCGCCGCCCTCGCCCCCAACACCGACATCACCGTCACCAACACCCTGACCGACGCCGGTGCCATCCTGGAGTCCGAGTTCGGCGCCAAGCTCTTCGAGGCGATCGACCAGCACGGCTGGCCGGACGTCATCAGCCTCTCCGCCGGCACCCCGAACGGCAGCGCCGACGGACTCCTCGCCGTCGAGGCCTTCATGGACGCCCTGCGCGACCAGCCCACCCTCCTCGTCGCCGCCGCCGGCAACAACGGCAGCGCCACCAACTTCTGGCCCGCCGCCTGCGCCGACCTGCCCGGCTACGAGAACACGGTCCTCTCGGTCGGCGCGCTGCGCAGCGACGGCGAGTACGGCGCCTGCTTCACCAACCACGGCAGCTGGGTCAAGGTCTACGCCCCCGGTGAACAACTCATCGGCGCCATGGCCGGCTTCGACGCACCCGTGCCGTACGTGTACCAGCACACCACCTACGACGCCTGCCGGTTCGGCTTCAGCTATGCCTGCACCTGCCAGTACCCGCGCCACACCGGCGTGTTGACCGACACCGGGACGACCGGCCCCGGCAAACCGGACCAAGTGATGTTCGAAGGGTTCGCACAGTGGAGCGGAACATCGTTCGCCACCCCCATCGTGGCCGGCCTCGTCGCCGACCGGATGAGCACCGGGCAGGAGCCCGACCCGCGCGCCGCGGGCGCCCAACTCCTGCAGAGCATCACGGACTACGCCGAGGTGCGCGGGGCCCACGTACCGGCGCTCCGCCCGGCGAGCTGGCAGCCGGTCCCGGTCGTCCGGCTGGCTGCCACCGCCTGAGTTCCGGAACACTCCCCTCCACGGCGTACCATGACTTGCCGTACACGAGGGGTGGGACCGTGGACCGAGCAGAGGTCGGCGCGCTGGTCCGGGCCGCCGTCGACGGCGACGCGGCGGCCTGGAAGGCGCTCGTGGAAGGGCTGAGCCCACTGGTGTGGTCCGTGGTGCGCGCGCACCGGCTCTCCGACGCCGACGGGCACGAGGTGTACCAGACCGTGTGGTTCCGGTTCGCCCAGCACCTGGGCCGCATCCGGGAGCCGGACAAGGCGGGTTCCTGGCTGGCCAGCACGGCACGCAACGAGTGCCTGAAGGTGATCCGGGGACTGACCCGGCTGCTGCCGACCGACGATCCCCAGGTCCTGGACCGGATCAGCGAGGACCGCACGCCCGAACAGTCCCTGATCGACGCGGAGGACGAGGCGGACGAGGCGGAGCGGATCCGTCTGCTGTGGCAGGAGTTCGAGGAACTCGGCGACCGCTGCAGGCAGTTGCTGCGGGTCCTGATGGCCTCGCCGCCGCCCAGCTATGTCGAGGTGTCCGTCGCGCTGGGCATCGCCGTGGGCAGCATCGGCCCACTGCGCCAGCGCTGTCTGCGCCGGCTGCGGGCCCGGCTCGACGCGAGGGGTGCGGTGTGAACGACGACGAGTTCCCGGCCGAGGAGGCGCTGGGCGACCTCCCGGGTGACGCCGACTTCGACGCGGACCTCCTGGAGGAGGAGCTGCGCGGAGCGGCCGCCGTCCTGGACCCGCTCCCGGCCGAACTGCTCCAACTGGCCATGGACGCCTTTCTGCTGCACGACCTGGACGCCCGGGTCGCCGAGCTGACCTTCGACTCCCTGGTCGACGCGATCCCGGTGAGGGGTGTCGAGGACCCGCCCCGCATGCTGACCTTCCAGGCGGGCGAGCTGACCGTGGACGTCGAGGTCACCGACGACGGACTGCTCGGCCAGCTGCTGCCCCCGCAGTCCGCGCGCATCGAGGTGCTCGGCGGCCCGGCGGCGGCGCACCCGCTCACGGTCGACGCCATGGGCCGCTTCGCCGGCGACACCCCGCCCTCGGGCCCGTTCGCGCTGCGGCTGCGGACGGGCGGGGAGGTGATCGTGACGGAGTGGCTGCGGGCGTGAGGCGCAGTGCTATGTCACATACCACCGCTGGTGGTATGTGACATAGCACTGCACTGGTCTCCCGTAGCCGCCCCGCCCCCCCCGTCACCAGCCCACCGGCAGCGTCCGCGGCCCCCGGATCATCGTCTTCCGGCGCCATTCCACACCCTCGGCCGGCACCGCGAGCCGTAGCCCCGGCAGCCGGTCGAGGAGGGTGTCGACCAGCAGTTCGGTCTGCAGCCGGGCCAGGACGGCGCCCGTGCAGTAGTGCGTGCCGTGGCCGAAGGCGAGGTGCGCGCCGGGTTCGCGGTCCGGGTCGATGCGGTCCGGGTCGGGGAAGACGGCCGGGTCGCGGTTGGCGGCCAGGTAGGAGACGTACACCGGATCGCCGGCCGCGATCCGGGTGCCGTCGCTCAGCTCGGCGTCCTCCAGGGCGATCCGGGCGAGCCCGACCGTGCTGCGGTGCGGGATCCAGCGCAGCAGTTCGTCCAGGACCGGGCCGCGCTCCGCCGGCCGCTCCCGCATCCGCGCCATCAGCTCCGGCCGGGTCAGCATCAGGAACAGCATCTGCCCGCAGTTGTGGGTGACCGCCTCGCCGCCGATCTGCAGCGGGCCGGCCAGCCCCACGGCCTCCTCCTCACCGATCTCGCCCCGGGCCACGGCACTTCCGAGCAGCGAGTACACGTCCTCGCCGGCGCTGTCGGCACGCGCGCGTACCGCCTCGGTGATCCACCCGTACAGCCCCTGCTTGGCGGCCTCGGCGGCCTCGGCTCCGCCCGAGGTGGAGATGATCTGCCGGGTCCAGGAGTGCACCCGTGCCCGGTCGGCCTCCGGTACCCCCATCACCTCGCTGACCACGGTGATCGGGAACGGCTCAAGGACCCGCTCGATCAGATCGGCCGGCGGCCCGTCCCGCAGGACCCCGTCGACCAGTCCGTCGAGGATCTCCTGTGCCCGGGGCCGCAGCCGTTTCATCGCGCCGACCGTGAAGGCCCCGGCGAGCGGCTTGCGCAGCCGGTTGTGGTCGGGCTGGTCGGCCCAGGCCAGCGAGCCCGGGCGCGGCTTGAAGTGCGGGGCCAGCCGGGTCACCTGGCGCCGGGTGACCTCGGTCCGGCTGAACCGCGGGTCGTTGGTGACGGTCCTGACGTCCTCGTGGCGGGTCGCGAGCCATGCCCAGCCCTCGCCGTGGGGCAGCCGGATCCGGGTCACCGGCCCTTCCTTCATCAGGGCGGCCAGGACCGGGTCGAAGCCCGTCCCCGCCAGTTCGAGCGCGGGCCAGTCCCGCACCGGAGGCCCGGCCTCGCGGACGGGCGGAAGCGGCCCCGTCGCCGTGGGCGCGGCCGGCTCCGTGGCCGCGGTGGGCGCGGTGATCTCCGTGGTCATGGCTCCACGGTGGTACGGGCCTCCCCCCGTGTCCTGCCGGAGTGCTCCAGCCGGAGGGTCAGCGCCCGGCGGCGTCCACGAGCGCGGCGAGGGCGGCGGCGAGCCGGTCCGTCCCCGAGCCGGCCGGACCGCCGGGCTCGGTCATGTAGAGGTCGCGCCGGATCTCCACCATCAGCGCGGTGACCCGCGGGTCCGTGCCGTGGAACTCCAGCGGTACGTAGGTCCCGCCGAACGGGGTGTCCAGTTCCGTCTCCCCGCATTCCGCGAAGGCCTTGCGGGCGGCCTCCGTCAGTTCGGCCGGCGTGTGGAAGGCGTCCGTGCCCAGGCAGACGGGCGGCCGCGGCCCCGCCCCGTGCAGTTCGTAGGGCAGCGCCCGGCTCGGGTAGGAGTGCACGTCGATCACCACGGCCCGCCCGGTCGCGGCCAGCCGCCCGGCGACGGCCTCGGTCATCGCCCGCGCGTACGGCCGGAAGTACCGCTCGACCAGCGGCCCGGGGTCGTACGACCCGTCGCGCAGCACGCCCTGATGCGTGGTCCGCGTGTACACGGCCCCCATCCCGACGGCGAGCATCTCCTCCCGCTCGTCCGGGAACCGCTCCGGATCCACCACCAGCCGCGACAGCCGGTTGACGAACCGCCAGGGGGGCACTCCGGCGAGCCCGGCCGCCGCCTCGGCGATCTCGGCGGTGTGCGCGTCCGTGATGTGGTCCAGCTCCCGCTCCAGCGCGGCATCGTCGAGCACGATGCCGGTCCGGACGCCGGCCGGGATCGCCCGCCCGGAGTGCGGGACATGAAGGATGACCGGCGACTCGTCGGCGCCGGGCAGGAGTGCGTAGGACGGCTGGGACACGGGCGGCTCCGGGGGTGTGGTCCGTGGCGGCGCGAAGGACGGGATCACGGTGTCACATCGGGGGCCGGCGGGGGGGGGGGGGGGGGCCCGCCCCCCCCCCCCCCCACCCCCGCCGGACAGTCGCTCAGTGGTTGCCGACGGCCGAGGCCCAGTCCCAGTTCACGCCCATGTCGGAGTACATCTTGGAGTACCCGACGAAGCAGTCGAACTTCTCGACCTTGCCGTTGCGCAGGTACCAGAAGTCGGCGGTCGGGGCGTCGACCTTGTGGCCGTTGCCCTTGACGACGCCCGCCGGTGACTGGAGTTGTCCGTCGAACGTGCCCTGGATGGACAGCTCGATGCTGATCACGTCGCCGTTGACGGTGATGCGCCTGAGGTCGCGGTGGACGTCGGAGAAGAGGCCTTTCATGTAGGGCAGGACGGCGCCGAGGGCTTCGCCCTGGTAGGTCTGGCCGCCGACCACGTCGTTGAAGACGCCGTCCTCGGTGAAGCTGCTGACGAAGGTCGGGACGTCTATGTGGCTTCCCTCGGCCACGTAGTAGTCGCGCAGGACGACGGCGAGGTTCTGCCTCTCGTGCCTGGTGAGGTGGCGGTTGGTGAGCGGCAGCTCCGCCAGCTGGCGGGGGGTCAGATCAGGGACCCCCGTACTGCTGTGGGCCGCCGTGCTCCGGTGGGCGGGGCTCGCGGCCTGTGACGGGGCGGCGGCGATGGACAGTCCGCCCAGGACGGCCACTGCGGTCGCGGCGGTGATCGACTTCCGGCTGAGCAGCTTCATCTCGGATTCCTCCAGGTCGGCTCGGGTGCGCCATTAGTAATTCAAACGCTCGCTTAACCTTATGAACGGCGATGTGGACTGTCAAGCGACTGTTTGAATTGATTGGCCGTGTGCGGCCGCCGGGGGGAGGTGAGGCTGTTGACAATGTAGTCAAACGTATGCTTGATTACATTCCATGACACGGTCGGAAAAGACGGACCTGCGCCGGGAGGCCGGTCAGCGCACGCGGGAAGGCCTGCAGACGGCCGCCCTGGAGTTGCTCGCGCAGCGAGGTCAGGAGGGCGTGACACTCCGCGAGATCACGGAACGCGCCGGGGCCAACGTCGCCGCCGTGAGCTACCACTTCGGGTCGCTGAAGGCGCTGTGCAACTCCGCGATAGAGCACGCGCTGGAACAGTATCTGGACGCGCAGATCCAGGCACTCGGTCCGCTCGGCCCGAGCTCGACGCTCCAGGACCTGGCCGAGGCCTTCGCCCGGCCGATGATGCGGGCGCTGGCGGCCGGCGGACAGGATCTGGCGATGATGCGGACCGTGGCGCGCGTCGGCATCGATCCGCCCGAGGGGTGGGAGCGGCTGACCGGCAAGTTCGACCGGAGCCGCCGCGAGGCCCTCCGGGTGCTGACGGCGAACCTCCCCGGGGTCGACGAGCAGGAGCTGATCTTCCGTACCCGCTGTGCCGCCGGCATGCTGAACTGGCTGGCGCTGGCCCCCATCGGCGCCGAACTGGCCGCCATGCCCGCCGGGCGGATCGAGCGGCAGCTGGTCCCCGTGGTGGCCGGGGCGTTCCGCGGCGACGGCCCCGCCGGACGCTGACCGGGCCGCGGGCCGCCGGAATCGAGGCAGGGCGGCACGGGTCCGGAGACGGCTCCGCCCCGGCGGGCGGGATGCCTGCCGGGGCGGAGACTGTGACGAGGCGGCCCGGAGGGCCGGGCGGGCCTAGAGGGCCGCGAGGGCCGCGTTCCAGGTGGCCGACGGGCGCATGACCGCGTCCGCCTTGGCCTTCTCCGGCTGGTAGTAGCCGCCGATGTCGGCCGGGGAGCCCTGCACGGCGAGCAGCTCGTCGACGATCGTCTGCTCGTTGGCGGAGAGCGTCTCGGCGAGCGGGGCGAACGCCTTCGCCAGCTCGGCGTCGTCGGTCTGCCTGGCCAGCTCCTGCGCCCAGTACAGGGACAGGTAGAAGTGGCTGCCGCGGTTGTCGATGCCGCCGACGCGACGGGTCGGGGACTTGTCCTCGTCGAGGAAGGTCGCCGTGGCGCGGTCGAGGGTGTCGGCGAGGACCTTGGCGCGGGTGTTGCCGGTGAAGTCGGCGTACTGCTCGAAGGAGGGAACGAGCGCGAAGAACTCGCCGAGGGAGTCCCAGCGCAGGTAGTTCTCCTTGACCAGCTGCTGGACGTGCTTCGGCGCGGAACCGCCGGCGCCCGTCTCGAACAGGCCGCCGCCCGCCATCAGCGGGACGACCGACAGCATCTTGGCGCTGGTGCCCAGCTCCAGGATCGGGAAGAGGTCGGTCAGGTAGTCACGGAGCACGTTGCCGGTGACGGAGATGGTGTTCTCGCCGCGGCGGATGCGCTCCACGGACAGCTTGGTGGCCTCGACGGGGGAGAGGATCCGGATGTCCAGGCCCTCGGTGTCGTGCTCGGCCAGGTACTGCTCGACCTTGGCGATCAGCTGCGCGTCGTGGGCGCGGCCCTCGTCCAGCCAGAAGACGGCCGGGTCGCCGGTGGCGCGGGCGCGGGTGACGGCCAGCTTCACCCAGTCCTTGACGGGCGCGTCCTTGGTCTGGCAGGCGCGGAAGATGTCGCCGGCGGCGACCGGCTGCTCGATCACGACGTTGCCGGCCGCGTCGACCAGGCGGACCGTGCCGGCGGTGGCGATCTCGAAGGTCTTGTCGTGGGAGCCGTACTCCTCCGCCTTCTGCGCCATCAGGCCCACGTTCGGGACCGAGCCCATGGTGGACGGGTCGAAGGCGCCGTTGGCCCGGCAGTCCTCGATCACGGCCTGGTAGACACCGGCGTAGGAGGAGTCCGGGATGACCGCGAGGGTGTCGGCCTCCTGGCCGTCCGGGCCCCACATGTGGCCGGAGGTGCGGATCATGGCCGGCATCGAGGCGTCGATGATGACGTCGGACGGCACGTGCAGGTTGGTGATGCCCTTGTCGGAGTCGACCATCGCGAGGGCCGGGCCCTCGGCGATCTCGGCGTCGAAGGAGGCCTTGATCTCGGCGCCCTCGGGCAGGCTCTCCAGGCCCTTCAGGATGCCGCCCAGACCGTCGTTCGGGGACAGCCCGGCCGACTTGAGCGTCTCGCCGTACTTCGCGAACGTCTTCGGGAAGAACACGCGCACCACGTGGCCGAAGATGATCGGGTCGGAGACCTTCATCATCGTGGCCTTGAGGTGCACCGAGAAGAGCACGCCCTCTTCCTTGGCGCGGGCGACCTGCGCGGCCAGGAAGTCGTTGAGCTGCGCGACGTGCAGCACGGAGGCGTCGACGACCTCGCCGGCGAGGACCGGTACGGACTCCTTGAGGACGGTGGTGGTGCCGTCCTCGGCGACCAGCTCGATCTTCAGCTTGCCGGCCTCGGAGATCACCGCGGACTTCTCGGTGGAGCGGAAGTCGTTCTCGCCCATGGTCACCACGTTGGTCCTGGACTCGGAGGTCCAGGCGCCCATGCGGTGCGGGTGGGTCTTGGCGTAGTTCTTGACCGAGGCGGGGGCGCGGCGGTCCGAGTTGCCCTCCCGCAGGACCGGGTTCACGGCGGAACCCTTGACCTTGTCGTAGCGGGCGCGGATGTCGCGCTCCTCGTCGGTCTTCGGGTCGTCCGGGTAGTCCGGCAGCGCGTAGCCCTTGCCCTGGAGCTCGGCGACGGCGGCCTTCAGCTGCGGGATGGACGCCGAGATGTTCGGCAGCTTGACGATGTTGGCCTCGGGCGTCTTGGCCAGGTCGCCCAGCTCGGCCAGGGCGTCCGGGATGCGCTGGTCCTCGTTCAGGTACTCCGGGAAGTGGGCGATGATGCGCCCGGCCAGCGAGATGTCGCGGGTGTCCACGGCGACACCGGCCTGCGAGGCGTACGCCTGGATCACCGGCAGGAACGAGTGCGTCGCGAGGGCCGGGGCCTCGTCTGTGTAGGTGTAGATGATGGTCGAGTCAGTCACCGGGTGCTCCGCTCCACGTCTGCAACATTGCTCGACATCAAGATATCTCGTGACCGGGTCCGGCTCGACAGGGGTCCGCGTCTCGGAAGATCCGCTTGTCCGGTTGTCATACGACGGGCAACCGGATCGGTCAAAAGGGTGGTCAAGACGAACGAGCCACCATCGACCGACGGCCGGACCGACCAACCGGCCGCCCGAGCGAAAGCGGACCATGAGATATCGCACCAGAGTCACGGCCCCGGCGGCCGCCCTGCTCGGCACGGCGACCGTACTGGCCACGGGGGCCCCGGCCCTCGCGCGTCCCTTCTCCGCGGGGGAGAAAAGCGGCGGCGCGAGGACCGGGGGCGGCACGCCGGCACCGGGCCCGGAGACCCTCGGCGACCCCGTCTACCCGGCCCTCGGCAACGGCGGCTACCGGGTCCGGGCCTACGACCTCGACCTCGCCTACGACGCCACGACCCGCCTGGCGGACGCCACCGCGACCCTGCGGATCCGCACCACCCAGGACCTGTCCCGCCTCTCCCTGGACGCACTCGGCCTGGACGTGTCCGCCGTACGCGTGGACGGCCGGGAAGCCGCCTTCGAGCAGGTGGACGAGAAACTGCGGATCACCCCCGCCCGCCCGCTGCGCGAGCGCGACGACGTCACCGTGTGCGTGACCTACACGGCCGACCCGCGCCGCACCCTCCCGCACACCGCCTGGGTGCCCACCCCCGACGGCTTCGCGATCTGCCCGCAGCCCAACTCCGCGCACACCGTCTTCCCGTGCAACGACCACCCCTCGGACAAGGCCGACTTCACCTTCCGCCTCACCGTCCCGAGCGGCCTGCGCGCGGTCGCGAACGGCCTGCTCACCTGCGTGGAGAACCTCCCGGGCGACCGGACCGCGTACTCGTACCGCTCCCGCTCGCCGATCGCCACCGAACTCGTCCAGATCACCGTCGGCGACTACGTGATCAAGGACCGGCCGGGCCCGCACGGCCTGCCGCTGCGGGACGTCGTCCCCACGGCCCGTGCCGCCGCCCTGGAACCGGCGCTCGCCCTCACCCCGGGCCAGGTCGCCTGGCTGGAGGACCGGCTCGGCACCGCCTTCCCGTTCGAGACCTACGGCCTGCTGCCCTGCAACTCCGACGACCCGGACGCCTTCGACTTCACCGGGCTGGAGACCCAGACGCTGACCCTGTACAAGCCGAACTTCCTGCTCCAGGCGGAGCCGAAGATCGGCTCGCACATGATGCACGAGCTGGTCCACTCCTACTTCGGCAACCTGGTCTCGCCCGCCACCTGGGCCGACCTCTGGCTCAACGAGGGCCACGCCGACTTCTACGGGCTGCTCTACCGCTACGAGCGCGGCTGGCCGGACTCGATCGGCCTCACCTCCATGGAGGCCCGGATGAAGGACACCTACGCCCGCGGCGACCAGTGGCGCCACGACTCCGGCCCGGTGGCCGCCCCGAACGAGGCCGACCTCTTCGACAGCCAGCGCTACCTCGGCGGCGTCCTGGTCCTCTACGCCTTCCGCGAGCTGGTCGGCGAGGACGCCTTCGGCACCGTCGAGCGCACCTTCCTGGACCGCTTCCGGCGCCGCTCCGCCTCGACGGAGGACTACATCGCGGTGGCCACCGAGGTCACCGGCCAGGACCGGGCGGGCTTCCTCCGCGACTGGCTCTACGGCACGACGACCCCGCGCATGCCCGGCCACCCCGACTGGACGGTCACCCCGGTGACCCCGGCCCCGGCCACCCCGCACAGCCTGCGGGGCGGCCACCGGCACGACAACTCGGCCACGCTGTAGACGCGACCGGCAGGGGGCCAAGGGGGCTAGTCGGTGACCGGTACCTCCCCGGCGGTGCGCTGCTGCGGGATCACCACGGCCCCCTGCTGGAGCGCCACCGTGCGGGCCGGCGCCGGTATGCGGATGCCCTCCTCGCGGTAGCGGCGGTGCAGGCGCTTGACGAACTCGTGCTTGATCCGGAACTGGTCGCTGAACTCGCCGACACCGAGGATCACCGTGAAGCCGATCCGGGAGTCGCCGAACGTGTGGAAACGGATGGCGGGTTCGTGGTCCGGGACCGCGCCGGTGATCTCGGTCATGGTCTCGGCGATCACCTCGTGCGTGACCCGCTCCACGTGGTCCAGGTCGCTGTCGTAGCCCACACCCACCTGCACCAGGACCGTCAACTGCTGCTCGGGACGGGTGTAGTTGGTCATGTTGGTCTTCGCCAGCTGGCCGTTGGGGATGACCACCAGGTTGTTGGAGAGCTGACGGACGGTGGTCTGGCGCCAGTTGATGTCCACGACGTAGCCCTCCTCGCCGCTGCTCAGCTGGATGTAGTCGCCCGGCTGGACGGTCTTGGAGGCGAGGATGTGGATGCCCGCGAAGAGATTGGCGAGGGTGTCCTGGAGGGCGAGGGCGACCGCGAGACCGCCCACGCCCAGGGCGGTGAGCAGCGGTGCTATCGAGATGCCCAGCGTCTGGAGCATCACCAGGAAGCCGATCGCCAGCACCAGCACCCGGGTGATGTTCACGAAGATTGTGGCTGAGCCGGCGACCCCGGAGCGGGACTGGGTGACCGACTGCACCAGCCCGGCGATCACCCGCGCCGCCGACACCGTCACCGCGAAGATGAGCAGCACCTTCAGGAACTGGTCGGTGTGGTGCTGGACCGTCCTCGTCAGCGGCAGCACCGCCGCCGCGGCCGCCGCGCCGCCCGCGAGCGCCGCCCACGGGACCACCGTGCGCAGCGCGTCCACGATGACGTCGTCACCGCTCCAGCGGGTCCGCTTCGCGTGCCTGGCCAGCCAGCGCAGCATCCCCCGGGACAGGAACGCCAGCAGCAGGCCCGCCGCGAGGGCGATTCCGGCCAGGACCAGGTCATCGACGGTGAGCGCTCGGTTCACCGGTTACCTCCCATTCGATCGTGCAACCGCTCATCCTGCCGTATCCGCACGGGGGTTCGTGCCAGCCGCACCCGGTGCGCTTGTGCTGCCCCGGGCCGCTGCGGCAGGCTGTCGCGCAGTGATCGTCAGGGAGGCTCGATGACAGGTCCGGTGCTCGCCGTCGACCAGGGCACGTCCGGCACCAAGGCCCTGGTGATCTGCCCCGAACGGGGCGTCATCGGCACCGGATTCGCCGCCGTACGGACCCGGCACCTGCCCGGCGGCCGGGTGGAGGCCGACCCGGTGGAGCTGTACGAGTCGGTGCTCGTCGCCGGCCGCCGGGCGCTCGCCGAGGCCGGCGAACCGGTGACCGCGCTCGGTCTGGCCAACCAGGGCGAGACCGTCCTCGCCTGGGACCCCGGCACCGGGCGCCCGCTCACCGACGCCATCGTCTGGCAGGACCGCCGGACCGAACCGGTCTGCGCCGAACTCGCCGAGCACGCCGAGGAGTTACGTGCCCTCACCGGCCTCCCGCTCGACCCCTACTTCGCCGCGCCCAAGATGGCCTGGATCCGGCGGCACCTGACCACCGAGGGGGTCGTCACCACCACCGACGCCTGGCTGGTCCACCGGCTCACCGGCGCCTATGTCACCGACGCCGCCACCGCGAGCCGCACCCACCTCCTCGACCTGGACCGGGTGCAGTGGTCCGCCCGCGCCCTCGACCTCTACGGGCTGTCCGCCGAACGCCTCCCCGAGATCGTCGACAACGCCCAACTCGTCGGCAGCACCAAGGAGTTCGGGGACAAGATCCCGCTCACCGGGCTCGCCGTCGACCAGCAGGCGGCGCTCCTCGCGCAGCGGATCACCGGACCGGGCGGCGCCAAGTGCACCTACGGAACCGGGGCGTTCCTGCTCGCGCACACCGGTGACACGCCCCGGCACAGCAGCTCCGGACTGGTCAGCTGCGTCGCCTGGCGCCTCGCCGGAGAGCCCGGGTACTGCCTGGACGGCCAGGTGTACACCGCCGCCTCCGCGGTGCGCTGGCTCACCGACCTCGGCGTGATCTCCGGCCCCGCCGACCTGGACCGGGTGGGCGGCGCCGTCCCCGACGCCGGCGGGGTCACCTTCGTCCCCGCGCTGGCCGGGCTCGCCGCCCCCTGGTGGCGCGGCGAACTGCGCGGCTCCCTCACCGGGCTCTGCCTCGACACCGGCCCCGGACAGCTGGTGCGGGCCCTGTGCGAGGGCCTCGCCGCCCAGGTGGTGGAGCTCGCCGAAGCCGCCGGGACCGACCTCGGCACCCCGCTGACCGCCCTGCGCGTCGACGGCGGCCTGACCCGCTCGGCCCTGCTCATGCAGACCCAGGCCGACCTGCTGCAACGTCCCGTCGAGGTGTCCACGCTGCCCGACGCCACCGCCCTCGGCGTGGGCGCGCTGGCCCACCTCGGCAGCGACCCCGTCGACTTCCTGCCGGACGGCCGGCCCGCCGCCGTCTACGAGCCGCGCGTCTCCGCCGCCGAGGCCGCCGAACGCCTCGGCGTCTTCCGCGCCGCCGTCGCCGCCCTGCTGGACGGACCGGGGGCCGGAGCCGGCCCGGGAGCACCCCGGTGACGGTCACCGCCGCGGGACCCCTGCCGGCCGCCCCCTACGACGTGACAGTCGTCGGCGCCGGGGTCGTCGGCAGCGCGATCGCCCGTGAACTCGCCCGCCACCCGCACCTGCGAGTCGCCCTGGTCGAGGCCCAGGACGACGTCGGCCAGGGCACCTCGAAGGCCAACACCGCCATCCTGCACACCGGTTTCGACGCCCACCCCGGCACCCTGGAGGCCCGCCTGGTCCGCGACGGCGCCCGCCTCCTCGCCGGGTACGCCGCCGAGTCCGGCATCCCGGTGGAGCCGGTCGGCGCGCTGCTGGTCGCCTGGGACCGGGAGCAACTGGCCGCCCTGCCGGACCTCGCACGGCAGGCCGTACGCAACGACTGCCACGACACGGCCCTGCTGGACGCCGCCGAGCTGTACGCCCGCGAACCCCGCCTCGGGCCCGGCGCCCTCGGCGCCCTGCACGTGCCCGGCGAGAGCATCGTCTGCCCGTGGAGCACCACCCTGGCCTACGCCACCCAGGCAGTCCGCGGGGGCGTCGACCTGCACCTCGACGCCCGGGTCACGGCGGTGAGCCGACGCGACGGCAGCCACACCCTCACCACCTCGCGCGGCCCGCTGCACACCCGGCACCTGGTCAACGCGGCCGGTCTGCACGCCGACACCCTCGACCGCCTGCTCGGCCACCACGCCTTCACCGTCACCCCGCGCCGCGGCCAGCTCATCGTCTACGACAAGCTCGCCCGCGACCTCGTCCGGCACATCCTGCTGCCGGTGCCCACCGCCCTCGGCAAGGGCGTCCTGGTGGCCCCCACGGTCTACGGCAACGTCCTGCTCGGCCCCACCGCCGAGGACCTGGACGACAAGGCCGCCACCGGAACGACCGCGCAGGGACTCGCGGCGCTGCGCGAGAAGGGCCGGCGGATCCTGCCCGCGCTCCTCGACGAGGAGGTCACCGCCGTCTACGCCGGCCTGCGCGCCGCCACCGAGCACGACGACTACCGCATCGCCGCCCACCCCGACCAGGCGTACGTCACCGTCGGCGGCATCCGCTCCACGGGCCTCACCGCCTCGCTCGCCGTCGCCTCCCACGTCACCGGACTGCTGGGCGACGCGGGGCTGGACCTGAAGCACCCCGTCGACCTGGAACCGGTGCGCATGCCGAACCTCGGGGCCGCCTTCCCCCGGCCCCACCAGCAGGGTCCGCACGTCGTCGTCTGCCACTGCGAGCACGTCACCCTCGACGAGATCCGGGACGCCCTCGCCGCCACCATCCCGCCGCGCGGCCTGCCGGGCCTGCGCCGCCGCACCCGGGCCGGGGCGGGCCGCTGCCAGGGCTTCCACTGCGGGGCGACGGTCCGGGAGCTGTTCGGGAAGACGGGCCGACCGTGACGGCCGAACGCCATGTCGACGTCCTCGTCGTCGGCGCCGGCCCCGCAGGTCTCGCGGCCGCCGCCCGGCTCGCCCTCGCAGGCGCGGGCCGGGTCGAGGTGCTGGAGCGGGAACCGGAGGCCGGGGGAGTGCCCCGGTACTGCGCCCACGGCGGATTCGGCACCTGGACCCGGCCGTTGACCGGACCGGCGTACGCCCGGCTGCTCGTCGAGGCCGCCGCGCGGGCGGGAGCGGTGGTCCGTACCGGGGTCACGGTGCTGGACTGGGCCGGGCCGCTCGCCCTCGCCACCGTCGGCGTGCGCGGCCCGGAGACGGTCACCGCACGGGCGGTGGTCCTCGCTACCGGCGCCTACGAACGCCCGCGCGCGGCACGGCTCGTCCCGGGCACCCGGCCCGCCGGGATTTGTACCGGAGGAGAGCTTCTGCAGGCCGTGCACCGCTACCGGCAGCCGATCGGCGAGCGGGCCGTGGTGATCGGGGCCGAGGAGGTGTCGTACGCGGCGGCCCGGACCGTGCGGGCGGCGGGCGCCGAGGTCGTCGCGATGGTCACCGGGCTGCCGCGCGCCGGCTCCGTCCGCGCCCTGGACGCCCGGCTCCGCGCCCGGATCCCGCTGCTGACCGGCACGGCGGTCACCGAGATCCTCGGGCACGGGCGGCTGTCCGGTGTGCGGATCCGGCACCGCGACGGGCGCACCGGCGTCCTCGCCTGCGACACCGCCGTCTTCACCGGGGACTTCGCGGCCGAGGACGAACTCGCCCGCCGGGGCCGGATCGCCCTGTCCGACGGGCCCGCTCCGTACACCGGCCGTCCGGGGGTCTTCGCCGCCGGTGGTCTGCGGCAGCCGGGACTGGACGTCCGGGCGGCGGTGCGGGAAGGCGTCGAGGCGGGCGGGGCGGTGCTGGAGTGGCTGGTCAGCCGGCCGTGAAGGAGCCGTGCCGGCCCGCTCCCGCCGCGAACCGCGCCGCGCCCTCCAGGCCCTCCGCCAGCACGGCCGTGCCGTAGCGGATCTCGGCGTCCATCGCCGCCGGCTCGTCCAGCCCCTCCTGGTCCAGCACCGACGCGCGGTCGCTGCGCAGGCAGGCCTGCGGGAAGGCCGCCACGGACGCGGCCAGTTCCTCGGCCGCCTCGCGGGCGCGGCCGGGCGGGACGAGCCGGTTGGCCAGGCCCATCCCGTAGGCCTCCGGGGCCGGGACCGGGCGGCCGGTGAGGATCAGGTCCATCGCCCGGCTCGTACCGATCAGCCGCGGCAGCCGTACCGTGCCACCGTCGATCAGCGGCACGCCCCAGCGGCGGCAGAAGACGCCGAACACCGCGTCCTCCTCGGCGACCCGCAGATCGCACCACAGGGCCAGCTCCAAACCGCCGGCCACGGCGTGCCCGGCGATCGCCGCGATCACCGGCTTGGACAGGCGCAGCCGGGTCGGGCCCATCGGGCCGTCGCCGTCCGGCGCCACCCGGTTGCCGTGCCCGGCGCCCATCGCCTTGAGGTCGGCGCCCGCGCAGAACGTGCCGCCCTCGCCCCACAGCACCGCCACCCGGGCCTCGTCGTCCGCCTCGAACGCCCGGAACGCGGCGGCCAGTTCGGCGGCCGTCGGCCCGTCGACCGCGTTGCGCACCTCGGGCCGGGAGAGGACGACCGTGGTCACAGGACCCTTGCGTTCGACGCGGACCGGCATGCGTTTCCCTCCCCGGGGAAGGCCACCCCGTGTCGGACGGCCTCCGTCAGATGACCTTGAGTCGTACCAGCGCTCCCAGTGTCAGGGCTCCCGGCAGCAACGGCACCCACACGGTGATGATCCGGTACGCGAGGACGACGGCCGTGGCCACCGCCACCGGACCGCCGGCCGCCACCAGCGCCACGATCAGCGCCGCCTCCACCGAACCCAGGCCGCCCGGCGTGGGGATCAGGGCGACGGCGACCGTGGCCGCCAGGTACGCCAGCGCCATGTGCGCGGGCGGTACGTCGAGGCCGAGCGCCCGCCCCACCGCCACCAGACCGCCCGCCTGGAGCGCGGGGAAGGCGAGCGAGCCGCCCCACAGCGCCAGCGCCCGGGACGGCCGCGTGTGCACCGAGCGGGCCTCGCCCAGGGCGCTGCGCACGAACCGGAACACCGGCTCGCGCACCCGCCGGACGAGGAACAGCGCGGCCAGTGCCACGGCCACCAGGGCGCCGGCGACGGCCAGGACCGGGCCGACGTCGCCGTCGGGGAGCAGGCCGTCGAGCCGCAGGGCGTCCGGGAAGGCGACGAAGAACACCGCCATCAGGCCCACGCGGGCGATCGACTCGGCGAGCAGGTAGAGGGCCAGCGCGGCCGAGGAGGTGGCGAGCGGCACCCCGCACACGGTCATGAACCGCAGGTTCACCGCGCCCGAGCCGAGACCCGTCGGCAGCAGGTGGTTGGCCGAGCCCGCCGCCAGCTGGGTGGCCAGCAGCCGCCAGCGCGGCAGCGGCTGGACGACCGCACCCTGTCGGGTGAAGGCGGCGGCCACCCAGGTCAGGCAGGTGGCACCGCCGGCCGCGAGCAGCCAGGGCCAGGAGGCGTCGCGCAGATGGCCGAAGCCCTCGACGAGGACCGGCCAGTGCTGCACCGCGATGACCGCGACCAGCACGAGCGGGATGAGCGTGAGGATGTGCCGCCAGGGGACACGGCGGGCGAGCCGGGGGAGGCGGCTCTCACGGAAGCCGGGGATTCTTACCGCTGTCACACCGGGAGAGGTTTTCCGCGCCGACCCAACTGCGGGTGGCGGAAGAGGAGACACCGGATGACGGCCGGGAAGCGGGTGAGGGGGGAGGCCCGCCGGGGAGCCCACCTGGGGCTTCGCGGAGCCGGACGGGGCCTGCGGAGGGCTCATCGGGTCCTTCGTGCGGGGAGACGGGGCGCGGACATTGACCTCAACGACGCTTGAGGTCCTACGTTCTCCCTCATGAGTATGGAGACCACTGCCTGGACGCAGCTGCACAGCGTCATGACCGCCCAGCAGGAGCGGCGCCCGTTCGACCGGGCCACGCTGCGCCGTATCGCCGCCTTCGCCCGCCCGCACCGTGCCGGCATAGTCCGTTTCGTCATCCTCGGGGTGGTCACCGCCCTGCTCGCCGTCGCCACCCCGGTGCTCGCCGGCCATGTCGTCGACGCGATCGTGTCGGGCCACGACACCGGCGCGGTGGTACGGCTGTCGCTGCTGATCGCGCTGGTCGCGGTCGCGGAGGCCGCGCTCGGGGTGCTCGGGCGGCGGCTCTCGGCGACGCTCGGGGAGGGCCTCATCCTCGACCTGCGCACGGCTGTGTTCGATCATGTGCAGCGGATGCCCGTCGCGTTCTTCACGCGTACCCGTACGGGAGCGCTGGTCAGCCGTCTCAACAACGACGTGATCGGCGCCCAGCGGGCCTTCGCCAACACCCTCTCCGGTGTGGTCAGCAACCTGGTCACGCTGCTGCTCACGCTCGCGGTGATGCTCACCCTGTCCTGGCAGATCACCCTGCTCGCGCTGGTGCTGCTGCCGCTGTTCGTGGTGCCCGCCCGCCGCATGGGCGGCCGGATGGCCCGGATGCAGCGGGAGGCCGCCGCGCTCAACGCGGCCATGGGCACCCGGATGACCGAGCGCTTCTCCGCGCCGGGCGCCACCCTGATCAAGCTCTTCGGCCGCCCCGGGGAGGAGTCGGCGGAGTTCGCCGCGCGCGCCGCCCGGGTCCGGGACATCGGCGTGCGCACCGCCACCGCCCAGTCGGTGTTCATGACCGCCCTGACCCTGGTCTCCTCGCTGGCGCTCGCCCTGGTCTACGGCCTCGGCGGCTGGTTCGCGCTGCGCGGCACCCTGCAGCCCGGCGCGGTGGTCGCCCTCGCCCTGCTGCTGACCCGCCTGTACGCCCCGCTGACCTCGCTCGCCGGGGCCCGCGTCGAGGTGATGAGCGCGCTGGTCAGCTTCGAGCGGGTCTTCGAAGTGCTCGACCTGAAGCCCCTGATCGAGGAGAAACCGGACGCCCGCGAGGTCCCCGAGGGCCCGGTCGCCGTCGAGTTCGAGGACGTCCGCTTCGCCTACCCGGCCGCCGACCAGGTCTCCCTCGCCTCCCTCGAAGAGGTCGCGGTCCTCGACTCGCGCGGCGGCAGCGAGGTGCTGCACGGCATCTCCTTCCGCGCCGAACCCGGCCAGACCGTGGCCCTGGTCGGCTCCTCCGGCGCCGGCAAGTCCACCATCGCCCAGCTGCTGCCGCGCCTGTACGACGTCGACGGGGGCACCGTCCGCATCGGCGGCACCGACGTCCGCGACCTGACCGCGGGCTCGCTGCGCGCCACCCTCGGCATGGTCACCCAGGACGGCCACCTCTTCCACGACACCGTCCGGGCCAACCTGCTGCTCGCCCGACCGAGCGCCACCGACGAGGAGTTGTGGGACGCCCTCGGCCGCGCCCGCCTCGGCGAGGTCGTCCGGTCGCTGCCCGACGGCCTGGACACCGTCGTCGGCGAACGCGGCTACCGGCTCTCCGGCGGGGAGCGGCAGCGGATGACCATCGCCCGGCTGCTGCTGGCCCGCCAGCGCGTGGTCATCCTCGACGAGGCCACCGCCCACCTCGACAACACCTCGGAGGCGGCGGTCCAGGAGGCCCTGACCGAGGCGCTGGCAGGGCGGACGGCCGTGGTCATCGCCCACCGGCTGTCCACGGTCCGGGCCGCCGACCAGATCCTGGTGGTCGAAGCGGGAGAAATCGTGGAGCGCGGCACCCACGAGGAACTCCTGCTGGCGGACGGGCGGTACGCCGAACTGCACCGCACCCAGTTCGCGGAGGTGACCGCGCCCTGACGGAGCGTTCACATGGCCGTCACATTTTCCTGTGAGTAGAGGAGGGGAGCGCTCCCCTACTTGACGACCGTGGTCCGGACCTTTAGCTTCACGCCTTAAACAAAGCCTCACGCGTGTAGCCAACACCCACCTGACCAAAGGGTGTTGGGCCACACCGTGCTGCCATCCCCCCGCGTGAAAGGCCAACCCCCCGCATGGCCAGACCTCTGCCCACGGCTGTCGCCCTCGCCGCCCTGTCGCTCTCCGCAGGACTGCTCACCGCGTCCCCCGCACAGGCCGCCACCGGCACCATCACCGGCCTCGCCGGCAAGTGCCTCGACGTCGCCGGCGCCAACTCCGCCGACGGCACCGCCGTCCAGCTCTACGACTGCAACGGGACCTCCGCCCAGCAGTGGACCCGCGGCAGCGACGGCACCCTCCGCGCCCTCGGCAAGTGCCTCGACGTGACCGGCAATTCGACCGCCGACGGCGCCAAGCTCCAGCTGTGGACCTGTAGCGGCGGCGCCAACCAGCAGTGGACCGTGTCGTCCGCGAACGACATCGTCAACCCGCAGGCGAACAAGTGCATGGACGTCACCGACAACAACTCCGCCAACGGCACCCGGATACAGATCTGGACCTGCGCGGGCACCGCCAACCAGAAGTGGACCGCCCCCGCGGCCGACGGCGGCACCACCCCGTCCTCCCCGATGGCCGTGGCGCCCTACCTCTACAACGGCTGGGGCGACCCGCCGAGCCCGACCACGATCACCAACGCGACCGGCGTGAAGTACTACACGCTCGCGTTCGTCCTCAGCAACGGCTACTGCAACCCGCAGTGGGACGGCAGCCGGGCGCTGACCGGCGGGGTCGACCAGAGCACCATCAACACCGTGCGCGCCAACGGCGGTGACGTCATCCCCTCCTTCGGCGGCTACAGCGGCAACAAGCTGGAGAGCTCCTGCTCCAGCGCGGGCGAGCTGGCGGCGGCCTACCAGAAGGTCATCAACGCCTACGGCGGTCTCAAGGCGATCGACATCGACCTGGAGGCCGACGCCTACAGCAACGCGACCGTGCAGCAGCGGGTCGTGGACGCGCTGAAGACGGTGAAGGCCAACAACTCCGGCCTGAAGGTGTACATCACCATCGGCACCGGCCAGAGCGGCCCCGACACCAGCCTGATCAACCGGGCCGCGTCCTCCGGACTGACCGTCGACGCCTGGGCCATCATGCCGTTCGACTTCGGCGGCGCGGGCCAGAACATGGGCAACCTCACCACCCAGGCGGCCGAGGGGCTCAAGAACGCGCTGAAGAACGCGTACGGCTACAGCGACGACACCGCCTACCGGGACATGGGCATCTCGTCGATGAACGGCATCACCGACAACAGCGAGACCGTCACGGTGGCCGACTTCCGCACCATCCTCGCCTACGCCCAGCAGCACCACCTGGCCCGGCTCACCTTCTGGTCCGCCAACCGCGACCGGCCCTGCACCGGCGGTTCCGCCGACAGCTGCTCCGGCGTGAGCCAGTCCAACTGGGACTACACGCGCGTCTTCGCCGGATACACCGGCTGACCCCCCGCCCAAGCCGCCTTCAAGGAGAACCCGTGCCTTCCCTTCCCCGGCGCCGCAGATCGACGGCCGCCGCAGCGGTGGCCGTCGTCGCCGCCTCCCTGCTCACCGCGGCGGGCGCCGCCTCGCCCGCGTCCGCAGCCACGCTGCCCACCGGCAACACCACCCTGCTCAACGCGGCCAGCGGCAAGTGCGTGGACGCCAAGGCGGCCGCCACCGCCGACGGGACCGTCGTCCAGCAGTACACCTGCAACAACACCACCGCCCAGCAGTGGAGTTTCACCGCCACCAGCGACGGCTACGTCCGCATCAACAACGCCAACAACACCAACGAGGTCCTGGACGTCACCGGCGTCTCCACCGCCGACAACGCGGCCGTCCAGATGTGGACCTACGGCGGCGGCACCAACCAGCAGTGGCTGCCGGTCGACGACGGCGGCGGCGCCTACCACTTCGTCAACCGCAACAGCGGCAAGTGCCTCGACGACCCCGCCGCCTCGACCGCCGACAGCGTGCAGTTCGTCCAGTACACCTGCAACGGCACGCAGGCCCAGCGGTTCCAGGTCGTCCCGGTGACGCAGTCGAGCAACCCGGACCTCGGCTCCAACGTGGTCATATTCGACCCGTCGATGTCCGCGTCGACCATCCAGAGCAAGCTGGACTCGATCTTCGCGCAGCAGGAGACCAACCAGTTCGGCTCCCAGCGCTACGCCGTGATGTTCAAGCCCGGCGCCTACAGCGCGGACGTCAACGTCGGCTTCTACACCCAGGTCCTGGGTCTCGGCCTGTCGCCCGACGCGGTCTCCGTCAACGGCGCGGTGCACGCGGAGGCCGACTGGTTCCAGGGCAACGCCACCCAGAACTTCTGGCGCGGCGCCGAGAACCTCTCCGTCAACCCGACCGGCGGCAGCGACCGCTGGGCGGTCTCGCAGGCGTCCGCCTACCGCCGGGTGCACCTGCGCGGCGGCCTCGCCCTGGACGACGGCGGCTGGTCCAGCGGCGGCCTGATCGCCGACAGCCAGATCAACGGGCAGGTCAACTCCGGTACCCAGCAGCAGTGGCTGACCCGCAACTCCCAGCTCGGCAGCTGGACCGGCTCCAACTGGAACATGGTCTTCGTGGGCAGCACGGGCGTGCCGTCGACCACCTTCCCGAGCCCGCCGGACACCACGGTCGCGCAGAGCCCGACCACCCGTGAGAAGCCGTTCCTGTACGTCGACGGCTCCGGCAACTACCAGGTGTTCGTGCCTTCCACGCGCACCAACACCTCCGGCACCAGCTGGAGTTCCGGCTCCGCCGCCGGCACCTCCCTGTCCCTGGACAGCTTCTACGTCGTGAAGCCGGGCGCCACCGCGTCCCAGATCAACGCGGCCCTGACGGCGGGCAAGAACCTCCTGGTCACCCCGGGTGTCTACCACCTCGACCAGACCCTGCAGATCAACCGCGCCGACACCGTCGTCCTCGGCCTCGGGCTCGCCACCTTCGTCCCGGACAACGGCATCACCGCCATGAAGGTCGCCGACGTCGACGGCGTCAACATCGCGGGCCTGCTCTTCGACGCCGGCACCACCAACTCCGCCACCCTGGTGGAGGTCGGCCCGAGCGGCTCCTCGGCCTCGCACGCGAGCGACCCGACCTCGCTGCACGACGTGTACTTCCGCGTCGGCGGCGCCGGCGTCGGCAAGGCCACCACCAGCCTGGTCGTCAACAGCAGCAACGTCATCGGCGACCACATGTGGATCTGGCGCGCCGACCACGGCACCGGAGTCGGCTGGACCACCAACACCGCCGACACCGGACTGATCGTCAACGGCAGCAACGTGACCATGTACGGCCTGTTCGTCGAGCACTTCCAGAAGTACCAGACCATCTGGAACGGCAACGGCGGCAAGACGTACTTCTACCAGAACGAGATGCCGTACGACCCGCCGAACCAGTCGTCCTGGATGAACGGCTCGACCAAGGGCTACGCGGCCTACAAGGTCGCCGACTCGGTCACCAGCCACCAGGCGTACGGCCTCGGCAGCTACTGCTACTTCAGCACCAACTCCAGCGTCGTCGCCGATCACGCGATCGAGGCGCCGACCAACTCGAACGTGAAGTTCACCAGCATGGTGACGGTCTCCCTCGGCGGCACCGGCACCATCAGCCACGTCATCGACAACAGCGGAGGACCGTCGAACTCGTCGACCAACGTCGCGAACCTCACCTCGTATCCGTGACCGTCGCCCGGTGAGCGGACAGCGGGTGCCCCGGCGGATCTCCGCCGGGGCACCCGCCTCTCGTCACGACGGAGCGTTGTCCCGGGACTGCGCGGCACGGGCCGGGGACGGGTCCTTCGGCTCCCGGCGGTCCGGTCCCGGACGGTGGCCGCCGCGCAGTGCGGAGGCCACGGCGGAGACCAGGGCCATGCCGGCGGCGACGCCGAAGACGATGGCCAGGCCGTGGTGGAAGGGCCCGGAGACCAGCTGCGGGAAGAAGGTGTGCCCGGTCAGGACGGACCGCTGGGCACGGGTGACATGGTCGAGGACGCCCTCCGAGGCGAGCAGGTGCTCGATCGGGTTGTTGCCGAGGAAGGTCGCGAAGAGCGTGCTCACCGGCGGCAGCGACGCGGCGTGCGCGGCGGAGGCGGCCGGCACGCCGTGCGCCACCAGCCCGCTCTTCAGCGTCGCCGGGAGCGAGGAGGCGAGCCCGGACACCATCAGCGAGAAGAAGACGCCGATGGACAGCGCCGTACCGGAGTTCTGGAAGGTCGAGCGCATGCCCGAGGCGACACCCCGGTACTCGGCCGGCACACTGCCCATGATCGACGAGGTGTTGGGTGCCGAGAACATGCCCTGGCCCAGGCCGTTGAGCAGCAGCAGCGCCGCGAACAGCCCGTAGTCGAAGTCGACGGGCAGGGCGAGCAGCCCCAGGAAGGACGCGGTGACGACGACCAGCCCCGCGGTGGAGAAGAACCGGGCGCCGAACCGGTCCGACAGGTATCCCGACACCGGTCCCGCGATCAGGAACCCCAGCGTCAGCGGGAGCATGAAGATGCCGGCCCACAGCGGGGTGTCCTCGAAGTCGTAGCCGTGCAGCGGCAGCCAGATGCCCTGCAGCCAGATGATGAGCATGAACTGCAGGCCGCCGCGCGCGATCGAGGTCAGCAGGGCGGCCACGTTGCCCGCCGCGAACGCCCGGTTCCCGAAGAGCGCCAGGTTGAACATGGGCTCGGCGACCCGCGTCTCGACGACGCAGAACGCCAGCAGCAGGGCGGCGCCACCGGTCAGGCCGGCCAGCACCCACGGGTTCCCCCAGCCGGTGGCGCTGCCGCCGTAGGGCTGGATCCCGTAGGTGATCCCGGCCAGCAGGATGCCGGCACCGGCCGCGAAGGTGAGGTTGCCGAGCCAGTCGATCCGGCCGGGGCGGCCCGCCGAGGTCTCGCGCAGGCTCAGGTACGACCAGATCGTGCCGGTGATGCTGACCGGGACGCTCACCCAGAACACGGCACGCCAGTCGACGACGGCGAGCAGACCGCCCGCCAGCAGACCGAGGAACTGGCCCGCCAGCGCGGTGATCTGGTTGATGCCCAGGGCCATGCCGCGCTGCCGGGCCGGGAAGGCGTCGGTGAGGATGGCCGCCGAGTTGGCGGTGAGCATGGACCCGCCGAAGGCCTGCACGATCCGCCACAGGATCAGCCACAGGGCTCCCGCCCCCGCGCGGAACGGATCGAGCGACAGCGCGACCGAGGCACAGGCGAAGATCAGGAACCCGAGGTTGTAGATCTTCACCCGGCCGAACATGTCGCCGAGCCGCCCGAGCACGACGACCAGGACGGCGGACACCAGCAGATAGCCGAGGATCATCCAGAGCAGGTAGCCGATGTTGCCCGGCGCCAGCGGGTCGAGCCCGATGCCGCGGAAGATCGCCGGCAGCGAGATGATCACGATCGAGGCGTCCATCGTGGCGATCAGCACGCCGAGCGTGGTGTTCGACAGCGCGACCCACTTGTAGCCCGGACCGGGGGGACCGTCCTTGCGGCGGGCCGAGCGCAGGGCGGCGGACCACCCGTGCCCGCTCACAGCCGCTCCGCCAGCCGGTCGAGGAGCGGCAGGGCCGCCCCGAGGGTGGCGCGCTCCGGCTCGGAGAACGTGTCGAGGACGGCGGCGAGCCGCTGGACCGACTCGGAGCGCCGCTCGGCGAGCACGGCCCGCCCCTCCTCGGTGACGGCCACGATGCTCCGCCGCCCGTCCGTGGCATCGGGAGTACGGCGGACCAGACCGCGCTGTTCGAGCTGGGCGAGGGTGCTCGCCATGGCCTGCGGCCGTACCCGCTCCGTCTCGGCGAGGGCGGTCGGGGAGTCCGGGCCCTCGCCCGCGAGCCGCGCGAGCACGGACACCCCGGACAGGGACACGTCCCCGACGGCGTGCGCCTGCCGCAGCCGCCGCGTCACCCGGCCCACCGCGAGCCGCAGCTCGGACGCGAGCCGGGTGGCCTCGCTCAGATCGCGTATACCGCCGGCACCGGCGGCCATATCTGCCTTCACATGTACTAACGATAGGTTTATCAGTCTGGACTGCTCAACCACTCGTTAGTAAATATGACGGTCAGCGGGCGATGTGGTGGCGCCGGCCGCCGTGCCGCAGCCGGACCGCGGCGTAGACCAGGTCGGCGAGGAGTACGACGGCGCCGACGATCAGCAGGTAGAACAGTCCGTGGGCGGCGAATCCGACGAGGCCCAGCACGAGGGCCACGAGGACCAGGAACAGGAACAGGCTCATCGGCTCTCCCGGACGGGCTCGGTGGGTCAGCGGCGGGCCAGGCGGCGTTCGCCGCCCGTGCCCGGGACGTAGTCGAGTTCGTAATGAGCGAAGACCGCGGGTTCCCGGGCGGCCGGCAGCTCGCCGTCGGTGTCGATCGACGGAGCCTTCTTGACCACGTCCTTGGGGTAGGCGACCTTCAGGTAGGCCGGACCGACGGTCGCCTCGGCGAGCGGGACGAACACCAGGCGGCGGCGGGTGGGCAGCCCGACCGTCACGGTGGCGAAACGGGGCTCGTCGGTCGCGGTGTCCACGTAGACCGACTCCAGCGCGCCGATCCTGTGCCCGGCTGCGTCGACCACGTCATGACCGCGCCACTCCCGGATGTCGGTTGCTTCGAACATCGGGCACCTCCGCCGACCGGGTACCCGGTGCGGCCGCCGGCAGTCGTCGGGCACACCGGCGGACTGCCGCCGAACACGTGCGGCGGCGACGGCCCTGGCAGGCGACAGGCGACAGGCGACAGGCGACAGGCGACAGGCGACAGGCGACAGGCGTCACAGGACCGCCCTCAGCGCGCCGGATCGGCCAGGTCGGCCACCAGCCGCCTGGCCAGCCGCTCGGAGGAAGCGGGGTTCTGGCCGGTGTACAGATTGCGGTCGACCACCACGAACGGGAGCAGGGGCAGCCGCGCCTTGACGTAATCCGCACCGCCCTCGCGCAGGCGGTCCTCAAGGAACCAGGGGGCCTTGCGGCCGAAGCTGTTGAGCTTCTCCTCGGTGTTGGACAGGCCGGTCATCCGGTACCCGGCGAACGGCCAGGTCCCGTCCTCGTCGCCGGCCGCCAGCGTGGCGGCCGGCGCGTGGCACAGGAGGGCCAGCGGCCTGCCGGAGCCGAGCACCCGGGTGAGCAGCGCGCCCGAGACCGGGTCGTACGCCAGGTCCTCCATCGGGCCGTGTCCGCCGGGGTAGAACACCACGTCGAACCGGTCCGGGTCGACGTCCGCCAGCGTCTCGGGGCTGTCCAGCAGGCTCCGGATCGAGTCCAGGTACCTGGCGACCTCGCGCAGCTTGGACGGCAGTCCTGCGGTGCGGGACATGCTGAGCCGGTCCAGGGTCGGCGCCCTCCCGCCCGGGGTGGCGATCGTGATGTCCCAGCCTGCCTCACTGAAGATCTTGTGGGGCATGGCCAGTTCCTCACCCCAGAACCCCGAGGGGTGTCTCGTTCCGTCGTTCAGCGTCCAGTGGTCGGCTGCGGACACGACGAAGAGGACCGTGGTCATCTGCGCTTCTCCCTCCGGCGATCGACTCGGTGACCCGCCGGGCGGGTCGACCGTCGAGTGATGTGTGCGTTGCTTACATAAGGTCGGCCATGAGGCTACGAGGCAATGCAGGCAGTGTCAACAGTGTCAACATTCCTTCCCGCGTCGAGGTGCAGGTCGCGCTCGTCGCGCCTGTATGGAGTTGTTGACGGTGCTTACATCGAAAGGCTAGGCTCATGTAATCACTGTCAACATCTAATCAGGGAGCCGCGATGCCCTCGCCCCAGCAGGAAACAGTCAAGGTCGACCTCGGCGGCCGCACGGTCACGGTCCCCAAGGGCGGCCTGTACGACCGCTACCGGATGGACACCGATCTGGACGAAGTCGCCCGCGATCCCCGTGTCAGCGGCGTGGACTTCTTCCGGCGACTGCCCAAGACCAAGGTCGACTCCCCGATCGGCGCCACGCTCACCCCGAACTTCTACTACCGCATCTCGACCGCCCGGATCACGATGCTCGCCCGCTCCCGCGCGATCCGCTCCCGGCTGCCCGGGGAGCTGGCGCCGCTGGAGGTCGCGCCGGGCCTCGGGCTGGTCTCCGTGATGTTCTTCCGCTACGACGTGTGCGACATCGACTTCTACACCGAGGCCGCCGTCGGGATCGCCGTGAAGCCGGCCCGGCACGGCAGGCTCGGGTTCTTCGACCTCGTCGCCGCCCTGAAGAACGAGCACCTCGACTCCTACGTGCTGTCCCTGCCGGTGAGCACGGACATCGCCCAGGTGCGCGGCCACGACGGGTACGGCTTCCCCAAGTGGGTCACCGGCCTCGATGTCGGCATCGACGCCCACCGGACCACCGCACGCGTGGCCAACGACGACGGCGGCACCGACCTCTCGCTCCGGGCGGCCACGCCCGCCCAGCGGGCCTACCCGAGCGGCGAACGGGTCTCGACCCTCACCTCGTACACGTCGATCGGCGATGCGTGGCACTCGACCCTGAGCCAGACCAACGTGCTGGCGGCCGGCACGGATCTGCTCCCGCGCAATCTCGCGCTGGAGGTGGGGCAGGGCCGGATGGCCGACGATCTGCGTTCCCTGAACCCGATCAGGACGATCCAGTTCGACGTGGTCAGCGAGGGCCAGCTCGCCCTGCACATGCCGGTCCCGACGTCGGTCCACAGCCGCTAGCAAGGAGTCCTGCCATGGCCACCGACCACGCCCTCCCACCCGCCGCCACCGCCACCACCGCCCGCGGTTCCGTGCTGCCCGCCTCCCTCACCCCGGCCCTGATCGAGCGGCTGGCCGCGCGGGTCGTCGCCGGGCCCGACGCCGCCCGGGTCGTCACCAGCGCTCCGTACACCGGTGAGCCGCTGGCCGACCTGCCGGTCTCCACCCCGGTGGACGTCGAGAACGCCTTCGCGCGCGCCCGTGTCGCCCAGAAGGCCTGGGCCGCCACCCCGCTGAACCGGCGCAAGCAGATCCTGCTGCGCTTCCACGACCTGGTCCTCGCCCGCCAGGCCGAGGCGCTGGACCTGATGCAGGCCGAGAACGGCAAGACCCGCCGCGACGCGCACCTCGAAGTGGTCGACATCGCGATCACCTCCCGCTACTACGCGCGCAACGCCGCCAGGTATCTGGGACCCAGGCGCCGGCGCGGCGCGGTCCCGCTGCTGACCCACACCACCGAGCTGCGCCACCCCAAGGGGGTCGTCACGGTCGTCTCCCCGTGGAACTACCCCCTGAGCATGGCCGCCGGCGACGCCATCGCGGCACTGACGGCGGGCAACGCCGTCGTCCAGAAGCCCGACACCCAGACCGCGCTGACCGCACTGTGGGCACTCGACCTGATGGAGGAGGCCGGTCTGCCGCCGGGCGTGTGGCAGATGGTGGTCGGGCGGGGCAGTTCCGTCGGCGGCACGCTGATGGACAACGCCGACTACATGATGTTCACCGGCTCCACCGCCAGTGGGCGGAAGATCGCGCGCGACGCCGGTGAGCGCCTCATCGGTGCCTCGCTCGAACTCGGCGGCAAGAACGCCATGATCGTCCTCGACGACGCGGACATCGAGAAGGCCGCCGCAGGCGCCGTCACCGCATGTTTCCCCTCGGCCGGCCAGCTCTGCGTCTCCATCGAGCGCCTGTACGTGGCGGAGTCGATCCGCGACCGGTTCGTCGAGGCGTTCGTCGCGCGCACCGAGCGGCTCAGGATCGGCGCCGCATACGACTACAGCATCGACGTCGGCAGCCTCACCAACACCTCCCAGCTCCGGACCGTCAGCGCGCACGTCGACGACGCCGTCGCCAAGGGCGCCACCGTCCTGGCCGGCGGAAAGGCCCGGCCGGATCTGGGGCCGCTGTTCTACGAGCCGACGATCCTCACCGACGTCACCCCCGACATGACGCTCCACGACCACGAGACCTTCGGCCCGGTCGTGTCGGTCCACTCCTACGGCAGCGTCGACGAGGCGATCGCGCGGGCCAACGCCACGCCGTACGGCCTCAACGCCAGCGTCTGGTCCGGCAACGGGGCGCGCGGCCGGGCCGTCGCCGCCCGCGTGCACGCCGGCACCGTCAACGTCAATGAGGCATTCGCGGCCGCGTGGGGCAGCATCGACGCGCCGATGGGCGGCATGGGCGACTCCGGACTGGGCCGCCGCCACGGGGCCGACGGCATCCTCAAGTACACCGAGCCCCAGACCGTCGCCCACCAGCGCATCCAGGGCTTCGCCCCACCGGCGGGCATCGGTCCCGAGACCTGGGCCGCCCTCCTGACCGGCGCACTGAAGGTCCTCAAGGCGGCCGGCGTCCGCTGAGACACCGACGGCCCTGCGCGCGTCGACGGCGCGGCTCCGACGGAGCCGCGCCGTCGATGCGCGTGCGGTCGACGCGCGTGCGGTCGACGCGCGTGCGGTCGTGCGCCGGGCCGGTGGCGCTCGCGGCTTCGCGGCGGCGCCTTATGGCGAACAGGTGTGGCGGCGGACCGGAAGGGCCCCAGGTGGTCGCGGCGAGCGACGAGCACCTGGGGCCCTTCCGGTGGCACGCCTACGCGGTGCGCTGTGACGCGGAGAGCCAGGCACGGTAGCGGCGCAGAGCCCGTCGCTGCTTCCGCCGCTCGGTGAGGAGGGCGATCGCCGGGTGGGTGCCGGGCGTGGGCCGGCTTCCGCGGGCGACACGGCGCATCTGGTGGCGTACCTGCGCCATGCCGGCGGCCGAGGCGAGGGCCTTGTCGGACCAGGTGACCGGCCGAAGCTGTGCGTCGGCCTCACCGCCCTGCCGCCAGCGGTCGGGCAGGTCCGGGGTGACGGCGAGGGCCGTGCCCATCCCGATGAGCGCCACGCCGCTGTCGAGGACCCGTTCCGCGGTCTCCCGCCGGGTGATGCCGCCGGTGAGCATCAGCGGCAGCGGACTCGTCGTGACCAGGTCCTTCGCCAGGTCGAGGAAGTACGCCTCGCGGGCCTGGGTGCGCGAGTCGGCGCGGCGGCCCGACATCGCCGGGCTCTCGTAGCTGCCGCCGGACAGTTCGACCAGGTCGACTCCGAGCGGTTCGAGCATGGCGATCACCTGCCGTGCGTCGTCGGCGTCGAACCCGCCCCGCTGGAAATCGGCGGAGTTGAGCTTCACCGCGACCGCGAAAGAGGGGGAGACGGCGGCGCGAACCGCGCGGACGACCTCCAGCAGCATCCGGGCCCGGTTCTCCAGCGACCCGCCCCACCGGTCGGTGCGCCTGTTGACCAGCGGGGACAGGAACTGCGACAGCAGGTAGCCGTGCGCGGCGTGGACCTCCACACCGTCGAAGCCCGCCTGTTCGGCGCGCCGGGCCGTGACGGCGTACCGGGTCACGGTGGCCTCGATCTGCTCGGGGGTCATGGCGACGGGGCGGCCGAAACGGCTGCTGTGCCTGCCCAGGTCGACGGCGACCGCGGACGGGCCCCACACGACGCCGGGCATGTCGGATCCGATCTGGCGGCCGGGATGGTTGATCTGCATCCAGACCGCCCCGCCGCCGGCCTTGCCGGCCTCGGCCCATGCACGGAACGGCTCCAGCGGCGCGGCGGCGTCGAGCACCACGCCGCCGGGGCCGGTCAGCGCCTCGGCGTGGACCATGACGTTGCCGGTGATCAGCAGCCCGGTGCCGCCGGCGGCCCAGCGCCGGTACAGACCGAACAACTCCCTGTCGGGGAGCTGGCCGTGGCCGGCCATGTTCTCCTCCATGGCCGCCTTGGCGATCCGGTTGCTCAGCACGTGCCCGGAGCGCAGGGACAGGGGCGTGAACAGCTCGCTGGTCATCCCGGTTCCCCTCTCAATCTCAGTTGCCTACGATGTGTGCAGCGTTTACATTAAAACGGCAATGTAATCAGCGTAAACATGACGGGGTGTGACCTGTGTCGCAAGTGGGCGGCGTCAGTCGTCGCGGCGATCCGCCTCCCGGTGGTGTGACGGCGGGTTCGGTGGACGGTCCGGTCACCACGGTCGGCGGACCCGAGAAGGCCGAGCGGGCGCGTGGACTGGGCGCCGACGTGGCGATCGACTACCGCACGCAGGACTTCGCGGAGTACGGCCCGTACGACGTGATCCTCGACGTCGTCGGCGGCGACTACCTCGAACGCAACGTCAGGTCCCTCGCCGCCGACGGACGTCTGGTCGTCATCGGCCTGCAGAACGGGCTGGAGGGCAGCCTCAACCTGGCCGAGCTGGTGTTCAAGCGCGCCTCCGTGCACGGCACCACGTTGCGTACCCGGTCCAAGGAGCAGAAGGCGGCCGTCGTCGCCGAGGTGCGGAAGAACGTCTGGCCGATGATCGAGAGCGGAGCCGTGCGGCTGGTCGTCGAACGGACCCTTCCCATGGCCGAGGCCGCCGAGGCGCACCGGCTCATGGAGGCCGGCGGCCACCTCGGCAAGATCCTGCTGGTCAACGGGTAGCGGGCGGCGCAGCAGTCGGCCGAAGTGCGCGCGGGTAGAGTGAAGGACGCCCTTGACCTGCAGGAAGCAGGCAGGGAGCCGCCATCTAGGAGTTCAGAATGCTGCGCACTTTGATGAAGTCCAAGATCCATCGCGCCACTGTCACCCAGGCCGACCTGCACTACGTGGGATCCGTGACCATCGACGCCGACCTCCTCGACGCCGCCGACCTGCTGCCGGGCGAGCTGGTCCACATCGTCGACATCACCAACGGCGCCCGGCTGGAGACGTACGTCATCGAGGGCGAGCGGGGCTCCGGAGTCGTCGGGATCAACGGGGCGGCCGCCCATCTCGTGCACCCCGGGGACCTGGTGATCATCATCAGCTACGCTCAGGTCACCGACGCCGAGGCGCGTACGCTTCGGCCGCGGGTCGTGCACGTCGACCACGACAACCGGATCGTGGCCCTCGGTGCCGACCCGTCCGAGCCGGTACCGGGCTCGGACCAGGAGCGCAGCCCGCAGGCCGTGCCGGCCTGACCGAAGGCCCAGGAGGGCGACATGAGCGACATCGAGATCCGCGACGACCGGGCGGCCGGCCGTCTTGAGGCGGTCGCCGGCGACGAAGTCGTCGGCCACATCGAGTACTTCGTCCTGGAGTCGCCCTCCCGGGCCCTCGTGCCCGTCCACACCATCGTGGAGCCGGAGCACGAGGGGAAGGGCATCGCGGGCTCCCTCGCGCGCGAGCTGTACGCGATCTCCGAGCGCGAGGAGACCCCGGTGGCCCCGCTCTGCCCGTACGTCGTCAGGTGGGCCGAGCGCCACCCCGACGTGGCGCCGACCCCGGATCCCGAGCTGCTGCGCGCGGCGAAGGAATGGCTGGTCGCCCACCCCGGCCGCTTCTGAGGCTCGGCGTGCTAGCCCTCCTGCACACCTCGCCCCTCCACGTCCCCGTCTTCGACGCCCTGCGCGACGAGCACCACCCGGGCCTGGAGCTACGCCATTCCGTGGCCCCGGACCTGCTGGCCCGGGCGCGGCGGGAGGGCCCCGAGGCAGTGGCCGGGGACGTGGCCGCCGCCCTTCACCGGGCGGCGGCGGACGACGGCGTACGGGCCGTGCTCTGCACCTGCTCGACGATCGGCGAGGTCGCGGAGCGGGCCGCCGGCGAGATCGGCGTACCGGTGATCCGCGGCGACCGTCCGATGGCGGCCGCGGCGGTGGCGGCGGGCCCCCGTGTCGCCGTCCTGGCGACGGTCGAGAGCACCCTGCCGCCCACCCTGGCCCTGCTCGACGACGAGGCGCGCCGCGCGGACCGGCCGGTCCGGACCCGCGCCCACGTCGTACCGGACGCCTGGACCCGCTTCGAGGCCGGCGACATCGAGGGATGCGCCCGCCTGGTGGCAGCCGCGGCGGACGCCGTGACCGACGCCGACGTGATCGTCCTGGCCCAGGCCTCCATGACCTCGGCCGCGAAGTTCACGACGACGGCGCTGCCGGTGCTGTCCAGCCCGCGCCCGGGCCTCGCGGCGGCTGCGAGGAGTGCGGGGGCGTCGGTCGGGTAGGTGGGCAGTAGACCCCCAGAGGTGACATCGAGCCACTGGCCGGAGGACACCATGACGACCCCACCCCCAGCCCCCCACCCTCCGGACCCCTACCCCAGCCCGGTCCCCACCCCCCAGCCACCCCCGGCCCCCGAACCAACCCCACCACCCCAGCCCCCGCCACCCCCACCCCCGGCCCCGATCCCCCCAAACCCAGACCCCACCCCCACCCCAGAACCGGGCCCACCCCTAACCTGACCAAAGCCCACCCGACGAACGGCGTCGCCCGGAATTCAGGGGCGCGGGGAACTGCGCAAATCCCCACGACGGACCGGCACCCGGCGGACGACCTCGCCCCACCTCACCTCAGGGGCGCGGGGAACTGCGCGAAATCCCACGACGGACCGGCACCCGGCGGACGGCCTCGCCCCGCCCCACCCCAGGGGCGCGGGGAACTGCGCGAAACCCCACGACGCACCCGCACCCGACGGACAACCCCGCCCCACCCCAGGGGCGCGGGGAACTGCGCGAAACCGCAGCTCACCCGCACCCCGGAAAGACGACGGCGCTACGCCGTGACCTCCGAGCGGTCCCCGCCCCACAGCGTGTGGAACGACCCCTCCCGGTCCACCCTCCGGTACGTGTGCGCCCCGAAGAAGTCCCGCTGCCCCTGCGTGAGCGCCGCAGGCAACCGCTCCGCCCGCAGCGCGTCGTAGTACGCCAGCGCCGCCGAGAACCCCGGCACGGCCACCCCCTCCCGCGTCGCCGCGATGATCACCTCGCGCCAGTCGTCCTGCGCCGCCGCGATCTCCCGCGCGAACGCCTCGTCCGACAGCAGGCTCGGCAGATCCGCCCGCGCGTCGTACGCCGCCCGGATCCGGTCCAGGAACGCCGCCCGGATGATGCAGCCGCCCCGCCAGATCGAGGACACCGCCCCGAGGTCGATGTCCCAGTCGTACTCGTCGCTGCCCGCCTGGATCTCATGGAAGCCCTGCGTGTACGACACGATCTTCGACGCGTACAGCGCCTGCTCCACCCGGTCCGCGAACGCCGCCGCCTCCGCCTCGGACAGCGCCGTCGGCTTCGGCCCCGCCAGCCCGCGGGAGGCCGCCCGCAGATCCGCATGGCCCGACAGCGAGCGCGCGAAGACCGCCTCGGCGATACCGGACACCGGCACGCCGAGGTCGAGCGCGATCTGGACGGTCCAGCGGCCGGTGCCCTTCTGCTCCGCCTGGTCCACCACCACGTCCACGAACGGCTTGCCGGTCGCGGCGTCCACGTGCGCCAGCACCTCCGCCGTGATCTCGATCAGGTACGAGTCCAGCCGGCCCGTGTTCCACGTGCGGAAGATGTCCGCGATCTGCGCGGGGGAGTACCCGGCGACATCGCGCAGCAACTGGTACGCCTCACCGATCAGCTGCATGTCGGCGTACTCGATGCCGTTGTGCACCATCTTCACGAAGTGCCCGGCCCCGTCGGGGCCGATGTGCGTCACGCAGGGCGCGCCGTCGGCCGCCTTCGCCGAGATCTTCTCCAGCATCGGGCCCAGCGAGTCGTACGACTCCCTCGGGCCGCCCGGCATGATGCTCGGCCCGTGCAGCGCGCCCTCCTCGCCGCCGGACACGCCCATGCCCACGAAGTGGATGCCCTGCTCGCGCAGCGCCTTCTCGCGGCGCCGGGTGTCCGCGAAGTGCGCGTTGCCGCCGTCGATGATCATGTCACCGGGCTCCAGGAGCGGCGCGAACTCCTCGATCACCGCGTCCGTGGGACCGCCCGCCTTGACCATGATGACCAGCCGGCGCGGCCGCTCCAGCGCCGCCACGAACTCCTTGGCGGTCTCGGCCGCGATGAAGTCGCCCTCGTCCCCGAAGTTCTCCACCAGCTCGTGTGTCTTCGACACCGTGCGGTTGTGCAACGCCACCGTGTAGCCGTTGCGCGCGAAGTTCCGGGCGAGGTTGCGGCCCATGACCGCGAGACCCGTGACGCCGATCTGCGCCGAAGTGCTCATACCGCCTGCTCCTCAAGAATCAAGTCGATCCCGTAGAACGTGCAAGGGATGCTGCCGCCGCTCATGCCAGCCAGTATTGCCCAAAGGCCATCCTGACCCGCCGTTCGACCGGCCGCACTTGCAGATACGGACGACATGGGCCCGACGGCTCAGTAACCTCGTGAAACGCTTCCGGCGGTCCCGCCGGCACCGTACGGTTGACGGCGCGTCAACGCCTGCCCCCGTCGCACCCGTTCGGACGTGACCGCCGTGCCTCCGGGGACAAGAGGCGGCTGATTGCCGTCTTGTCATGGCCTGTTCGGGACGCTTACTTTTGGCCTCCTGACGCGCGTGGCGAGGGGGGCTTCCGACATGGCCGATCGCGGCCGGCACCGCCGGTACCAGCCGAACAGGATCAACCGCGCCTCGCTCACCGTCACGGCGGGCGGCGCCGGCCTCGCGCTGCCGCTCGCCGCCGCCGCAAGCGCCGACGCGGCCTCCGTGTCCACCTGGGACCAGGTCGCCGCCTGCGAGTCGAGCGGCGACTGGGGCATCAACACCGGCAACGGCTTCTACGGCGGGCTCCAGTTCACCCAGTCCACCTGGGAGGCCTACGGGGGCACGAGGTACGCGCCGCGCGCCGATCTCGCCACCAAGGACCAGCAGATAGCGGTGGCGGAGAAGGTCCTCGACGGCCAGGGCCCGGGCGCCTGGCCGGTCTGCTCGGTGCGGGCCGGGCTCACCCGCGGCGGCGGCACCCCCGACGTGCACACCGAGAGCGCCGCCACCCACCCCGCGACGAACCACGCCGCGAAGACATCCTCGGCCAAGAGTTCGGCCAAGAGTTCGGCCAAGAGTTCCGCGAAGAGTTCCGTACGGGACGTACAGCCGCAGACCACGCCGCAGTCGCGGGCCGGCCGGGCCGAGATGTACACCGTGGTGCACGGCGACACGCTCTCCGGGATCGCCGAGGAGCACGACGTGGCCGGGGGCTGGCACCGGCTGTACGCGGCCAACCGCGCGACGGTCGGCTCCGACCCCGACCTGATCCTGCCGGGACAGCGGCTGAGCCTGACCGGCCGGGCCGCGAAGACCGAGCCGGCGGCGAAGAAGGCGGCCGCGAAGACCAAGGCCCACCCGAAGGCCGAGGCCAGGACCGGCACCGGTACGAAGACCGCGAAGACCAAGCCCGACACCCACGCCGGCCACTCCCTCGTCGCCCCCGTCGACGCCCCGATCGGCACCCCGTACCACGCGTCCGGCTCGCACTGGTCGAAGGGCTACCACACCGGCGTCGACTTCCTCGCGCCCACCGGCACCTCCGTGAAGGCGGTCGAGGCCGGGCAGGTCGTCACGGCGGGCTGGGGCGGCTCCTACGGCTACCAGGTGGTGATCCGGCACGCCGACGGCCGCTACACGCAGTACGCCCACCTGTCGGCGATCTCCGTGCGGGCCGGGCAGAGCGTGTCCACGGGCCAGCGGATCGGCCGCTCGGGCTCCACCGGAAACGCCACGGGCCCGCATCTGCACTTCGAGGTGCGGACGGGGCCCGGTTTCGGCTCGGACATCGACCCGGTCGCCTATCTCCGGGCCGGCGGCGTCAGGATTTGATCCGGGTCCGCGTACGGTGCCCGTCCAGGAACGGACCGTGCACGTAGCCGACGGCGGGCAGCACCACATCTGCCATGCTCGGCACCACGTCCGGCGCCGCGGGGCCCGACCGCTGCTGGGGCATCCTGACCAGTGAGGCGGCCTCCGCCGGCCTGGCCACCCCCGTCGGCTCCGCCTGCGACGCGCCGCCGAGTTCGGCACCACCGCGCTCGGCGCCCGCCTGCGCCAGGCCCGCCTCGGCCAGTTCCACCAGCGCCTCGACCAGCGGCTCGGGCGACACCTCCGGCACCGCCGGGTCCGGCACCGGCCGGGCGGCCGGATGCGGGGTGCGCTCGATGCGCTCGGTCGTCAGCAGGATCAGGCCGCCCGCCGCCACCACACCGCAGCCCAGCGCCAGCAGGGTGCCCGTCGCGCCGTAGCGGAACGTCTCGCCGAACATCGTGATGCCGACCGCGGCGGCCAGCACCGGGTTGACCACGGTCAGCGTGGCCAGGGGCGCGGCGAGGCCGCCACCACGGTAGGCGGCCTGGGAGATCAGGACGCCCGCGACGGCGTAGGCGCCGATCACGGACAGCCAGAGCAGGTCGGCCGTGGCGATCCCGCCGTCCCAGTCGATCGCCACCACCTTGGTGAACACCGAGGACATGCCGAAGGCTATGCCGGACGCGGTGGCGAGCAGCACGCTGCGCACCGCCGGGTGCCGGTGCGCGGCCCGGCCCGCGACCATCAGCGCGACGACCGCCGCGCCGGTGACCACCGCGACCCCGATCCGGCCGGCGGAGGCCAGGGTGTGCGAGTCGGAGGAGCCGACCAGGGAGAGCAGACCCGCCAGACCGACGGTGGCCATGATCGCGCCGCGCCAGGCGGTCGTCCCGGCCCGGCGGCCCACGAAGAGGGCCGCCATCGGCAGTGCGAACACGATGGTGAGCGCGCCCAGCGGCTGGACCAGGCTCAGCGGGCCGTAGGCCAGCGCCACGACGTGCAGCAGGCCGCCGAGGCCGTTGAGCGCCATCGCCCCCCACCAGCTCGGGCGGCGCAGCGGCGCGTACTGCTCGTCGGGGGAGGAGACCGCTACCTGCTCCTGCACGATCGCTCCGCCGGCGTAGGCGACGGCGGAGACGAAGGAAAGCAACACGGACAACGCGAGGGCGCTCATACTCGGCTCCTCTGCGTCAGGCGCGGCCGCTTGGCCCCGCGCGGTGATCGGTCGGCTTCCATGAGCAACACTCTGCCCGTCCGCGTGCTTCCCGTCGTCGTACCTGAGCACCTAATGGGTCCTACTACCGATGGAGTACGACGGGATCCTGATCATCCCCAGGGTGGGGGCCGCCGGGTGGAGGCGGCCTCGGCCCGCGATCCGGGGGACCCTGGTACTACTGCTGTTCGTGGACCCCTTCGAGGACCTGGACCCCGATCTCGCCGCGCTCCGTCCGCTCGGCGGCTTCTTCGTCCTGCGCACGGTCCGACCTGCGGTAGGAGGTGCCGACGCGCCGCGGATCGGTCGGCTCGGCACTCTGGCAAAGAGCTATAAAAAAGACACATCGGATGTTTACGGGAATGCGCTGACTTTCCGTGTCGAGACCGTTTCGGGGCGTCTGGGCGCCGCCGAGCCCCGGGTCGCCGCCTCCATCGCCCACCAGGCGCTGGCCGCCCGGCTCTGGTCCGTCGCCCTCGGCTGTGCCGTCCGCTACGGCCGCCTGCCCGACCTCGACCCCGGCCTGCTCCGCTGGGACCCCGCCGCCGGCGCCCCCGACGACCTCTGGCTCACCGAGGTGCGCGCACGGCCCGGCGGCACCGGTCCGGCCCCGCTCGCCGACTCCGTCGCGCAGGCCGTCGTACACGGCCATCTCGAACCCCTGGGGGAGACCCTGAGGGATCGCTACGGCGTCGCCGCCGGCCTGCTCTGGGGCAACGCGGGCTCCGCGCTGGCCGGTGCCGCACGGGAACTGGACCGCTGGGCCCGCGCGAACAACCGTACGGAAGCGGCCGCCCGGACCCGCGCCCTCGCCGACGCGCTCTTCGCGCACCCCCTGCTGAGTGCCACCGGCACCCGCGCCGGCCTGGCCTTCCGGCGCCGCAGCTGCTGTCTCTACTACCGGGTACCGGGCGGCGGGGTCTGCGGTGACTGTTGTTTCACACAACCACCGCGCTCTTCCCCGCGCGCCGCATCTGGGTGACCATGGAACAACCGGCCGTGGAGAGCGAGGGGTTGCGGGTGCGAGTCGGACTGCTGACCCGGGAGTACCCCCCGGACGTCTACGGCGGCGCGGGTGTTCACGTGGAGTTCCTCGCCCGTGAGTTGCGGCCCCTGGTCGACCTCGAAGTGCACTGCTGGGGCGAGGGCCGCGGGGTCGGCGTCGTCCGGCACCGCCCCTGGTCCGCCCTGGACACCGCCAACGACGCACTGCGCACCTTCTCCGTGGACCTGGCCATGGCCGCGGGCCTCGAAGGCCGCGAACTCGTGCACTCCCACACCTGGTACGCCAACCTCGCCGGCCATGTCGCCAAGATGCTGTACGGCGTCCCGCACGTGGTGACCGCGCACTCGCTGGAGCCGCTGCGGCCCTGGAAGGCCGAGCAACTCGGCGGCGGCTACGCCCTGTCGAGCTGGGCCGAGCGCAGCGCGATCGAGGCCGCCGACGGCGTGATCGCGGTGTCCGGGGCGATGCGCACGGACATCCTCGACTGCTACCCCGCCCTGGACCCGGCGAAGGTCCACGTGGTGCACAACGGCATCGACACCGCCCTGTACCGCCCGGACCCCGGCACCGACGTCCTGGCCCGCATCGGCATCGACCCGGGCCGCCCGTACGTGCTGTTCGTCGGCCGCATCACCCGCCAGAAGGGCGTGCCCCATCTGCTGCGCGCGGTACGGGACATCGACCCGGCGGCACAGGTCGTGCTGTGCGCGGGGGCACCCGACACGCCCGAGATCGACCGGGAGTTCCGCGAGCTGTTCGCGGAGCTGAGCCGGGTCCGGGAGGGCGTGCACTGGATCCCGCAGATGCTGCCCCGCGCCGACGTCATCCAACTCCTCACCCACGCGGCCGTGTTCGCCTGCCCGTCGGTCTACGAGCCGCTCGGCATCGTCAACCTGGAGGCGATGGCCTGCGGCACGCCCGTGGTGGCGTCCCGGGTCGGCGGCATCCCCGAGGTCGTCGACGACGGCAAGACCGGCCTGCTGGTCGATCTGGACGACGACTTCGAGGGCAACCTGGCGCGGGCGCTGGACGCCGTGGTCGGGGACCGGGAGACGGCCCGGCGGATGGGCGAGGCCGGACGCGAGCGCGCCGTCGGGGAGTTCGGCTGGGACGCGGTGGCCCGGCGCACGGTCCGCCTCTACGAGGAGATCCTCAAACAGGCGTAACGACAGGCGTAACGAACAGGCCGCCTGTTCGACGCGATCCCGGTGCAGGCTTAGCGGGTGTGCTCCCAGGGCAAGCATGGAGCACCAGGGTGAGGGGAGCGGCCATGCGTCGTGGTGGACCTTCGGTACTCGGGATCGTGCTGGCCGGCGGCGAGGGCAAACGCCTGATGCCGCTCACAGCCGACCGGGCCAAACCAGCGGTCACCTTCGGCGGTACCTACCGCCTGGTCGACTTCGTGCTGTCCAACCTGGTCAACGCGGACGTGCTGCGCATCTGCGTGCTGACGCAGTACAAGTCGCACTCGCTGGACCGGCACATCACCACCACCTGGCGGATGTCCAGCCTGCTCGGCAACTACATCACCCCGGTCCCGGCACAGCAGCGGCTCGGCCCGCGCTGGTACCTGGGCAGCGCCGACGCCATCCTGCAGTCCCTCAACCTCGTCCACGACGAACAGCCCGACTACGTCGCGGTGTTCGGCGCCGACCACGTCTACCGCATGGACCCCCGGCAGATGCTCCAGCAGCACATCGAGGGCGGCGCCGGGGTCACGGTCGCGGGCATCCGCATCCCGCGCGCGGAGTCCTCGGCGTTCGGGGTGATCACCCCGGGCTCGGACGGGCAGACGATAGAGACCTTCCTGGAGAAGCCGGCCGACCCGCCGGGCCTGCCGGACGCCCCGGACTGCGTCTTCGCCTCCATGGGCAACTACATCTTCACCACCAAGACCCTGGTGGAGGCCCTGCACCGGGACGCCGAGGACGACGACTCGCTGCACGACATGGGCGGCTCGATCCTGCCCCAGCTCACCGCCCGCGGCGAGGCCCAGCTCTACGACTTCGGCACCAACCACGTCCCCGGCGAGACCAGGAGCGACCGCGGCTACTGGCGGGACGTCGGCACCCTCGACGCGTACTACGACGCCCACATGGACCTGATCGCCGAGCGGCCCGCGTTCAACCTGTTCAACCGCAGCTGGCCCATCTACACCCACTCCAACCAGCTCTCCCCGGCCCGCTTCAACTCGGGCGGCATGGCGAGCGAGTCCATCATCAGCGCCGGCTGCCTGATCCGCGGCCAGGTCACCCGGTCCGTGCTGTCACCGGGCGTGCGGGTCGACCCGGGCGCGGTGGTCCAGGGCTCGGTGCTGCACGACAACGTCATCGTGGGCCGCGGCGCGGTGGTGCGCGGCGCTGTCCTGGACAAGAACGTCGAGGTCCCGCCGGGCGCGACGATAGGCGTCAACCCGGACCGGGACGCGGAGCTGTACACCGTCTCCAAGGGCGGGGTCATCGGCCTGGGGAAGGGGCAGCTGGTCTCCTAGCCCCTGACCTGCGCGCGTGCCAACTCGGGCGCGACGCGCTGCGAGTGAAAACCCCTCATTTGCCGGATTTTGGCGCTCTCTCCCCTCACGATGCAGACAGCAATGTCGAGCTTCGGAGGTCATCCGACATGAGAGGGACCAGTGGTATGTCACATACCACCGCGGTTCTCCGGCGCAGCCGGCTGTGCCTCGCCGCCGCGCTGGCGGCGTCCGCGCTGCTCACCGCCCCCGCCGCGGGGGCCGCCGAACCGGCCGACGGCCGCCTCGCCGATCTGGTGAACCCCTTCATCGGCAGCCAGGACGAGGGCAACACGTTTCCCGGCGCGGCCGTGCCCTTCGGCATGGTGCAGCTCTCCCCGGACACCGGCCACAGCACCGGCTACGACTACACCCAGCGCCGGATCCGCGGCTTCTCCCTGGTCCACCTCTCCGGCGTCGGCTGCGCCATCGGCGGCGACCTGCCCGTGCTGCCCACCACCGGGGACGTCACGCAGACGGACTACGCGAAGTACGCCGCCGGGTTCGACCACGCGGACGAGGCGGCCGGCCCCGGCTACTACCGCGTCGGCCTCGACTCGGGCGTGACGGCCGAGCTGACCGCGACCGCCCGCACCGGCGTTCAGCGCTACACCTTCCCGGCCACCGACCGGGCGAACGTCCTGCTCAACGCGCACCAGGCGCTGCACAAGCCGGTCGGCAGCGACGTCGAGATCCTCGACGACCACACGGTCCGGACCAGGATCACCGGCCACGGCTTCTGCCGCGAGACCGCCCCCTACACCGTCTACACGGTCACCCGTTTCAGCCGGCCCTTCACCGCGTACGGCACCTGGAACGGCGCCACGGTCACCCCCGGCTCGCGTACCGGAGCCGACGGGGCCTACGTCCGTTTCGACACCACCCGGGACCGCACCGTCGAGGCGACCACCGCCCTGTCGTACGTCGACGCGCAGGGCGCCGGGGCCAACCTGCGCGCCGAGGGCGGCCGTTCGTTCGACACGGTGCGACGGCAGGCCCGGGACGCCTGGGAACGGCGGCTGGGCGGCATCCGCGTCCAGGGCGGCTCCGAGACCCGGCGCCGTACCTTCTACTCGTCCCTGTACCGCACCTTCCTCGCTCCCAACGTCGGCAGCGACGCCGACGGCCGCTACACCGGCTGGGACCGCCGGATCCACCGCGCCCGGGGGTTCACCTACTACCAGAACTGGTCGCTCTGGGACACCTACCGCACCCAGGCCCAGGCGCTCGCCCTGCTCGCCCCGCGCGAGGCCCGGGACATGGCCCTGTCGGTGCTGAAGGTCGACGAGGAGGGCGGCTGGCTGCCCAAGTGGGGCTACGGCACGGTCGAGACGAACATCATGACCGGCGACCCGGTCACCCCCTTCCTGACCACCGCGTACCAGCTGGGCCTGCTCAAGGGGTACGAGGAGCGGGCCTACCGGGCGCTGAGGAGGAACGCCGACGGCGTGCCGCCGGCCGCCAACGCCGGGGTCGGCCGCGAGGCCAACGCCGAGTACCTCGCCGACGGCTTCGCGCCGTACCTGAAGGGCCGCCCGCACACCAAGGTGGGCGACTCCGACTACGACCACGGTGCCTCCGTCACCCTGGAGTACGCGCTGTCCGACGCGATGCTCGGGCAGATGGCCCGGGACCTCGGCCACGGCGCGGACGCGGCCCGCTACGCCACCCGGGCGCAGAACTACCGCAACGTCTTCGACCCCTCCACCGGCTTCTTCCGGGCCCGCGACGCCGCCGGCGCCTTCACCGGCAACCCCGACCCGGCCCGCGGCATCGGCTTCCACGAGGGCACCGCCTGGCAGTACCAGTGGCTCGTCCCGCAGGACCTGCCCGGCGTGATCTCCCTGATCGGCGGCGAACGCGCCACCAACGCCCGGCTCGACTCCTTCTTCGCCTACGACAGGCTGCTCGCCGACCCGGGGAGGACCGCCCGCGAGGTGTGGGTGCACGGCAACGCGTACACCTACTACAACGCGGCCGTCTACAACCCCATGAACGAGCCCGACCTGATCGCCCCGTACACGTACCTCTCCACCGGCCAGCCCTGGAAGACCACCGACGTGGTGCACGCGGCGCTGACCCTGTTCACCGACGGCCCGACCGGGATGACCGGCAACGACGACCTCGGCACCATGTCGGCCTGGAACGTCCTGTCGTCCCTCGGCCTCTTCCCGGTGCAGCCCGGCTACGGCACCTGGGGCCTGTCCACGCCCGTCTTCGACCGGGCCGACGTCCGCCTCGACCGCCGCTTCTGGCCGAGCGGCGGGTTCACGGTGACCGCACCGGGGACCTCCGACGGCCACCGGTACATCCAGCGGGCCCGCACCGACGGAAGCGACTACGGCCGTACCTATCTGACGACCGGTGCGCTGCGCTCCCTGCGGTCACTGGCGTTCACGGTCGGCCCGCGCCCGTCGGAGTGGGGTACGTCACCCGAGGCGGGACCGCCGGCGCTGAAGTGACCTCAGGTGCCCCATGAGTCCCGCCTCTTTCGGAGGAGGCGGGACTTAATCTGCTGTTAACTGAGCGTAGCGTGATCGTACTTGACCGTAATAATGAGTCGGCGTTTGACTGCTGATCCACCCTCCGTCAACGCGAGGCACCCCCTTTGAAGACTGCGACTGCTGACCTGCTCGCTCCTCTCGACCTGGCGTTCTGGAACATCGAGTCCGAACAACACCCGATGCACCTCGGCGCGCTCGGGGTGTTCTCGGCGCACTCGCCGACGGCCGGCGCGCACGCCGCCGACCTGCTCGCGGCCCGGGCCGTCGCCGTGCCCGGACTGCGCATGCGCATCAGGGACGTCTGGCAGCCGCTCGCGTTCGGCAGCGCCGCCCGCGAGGCCGACCCGGACTTCGACCCCCTGAACCACGTCCGGCTGCACGCCCCGACCGCCGACTTCCAGACCGTCGCCGGCCGGCTGATGGAGCGTCCGCTGGAGCGCGGCCGGCCGCCGTGGGAGGCGCATGTGCTGCCCGGCGAGGACGGGGTGTCCTTCGCCGTGCTGTTCAAGTTCCACCACGCCCTCGCCGACGGACTGCGCGCCCTCAAGCTGGCCGCAGGCGTCATGGACCCGCTCGACCTGCCGGTGCGCGCCCCCCGCTCGATCGAGCCGCCGCGCCCGATGCTGGCGCTGCCCGACGTGCGCAGGCTGCCCGAGCTGGTCCGCGGCGCCCTCTCCGACGTGGGCCGGGCCCTCGACATCGGTGCCTCGGTCGCCCTGTCCGCCCTCGGGGTGAGCTCGTCGGCCGCCCTGAAGTCCGAGCCGACCGGTACCCGGAGCATCGCCGGCGTCGACCTCGACATCGACGACGTGCACCGTGTCCGCAAGGCCGTCGGCGGCACCGTCAACGACGTGCTGATCGCCGTCGTCGCCGGTGCCCTGCGCCGCTGGCTGGTCGAGCGCGGCGACGGCACCGAGGGCGTCGCCCCGCGTGCCCTGATCCCCGTCTCCAAGCGCCGCCCGCGCACCGTGGCCCCACAGGGCAACCGGCTCTCCGGGTACCTGATACGGCTCCCGGTCGACAACCCGGACCCGATCGCCCGCCTCGACCGCGTCCGCACGGCGATGGTCCGCAACAAGGACGCCGGCCCCAACCGGGGCGCCGGTGCCGTCGCCCTGCTCGCCGACCACGTGCCCGCGCTCGGGCACCGGCTCGGCGGGCCGCTCGTCGGCCAGGCCGCCCGGCTCTGGTTCGACATCCTGGTCACCAGCGTGCCGCTGCCCGGCGTCGGCCTGCGCCTCGGCGGCCACCCGCTCACCGCCGTCTACCCGCTGGCCCCGCTCGCGCCCGGCCAGTCCCTGGCGGTCGCCATCTCCACGTACCGCAACCACGTCCACTACGGCCTGGTCGCCGACGCGAGCGCCGTCCCCGACCTCGACGTGCTGGCCCGCGCGGTCACCGACGAGGTGGACTCGCTGATCGCGGTCTGCGATCCATGATCCGGTCGGGTTTGGAGGTATCGCCCGGCGCTCCGTAAAATTCCCGGTTCGAAAGCGGGCGCGAGTCGGAGCGCCGCTGGTGGACCAGGGAAGCGGCAGCACGATGACGGTGACACAGGACGGCCCGGCGGCCGAGGACGCGGTGCGGACCGTGGACGAGGCCGTGGACGGGGCCGTGGTCCACGGCCCCGGCATCGACCCGGAGCGGCTCGCCGTCTGCCTCGGCGTGCTCGCGGAGCTGGACGCACTGGAGGTCGACCACCCGGACGCCATCGCGGTGCGCCGGGCCACGGCCGGCGTCTACCGCACGGTCAAGCAGCGCCGCCGCCAGGAGCGCCGGGCCGCCAAGACCGCCCACGACAAGGCGGTCACCGAGGCCACCGCGACCGGCTCCGCCGAGCGCATCGACGACGAGACCGAGGGCCTGCTGCCCTCCTCCCGGACCGAGGAGGGCAGGGTCGCGGGGATACTCCAGCGCCCGCGGTCCTGCTACACCTGCAAGACCCGCTACGTCGAGGTCGACTACTTCTACCACCAGCTCTGTCCGGACTGCGCCCGGCTGAACCGCGCCAAGCGCGACGCCCGCGCCGACCTGACCGGCAAGCGCGCCCTGCTCACCGGCGGCCGCGCCAAGATCGGCATGTACATCGCGCTGCGGCTGCTGCGTGACGGAGCCCACACGACCATCACCACCCGCTTCCCGAAGGACGCCATCCGCCGGTTCAAGGCGATGGAGGACTCGGCGGACTGGCTGCACCGGCTGGAGGTCGTCGGCATCGACCTGCGCGACCCGGCGCAGGCCGTCGCCCTCGCGGAGCAGGTCGGCGCGGCGGGCCCGCTCGACATCCTGATCAACAACGCGACCCAGACCGTACGACGGCTGCCCGCCGCGTACGCGGCCCTGGTCGAGGGCGAGAGCGCCCCGCTGCCCGCCGGCGAGCTCCCCGCCCACCAGGTCATCGGCGCCTTCAACTCCGGAGCCGTCGACGGCCTCGCCGCGCTGCCGCTGGGTACCAGCGGCCTCGACGCGCAGCAGGTCGCCGACCTCGCCCTCGTCGCGGGCAACGCCAGCGTGGCCCGGCACCTCGACGGCACCGCCATCGACGCGGGCGGCCTCGTCCCCGACGTCGTCGACACCAACACGTGGGTGCAGACCATCGACCAGATCTCCCCGGTCGAACTGCTGGAGACCCAGCTCTGCAACTACACGTCGCCGTTCATCCTGATCAGCGCGCTCCGGCCGGCCATGGCCGCGGCCGCGAAGAAGGCGGCGCGCGGCCGGTCGTACGTCGTCAACGTCTCGGCGATGGAGGGCGTCTTCGGCCGCGGCTACAAGGGCGCCGGGCACCCCAACACCAACGCGGCCAAGGCCGCCATGAACATGGTCACGCGGACCAGCGCGGCGGAGATGTTCCAGACCGACGGCATCCTCATGACCTCCGTCGACACGGGGTGGATCACCGACGAGCGGCCGCACTTCGACAAGCTGCGGCTGGCCGAGGAGGGCTTCCACGCGCCGCTCGACCTTATCGACGGGGCGGCGCGCGTGTACGACCCGATCGTGCTCGGGGAGCAGGGCGAGGACGTGTACGGGGTCTTCCTGAAGGACTACGCGCCGGGTAGGTGGTGAGTTTCGGCGGGTCGTGCGGGTGCGGGTGAGTGGGGGCTGGTCGCGCAGTTCCCCGCGCCCCTGGGCGTTGCGCCTGCGGCGTCGCGAGATGCTGCTGGTCGCGCCGACAGGGCGGCAGCCGCAGATCGGAACGGCCCCGCGTCCCCAGGGCACTGCTGCAGCCGCATGTCGGGAAGTCCTGCGCCCCTTCAGTCAGGGATACGCGCCGCTCGTACCCGGGTGCCGCCGTCCACCACCAGGTCTGCTCCCGTCACCCACTCCGCCGCGTCCGAGGCCAGCCACAGCACGGCCGCCGCCACGTCCTCCGGCTCGCCGATCCGCCCCAGCGGCAGCCCGGCGGCGATCTCCTGCTCGCGCGGCTCCCACATGAAGCGGGCCATCTCGGTGCGTACCAGACCCGGTGAGACCGAGTTCACCCGCACCCGGGGTGCCAGTTCGCCCGCCAGTTGCTGGGTCAGGTGCAGGAGCGCGGCCTTGCTGGTGCCGTAGGCACCCACGTGGGGGCCGACATGGGTCGCGCCCTCCGTGCAGATGTTGATCACCGAGCCGCCGTGCTCCCGCATCCAGCCGCGCCACGCGCACTGCGTCAGCCGCAGCGGGGCCTCCACGTTGACCGTGAACGCCTCCCGCCACAGCCCCAGGTCGGCGTCCATGAGCGGGCCGTAGGGGCGGTTGGTCGCCGCGTTGTTGACGAGGACGTCCAGCCGCCCGAACTCGGTCAGCGCCAGCCGGGTCAGCTCCCGGGCGTGCTCCGGCTCGGCGACGCTGCCGGCCAGGCCGACCCCGCCCAGCTCCGCGGCCGTGCGCCGCACCTCGTCCGGGTCCCGCGCGCTCACGCACACCAGCGCACCGGCCGCCGCGAGCGCCTCGGCGACCGCGCGCCCGATGCCGCGGGTGCCGCCGGTGACGACGGCCCCCCGGCCCCGGAGCCCGTACGACGTTCCGTACGATGACGTCATCGCCGTACCGTCTCATGACGGAACGTCAGTCGACAGCCCCCAGGCGGGAGTTGCGGGCGGCGACCAGTTCCAGGACGGTCCGCCAGTCCTCCAGGACGCCCGCGTCGAAGCCCGCCGTGCGGCTCTCCTCGTCCGCCTGGCGCAGGCGCAGTACGTCGTCGTCGGTGGTGGTGGTGCCGTTCGCGCGGACCAGGTGGTAGACGCGTTCCCCGAGCAGGTGGCGTACCGCGTGCGCGGCGCCGTCGGCGGGGCCGAGCAGTTCCTCGATGCCGTGCACCAGGCCCGCGACCTGGAGTTCCTTGTCGGCGGGGCGGCTGCGGCGCAGCAGTGCCGCGGTGCGCAGCGCGCGCTGGTGCCGGCAGGCGTACAGCAGATCCATCAGCTCCTCGACGCTGCGCAGCTCCATGCGTCAGTCCTTCCGCGAGACAGCCGTTGTCCTGCGCCATCGGATCATGTCGAGTTTTCGACCCGGCCAACGCAACCTGAACTGCACAGCCTGTGAAGGGGGTGACGGTCTACGTGTTCGAAGATGTGTTCGCATTCGCAGGCCGGGCGGGTGAGTCGTAAACGCGGCATTATGTTACGAACAGGTGCATTTAGAGGTCGCCGAAGTGCGTAGCGACTCGCGATAGTTACACCTTGTTTGCACTCCCTATCGAGCGGACCCCTGCTCATTTGGTTAATCTGTAGGGGACGGACAGCAACAAGGGGTCCCACCCACACCCACGGTCCGTCCCGGGACGAGCCTGTCGACAGCGGCCTGCTCTCTTGTGAGTTACCGGCGCCACCGCGTCCGAACTGGCCTTCCACCCAGACCCGAGCGGGCGCCCGGCACCGGAACGCAGACCGTCCGGCACGCCCCGAGGGTGACCGACACATAAGGAGTGCGCGGTGACACCGGAGAAGACGAATCGCGAGCAGCGCCCCAAGGAACGCACGGAGCGCGCGGGCAGCCGGCCCGGACAACTCGGCAGCCTCGACGTGTGGGCCCGGTCCGCCCCGATCCGCCTCGCGGGTTACGAGGAGGATCTCGCCGAGCCCCACATCCTGCCGAGCGTGGACTGACCGGCAGGTCGGTCCCGTCGCGATCGCCGACGCGCATGGGCGTGCGAGACTCACGCCCATGCTGATCAGAGAAGCCACCGCGGCCGACTGGCCGCAGATCTGGCCCTTCTGGCACCGGATCGTCGCCGCCGCCGAGACCTACGGATGGGACCCCGACACCTCGGAGCAGGCGGCCCGCGCACTGTGGATGAGCCCGGCCAAGCGTGTCTACGTCGCCGAGGACCCCACCGGAGCCGTCGTCGGCTCCGCCTACCTGACCCCCAACTACGGGGGGCCCGCGGCGGGCGTCGCCAACGCCGGCTTCATGGTCGACCCCGATCAGGGCGGCCGGGGCATCGGGCGGGCGCTGGCCGAGCACGTCCTCGCCGAGGCCCGGGCGCACGGCTACCGGGCGATGGTCTTCAACGCCGTCGTCGAGACCAACCCCGCCGTGGCCCTGTGGACCTCCCTCGGCTTCACGATCCTCGGCACGGTCCCGCAGGCCTTCGACCATCCGAAGCACGGACCGGTCGGCCTGCACATCATGTACCGCGCCCTGTGACCTATCCGAGCAGCGCCTCGGACACGTGCCACAGCCGGGCCGCGTTGTCCCGGTCCAGGGCGTACGGCGCGACCCCGCCGACGGCACCCGCCCGCCCGGTGACCGGCTCGGCCTGCGCGCAGTCCTCGAAGTAGCGGCCGCTGACGCCCGCCACGGTCGGCGAGCCGGCCAGCAGCACCGAGGTCGCGGCGCCCTGCGCCACCGTCTTCTGCGGCGGCAGCGCGATCTCGCCCGAGGCGATGAACTCCTCGATCTGCCGCAGGTCCATGTGCCGGGCCAGGTTGGTGTCGGCGATGTTGCCCGGCATCAGGGCGTTGGCTGTGATGCCGTCGTCGGCCCAGCGCTCGGCCGCGGCGACAGCGAACAGGATGTTGGCGGTCTTCGACTGGCCGTAGGAGGTCCACGGGTCGTAGGGGCGGAACCGGTAGTCCAGGTCGTCGAAGACGACGGGGGAGAAGAGATGGCCGGTGGAGCTGACCGAGACGATCCGGGCGCCGCCGGCCGCCGCCAGCGCCCGGTGCAGGCCGGTGGTGAGGGCGAAGTGCCCCAGGTGGTTGACGCCGAACTGCTGCTCGCGGCCGTCGGAGGTGCGGGTGACCTGCTGCGGGGCCATCACACCGGCGTTGTTGACCAGGATGTGCAGCGGGCCCTGCCAGCCGGCCACGAAGGCCGCGACGGTCGACCGGTCGGCGAGGTCGAGCCGCCCCACGGTCAACTCGCCCGACCCGGACGGCAGTTCCGCCGCCAGGCGGGCCGCCGTGCGGTCGCCGGCCTCGGTGTTGCGTACGGCCAGGGTGACGTCGGCGCCGGCCGAGGCGAGCGCCCGGGCCGTCTCCACGCCGATGCCGGAGCTGGCTCCGGTCACCACGGCCCGTCGGCCGTGCAGGTCCACGCCGTCGATGACCTCGGCGGCGGTGGTGGTGGCGCCGAAGGCGCTCGTGGTCGGGGGTACGGACATGAGAGGTGTCTCCTGTGGATGTGTGGGGGGTGCGGCCGGGGTGCGCCCCGGCCTGATCACCGGGAGGAGGCCCGCGAGTCGCCGACGGCGATCCGGGACCGGCCCTCCGCGGGCGGGGACGGCGGCGGTCAGCCGTTCAGGGTCCCCATGTGCTCCGGCGCGTACCGCTCGCCGGTGACCACGCCGTGCGGGGCGACCGCCTCGACGGCGGCGAGGTCCTCCGCGGTGAGGGTGATCCCGGTGGCGGCGATGTTCTCCTCCAGGTAGCGGCGGCGCTTGGTGCCGGGGATGGCGACCGCGCCCTGCCGCTGGACCCAGGCGAGGGCCAGCTGGGAGGGGGTGACGCCCTTGCCGGCGGCGAGCCGGCGGACCTCGCGGACCACGTCGAGGTTGCGCCGGAAGTTCTCGCCCTGGAAGCGCGGGTCGGTACGGCGCCAGTCGTCGGCGGCGAAGTCGTCGGGGCTGGTGATCGCGCCGGACAGGAAGCCGCGCCCCAGCGGGGAGTAGGCGACCAGGCCGATGTTCAGCTCCCGGAGGGTGTCCAGGACGCCGTCGTGCTCGATGCCGCGCTCGAAGAGGGAGTACTCGGTCTGCAGGGCGGCGACCGGGTGGACCGCGTGGGCCCGCCGGATGGTGTCCGCGGAGGCCTCGGAGAGACCGATGTGCCGGATCTTGCCCTCGGCGACCAACTCGGCCAGCGCGCCCACGGTCTCCTCGATCGGCACCCCGGGGTCGATGCGGTGCAGGTAGTAGAGGTCGACGTGGTCGGTGCCGAGGTGGCGCAGCGACCGGTCGAGGGCGTGCCGCACGTACTTCGGCGTGCCGTTCAGGCCGACCACCCGGCCGTCGTCGGTGATCTCCACGCCGGTCTTGGTGGCGACCACGGCGGACTCCCGGCGCCCGGCCAGTGCCTTGCCGAGCAGCTGCTCGTTGACGAAGGGGCCGTAGCTCTCGGCGGTGTCCAGCAGGGTGACGCCGAGCTCCAGCGCCCGGTCGACGGTGGCCAGCGACTCGGTCTCGTCGGTGGCGCCGTAGAAGGCGCTCATGCCCATGAGGCCGAGGCCCTGGACGCCGACGGTCAGGCCCTGGCCGCCCAGTGCGCGCTGTTCCATGGGGTTCCTCGATTCCATAACTAACTGGATAGATACCTTGACCGTAACCCCGGCCTCCGGTCATGTCAATAACTAGATAGTTACTTGGTAGGGTAGTGGTCATGTCACGGGATTCCAGCGCCACCAAGGCCCGGCTGCTCGACGCGGCCTTCAGCGAATTCGCCGCCTACGGCATCGCCGGTGCCCGGGTGGACCGGATCGCCGAGGCCGCGGGGGCCAACAAGCGGCTGATCTACGTCTATTTCGGCAACAAGGAGCAGCTCTTCGACGAGGTGCTGACGCGGGCGATGACGGCGGGTGCGGAGTCCGTACCGTTCGACGTCGAGGACCTGCCCGGATACGCCGGCGCGATCTTCGACCATCTGGTCGCCCGGCCGGACCTGATGCGCCTGCGACTGTGGAAGCTGCTGGAGCGCCCCTCCGCCACCGGACTCGAACAGGACGCGTTCCGGAACAAGGCGGCCCTGGTGGCCGAGGCGCAGCAGCGCGGCGACCTCGACGCGGCCATGGCCCCCGACGACCTCCTGACCATGGTGCTGGCCGCGGCCCAGGCCTGGTTCTGGGCCGCCGAGGGCGTCGACCCCAAGGAGGCCGGCGAGTCCTGGCCTGCGGAGCGGCTCGCCCTGCACCGCGCGGCGGTCGTGGAGACGGCCCGCCGGATGACCGAGCCGAAGCGGTCGTAGCCGCTCCGGGAGCACTTCCGGAGTACTTCCAGAGGCACTCCCAGGGACACCACGAGCCGCAGAAATCCCGTGAACCACGCAACCGTGGTGCCCGTAGCCTCCTCTGCCTGATTCTTCGCGAGGCGGAGGAACCTCATGCTGTCCCCTGACAAGAACACCGTGTTGACCAGCTTCGGCCCCCGACGTACGCAAGGTCCGGCTCCTCGGCGAGGACCTGGCGCTCTTCCGGCAGGCGGACGGGAGCGTGCACGTGCTCGCCGACCGCTGTCCGCACCGCGGCGCCGCCCTGTCGCGAGCTGATCGCACAGCTGCCGGCCGACTCCCGGCTCGCCCTCCCGCACAGCCAGGTGCTGGACCTGAACGAACCGCTCGACGAGGCCGGTTTCCAGCACCTGCGCCGCAGCATCCAGGACCGCTACTCGATCAACCTGATCGTCCCCGCGGAGCAGGACTCCTGGGAGGCCGGGCTGCACCACGGCTTCAAGGGCATGCAGCTGGCGTGCCCGGCCGTCACGGCGGAGGCGCTGAAGGGCACGAACCCGGCCAGTGTGTTCTCCCGGTCCATGGAGGCTCACAACCAGGACAAGGTCAGCATGGCGCCGATCGCGGCCCGTGACGCGCGTACGGTCGTCGGGCTGGTGGAGGAGGTCGTGGCGATCCACCTGCTCACCGCCTGCCAGGCGCTGGACCTGCGCGGGGCCGAGCTCATGGCGTCGCGGACCCGGGCCGCGTACGAGCTGGTCCGGGCCCGCGCGCCGTTCGTCGGCACCGACCGGCGGATGGACGCGGACATCGCGGCCGTGGTGGACCTGATCCGCTCGGGCGCCTTCGGCGAACTGCTCACCCCCTGAGGCAGCGCCCCTTTGGAGCGCTGGGGGTACCGCCGGCCGAAGGCCGGGGGAGGAACTGCGCGACCGGCCACGACGGTGCCGCGGACGGCCGACGGCCCGCCTCGGCACCTCGGGCGGCGAGCTCAGCCGACCGGCGCCACCCGCTGCCACGGCCGCAGCGTCTCCAGCTGCTGGGCCACCTCCAGCAGGACCGCCTCCGACCCCGGCCGGCCCACCAGCTGTACGGCGCAGGGCGCGCCCGAGGGCAGGGTGCCGAACGGGACCGACATCGCCGGCCAGCCGGTGAGGTTCCAGGCCGGGGTCAGGGGGGAGTAGTTGGAACCGGCCAGGGCGTTGCGGAACCAGCCCCGCTCGTGCCAGGGGGCCGCCTTCGGGGCGTGCCGGGCCAGGGCCGGGGTGAGCAGCACGTCGTACTCGGCGAAGAACGGGGCGAGCCGGGCGCGCAGCCGCTCGCGGGCGTCGCCCACCTGCACCCCGTGCAGGAAGCGGCGCCCGATGGCCGCGTGCACCCGGGTCCGCCGGGCCAGCAGGGCGGGGTCCAGGCCGGCCGCGTCCACGGCCGTCCCGGCGGTCCAGTGCCGGATCGCGGTGACACCGATCGACGCCGGGTACGGCGGCTCGGCGCGACGCACCTCGTGTCCGGTGCCGGCCAGCAGCCCGGCCGCCTCCGTCGCCGCGTTCGTATACGGTCTGCTGACGGTCACGCCGACCAGCGGGCTGCGCAGCGAGACGGCGATCTTCCGCGGGGTGCGCTGTCCGGCGCCCCCGAACTCCTTCTCCGCCAGTACCGAGAGCATCAGCCGGGCGTCCGCCACGGTGGTCGCCAGCGGCCCGTTCTCCGACATGCCGAACCAGTCGCCGTTGCCGATCCCGGCCGGCACCACGCCGAACCCCGGCTTGATGGTGACCAGACCGCAGTTGGCCGCGGGGATCCGCAGCGAGCCCATGCCGTCGTTGCCGAGGGCGAGCGGCGCCAGCCCGGCGGCGACCGCGGCTGCGCTGCCGCCGGAGGAGCCGCCCGCGCTGCGCCCGGTGTCCCACGGGTTGCGGGTGATGCCGTGAGCGCCCTCGGTGGTGCCGAAGACGCACAGCTCGGGCACGTTGGTCAGCCCGATGACCACCGCGCCCGCCGCCCGCAGCCGTGCCACGGTGACATGGTCCGCGTCGGCGGGCGTGTCCGGCATCGCGGCCGAACCGTCCAGGTGTGCCTCGCCGCGCACGGCCAGATTGTCCTTCACCGCCAACGGCACCCCGGCGAGGGGGAGTTCGGCGAGGTCGGCGCGGGCCGCGACCTCGTCCGCCTCGGCCGCCGCCTCCGCCCGAACCTTGCGGAACGCGCCGATCCGCCCGTCCAGCCGGGCGATCCGCTCCAGGTGCGCGGTCACCACCTCCCGGGGAGTGACCCGCTTCTCGCGTACGGCGGCGGCGATCTCGGCGGCGGTCCGGCCGGTCCAGTCGGTCACGGGCGCTCCTCGGGGTGCGGGAATGCTGCTTACTCGTCGGTACGAAAGGGCACTCTGCCCGGCCGCGGGCGCCACGTCGAGAGTCCCGGCCGCTGCTCCTGCCGGCCGGGTCCGCCGCGCGGCGGCCGGTGGTACCGGTGTGCTCTCCGCAGGTCATCCGATCACTGGGTCAACTCCCGTTCATGCACGCCCCATTGACAGGTCTCTGGGCCCGCTCAATCATCAGACATCCGATGAATGGAGCCGCGCAATGAGCATGTCTCCTTTTCCGAGACGCCAGGCCCTGGGGATCGCGGCGGGCACCGCCGCGGCGGCCGCCCTGCCCCTGGCCGTACCCGCCCGGGCGCACGCCGCCGGGGCGGCCGACGCACAGGCCGAAGCGGGGGCCGAAGCGGGGGCCGAGTCGACCTGGGTACCCGTCCCCGACCCCGTGCCCGTACCGCTCGACTCCCTCTATGACAACGATGGCATCGACACGGCAGCCGCCCGGGGCGGTGACTTCGACGGCTCCGGCTACACGTTCCCGGGCGAGGAACTCCCGGCCGGCCGCGTCGAGGTCGACGGCATCCCCTTCGACTTCCCGGCCGCCACGGCGGGCGCCGGGAACAACGTCGTCGCGCTGGGCCAGCGCCTGGACCTCCCCAAGGGCCGCTACCTGTCGGCCCTCTTCCTCACCGCCGGCAGCTACGGCAACGCCTCCGGCACGGCCACCGTCCACTACGCCGACGGCACGACCAGCACCGGCGGCCTGAGCGGCGGCGACTGGTACTCGGTGGGCGGGCCCCTGTCGGCGCCGTACCGCTACCAGCCGGACGGCGGCAAGGACGCGCACAGCGTCGGGATCGGCACCTCCGAGGTGTGGATCGACCCGCAGCGTGAGGCCGTCGCCCTCACCCTGCCGGTCACCAACCCGGCACAGGCCGGCAGGACCGCCCTGCACGTCTTCGCGCTCTCCCTCCAGCCCGTCGCCCAGGGACGGGCGCTGGCCCTGCGCGACTCCCGGTCCACCAGTTCCCTGCTCGACGCCACCGGCGCCCAGAGCGTCGAGGCCACCGTCGTCAACGCGGGCACCGTCGCGATCCTGGCCGACGACGCGGTGTCCGTACGCGTCGACGTCCCCGGCGCCCGCACCGTGCAGCCGGCCCGCATCCGCCGCCTCGACCCCGGCGAACAGGCCCGCGTCCGCGTCGGCATCCGCAACCGCACGGGCACCGCGCCCGGCACCGAGCAGGACGGCACGGTCACCGTCCACGGCCGCGGCACCCAGGTCGCGGCGAACCGGCGCACACTGACGCTCGGCACCGCCGACTACCAGCCCACCGAGACCTCGTTGGCCGGTCACCGGGCGCCCTACTGGTTCAACGACGCCAAGTTCGGCATCTTCATCCACTGGGGCGTCTACTCGGTGCCGGCCTGGGCACCGGTCGGGGTGCAGTACGCCGAGTGGTACTGGGACCAGATGCAGGACCCGAACAACCCGACGTACGCCTACCACCGGGACACCTACGGCGCGGACTTCGCCTACGACGACTTCATCCCGCGCTTCACGGCCGAGAAGTTCGACCCGCGTGCCTGGGTGGAGCTGTTCCGGGACGCCGGAGCCCAGTACCATGTCCTGACCTCCAAGCACCACGAGGGCTTCGCCCTCTGGGACACCAAGGTCTCCGGCCGCAACGCCGTTCAACTGGGCCCGAAACGGGACCTGGTCAGGGAGCTGTTCGAGGCGTCCCGCAGGTACGCGCCCGAACTCCACCGCGGCCTGTACTTCTCCATGCCCGAGTGGTTCAACCCCGACAACCCCTGGATGGGCCACGCCCCGCGCAACCCGTACACGCTGGAGCCGCTGCCGTACACCGGGTACACCGCGGGCAAGGACTATGTGAGGGACTTCCAGGCCCCGCAGCTGCTCGAACTGATCCACGGCTACGACCCGGAGATCATCTGGTGCGACATCGGCGGCGCCAACGACAGCGTCCACGTCCTCGCCGAGTACTTCAACCACGCCAAGAACCGCGCCCGTCCCGTCGACGTGACCGTCAACGACCGCTCGGGCATCGGGTTCCACGACTACACCACGCCCGAGTACACGACGTACGCCGACACGGTCGTCGCCAAGTGGGAGGCCAGCCGGGGCCTGGACCCCCGCAGCTACGGCTACAACCGGGAGACCCCGGACGACGCCTACATGACCGCCGAGGAGGTCGTGCACAGCCTCGTCGACATCGTCTCCAAGAACGGCAACTTCCTCCTGGACATCGGCCCGCGCGCCGACGGCACCATCCCGGAGATCATGCAGACCCGGCTGCGCGAGACCGGCGCCTGGCTCGCCGTCAACGGCGAGGCGATCTACGGCACCACGTACTGGTCGCGCACGGCCCAGCTCGGCGACGACCTGAGGTTCACGGTCCGCCCGGACGAGGCCTTCTACATCCACTCCCTCACCCGGCCGGGGGCCAGGCTCACCGTCGAGGCCCCGGTACCGGTCCGGGCCGGCGACAAGGTGACCATGCTCGGCCACGGCCGGCCACTGACCTGGACCCTCACCAACGGGGCCCTGGTGATCGACGTGCCCGAGGCGGCTCGCAGGGCGGGCCGGCATGCGTGGGTGTTCAAGGTGGAGTGGCATGCGTGAGGTCAGGCACCGGCTGCCGCGGCTCCTCGGAGCCGTGGCAGCGCTGACCCTGCTGGCGGCGCCGACCTCGGCGGTGGCCCAGGAGCGGCAGGCGGCCCCGCCCGTCACCGTGCCCGCACTGACCGACTGGACTTCGGCACCGGGGAGTTACGCGTTCGGCGCCGGTACGCGTCTCGTCGCCTCGGACGTGGCCGGCCGCAGGGTCGCCCATACCCTCGCCGAGGACCTCCGGGCGGCCGGGCACGGCGTGGTCCCGGTCGCCGGAGGCGGCGCCACCCGCCCCGGTGACGTCGTCATCGACGTCCGCCCGTCGGCACGGCCCACGCTGGGCACCGAGGGCTACGAACTCGCCGCCGGCCGACGGCTGTCGATCACCGGCGCGACCGAGACCGGCGCGTTCTACGGCACCCGCACCCTCCTCCAGCTCCTCGCCCGGGGCGACCGGATCCCCGCCGGGCACACGACCGACGTGCCGCGCTACCGCGAGCGGGGCGTCGGCGTCTGCGCCTGCTACATCCACGTCTCCCTGCCCTGGCTGGAGAACCTGGTCCGCGAGATGGCGTACCACAAGCTCAACCAGCTGCTCCTGGAGCTGAAGGTGAAGAGCGACGCCCATCCCGAGGCCGACACCTGGGGCTACTACACCAAGGACGAGATACGGCACCTCGTCGCCCTCGGCGACCGCTACCACGTCGAGATCATCCCGGAGATCAACTCCCCGGGCCACATGGACCCGTGGATCGAGAACCGCCCCGACCTGCAACTGACCGACTCCGACGGCAACAAGCAGCCCGCCCGGCTCGACGTCACCCGGCAGGCCGCCTTCGACTACTACACGAGCCTGATGGACGAGTACGCCCAGGTCTTCACCGCGAAGTCCTGGCACATGGGCGCCGACGAGTACATGCTCGGTTCCGACTACGCCAAGTACCCCCAGATGGCCGCCTACGCGCGGAGCAGGTACGGGCCGAACGCCACCCCGCAGGACGCCTACGTGGACTTCGTCAACCGCGTCCAGGCCTACGCGGCGGGCGAGGGACGGCACCTGCGCATCTGGAACGACGGCCTCACCGGCGCCAACACCGTCCCCGTCGCCGCCGGAACCACGGTCGAACACTGGCTGAACGTGGCGGTCAAACCGGGTCAGTTGATCGCCCAGGGCTACGCGGTGATGAACGCCTCGTACTCCCTCTACCTCGTCCGCGGCGGCTTCCACAGCGACACCGAGGCGCTGTACGACCGGAGCTGGGACCCGCGCTCCTTCGAGGGCGAGCAACTCGCCTCCGCCGACGGCATCACCGGCGCGAAGATCAGCCTCTGGCCGGACAACGGCAGCGGCGAGACGGAGAACGAGGTCGCCACTGAACTGTGGCCCGCCTTGCGCCACATCTCCCAGGCCACCTGGGGCGACCCGCATCCCGACGCCACCTACGCGGGTTTCACGGCGCGCGGTACGGAGGTCGGACACGCTCCGGGGTGGCGGGACCTGACGAAGGTGCCGGTGCCGGACGGGACGTACACCCTCCGGGCGGACGGGGTGTCCTACCGGGCGGAGGTCCGCCGCACCCCGGACGGCTACGCGACCCTGCGCAGCGCCGAAGGCTGCCTGGAGATACGCGGCGGCAAGCTCACGCTCAACGCCCCGCTCCAGCCCGGGGTGGCGGCGACCTGGGAGCCGTGCGACGGCCGGAACACCCTGCAGCGCTGGGAGCTGGCGCCCGAGGCGAACGGCTACCACCTGATCGACGCGATCACCCGCATGGCGCTGACCGTGACGGACGACGGCCGGGTGGTCCAGTACCCGCCCGACCAGCGCACCCCCGCCCTCTGGCACCTCTCCTGACCCGAGGAGCACGCCCATGGACCTCTCCAGACGCCTCTTCGTCACCTCGGCGGCGGCCGCGGCGATGACGGCCGGACTTCCGGCCCTCCCGGCCGCCGCCACCGCGGACACCGACCGCTCCCGTATCCCGGTCGGCCCCGACGACACCGCGGCCGACCTCGTCCGCAAGGCCTCCCAGGTCCGCCCCACCGCACGGCAGATCGCCTGGCAGGCCCTGGAGCGCACCGCCTTCCTGCACTTCGGCGTGAACACCTTCACCGGCCTGGAGTGGGGCACCGGCGACGAGGACCCGGACGTCTTCCAGCCCACCGGCCTCGACACCGACCAGTGGGCCCGCGCCCTGCGCGACGGCGGCTTCCGCCTCGCCATCCTCACCGTCAAGCACCACGACGGCTTCGTCCTCTACCCGTCCCGGTACACCGGCCACACGGTGGCGAGCAGCAGCTGGCGCGACGGCCGGGGCGACGTCCTGCGCTCCTTCGCGGACTCCATGCGCCGGTACGGCCTGAAGGTCGGCGTCTACCTCTCCCCGGCCGACGAGAACCAGTACCTGCACGGCGCCTACGCCAACGGCAGCGCGCGCTCGCCCCGCACGATCCCGACCCCGGTGACGGGCGACGACCGCTCCCCGTCCCGCTCCTTCACCCTGGACGCCACCGACTACGGCGCCCACATGCTCAACACCCTCTACGAGGTGCTCACCGAGTACGGCCCGGTGGACGAGGTCTGGTTCGACGGCGCCCAGGGCCACATCCCACCCGACAAGGTCGAGGACTACGACTGGGACAGCTGGTACACGCTGATCCGCTCCCTCGCCCCGGCCGCGGCGATCGCGGTCACCGGCCCCGACCTGCGCTGGGTCGGCAACGAGGGCGGGCTGGCGCGCGAGGACGAGTGGAGCGTCATCCCGGTCAAGGAGAACCAGTACGGCCGCACGGACTGGGCCCTGTCCTACGACACCGCCGACGAGGGCAGCCGGGCCGCGCTGGTCGCGGCCCACCCGAACACCGACTACCTCCAGTGGTGGCCGGCCGAGTGCGACGTCTCGATCCGGGACGGCTGGTTCTACCACGCCGGCCAACAGCCCAAGTCCGTCGACGAGCTGACGGAGATCTACTTCGGCTCGGTCGGCCGCAACGCCGTCCTGCTCCTGAACGTCCCGCCGGACACGGACGGCCTGCTGCACGCCACGGACGTGGCCCGGCTGCGCGAGTTCCGCGAGCGCGTGGACCGGGAACTGCCCGAGGACCTGACCCGTGGCGCACGGCGCTCGGTGACACCGGGCGGCGTGACCGTGGATCTGGGCCGGGAGCTGGAGGTGGACCGGGTCCGGCTGGCGGAGGACATCCGGTACGGGCAGCAGGCGGAGGGGTTCGTGGTCGAGGCGTACACGGACGCAGGATGGTCCCAGGTGGCCGCGGCCGGGACGGTCGGCGCGAGCAGGATCCTGCGGTTCGCCGGGCCGGTGCGGGGCCGAAGGTGGCGGGTGCGGGTCACGGGGGCGCGGGGGACGGTGCGGTTGGCGGAGTTCGCGCTGTTCCGGTCGGCGCTGAACAGCGCCCCGTAAGGGGCGCGGGGCTGCATCCGACATGCGGCGGCTTCGCCGCGTGGGCGCGACCAGCCCCCACCGGCCCGCCGTGAACGAACCGCCTGACCAGCGGAGCGCTCACCCACGGGCGGGTGCCGTAGAGCCCCGAACCGTCAGCCGGGGCACCGGCACCCGCACCGCCCGCGCCGCACCCCCGTCCAGCAGGGCCGTCAGTTCCCGGGCCGCCGTGCGGCCGAACTCCGTGCTGTCGCGGGAGAGGGCGGAGAGCCAGGGTTTGACCATGCGGCACAGGGCCGAGTCCTCCCAGGAGACGACGGAGACGTCGTCGGGGACGGAGTAGCCGAGTTCGGCCGCCGCCGCGACACCCGCCACGGCCATCACGTCGTTGTCGTAGATGAGGGCCGTCGGGGGCGGGGCCGCCCGCAGGACGCGGCGGGTGACGGCAGCGCCCTCGGCGTCGGAGTAGTCGGTGGTGACCGAGTGGACCTCGGACAGGCCGCGGCGGTCGGCCTCGGCGCGCAGGGTGCGGATCCGGCGCTGGGTGTGCGCGAGGCCGGGCAGGCCGGCGATGTGCACGATGCGCCGGTGGCCCAGCCGGGTCAGCTCGTCGACCACCGACGCCATCGCGGCCGCGTCGTCCGCCCAGACCGTGGACAGCCCGGGGTGGCGTTCGTCGGGTGCGCCGCCGATCACCACGGCGGGCAGGCCCAGTTCGTCGAGCAGGTCGGGGCGGGGGTCGTCGGCGCGGGGGTCGACGACCAGGACGCCGTCGACGCGGTGCTCCGCCCACCAGCGGCGGTACACCGCGCACTCGTCGGCCACGTCCTCCGCCATCTGGAAGAGCAGACCGAGATGGCGTTCGGCGAGCACCTCCTGGATGCCTGACACCAGTTGGAGGAAGAAGGAGTCCACGCCGAGCGAGTGCGCGGGACGGGCCAGGACGAAGCCGACGGTGGCCGCGCCCTCGCCGGAGAGGGCGCGGGCGGCCGTGCTGGGGCGCCAGCCGAGCTGCTCGGCCACCCGCTGCACCCGGGCCCTGGTCGTCTCGGAGACCCCTGGGCGGCCGTTGAGCGCGAAGGAGACCGCGCTCTCGGAGACGCCGGCGCGGCGCGCGACGTCCTTCATCGTCGGCCGGCGCGCGGGGATGCGTTTCTCCGCCAACTCACTTCCTCATTCGGTCTGGACGACGATCTGCTAATGCGCTTGAGTCCAAACACCCTAAAGCGTATTAGTGATCGACCGCAATACCCTCGTAACACCTTGCTGAGCAGGGGATTTGAGCCACTAATGACTTTAGCTCCGCCGAATCCATTGACGTGGTGCCAATACGGCGTGCAAGGTCTGGCGCGGCACCTCCGGCCGACCCCGCTGCAAAGGAGCAACGGACCATGCGTATCTCCCGCAGAGCCTTCGCGCTCGCCGCTGCCGCCGTCCTCGCCCTGCCGCTGAGCGCCTGCGGTTCCGGCGGGGACGACGGCGGTTCCACCGACGCCTCGGGCAAGGTCGAGGGCGACATCACCTTCCAGACCTGGAACCTGCGCGCCAACTTCAAGTCGTACTTCGACGGCCTGGTCTCGGACTTCGAGAAGAAGTACCCCGGCACCCATGTGAAGTGGATCGACCAGCCGGCCGAGGGCTACGCCGACAAGATCAGCGCGGACGCGGCCGGCGGCACGCTCCCCGACGTCGTCAACGTCTCCCCGGACCTGGTCGCCCCGCTCGCCAAGGCGGGCCTCGCCCTCGACCTCGACAAGGCGGCGGCCAAGTACAAGCCCGAGTACCTGGCGGGGGCTTGGGCCAGCCACCAGATACCGGGGACGAGCGGGACGTACGCCTTCCCCTGGTACCTGAACACCGGGCCGCTCTTCTACAACAAGACGCTGTTCGAACAGGCCGGACTCGATCCGGAGCAGCCGCCGAAGACGTACGACGAACTCTTCGCCGACGCCCTGAAGATGGCGCAGCAGAGCGGCGGCAAGGTCGCCACCCTCGCCAACGTCCCGACGATCGAGGACTTCGGGCGGTACGGCTCCCAGCTGATGAACAAGGCAGGAACCGGGTTCGCCTTCAACGACGCCAAGGGCGTCGAACTGCTCACCAAGTACAAGGAGCTGTACGACGCCAAGGCGCTCGACCCGCAGGCCCTGACCGCGACCCCCGAGTCCACCGGCAAGAAGTTCCTCACCGGGGCCGTCGCCATGAACCCCGGCAGCGCCCTCGACCTCGACAACTTCAAGAAGCAGGCACCGAACCTGTACAAGAACATCGGCATCACCGACCAGATCACCAGCACCGGGCACGTCAACATGTACGTGATGGGCGTGATGGTCAACTCCCGGACCAAACACACGGCGGCCGCCGTCGCCTTCGCGCACTTCGTGACCGACGCGCAGAACCAGATGTCCTTCGCCAAGAAGGTCGCCATCTTCCCGAGCACCGCCGGCTCCCTCGACGACCCGTACTTCACCAAGGAGGACGGCACCGACGAGACCCGGGTCCGCATCGCCGCCGCCAAGTCGCTGAAGAACGCGGTCAACTACACGCCCGTGCTGTTCAGCGACCAGATGAAGACCGCGCTGCGCAACGAGGTCGCCAGGACGCTGCAGGGGAAGCAGAGCCCCAGGACGGCCCTCGACAACGCTGTCAAGGCCTGCGACCGGCTGCTCCAGCAGGAGGGCTGAGGACCCGATGGCCGACGTGTCCCGCGTGCGGCGCCAACTGCCCACCAGCCCCTGGCTGTTCGCCGCCCCCGGGCTGCTGGTCGTCGGCGCCTTCGTGCTCTACCCGTTCGTCTCGACGGTGGTCAACTCCTTCACTGACCGCCGCACCCTGATCCCGGGCCGCTTCGTCGGCCTCGCCAACTTCCGTGAACTCATCCACGACGACATGTTCTGGACCGGCCTGCGCAACAGCACCCTGTACATCGTCGGGGTGGTACCCGCCCTCGTCGTCCTGCCGCTGCTGCTCGCCCTGCTGGTGCAGAAGAACATCCCCGGCATCACCTTCTTCCGGTCCGCCTTCTACACCCCGGTCGTCGCCTCGGTCGTGGTGGTCGGGCTCATCTGGGTGTGGCTGCTCGACGAACGCGGCCTCGTCAACTCGCTCCTGGAGACCGTCGGGATCGGCCGGGTCGGCTTCCTGAGCGACCAGTGGCTGCTCCTGCTGAGCGCCATGGCCGTCACGGTCTGGAAGGGCCTCGGCTACTACATGATCATCTATCTGGCGGCGCTCGCCAACGTGCCGCGCGAGCTGCACGAGGCCGCCGCCGTGGACGGCGCCGGAGCGGTCCGCCGCTTCCTCACCGTCACCGTGCCGGCCGTCCGCTCCACCATGGTGCTGGTCGCGGCGCTCTCCTCGGTCGCCGCCTTCAAGACGTTCTCCGAGGTCTACCTGCTGGCAGGCCCGGACGGCGGCCCGGCCGGCGAGGACACCACCCTCGTGATGCTCGTCCAGCAGACCGGCACCGGACTGACCGGCCGGGTCGGCTACGCCTCGGCGCTCTCCGTCGTCGTCTTCGTGGTGACGGTGGCGCTCATGCTCCTCGTGCTGCGCGCCGACCGGAGGGAGCGGACATGACCGTCACCGAGGAACGCGTGCGGACCGTGGCCCCGGCGAAGGAGGCGCGCGTCACCGACGAACACGGCCGGCGCATCAGGATCGGCGAACTGGTCCTGCGCTACGCCCTGCTGCTGCTCGTCCTGGCCCTCACCGTCGGCCCGTTCCTGTGGCAGCTCTCCACCTCGCTCAAGGGCCCGACCGAGGACATCTTCGGCTCGCCGCCCGGTTTCGTGCCCGAACACCCCACCCTGCACAACTACCGGCGGGTCGCCGACACCATCCCCGTCTGGGACTACGCCCTCAACTCCCTGAAGGTCGCGAGCGCGAGCGTGGTGACCAACTGCGTCGGCTCGGCACTCGCCGGGTACGCCCTGGCCCGGCTGCGCTACCGGGGCCGGCGGGTCGCCACCCTGGTCTTCATCCTCGCGATGCTCGTCCCGGTGGAGGGCATCATCATCGCCCAGTTCACCACCATGCGCGAACTCGGCCTCAACAACACCCTGATCGGGGTCGTCCTGCCCGGCTCGATCGGTGCCATGAACGTGCTGCTGATGCGCAACGCCTTCCTCAACCTGCCCTACGAGATCGAGGAGGCGGCCTACGTCGACGGCGCCAACGTCTGGCAGCGGTTCCTGCGGATCGCCCTGCCGTCGGTCAAGGGCACCGTCGCGGTCGTCGCGATCTTCGCCTTCATGGGCGCCTGGGACGACTTCCTGTGGCCCCTCATCGTGCTCAGCGATCCCTCCCGGTTCACGCTCACCATCGGCCTCAACTACCTGCACGGCACCTTCGCCAACGACGAACGCCTCGTCGCCGCCGGCACCGTGATCGCCGTCGCCCCGCTCATCGCCCTGTTCGCCTGCCTCCAGCGGTACTTCTTCCGGGGCGTCGGCGAGGGAGCCGTCAAGGGGTGACCCCCGTCCATCGCCAGCAAGGAATACGCATGCCTCCTGCCGTGCGCCTCGGCGTCAACTACACCCCCAGCGAAGGGTGGTTCCACCACTGGCTCGACTTCGACCTCGACTCGGTACGCGCCGACCTCGACTCGATCGCCGCGCTCGGACTCGACCACATCCGGGTCTTCCCGCTGTGGCCCTACTTCCAGCCCAACCGCACCCTGATCCGGCCGCGCGCCGTCGAACAGCTCCTCGCCCTCGCCGACGCGGCCGCGGAGCGCGGCCTGGACGTCAACGTCGACGGCCTGCAGGGGCACCTGAGCAGTTTCGACTTCCTGCCCGCCTGGACCCGCACCTGGCACCGGCGCAACCTCTTCACCGACCCGCAGGTCGTCGAGGGCGAGGCAGCCTACCTGCGCACCCTCGCCGCGGCCCTCGCGGACCGGCCCAACTTCATCGGGATGACCATCGGCAACGAGGTCAACCAGTTCGCCGCAGGACCGCACCCCGACCCCGACCGGGTCAGCGAGGCGGACGCGGAACAGTGGCTCGTACGGCTGCTGGCCGCCTGCGCCGAGGGCGCCCCCGGACGGCTGCACCTGCACGCCTCCTACGACGCCGCCTGGTACCAGGACGACCAGCCGTTCACCCCGGCCCACTCGGCCCGCCTCGGCGCGGTCACCGCCGTGCACTCCTGGGTGTTCGACGGCACCGCCCAGCGGCACGGCCGCACCGCCCCGCAGACCGAGCAGCACGCCGCGTACCTGGTCGAGCTGAGCAAGGCCTGGGCCGAGGAAGCGCACCGGCCCGTCTGGCTCCAGGAGGTGGGCGCGCCGGCACCGCTGATCCCCGCCGAGCACGCGGCCGCCTTCGCCGAGGCGACCATCGCCGCCGTACTGGACTGCCCCGACCTGTGGGGCATCACCTGGTGGTGCTCGCACGACGTCGGCCGGAACCTCGCCGACTTCCCCGAACTCGAATACGGTCTGGGCCTGTTGACCAACGACCGCAAGCCCAAGGACATCGCCCACGTCCTCGCGGCCGCCGAGCCCGTGACGGCGCGGCCGCGCTCCACCGCACTCGTCGTGCCCGCCGACCCGGCGCTGCGCTCCCGGAGCGCCCCCGGCGGACCCGTCTTCGACGCCTGGTTCCGGCTCGCCGCCGACGGCGCCCGCCCCACCACCGTCCTCGACACCCGCGCCGCCGACCGGGACCATCTCACCGCGCGCGGCATCACCGAAGTCGTCACTCCCGACCAGGTACTCCCCACCCCACAAGGAGGCACCCGCTCGTGAACCCCAGCAGACGCACCGTGCTCGTCGCCGCCACCGCGGCGGCCTTATTGCCCACCCCCGCCATGGCCGCGACCCCGAAGGCCGGCGCGGCCGCCGCCACGGCCACTCCGCCCTACGCGTCCTACTTCTACCCGGACTCGTTCCCCTCCGGCAGCCCGGGCACCGGCATCACCTGGCGCAGTCTGAAGACCTGGACCGCGGCCGGCGACACCGACCTCGCCTTCAACGCGGCCTCGGTGCCGCTCGCCGCCCGCTTCACCCCGACCCCCGCCAACACCACCGCCCGCTCCGGGCAGGCCCGCATCCAGGCCCTGGTGTCCTTCGGACCGACCTCCAGCAACCCCTCCCAGGGCTCGGCCACCGCCGACTACTACGCCCTCACCCACTGGGCGTACCTCGACGAACTGGTCTTCTGGGGCGGCTCGGCGGGCGAGGGGCTGATCCTCGCCCCGAACGCGCCGATCGTCGACGCCGCCCACCGGCACGGCGTGCCCGTCCTCGGCAACATCTTCCTGCCGCCCACCGCCTACGGCGGCCGGCTCCAGTGGACCCGCGACCTGGTCCAGACGGACTCCACCGGGCACTACCCCCTCGCGGCCCAGCTCGTCGCCCTCGCCGCCGCCTACGGCTTCGACGGCTGGTTCGTGAACGCCGAGACCGGCGGCGGCAACACCGCCCTCGGCACCTCGATGCTCGGCTTCGTCACCGAACTCAAGTCCCTCGCGGCAGCAGGGGGTCAGCGGGTCACCTGGTACGACGCGATGACCGTCAACGGCACCGTCAGCTGGCAGGGCGCGCTGAACAGCCAGAACCAGTCGTTCTTCCAGGCCGCCGACGACATGTTCGTCGACTTCCGGTGGAGTGCCTCGACCCTCGCCTCCTCGGGCACGAAGGCGGTCCAGCTCGGCCGCAGCCGCTACGAGTTGTGGGCCGGGGTCGACGTGGAGTCCAACGGCTCCAACACCTCCGTGAACTGGGACGCGATGGTGCCCAGCGGCTCGGCGCACATCACGTCCGTCGGCTTCTACCGGCCCGAGTGGACCCGCAACCACCTGCCCGCGAGCCGCACGCCCGGCGACTTCCACGCCGCCGACGACCGCTTCTGGACCGGCCGCTCACTGGACCCGTCCCAGCCGGACGCCACCGACCCCTGGCGGGCGCCGGCCGTGTCCGTGGCGGACCGGTCCACGGTGACGGCGGTCCCGTTCGCGAGCGTCTTCAACACCGGGCACGGGCTGCGCTGGTACGAGGACGGCGAGGTCACCTCGGACACGCCCTGGAACCACCTCGGCCTGCAGGACCGGCTCCCGTCCCGGCGCTGGGCGGTCCGGACGTCCGGCACCCGGCCGACCGTGACCTTCGACTTCGCGGACGCCTGGCGGGGCGGCAGCAGCGTGCTGGTGAACGGCGCCCTGGACCAGCCCGTGGTACTCGACCTCTACGCGGCCCGGCTCCCGGTCACGGCCCAGACGGTCGTCGAGCTGACGTACCGGACCGACGCCGGCGGCGTGGACGTCGAGCTGGCCGTCGCCACCGCCGAGCCGGGCACCGCCGGCGCGGCACCGCCGTACACCTATCTGCCGGTGGACTCGGGCGACGGCTGGTTGACCGCGACCGTCCCGCTGAGCGGCCTCTCCGGCACGGTCCACGCCCTCGGCGTCCGCCTCACGGCGACCGCGGGGCCGGTCGGGTGGCGGCTCGGCGGCATCGCCGTACGGGAGGGGGCGAGCAGCCCCGGGTCTCCCGCCAACCCGCAGATCACGGCGGCCGACGGCGGAGACCTGCGCCTCGCCTGGGACGCCGCGCCGGACAGCCCACGGCAGTACACCCTGCACCGCCTGCTGCCCGACGGCACCCGGCGCTTCCTGGGCGCCACCGGCCAGCGGGCCTATTTCCTGACCGGCCTCCAGCCGGAGCAGGGCGAGGCGACGGCACGGTTCGAAGTGCGTGCCGTAGGGGAGCTGTACACCTCGTCGGATCCCGTCACCGTCACGCACACCTGGTAACCGGTAACCAACAAACGGAGCACCCCACATGCATGACGACCGCAGCCTGGTCGAAGCCCGCCTCAGGCGCGTCCTCGACGAGCGCATCCGCCCCGCCGTGTATCCCGAGTCCGTGCCGCTCGACGTCGCGGTGTGGCATGCGCCCGGCGAGCCCGTGCCGGTCGACGAGGGGCTCGCGGCCGAGCCCGAGCCGATCGCGGTGGGCGCCCGGTGGGGTGCTCCGTGGGGCACCAGCTGGTTCCGGGTGACCGGGACCGTCCCCGAGGAATGGGCCGGACGGACCGTGGAGGCCATCCTGGACCTCGGCTTCGACGAGAACATGCCCGGCTTCCAGTGCGAGGGCCTGGTCTACCGGCCCGACGGCACCCCGGTGAAGGGCCTCAACCCGCGCAACCAGTGGGTGCGCGTCGGCGCCCCCGCCGAGGGCGGCGAACAGGTCCGGCTGCACGTCGAGGCCGCCTCCAACCCCGTCATCCTCGACTACCACCCGTTCCGGCCCACCTGGCTCGGCGACAAGGACACCGCCGGGCACGAACCGCAGTACACGCTCACCCGGATGGACCTCGCCGTCTTCGACGAGACCGTGTGGCGGCTGGTGACCGACCTGGAGGTGCTCGGCGAGCTGATGGCCGAGCTGCCCGCCGACGCGCAGCGCCGCCACGAGATCCTGCGCGCGGTCGAGCGGGCCCTGGACGCGGTGGACCTCCAGGACGTGAACGGCACGGCGGCCGAGGCCCGAGCACGCCTCAGCGGGGTCTTCGCCGCGCCCGCCGCGCCCTCCGCGCACCGGATCAGCGCGGTCGGGCACGCGCACATCGACTCGGCGTGGCTGTGGCCGCTGCGCGAGACGGTCCGCAAGGTGGCCCGCACCACGGCCAACATGACCGCCCTGATCGAGGACGAGCCCGACTTCGTGTTCGCCATGTCCCAGGCCCAGCAGTGGGCGTGGGTGAAGGAGCACCGGCCCGAGGTGTGGGCGCGGGTGAAGAAGGCGGTCGCGGACGGGCGGTTCGTGCCGGCCGGCGGGATGTGGGTGGAGTCGGACACCAACATGCCGGGCTCGGAGGCGATGGCCCGTCAGTTCGTGCACGGCAAGCGGTTCTTCCTGGACGAGTTCGGCATCGAGAACGACGAGGCGTGGCTGCCCGACACCTTCGGCTTCGCCGCCGGACTCCCGCAGATCATCAGGGCCGCGGGCTCGACCCGGCTGCTCACCCAGAAGATCTCCTGGTCCCAGACGAACAAGTTCCCGCACCACACCTTCCAGTGGGAGGGCATCGACGGCACCCGGATCTTCACCCACTTCCCGCCCGTCGACACCTACAACTGCTCCATGAAGGGCAGCGAACTCGCCCACGCGGCCCGCAACTTCAGGGACAAGGGCCGGGCCCGGCACTCGCTCGCACCCACCGGCTGGGGCGACGGAGGCGGCGGCACGACGCGTGAGATGGTCGCCAAGGCGGCCCGGGTACGCGACCTGGAGGGCTCACCGACCGTCGTCTGGGAGACCCCGGAGCAGTTCTTCGACAAGGCCGAGGCCGAATACCCGGACGCACCCGTCTGGGTCGGCGAGCTGTACCTCGAACTCCACCGCGCCACCCTCACCAGCCAGGCGAAGACCAAGCAGGGCAACCGGCGCAGCGAACACCTGCTGCGCGAGGCCGAGCTGTGGGCGGCGACGGCCGCCGTACGCACCGGATTCCCCTACCCGTACGAGCAGTTGGACCGGCTCTGGAAGACGGTCCTGCTCCACCAGTTCCACGACATCCTGCCGGGTTCGTCGATCGCCTGGGTGCACCGGGAGGCAAGAGCCACCTACCAGCGGCTGGCGACCGAACTCGACGGGATCATCGACGCGGCCCAGCGGGCCCTGGCGGGGCAGGGCGACCGGCCGCTGCTGTTCAACGCGGCACCGCACAGCCGGGGCGGCGTCCCGGCCGGGGGCGCGGCGCAGGAGCAGCCGTCCGGCGAGGCGACCGTGTCGGACCGGCCCGAGGGCGGGCACGTCCTCTCCAACGGCCTCCTGCGCGTCGAGATCGACGCCCGCGGCCTCATCGTGTCCGCCTACGACCTCGAAGCCGGCCGCGAGACCGTCGCCCCTGGCGCGGCCGCCAACCTGCTCCAGCTCCACCCGGACTTCCCGAACATGTGGGACGCCTGGGACGTCGACGCCTTCTACCGCAACGCGGTCACCGACCTCACCCGGGCCGACGAACTGACGGCCGGCGCGGAGGGCGTCCGGATCGTGCGGTCCTTCGGCTCGTCCCGGGTCACCCAGGTGCTGTCCCTGCCGCCGGGGGAGCGCCGGCTGGTCATCGACACGGAGGTCGACTGGCACGAGACGGAGAAGTTCCTGAAGCTGGCCTTCCCCCTGGACGTGCACGCCGAACGGTACGCGTCGGAGACCCAGTTCGGGCACTTCCACCGGCCGACCCACACCAACACCTCCTGGGAGGCGGCCAAGTTCGAGGCCTGCAACCACCGCTTCGTCCAGCTGGAGGAGCCGGGCTGGGGCGTGGCGGTCGTCAACGACTCGACGTACGGCCACGACGTCACACGCAGCGTCCGCACGGACGGCGACCGGGGTACGACGACCACGGTCCGGGTCTCGCTGCTGCGCGCGCCCCGCTTCCCCGACCCCGAGACCGACCAGGGCATCCACCGCTTCCAGCACGCACTCGTACCCGGCGCGGGGATCGCGGACGCGGTCCGCGAGGGGTGGCGGATCAATCTCCCCGAGCGCAGGGTGACGGGCGGTCAGGAGGTGGCTCCGCTGGTGACGGTCGACAACGACGCGGTGGTCGTCACGGCGGTGAAGCTGGCGGACGACGGGAGCGGCGACGTGGTGGTCCGCTTTCACGAGGCGCACGGCGGCCGGGCCCGAGCCACGCTGACGGCGGGTTTCGCGACGGCGGACGTCATGGTCACCGACCTGCTGGAGCGGCCGTCGGACGCACCGGCCCCGGACCGGGCGGGTGACGCGGTGTCGCTGCGGCTGCGGCCCTTCGAGCTGGTGACCCTGCGGTTCCGGCGAGCCTGAGACGACGGAGCGCACGGCCGGCGGGGTCTGCCGGCCGTGCGCTCCGGACCCGCCGGGCTCTCCTTGCCGTGCCGCCGTGCCCCGCGGCTCAGGGGAGGAGCGCGTCGAGGACCGGGCCCGCTCCGCAGGGCAGGGACAGCGCACGGTCGCCGAGGTCGGACGGCACGTCGGGATGGTCGGGGTTCACCCGCACCAGCCGGGCCCGCGGGATACGGCGCACCAGGTTCTCCATCGGCAGCCGGATCACGCCCGGGGTGTTGAAGCCCGCGCCCGTCTCCAGGACGAGCAGCCTGCTGTCCGCGGGCACCGCGCCGAGCCACTCGGACAGCCGTTGCCCCGCGGGAAGGTAGGCGTCGTCGACGAATTCGGGGCCGACCCGGACATTGGGGAAGACGGCGGCACCGCAGCGAGGGCAGCGCGGCAGCGCGGCCGGGTCGGTCACCCGCCCGCTCTCCCGGTCGTACGCCGCGAGGATCCGGTCGAAGTACGGCTTGCTGGGCCAGGTCTCGCGTGTGCAGGGAACCGTGCACTGGAGGCGGCCGTAGTCGCCCTGGGGAGTGAAGACGCGGTCCGCGGCGAAACCGTTGCGGGCGAAGAGGGCGTCGACGTTCGACGTCATGACCCAGTGGTCGCGGTCGCCGACCAGTGCCCGCAGCCGCTGGTAGAGGTCGTTGGGGCCCGGACCGTGGCGGATGTCGTCGATGTGGACGGCCCAGTAGCCCCACATCATGTCGGCCGGCAGCGGGACGCCCAGCAGGTAGCGCGACCGCAGTCCCAGCCGGTGCAGCGCCGGCAGCAGCTCCCGGAACCGCTCGGCGTCCCCGTAGTCGTAGCCGGCGGCCGCGCTGAGCCCGGCGCCCGCCGCGACCAGGACCCGGTCGGCCTCGCCCAGCCAGGAACGCAGCGTCTCGACCGCCTGCGGCGCGGAGGTGTGGGTGTTGGTCGTGGAACTCACGATTCCTCGGTTCCTTCCGGTTAGCCTGATGGCTGATGATGATGGTCAAAAAGCGACACGCCGCCCCACGGGAGATCCCCGAGCTTCCGTTCGCCGCGCCCGCGGGCACCCCCGCCGGTGCCGAGGTCCTGTCGCTGGCCGAGCTGCGCGGCCGCGTGTCACCGGCCGCCCTCGCCCGGCCCCAGCGCCCCGACTTCCACCAGCTGCTCACCCTCACCTCGGGCGAGCTCCGGCAGACCGTGGACTTCACGGACCACACCCTGCGGCCGGGTTCCTGGCTGTGGGTGCGTCCCGGGCGGGTGCAGCAGTGGGGGGACCTCACGCACGCGGACGGCGCGCTGATCCTGTTCCGGCAGGACATGCTGGACGCCGCCACCGCGGCGGCCGCCCGGGTCGACGACCCGTACGCGCCCGTCGTCTGCACCCCGGGCACCGGCGACGCACCGGCGCTGGAGCTGGCCGCCGAGCATCTGCGGCACGAGTTCCGGGCGTTCGGGCAGCTGCCGCTGGAGGCGTACATGGCGGTCCTGCGCCATCTGCTGGCGGTGCTGGTGCTGCGGCTGGCCCATCTGACGGTTCCGGCCGGCGGCCCGGCGTCGGAGCCCGACGAGATCTGTCTCCGCTTCCGTGACGCCGTCGAGCGCAACTTCACCCGCACCCGGCGGGTGGAGGACTACGCCCGGATCCTCGGCTATTCGGCACGCACGCTGGCCCGGGCCACGCTGAACGGCGCCGGGCTGAGCGCGAAGGAGTTCGTCGACCGCCGTGTCGTACTGGAGGCCAAGCGGCTGCTGGCGCACAGCGACCGGACCGCCGCCCAGATCTCGGACCAGCTCGGTTTCGTGAACCCCTCGCAGTTCAGCAAGTACTTCCTGCATCGCGTCGGCCGGTCCCCGATCGACTTCCGCGACACGGTCCGCGGCCGCCAGGCTCCTCATGAGCCGACGGGCGGTCCGAACGGGTAGCGGGCGTACCGGGCGTACCGGGCCGCGAGGGTCGTCCAACGGGTGCTGGAGAACGCGGACACGTCCTTGCCGTCGATCAGCGTGTCACGGGTGCCGGGCATGGTGGGTTTCCTTCGGTACGGGGGTACGGGAGGCGCACGGTGGCCTCGGTGTGCCGAGGCCACCGGGTCGGGGGTCAGGTGGCTGTGCCGAGGGCTCTGCGGTAGGCCGTTTCGTCGTCGGCCCGGAACACGGTGAACACGATCCGGTCGAACCGTCCGGGGTGTGCGGCGAGCCAGTCGGCGACGGTGCGCAGGGCGACCAGGGCGGCCTCGTCCTTGGGGTATCCGAAGACGCCGGTGCTCACGGCGCAGAAGGCCAGGGTGCGGACCGTCCCCACCTCGGCGGCGAGGTCGAGGCAGGCCCGGTAGGAGGCGGCCAGCGCCGCCGCGTCCCCGGTACGGGGCCTGCCGTCGGTGATCGGGCCGACGGTGTGCAGGACGTGACGCGCGGGCAGGTGATGGCCCCGGGTGATCTTGGCGGTTCCGGTGGGTTCGGCGGCGCCCTGGAGCGCCATGACGGTCGCGCAGTCGTCCCGCAGCCGGGGTCCGGCGGCGCTGTGGATGGCGTTGTCGATGCAGGGATGGAACGGCCGGAAGCAGCCGAGCAGCGCGCTGTTGGCGGCGTTGACGATCGCGTCCGCCGCGAGCGTGGTGATGTCGCCCCGCCACAGCGCGGTGTGCGGCGCCGCCCGGTACCGGGTACGGGGGAACTCCTCGCCGATCGAGGGGAGTTGCGCCACCGCGACGGCGGGCCGCAGCCGGCGTTCGGCACCGAGTACGGCGTCGAGCAGCCCGGCGGCGGCGCCGGGCAGCGGACCGGGCGGACGGACCGTGAGGAGGGCCCGCAGGAGTTGCCGGGCGGTGGTCGCGTCGGCCGTGCCGGGATCGGGCGGGGAGCCGGCGCGCACCCCGAGACGTGGCACGGCCGGGTCGCCGCCGAGCAGGCGCAGCACGGTGCGCACGTGGTCGTCCAGCAGGTCGGCGGGTGCCGGGGCCGCCGCCGGACGGAACGGCTCGTCGAGGCCTATCGCCTCCCGGTAGGCGGCCAGCGGCAGTGCGCGGGGCGAGCCGCCGCGCGCGACGAGGCCGTGGGACGGGAACTGCGAGTCGGCCATGGAAGGCTCCGGCGAGATGGTCGGGGGAGTTGCGGAACGGATGTCGGAGAAGGGGCTCGGCGAAGGGGGCGCCGGGTGCCCGGGGGAGGATCAGGCCAGACCGGTCTGCTGGTTGAAGCTCTGGTTGTCCGGCAGGGGCTCGGTGAACGTGCCCTTCAGCACGCCGGTGACCGCGGTCGGGCCCGGCGCGCCGAGCGTGGCCGTACCGGTGCTGCGCAGAAGAGAGCGACGATCCAGCATGTGGGGTTCCTTGAACGAGGAGGTGCCTGGGACGGACCTGCCGATGACGCCACCGGCAGTCGGAAGCGGTGTGTTCAAACTACGGTGTGGTCAACGGGCGTTCCGGCTCAAATCCCGACTTCTCATGGTCAGAAACCGACATGCGCTGAACGGGAGGCGGACACCGTCACGAGCGCATGCGCAGCACCGGCTTGACGACTTCTCCGCTCACCGCGTCGGCGGCGGCGTCGTTGATCTCGTCGGGCGGGTAGAAGCGGATCATCCGGTCGTAGGGCAGGCGCCCCGCCCGGTACAGGCCGACCAGGGTCGGGACGAAGCCCAGCAGGTCGCTGTCGCCCTCGGTGACACCCCGGACGATGCGGCCGTTGAGCAGGAAGTTGACGTCGAAGGTGCCGTCGGTGCCGAGCGGCGGAGCCCCGACCACGGCCACGGTTCCCCGCACGGCGAGCGAGTCGGTGGCCTGCCGCAGCAGAGCGGGAACGCCGCTGCTCTCCAGCGCGTGGGTCACGCCCCGCCCCGCCGTGATCTCCTTCAGCCGGGCGGGTACGTCCTCCTGCGCGCCGTCGACGACATCGGTCGCCCCCAGCTCCCGGGCGAGGGCGAGACGCGAGGGCACGATGTCGACGGCGACGACCCGGGCGGCCGGGGTCAGCGCGGCCGCCATGACCGCGGACAGCCCCACCGCCCCCGCGCCGAAGACGGCGACCGTGTCCCCTGGGCCGGGTCGCAGTTCGTTGAGCACGGCGCCCGCGCCGGTCTGCACACCGCAGCCGATGGGGGCGAGCAGCGCCAACTCGTCCTCGTCGGCGGCCTCGACCGGTACGACACTGCGCTCGTCGGCCACGCAGTGGCGGGCGAAGGAGGACTGGCCGAAGAAGCGCCCGCCCAGCGGGCTGCCGTCGGCGGCGCGGATCGGCGTGCTGCCGTCGGGCCGGGCACCGCCGAAATTGCGCGGGACGAACGTGTCGCAGTAGCCGGGACGGCCGTGCGCGCAGGCACCGCACCGGCCGCAGGAACTGAAGGAGAGCAGCACCTTGTCACCGACGCCGACCCGGGTGACGCCCGAGCCGACGGCCGCCACGACGCCGGCCCCCTCGTGGCCGAGGACGGCGGGCAGCGGGGTGTGGAGCTTCTCGTCCCGGACGGCGAGGTCGGTATGGCAGATGCCCGCGGCCACGACCCGCACGAGGACCTCGTCCGGCCGGGGGTCCTCCAGCCGGACCTGCTGCCAGACGAACCTCCCCGAGCCGGGATGGACCACCGCTGCTCGCGTCTCGGTCATGGTCGCGCCTTCCTGCCGGTGCCCGCGTGGGAGGCGGCGGATCACCCCGGGTGCCGCGCCGCGCTCCCAACCTAGGAGCCGGGTCGGCGGAAGAGCTGACGCAAACGTGACGCCCTATGGTCAGAATCAGACAGCGTGGGCGGCCGGGGCCGGCCGGCCGCAGCGGCGGACGCCGGCCGGGCCGCACCGCACGGGACGACCGCTCAGGCGCCCAGCTGACTCCGCAGCCACTCCTCCACCTCGCCCACATGCGCGGCCGCCGCGGCCCGCGCCGCCTCCGGATCCCGGGCGACGAGGGCCCGGTGGATGGCCGCGTGCTCCCGCCGGGTCCGCGCGAACGCCCCCTCCTCCTCGTAGCCCCGCCACACCCGCGCCCGGAACGTCCGCGACGACAGCCCCTCCAGGATCGCGGCCATCGTGTCGTTCCCCGCGGCGCCCGCGATCACCCGGTGGAAGGCGAGGTCGTGCGCGAGGATCTCCTCGGGATCGTCCGTCGCGTTCATGGCCGTGAGGTGCTTCTCCACCTCGGCCAGCTGGTCGGGCGTGATCCGCGCCGCGGCGAGCGCCGTCGCCGTCGACTCCAGGACCCGCCGCACCTCCAGCAGTTCCACCAGCTGCGGCCCACGAGAGAGGTCGGCGACGACACCGAACGTCTCCAGCAGGTCACCCGCCTCCAGCTGGGTGACGTAGATGCCGGAGCCGTGCCGGGCCTCCAGGACGCCGAGGACCGTCAGCGCGCGGATCGCCTCGCGCATGGAGCTGCGGGACATGCCCAGCTGGGCGGCGAGGTCCCGTTCCGTCGGCAGCCGCTGCCCCGGCTCCAGCCGGCCCTCCGCGATCATCGCCTTGATCCGCTCGATGGCGCGCTGCGTCACCGTGCCCTTCTGTGGTGCCGTCTCGTCCACACCGCTCCTCCTGTCGCCGGTGCGCCGAAGTCTAACCAGCGAGGTGGTCCGACCACTATGGCTCGTTCGACGGTCCATCGACGGAAAATAAGCGTCCGTGGGGTGTTGAATCCGCCGAGTGGTCTGATAAGTATGCGGGCATCTGCTCGAACACGCTCGATGAGGAGCTGCCAAGATGCCCGGCAGAACACTGAGGAAGCGGAACAGGTCCCGGATCATCGCCGCGACGGCCGTGGCCGTCGGAGCCTCCCTCCTGCTCGCCGCCTGCGGCAGCACGAAGGACACCGGCAGCGGCAGTGCCGGAGGCGGCGGCACCGGCAAGGTCGGGGTGATCCTGCCCCTGCTGACCTCGCCGTTCTGGCAGTCGTACAACGACTATGTGCCCAAGATGGCGAAGACCGAGGGCGTGGACACGCTGAAGACGGTCAACTCCAACAGCGACCCCTCGCAGCAGATCACCGACATCAACAACGAGCTGAACCAGGGCGTGAAGGGGCTGGTCGTGGCCCCGCTGGACAGTGCCGCCATCGAGGCGGGCCTCGACCAGGCCGAACGCAAGGGCGTACCGGTGGTCGCCGTGGACGTCGCGCCCGACAAGGGCAAGGTCGCCATGGTCGTACGCGCCGACAACGTCGCCTACGGCGAGAAGGCCTGCGACTACCTCGGCCAGCACGTCACCAGCGGCAAGGTCGTGCAGATCATGGGCGACCTGGCCTCGGTCAACGGCCGGGACCGCTCCGAGGCGTTCCGGTCCTGCGTGAAGAAGAAGTACCCGAAGCTCAAGGTCCTGGAGATCCCCGCCAAGTGGGAGTCCGACACGGCCGCCGCCCAGCTGGGCACCCTGCTCAACGCCAACCCCGACATCAAGGGCATCTACATGCAGGCCGGCGGCGTCTACCTCGCCCCGACCCTGCAGACCCTGAAGTCCAAGGGCATGCTCAAGACGGCCGGGCAGAGCGGGCACATAGTGATCGTCTCCAACGACGGCATCCCGCAGGAGTTCGACGCCATCCGCAAGGGCGAGATCGACGCGACCGTCTCCCAGCCCGCCGACGCCTACGCCAAGTACGGCATGTACTACATCAAGGCGGCGATGGAGGGGAAGACGTTCAAGCCCGGTCCGACCGACCACGACTCCACGATCGTCAAGCTGTCGAGCGGGATCCTTGAGGACCAACTGCCCGCGCCCCTGGTCACCAAGGACAACGTGGACGACCCGAAGCTGTGGGGCAACACGGTCAAATGATCACGCCACTCGTTGAGGCCCGGGACATCGTCAAGCGGTACGGCCCCACCGTCGCCCTCGCCGACGGCCGGCTCACCGTGCTGCCGGGCGAGTCCCACGCCCTCGTCGGCCGCAACGGCGCCGGCAAGTCCACCCTGGTCAACGTCCTCACCGGCCTGCAGGCCCCGGACGAGGGCACGGTCCGCTTCGACGGCGAACCCGCGCCCCCGCTCGCCGACCGGGACGCCTGGCGGCGCAGGGTCGCCTGCGTCTACCAGAAGCCGACCGTCGTACCGGAGCTGACGGTCGCCGAGAACCTCTTCATCAACCGGCAGCCCCTGCACCGGGGTTTCATCAGCTGGCGGCGGCTCCGCAGGGAAGCCGCCGCGCTCCTCGGCACCTGGGACGTCCGGGTCGACCCCGAGGCGCGCACCGCCGACCTCAAGGTCGAGGACCGCCAGATGGTGGAGATCGCAAGGGCGTTGAGCTTCGGCGCCCGGTTCATCGTCCTCGACGAGCCGACCGCCCAGCTCGACAACCGGGAGATCGAGCGGCTGTTCAGCCGGATGCGGGCGCTCCAGGACTCGGGCGTGACCTTCCTGTTCATCTCGCACCACCTCCAGGAGGTCTACGAGGTCTGCCAGACGGTCACCGTGCTCCGCGACGCCCGCTGGATCATCACCGCCCCCGTCGCCGACCTGCCCAGGGCCGCCCTGGTGGAGGCGATGGCGGGGGAGGCGGTGACCGGACAGGCGCAGGGACCGCGGGACGCGGTGGCCACGGGGGCGCCTGTCGTGCTCAGCACCAGCGGGCTCACCTCCGAGTCGTACGACCGCATCGACCTCACCGTCCGCAGCGGCGAGGTCGTCGGCCTCGCCGGCACCAGCGGCAGCGGCAAGATCGAACTCGCCGAGACCATCGCCGGGTTGCGGACCCCGACGGGTGGGACCGCCCAACTGCAGGAGACGCGGCTACCGTTCGGCGACGTGCGGGCCGCGCTGAAGGCCGGTGTCGGTTTCGTGCCCCGGGACCGGCACGACCAGGGCCTGGTCTCCGGCATGAGCATCGGCGACAACGCCACCATGACCGTCCTCGACCGTCTCGGCCGCGGCGGGTTCGTCGGCACGGAACGCAAGCGCGGCCTCGCCACCGCGTTGATCGAACGCCTCGACATCCACGCCGAGGGCCCCGAACAGCCCGTCTCCGACCTCTCGGGCGGCAACGCGCAGAAGGTCGTCATGGCCCGCGCGCTCGCCTCCGACCCCCGGCTCCTCGTCCTGGTCAACCCCACCGCGGGCGTCGACGTGAAGTCCAAGGAGTCCCTGCTGGCCCGCGTGGACAGCGCCCGTGAGGACGGCACCGCCGTACTGGTCGTCTCCGACGAACTCGACGACCTGCGCCGCTGCGACCGCGTCCTCGTCCTCTTCCACGGCCGGATCGTCGCCGAACACCCGGCCGGCTGGCACGACCACGAGCTGATCGCCTCCATAGAAGGAGTGGACTCCATGCCCGAAGGAGTGGACCATGGCTGAGACCAAGGCCCCGCCGCTCACCCCGGTGCGCTCCCCGGACCCGCGCACGGCCCGTACCGTCATCCTGCGCCGGGCCCGTGAACTCGCCCTCGTCCCGGCCCTGTTGCTGCTGATGGTGCTCGGCGCGGTGGTCAACGACTCGTTCCTCACCGAGCGCAACCTGATCTCCATCCTCGGCGCCTCCGCCGCCCTCGCGATGGTGGTGCTCGCCGAGTCGCTGGTCCTGATCACCGGCAAGTTCGACCTCTCCCTGGAGTCGGTCGTCGGCATCGCGCCCGCCGTCGGCGCCCTGCTGGTGCTGCCGTCGGCCGAGTCCGGCTGGGGCACGGAGTTCCCGGCCGCCCTCGCCATGGTGGCGATCCTGGTCGTCGGCGCGGCCGTCGGCGCCTTCAACGGGATCCTGGTCGTCAAGTTCAAGCTCAACGCGTTCATCGTGACGCTCGCGATGCTGATCGTGCTGCGCGGTGTGCTGGTCGGCGCCACCAAGGGCAAGACCCTGTTCGGGATGCCCGACAGCTTCTTCACCCTGGCCACCTCCACCTTCCTCAGCGTCCCGATGTCGGTGTGGCTGGCCGCGGTCGCCTTCGCGGTGACCGGGTTCGTGCTGAAGTACCACCGGGTCGGCCGCGCCCTGTACGCCATCGGCGGCAACGCCGACGCGGCCCGGGCCGCCGGCATCCGCGTCGACCGGGTGATGCTCGGGGTGTTCATGGTGGCCGGGGTCCTCGCCTCCGTCGGCGGGATCATGCAGACCGGGTACGTGGGCGCGATCAGCGCCAACCAGGGCAACAACATGATCTTCACGGTGTTCGCGGCGGCGGTGATCGGCGGCATCAGCCTGGACGGCGGCAAGGGCACCATGTTCGGCGCCCTGACCGGCGTACTCCTGCTGGGTGTGGTGCAGAACCTGCTCACCCTGGCGCAGGTGCCGTCGTTCTGGATCCAGGCCATCTACGGCGGCATCATCCTCGTCGCCCTCATGATCGCCCGTGTCACCACGGGACGGGCCCAGGACTGACCGGCCCGCGTCCCGCACTCCCCCCGACGGAAAGGCAATCCGTGTCCCCGAGCCCCGCCCGCGTCACCGCGGTCGACACCCGCGACATCCGCTTCCCCACCTCGCGCGAGCTGGACGGCTCCGACGCGATGAACCCGGACCCCGACTACTCGGCGGCCTATGTCGTGCTGCGCACCGACGCGGGCGACGGGCACGAGGGGCACGGGTTCACGTTCACCATCGGGCGGGGCAACGACGTCCAGGTCGCCGCGATCGACGCGCTGCGGAACCATGTGCTCGGCCGCCCGGTCGACGAGATCTGCGACGACCCGGGATCCGTCTACCGGGACCTGATCGGCGACAGCCAGCTGCGCTGGCTCGGTCCCGAGAAGGGCGTGATGCACATGGCGATCGGCGCGGTGGTCAACGCCGTCTGGGACCTCGCCGCCCGCCGCGCCGGAAAGCCGCTGTGGCAGCTGCTCGCCGACGCCGAACCCGAGTGGATCGTCCGCCAGATCGACTTCCGCTACCTCACCGACGCCCTCACCCCGGAGGACGCCCTCGCCATCCTGCGCCGGGGCCGGGACGGTGCCGAGGAACGGCGGGCCCGCCTCCTCGATCGCGGCTTCCCCGCCTACACCACCTCCGCGGGCTGGCTCGGCTACGACGACGAGAAGCTCACCCGGCTCGCCGCCCAGGCGGTCGCCGACGGCTTCCGGCAGATCAAGCTGAAGGTCGGCGCCGACCTGGAGGACGACATCCGGCGCTGCCGGGTCGCCCGGCAGGTCGTCGGCCCGGACATCCGGATGGCCATCGACGCCAACCAGCGCTGGAACGTCGACGAGGCGATCCGCTGGACCAAGGCCCTCGCCGGGTTCGACCCGTACTGGATCGAGGAGCCCACCAGCCCCGACGACATCCTCGGCCACGCGGCGGTCCGCCGGGCCGTCGCCCCGGTCAAGGTCGCCACCGGCGAGCACGTCCAGAACCGGATCGTCTTCAAGCAGCTGCTCCAGGCGGGCGCCCTGGACATCGTCCAGATCGACGCGGCCCGGGTCGGCGGCGTCAACGAGAACCTCGCCATCCTGCTGCTGGCCGCGAAGTTCGGCGTCCCGGTCTGCCCGCACGCGGGCGGCGTCGGACTGTGCGAACTCGTCCAGCACCTCTCGATGTTCGACTACCTGGCCGTCTCCGGCACCACCGAGGACCGGGTCATCGAGTACGTCGACCATCTGCACGACCACTTCCTCGACCCGGTGGTGATCCGCGAAGGTCACTACACGGCACCCACCGCACCGGGCTTCTCGGCCGCCATGCGACCGGAGTCCGTCGCGGAGTACACCTATCCCGGCGGCACCTTCTGGGCCGCCGACCCCGAAACGCAGAAGGGACGGGCGGCATGACCGACTTCGAGGGTCTGAGGGCCCTGGTCACCGGCGGCGCCTCCGGCATCGGGCGGGCCACCGCCGAACTCCTCGCCGAGCGCGGCGCCCAGGTCGCCGTCCTCGACCTCGACCCGTCCGCCGTCGAGAAGCCGCTGCTCGGCTTCCGGGCCGACGTCACTGACGACACCTCGGTGCGGACGGCCGTGGAGAGCGCCGTGGAGGCCCTCGGCGGCCTCGACATCCTCGTCAACAACGCCGGCATCGGCGCCCAGGGCACGGTCGAGGACAACGACGACGACGAATGGCGCCGCGTCTTCGACGTCAACGTCCTCGGCATGGTCCGCGCCGCCCGCGCCGCCCTCCCGCACCTGCGCCGCTCCGAGCACGCGGCCATCGTCAACACCTGCTCCATCGCCGCCACCGCGGGCCTGCCGCAGCGCGCCCTGTACAGCGCCACCAAGGGCGCCGTGTACTCCCTGACGCTGGCCATGGCCGCCGACCACGTCCGCGAGGGCGTCCGCGTCAACTGCGTCAACCCCGGTACGGCGGACACCCCGTGGATCGGCCGGCTCCTCGACAAGGCGTCCGACCCGGCCGCCGAGCGCGCCGCCCTGGAGGCCCGCCAGCCCGCCGGCCGGCTGGTCTCGGCCGCCGAGGTCGCCGGCGCCATCGCCTACCTGGCGAGCCCGCTGTCCGGCGCCACCACCGGCACCTCCCTCGCCGTCGACGGCGGCATGCAGGGCCTCAGGCTGCGGCCGGTGGGCCAGTGAACGCCCTCGGCCGCAGCGGCGTCCGGGTCGGCCCGCTGGGCCTCGGCGCCGCCGTGATCGGCAACCTCTACACCGAACTCCCCGACCAGCAGGCGTACGAGACCGTCACCGCCGCCTGGCAGCAGGGCATCCGCTACTTCGACACCGCCCCGCACTACGGCCTCGGGCTGTCGGAGCGGCGGCTGGGCGCGGCCCTGCGCCAGTACGACCGGGACGCGTACACCCTCTCCACCAAGGTCGGCCGCCGGCTGGAGCCGGGGCCAGGGGACGGCGACGACCTCGCCCACGGCTTCGCCGTGCCCGACACCCTGCGCCGGGTCTGGGACTTCACCGAGGACGGCATCCGCCGCACCCTGGAGTCCAGCCTGGAGCGGCTCGGCCTCGACCGGGTCGACGTCGTCTACCTGCACGACCCCGACGACCACGCCGAACAGGCCTTCCACGAGGGCTACCCGGCCCTGGAGAAGCTCCGCGCCGAGGGGATCGTGGGCGCGATCGGCGCCGGCATGAACCAGACGGCCATGCTCACCCGGTTCGTCCGCGACACCGACGTCGACGTGGTGCTGTGCGCGGGCCGCTACACCCTCCTCGACCAGAGCGCCCTCGCCGACCTGCTCCCGGCCGCCGAGGAGCGCGGCACCTCGGTGGTGATCGGCGGCGCCTTCAACTCCGGCCTGCTGGCCGACCCGAAGCCGGACGCCACCTACAACTACGCTCAGGTGTCCGCCGAGTTGCTCTCCCGCGCCCTGCGCCTCAAGGCGCTCGCGGAGGAACACGGCACCACCCTGCGCGCCACCGCCCTCGCCTTCTGCGCGGCCCACCCGGCCGTGGCGAGCGTCCTGGTCGGCGCCCGCTCGGCGGCCGAGATCACGGACGGGGCGAAGCAGTTCGCCACGCACGTCCCCGCCGCCTTCTGGCAGGAGCTGCACGCCACCGGCCTGCTGCCCGCCGACGTCCCCGTACCCGCGGAGGACCGGCCATGAGAGTCGCCCTGCACACCAGGGTCCGGGCCGACCGCGTCCCCGAGTACGAGGCCGCCCACCGCGAGGTGCCCGCCGAACTCACCGACGCCATCCGGGCCGCCGGCGCCACCTCCTGGACCATCTGGCGCAGCGGCACCGACCTGTTCCACGTCCTGGACTGCGCCGACTACGGCCGCCTCCTCGCCGAGCTGGAGAAGCTCCCGGTCAACGTGGCCTGGCAGGCCCGGATGGCCGACCTTCTCGACGTCGTCCACGACTACTCCGAGGCGGGCTCGCAGGCCGGCCTGCCCGTCGTATGGGAGCTGCCATGACGATCGACGCCCACCACCACGTCTGGGACCTCTCGGTACGCGACCAGGACTGGATCGCCGGACCCGAACTCCAGCCGCTCCGAAGGAACTTCACCGTCGAGGACCTGGAACCCGAGGCGGCGGCGGCCGGGGTCACCCGCACGGTCCTCGTCCAGACGATCACGGTCCCCGAGGAGACCCCCGAGTTCCTCGCCCTCGCCGACGCCCACGACCTGATCGCCGGAGTCGTCGGCTGGACCGACCTCACCCGCCCCGACGTCGCCGAGGAACTCGCCCGCCTTGGCGAACTCCCCGGTGGCTCCTACCTGAAGGGCATCCGCCACCAGGTCCAGGGCGAACCCGACCCGGAGTGGCTGCTGCGCCCGGACGTCGGCCGGGGCCTGACCGCGCTCGCCGACGCCGGCCTGGTCTACGACCTGATCGTCCAGCCCCACCAGCTCCCGGCCGCCGTCAAGGCCGCCGAGACCCACCCGGACCTCACCTTCGTCCTGGACCACCTGGGCAAGCCCCCCATCGCCGCCGGCACCCGCGAACCCTGGGCCTCCGCCGTCCGTGCCCTCGCCGCCCTCCCCCACACCGTCTGCAAGCTCTCCGGCATGGTCACCGAGGCCGACCCCGCCTCCTGGACCGTCGACGACCTGCGCCCGTACGCCGACACGGTCCTGGACGCCTTCGGCCCCGACCGCCTGATGTTCGGCTCGGACTGGCCGGTGTGCGTGCTGGCCGGGAGCTACGGCGAAGTCTTCGAGGCGGCGACCGAGCTGATCGCACCGGCCGACCGCATTGCCGTCTTCGAGGCCACCGCCACCCGCGTCTACGGCCTCTGAGCGGCCCCGGCCAGCCGCGTCGGCGGCAGGAACTCCCGTACGTACGTCCGCTCCCAGCACGCGCCCGTCTCCCGGAGCTCCCGCCAGGTGGTGTAGCGGTAGCGGAAGAGGCGGGCGCGGACGAAGTGCGGGGGGCGGTCGGGCGGGAAGGGGGAGCGGCGCAGCAGGCGCAGGGTGTCGCGGTCGTTCTCCAGGAGGCGTTCCACCAGGCCGCCGAACCAGTCGCCGGCGTACGCGGGGGAGAGGGCGGCGAACCACATCAGCCAGTCCAGGCGGAGGTGGTAGGGCGCGAACTGGCGCGGCCAGTACCGGGGATCGCCGGGCTTGCCCCTGAACTCGTACTCCCGCCAGTCCGCGTCCTCGTGCGGCACGGCGTCCAGGGTGCCCTCGACCACCACCTCGTACCGGATCCGGCTGACGCTGCCGAAGGCGCCGTAGGTGTTCACCAGGTGGAGCGGGTCGAAGGAGCGGTTCATGACCTGGCGGCGGGAGACCATGTTCAGCACCGGGTGGTAGCTCAGGTAGAGGAGCAGCGCGGCTACCGCGAGGACGACCACCTCGTACCAGAGCGGGGTGGGCGGTGCGACGGTGCGGTCCGTGGGCAGGCGGAGGGCGGACAGGGCCAGCACGACGGTGATCCAGTTCAGCCAGGAGAAGTTGCCGGAGACCACCAGCCACAGCTGGGTGAGGATCATCAGGGACGCGGCCGCCGTCGCGATCGGCTGCGGGGTGAACAGCAGGACGGGGACCAGCAGCTGGGTGACGTGGTTCGCGGCCACCTCGGCCTTGTGCACCGGCCCCGGCAGGTGGTGGAAGAACCAGCTCAGCGGGCCCGGCATCGGCTGGGTCTCGTGGTGGTAGTGCAGGCAGGTCAGCTTGCGCCAGCAGGCGTCCCCGCGCATCTTGATCAGGCCCGCCCCGAACTCCACCCGGAACAGGATCCAGCGCAGCAGGAAGAGCACGACGACCGGCGGGGCCACCTCGTCGTTGCCCAGGAAGACGGCCAGGAAACCGGTCTCCAGGAGCAGCGACTCCCAGCCGAACGCGTACCAGGTCTGGCCGACGTTGACGATGGACAGGTACAGCGCCCAGGGGACCAGCCACAGCACCATCCCGGCCCACAGCGGGAGTTCGGAGTCCGCGCCCGCCAGCAGCGCCGCCGACACCGCGCAGCCCGTCCAGGCGCAGCCCGCGAAGAGGCGGTCCGAGTAGCGCAGCTGGAACAGGCTCGGCGCCCGCCGGAAGGGGACGCGGGCGACGTACCGCGGGATCGGCAGCATTCCGCGCTCGCCCAGCAGGGCCCGGAACTGGAGCGCCGCCGTCAGGAACGCGACGAGGTACACACCGGCCAGAGCCCGCTGGAAGACCAGCCGGCTCACCCAGTACCCGGGGTCGGTGAACCAGTCCACGGCCGTGCGCTCCTGCCTCTCTCCAGTGTCCCGCCCCCGGACCGGCAGGGGCCTGTCACCCTGTGTACCGCGCATCCCCGCTTGCGTAACCCGAGCGAGTGAAGCAGACAATAGGGGAGGAATTGCCCGCAAGGGGTTCCCCTGGCATGGTGGCCCCATGGCTGACCGGGGAGCGAGCGCTCCGTCACTCCCGGACGACTGGCCCGCCCATCTGGACCACCCGATCCTGGCGCTCAACCACATGGGCACCTTCGACTGGGACCTCGACGCCGGCCTGTTCCACATGGACACCCAGGCGTACGAGGTGTTCGACCTGACCCCCGAGGAGTACGACGGCCGCCCCGAGTCCCTCGCCGTCCGGGTGCCCCCGGCCGAGTCCAGCAGGCTGGACGCGGTGGTGTCGCAGGCCATCAAGGACGGCAGCGAGAACTACGGGACGTACTTCCGCATCCGGCGCCGCGACGGCACTCCGCGCTGGACCCACACCCAGGGCTACATCCGGCGCGACGAGACGGGCCGCCCGCGCCGGGTCGTCGGGATCGTCCGGGACGCCACCCACGAGCTGGAGGACAGTGAGGCCCGCAACCTGCGGGACGCCCAGGGGCAGGCACTGCGCCGGCAGACCGGCGTCGTCCAGGTGGTCACCGCAGCCCTCGCGCACGCCAGCAGCGTCCAGGAGGTCATCGACGTCCTCAAGGACACCCAGGGCATCCCCAACCTGGGCGCCACCAGCCTGGTCATGGGCCTGGTCGAGGCCGGCCGGATCCGGCTGGTCGCCGAGGGACCGGACGGCAGCTTCGTGCCCGGCACCCGGATCACCCGGATAGACGAGCCGTACCCCATGGGCGAGGTGGTGCGGACCCTCAGCCCGTGCTTCATCGAGTCGCCGGAGGAGTTCGCCGAGGGCTACCCGATACTGTGGCCGCACATCACCGACCTGCACATCACCTCGGCCGCCTACCTGCCCCTGATCGCCCAGGCCCGCCCGATCGGCGCCATGGGCCTGCTCTACAACGACCGGCTCGGCTTCTCCAGCGAGGAACGCGCCGTCCTGGTCGCCCTCGGCAGCAGCATCGCGCAGAGCCTGCAGCGGGCCATGCTCTTCGAGCAGGAGAAGGACCTCGCCCAGGGCCTCCAGCAGGCCATGCTGCCGCGCACCATCCCCAGCGTGCCCGGGGCCGACGTCGCCGTCCGCTACCGCTCCGCGGCCGCCGGCGGCTCCCTGGGCCGGGACATCGGCGGCGACTGGTACGACCTCATCCCGCTGCCCGGCGGCCGGGTCGGCGCGGTCATCGGCGACGTCCAGGGCCACGACACGCACGCGGCGGCCGTCATGGGCCAGCTGCGCATCGTGCTGCGCGCCTACGCCGCCGAGGGCCACGCCCCGGCCACCGTGATGGCCCGCGCCTCCGTCTTCCTCGACGAGCTCGACACCGACCGCTTCGCCACCTGCCTGTACGCCGAGGCCGACCTGGCCACCGGCGTCGTCCAGGTGGTCCGTGCCGGGCACATCGACCCCCTGGTCCGCGCCGCCGACGGCGACTGCCGCCGGGTCCCGGTCGAGGGCGGGCTGCCACTCGGCCTGTCCGCCGAGTTCCAGAGCCTGGAGTACCCGGTCTCCACCCTGGAGCTCGACCCCGGCGAGACACTGCTGCTGTGCACCGACGGGCTCGTCGAACAGCCCGGCGCCGACCTCGGGGACGGCATGCGGGCCCTGGCCGAGCAGGTCGCCAAGGGGCCGGAGGACGTGCGTGACCTCGCCGACCTGCTGATCGAGATCGCCGACGAACGGGGCGGCGACGACGACGTGGCCCTGCTCCTGCTGCGCCGCCGCGGCTCCGACACCGCGCAGGCCGTCGGCCGCCTCCAGCAGCACGTGGCCTCCGGCGACCCGGAGGCGCTCGCCCTGGCCCGGCACATGGTCCGCGCCGCCGTCCGCGCCTGGGGCGCCGGGGACCGCGCCGACGAGATCGAACTGGTCGCCGACGAGCTGATCACCAACGCGCTGATGCACACCGAGGGCTCCGCGATCGTCACCCTGAGGGTCCTCGGCGGCAGCGACCGCCGGCTCCGCGTCGAGGTCGAGGACTCCTCCAGTGCCCTGCCACGCCGCCGCGAGGCGGGCGCGGACGGGGTCTCCGGGCGGGGCCTGCTGCTCGTCGACGAGATCGCCGACGTGTGGGGCGTGGAGGCCCGCGGCGGCGGCAAGGCGGTCTGGTGCGAGTTCCGCATGCCGGAGAAACCGGACGAGACCTGATCCCTGGCTGAGCTGCAGCGCCCCGAAGGGGCGCGAGGAACTGCGCGACCAGCCCCCACCGCGCGGCACCCGCAGGACGACCCGATGCGGCACTTCCGGCGGAGCCCAGCGCAGCGGATGGCACTCTGGACGCATGCCCGAACTGCCCGAGGTCGAAGCGCTCAGGGAATTCCTGACCGAGCACCTGGTCGGCCGTGAGGTCGTGCGCGTGCTGCCGGTCGCCATCAGCGTCCTGAAGACGTACGACCCGCCGGTCGGCGCCTTCGAGGGCAGCGAGGTCGTCGCCGTGCACCGGCACGGCAAGTTCCTGGACATCGAGGGCGACCGCGGACTGCGGTTCGTGACCCACCTGGCCCGTGCGGGCTGGCTCCAGTGGAAGGACCGGCTGCCGGACGGCCTGCCCCGCCCCGGGAAGGGCCCGCTGGCCCTCAGGGCGGCCCTGGAGACCGGCGCGGGCTTCGACCTCACGGAGGCCGGCACCCAGAAGAAGCTGGCCGTGTACGTCGTCCGCGACCCGCAGGACGTCCCCGGGATCGCCCGGCTCGGCCCCGACCCGCTCGCCGCCGACTTCGACGAGGCCCGCCTGACGGCCCTGCTGACGGACGAGCGACGGCAGCTGAAGGGCGCCCTGCGTGACCAGAGCCTGATCGCCGGGGTGGGCAACGCCTACAGCGACGAGATCCTGCACGCGGCGAAGATGTCCCCGTTCAAGCTGGCCGCGTCCCTCACGCCCGAGGAGACGCACCGGCTGTACGAGGCGCTGCGCACCACCCTCACCGAGGCGGTGGAGCGCTCCCACGGCCTGGCGGCGGGGCGGCTCAAGGCCGAGAAGAAGAGCGGGCTGCGCGTGCACGGCCGGACCGGCGAGGCCTGCCCGGTCTGCGGCGACACCATCCGCGAGGTCTCCTTCAGCGACTCCTCGCTGCAGTACTGCCCGACCTGCCAGACCGGCGGCAAGCCGCTCGCGGACCGCCGGATGTCCCGGCTGCTCAGGTAGCCGGCGCTCACTCGGGGTCCAGGGTCACCAGGCGCTGCCCGGACGCGTCGCGCACCTCGTAGCGGTCGATCTCGTCGGGGTGCATCGAGGAGCCGCCCGTCATGGTGCTCACCCGGTCGTCGTGGTCGCGCTCCGCCCAGGTGGTCACGATCTGCTCGGAGCCGTCGTCGCCGACGGCGATCAGGCGGCAGGAGCGCGGCCCGTCCGGGTCCTTCACCTCCAGCTCGATCGTGCTGCCGGAGTCCGTGTCCTGCGACTTCACCTGGGCCCAGATGCCGGACTGCGCGTCGGTGGCCGCGGTGACCTGTACGGCCGGGGCGGCGTCGTGGCCGACGTAGGCCGCGATGCCGGGGCCGGCGACCGCGAACACCACCGAGGCGGCGAGGCCGTACAGCAGCTTGCGGCGCTTGGCCCGGTGCCGGGTCGCGACCTCGGCGAGCAGCCGGTCGAGCAGCCGGGGGCCGGGCTGGGCCATGGGGTGCACGAAGCGCGGCGTGGCCCGGCGGTACAGCATCAACTGCCGTGCCGCGGGGCCGAACTCGGTCACGTGTGCCGTACAGCTCGGGCACTCCATGAGATGGTCCTCGAAGCGGAAGGCCTCCGCCTCGTCCAGCACGCCGAGCGCGTACGCGCCGACGTCGCGATGCCTTTCCAGGGACCTCATGCCGAATCCTCGTGCCGATGGGTGCGGGTGGGGGTTACTCGTTGTTCCTTGCTCCCACCCGTACGCAGTCGGCAGCCGTTTCACTCAAGCCACGTACAGAATCGTAATCAACGGATTCGGAGCGGCCGGGCCCGCGGATTGGTCCTGAATCAAAAAAGATGGATCGCGAGGTGTCCGAGGGGCAGACCGAGCCGCCAGGCGGGGGTCCACACCTTCGGTCCGTCGTCCTCGCCGAAGACCGAGGCGCCGCCCGGCACCGCGTCCAGATCGGGCGCGAGCAGTTCGGTCTCCTCCAGCCAGCGCCAGGCGGCCGCGGCCAGATCCAGGTCCGGTGACGGCCCGCCCGACTCGGCGGTCTCGGCCGTCACCACAGCCATACGTTCGCCGACCCAGTCCTGCCACGGCTGGTCGTACGCCGTGAGCGAAAGCCAGTTCTCCAACTGGGACACGACCCGGATGCCCGACAGTTCGCCGTCCGTGTCGGAGAGGAAGATGGTCAGCGCCAGCGCGTCACGGCCGGCCCGGAACTCGAAGGACGTCGGTGGCATGAGATCGCCGGTGCGCAGCAGCTCGTCGGCGATGTACTCGGCGTACAACCAGGCCATCGGGACCGCCAGTTCCCCGCTCCCGGCCCCGCCCGTGCTCTCTTGACCTCTGTGCAGCATCCCGTCCTGCCTTCCTCCGGTGCGCGCGTGGCCCCGACCCCGGGTCCGTCCCTCTCCCGGTGCGGAACACGGATGAAGACAGCTGATTGCTCAAACATGGTCCTCAGCAAGGCGCTTTACCGAGGTTTGACCTGGCTTACGGTTTCATCGCAGGTCGGGTGCATAACCGGGCAGAACCCGGCGCAGGGCGCGCAGCGCGTAGTACGCCCGTGATTTCACGGTACCGGGTGGAATCCCCAGGGTCTCGGCGGCTTCCGCAACACTCGCCCCCTGGAAATACACCAGCACCAGGACTTCACGGTGTTCCGGAGTGAGAGTCTTCACAGCCTCCCGGACGTCGAGCGCCGCGGCGGCGCGTTCGGCGTGGTCGCCGGCGGCCCGGGTGTTCTCCAGGACGGCGTCGTGCACCTCGGCGGGCCGTGCCTGCCGGGCCCGGCGTGCGTCGATGGCGAGCCGCCGGCCGACCGTCAGCAGCCACGGCAGCACGGAGTCGAAGGCGTCGGCGCGCAGCGCCTCGGGATGCTGCCAGGCGCGTACCAGGGTCTCCTGGACGAGGTCCTCGGCCCGCTGCCGGTCTCCGTCGCTGAGCCGGAGCAGCAGCGCGAAGAGCGGCCGGCCGTGGTCGCGCTGGAGTGCGACGAGCTCGTGCTCGGCGGTCGTCGTCCCGTGGGGAAGGGTGGTTCCGGCCGTCATGGCCGTATGGCATCGCAGGGCCCGGCCGGGGGACAGGGGGTGCACAGGCATGTGCGGCGGACGGTCGATCGCGTCGGCGAACGGTGCGACGAACGGTCCGTCACACCCCTTACCCGACCCGGATGGGTCAATCGGGGCGCCTGAGTTGTTTGCGGTCGCCCTCACCTTCGTACCCATTGATCTGTAAATCGGACAAGGCTTGCGACTCTGGGGTGCTCCTGATGATCAATCGCAGACGCCAGGCGGCCCTGGCCCTGACCGCCCTGCTCGCCGCCGCTGCCGCCTGTCAGAACCACGTGCGGGAGGAGAACGCCGCCCCGCCCCCGCACCCGGCACCGGCCGTGCCCGCCACCGGCTTCACCCTCGTCGCCTCCGGTGACGTCATGCCCCTGAACTCGGCGAGCGACCACGCGAACTTCGACGCGGGCGGCAACGGCTACGACTTCCGGCCGATGCTGGCCGGCGTCGGACCCGTCGTCTCCCGCGCCGACCTGGCGCTCTGTCACCTGGCGACCGTCACCGCCGCGGACGGCGGCCACGCCGGCCTCACCTCACCGCCGCAGCTCGCCGACGCCCTCGCCGCCACCGGCTACGACGGCTGCTCCACCGCCTCCGACCGGGCCCTCGACGACGGCGCCGCCGGTATCCAGCGCACCCTCGACGCCCTGGACCGGGTGGGCCTGCACCACTCCGGCACCGCCCGCACCCAGGCCGAGGCCGGCACCCTCACCCTGATGAACGCGGGCCGGGCCCGGGTGGCCCAGCTCTCCTACACCTACGACGTCAACGGCAACTCCCTGCCGCCCGGCCAGCCCTGGGCGGTCGGCCTCCTCGACGAGAACCGCATCCTCGCCGACGCCCGCGCCGCCCGGCAGGCCGGCGCCGACGTGGTCGTCGTCTCCCTGCACTGGGGCACCGAGGGCAAGGACGCCCCCGACCAGCAGCAGCTCACCCTCGCCCAACGGCTCACCGCCGCACGCACCGGCGGCCGCCCCGACATCGACCTGATCCTCGGCACCCACGCGCACATCCCCCAGGCGTACGAGAAGGTCAACGGCACCTGGGTGGTCTACGGGCTCGGCGACCAGCTGGCCGGCGACATGAACAACAGTCAGGGCCGGCCGGACCCGCGCGGCAACCGGTCCACCCTGGCCCGCTTCACCTTCACCCCGCCCGCCGGTCCCGGCGGCCGCTGGGAGGTCGCCAGGGCCGAGTTCATCCCCCAGCTCTACGACGTCGACGCCGGCCGGGTCGTCGACCTCAACGCGGCCATCGGCCAGGGCGCCGACTTCACCGCCGCCCGGGACGCCATCCGCGACGTCGTGCTCAGCCGCGGCGCCGCCAAGGACGGGCTGGTCATGGGGGAGTAGCGGAGGTCCCACCACTCCACCCGGCGTTCACTCCACGTCGACGTGGTCGAACGTCACCAGCAGCTGCTTCAGCACCCGCACGCACGCCGTGATCTCGGCGCCGGTCAGGTCGCCGCCGACCTGCCGGTTCAGGGCGTGCTCGCGGGCGAGGACCGCCGTGACGGTCGCCCGGCCCTCGGCCGTGAGCCGGATCAGGGAGGAACGCTGGTGCGCCGGGTTGGGGGTCACCTCGGCCCAGCCGCGGGCCACCGCGTCGTTCACCATGCGCTGCACGAACTGCCTGCTCAGCGCCATGATCCGGCCCATCTGGGGGACCGTCATGGGCTCGTACCGGCGCAGCAGGTCGAGCACCGAGCGCACGCCGACCGAGGCCCCCTCGATCTGCTCGCCCTGCTCGATCTTGCGGAAGGCGCGCCGGTAGAGCGGGCCGATCAGATCGAACACCTCGGTGATGCGCTCGCCCAGCTCGTCGGGGGCGAGGGGCTTGTCCATGTCGTTCACCCGGCCATCATGCACCGCGCCGTGACGGCAACCGAGGTGTCAAAGGCATCATGACAACCAGGTTGTCAAAGTCTCCCGAAGATGACACCTTGGTTGTCATGAATGCTGCTGCGGACGTCCGCTTCTTCCCGTCCTCCGACGGCGACCTCGCCTACCTCGACACCGGCTCCGGCGACCCGGTGGTCCTGCTCCACTCCGGGTACGTCGACCACCGCTTCTGGCACCGGCAGATCCCGGCGCTGGCCGCCGGGTACCGGGTGATCGCCCCGGACGTGCGCGGCCACGGCTCCTCCGCCAACGCGAGCAGGCACTTCCGCTGGGCCGACGATCTGGCGGAGCTGCTGCGCCACCTGGACGCGGGGCCCGCCGTCCTCGTCGGCCTGTCCATGGGCGGGGTGATCGCCACCGACACGGTGCTGGAACACCCCGAGCTGGTCCGCGCGGTGGTCACCTGCGGTGCGGCGACCGGCGACTTCCGGTACACCGACTGCTGGCACAAGGGACTCCAGTCCGACTACGCCCGCACCCTGGGCGCCGGCGACATCGAGGGCTGGCTCGACGCCTTCCTGCGGGGCGTGGCGGGCGAGCGCCGGGCGGTCGCCGACCTGGACCCGGACATCCCGCGCCGACTGCGGGAGATGGCCCTGCGTACGATCTCCAAGCACACCCCCGGCGAGCCGGACCGGCATGTCCCGGTGACCGACTCCTGGCCCCGGGTGGCCAGGATCGACGTGCCGGTGCTCACGATCAACGGCAGCCTCGAACCCGCCGACCTGCTCACCGCCGCCCAACGCCTCGCCCACGAGGTCCGGAACGGCCGCGCGGAGGTCGTCGAAGGGGTCGGCCACTACCCGAACCTGGAGAAGCCCGAGGAGTTCAACGCCCTCCTGCTCGCCTTCCTCCGCGGCCTCCAAACGGGCTCGTCGAAGTCCGCCGGGCTTCGGGAGCGCCCCGTAGGGGGCGCGGGGAACTGCGCGACCAGCCACGACGGTGCCGCAGTCGGGTGACGGCATTTCGCGGCGCTCCCAGCGAAGCGCTCAGCGTCCGGCCAGCCGCGACCTCTTGTACGAGTAGCCGAAGTAGATCACGCACCCGATCACGAACCAGACCGCGAACCGCACCCAGGTCTCCCACTTCAGGAACGTGATCAGCCAGACCGAGAAGACGACACCCAGCGCGGGCACGAACGGCATCCACGGCGTACGGAAGGTGCGCGGCAGCTCCGGCTGCCGGTAGCGCAGCACGATCACCGCGGCGCACACCACCACGAACGCCAGCAGGATGCCGATGTTGGTGAGTTCGGCGGCCTCGCCGATCGGCACGAACCCGGCGAGCAGGGCCGAGGCCGCCCCGACGATCCAGGTCACCCGGGTCGGCACGTGCCGCGTCGGGTGCGTCTTCGCGAACCATGCGGGCAGCAGCCCGTCCCGCGACATGCTGAACCAGACGCGGGTCACACCCAGCATGAACGTGAACATGACGGTCAGGATGCCGATGATCGCGCCCACCGCGATCACGTCCGCGAGACCGCTCAGCCCCACCGACTTGAACGCCGTCGAGAAGCCGCTCTCCGGGTCGATGTCCTGGTAGTTCTGCATGCCCGTCAGGACCAGACAGGCCGCCACGTACAGCACCATCGAGATCGCCAGCGAGTAGATGATCGCCTTCGGCATGTGCCGCTGGGCGTCCTTCGACTCCTCGGCCGCCGTCGACATCGCGTCGTACCCGAAGACCGCGAAGAACACGGTCGCCGCTCCGGTGAACGCGCCGCTGACGCCGAACGGGAAGAAGGGGTGGTAGTTCGCCGAGCTGATGTGGAAGACGCCGACGCCGATCACCAGCAGCACCACCAGCACCTTCAGCGCCACCACGAAGGTCTCGAAGCGGGCGGCGCTGCGGATGCCCCGGTTGAGCAGACAGGCGATGAGGAGGCAGAGCACGGCGGCGAACAGGTCGACCCGGTGGCCGGACCCGGTGCCGGGCGCGCCGAGCATCCAGTGCGGCAGGTTCGCGCCCATCTCCTCGACCAGGAAGCCGAAGTACCCGGAGATGCCGATCGCGACCACCGCCACGATCGCCGTGTACTCCAGGAGCAGGTCCCAGCCGATGAACCAGCCCGCGAACTCGCCGAGCACCGCGTAGCCGTACGTGTACGCCGACCCCGCCTTCGGGATCAGCCCGGCGAACTCGGCGTACGACAGCGCGGCGCAGGCGCTCGCCAGACCGGCGATGAGGAACGAGACCAGCACGGCGGGTCCGGCCGTCTCGTTGGCGACCGTGCCGGCGAGGGTGAAGATGCCCGCGCCGATGATGCCGCCCACGCCGATCGCGGTCAGTTGCCACAGCCCCAGCGACCGGTCCAGCCGGGGTCCCTCGGTGACCTCGGTCTCCTCGAAGTGTTCGATGGGTTTGCGACGGAGAATTCCTTCACCCATGCGGAGCTTGGCCATGTGCCTCACCTCTTCGCTGATCGCGAACGGCTGACGGCCGATCATGATGGCCCAGGGGCGTCAGGGACGGAAGACGCCACGCACGGTCTCGGCCCAGCCCGGCGTCCAGGTGCGGGCGGCGGTGCGCGGCGGGCGGGTGTCAGCGAGGTGGGTGCGCAGCGCGGTCAGCGCCGGGTGCGGGTTGGCGGCGGCCCACAGCAGCGAGTGCGGGTAGAGGGGGGTCGGGTCCACCAGCGGGATCCGGCGCAGGTCGTGGCCGTCGGGCCAGGTCAGCCCCGTCCGCTCGCTGACGAGGGTCGCCAGGGTGTCGGAGCCCGCGAGCGTGTCCTGCAACGCCCCGCTGAAGTTGGGGCCCGAGGAGTCGATGGCGAGCCCGAACCCGGCCGCGAGGGAGGCGTAGTACGCGGCCCACTCGGTGCCGTCCACGATCCCCGGGATCCAGATCCGGTGCCCGGCCAGCTCCCCGGGTGTCACCGAGGCCCGGTCGGCCAGGGCGTGCCCCGGGCCGGTGAGCAGCTCGACCGGCTCGTCGTACACCCGGGCGGCCTCCACGCCCCTGGGCAGCGGCCGGCCGGGCATGGCGACGGCCCGGAAGGACGCGTCGATCGCACCGGAGCGCAGGGCGGTGAGTGCCGAGTCCACGTCGAAGAGGGTGACGACGTCCAGGGGGAGGTCCGGGTGCGCCTCGTGGAAGCCGCGCAGCAGCGCCGCCGGGGCGAGCCGGGCGCCGACCACGTCGACCCGCAGGGGGCGCCGGCCCCGCCGTACGGAGGCGGCCGCCCGCTCCTCGGCCAGCAGCAGCTCCCGGGCGTACGGCAGGAAGGTGCGGCCGTCGACGGTCGGCTCGGCGCCCCGGGCGGTCCGGGTGAACAGCCGCACCCCCAGCTCCTTCTCCAGCGCCGCGATCCGCTTGGACACCGCCTGCTGGGTGACCGCGAGGACGGCCGCGGCCTCCTGGAACTGCCCGCAGTCGGCCACGGCGACGAAGGTGCGCACGGCGGTGAGGTCCACGTCCACACCGTACAACCGCTGGTTGTGGCAGCGGGCCCGGGGGTTGTTTGATTCGGCGGCCACCTGCGGGTTCTCATGTCCCGGGTCAACGGGAGGTTGTGCATGGGGCGGCGGTTCGGGTGGCTGTGGGCCGCGTACTCGGTGAGTGCGCTCGGCACCTATCTCGCCTTCGACGCGTTCTCGGTGATCGCGGTCATCGCGCTGCACGCGGGGTCCGCCGAGGTGGCGCTGATCGCGGCGATCGGGCCCGCCGTGGGCGCGGTGGCGGCGGTGCCGCTCGGTCCGTGGGTGGAGTTCCGGCGCAAACGGCCGGTGATGGTGGCGATGGACCTGGTCAGGTTCGCCGCGCTGCTCACCGTCCCGGCCGCGTACGCCCTCGGCGCCCTGGGCCTGGGCCAGCTGCTGCTGGTCTCGGTGGTCGTCGCGGCCGCCGACATCACCTTCGGCGCGGCCTCCGGCGCCTTCCTGAAGTCCCTCGTCCCGGCCGACCGGCTGCTCACCGCGAACGCCCGGTTCGAGTCCACCAACTGGACCGCGCTGGTCCTCGGCCCGCCCCTCGGCGGCGCCGCGATCGGCCTGTTCGGCCCCGTGACGACCGTCGCGGCGAACGCGGTCAGCTTCCTGCTGTCGGCGCTCGGCATCCGGGCCGTCGGCGGCGGCGAGCCCCGCCCCGCCCCCAGGGACACACAGCGCCTGCGCGCCGCCGACCTGCTCGACGGCTGGCGGTACATCCTCACCAGCCCGGCCCTGCGGCCCCTCTTCTTCAACAGCCTCGCGGGCAACGCCCTGATCATGGTCGCCGCGCCACCGCTGGCCGTCCTCATGCTCGGCCGGCTCGGCTTCGCCCCCTGGCAGTACGGCCTCGCCTTCGCGGTGCCGTGCCTGGGCGGCCTCCTCGGCGCCCGGCTGGCCCGGCCGCTGGTCGCCCGGTACGGGCAGTGGCGGGTACTGCGCACCGCGAGCGCCCTGCGCGCCGTCTGGCCCCTCGGGCTGGCGTTCGTCGGGCCCGGGCTGCCCGGACTGCTGCTGGTGATGGTCCTGGAGTTCGGGGTGATCACCTGCTCGGCCGTCTACAGCCCCGTGTACGCCACCCGCCGCCTGGAGCACACCCCCGACGACCGGGTCGCCCGCACCCTGTCCGCCTGGTCGGTCACCGGCAAGGCCACCACGGCCGCCATGACCGCCCTGTGGGGCCTGCTGGCGAGCCTCACCGGCCCGCGCACCGCGATCGCCGCCGCCGGGATCCTGCTCCTCGCGACCCCGCTGCTGCTCCGCCGGGAGACCGCTACGGCACGACCGTCACCGGCCACCGTCCCGCCTTCACCAGACGGATCGCGACCGAGCCGATGAACCGGTGGCCGGCCTGCTCGGAGGCGCCCACCACGACCGCGTCGGCCTTCAGCTCGTCGGCCGCCTTCACCATGCCGCTGTAGGCGTCGCCGCGGAAGGTGTGGAACTCCCAGCGCACCTCGAATATCCCCTTGAGCCGCTCGGCCGCCTCCCGGATCTGCGCGACCAGCTCCTCGGCGATCTCGTCGGTGGTCTCCGCCACCGGCGCCCCGAGCACCGCGCCGGCCGCCAGCACCGGCTGGACGTACACGACGGCCAGCAGCGCGTGCTGCCGCCGGGCCAGACCGGCGGCGTAGGAGGTCGCGCGCCACGAGGAGTCCGAGCCGTCCATGCCGACCACGATGACCTTGGGGCCGTCCGTGCCCCGCTCGAACTGGTGTTGTTCCGCCACGATCCGAGGCTATCGGAATTCGCAGGTCCGGTGAGGGTCCGGGACGCGCCGACGTTCGGCCGCGGGCCGTGGGTGGTTGCTCGCGCAGTTCCCCGCGCCCCTAAAAGCAGGGGGCTGCACGGCGCCCCGTAAGGGGCGCGGGGAACTGCACGACCAGCCCCCACCGGCCCGCAGCTCGACGGGCGGGCCGAGCCAGGGCTTTCTACAGTCGGAGCATGAGCGCCGCCGTGGAGCCCGCCACGGGCAAGGAGCCGGCGGGCCCGATACGCCCGCCCCGCGGCGGGCGGCTGACCTGGGTGCCGGAGGCCTTCGGGACCTTCTTCGGCACCCTCGCCCTGCTGTGCGCCCTGCTCTCCGTCATCGCCCCGCTGCGCGTACTGCTCCGCCCGGTCGTGCACTTCCTCAACGCCGTCCTGGTGCCCGTCAGCCCCAACCTGGCCTACGCGGTCTTCCTGTTCCTGCTCGGCGGCGCCACCGCCGCCCGCAAGAAGGTCGCCTGGTGGCTGGTGGTGATCTACCTCGGCCTGCTGGTGCTGGCCGACGTCCTGACCGTCGCCTTCGGCTTCGGCTGGTACCCGTTCAGCTCACTGGTGGTCTGCGGACTCGCCCTGGCCCTCCTGATCGTGGCCCGCCGGGAGTTCTACGCCGCCTCCCGCCGAGCCGCCGTACGCCGGGCCCTCGGCGTCCTGCTGATCGGCCTGCTGGTGGCGATCCTGGCCGGCTGGGGCCTGGTCTCGCTCTTCCCCGGCTCGCTCCCGCACGGCCAGCACCTGGCCTGGGCCGCCGACCGGGTCTGCGGCGGCCTGGTCTCCGGCGGCAGCTACGGCGGCCGCCCGCCCCGCTTCGTCGCCTTCCTGCTCGGCCTCTTCGGCGCCCTCGCCCTGCTCAACGCCGCCGCCACCCTGTTCCGTTCGCAGCGCCTGGAAGCCGCCCTGCACGGCGACGAGGAGGCCCGCATCCGCGCCCTCCTCAAGGCCTACGGCGACCGGGACTCCCTCGGCTACTTCGCCACCCGCCGCGACAAGGCCGTGGTCTTCTCGCCCAGCGGCAAGGCCGCCGTCACCTACCGGGTCGAGGCCGGCGTCTGCCTGGCCAGCGGCGACCCCGTCGGCGACCCCGAGGCCTGGCCGCACGCCATCGCCGCCTGGCTGGACGTGGCCCGCCGGCACGCCTGGGTGCCCGCGGTGATGGGCGCCTCCGAGGACGGCGCCAAGGCCTACGTCCGCGCCGGCCTCGGCGCCCTCCAGCTCGGCGACGAGGCGATCCTGCACGTCGCCGACTTCGACCTCGGGGGCCGCGAGATGCGGGTCACCCGGCAGGCCGTCAACCGGGTCCGGCGCACCGGCGCCGGCTGCCGCATCCACCGCCACGCCGACCTCACCGAGACGGAGATGGAGGAGGCCGTCGACCGGGCCGACGCCTGGCGCGACACCGAGACCGAGCGCGGCTTCTCCATGGCCCTGGACCGGCTCGGCGACCCCGCCGACGGCGACTGCCTGCTCGTCGAGGCGATGGCGGAGGACGGCCGGCTGCTCGCCCTGCTCTCCTTCGTGCCCTGGGGCGCCGACGGCATCTCCCTCGACCTGATGCGCCGTGACCGCACCGCCCCCAACGGCGTCATGGAGTTCATGGTCGCCGACCTGTGCGCGGCCGCCCCCAAACTGGGCGTGCGCCGCATCTCGCTGAACTTCGCGGTCTTCCGCTCGGTCTTCGAGGAGGGCGCCCGCATCGGCGCCGGACCGGTGCTGCGGCTGTGGCGCCGGCTGCTGCTGTTCTTCTCCCGCTGGTGGCAGCTGGAGGCCCTGTACCGCTCCAACGCCAAGTACCGCCCCGAGTGGTACCCGCGCTTCCTCTGCTACGGCGACGCCGGCTCCCTCGCCCGGATCGGCCTCGCCTCCGGGATCGCCGAGGGCTTCGTCTCCGTACCGTCCCTGCGCAAACTCTGGGGAAAGGGGCACCCGCAGACCGGACCGCCGCTCGTCGAGGCGACGCCGCCGTCCGCGCCGGTGCCCGGTGCCGTCGGAGCGGACGAGGCCGGGACCGGCGCACCCGGCGCCGGCCTGCCGGACCAGTTCCGGGTCCGGCGCCGCAAGCTGGACCGGCTGCGGGCGGCGGGCGTCGACCCCTACCCGGTGGCCACCGGCCCACCGCCGCGCGCCCTCGCCGGCGTCCGCGACGGCGAGACGGCCACCGTCGCCGGGCGGATCATGCTGGTCCGCGACTTCGGCGGCATCGTCTTCGTGACACTGCGCGACTGGTCCGGCGACCGCCAGCTCGCCCTCACCCGCACCGGGTCGGGACCCGCCCTCGACCGGTTCACCGCCGACACCGACATCGGCGACCAGATCACCGCCACCGGCCGCATGGGCGTCAGCGACACGGGCGAACCGACCCTCTTCGTCACCGACTGGCAGCTCACCGCCAAGTGCCTGCGCCCACTGCCCGACAAGCGCCGCGGCCTCGCCGACCCCGAGGCCAGGGTCCGCCGGCGCTACCTCGACCTCGCCACCAGCCCCGCCGCCCGCGCCGTGGTCCGCACCCGCTCCGCCGCCGTACAGGCGCTGCGCCAGGGCCTCCTGGACCGCGGCTACCTGGAGGTCGAGACCCCGGTCCTGCAGCAGATCCACGGCGGCGCCAACGCCCGCCCCTTCACCACCCACAGCAACGCCTACGACCTCGACCTGCACCTGCGCATCGCCCCCGAGCTCTACCTCAAACGGCTCTGCGTCGGCGGTCTGGAGAAAGTCTTCGAACTCGGCCGGACCTTCCGCAACGAGGGCGTCTCGCACAAGCACAACCCCGAGTTCACGATGCTGGAGGCCTACCAGGCGTACGCCGACTACGACGTGATGCTCGACCTCGCCCGCGAGCTGATCCAGGGCGCCGCGACCGCCGCCTCGGGCGCGCCGGTGGTCCGCAGGGACGGACAGGAGTACGACATCTCGGGCGCCTGGCCGGTCAGGACCGTGTACGGGGCGATCTCCGAGGTGCTGGGGGAGGAGGTCGGCCCCGGCACCGAGCTGCTGCGGCTGCACCGGCACTGCGACCGCGTCGGGGTGCCGTACACCGCCGACGACGGGCCCGGCGACGTGATCCTGGAAATGTACGAACGCCTGGTGGAGGAGCGGACCGGGCCGCCCACCTTCTACAAGGACTTCCCGACCGAGGTCTCCCCGCTCACCCGGCAGCACCGCGGCGACCCCCGGCTCGCCGAGCGCTGGGACCTGGTCGCGTTCGGCACCGAACTGGGCACCGCCTACTCCGAACTGACCGACCCCCTCGAACAGCGCCGCCGGCTCACCGCCCAGTCGCTGCTCGCGGCCGGCGGCGACCCCGAGGCGATGGAACTCGACGAGGACTTCCTGGACGCCCTCGAATACGCGCTGCCGCCCACCGGCGGACTCGGCATCGGCGTCGACCGGATGGTCATGTTCCTCACCGGTCTGACCATCCGCGAGACCCTCCCCTTCCCGCTGGTCCGCCGCCGCTGAGGATTTTTTGGTCTTTTCTTACCGAAACCTTTTGTTGCTGGTCCGTGCGGGTGTTTTCCCACCGCCGCACCGGTGTTGATGTGCTGCGCGGGAGTCCTGCCGGGCGACTGATGAGTCATGCAGAAGGATCAGTTGTTCACCCGCCGCCGGCTGCTGCTCGCCGGCGGTGCCGCGCTGGGAGCCGCGGGTACCGCGGGCATCGTGCTGGCGAGCAGCGCCGAGGAGGCGGCCGGCGGGGCCGCCCCGGCCGCGGGACCGCAGGCCCGCCCGGCGCTCAAGTCCTCCGCCTTCCGGCTCCAGCCGCTCACCGGGTACGGCCCGCCGCGCACCGCCCCGCGCAGGCTCAAGGTCCGCAAGGAACCCATCACGGAGATCTCCCGCAGCGGCAGACGCATGATGCTCACCTTCGACGACGGTCCCAACCCGAACTACACCCCGCACATCCTGGACACCCTCGCCAAGTACGACGTGCGGGCGATGTTCTTCCTGTGCGGCGAGTGCATCGTCGTGAACCGGGAACTGGTCGCGCGGATGGCCGAGGCGGGCCACGTGGTGGGCAACCACACCTGGACGCATCCCCTGCTGACCACCCTGAACCGCCGTGAGATCCGCGACGAGATGACGAGCACCAGCGACGCCATCGAGGACACCTACGGCGAACGCCCGCAGTGGTTCCGCGCCCCCTACGGCGCCTGGAACCGCGCGGCCTTCCAACTCGGCGCGGAAATGGGCATGGAGCCGATGGCCTGGACCGTCGACAGCACCGACTGGACCGAACCCGGCACCCGCACCATCGTCGACACGATCGAGAACGGCGCCGCCCCCGGCGTCGTCGTCCTTTCCCACGACGCCGGGGGCGACCGCTCGCAGAGCGTCCAGGCCCTGCGCGAGTACCTGCCCTACCTCCTGGACAACGGCTACCACCTGACCGTGCCCCGCCGCCGCACGTGAACGACCCCGCGCCCGCCCGGTGGTGGCCTCAGCGGGCCTCGACCAGGCGGGCGAAGACCACGACGTTCCCGTCGTAGCCGTTCTGCTTCGAGAAGCCGCCGCCGCAGGTGATGACACGCAACTCCGGTGCGCCCTTGGAACCGTAGACCCGGTCGCCCGGGAAGCCGGCCTTCGCGAAGACCTCGATTCCGTAGATCTCGAACACGGCCGTCCGGCCGTCCTGGCGGTCGACCTCGATGCGGTTCCCCTTCTTCAGGGAACCGAGCCCGTAGAAAACCGCCGGGCCCTTCGTGTTGTCGACATGGCCCACGACGACGGCCGTGCCCTTTTCCCCGGGCGAGACGCCCCCGGTGAACCATCCGGCCAGGTTCGGGTCGTCCGGCGGCGGCGCCGCGATCCAGCCGTCCGTGTCCAGACCCACCGGCATCACCGGCGCGTCGACCCGGATCGCCGGGATCCTGATCCGGTCCGCCGTGGCGAACGGCAGCGCGGCGGGCGCCGTGGCGAAGGTGCCCGGAATCGTGGTACGGCTGTCCGGGGCGGCGGCCGAGGCCGGCTGCGGCGGACCGACGTCGAACTCTCCCGAACCGTTCCGAATGAGTGCCAGACCGGTCAGCAGAACGAGCGCTATCACGCCCCAGGGGGCACGCTTCCTCCGCCGCTCCTCCTCCTCGGCCAGCTCGGAAAGTTCAGACGCAGACATTCGCCATCCCCTCTCGACGCGGCCGCCTTCGGGTCCGTATCGCGCATGGGAAAAAGCTAAGTCCCCCGCGCGGGTGCGGCGACGGGGCGACGGGCGAACGGGTGGCCCGCAGGTATTCCGGTGCGCCATCCGAGTTGCCGTTCTCAGGATTTTTCTGACAGTCCGTGACCTGCAGCAATATCCGATTGTGCGCTTTTCGCGCGGCGTGTCCCCTCACCAGGACGGACCATTCTCGAAATGCGGGCGTGTTCTGGGCATCTGAGGGTCTATTCGGGAGGTGCTTTCTCGCCGATCCACCGGGGACCGTTCCCGGGGTGCCTTCCGCGGAGGAAGAGATGCGAAACTCACGTGCGCTGGCGGCCGCGTGCACCGTGGTCGCCGTTCTCGGTGCCGCCGCCCCCGTGGCCGTCGCCGACGGCCTGGGCAACCCCGGCGGCCCGCCCAACACCCAGGCCCCGGTCGTCGGCGGGACGGGCGTCGCCCCCGGGACCGGGGTCGGCGGCGTCGGCGCTGTCGGCGGGGTCGGCGGTGTCGGCGGTATCGGCGGCGTCGCAGGTGTCGGAGTGGCTCCCGGGGTCGCGATCCCCGGCGTCGTGGTTCCCGGATACGGGGTGGGCGGGTTCGGCGGCGACGGGCGCTTCAACGGAGGTTACGGCGGGCGGGGCGGTGAAGGCTTCGACGAAGGGTTCGGCGGCCGGGGCGACGGCCGGGGCGACGGTGTGCGCAACATCGTCGTCCAGCCCCGCTCGGTCCGGAGAGGCGATCAGCTGACCGTTACCGTCAACGGCTGCCGCCGCGGCGACATGCGGTCCGGCGCCTTCGGGACGGCGCCTCTGACCCCGTTCGGCGGGGACATGGCGCGCGGTGTCGCCCGCATCCGCCAGAACGCCCGATCCGGTCCGTACGACCTCACCGTCAGCTGCGACGACCGGTTCCTGACCCGGCAGAACGCCTTCACCGTGCTCGGCGACGGGCAAAGCGGCTCCGAGTCCGACGGGTGGGACGACGACGACCGCCAGCTCGGCGGGGTGAAGGCCGGGCTCGGAGGCAGCATCTCCAGCGGGGCCACGCAGGCCGACATGGCGATCGGCGGCGGCCTGGTGGGCGCGTCCGTGCTGGCCGGCTGCGGGTTCTGGCTGCGCCGCCGGAGCGAGAAGCGGTTCTGACCGAGCGTGCCTGTGCCCCGGTCCCGCGGCGGACCGGGACACAGGCCGGGCCGGCCGCACCGCGATCAGGCGCCGTCCTCGCCGGCGTGTCTGCGCGAGCGCCGGTACGCCGTACCGACCGACCCCGCGACGAGTGCCGCGCCGAGACCGATCTCCTTGAGGTCGAACCCGTCGACGCTGCCGCCCTCACCGGCCTGCACACCCCGCCCGGGCGGCAGGGGCTGCGGGTTGAGCTCCTCGCGGCTTCCGGAACCACCGCTGTCCGTGCGGCCGTCGGTGCCGGCGTCGGCACTGCCGTCGCCCGCGCCGTCGCCGGGCGCGTCGGTGCTCTCGTCCGTGCGACCGCTGCTGTGCGCGCCCGTACCGCTGTCGGAGACCCCGTCCGCGTGTCCGGCCGTACCACCGTCCGTACCGCCATCGGTGCGGCCGCTCGCCGCACTGTGCTCGTCCGTCTGCCCGTCACCGTGTCCGGCCGCCGTGCTGCTCGCGATGGCCAGCTGGGTCGACACGCTGGACCCGTCGCAGCTGAACGTCACCCGGTACGAAGCCTGCGACTTCGCCGTCCGGTCGACCGTGGCCGTCACCGAGTCCCGCTCCGACGGGATGCGGACCGTGTCGAACACACCCGAGGTGACCGTCGCGGCGCCCCGGCAGCCGCTGCCGCGGTCCAGGTGCAGACTCACCCGCCCGCCCGCCGCGACGGTGGTGGGCGTGACCCGGAAGCCGAAGTGGGTGCCCTCGTCCCGGCCCGCGTCGCTGGTGTCGCTCGCGAGGATGACCGGAGCGGAGAGGGCGAGGCCGCCGAGGCCCAGCAGTGCGGCCGAAGCAACGCGTATCCCGCGCATGGTGGTTCCTCCGGTCCCCGAGGAGCGGCTTGCGGACCTGTTCCGCCAGTGCCGGGAATGCACCTCGATGATCGGAACGCTAGAAACCTCCGCACATGCGCGCGAACGCTGTAGAGCGAACGGGGGAGAAGAGTGGGCCGTCCGGGGGACATCGGCGGCGTGGCGTGGTGCGGTGCGGTGTCCCCGGGACGACCCCTGCCCCTCGACTACCCCTTGATGTGCGGGAAGAGGTTCAGGAACGGCTGCGCCGTCGCCGTGATGCCCCGGCTGTACGGTTCGTCGAAGTCCCAGATCAGGAACAGCATGAAGGTGATGGTCGCGGAGAACAGACCGGCGAGGACCAGCTCGCGCCGGGTGCGCCTGATCTGCAGCGCGAAGACCATGCCGATGGTGATCGCCGCCCCGGCCAGCAGCCCGATCCACACCACGTTCGGCATGGTCGCCCCGGTCGAGTCGGACCGGGCGCTGCGCGCCTGGTCGAGCGCGGCCACCTGGTCCACCAGCGGCTGGTAGGCCTGCGCCTGGAAGTCGGTCTTCGGCTCGTAGTCGGTGACGTCCTGACGGATCTGCGCGAGCAGTTCGGCACCGTGCTGGGAGAGCCGGCCGTGGTCGGCCATCTCCTTCCACTCCTTGTCGACGACCTGGGCCACGTAGGCGTCGACGTCCGCCCGGATCCGGTCACGCGTGTCGGGCGGATACACCCGCACCCGTTCGTAGATCTCGTGCAGCGCCTGCGCCTCCGCCTGCACATGGTCCTGGGCGGCGCTGCGGGCCTCCCACACCCCGGCCACCGCCAGACCGAGGACGATGGCGTAGATGACGCCGATCCACATGGTCATGTACTCGATGACGTCCGGCGTCTCGGAGGGATCCTCGTCCTCCGCCGCCCTCTTGTCCCGGACGAGGGTGATGATGACGACCACGGCGACGGCCGCGAGCATCGCGAGGACGAGAACAAGCCAATCCGGCAACGGAAGCCTCCAGGAATCAGTGGGCCGGCCGTCAGCGCGCGCGGAACGCGGCGACGGCGATGATCGCGGGTACGGCGATGAGCAGGACGTAGGTGACCGGGGAGGTGCGGTTCGGGGCCGCCGTACCGGTCGACTGGACGTGGTACGGCGGATAGGTCACCGGGGTCGGTGAGGGCCGGGGGGTGGGCTTCGGCGGCGGGGTGGGCGTCGGCGTCGGCTTCGGCCTGGGGCGCGGTGCCGGTGGTGGGGTGGGGGTGGGCGTGGGTTTCGGGGCCGGCGCGCGCCGGGGTGGTGGCGGTGGCGCCGGACGCGGCGCCGGCGGGGTGGTGCGCGGCGGCTTGGGCGTCGGCGTGGGGCTGGGTTTCGGAGTGGGCTTCGGGGTCGGGGTCGGGGTGGGCGTCGGAGTGGGCGTGGGTGTCGGGGTCGGCGTGGGGCAGGGCGGCGGGGTGGGTGTCGGACACGGCGGGGGAGTGGGCCAGGAGCCCCCGGCGACGGCCACCGCGTGAATGCCGTCGGGGCCCGTCGAGGCGGAGGCGCAGGCGTCGGCCGACGCCGTGCCGACCGGGCAGCCCGCCAGGGCCCACGTCAGCGTCAGCAGGGCCAATACCCTTGGGACGGGCGCGAGTCTGGTCGCTTCGGGTGCATGCACGACGGAGATCATGGGGCGTCGAGCGCCGTCGCACGCCGGAGTACCGGGTGATTGGCCCGAACGGGCGACATGTGGCGTAAACCGGTTTGAATCACACCGTTGCGCGAATGGCTCGAAGCGTACGCCCGTGCGGGACGCGGTCCACGGCCACAGTGTGCCGAAAGAAATTTGTGCGCCCGTTGAACACTTCGGCCCCCGGCATCCGTACCTGGTGTCGTGCGGCGGCGCAGAGGCGCTGCAATAACCAGGCGATTATGGGGAGTTGACGATGAAGACCTCGTGGAGGAGCGCCTCGCTGGTGGCCACGGCCGCGGGGGTGATGGTGTTCGCGACGGCGTGCGGTTCGAACAACGCGACCACTCCGTCCTCGGCGGCCCAGAACGTCGGCGCCACGGCGCCGGCCGGCATCGGCAGCATCACCAACCCCTCCGCCTCCACCGGCGCGGGCAACGGCTACGGCGCCGACGGCAGCCAGGCCTCCAGCTCCCCGGCCGCGGTCGCCCCCGCAGGCAAGCTGACCGTTGCCAGCAACCCCGACCTGGGCAAGGTGCTGACCGACGGCAGCGGCCTCACCCTCTACCGTTTCGACGCGGACACCGCCAATCCCCCCAAGTCGAACTGCGACGGCGACTGCGCCACCGCCTGGCCGCCGGTGCCCGCCGACGACGCCACGGCCGGTGAGGGCATCGACAAGTCGCTGCTCGGCGAGGTCACCCGCTCCGACGGCACCAAGCAGCTGACCGTCGCCGGCTGGCCGGTCTACCGCTACGCCAAGGACGTCAACGCCGGTGACGTCAACGGCCAGGGCGTGGGCGGCAAGTGGTTCGCCGCCGCCCCCGACGGCAAGAAGGCCACGCTGGCCTCGCTGCCCGGTCTGTCGGTGCGCAAGGACGCCAAGCTCGGCGACATCATCGTCGACAAGAACGGCATGACGGTCTACCGCTTCATCAAGGACAAGGCGTGGCCCAAGGTCGTCTCGAACTGCACCGGTGACTGCCTGGTGAAGTGGCCGGCCGTCGCCGAGGTCGCCTCCAGCGACACCAAGGGCATCGTGAAGAAGGGCCTGATGGGCTTCACCCGCCCCGACAACGGCGCGAAGCAGCAGACGGTCAACTGCTGGCCCATCTACACCTTCTCCGGGGACGCGAAGGCCGGTGACACCAACGGCCAGGGCGTCGGCGGCACGTGGTACGCCGTCTCGCCGGAAGGAAAGCTGGTCGGCGCGCCGAGCTAGCAGGGATCACCTCCCCAGGGTTGATCGCCCCGCCCGAGTCCACATTCGCGCATCGCGGAAGGGAGGGCAGCGGCCAGCGAGAGTCCCAGGAAGACGACACAACGGCGCACGACCGCCCGCCCCCTCCACACCGCACGGAGGGGGCGGGCTCTTTGGCGTACGTGCGCGGCTCCGCCGCGTGGGTGCGGGCCACCACGAACGACCCGCACCCGGCGCAATGCCCGAACGCCCTCAAACCGAACACTGAATTCCCAGGCAGTGACCAGGAACGGACGGTCAATTTCCGTTTCGGCTCGCCCTGTTCGCAGGCGATCAGTAGCCTCAGCTCGAACACCGGATCGCCTCAGCCTTGGAGAGATACATGGAGCGTCCCGCCTGGGCCCCACGGAGCATCGACATCTCGGTGCCGAGCGTTTCGCGTATCTACGACTACTACCTGGGCGGTTCGCACAATTTCGAGGTCGACCGGGAAGCGGCCCGCAAGGCGATGACCCACCTGCCGGGACTGCCGAAGATCATGCAGGCCAACCGCGCCTTCATGCGCCGCGCCGTCCGCCACGCCGTGGGCGCCGGCATCGACCAGTTCCTGGACATCGGCTCCGGCATCCCCACCTTCGGCAACGTCCACGAGGTCGCGCAGGCGGCGCACCCCGGCGCGCGGGTGGTGTACGTCGACCACGACCCGGTGGCCGTGGCGCACAGCAACGCCGTCCTGACGGGCAACGAGGACGCCGGCGTGGTCGCCGCCGACCTCCGCAAGCCCCAGGAGATCCTCTCCAGCCCCGAGGTGGAGCGCCTGATCGACCTGAATCGGCCAGTGGCGCTGCTTCTCGTTGCCATACTGCACTTCGTGGAAGACGCGGACGACCCGTACGGGGCAGTGGCACAGCTGCGCGACGCACTCGCGCCCGGCAGCCTGCTTGTTCTCACGCATGCCTCGTACGAGGGAATCCCGCTGCCGGCCGAGCGGGCCGAGGGGGCGGTGGACGTATACAAGGACATTCGCAACCCACTGATCATGCGCTCGCGCGACGAGGTCGCGCGGTTCTTCGAGGGGTACGACATGGTGGAACCCGGACTGGTGCCGATGCCGCACTGGCGGCCGGAGTCGGCGCCGGAGGACGAGGATCCGTATGCCTTCGCCGGGTTCGCCGGCGTGGGGATCGCGGCGTGACCGCGGAGCCGGGCGGCCCGGAGGACAGACTGCGCAGGTTCGCGACGATCTGGAGCCGGGCGGTGTTCCCGGTGACGTCGACGTCCCTGACCCGTCCCGAGTTCGAGGAGCAGTTGCTGCCGCTGGCCCGCCGGCTGAGCGAGATCCTGCTGGCGCACGGCTTCGACGCCGACGAGGCCCGGCAGGTGGGCGCCGCGCTGATCGACGCGCACTGCACCGACCCGGAGGCGCTGACCCGCTCCCTCGACTGCGTCGACGCCTACCTGGTCCTGTACTGCGGCGAGGACGGCCCCCAGGACGAGCTGCGGATGCGTTCCTCGCGGATCCAGCACGCGATGGCCGCCGGGTTCGCCCAGGCGCTGCGCGAGCGTACGCTGGCCGAGCAGGAGGCCATCGCCCAGGCCGCGTTGCGCGCCCAGGGCGTGGTCGCCCAGGCGCTGCACGCCAGCGAGGCCCGCTTCCGGGCCGTGTTCGAGGGCGCGGCGATAGGAATCGGCATCGCGGACCTCGAAGGCAACGTGCTCCAGGTCAACGGCGCGCTGCTGCGCATGTTCGGCGGCTCCGAGCAGACCCTGCGCAGCCGCAACGTCCTGGAGTGGGCGCATCCCGAGGACGCGCCGCAGACCTGGCGGCTCTACGAGGAGCTGGTGCGCGGCGAACGCGAGCACTACCACGTCGAGAAGGCCTTCAACCGCTCCGACGGCACGGTCCTGTGGACCAACCTGACCGTCTCCCTGCTCCGGGACGCGGACGGCGAACCGCAGTACCAGCTGGCCCTCATGGAGGACACCACCGAGCGCCGCCTGCTCAACCTCCGGCTGCGCTACGAGGCCACCCACGACGCGCTCACCGGCCTGCCCAACCGCACGCTGTTCTTCGAGCGCCTGGAGAAGGCCCTGTCGGCCGGCGAGGGCCAGCGGTTCGGGCTGTGTTACCTCGACCTGGACGGCTTCAAGACCGTCAACGACAGCCTCGGCCACTCGGCCGGCGACCGGCTGCTCGTGGAGGTCGCCGACCGGCTGCAGTCCTGCGCGACCGCGCCCGGCGAGATGGTCGCCCGGCTCGGCGGCGACGAGTTCGTGGCGCTGACCACCGGACCGGCCACCCAGCGCGAGGTCGACGACCTGGCCGACCGCATCATGAACGCCCTGGTCACCCCGATCAGCATCGACGGCCGCGACCTCATGGTCCGCGGCTCCATCGGCATCGTCGAGGGCCCGGCGGGCGAGCGCACCCCCGCCGAGGTGCTGCGCAGCGCCGACATCACGATGTACCGGGCCAAGTCGGCGGGCGGCAACCGCTCCGAACTCGCCGACCCGGAGGCGGACGCCCGCGCGATCACCCGCCACGGCCTGACCACGGCACTGCCCGCCGCGCTGGACCGCAACGAGTTCTTCATCGAGTACCAGCCGCTGGTCCACCTCGGCGACGGCAGCGTCCGCGGTGCCGAGGCCCTGGTCCGCTGGCTGCACCCGCAGCACGGCGTCCTCGGCCCCGACCGGTTCATCCCGCTCGCCGAACACACCGGTCTCATCGTCCCGCTGGGCCGCTGGGTCCTGGAGGAGTCGATCCGCCAGGCCCGCGAGTGGCGAGAACGCTACGGCGAGCACGACAGCGCCGGCCCGCTGCGGATCAACGTCAACCTCTCCCCGTGCCAGCTCTCCCACCCCGGCCTGGTCCAGGACACGGTGGAGATCCTGGAGCGGACCGGAGTGGCCCCCGACGCCCTCTGCCTGGAGGTCACCGAGTCCGCGCTCATCGGCGCCGACGACGACCTCCTCAAGCCCCTGCGGCGCCTCGCCGAGATGGGCGTGGACATCGCCCTGGACGACTTCGGCACCGGCTACTCGAACCTCGCGAACCTGCGCCGCCTGCCGGTGAGCATCCTCAAGCTGGACCGCTCCTTCACCCAGAGCATGCAGCAGTTCCCCGCGGACCCGGTCGACCTCAAGATCGTCGAGGGCATCGTCACCCTGGCCCACAGCCTGGACCTCGCGGTCACCGTGGAGGGCGTGGAGACGGGTGCCCAGGCCGAACAGCTCCGGATACTGGGCTGCGACACGGCCCAGGGCTGGTACTACGCCCGCCCGGGCCCACCGGAGCGCCTGCACGAGCTGGCCCTGGTGGACGCCACGGGCTGACCCGGACGTCCTGTCGGCAAGGGCCCTCAGTCGAGGTGGAAGACCTCCTCGGCGGGGGCCCACCGTTCGCCCGGGGCCGCGGTGTCCAGCGGCTGCTGACAGGGGTCGGTGAGGGTCCACCACTCGCGCGTCACCGGGTCGGCGGCGATCAGCGCGGTGTCGGCGGCGTAGTCGTTCCCCGAGTACTCGAAGTAGCTGAACAGCAGCCCGTCCCGCAGGAAGATCGAGTAGTTGCCGATGCGGGCCCGTCCGAGGGCGGCCAGCACGCCCGGCCAGGCGGCCGCGTGCAGTGCGCGGTACTCGGCCTCCTTCTCCGGGCGCAATCGGATGACGGCGGCGAAGCGCTGCACCTTGCTCACCTCTCCCTCCTGGGGCGAACGGCGAAGAATCAGTTTCATCCGTCGGGCAGGACCCTAAGGATCAGATCCTTCCCGCGCAATGGCCCGGAAGGATGTCGCTTACGGGTGGTATCACCCTGTCCCGTCAGGCAGTTGAAACGAGTTCCGTCCAACATCTTCCCTCCGTGTAGCGCGGGTGTCATAGTGACCACCGCCGATGAACCTGATTCATCCGACATCGAGGAGGGGGTGCACCGTGGCGGATCCGTCACCGGTCTCCGACGGTCCCTACCGGCCGGGGTACGAACTGGTCGCCGAACAACTGCTGGAGTACATCGCCGAGCAGAACCTGCGGCCGGGCGACCGGCTCCCCACGGAGGCGGGCCTGGCCGAGATCCTGGGCGCGACCCGCAACGTCACCCGTGAGGCGGTCAAGGTCCTGGCGGCGATCGGCCGGCTGAGCGTGCGGCGGGGCGCGGGCATCTTCGTCGCGGAGGCGTCCGGCGGACTGGTGGACGACCATCTCTCGCACTTCCGGCCGACGAGCATGGAGGACGTCCTCATGCTCCTCGACTACCGCACGGTGATCGAGTCGGAGACGGCCCGCCGGGCCGCCGGCCTCGCCAACCCCGTCGAGGTCCGCACCATCCGGGAGGGCGCGCAGAGTTCCCTGACCGCGGCCCAGGCGAACGACGGGCACGCCTTCGCCCGCGCCGACGAGGCCTTCCACGACGCGGTCGGCGCGGCCGCGCACAACGTGTTCCTGCGCTCCAGCGTCGCCGGCGTACGGCGCCTCGCGTCCCAGTCCGACGTGCTGCTCTTCCACGGCGACGCCCCCGGCTCGCTGGAGGTCGCCGCACGACAGCATCTCGCCATCGCAGAGGCGGTCGCCGCGGGGGAGGCCGATCTCGCGAGCGAGCTGATGGTGGAGCACATCGCCACCACGCAGAGCCAGTTCGAGCGGAAGATCCGCGACCGGCTGTTCAACCTCGGCGAACGGGCTGCGCCCGGGCGGCCGACGACGGACAGCGGCCCCGGGGACTCCGGCCTTCCGCCACAGACGTCGGTGTCGTAGGCCCGTCGGCGGGGCGCGGGCCGTGGGTGGTTGCTCGCGCAGTTCCTCCCCCGGCCTTCGGCCGGGGGTACCCCCAGCGCCCCTGAAGGGGCGCCAGGCGAACGCCCCTGAAAGGGGCGCGGGGAACTGCGCGACCAGCCCCCACCGGCCCGCACCCGAACGGCGAAGGCCCGCACCCCGGGAACCGGGCGGACGACCCGGTTCCGATGCTCCATCCCATCAGGCGATTGGATCTCCGTGTCTCTTCTGTCTGTGCGCAGGGGCAGAGCCGTGCCCCTGCCGAGAACCCTCATAGCCGCCCTGCCCCTCGCCCTCGCGGCGGCCCCGCTGGCCGCCACCCCGGCCCAGGCGGCCCCGAAGGCCTCCGGGCTCACCGTCTACGTCTCCCCGGCCGGCAAGGACACCGGCCGCGGTACCGCCGACCATCCGTTCAGGACCCTGGAACACGCCCGGGACTACGTGCGCGACGCCAAGGGCAGGGTCGACGGCGACGTCCATGTCCGGCTGCTGTCCGGCACCTACCGGCTCAGCCGCACCTTCGCCCTCACCGCCAAGGACTCCGGCAAGGCCGGGCAGAAGATCGTCTACGAGGCCGCACCCGGCGCGCACCCGGTGATCAGCGGCGGCAGGCAGGTCACCGGCTGGACGAAGGCCGACGCCGACGGCAAGGTCTACAAGGCCAAGCTGACCGGCCTCGACACCCGCCAGCTGTACGTGAACGGCGAGTTGAGGACCCGGGCCCGCAGCGGGAAGAACCCCTCGGGCTTCACCAAGACGTCCACCGGCTACACCTTCACCGACAGCGGCATCAGCGGCTACAAGAACCCCTCGGACCTCGAAGTCGTCAGCTCCTGGGGCTGGAAGCTGATGCGCTGCCCGGTCGAGTCGGTCTCCGGCAACACGATGACGATGCGGCAGCCGTGCTGGCACAACGCCAACCTCCAGCAGGGCCAGGAGATCCAGAACCCGACCTGGCTGGAGAACGCCCGCGAACTGCTGGACAGCCCGGGGGAGTGGTACCTCGACAAGAGCGCCGGCTACGTCTACTACATGCCCGAGCCGGGCGAGGACATGAGGACCGCGGACGTCACCGTGCCCGCCGTCCAGGACCTCGTCGACCTGAACGGCACCCGTGACCACCCCGTCGCGAACGTGTCCTTCCAGGGCCTCACCTTCTCCTACTCCACGTGGCTGGAACCGAGTTCGTCCGACGGGCTCATCGAGGGCCAGGCCGGCTTCCGGATGGTCGGCGAGGACAACCCGACCTTCGACTCCACGCGCCTGAACTGGAAGAAGACCCCGGGAGCCGTCAACGTCAGCCACGGGCAGGGCGTCGGGTTCACCGGCAACACCTTCACCCACCTCGGCGCCGTCGGCCTGAACCTGAACACCGGCACCCAGCACACCACCATCACCGGCAACGTCTTCCGCCAGATCGCCGCGACCGGCATCCAGATCGGCGGAGTCACCTGGGGCGACGCCCACCCCGACGACCCCCGCGACATCACCGAGGACACCCTGGTCGATGACAACGTCGTCACCAAGGTCGCCGACCAGTACAACGGCTCGCTGGGCATCCTGGCCGGGTACACCGACTCCACGGTGATCACCCACAACAAGGTCCACGACCTGCCCTACAGCGGCATCTCCGTCGGCTGGGGCTGGGGCCTGACCGACCAGGGCGGCAACTCGGCCTACCCGGACAACGCCGGCGTCCCGGTCTCGGACACCCCGACGATCAGCCGTGACAACGTCGTCAGCGACAACGAGATCAGCGACATCATGCAGTCGCAGGCCGACGGCGGAGCGGTCTACACGCTCAGCAGCGACCCCGGCGGCAAGGTCACCGGCAACTACATCCACGGCATCCCGGCCCCCGCCTACGGCGCCGTCTACCACGACGAGGGCAGCCGGCACTGGGAGAACACCGGCAACGCGTTCTGCGACGTCTCCTACCAGTGGCTGCTGATGAACCACGCCCAGGACAACGCGGCGACGGGCAACTTCACCACCCAGCCCGCCTTCAGCGTCCAGTACCTGAGCCAGAACAACGACGTCAGCGGCAACACCACGGTCGGCTCCTGCGACCAGCTGCCCGCCTCGATCGTGAACAACGCCGGTCTGGAGAAGGCCTACCAGCACCTCGACCCGGACCCGGCCGGCACCGACCACCAGGCGCCCACCGCCCCCGGCGACCCGACCTCGGTCACCGACTTCCCGACCGTCGCCGACCTGAGCTGGGGCGCCGCCACGGACGACACCGGAGTCACCGGCTACTCGGTCTTCCGGGACGGCAAGCTGGTCAGCGCCTCCGGCAGGACCTCCGTACGCCTCTCCGGCCTGACGGCGGGACTGACGTACACCTTCACCGTCACCGCCCGGGACGCGGCCGGCAACGAGTCCGCGCCGAGCAGGTCGCTGAAGGTCACCATGCCCGACGGCGCGGACCTGGCGCTGAAGAAGCCGGTCACCGCGTCCTCCGACTCCGAGGGCAACGTCCCGGCCAGGGCGGTCGACGGCGACCTGTCGACGCGCTGGGCACAGGGCCTCGGACTGCCCGACCCGTCCTGGATCCAGGTCGACCTCGGCGCGTCGTACGACGTGACCGGCGCCATCACCACCTTCGAGAAGAGCAGCGGCTACAAGTACCGCATCGAGGTGTCACCGGACGAGGTCCACTGGCAGACCCTCGCGGACCACACCGCCGACAACACCACCGCGCAGACCGACTACGCCGACGCCGGCACCCCGGTCACCGGCCGCTTCGTACGGCTCACCGTCACCGGCTCCAGCGGCAACGGCGGCAGCATCTACGACTTCCAGGTCTACGGCACCGCCCGCGCACCCGGCTCCGACCACACCGCCCCCGCGGCCCCCGGACAGCCCACCGCCAAGGCGCTGCTGCCCGGCCTGGTGGACGTCAGCTGGCCGGCCGCCACCGACGACACCGGCGTGACCAGCTACGTCGTCTACCAGGACGGCACGCGGATCGGTGTCACCGGCGACACGACGTACCGGGTCTCGGGCCTGAAGCCCGGGACGGAGTACTCCTTCACCGTCGTCGCCCGCGACGCCGAGCTCAACGCCTCCGACCCCAGCGCGGCGGCCGAGGTCACCACCCCGGCCGACGACGACCTGGCCCTGAACAAGACGGCGACGGCCTCCTCCGACTCGGAAGGAAACGTTCCTGCCAAGGCCTTCGACGGTGACCTGACGACCCGCTGGGCGCAGGGCCTCGGCCTGCCCGACCCGTCCTGGCTCCAGGTGGACCTCGGCAAGGACACCAGCGTCTCCGCCGTCGTCACCACCTTCGAGAAGTCGAGCGGCTACAAGTACCGCCTGGAGTACTCCACCGACGGCGCCGACTGGTCGACCTTCGAGGACCACACGGCGGACAACACCGTCGCGCAGACCGACTACTCCTTCGCCGACCAGCCCGTCACGGCCCGCTACCTGCGCCTGACCGTCACCGGCTCCAGCTGGAACGGCGGCAGCGTCTACGAACTCCAGGCGTACGGCGGCTTCTGACCCGACCGCCCCCGGGCGCCGCCGTCACCTCACCCACAGAAACGAAAGCCAGGATGAAGATCACCCATGTCGAAGTACACCGGATCGACGTTCCGGCGGCCACCCCGCCCTTCCGCTGGCGGGAGGGTCTGAGCGGCAGCGCTCCGGTCGGCGACGGCGCGGTGCTCCGCATCGGCACGGATGAGGGGGCCGAGGGCGTGGCCCTGTTCGCCCGCCCGGGAGCCTTCACCACCCTCACCGAGCTGGTGGACCGGGTCTTCCGCGAGGAACTGGTCGGGGCCGACCCGTTCCAGCGGGAGTGGCTGTGGCACCGGGTGTGGGAGCTGGACCGTATCCACGAACTCCCGCTCCCCACCCTGGGCCTGATCGACATCGCCCTGTGGGACCTGGCTGGCCGGTACCACGGCCAGCCGGTCTGGCGGCTGCTCGGCGGCTTCCGGGACGCCATCCCGGCATACGCCTCCACGTCGACGTTCGCCACCACCGAGGAGTTCCTCGACGTCGCCGACCAGTGCCTGGACCTCGGCTACCGGGGCATCAAACTGCACGCCTGGGGCGACGCCCGCCGCGACGCCGACCTCTGCCTCGCCCTGCGCGAGCACGTCGGCCCCGACGTGCCCCTGATGTACGACGGCTCGGCCGGCTTCGACCTGCCCGACGCGATCCGCCTCGGGCGGGCCCTCTCCGAGGCCGACTACCTCTGGTACGAGGAGCCGATGCGCGAGTTCAGCGTCTCCGCCTACCAGCAGCTCGCCGCGGCCGTCGACGTTCCCCTGCTGGTCGCCGAGACCTCCGACGGCGTCCACATGAACTCCGCGGACTTCATCCGGGCCGGCGCCGCCACCTTCGGCGTCCGGGCCGGCACCACCCTCCGCGGCGGCATCACCGGCGCCATGCGCACCGCCCACCTCGCCGACGCCTACCGGCTCCGCGCCGAGGTGCACGGTTCGGACATCCCCAACCACCACCTGTGCATGGCCATCTCCAACACCACCTACTACGAGTCCCTGGTGACCGCGACCACGGTCGTGCGCGAACGCCACGTGGACGACCGGGGCCTGGTCCACGCCCCCACGGGACCCGGCATCGCCCTTCCCCTCGACCTCGGCTACGGCAGCGAACTCCTGCCGTTCGTCGAACAGCCGCGCTGACCGGCAAGAACAGAAAGGCAAGACGATGAGGTCTTCCGTCTCCAGGAGAGCGGGCGTCCTGCGTACGGCCGCCGCCGCACTCTCCTTGACCACCGCGGCGCTGCTGGCCGGCTGCGCCAGCGCCGACACCACCGCCCGGTCCTCCTCCTCCGCCCAGTCGACCTTCAAGCCGGCCACGCAGAAGGACGGTTCACAGATCACGGTCTGGGCGGACTCGACCCGGCTGCCCTCCGTGCAGGCGTACCAGAAGGCCCACCCGGACGTGAAGATGGACATCGTCACGTACGACGGCGGGGCCGACGGCTCGACCTACCTCCAGTCCAAGGTGCAGCTCTTCGACCGGACCGGCAGCGGCTGGCCCGACGTGGTCTTCGGCTCGCCCACCGACGTCACCTGGGCCTCGGAGCCCACCAAGCCCGGCGCCCAGCCGTTCGCCGCCCCGCTGGACGACAAGCTCGTCCCGCAGGACACCCTGGACGGCTTCGCCAAGGGCTCCCTGACGCCCTGTCAGTTCAACGGCCACACCTACTGCCTGCGCAACGACATCGCGCAGGTCGTCCTCTGGTACAACAAGTCCCTCATGGACAAGTGGGGTTACCAGGTCCCCACCACCTGGGAGGAGTACGAGGCCCTCGGCAAGCAGGTCGCCAATGAGCACCCCGGTTACCTCGTCGGCTCGGTCGGCGACACCAACTCCCACGAGTCGTACTTCTGGTCGGGCCAGTGCCCGGCGTTCGACCTGGTGAAGCCGGACACCCTGCGCACCGATCTGCAGGACCCGAACTGCACCCGCACGGCAAAGCTCCTGGACGGCCTGATCGACGCCAAGGCCGTCACCACCAAGGGCTTCTTCAGCCAGGGCTTCGCCAAGGACAGCGGCAGCAAGGTCCTGATGGCGTACGGCCCGTCGTGGTACGGCCAGTACCTCTTCAAGGCCGCCTTCAAGACCCCGGCCAAGCAGATCGCCGCGGCATCCCCGCTCACCTGGAAGGGCGAGACGCAGGCGGCCACCGGCAACGTCGGCGGCGGGGTCTGGATGGTGTCCTCGCACAGCGCCAACCTCAAGGCCTCCACGGACCTGGTCAGCTGGCTGACCACGTCCGACGAGAACCAGGCGTCCGCGCCCACCTACCCCGCCTACACCAAGGCAGCCCAGGCCTGGCTGAAGAACCCGGCCAACAGCGACTACTTCGCCAACGACGTCAGCACGGCGTTCCAGCAGGCGGCGGACGAGGTGTGGACCGGCTGGTCCAACACCAAGTTCTCCGACGCCACCGCCTGGTCCAGCGTCGTCCTGCCCGCCCTGACCGCGGGCAAGAGCCTGACCGACACGCTGCCGGCCTGGCAGAAGGAGATCGGCAACGAGGCGAAGGCGCAAGGATACAAGGTGGAGAACCAGTGACCCTGCTGGAGACCGAGCACGTCGCCGTCTCCTCCCTGCGCCGCGGCACCCCGCCGCGGCGCAGGGCCCGCGGCCGTGCGGGCTACTACTTCGTCGCCGCCTACACGCTGCTCCTGCTCGCGTTCGGCATCGTGCCGACCGCCTACTCCTTCTACCTGGCGTTCACCAACGACCGGGGCCAGTTCACCGGCCCGAACCAGTTCGTCAAGGTGGTCCAGGACTACCGCTTCGGGCCCGCCTTCGGCCACATGCTGGTCTACCTGCTGCTGTGGCTGGCCGCCCTGGTGGTCCTGGTCGTCCTCGTCGCGGTGATCCTGCGCAGCCGGGTCCGCCCCGGCACCTCCGCCCTGTTCCGCTTCCTGTACTACATCCCCGGCGCCCTCGCCGGGGTGGCCAGCGTCCTGGTCTGGCTGTTCATGCTGGATCCCGACGTCAGCCCGGTGTCCTGGCTGCTGAAGAGCATGGGCATGGAGACCTTCGCGGCCGTCCTCGCCCCCTCCAACCTGCCCCTGATCCTCATGCTCATCGCCTTCTGGACCGGCGCGGGCGGCTGGATGGTGGTGATGTACGGGGCGCTGAACAACATCCCCGACGAGGTCCTCGAAGCCGCCCGGATGGACGGCGCGGGCCCCTGGCGGACCGCCTGGCACATCCAGATCCCGATGATCCGGCAGTGGATCGTCTACATGACCATCATGGCGTTCGCGACCGGCACCCAGCTGTTCGTCGAGCCCCAGCTGCTCCAGACGGCCAGCCTCGGCCGGGTCAGCCCGACCTGGTCGCCCAACCAGCTCGCCTACGTGTACGCCTTCCAGCAGGGCGACTTCAACGGTGCCGCCGCCATCTCCGTCGTCCTGCTCGCCGTGGGACTCCTGGCCGCGGGCCTGCTGGTCGCCCGCTCGAACCTGTTCAAGTTGGATGAGTCATGACGCAATCAACTCTCCCCGCGGCAGCGCCGGTCCGGCGCGCCGTCCGGCCGTCCCGGGCCCTCTCCTTCCTGATCGTGGCCCTGCTCCTGGCCTTCCTCCTGGTGTTCTTCGTCCTGCCGGTGGTCTGGCTGCTGCTCGCCCCGTCCAAGACGGCCGGCGAGGTGGTCCGCGACAACCCGCTGTCCTTCGGCTCGTTCCACCAGATCGGCGCGGCCTGGCGGCACCTCTTCGCGTTCCAGGACGGCGCGATGCTCACCTGGCTGAAGAACTCGGCGGTCTACTCGGGCGGTTCCCTCGTCCTCACCCTCGCCGTCAGCGTCCCGGCCGGCTACGCCCTGGCCCTGACGAAGTTCAAGGGCCGCAGGACGCTCCTGGTGATCACCCTCGTCACCATGATCATGCCGCAGGCCACCCTGGTGCTGCCGGTCTTCCTGGAGCTCAACCGCTTCCACCTGATCGGCACAATCTGGTCGGTGATCCTGCCCTTCTCCTTCTACCCGTTCGGCGTGTACCTCGTGTACATCTACTTCGGCAGCAGCCTCCCCAGGGACCTGCTGTCGGCCGCGAGGATCGACGGCTGCACCGAGTGGCAGCTCTTCTCCCGCATCGCCCTGCCCCTGGCCAAGCCGGTGATCGGCCTGGTCGCCTTCTTCAGCTTCGTGGGCAACTGGAACAACTTCTTCCTGCCCTACCTGGTCCTCCCGAACAGCAGCGAGTTCCCGGTCCAGGTGGGCCTCAACCAACTCCTCACCTCCACCCCGTCGTTCAACCCGGTGGCAGGCGCGGGCCTGAACATCACCATCCCCGAACTGGCCCTGGCGATCATCATCGCGATCCTGCCGGTCCTGGTCCTGTTCCTCTTCTCGCAGCGCACGCTGGTGTCGGGGATGCTGGCGGGAGCCACCAAGGAATAGACATTGCCTGCAACGCGCCCCTTTGGGGGCGCGGGGAACTGCGCGACCAGCCCCCACGAACCCGCAGCCAAAACACAGCCCGTCACCTCTCCAGCAGCATCCTCTGAAGCTCCCTGGCAGCCCGAGGCGGCGCCACATCACTCCGGTGCGCCAACGCGATCGTCCGATGCAACCCCGGCCGAGCCAACGGAGTGACCCGCAGCCCCCGCCCCGACCGCGCCGCGACCATCCGGGGCACCACGGCCACCCCCAACCCCGCCCGCACAAACCCCAGCACCGCGTCCATCTCGCCCCCCTCAACCGCAAAGCTCGGCTCGAACCCGGCGGAGCGACACGCCGCGACGGTCAGCTCCCGCAGGTCGTACCCGTGCCGGAACATCACCAGCCGCTCCCCCTCCAGATCGGAGATCTCCACTCCGCCCCGCCCGCGCCCGGGTGCCGTCGCCTCGGGCGAGGACACCACCACGAGGTCCTCCCGCAGCAGCTCCACGGTCGTCAGCGCGGGCGACGCCGGCGGCAGCGGCAGCACGATCAGCGCCAGGTCCAGCGCCCCGCGCGCCAGCTCCCGGACAAGATCATGGGACCCGCTCTCCTCGATCAGCAGCTGGATGCCGGGGTAGCGGTCGTGGAAGGCGCGCAGCACGTCCGGCAGCAGCCCGGTGCACAGACTCGGCGTCGCCCCCAGCCGCACCCGGCCGCTGCGCAGCTGCACCAGCTCCTGCACCTCGTACCGGGCGGTGTCCGCGTCCGCGAGGATCCGCCGGGCCAGCGGCAGCAGCGCCTCGCCCGCGTCGGTGAGGGTGATGTTGCCCCTCGCGCGCAGGAACAGATCCGCCCCCAGCTCCCGCTCCAGCGCCTTGATCTGCTGGGACAGCGACGGCTGGGCGACATGGACCAGCTCGGCGGCCCGGGTGAAGTGCCGGGTCTCGGCCACGGCGACGAAGTACTGAAGCTGCTGGAACTGCATGGTGACACGATAGCTTCCGGCTATGGAATCCAGCCGGACCATGTCTTGGACCGATCGGGTGGTCCGGCCCTAGCGTCGTCCCCATGGCTCTGGCAACGCGGACGGACCGACGGCCGTCCATGGCGCGCACGATGTGGGACAGCTCCGTCGGCAAGAAGACCGTGATGGCCGTCAGCGGCCTGATCATGCTGCTCTACCTGGTCGCGCACGTGATCGGCAACCTGAAGATCTTCTTCGGGGCGGGCGAGTTCAACCACTACGCCCACTGGCTGCGCACCGTCGGCGAACCGTTCATGCACTACGAGTGGACGCTCTGGCTCATCCGGATCGTCCTGGTCGTCGCCGTGGTCGCCCACGCCACGTCCGCGTACCAGCTCAGCCGCCGCGACATCAGGGCACGCCCGAGCAAGTACGTGCACAAGAAGCCGCGGGCCTCCTACGCCACCCGCACCATGCGCTGGGGCGGGATCATCCTCGGCCTGTTCATCGTCTGGCACATCCTGGACCTGACCACCGGCACCGTGCACTCCGGCGGCTTCCAGGAGGGCCACCCGTACCAGAACGTCGTGGACACCTTCTCCACCTGGTACGGCGACGTCATCTACATCGTCGCGATGCTCGCGCTCGGCCTGCACGTGCGGCACGGCTTCTGGAGCGCCGCACAGACCCTCGGCGTCGGCAGCCGCACCCGCGACCGCGCCCTCAAGATCACGGCCGACGTCCTCGCGCTGCTGCTCACGGCCGGCTTCATCGCCGTACCCGTGGGTGTCATGACCGGAGTGGTGAGCTGACATGACCGACTACGTGAACTACCCGACCGGCGCACCCGTCTCCGACGGCAAGGCCCCCGACGGCCCGATCAGTGAGCGCTGGGACAAGCGCCGGTTCGAGGCCAAGCTGGTCAACCCCGCCAACCGGCGCAAGCACACCGTGATCGTCGTCGGCACCGGCCTGGCCGGCGGCTCCGCCGGCGCCACCCTCGCCGAACAGGGCTACCACGTCGTCCAGTTCTGCTACCAGGACTCCCCGCGCCGGGCCCACTCGATCGCCGCGCAGGGCGGGATCAACGCGGCGAAGAACTACCGCAACGACGGCGACTCCATCCACCGGCTGTTCTACGACACCGTCAAGGGCGGCGACTTCCGGGCCCGCGAGTCGAACGTCCACCGCCTCGCCCAGATCTCCGTCGAGATCATCGACCAGTGCGTGGCGCAGGGCGTGCCGTTCGCCCGCGAGTACGGCGGCCTGCTCGACACCCGGTCGTTCGGCGGCGTCCAGGTCTCCCGGACCTTCTACGCCCGCGGCCAGACGGGCCAGCAGCTGCTCCTCGGCGCCTACCAGGCGCTGAGCAGGCAGATCGCCGCCGGGAACGTCGAGATGCACCCGCGTACCGAGATGCTCGACGTGATCGTGGTCGACGGGCGGGCGCGCGGGATCGTGGCCCGGGACCTGATCACGGGCAAGATCGACACGTACTTCGCGGACGCCGTCGTCCTCGCGAGCGGCGGCTACGGCAACGTCTTCTACCTGTCGACGAACGCCATGAACTCCAACGCCACCGCGATCTGGCGGGCACACCGGCGCGGCGCCTACTTCGCCAACCCGTGCTTCACGCAGATCCACCCCACCTGCATCCCGCGCACCGGCGACCACCAGTCCAAGCTCACCCTGATGAGCGAGTCGCTCCGCAACGACGGCCGGATCTGGGTGCCCAAGGCCAAGGGCGACACCCGGCCCGCGAACCGGATCCCCGAGGACGAGCGCGACTACTACCTGGAGCGCATCTACCCGTCCTTCGGCAACCTGGTCCCGCGCGACATCGCCTCCCGCGCCGCGAAGAACGTCTGCGACGAGGGCAGGGGCGTCGGCCCCGGCGGGCAGGGTGTCTACCTGGACTTCGCCGACGCCATCGAGCGGATGGGCCGGGCGGCCGTCGAGGCCAAGTACGGCAACCTCTTCGACATGTACCAGCGGATCACCGACGAGGATCCGTACCAGGTTCCGATGCGGATCTACCCCGCCGTGCACTACACGATGGGCGGACTCTGGGTCGACTACGACCTCCAGACCACCGTCCCCGGCCTCTTCGCGGTCGGCGAGGCCAACTTCTCCGACCACGGCGCCAACCGGCTCGGCGCGAGCGCGCTGATGCAGGGCCTGGCCGACGGCTACTTCGTCCTCCCCGCCACCATCAACGACTACCTCGCCCGCCACCCCCACCAGGAGGCGGTCACGGTCGAACACCCGGTGGTCCAGGAGGTGCTGGCCGAGACCGAGGACCGGCTGAACCTGCTGCTGTCCGTCGACGGCGACCGCACCCCGGACTCCTTCCACCGTGAACTCGGCGAGCTGATGTGGGAGTTCTGCGGCATGGCCCGCACGGACGCCGGGCTGCGCAAGGCACTTGAGCGCATCCCGCAGATCCGTGAGGAGTTCTGGCGGCGGATCAAGGTGCCCGGGACCGGCGAGGAGTTCAACCAGTCCCTGGAGAAGGCCAACCGCATCGTCGACTACCTGGAGCTGGCCGAGCTGATGTGCCTCGACGCGCTGCACCGCGCCGAGTCCTGCGGCGGCCACTTCCGGGAGGAGTCCCAGACGCCGGACGGCGAGGCCGCCCGCAAGGACGACGAGTTCGCGTACGCGGCCGCCTGGGAGTTCACCGGCACCGGGGACGCCCCGGTCCTGCACAAGGAAGACCTGGTCTTCGAGTACGTCCACCCCACCCAGCGGAGCTACGCATGAAGCTCACCCTGCGCGTCTGGCGGCAGCAGAACGCCGACGCCGACGGCGCGATGTCCACGTACGAGGTGGACGGCATCTCGTCGGACATGTCGTTCCTCGAAATGCTCGACACCCTCAACGAGGAGCTGATCCTCAAGGGCGAGGACCCCGTCGCCTTCGACCACGACTGCCGCGAGGGCATCTGCGGCGCGTGCTCCCTCGTGATCAACGGGGACGCGCACGGGCCGGAGCGCACCACCACCTGCCAGCTGCACATGCGGTCCTTCGAGGACGGCGACACGATCGACATCGAGCCGTGGCGGGCGTCGGCCTTCCCGGTGATCAAGGACCTGGTGGTGGACCGGTCGGCGTTCGACCGGATCATCCAGGCCGGCGGGTACGTCACCGCGCCGACCGGGTCCGCGCCGGAGGCCCACGCCACGGCGGTGCCGAAGGCCGACGCCGACTTCGCCTTCGAGCACGCGGAGTGCATCGGGTGCGGGGCGTGTGTCGCCGCCTGCCCGAACGGGGCGGCGATGCTGTTCACGTCCGCCAAGGTGAACCACCTGAACGTGCTGCCGCAGGGGGCGCCCGAGCGGGAGACGCGGGTGCTGGACATGGTGGCGCAGATGGACGCGGAGGGGTTCGGGGGGTGCACGCTGACGGGGGAGTGTGCGACTGCTTGCCCCAAGGGGATTCCGCTGGTGTCCATCACGAGCATGAACAAGGAGTGGCTGCGGGCTACCCGGAAGGCGGGGAAGCGGTAGCGCCGTCGGGGAGTGCGGGTGCGTGGGGGCTGGTCGCGCAGTTCCTCCCCCAGCCTTCGGCCGGGGGTACCCCCAGCGCCCCTGACGGGGCGCCCCTGCGAGGGCGCTGACAAGTGAAAGACGTTCGCCGAAAGGTGCGGACGGGCGGGGTCGGGGGAGTGGTGCTCACCGGCCCCGTCTCGCATTTCAGGGTGGCCGCCGGGTCACGGTAGCGTTACCCCGGCGCGTCCCTCAGTGACCGTACGCCCTGCGACCCCCGGCATTCAGCAGTCCCACATCCACGGGTCCCGCGCATGTCACGCCGAGTCCAGCCTGCCACGGAAGAAAGCAGGTGCAGATTTCCTCAGCTTCCGCTCGGCGCAGGAGACCTCCATGACCGCCATGCCCGCCTCACCCCCCGCTCTCGCCGCCCCGCCCGGGGACTCCGGCTACCTGGTGCAGCTCGCCCGTGACGAGGACGACGTCCGGGCCGCACAGCGGCTGCGCTACCAGGTGTTCGCCGGAGAGATGGGCGCCCGGCTCGACGGGCCGGAGCCGGGACTGGACGTGGACGCCTTCGACGCGTACTGCGACCACCTCCTCATCCGCGAGGCCCTCACCGGCGAGGTCGTCGGCACCTACCGGCTGCTGCCGCCGGAGCGCGCCGCCGTCGCCGGCCGCCTGTACTCCGAGGGCGAGTTCGACCTGAGCCCGCTCGCCCCCATCCGCTCCGGCCTCGTCGAGGTCGGCCGCTCCTGCGTGCACCCCGCGCACCGCGACGGCGCCGTCATCGGCCTCATCTGGGCCGGCATAGCCCGGTACATGGTGGACCGCGGCCACGAGTGGCTGGCCGGCTGCTGCTCCGTCCCGCTCGCCGACGGCGGCGCCCTCGCCGCCGCCACCTGGGACAAGGTCCAGGCCAAGCACCTCGCACCGGAGGAGTTCCGGGTACGGCCGCTGAACCCCTGGGTCCCCGGCGTGCCGGCCCCCGAGGGCCGTACCGAGCTGCCCGCCCTGCTGCGCGGCTACATCCGCCTCGGCGCCTGGGTGTGCGGCGAGCCCGCGCACGACCCGGACTTCGGGGTCGCCGACATGTACGTGCTGCTGTCGATGCGCCGCGTCAACGCGCGCTATCTGCGGCACTTCCTCTCGCTCGTCCCGGCCTGATGAGCGTCTGGCTGCCCAGCGCGCCCTGCACCCCGGGCGCGTGCGTGGAGCGGGCGGGGTCCCTGACGACCCTGCCCCGGGCCGTGCTGCGGTTCGCCGCGGTCGTGGTCCTGATGCTCGTCGCCATCGTGCTGCTGCCGCTCGGCGGGCGGATACCCGCCGAGTGGGTGCGCCGGTTCTCCCGGACGCTGGTCCGGGCCGCCGGGGTGCAGGTCCGGATCACCGGCAGCGCCCCGGGCACCGGCGGGGTACTGCTCGTCGCCAACCACATCTCCTGGATGGACATCCCGCTGCTGGCCGCCGTCCGGCCGGCGCGGATGCTCGCCAAGAAGGAGATCCGCGAGTGGCCGGTGGCCGGCGCGCTGGTGGCCGGGGCCGGGGCCCTGTTCATCGACCGGGACCGGCTGCGCGCCCTGCCGGACACGGTCGGCCGGATCGCGGGGGCGCTGCGGGAGGGCGCCGCGGTGGTCGCCTTCCCGGAGGGCAGCACCTGGTGCGGCCGGGCCCAGGGGCGGTTCCGGCGGGCTGTGTTCCAGGCCGCGCTGGACGCCGGTGCGCCCGTGCAGCCGGTGCGGCTGCACTACCGGCTGGAAGCGGGAGCGGCCAGCACCGTGCCCGCCTATGTCGGCGCGGACACGCTGCTGGCCTCCCTTTGGCGAGTGGTGTCGACCCGCGGCCTGGTGGCCGAGGTGGACATACGACCGCTGATAGCGGCCGGCAGCCACCGGGACCGTCGTACCCTCGCCCGCGCCGCCCAGCCGGTGACCCACGAGCCGGCCTGGACGCACGCGGCTCTGGTGAGCCCGGAGCGGGCCTCTCAGTGGTCGGTCTCCAAGTGGAGCTTGAGCAGGTCGACACCGTAGTCGCCGCCGTTGGGCGTGCGGATGATGGTGTGGATGTGCTGCTGGGTGGGCGTGCCGTTCGGGCCGCCCATACCACCGCCGCCCGGCCCGCCGGAGGGCATCCCGCCGGTGGGCTGCCCGGTCATCTGACCGGTGGGCTGCCCCGTGGGCTGTCCTGAGGGCTGCCCGCCGCCGGTGCCGGTCTTCGTGCCGTAGGCGAGCGGGGACTGGGCGTCGTACTCGATGAGGACGACCGGGCTGTGCACCCGGTAGTAGAAGGCCGAGGTGTCCTTGGTCCCGCCCAGCCAGTAGAAGTAGGTCTGGTCGAGGTGCTTCTCGACCTCCGCCATCTTCACCCCGGCGTGTCCGTCGTCCATGTAGCCGACATACACGCGCACCAGGTCGAGGAGCTTGTCCCGCTGGGCCGAGGTGAGCTCGGAGCCGGGCAGGCCCTGGTAGGCGAGCTTGAGGTTGTCGGAGCCGGCGCCCGCCTTCATGTCGGTGCCGGACTTGCTCACCTCCGAGTCGATCACCTTGGCGCGCTGGGCCGAGGTCAGGGAGCGCAGCAGCGTCAGGCCGGCCTTGGTCTCCGGCTTGAAGAGGGTGATCTTCTCGCCGTTGTAGGTGGCCGAGGTCGGCTCGGAGCCCATGAAGGTCGGCGTCATCACGACCTGGTCGCCGAGGACGAAGTAGTTGATGGCGACGTGGTGGCCCTCGTACTGGAAGCCCCACGGCCTGCTGGTCGACGGGGTGCCCATGAAGGTGAAGAAGTACGCGCCCTCGGTGAGGGTGTCCCGGTTGCCGCCGTTGTAGTCGCCCAGGAACTGGTTGAGCTTCATGATGTTGCGGGTCTGGGTGAGGCCCTTCGCGGACAGCGCGGCACCGAGCAGCGCGAAGCCCAGCTCCCGCTTCCCGTCCGTGATGTCGCCCATCCGAACGCCCTTGCGCTCGTAGCCGTCGACGTTGCTCCAGGCCAGCCACTCGTCGTCGGCCACGTCGAAGGTGCAGGACTTGCGTTCCTTCGCGCTGAGCCCGTCGAGGAACGCCTGCGCGGCCTTGACGACCTTGTCCGTGGAGACGCCGGTCGAGTGGACCGAGTACAGGCCGTCGACGGCCTTGCCGTCCGTGGTGAGGCCCGTGAAGTCCTTGTACTTGACCTCGCTCTGGCCGGGGCCCATGCCGCCGGCTCCGCCGGGACCGCCCGAGGGCATGCCGCCGCCGGGGCCTTCGGAGGAGGAACTCGACGCGTCGGACGAGCCGTCGGAGCAGCCGGTCATGGTCGCCAGCGCGGCGGCACCGCCGGCGAGCAGCGCCTTGTTCATGAACCAGCGGCGGCTGCGCTCGGCTTCGGGGGTGCGGGGGTGGTGTCCGTGCATGCGCCCAAGGTTCCGGGACAACCTGAAGCGTTCCTGAAGACCGTCAGGGCAGGGAACGGGACAGATAGGGCGCGGTGGCGCTGCCCGCGGCCCGGGCGACCTCGGCCGGCGGGCCCGCCGCGACGATCCGGCCGCCCCGGTCCCCGCCGCCGGGCCCCAGGTCGATCACCCAGTCGGCGTCCGCCACCACCGTCATGTCGTGCTCGACCACCACGACCGTGTGCCCGGCGTCGACCAGCCCGTGCAACTGCCGCATCAGCACCTCGACATCGGCCGGATGCAGTCCCGTCGTCGGCTCGTCGAGGAGGTAGAGGCTGTGGCCGCGCCGGCCGCGCTGCAACTCGCCCGCCAGCTTGATGCGCTGGGCCTCGCCGCCGGACAGCTCCGTGGCGGGCTGCCCGAGTCGCAGGTAGCCGAGGCCCACGTCGAGGAGGGCGGCCAGGCTGCGCGCGGCGGCCGGGGTGTCCGCGAAGAACTCCGCCGCGCTCTCCACGGTCAGGTCCAGCACCTCGGCGATGTTCCTTCCCCGGTACGTCACTTCGAGCGTCTCCGGGTTGTAGCGCGCCCCGCCGCAGTCCGGGCAGGGCGCGTAGGTGCTGGGCAGGAACAGCAGCTCCACGCTGACGAACCCCTCGCCCTGGCAGGTCTCGCACCGGCCTCCGGCCACGTTGAAGGAGAACCGCCCGACGCCGTAACCGCGCTCCCGTGCCTGCCCGGTGGCCGCGAACACCTTCCGTACGACGTCGAACAGGCCGGTGTAGGTGGCCAGGTTGGACCGCGGGGTGCGGCCGATCGGCTTCTGGTCGACGGAGACCAGGCGCCCGACCCCGGTCGGCCCGTCGCCGATCTCGCCCACCTCGCCCACCTCGCCCATCGCGCCGATCTCGCCGATCGCGCCGATCAGGGTCGACTTGCCGGATCCGGAGACCCCGGTGACGGCGGTGAGGACACCGAGCGGGAACTCGGCGGTGACCGCACGGAGGTTGTGCCGGGTCACCGGTCCGACCGTCAGCCAGCCCTCGGCGGGCCGCGGCGCGCGTGCCGGGACGGGATCGCGCGCGAACAGGTAGCGGGCGGTGGCGGACTCCGCGACCCCGGCCAGCTCCGCCACCGGTCCGCTGTGCAGCACCTCGCCGCCGTGCTCGCCGGCCCGCGGCCCCACGTCCACCAGCCAGTCGGCGCCGCGCACCACGTCCAGGTGGTGCTCCACCACGAACACCGAGTTCCCGGCCGCCTTCAGCCGCTCCAGCACGGTGAGCAGCGCCTCGGTGTCCGCCGGGTGCAGACCGGCCGAGGGCTCGTCCAGGACGTAGACGACACCGAAGAGCCCGGAGCGCAACTGGGTGGCCAGGCGCAGGCGTTGCAGCTCCCCCGCGGACAGCGTGGGCGTGGCCCGGTCGAGGCTGAGGTAGCCGAGGCCCAGCTCGACGACCGGGGCGATCCGGGAGGTGAGGTCCGCGGTGAGGACCCGTACGGTCTCCGAGGCGTCCCGGTCGGCCGCGTCGTCCAGGAGCCCGGCCAGCTCGGTCAGCGGCAGCGCCACGAGGCCGGCGATCGTACGCCCCGCGAACGTCACCGCGAGGGCCTCCGGCCGCAGCCTGCTGCCGCCGCACACCGGACAGGGCGCACTGGTCAGGAACCGCTCCGCCCTCGCCCGCAGCGTCGGGCTCCTGGAATCGGAGAAGGTCTTCAGCACGTACCGGCGGGCGCTCATGTACGTGCCCTGGTACGGCCGTTGGATGCGGTCCGCGTCCCGGACCGGGTGCACGGTGACCACCGGCTGCTCGTCCGTGAAGAGGATCCACTCGCGCTGTTCGGCGGGCAGCTCGCGCCACGGCCGGTCGACGTCGTGGCCGAGCGCGTCCAGGACGTCCCGCAGGTTCTTGCCCTGCCAGGCGCCCGGCCACGCGGCGATCGCGCCCTCGCGGATGGACAGCGACGGGTCGGGGACCAGCGACTCCTCGGTGGCCCGGTGCACCCGGCCCAGGCCGTGGCACTCGGGGCAGGCGCCCGCCGCCGTATTGGGGGAGAACGCGTCGGAATCGAGCCGCTCCGCGCCCGGCGGGTAGTCCCCGGCGCGCGAGAACAGCATGCGCAGGGAGTTCGAGAGGCTGGTGACCGTGCCGACCGAGGAGCGGGAGGTGGGGGCCGAGCGGCGCTGCTGCAGCGACACCGCCGGCGGCAGCCCGCTGATCTCCGCCACCTTCGGCGCCCCGACCTGGTGGATCAGCCGGCGCGCGTACGGCGCGACCGACTCGAAGTAGCGCCGCTGGGCCTCGGCGTAGATCGTGCCGAACGCCAGGGACGACTTCCCCGAGCCGGACACACCCGTGAAGACGGCCAGCACGTCCCGGGGGATGTCCACGTCGACGCCCTTGAGGTTGTGCTCACGGGCACCACGCACACGGACGTACGGGTCGTGGGGGCTGTGCATCGGACGGACACTCCGTGAAGGGCGGCTCGCGGGGCAGGGACAAACCCCGCGATCCTAGCCCGGAGCAGCTCGCTACTGCGGAGGGTCGCCCTGCCTCCGCTGCCGTTCGATGTAGTCGTCGGCCTGCTTCTGGGCCGTGTCGACCTGGGACTGGTACTTGTTGCCGGTCCGCTGGTCGATCATGTCGCCGCCCTTTTGGACGCCCTGCTTGGCCTGGTCCTCGTGGCCCTTCAGCATCCCCTTGAGCTTGTCCAGCATGGACATGGCAGCCCTCCTCGCTGGTTGCGGCTTCCACCCCCCAGCGTCACCGGGCGGGGCGCCGTCCGCATCTCGGCGGCCGTCCCCGTGCGGGCCCGGCGCGCCTGTGCGAGCTTGGAAGACGCGGACTTCCGCCGATCGCGGAGCCCTCCGGAGAGGCTCTCGCGCAGCCGCCCCGCGGAGCCGCCCCACACAGCTGTCCGCAGAAAGGCCCGGCCCCATGAGCACTTCCGGTTTCGGATTCGGACGCAGTCCCTTCGAGGAGTTCGACGAGCTGATGTCCCGCTTCTTCGGCGGTTCGGGGGCGGGCGCCCAGCCCCGCCGCCCGCAGCGCGTCGACATCGGCAGCCTGCTGTCCGAGCGGGCCCGGGAGCTGGTCGCGGACGCCCGCGACCTCGCCGCCGTCGAGGGCAGCGAGGAACTGGACGCCCGGCATCTGCTGGCCGCCGCCACCAACCACGACTCCACCCGGCGGCTGCTCGCCGAGGCGGGCGCCGACCCCGACCAGCTCAGGCAGCGGCTCACCGCCGGCCACGGCGGCGGCGAGAAGACCGAACCCACCGCCCTCACCCCGGCCGCCAAACGCGCCCTCCTCGACGCCTACCAGATCTCCCGCGCCGAGGGCGCCTCCTACATCGGCCCCGAGCACCTGCTGCGCGCGCTCGCCGTGAACCCGGAGTCGGCGGCCGGCCGGGCGCTCGCCGACAGCGGCTGGGAGCCGACCAGGATGCCGGCCGAGGGCGCGGGGGAGCGCAAGAAGCCCAGTACCACGCCGACCGTCGACGAGTACGGCCGTGACCTCACCGAGGACGCCCGGGCCGGGCGCCTGGACCCGGTGATCGGGCGCGACGAGGAGGTCGAGCAGACCATCGAGGTGCTCTCCCGGCGCAGCAAGAACAACCCGGTGCTGATCGGTGACCCCGGCGTCGGCAAGACCGCCATCGTCGAGGGCATCGCGCAGCGGATCGTCGCCGGGGACGTGCCCAAGACCCTCGAAGGCAAGCGGCTGGTCTCCCTGGACCTGGCCGGGATGGTGGCCGGCACCAAGTACCGGGGCGAGTTCGAGGAACGGCTGAAGAAGCTGCTCGACGAGGTCCGCGAGCACGGCGACGAACTCGTGCTGTTCCTGGACGAGTTGCACACCGTGGTGGGCGCGGGGGGCGGCGGCGACGGTTCCCTCGACGCGGGCAACATCCTCAAACCCGCCCTCGCCCGCGGCGAGTTGCACCTCATCGGTGCGACCACCGTCGACGAGTACCGCAAGCACATCGAGAAGGACGCGGCCCTGGAGCGCCGGTTCGCGCCCATCCTGGTCGGCGAGCCCACCGTCGACGACACCATCGAGATCCTGCGCGGCCTGCGCGACCGCTACGAGGCCCACCACCAGGTCCGCATCACGGACGAGGCGGTGGTGGCGGCGGCCGAGCTGTCCGACCGGTACATCACCTCCCGGTTCCTGCCCGACAAGGCGATCGACCTGATGGACCAGGCGGCCGCCCGGGTCCGGCTGCGCTCGAAGACCCCGCCCACCGACACCCGGGACATCGAGGACCGGATCGCCGCCCTGAACCGGGAGAAGGACCAGGCCGTCGCCGACGAGGAGTACGAGCGCGCCAAAGAACTCCGCGACCGCATCAAGGCGACCGAGGGCGAGCTGGAGCAGGCGGGCACCGCCGAGGAACACGCGCCCAAGGTCACCGCCGAGGACATCGCCGAGGTCGTCTCCCGCACCACCGGCATCCCGGTCGCCGAGCTCACCGAGGAGGAGCGGGAACGGCTGATGAAGCTGGAGGAGCACCTGCACGAGCGGGTCGTCGGCCAGGACGAGGCGATCACCGCCGTAGCCCGCGCGGTCCGCCGCGCCCGCGCCGGCATGAGCGACCCCAACCGTCCCGTCGGCAGCTTCCTCTTCCTCGGCCCGACCGGCGTCGGCAAGACCGAACTGGCCCGCGCCCTGGCCGCCGCCCTCTTCGGGGACGAGACCCGCATGATCCGCCTCGACATGAGCGAGTTCCAGGAGCGCCACACGGTCTCCCGGCTGGTCGGCGCCCCGCCCGGATACGTCGGCCACGAGGAGGCCGGCCAGCTCACCGAGGCGGTGCGCAGGCAGCCCTACGCCGTGCTCCTCCTCGACGAGGTGGAGAAGGCGCACCCGGACGTCTTCAACACCCTGCTCCAGCTCCTGGACGACGGCCGCCTCACCGACGCCCAGGGCCGTACCGTCGACTTCAAGAACACCGTCGTCATCATGACGTCGAACATCGGCGCCGACCGCATCCTGGCCGCCGGCACCGAGGACTACACCAAGGTCCGCGAGGCGGTCATGCCGGCCCTCCAGCAGCACTTCCGGCCGGAGTTCCTCAACCGCATCGACGAGATCATCGTCTTCCGCGGCCTGGACCGCACCCAGCTGCGCGAGATCGTCGACCTGCTGCTGGAGCACACCAGGCACCGCCTGCACGCCCAGGACGTCAGCCTCGAAGTCACCGACGCGGCCGCCGTGCTGCTCGCCAACCTCGGCCACGAACCGGACTTCGGCGCCCGTCCGCTGCGCCGCACCATCCAGCGCGAGGTCGACGACCGCCTCGCCGACCTGCTGCTCTCCGGCCAGCTGGTGGCGGGCGAGCGCGCGGTGGTGGACGCGGCGAACGGCGAGATCGTGATCAGATCCGACAAGCCTGCCACGGTCTGAGCGGCCTGGTCCTGATTGTCGTGCCTGATCCCGAGCGGCCTGATCCTGGGCGGCCTGGTCCCGATCGGTCCGCTCAGGAGGCGGCGACGATCGCGGCCAGCCGCCGGTACGAGTCCAGCAGTGCCGCCCGGTCGTGGGTGCTCGTGGTCACGAGCACCTCGTCGGCACCGGTCTCCTTCAGGACCGTCTCCAGCTCGTGCGCGACCTGGTCCTCGGTGCCGGCGACGTGCCCGGCGAGCCCGGACTCGTAGAAGCCGCGTTGCCGCGCGGTCATCGTCCGGGCCTCGACGGCCTCGGCCGGGGGCAGCGGCGGGAACGTGCCGTGGGTCCGGGAGTAGGCCGTCGACCAGGCCTCCGGGACGAGCAGCCGGCGCGCCGCCTCGGGGGTGTCGGCGACGGCGACCGTCCCGGAGATCACCACGTACGGCTCGGCGGCCCAGGAGGAGGGGCGGAAGCGGTCGCGGTAGTGGTCGATGCCGCGCCGCATCTTCTCGCGGCCGCGCAGATCGCCGATGACCATGGGCAGCCCGGCCCGGGCCGCGATGTCCGCGCCCTCGCCCATCGCCAGCACGAACGGCGGTACGCGCAGCCCCTCGGCCGGGCGGGCCCGTACCCCCGTCGGCGAGGTCCCCTCGAACCAGCCGAGCAGCTCGTCCAGCTGGGCCGCGAAGTCCTCGGCGTCGCCCTTGTCCCGTCCCAGCGCCCGGCGCACGCCGTCGGTGAAGCCCACCGACCGGCCGAGCCCCATGTCGATCCGCCCCGGATACAGCGACTCCAGTACGCCGAACTGCTCGGCCACCACCAGCGGCCGGTGGTTGGGCAGCATGACCCCGCCGGTCCCCACCCGGACGGTCCGGGTCGCGGCGGCCACGGCCGCGGCCAGCACGGTCGGCGCCGAACCGGCGACCCCGGGCACCCCGTGGTGCTCCGACACCCAGAAGCGGTGGTAGCCGAGCGCCTCCACCTCGCGCGCCAGCGTCACGGTGTCCCGCAGTGCCTCGGCGGGCGGGTGCCCCTCCCGGGTGCGGGAGCGGTCGAGGACGGAGAACCGGGTCCGGGCGATGGCTGCGTTCACACACGGTTCAACAGCCGCGCGGCCACAGGATTCCCGCCGGGCCGGTCCGCCCCGGGCCGTGGGCGCGGTGCGGCCGCCGCCGGCCGGATCGCCGGGGGCCGTCGCGCTCTAGGGTTGCCGTGTGACCGAGAGCAGCAAGCGTCCGATCGCCGTGTTCGACATCGACAACACCCTCGCCGACACCGCGCACCGGCAGCGGTTCCTGGAGCGCAGCCCCCGGGACTGGGACGCGTTCTTCGCGGCGGCGCCGCACGACCCGCCGATCGCCGAGGGGGTCGCGCTGGCCGTGGCGACCGCCGAGGAGTGCGAGATCGTCTACCTCACCGGACGGCCCGAGCGCTGCCGCCGTGACACGCTGGACTGGCTGGCCGCCCACGGGCTGCCCGAGGGGCGCGTGCACATGCGGCGCAACGCCGACCGCAGGCCCGCCCGGCACACCAAGCTGGAGATCCTGCGGCGGCTGGCCGAACGGCGCGAGGTCCGCGTCCTGGTCGACGACGACGAGCTGGTGTGCGACGCCGCCGAACGGGCCGGGTTCACCGTCGTACGGGCCCGCTGGGCCGACCGCTCGGCGGCCCTGGAGCAGGCCCAGGAGGGGGAGGGGCGGACCTGACGGCAGGGCCGTCAGCCCTCGTCGTCGATGCGGAAACCCACCTTCAGGCCCACCTGGTAGTGCTCGATCTGCCCGTTCTCGATCTGGCCCCTGACCTGCGTCACCTCGAACCAGTCCAGGTTGCGCAGAGTCTGGTTGGCGCGGGCGACACCGTTGCGGATGGCCTGGTCGATGCCCTCGTGCGAGGTGCCGACGATCTCGGTGACGCGGTAGGTGTGGTTCGCCATCGGGGGAACTCCTCTCGTCGTCACTCCACCGTGCCCCATCCGGAAGCGGAACGCGAGGCGTCGGTTCCGAAACGCTGACAGCCCTTGACCCTCCGTATTGGTCCATACCAAAATCCCGTACACCCGTACGAGCCCCGGTGCTCGTTCCCCCACGTCGGGCCCGTTCGCCTGTCCGCCAGACAGAACAGGAACCCCCGTGAGACATCCACGCCCGCTCGCCCTCGTCTGTGTGTCCGCCGCCCTGCTGAGCGCCTGTGGAGTCCTGCCGGGCGAAGGGGGTGGTCGGCACACGGTCACGGTGTGGCTGATGCGGAACAGCGCCTCGGCGGGCTTCCTGCACCGGTTCACCGCGGACTTCGAGCGCACCCACAAGGACATCCGCCTGGACATCCGCATCCAGGACTGGACCGGCATCGTGGACAAGGTGCAGACGGCCCTGAAGAGCGACTCCGCCGACGCGCCCGACGTCATCGAGGTCGGCAACACCCAGGTCCCGCAGTACGTCGAGGACGGCCGGCTCACCGACCTCACCCTGGAGTCGATGCGCGACTGGGGCAAGGACCACTGGCTGCCCGGCCTCGCCGAGCCCGGCCGGGACGACTCCCGCCAGTACGGCATCCCCTGGTACGCCGCCAACCGGGTCGTCATCTACCGCAAGGACCTGTTCAAAAAGGCCGGGATCACCTCCCCGCCGAAGACCCGCGAGGAGTGGCTGGCCGACACCGGGAAGCTCAACTCCGGCGGGAACCAGGGGATCTACCTCGCCGGGCAGGACTGGTACACCCTCTCCGGGTTCGTCTGGGACGAGGGCGGCGACCTCGCCCAGGAGACGGACGCCGGCTGGAAGGGCACCCTCGACAGCCCGGCCGCGCTGCGCGGGATGGACTTCTACCGGCAACTCCAGGCCCTCGGCAAGGGACCCGTCGACGCCGACGAGGAACACCCGCCCCAGGCGCAGGTGTTCGCGGGCGGCCAGGTCGCGCAGATCATCGCGGTGCCCGGCCTCGCCCAGTCCATCGTCCAGGAGAACCCCGAACTGAAGGACCAGATCGGCTACTTCCCGGTCCCCGGGCTCACCGCGGACCACCCGGGCGCCGTCTTCACCGGCGGCTCCGACCTCGTCGTACCGCAGAACACCGACCGGCCCTACGACGCGACCGCGGTCGTCGGCGCGCTGACCGGCGCCAAGTGGGACACCGACCTGGCCCGCACGATGAACTACGTGCCCAACAAGACCACCCTGGCGGGCGCGGTGGCCGGGGAGGAGGGGGTCGCCGCGATGGCGGCGGGTGCCGCGCGGGGGCGGGCGACGCCCCACTCCCCGGACTGGCCGGCCGTCGAGGCCGACAACCCGATCAAGGGCTACATGACCAAGGTGCTCGGCGGAGCGGACCCCGCGACCGAGGCCCGCCGCGCCTCCCGGAAAATCACCGAACTGCTCGCACCGGACTTCGGGTGACCGGGCGTCCCCGGTTCCGCAGCGCCCCAAAGGGGCACTGGGGGTACCCCCGGCCGAAGGCCGGGGGAGGAACCGCGCGACCAGCCACGACGCTGCCGCAGACGACGATTCAGCGGGCCACGCTCAGCGACAGCGCGAAGCGCCCCTGCGCGTCGGTCCACCAGTTGGTCAGCTCCAGCCCCGCGGCGGCCAGCTCGGCGGTCACGCCGTCCCGCCGGAACTTCGCCGACACCTCGGTGCGCAGCTCCTCGCCCGCCGCGAAGTCCACGGCCAGGTCGAGCGCCGGCACCTTCACGGTCTGCGCCACCCGGGAGCGCAGCCGCATCTCGATCCACTCGTTCTCCGCGTCCCACAGGGCGACGTGGTCGAAGGCGTCCGGGTCGAAGTCGGCGTCCAGCTCCCGGTCCACGACGGCGAGGACGTTCTTGTTGAACTCGGCCGTCACCCCGGCCGCGTCGTCGTACGCCCGGACCAGCACCTCCTCGTCCTTGACCAGGTCGGTGCCGAGCAGCAGCGCGTCGCCGGGGTTGAGCCGCCGGCGCACCGAGGCCAGGAACTCCGCCCGCTCGGCGGGCAGCAGGTTGCCGATCGTGCCGCCGAGGAACACCAGCAGCCGGGGCCCCGGCGTCTCGGGCAGCTCCAGCCGACCGGTGAAGTCGGCGATCAGGGCGTGCACGGACAGCCCCGGCCGCTCCGCGACGAGCGCCTGGCCGGCCTGCGTCAGCGCGCTCTCGCTGACGTCGACCGGGACGTACACCTCGAGACCGGTGAGCGCGTCGATGAGCAGGCGGGTCTTCTCGGAGGAGCCGGAGCCCAGCTCCACCAGGGTGCGGGCACCGCTCGCGGCGGCGATCTCGCCGGACCGGGCGAGCAGGATCTCCCGCTCGGCCCGGGTCGGGTAGTACTCGGGCAGCTCGGTGATCTGCTCGAACAGCTCGCTGCCCCGGGCGTCGTAGAACCACTTCGGCGGCAGCGTCTTGGGGGTCGCGGTGAGGCCGGTCAGGACATCGGCGCGCAGCGCGGCGTCCGTCGCGTCCTCGGGAAGGGTGCGGGTGACCAGGAAGGGACTCACGTACAAGGCTCCTTAGGTGGTACCGATGCCAGGTCCCCGACCGGGTTCTCGACGGGCGTGAGGACGACGCCCGCGCGGCTCGCGGTGAGCAGCGTGCGGTCGGGGACCTCCTGCCAGCGCGGGTCGTCGTCGTACGGCTCGGAGGCGACGACGGTGCGCAGGCCGGGTTCCGCGAGGTAGTGGAGGCTGTCGCCCCAGGCGGTGGCGGTGATGGTCGCGCCGTCGGTGAGGAGGAGGTTCAGCCGGGCGGCGGGGGCCGCCTCCGCTATCTGCTGAACCGTTTCGGCAAGGGCCGGGCCCGGCTCCGTACCGGACCGCAGCCGGTGCAGGGCCAGCGCCCAGACGAACGCCGAGTCGGTGCGGGCCTCCATCGACAGCAGGTCGGCCGGGGGCAGCAGCGGGACCAGGGGTGCCATGGACCCCGGCCAGCCCGGGATCGCCCCGTTGTGGCTGAACAGCCAGCGGCCCGCGGCGAACGGCGCCGCCGCGGCCTCCCCGTCGGCGCCCGCCAGGGTCGCGTCCCGGACGGCGGCCAGCAGCGCGCCGGTGCGCACGACCCGGGCCAGGTCGGCGAAGGACGGGTCGGCCCAGATCGGCCCGGCCCGCCGGTAGCGGGCCGGCTGCGGATCGTCCGCGGCGTACCAGCCCACCCCGAAACCGTCGGCGTTGACCGTTCCGTAGCGCTGCCGCCGGGGCGCCCACGACTGGCGGTAGAGGGAGTGCCCGGGCTCCACGAGGAGCCGGCCGAGCGGCTCCTCGGGTCCCAGACAGGCCAGATGGCGGCACATCAGACGGTCTCCGCGGCCGAACGGGCGGTGCGGAAGCCGGAGAAGATCTGCCGCCGGATCGGGTAGTCCCAGTTGCGGAACGTCCCCCGGCAGGCCACCTGGTCCACGGCGAACGAACCGCCGCGCAGCACCTTGTACTCGGGGCCGAAGAACACCTCCGAGTACTCCTTGTACGGGAAGGCGGTGAAGCCGGGGTAGGGCAGGAAGTCGCTGGACGTCCACTCCCACACGTCACCGATCAACTGCCGTACGCCCAGCGGCGACTCGCCCTCCGGGTAGCTGCCCGCCGGGGCCGGGCGCAGGTGCCGCTGGCCCAGGTTGGCGTGGGCCGGGGCCGGGTCGGCGTCGCCCCACGGGTAGCGCCGGGACCGGTTCTCGCCCGGGTGGTGCCGGGCGGCCTTCTCCCACTCGGCCTCGGTGGGCAGCCGGCGCCCGGCCCAGCGGGCGTAGGCGTCCGCCTCGTACCAGGACACGTGCAGCACCGGCTCCTCGGGCGGCACGACCTCCGTCACCCCGAACCGGCGGCGCAGCCACTGGCCGCCCTCCCGGTGCCAGAAGTGCGGCGCGGTGATGGAGTGCTGCCGGATGTGCGCCCAGCCTTCGGGCGTCCACCAGCGCTCCTGCTCGTAACCGCCGTCCTCGATGAACGCCAGGTACTGACCGTTGGTCACCGGAGTGGTGTCGATCCAGTAGGGCGCGACCTCCCGCCGGTGCGCGGGGCGTTCGTTGTCCAGCGCCCAGGGCTCGGTGGAGGTGCCCATGGTGAACGGGCCACCGGGGACCAGGACTTCGGAGGGACCGGTGAACGGCGGCGCCGGGGCCGGGTCGGGGGCGGTCAGGGCCTGTGGGCCCCTGCGGAGCTGATGGGTGATCAGCATCGTCTCGTCGTGCTGCTGTTCGTGCTGCGCGATCATCCCGAAGGCGAAGCCCGCCTCGGTCAGCCGGGTGCCGCTGAACGCCGCGCTGTCCAGCAGGTCAAGCGCCCGGCCGCGGACCTCCGCCGCGTACTGCCGGGCCTCGGCGGGCGGCAGCAGCGGCAGCGAGGGCCGCTCGGAGCGCGGATGCTCGAAGGCGTCGTAGAGGCTGTCGATCTCCGGGCGCATCGCCTCCCGGCCGCCGACGTTGCGCAGCAGCCAGAGCTCCTCCTGGTTGCCGATGTGCGCCAGGTCCCAGACCAGCGGGGACATCAGCGGGGAGTGCTGGGCGGTGAGGTCGGGCCCCTCCACGCAGCTGGTCAGCAGCGTGGTGCGGTCCCGGGCGGTGGTCAGGGACTTCAGCGCCCGGTCCCGCAGGGTCTCGATATCGATGTCGACGTCGGTCTCGGTCATGCGCTGATGTCCTTCCCACGGGCGCGACCTGCCGTGCCGCGCAGTCGGTCCAGCAGGTCGTCGGCCGGGCAGCGGCCGCGCAGCACGTACCGGTCCCGGTACGCCGCCACGGCGTCCATGACCCCGGGGGCCGCGCCGATCCTCGGCAGGGCCTCCAGCGCCGCCGTGAAGCAGGCGACGGCGGCCTCGTGCAGCTCCGGGTCGCGGAGCCCGGTGCGGGCCGCGTCGATCCAGAGCGGGTTGTTCGGGGCGGGCCGCGGCCCGGCGCGCTCGGCCAGCGGCTTCACCGTCCGGTACGCGGTCTCCGCGGCCTCCGGGTCGTCGAACAGGGCGGCCGTCACCGCCAGCGGCACGATCCACCCGTCCTCGCCCGGCTGCGCGTCGATCATCCGCAGCTCCAGATGACCGCGCGGCCTGACCGGCGGGAACAGCGTGGTGAGGTGGTACGCGAGATCGGCGCCGGTGGGCGGGGCGGGCGTCCCCGACCGGGTCCAGGCCCGGAAGGTCAGGCCCTCGGGCACCTCCCAGGGGCCGCCGTCCCGCCGTACGCACATCACGGGTGCGTCGAGCACGTGCCGGGCCCAGGCGGTGCGCGGGTCGCCGTCCAGCGGGGGAGCGCCCGCGCGGCCCGCGCCGATCTCCATCCACAGCAGCTGCCGGGTGGAGACCCAGCCGGTGGGCCGCTGCCCGACCAGCGGGGAGTTCGCGAACGCGGCGACCAGCACCGGGCCCAGCTGATGGGCGAGCCACCAGCGGCGGGTGTAGCCGAGCGGGCCGGGCTCCTCGTGGCCGGCGTCCAGGCAGACCTGGACGGACGCCGAGGAGCACATCATGTGGCGGCCGGCCGTGCCGGTGCGGTCCAGGCAGCTCTCCATCGCGTCGTAGCGCGGCTCGCGCAGGAAGCGGCGGGGGGTGTGCCAGGGATCGTGACCGACGCCCACGAGTCCGAGGTCCTGTGCGGCGAGGACCTTGCGGACGGCGTCCAGGTCGGCGGAGACGGTGCCTGTGCACTCCGTGAGGGAGGCGGCGGGCGGCGAGCTGAGCTCCAGCTGGCCGCCGGGTTCGACGGTGAGCGCCGACCCCAGGGGCACCGTGCGCAGTGCGGCGTAGGCCGCTTCGAGTCGTTCGGGTGTCACCGGGAGCTGCGGCGTGCGCAGCTCGTGGACCAGCCATTCCACTTCTACCCCGAGCGTGCGGGGCGGGCCGGTCTTGAAGCAGATGCCCTTGACCAGGGCCTCCACCTCGGCCTCGGTGACAGTCGTGCGGTCGTCCGAGAAGTCGGTCCTCACCGAGCCGTCGGTACAGTCGCCGCTGTCGGATATTGAATCGGACATGTCGGGATCCTCCTGAGATTCCACCATGCCACCGTCCCGGTCGTGGATACGTCCGGGGCGGCATCGTCCGTTCCACCCAAGACCGTCGCGCCCGTTCGCACAAGGGCACCTGTCGGGACGTCCTAGATCGGTAACCTCTGCTTCCTTGCTGCTTCGTCGGTGCTTCGTTGCCTGTTTCCGGCCGTTTCGGGACAGGGAAACCCCGTTGCACGGCACCACCAGCATCACCCAGGATGACTGCATGAGCACGACGGGGGAGGCCGCGCGGGCCGCGGTCATGGCGTCCACGGGGGTGGCGCCATGAGTGCGCGCCTGCGCGGCATCGCACGGCAGACCGAGGAGATCGTGGCGGCGGGGAGCTACCGCACGCCCGACGGCCGGGAGGTCCTGCTGGCCGCCGACATCGCGGCAGCACGGGCGGGGACGCGGCTGTACGGCCCGGAACCGGTGCCGGTCCCGCAGGCCCTCGACCTGGACGCCGTGTACGAGGTCACCGGCGAGAGCAGCCTGGAGGCCGCCCGCCGCCTCGCCGACGCGCCGGTGGCCGTGCTCAACTTCGCCTCGGCCCGCAATCCGGGCGGCGGCTACCTGAACGGCGCCCAGGCGCAGGAGGAGGCCCTGTGCCGGGCCTCCGCGCTGTACACGTGCGTGCGCGAGGCGGCCGCGTACTACGACCACCACCGCACCCACCGCGACCCCTTCTACACGGACCGCGTGATCCACTCCCCGGCCGTCCCGGTCTTCCGCGACGACCGCGGCGCGCTGCTCGCCGAGCCCTACCGCGCGGGCTTCCTCACGGCCGCCGCGCCCAACGCCGGAGTGATCCGCCGTACGGCTCCGGAGCGGGCCGGCGAACTGCCGGAGGCCCTCGCCGTACGGGCCGAACGGGTGCTGGAGGTGGCCGCCGCGCACGGCTACCGGAGGCTGGTCCTCGGCGCCTGGGGCTGCGGGGTGTTCCAGAACGACCCGGCACAGGTCGCGGGCGCCTTCCGGGGGCTGCTGGGCCCCGGCGGACGGTTCGCAGGAACCTTCAAACACGTGGTCTTCGGGGTCCTGGACCGCACGCCGGGATCGGTGGTCCGGGGCGCCTTCGCGGAGGCCTTCCGGACCGTGGAGGTCTGAGCGGATCGCGCCCCGTAGGGGCGCGGGGAACTGCGCGACCAGCCACGATGGTGCCGCGGACGGCAGACGGCAGACGGCGCCTCGCGGCAGTTCCAGCGGAGCGCCCTGCTCAGTTCCAGCCGTAGCGCTCGTGCAACCGGTGCCGTACGAGGTTGAAGCGCCCCCGGTCGAGCGCGCAGGCCTCGCGGCGCATGCCGTCCTCGTGCAGGCGCAGGACGCGGTCCACGTCCACCCAGGAGTCCCGCCCGGTGCGGTCCCACGGCCCGCTGCCGATCGCCACCCACTCGCGGTCGTTGTCGTGCCGCTTGCTGGACAGCTGGACGGCGAGCAGGGTGCCGGCCGCCTCCCGGGCGACGACCAGCACCGGCCGGTCCTTGCCCCGCCCGTCGTTCTCCTCGAAGGGCACCCAGGTCCACACGATCTCCCCCGGGTCGGGGTCGCCGTCGTGGGCGGGGGAGTACTCGGTGCGCACCTTGCCGACCTCGTGCGGGTCGGCTTCGGTGGTCGCGGTGGGGCCGTACCGGCCGGGGATGTTCTCGTCGTCGATGTACGCAGTCACGAGGGCACCCTATGGGGCCTCAGCCTGCGAGAACAGGCGGGGTGCCGGTGCGGTGCAGCTCCGCCTCGATCAACTCGACCGTGACGTCGGGGCGTTCCAGGTGCGGAAGGTGGCCGGCCTCGGGGATCGGCTCGAACCGGCCCTGCGGGAAGGCCTTCGCGTAGGCGGCTCCGTACGCGGGCGTGACGACACGGTCGCTCTCGCCCCAGATCACCAGCGCGGGCTGCCGCACCCGCCCCAGCCGGGGCAGCAGCTTCGGGTCGGTCATCCGGCCGCCGTCCGTGAGCAGCCGCATGGTCGCCATGTTGGCCTGGCGGCGGGCGAGTTCGGCCGCGGGCAGGGTGGCCGGGTCGACGTAGAAGCGGTCCGGGTCGTGCCAGGAGTGCTCGGCCTGGGCGCGCGGATCCAGCGCGAAGAAGTCGGTGACCTCTTCGCCCTCGATGTCCGCGCCGACCGCGTTGATGAGGACCAAACCGGTGATCAGCCCGGCCGTGTCACGTATGGCCATCTCGGTGACGAGTCGGCCGCCCAGCGAGGAGCCGATGACCAGGACGTCGCTCAACTCCCTGTCCTGGAGCAGGTGGAGGTAGGCGACGGCGAGGTCGTCGACGCTGGTCAGCCAGTCGGGGCGGGGCGTGCCGTCCCAGCCGGGGTGGACCGGGGTGATGGTGTGGGCCGACTCGGCGAGGCGGGCGGCGAGGCCGGCGACGGTGGCGGGGCCGCCGCCTCCGTGGAGCACGAGCACCGGGCGGCCGGAACCGGCCTCGGTCAGGGAGACGGGGAGGTCGGGGTACACCTGTGCGATGTGGTTCGTCGTCATGCCGCTCAATCTAACTAAGGATGTTGATATAAACAAGCTTAGTCATCGGTTACAGTGGAACCATGCACGATGACCTGCAAGTTCTCGGAAGAGCGGTGAAACAGGCCCAGTACCGGCAGCACCGGGCGATGGACAGCGCGCTCTCGGCCGTCGGCACCACCCTCGCGCAGTGGGACGCGCTACGCGCCATCGACCGGTCGCCGGGCGCCTCGGCGCGCGAGCTGGCCGGGGCCACCTTCCAGAGCGAGCAGGCCTTCGGCACGCTGGTGGGGCGGCTGGTCGCGCAGGGCCTGGTGGAGCGGCGGCCGGGCCACGGGCGGCGGATCCGGCACCACCTCACCCCCGACGGGGAGCGGACGCTGGCGGCCGGGCACGGGGTGGCCGGCGAGGTCCTCGCCGACTGCTTCGCCGGGCTGTCGGCGGCAGAGCGGGCGACGCTGCTGGAGCTGCTGCTGCGGCTCAACGCGCAGGAGGGACCACAGGGGTGACCGCAGGAGCGACCACAGGGGTGACCGCAGGAGTGACCACTGGGGTGCCCCCGGCCGCGGCCGGGGGCACCCCAGTGCCCGGGTCGTTCCCGGCGGTTACTCGCCGCCCTCCTCCACCTGCACCTTCTGCGACGTCGGGGCCGTGACCCCGTTGAGGGCCGGTGAAGTCCCGCCCGGCGCCTGCCCGTTCTGGTTCATCGACGCGAGGAGCTGGCGGGCGAGACCGAGCCCCGTGCCGCCCATGGTGAGTGCCTTCGCGAACAACTCGGCCATGCCGTCGGCGCCGTTGAGCAGCACCATGTTGTCGACGTTGCCGAAGGCGGAGGCGCCGGCCTTGACGATCTCCGGCCAGTTCTCGGCGAGTTGCTGGGCGACGACCGCCTCCTGGTTCTCCGCGAGGGCGGCGGCACGGGCCTTGATGGCCTCCGCCTCCGCGAGCCCCTTCGCCCGGGCCGCCTCGGCCTCCGCCAGCCCCTTGGCCTGTGCGGCGGCCGCCTCGGCCTCACCGGTGGCCCGGGTCGCCGCCGCGGTGGCCGCACCCCGGGACTTGGTCGCCTCGGCCTCGGCACCCGCGGCCGCCTTGACCCGGGTCGCCTCGGCCGCGGCCGCCAGCTCCGTCTCCTTCGCCTTGGCCTGGGCCGCCGAGATACGCGCGTCACGCTCGGCCTCGGCCAGCGTCCGCTTCTCGTAGGCCCTGGCGTCGGCCGGCTTGCGGACGTCCGCCTGGAGCTGCTGCTCGCGCCGGTGCGCCTCCAGTTCGGCGACCCGTGTCTCCTGGACCACGACCTCCTGCCGGGCTGCCGCATCCGCGAGCGGACCCGCCTGACGGGACTGGGCGGCCGCCTTGTCCCGCTCGGCCTGGTAGCCGGCCTGGAGGATCTCGCTGTCCCGGGTGGCCTCCGCCATCCGGGCGAACGACTGCTGCTCCGCCTCGGTGGCGAGCCGGTTCGCCTCCGCCTGCGCGATCCGCGCGTCCCGCTGCACGGCCGCCGCGTGCGGCATCGCCAGGTTCTGGATGTACCCGGTCGGGTCCTCGATCTCGTGGATCTGCAGGGAGTCCACGATGAGCCCCAGCTTCTCCATCTCGGTGCCGCAGGCGGCCCGGGTCTGCCCGGTGAGCTTGTCCCGGTCGCGGATCATGTCCTCGACCGTCAACCCGCCCACGATGGACCGCAGATGACCCGCGAACACGTTGTGCACCCGCTCGGACATCATCTTCTGCTGGTCCAGGAACCGGCGGCCCGCGTTGGCGATCGACACGAAGTCGTCGCCCACCTTGAAGATGACCACGCCCCGCACCTTCAGCGGAATGCCCTGCTGGGTCACGCAGTCCACCGACAACTCGGTCTCATTGAGGTCCAGGGACAGCTTGCGCACCGCCTGCACGCCCGGCAGCACCAGCGTGCCGCGCCCCGTGACGATCCGGAACCCCATGCCCTCTTCGAGACCCTCGGTCCGATGCTTCGAACCGGAGATGATGAGCGCCTCGTTCGGCTCGGCGACCCGCCACATCATCTTGAAAATACCGATCAGCACGAGAACGGCGAGAACCGCCACCCCCGCAACGACGCCGACAACCATCGGCATACGCCCCCTTTGAATGGTGCCCTTTCGGCACCGAACGAAGGGAGTGTGCGCCCGCGCGAGCGCCGGGTGAAGACGCTGACGATTCCTTGTTGCAATCTTGACGCATACGCCCCTCACCTGGGGCTATGCCCGCTCAACTGTCGTACGCGGGTGTGACGTAGACCGTCCGCGGCGGCAGGTACTCGACCACCATCACCACCGTGCCCCGCTCGATCCGGCCGGTGCCGTCGGCGGCGTACGCGAGGAAGTGCTCGGCGCCCCCGCGGACCCGGACGATCACCTCGCCGACGAGCCCGGGCCCGATCGTTCCGCTGACCCGACCCACGAGCCCGACCATCGACGCATCTTCCATGGTCAGAGGGTACGGGCAGGTCAAGCGGCGGGAAAGTGGCCTGCTCCCGGTCTGCTCCCGGCCTTCTCCCGGTCTGCTCTTATGCGGCCGGGGTGTCGACGGCCGCGGACTGCGGCGGCCAGAGCTGGTGCCAGCGCAGTTCGGCCTCCAGCCGGGCGGCGACGGAGACGAGCAGCGGCTCGCTGTCCGCCGGCCCGAGCAACTGCGCGCCCACCGGCAGCCCGTCCCCGACGAACCCGGCCGGCACGTTCACCCCCGGCCACCCCAGCACGTTCCACGGCCAGGCGTAGGGGCAGGCGGCGATCATCGCCCGGTCGGTGGCGAACTGGCCCAGGCCCAGCAGCGCGCCGACGCGGGGCGGGGGAGCGGCGGTGGTCGGCGCGAGGACGACGTCGTACGTCGTGAAGAAGGCGCCGATCCTGTCCCGCAGGGCGGTCTCCGCGCGCCGGGCGGCCCGCAGCGGGGCCCCGCCGAGCAGCCGGCCCAGGCGGGCCGCCTCCAGGGTGCGCCGGTCGAGCAGGTCCGGGTGCGGTGCCTCGCGGACCCGTTCGGCGATCCCGACCGTGGCGCGCGGGACGAAGGTGAGCCCGATCTGGCCGTAGGGCGGGTCGGCCTCCTCCACGGTGTGGCCCAACGCGGCCAGTTTCTCCGCGAGTTCGAGGATCCGGGTGCGCACCTCCGGCTGGAGGCGGGCGGGGAGCGCGGTGAACGGCGGCTTGAGGGAGAGGGCGATACGCAGCCGTCCGGGGTCGCGGCCGACCGCGTCGGAGAGCGTCAACCGGGCGGGCCGGTGCGGGTCCTGCGGATGGTTGCCGCTCGCCGCGTCCAGCAGCAGGGCCGCGTCGGCGACCGTGCGGGCCAGGGTGCCGTTGACCGTGATGCCCTGGAACGACTCGCCGCGCGGCCAGGTGGAGATGCGGCCGCGCTGCGGTTTGATGCCGACGAGGTGGGTCCAGGCGGCCGGGATGCGCACGGATCCGGCGCCGTCCGAGCCGAGCGCGGCCGGCACCAGACCCGCCGCGACGGCGGCCGCCGACCCGCCCGAGGAACCGCCCGGAGTGTGCCGGGGCTGCCACGGGTTGCGGGTGGCGCCGAAGGCCGGCCCCTCGGTGAACGGCCACTGCCCCAGCTCACACGTGTTGGTCTTGCCGACGATCACCGCCCCGGCCGCGCGCAGCCGCCGTACCGCCTCCCCGTCCTCGGCCACCGGCGGGAACTCGCCCGGGCAGCCGAAGGCGGTCGGCTCGCCGGCCACGTCCGTGTCGTCCTTCACCGCGACCGGCACCCCGAGCAGCGGGCGGCGCACCCCGGCGGCCAACTCCCGGTCGGCGGCCTCGGCTTCGGCGAGGGCGGCCGTACGGCGCACGATCCGGAAGGCGTTGAGGGAGTCCTGGGTGGCCTCGATGCGCGCGAGGCACTCCTCGGTGAGCTGACGTGACGTCACTTCACCTGCGGCCAGCGCGCGTACGGACTCGGCGAGGCCTGCGGAACGGTCGTACGACATACGGTGACCCACCTCCGGGGCGCAGCGTTTACCGGAGAGTAACGTCGATCCGCATCGCGCAGGACAGGTTTCGCACAGCCGGCGTCCAGCTGTGCCCCAGTCCTGCGCAAAGCATTGACGTGCACCTGGCGTGACTTCTACTTTCTGCGTCGACTTATCGAACTCAGTTCGAAATACCGGACGCGCCGCTGCGTCCCCGTCTGCACGAGCCCCGGAGAGCCGCCGTGACCACACGTCCCCCCACCCCGTCCCGCCGCACCCTGCTCCGCGCGCTGGCCGCCCTGCCCGCGACGGCCCTGGCCCTGGGCGAACTGCCCGGCCTGCTCGGCGCCGCCGACGCCGCCGCACCCGCGAGCGGCTCTGCCACCCGCTACACCATCGTCCCGTTCCTCAACAGCGACGACGGCACCGTGAACGTCTACCAGTCCGACGACGCCACCGACTTCCGCCTCCTGCAGTCCTCGGCCTACACCCCGCCCAGCAACCGCATCCGCGACGCCAGCATCTTCAAGCACACGGACGGCTACTACTACCTCACGTACACCACCCACACCTGGGAGGACGAGAGCACCACGATCGGCTTCGCCCGCAGCGCCGACCGGGCCGCCTGGACCTTCCTGTACGACTACACGATCCCCATCACGAACCTGTCCCGGGCCTGGGCGCCCGAGTGGTTCGTCGACAGCGACGGCAGCGTCAACGTCATCGTGTCCTGCTCGACCACCGACGACGAGTGGATCTTCACGCCCTACGTCCTGACGGCGACCGACTCGGCCCTCACCGCCTGGACTTCACCGGCCGCCCTGTCCGGCATCGGCACGAACCACATCGACACGTACATCGTGAAGAGCGGCTCGACCTACCACGCCTTCACGAAGAACGAGACGGCGAAGTACATCGAGTACGGCACGGCGTCCAGTCTCAAGGGCCCCTACACGATCTCCAGGACCGGCGACTGGGCGGGCTGGGGCAGCTACCGCGAGGGCCCCTCCGTGATCCAGCTCGACAACGGCGGCTGGCGGATCTTCTTCGACGGCTACGGCGACGGCAACTACTACTACAGCGACAGCTACGACACGTTCGCCACCTGGTCCGCGCCGACCGCCCTGCCGACCCTCTCGGGCACGGCCCGGCACTTCACGGTGATCAAGGAGACGGTGTCGGGCGGCGCGTCGGTCACGAAGAACGCGACCCGCTCCTTCCAGTCGGTCAACTACACCACCAGGTACTGGGAGGAGGTCTCCGCCCTCCTCAACCTCCCGGTGGTGACCAGCTCCAGCGCCACCGCCGACAAGCAGGCCGCCACCTTCACCGTCGTCGCGGGCCTCGCCGACAGCAATGGCTACTCCTTCCGCGACGCCGCCGGCAACTACCTGCGCCACTACGACTTCCGGGGCCGCTTCGACGCCAACGACGGCACGGCGGCGTTCGCCCAGGACGCCACGTTCATCGCCCGCACGGGCTCGGCCGGCGGTTCGGTCCGCTTCGAGTCGTACAACTACCCGGGCTACTACCTGCGCCACTACAACTACCAACTCCGCGTGGACATCTCGAACGGCACGGACCTCTTCCGGCAGGACAGCTCGTTCGTTCCGGTGACATCCTGGGCATGACCTGAACCGATGCTGACCTGGGCAAACGTTTTGATGACCCGTCAGTGGTTCCCGCGAGTTCCCTCGATGTGCCGGGATTTCCCGCGGAGATGTGCACTGGTTGTGCACTGGGCCTAGGGCGGCGGGGCTGACGCTCACGCGCAGTACCAGTGGCTCTGCCCCGCCCTATCAGTCAGAGGGCGGGGCAGGATCCGTGTTCTTCTTGTAGCCCGGTGCTGCGTGCGGCAGCGGGCTTGTCAGTGGCCGGCGACCTGTGCGGAGGTGATCGTCGCGCCGTCGCCGTTGGCTTCGAGCGAGACGTGCTTCCATGCCTCCCAGGTGTCGAGGCGGGACTTGTAGAGGTCGGGCACGAGCTGGGTGGGGAAGGTTCCGAAGAAGACGCGCAGCGGCGGCTGTTCGGCGTCGACGATCTTGAGCAGGGCGGGTCCGGCGGCCTTCGGGTCACCGATCATGCCGGCGGGAAGGCTGTCGCGCTGTTCTGCCATCTCGGCACGCAGGGGGTCGTACGCGGACAGTGTCTCGGCCCAGACGGCGCTGTTGCCCGCCCAGTCGGTGGCGAATCCACCGGGCTCGACGAGTGTCACGTTGATGCCCTGGCCGGCGACTTCCTGAGCCAGGGATTCGGTCAGACCCTCCAGCGCCCACTTGGACGCGTGGTACCCGCCGAGCAGGGGGAAGGCCGCGACGCCACCGAAGGTGGAGATCTGGACGATGTGTCCGGACCCCTGTTCGCGCAGGACGGGCAGGACCGCCTGGGTGACGTTCAGTACGCCGAAGAGGTTGACCTCGAGCTGGTCACGCAGCTGCGCGACACTGATCTCCTCGACGGCACCGAACAGACCGTATCCGGCGTTGTTGACGACGATGTCGATGCGGCCGAGACGGCTGTGGGCCTCCTGGACCACGCTGAACGCCTGTTCGCGGTCGGTCACGTCGAGCTGGAGCGGCACGATCGCGTCGCCGAACTGCTTGACGAGGTCGTCCAGCGCGGCGGTGTCGCGCGCCGTGGCGGCGACGCGGTCGCCGCGGTTGAGGGCGGCGAGGGCGAACTCGCGGCCGAATCCGCGACCGGCGCCGGTGATGATCCATGTCTTGGACATGAGTGTTCTCCGTGGGTTTGTCGGGCTGGTGTGGATGGTCGAGGTGCTGTCGCGATGTACGGGCGCAGGCGGGAACGGTCACCGGCTGCGCCGCAAGCGGCAGTGGCTGTGGCGTGAGGCGTCGGGCCGCCGTCAGAAGTCCTTCCGAGCCATGTTCGCTCGGGTGGCGGACCCGATCATCCTGGTCAGGTTGAACCAGGTCGGGCGGATCGTGTAGCGGGCGTTCGCGGCCATGAGCCGGTCGAACGGCGCCTTCTTGGTGTAGAGGAAGTGGGTCATCGACACGAACTGGTCGTAGAGGACCGCCTTCTGCACGTTCGCGTAGCCGAGCAGGTTTCCGAAGTTGCCGTGGCCCGAGACGACTTCGCCGTCGCGGTCGGCGCCACCCCAGATCAGGTAGGGGTTGGTGAAGAGCAGCGCCGGGATCGTGTTGACGGCGATGGCTCCGTACCGGAGGTCGTTGATCGCGGTGTCCAGCGCGCCCTGGTGGCTCTTCTTCGTGTCCTCGTCGATGACGATCATGCACGCGAGCGAACCGAGCAGCCGGTTGTTGCAGTACGTGACCGCCTGAGCGAGGAACTCCTCCGCGTCCGCGGGCGCGTCGAGCGCGATTTCGGCGATGACCTGGCAGAAGGCCTCGTTCGCCGCGGCGAAGCCGTCCGGTTCGGCTCCGACGATCAACAGCCCGTCGCTTGCCGCCTGTCTGCCGTGCTCGGGAACCAGTACCTCGGCATCCGGATACTGGGCGGCGAAACGCTCCTTGGCGGCGCCGCTGCCGGGGTAGTAGCTGCTGATCGCGGGGGTCTCCTCGACGAACGCCCTGCGTATGGCGTCGAGGAACTGCTCGCGCTGAGGCCAGTGCTTGGAGGTGACCAGGGTCTGGGCGCGCCCGCACACGGCTCCTCCGTTGATCTTCGCGAGGGACACGTACTGCTGGGCCTGGTGGACGATCTCCTTGTCGGTCCACGGCCGGTCGCCCGGCACGACGATGCACGGGTTGTTGCCGCCGCACTCGGCGACGACGGGGGTGTCGGTGGCCGCCATGATCGCCTGGGCCGATGCCGCACTGCCGGTGAAGTAGATCGCGGTGAGCCCGGGCAGCTGCGTGAGCTGGCTGCCCTGGTCGGCGTCGCAGTAGGCCAGTGCCCCGATCTCGACCAGTGGTGCGAACACCTTCTGCCAGACGGCGTCACTGGCGGCGTTGAGCGGGTGGGGCTTGTGGATCACCGCCTTGTTGTCCCAGAACAGCGCCTTGACCGTCTCGGTGGACGCGCTGTAGTTCCCGGCTCCCAGCACGGCGATGACTCCGGGAGCCCCCTCGCGGGGGTCCACCTGACGGGGTTCGCCCTTGACCCGAAGGTGCCCGCGCTGCCGGCCGGCCGTCATCCCGTCCTTGCGGGTCTGAGGGTAGACCTCGACGTCGTAGGTCCCGTCGCCGAACGCGGTGATCTGCTGGGCGGCAAGGGGCTTGCCGCGCAGGATCGACTGGTACAGATCGACGGTGGCGGCGATGGTTCCGCCGATCAGACCGACGGTGGAGTTCAGGTTCAGGCCCACGGAGAACACGTGCTGTTCGACCAGGCCGTCCTTCATCGTGCCGTCGGCCTCGGCGAGTTGATCGGCGTACTGGGCCATGTTGCGCTGGATCCGGTCGAGCAGCTTCAGCCGCTTCTCCAACGGCATGGCGGCCCAGGCATCGGGCTTGAGGGTCTGAAGAGCCTCGGTGGCGTGCATGACTGCTTCTCCTTGTCAGGTGTGGGAAGTTCTGGTGCTGGGGAAGTTCTGTGCTGCTCGGCAGGTCAGAGGACGACCGGGGCCTCACCGCTGCGGATCTCCTCGGGGATTCCGTTGCGGAAGAGAAGTGCGCTCAGCAGCGCGCCGCCGGCGAAGATGCCGGCCGCGACGGCGTAGGCCACCGAGTAGCCGTGCAGGGCCGCGTTCTGGAGTGCCGCGGCGCCGGTGCCGTGCGAGGCGATGTAGTTGCCGGCGGCAGAGGCGCTGAGCGTGCTCAGCAGCGCGATGCCGATCGAGCCGCCGACCTGCTGCGTGGTGTTCACCAGCGCTCCGGCGACGCCGTGGTCGCTCTCCTGTACGCCGCTGGTTCCCAGGTTGGTGGCTGTCGGGAAGATCATGCCGACGCCGACGCCGAGCAGCACCAGTGCAGGCAGGATGTTCTGCGCATAGCTGCTGTCGGCATCCAGCCGGGTGAGCCACAGCAGGTTCCCAGCGGCCAGCAGCATGCCGGCCGGGATGCTGACACGGGGGCCGATGAAGCGCGGGAACACGCTCAGCGCGAGGACGGAGCCGGCGAGAGTGCCGCCGATCAGCGGCAGGAAGGCCAGCCCGGTCTGGACGGGGGTGTAGTGGAGCGTGACCTGCAAGTAGTAGGTGAGGAACAGGAACGCTGAGAACACTCCCGTGTTCACCAGCAGCAGTGCGAGCAGCGAGGCGGCACGGTTGCGGTCGGCGAAGATCCGCAGCGGCATCAGAGGTGCACTCGCCCGTGCCTGCCAGGCGATGAACGCGGCCAGCAGGACTGCGCTCGCGGAGAGGCTCGACCACGTGGCGGTGCCCGACCAGCCGACGACCTCGGCACGACTGAAACCGAACACGAGCGCGAACAGGCCACTGGTGACCATCAGCGTGCCCAGCACGTCGATCCGCGCCCGTGACGCGGGCCGGTCGGGCCTGACGGTCAGCAGGGTGCCCGCGACCGCGACCACCGACAGTACGAGGTTGACGTACATCGTCCAGCGCCAGTTCAGGTGTTCGGTCAGCAGGCCGCCGACGAGCAGGCCCACGGCGGCTCCCAGTCCTGCGACCGTTCCGAAGACGCTGAAGGCGCGTGCGCGCTCGGTCGCGCGGGTGAAGGTCGCCTGGACGGTGCCCAGGGCCGCCGGTGCCAGCAGTGCGCCGCCCACGCCCTGCACTGCGCGGGCCGCGGCCAGCACGCCGAAGTTGCCGGCCGCCCCGCCGAGCGCGGACCCGATCCCGAACACGGCGAGGCCGACCAGCAGGGTCCGGCGCCGCCCGAGCGTGTCGGCGATGCGGCCGCCGATCAGCAGGAGGCTGCCGAACGTCAGCGCGTAGGCGGTGATGGCCCACTGGCGCGAGGAGTCGGAGAAGCCCAGCGCCCGCTGGGCCTCGGGCAGCGCGACGTTCACCACCGTGACGTCCAGCGCGATGATCAGCTGCGCCAGGGACATCACCGCCAGGACCCACCAGCGACGCCGGTCGGGTACGGACTGCGTGCTGGCCGCGGACGACGCGGCCTTTCCTACGGTGGCGCCGGTCGGCGCCGTCTCGGCATGCCCATCCATCTCAGGGATCCAATCAATGAGTTCCTCAATGAGTTGTCCAACATAAGCATGAGTGATTCAATGAAGTCAATAAATTGTTTGGGTGCGGACGGGAGGACCCCGCGATGCGATCGGAAGCTGACCAGGAGGCCGAGCGAGTGAGCCTGCTGCGGTTGGTGGTCTCCGCCTCGGATCTGGTCCGGCGGCAGACGGAACTGACGCTCAGGCAGACCGAGCTCACCGAACCCATGATCACGATGCTGTGGGTCCTCCAGCCGAGCACGGACATGTCGATGCGCGAACTGGCGGCCAAGCTGAACTACGACCCGTCGAACGTCTCCCTGCTGGCCGACCGGCTGGTCTCGATGGGCCTGGTCCAACGCCTGCCCCACCCCACGGACGGCCGCCGGCGCGTCCTGCGGCTCACCGAGCGGGGTGACGCGCTGTACCACGAGATACTTGAGCAACTGTTCGAGAGGTCGCCGATCTTCAAACTCTCCGCGGAGGAGCAGCACCAGCTCAGAGAGCTGCTCACGAAGATCCGGTCGTTCGAGTCGGCCGCGGACGACCACATCAGGCGGGTCCTTGACAGCTGATGTCGTCGCCGCGGCCACGCACACGAGACGGTGCGCGACTGCCGCGTCCGGCTCGGCGGCAAGGGGCTGGAGGCCGGACCGGAGCTGACATGTTGAAGAGCGTGTCGAGTCGTCCGTGACGGGCTGGTTCAGATTCGGTAGACGCGCGTGGCCGTCGCGGCGAAGAGAGCGGTGCGCTCATCGGCGGAGAGGCCGCTGGTGAGGGCCCGGGCACCGGAGACGACGACGTCGTACTCGGCGGCGAGCGTGCAGACCGGCCAGTCGGAGCCGAACATCAACCGGTCGACGCCGAAGGCCTCCAGGGCGATGTCCATGAACGGTTGCAGGTCGTGGGGCGTCCATCTGCTCCAGTCGGCCTCCGTGACCAGTCCCGAGAGCTTGGCGACGACATTGGGCAACTGGGCCAGTTCCCGCAGGTGCCGGGCCCAGGGGTCGACCTGGCCGGTGGCTACGGGCGGCTTGGCCAGGTGGTCGAGGACGAAGACGAGGCCCGGAAGCGCGGCGGCGGCCCGGATCGCCGCGGGCAGCTGCCACGGGGTGATGACCAGGTCGTACACCAGGCCCGCATCCTGGATCGTCCTCAGCCCGTGCTGCACGTCAGGGCGCAGGAGCCAGTCGGGATCGGGCTCGGACTGGACCTGGTGCCGGATGCCGACGAGATGTGAGCCGCCGTGACCCTCTTTGAGCGCATGGAGTCGGTCTGCGACGTCGACAGCGGTCAGGTCCGTCCAGCCGACGACGCCCGCGACGAGGTCGCTGCCCGCGCACAGGGTCAGGAGTTCGGGGGTCTCCTCGGCGACGGTGACGGTCTGCACCACCACGGTCCTGGTCACACCTGCGGCGCGGGCCTGCGGCTGGAAGTCGGAGAGCAGGAACGAGCGGCGGAGCGGTCGCAGGGCCTCCGCCCTGGTCCAGCCCTGGTCACGGACGGCCAGGTCCCAGAGGTGGTGGTGGGCGTCGACGATCTGCGTCATGTCGCCGCTCCCGAGTCCGTGGGCAGCGGGGCGTCCCAGGGGAGGAGCCCGCTCAGGCGCAGGGTGTTCCAGAGCTCCGCGGGGACGGGGTGCTGGATCATGCGGGCCGCGTCCTCGGCCTCCTCCGCGGTGCGGGCGCCGACCAGGACGCCGGCGATGGCGGGATGGCCGAGCGGAAACTGCAGGGCAGCCGCTCGCAGCGGGGTGCCGTGCTGCTCACAGACCGCTTTGAGGGCGAGGGCACGATCGAGGACGGCCGGGTCGGGAGGCCGGTAGTCGAAGGTCGCCTCCGGGCGCGGGTCGGCGAGGAGTCCGGAGTTGAAGACGCCGCCGACGATGACGGAGACACCCCGGCCGGCTGCCTGGGGGAGCACCGTGCTCAGGCCTGTCTGGTCGAGCAGGCTGTAGCGGCCGGCCAGGAGCACCACGTCCACGTCGGTGTCGCGAACGAAGCGCTCCAGCATGCGGGTCTGGTTCATGCCGGCGCCGATCGCTCCGACGATGCCCTCGGCGCGCATCCGCTCCAGCTCCGGATAGGCGCTGCCGAACGCCTCGTCCTCGTGGTCGTCGGGGTCGTGGAGGTAGACGATGTCGACGCGGTCCAGGCCGAGGCGGGTGAGGCTCTCCTCCAGACTGGCGCGCACACCGCGGGCGCTGAAGTCCCAGACGCGGCGGTGCGTGGCGGGGACGGCGAATCCGTTGGCGATGTCGTCGCCCGCCGGTGAGGTGTGCCGCAACAGCCGTCCGACCTTGGTGGAGAGGGTGAACTCCGCGCGGGGCTTGGCGCGCAGCACCTCGCCGAGACGGCGTTCCGAGAGGCCGAGACCGTAGTGCGGTGCGGTGTCGAAGGTGCGAATGCCGCTGTCCCAGGCCGCCTCGACCGCCGCCGCGGCCTCCTTGTCGCCGACCGCGGTGATCAGGTTGCCGATCGCCGCCGCTCCGAAGGCCAGCTCTGTGACGCTCACGGTGCCGCGTCCTAGCGTCGTCGTGCGCATGAGTGGGGGGTTGCCTCTCTTGGGTGGGGCCCGACCGGGCCGACGGGGGGCGAGTCTTCGGCCTCGTACGCTCGGACGGTGCTCGCCCTGGTCGGGGTCGGGCAGGTTGGCGCGGGGGGGGGCGTCAGCTTGCGACGGGGCGCAGCCGCAGGCCCGCCATCCCGCCGTCGACGGCCAGGGCCGTGCCGGTGGTGGAGCCCGCGAGCGGGCCGGCGAGATAGACGATGGCGGCCGCGACCTCCTCGGGGGAGACGAGCCTGCCGTGGGGTTGACGGGCGTTGAGGGCGGTGCGTTCGGCTGCGGGGTCGTCTGCCGCGTCGAGCAGACGGGAGACCCAAGGGGTGTCCACTGTGCCGGGGTTGACGCAGTTGACACGGATGCCTTCGCGGACGTGGTCGGCGGCCATGGCCAGAGTGAGGGAGAGCACGGCCCCCTTGCTTGCCGAGTACAGGGCGCGCTGGGGCAGTCCTGCCGTGGCGGCGATGGAGCACACGTTGACGACGGCGGCGTGGCCGGAGGCGCGCAGATGTGGCAGGGCGGCCCGGGTGGTACGGACGATGCCCAGGACGTTGACGTCCAGGACCGCGTGCCACAGCGCGTCGGGGTTGTCCTCCACGGTGCCGACGGCTCCCCGGCCGGCGTTGTTGACCAGGATGTCCAGGCCGCCCATGGCGGTGGCGGCCGCCTGGATCGCACCGCGGACGGAGTCGTCGTCGCCGACGTCGGCCCGGCAGCCGTGCATCGGCTCGGTGATTCCCCCGGGGTCGAGGTCCAGGACGCAGACCTCGGCCCCGCGGTCGGCGAGGAGACGAGCGGTGGCGGCGCCGATACCCGAAGCGCCGCCGGTGACGACGGCCCGCAGGCCCTTCAGCTCGCTCATGCCGTCGCCTCCCTTGCCGCGGTGAAGGTCTGGCGCTGGCTGCCCAGGCCGTCGATCTCCAACTCGACTACCTGGCCCGGTCGCAGATACGGGGCATCGGGCAGCCCCAGAGCGACGCCCGCGGGTGTCCCGGTGTTGATCACGTCGCCGGGCTCCAGGACCATGTACTGGCTCAGGTACCAGATCACGTGGGCCACGTCGAAGACCATCTGCTTGGTGTGGCCGTTCTGTCGCTGTACCCCGTCCACACGCAGGCGCAGGCCCAGGGACTGCGGGTCCGGTACGTCGTCCGCCGGGACCAGGACCGGTCCCAGGGGATTGAAGCCCTCGCAGGACTTGCCCAGGTCCCACTGCGACGAGTACTCCAGCTGGAACTCCCGCTCGGACACGTCGTTGCTGATCGCGTAGCCGGCCACGTACTCCAGCGCCGTGTCCGGTGAGACCAGGTAGCGGGTGCGTCGGCCGATGACGACCGCCAGTTCGACCTCCCAGTCGGTCTTCGTCGAACCGCGGGGAATCGGCACCGTGTCGTAGGGACCGACCACCGTACCGGGATCCTTCATGAACACCACCGGGCGTGCGGGGACGGCGGCGCCCGTCTCCTCGGCGTGGTCGCGGTAGTTCAGCCCGATGCACACCACCTTTCCCGGGCGGGCCACCGGCGCCCCGACGCGCACACCGGACACCGGCAGTTCCGGGAGGCCCCGGTCAATCGCGTGGCGTACCAGACGCAGACCACCGGCCTCCCAGAAGCCCCGGTCGATGTCGCGGGTCACCGGAGAGAGGTCGAGTACCCGCTCCCCGCCGTCGGCGTCGGCTGTCAGGACGGCCGGGACCTCGTGTCCGACGTCTCCGTACCTCATCAGCTTCATGGGGAAGTTGTCCCTTTCAGGGATCGCACCAGCCGGCTCCGGCCGGTCGTCGGGTTGGGCCACGCGGTGGCCCGGGTCGCTGCCGTGCCGCTCAGTCAAGATGGAAGACCTCTTCCGCCTCGGCCCAGCGTTCGCCTTCCGCAGTGCTGGCCAGGGGGAGTTGGCAGGGGTCGGTGAGAGTCCACCACCGCTGGGTGTCCGGGTCCGCGGCGATGGCGGCCATGTCCGAGGCGTAGTCCTCGCCCGTGTACTCGTAGTACGCGAACAGGGTGTCGTCCCGGAGGAAGATCGAGTAGTTCGTGATGTGTGCTCGGCGCAGTGCCGCGAGCACGGGGGCCGGGACGGCACGGTGCAGTGCCAGGTATTCCTCGGCCCTGTCCGGGCGCAATCGGATGACGGAGCCGATGCGGCGGGGCGCTGCCATGCCGTCACTCCTTGGTCGCGCCGGCGAGCATGCCGGACACCAGGGCTCGTTGGGAGAAGAGGAAGACGACCAGGACCGGCACGATGGTGATGAGGGTGGCCAGGGCCAGTTCGGGTCGCAGGATCTGGTTTCCCGTGCCGCTGGAGGTGTTGAACAGCGGCGAGGCGGCGAGCAGGTTGTTCAGCCCTACCTGGGCCGGGTACTTGGAGCTGTCGGGCAGCATCACGAACGGCAGGAAGAAGTTGTTCCAGTTGCCGACGAAGTTGAAGAAGCCGACCAGGGCGATCACCGGCTTGGCCAGCGGCATCGCGACGAGACGGAAGACCTGCCACTCCGAGCAGCCGTCGATCCGCGCGGCGGCCAGCAGGTCGGCGGGGACGTTGGAGGAGAAGTAGATGTAGGTGAGGTACACCCCGAACGGGAAGAAGGAGAAGGGCAGGATGACCGACCAGATCGTGCCGTCCAGGTGTACGGCGTTGATCTCCAGGTAGAGGGGCAGCACCATCGCGGCCGTCGGCATGAGCATCACGAGCATGGTGATCGTGAGCAGCGTCCGTCGCCCGATGAACCGGGTGAGGGCCAGCGCGTACCCGGCGGGGATCGACGTCATCAGGGTGACGACGAGCGCACCGAACGTGTAGACCGCAGAGTTCTGCAGCCAGGTGAGGATGGCACCGTCCTGGAAGGCGTAGAGGTGGTGCCAGGCGTCGGCGATCGAACCGAGGGACCCGAAGGAGAACGGGTTGTCCCGCACGATCTGGCTGTCGGTCTTGGTCGGGGCCAGCAGGAGCCACACCACCGGCACGCAGAAGAAGAGCAGAAACGGGCCCATGACGACGAGCCAGGCCAGCCGGGCGGCCAACGAGCTGGGGCGGCGGATCCGGCGCATGGGTTTCCTCGGGCTGGTACGGGCGCCGGCGGTGTGGGGCGGCTGGGTGCGGCGGACGGTGGTCGTGGGAGCTGTGGTCATCATTCGTCCCTGTCGAACAGGCCGGTACGGAAGACGACGAGCGCCGCACAGGCGAGGCCCAGGATGAGGAGGTCGACGGAGAGCGCCGCCGCGCCGTTGAAGTCGCCCGCCTGGAACGCGTACTGGTAGGACAGCTGATTGGGCGACCAGCTGTCGGGGATCATGCCCCAGCTGGCCACGGAGACCAGCTGAGGTTCGACGAAGAGCTGGGTACCGGCGGCGAAGGCCAGGATCAGCATGTACGCGATCCACTTGGTGACCATGGGGATCTGGATGCGCAGGGCGATCTGAAGGGTGCCGGCTCCGTCGATGCGGGCGGCCTCCAGGACCTCGTCCGGGATGTTGTTGAGCGCGCCGTACATGACCACGATCCAGCCCCCGGCCCCGGTCCAGAAGGCGATCACGGTGAAGAGCACCGGCAGGTGGCCGGGCGCGTTCACCTGGGCGAGCGTGTTCCAGCCGAAGTCCTTCAGCAGCCAGCCGACAGGGCTGGCCGCCGGGTCGAGCAGGATCAGCCAGAGCAGCACGCTCGCCACCCCGGCGAGGGCACCCGGCAGATAGAACAGGAACCGCAGGGTGGAGGAGGCTCTGCGCATACGGCCGTGCAGCATCAGCGAGAGCAGCACCACCAGGAACATCAGACTGCCCAGCCAGACCAGCAGGTACAGCCCGATGTGCAGGAAGGCCGGTGCGAAGCGGTAGTCGGCGAACGTGCGGGTGAAGTTGCCGATCCCGACAAGCTGGTTGCGGGAGTTGGACAGCGCCAGCCACACCGCGTAACCGGTGGGCAGGACGCCGAAAGCGAGCAGGAGCAGGACGTAGCCGGAGACGAAGACGTAGCCGGCGCGTCCTGCCGGGTTCCGGGCGGAGCGGCCGCTTCGGCGGCCGCCGCGCTCGTTCGCGAGGTGGGTGGTCATCGGTCCGCTTCGCTAGTTGACGGTGTATCCGAGGGACTTGGCCTTGTCCGTGATGGCCGTCTGCCAGGTGCCCAGGGTGTCGGTGAGGGTCTTGCCGGAGTTCAGGGCCGGGATCACGGTGGAGGAGTAGATCGCCTCCTGGCTGTACTGGGTGGCGGACCAGCCGGGCCAGATGAGCTCCGCGGCCTGCTGGAAGACGGGGCTGATGTCCTTGGCGAAGTAGCCGGTCTTCCGCTGGTTGACGAGCCAGGCGTCGGCGGCCGGCTTGTACGCGGGATAGGTGCCTGCGGTGGCCTGGTAGTCGTCGGAGGTCGTCATCCAGCTGACCAGGTCGGAAGCCGCCTTGAGGTTCTTGCTGTGGGAGGAGACGAACCACAGGCCACCGCCGACGTTGCCCGTGTAGTTCTTGGCGTCGCCTTCGAACTTCAACGGTGCGGCAGCGGCGATCCGGTTCTTGGGGATCTTGAAGGTGGAGTTGAACAGCACCTGCCCGTACCAGGAGGGGCCGGGGAGCATGAGCACCTTGCTCGCCTTGTTCTTGATGAAGCCGGCGCTGAAGACGGTGTCCTTGGAGACCGAGCCCTTGGCGATCAGGCCGTCGAGCAGCTTCGCCATCCGGGTGCACTTGGGGTCCTGCAGGCTCACGGCGACCTTCTTGGCACCGGTCGTGGTGCTGGCGGGGCACTGGCTGGCCCAGAAGTACACCTCGGGCGTCCATGCGTCCCCGGCGGTTCCGACCAGGTAGCCGGGGTGCTCCTTGGCGACCTTCGCACCGAGGGCCTGGTACTGCTCCCAGGTGGTCGGGACGGAGTACCCGAACTTGTCCATGAGGGACTTGTTGTACCAGAGCACGTTCTGGGCCAGGTCGTTGCGCAGGCAGTAGGTTCCGCCGTCGAAGGTGCAGGGGTTCAGCGAGCCGTCGGCGAAGCCGCTCAGCGTGGACTCGGGGATCAGCCCCTTGTCGACGGGCGCCGCGTAGGGGGTCTTGCCCTGGGCGGCCCAGCTGCCGTCGTTGACGTTGGCGCTGAAGGCGACGTCGGGCCAGCCGCTCCCGGTGCGGTCGAACAGCTGCACCTTCGTCTGTAGATCGTTGGCGCCGTTCGCGTCCCCGCTGTACGTGACGATCTTCATCTTCACGTCCGGGTGCGCCTTCTGGTAGGCCTGCACGCCGGGGACCCGGGCGGCGTCAGCCCAGACGGTGATCTCACTGCCGGCCTGCTGGGTGGCGGGCTTGAAGGCCGCGGGGGAGGAACTCGCCGCGGGAGCGGGGTCGGCGTTCCCGCACGCGGCGAGCGCGAGCAGAGAGACGGCGCCCAGGGCCGCGCCGGCTGCGCGTCTGACCTGGCGGCGGGAGGTGACGGGAACGTCGCTGTTCATGACTGACCTCATGTCTGCGTGTCAGTGGAGATGTCCACGGGATGTCGGCGGAGGCGCCGGATAGGGGAGGCGTGGAGGGATGTCGTACCGAAGGCGTGGAGGGAAGGGGTACGGCGGAATCGGGAGCGGGGGATTCGTGGTCGGTCAGGCCTTCGGCGGTGTAAAAGTCCCCTTGTCGACAAACCGCTGAAGGATCGGAGGGTAGTCCAGGCCGGCGGGCAGGGCCACGCCCGGCCCGGTGGGGGCGTGGACGAGTCCGTTGGCGTCGATGCCGCTCTCGCGGCTGATGGGATTGCCCATGACCAGGGACTCGTAGTAGGTGGTGTTCGAGATGGCCATGCACAGGTGCCGGTTGGGGATCTCCGGTCCGTGCACCTCGGCGCGCAGCCGGTAGGCGTCGGCGAGGTGGGCGGTGCGCATGGCGCCGGTGAAGCCGCCGCGCAGCTGGGTGGAGGCGCGGACGCCGAAGGTGGCGGCGCCGGCCTGGATGAAGTCGGCGGAGTTCATGTGGGCCCCGTCGGAGGTCTCGGCGACCAGGAGGGGCACTGCCACCGCGTCGGCGAGGCGCTTGTACGCGGTGATGCTGAACTCCCGGATCGGCTCCTCGTACCAGAGGTAACCGGCGTCGAACAGGGCGTGCCCGAGGTGGATCGCGTCGGGGAGGTCGAATCCGGCGGACGCGTCGAACATCAGGGGGACGGCATCCCCCACGTGTTCCCGGAGGGCTGTCGACAGCCGGGCGTCCCGGCGTGCGTCGCCCCAGGCGTGGAGCTTGATGGCGGGGTACCCGAGCTCCAGGGCCTGGTCGGCGATGTCCAGGTACTCCTCCACCGAGGAGTAGGTGACGGTGGAGGCGTAGGCGGGTATCGCGGTGCGGAAACCGCCCAGCACCTGCCAGGTCGGCCGGTCGGAAAGTCTGCCGGCCAGATCCCACAGCGCGATGTCGACGAGGCCGAGCAGGTAGAGGGGCAGTTCCTCGGTGCGGTCCAGTTCCCACATGCGGTGCCAGAGCCATTCCCTCTGCAGCGGGTCCTGGCCCACGAGTTCCTTGCGCAGGAAGCGGTCCAGCAGGTCCGCCAGGATGACCGCGCTGCCTCGGCGGGGTGCCATGGCCACCCCCTCGTCGCCCTCGTCCGTGACGATGCGCAGCACCGCGGCCTCACCGTCCGGCGGGCTGCCCAGCAGACCGTCACGCCAGACGAACGGCGGACTGGCTCCTGGAACCCGGACCGGATAGCTCTCCACATCGGCAATGCGCACGGTGTTGCCCCTTGCGACGGCAGCTGCTGCTGCGAAATTTTCGTGTAACGTAAGTCGTCATACGAATGCTGTCAAGGCTTCCGGCGCAGTAGACTCGGCGGTCGTCCACACCAGTAAGGGGGCCACATGGCGAAGAGCGGCAGAAGTGGTGTCGGGGATCCGCCGGCGCTCAAACCCTGGCCCAAGCGTCCTGCGCGGCTGGCCCACGCCGTCGTGGAATCCCTCACCGACGCCATCGTGTCGGGCGCCATCCCGCCGGGCTCCGCTCTGCCGGTCGAACCCGAACTGTGCGAGACCTTCGGCGTCAGCCGCATCACGATCCGCGAGGCCGTCAAGTCGCTGGAGGCCAAGGGGTTGGTACGGGCTCGGCAGGGCTCGGGCACCACGGTCACCCAGTCCGAGGAGTGGAATCTCCTGGATCCCGTCGTTCTGGCCGCCACCGTCCAGCACGACGACGAACTCGTCGTACTCGACCAACTCGTCGGCGTGCGATCGGCGTTGGAGGCCCAGATGGCGGCCCAGGCCGCCGAACTCGCCACCGACGACGACCTCCGGGCGGTGGAGCGGCTGCTCGGCCAACTGGACGAGGAGACCGCCACTCCTGCCCGCTTCGTCGAGACCGACGTGGCCTTCCACGACCGGATCATGCAGGCGTCCCGGAACAGGCTGGGCCGCTCCATCATCCGGGCCGTGCACACCCAGGCGCGTGGCACGTTCCTGTACACCGGCACACCCGACGTCCAAGCCTGTGAGCAGGCCAACGCCGAACACCGCCAGGTGGCCGAGCGGCTTCTGGCGCGCGATCCGCAAGGTGCCGCAGACGCCATGACGGCGCATATCGAAGCGGCGTGGCGCCGCCGCCGTGCGCCGCAGCCAGGTGCCACCCCCTGAGCGCACTGACCTTCTGGGTGCACTCGACCTCAACCCGCCCCCGAGCCGTCAGGCCGGGGGCGGGTTCCTTTTTCGGGCGCGGGCCTATTTCTGTCGCACATCTTGACGACATACGTATGACGACTAACGTTACGTCGCCGTATCACCTCCGAAATCACCGCCGGGCTGTCTCCCCATGACCGGGGCGCCCCGCGCGTGACCCCTTTGCACAACCGGAAGGTGCCAGATGCGCCCAACCCGCCTCCGTCCCACACTGCGTGACCGGCTCAGACCATGTCTGGCCGCACTCGCACTGCTCACCGCATCGGCCGGGGCCGTCCTCGCCCAGGCCGTACCCGCGTTCGCCGCCACCACGACGCTCTACGCGGCTCCGAACGGCACCGGTACCGCCTGCTCCGCCGGCCAGCCCTGCTCCCTCGCTCAGGCCAAGGCCAACGTCCGCGCCATCAACAGTTCGATGACGAGCGACATCACCGTCGAACTCGCCGACGGCACCTACCGGCTCTCCGCACCGCTGACCTTCACCTCGGCCGACTCCGGCACCGGTGGCTACACGGTGACCTGGAAAGCCGCGCTGGGCGCCCATCCCGTGATCAGCGGCGCGCAGCAGGCCACCGGCTGGACCCTCCACGACTCCGCCAAGAACATCTGGCAGGCCAGTGTCGGTACCGGTTTCGACACTCGGCAGCTGTACGTCAACGGCACGCAGGCGACGCGGGCCCGCGCCTCGCTCAACCGTTCCGACCTGACCGCGACCACCAGCGGTTACACGTTCACCAGCAGCACGCTGAGCTACCTCAACAGCCTCGCGAACCCGAGCCGGACCGAGATCCACGGCATCGGATCCTTCACCGACCGCTACGCCCCGGTGTCCGGCATCAGCAACGGCAGCATCACCATGGGCCAGCCGTCCTGGGACGACAACACCTTCGGCTACGACACCCTGACGAGCCCGTTCCGGGCGGGCCCGCTGTACATCGAGAACGCCTACGAATTCCTGGACGCGGCCGGCGAGTGGTACCTCGACACCGGTACCGGGACCCTCTACTACAAGCCGCTCCCGGGGCAGGACATGAGCACCGCCGACGTCGAGGTGCCAGAGCTGCAGTCGCTCGTCGACGTCGGGGGAAGCTATGGCTCTCCCGCCACCCACATCACCTTCTCCGGGCTGCAGTTCTCCGGTACCAGCTGGCTGCGGCCCAGCGCCGACGGCTACGCCAGCCAGCAGACCGGCGCCTACCTCAGCGGCACCTGGGACCGCCCGTCGGACGCCTTGACCTCATGCCAGAGCGGGTGCCCGCTCTTCGAGGCGACCCGCCCCCACTGGGACCAGATGCCGGCGGCCGTGCAGGTCTCGGCCGCCGACCACATCACCTTCACAGGCAACCGGTTCACCCAGCTCGGGCAGGTCGGCCTCGGCATCGGCAACGACGCCAACGCGCACGCGACCGGGGTGGGCCTCGGGGCCGACACCGTCACCGCCACCGGAAACGTCTTCACCCAGGACGCGGGCGGCGGCATCGTCGTCGGAGGGATCCAGGCGGACGCGCACCATCCCGGCGACAGCCGGATGACCAACCAGAACATCACCGTGAGCAACAACCTCATCCACGACGTGGCACTGGACTACCGGGACATGTCGTCCATTCTGCTCACCTATGTGAACGGCGCCACCGTGTCGCACAACGAGGTGTACAACCTGCCCTACTCCGGCATGACCATCGGCTACGGCTGGGGCACCAACGACCCCGGCGGCAGTCAGGACTACGTCAACCGCGGCCTGTACAACTACCAGCCCGTCTACACCACTGCGACCACAGCCGCGAACAACCACGTCACGGACAACTACATCCACGACATCATGCAGCAGATGAACGACGGCGGTTGCATGTACACCCTGTCGGCGTCGCCCGGCAGCACCTTCGAGCGCAACTACTGCCACACGAACAACAACTACATGGGCTTCTACCACGACGAGGGGTCCCGGAACTTCACGGACACCGACAACGTCTTCCGCGACACCGGACGCTGGGCCAACCAGAACGCCAGCTCCACCAACAACACCGGTGCCCTGACCCTCACGGACAACTGGACGAGCAACAACTCCACCAACGTCACCAACGGCAGCCGCGGGAACGTCGTGAGCGGCACCGTGGTCGTCACCGACGGCAACTGGCCGTCCGGCGCCCGGACGGTGATGGACAACGCCGGCATCCAGCCGCTCTACCGCCCCCTGACCACCGACCCGGTCACCGCCCCCTACAGCGTCTATTCCTCCACCCCGGCCTTCACCGGCCAGAGCGGCGGCCGTTTCACCATCACCGACGCGGGGGCCGACATCTGGGGCGCCGGCGGACAGCACGACGATGCCTACGGCACCGTCTACCTGGCAGGTGCCGCCGGCGACGGCACCTCGGTGACCACCCGGGTGGACAACGTGGACAACTCCAACGGCTGGGCCAAGGCCGGTGTCGTCCTGCGCAACAGCCTCACCGGCAGCGGGTCGTCGTCCGGCTACGCCGTCGCGGTGGCGACGCCCAGCCACGGCGTCTGCTTCCAGTGGGACTCCACCGCGGACGGCTACCTCGACCAGATGTCATGCACGGCGTCCACGGTCAAGGCGCCGGTCTGGGTACGACTCACCCGCACCGCCACCCAGGTGTCCGCGTTCTACTCCACCGACGGCGCCACCTTCACGCAGATCGGTTCGGCCGTCACCCTCCCGTCCATGGCCGCCGCGCAGGACGCCGGTCTCATCCACACGGCCCACGGCACCACCGTCGGCAGCGCGTCCTTCAGCAACCTGCGCATCGTCACCACCCCCTTCAAGGCCTACAGCTCCGTTCCGGCCGCCGTGGGCCAGACCCAGGGGGTGACATCCCTGACCAACGCGGGCATCGACACGTGGGCCGCGGGAACGAACCGCGACGACGACTACTCGGCGGCCTACCAGCCGGGCGCGGCGGGAACGTCGTCGACCGTGGTCGTGCACGTCGACAGCCAGGACAAGACCAACGACTGGGGCAAGGCCGGCCTGATGCTGCGCAACGACATCACCGGTACCGCCTCGTCCACCGGCTACGTCGTCCTCGCGGCCACCCCCGGGAAGGGAGTCTCCCTGCAGTGGGACTCCGACAGTGACGGCTACCTCGACACCAACACCACCAAGACCGGGAGCGCCGCCATCGCCCCCGTCTGGCTCCGCCTGGTCCGCAGCGGCACCTCGGTCACCGGCTCCTATTCGGCCAACGGCACCACCTGGACCACCGTCGGGACGGCAACGCTGACCGGAGCGAACAGCAGCGAGGACGCCGGCGTGTTCTTCACGGCCCACGGCGGAAGCCCCGGCACGGCGAACTTCAGTCAGTTCTCCGTGAACTGACGGGCCGACCGGAGCGTTCGTCCCTGATCCGGCGACCGGTCCCGCGTGGTGGTGCGGCATCACCGCCCCGCGGGACAGCGCCATGTCCGCTACCAGTTCCCCGGGGACATGGGTACTCCGCTCGTAGTACCTGCCCCCGCGGCAGTCATCGCCGGTCGTGGCTTCCTGCGCCGGGCAGGCTCGGCCCGTTCGCCAGGCCGATGCGCCGGGCGACGGCGGCGATGTGGTCGATCAGCGACTCGCGAGCGCTCCCGGGGTCACCCTCGGCCAGGGCGCGTGCCAGCGCGCTGTGTTCCTCGACGTCCTCCATGACGTGCGCGGGCCGCGTCGTCGAGGCGGCGCTGACGCGGATCTGCTGGTCCCACAGGGCCGCGTGGGAGGCGGCGAGGACCGCGTTGCCCCCGGCTCGCATCAGGCAGGCATGGAAATCACGTGCGGTCTCCAGGGCCTGGCGGGACGAGGGGCCCCCGTCCGCGTCTGCTTCACGGTTGGCCAGGGCCAGCAGCTCGGCGCCGGTGGCGCGGACGACGTCCGCGGGGCCGGCGGCCAGCGAGTCCAGGGCGAACAGTTCCATCAGCAGGCGGGCCTGCAGCACTGCCAGGGCCTCGCCGGGGGTGACCGGGACGACCATCGCGCCGCGCTTGGGGTAGAGCCGCAGGAAACCCTGGGCCTCCAGGCGCAGAAAGGCCTCGCGAACGGGGGTGCGGGAAACGCCCAGCTCCGCAGCGACCACGCCTTCCGAGAGCAGTTCGCCACCGGCGAGGTCACCGTCGAGAAGGCGGTCACGCAGACGGGTGTAGACGAGGTCGGCGGCAGGCTGAGGCTTCGGCATACACCCATTCTGGCCTGCACGAGCATTCTTTGCATCCAAGCTTGCATCCAAACTTGCATCTAAGCTTGCGTCTATCCTTGTATGCATGCTTCCATGAGCGGGCATTTCTCGCAGACCGAAAGGCGAACCGGTGAACGTCGCCCTCTTCGTGACCTGCCTGAACGACGCGCTCTTTCCTCGTTCCGGCCAGGCCGCCGTCACGCTCCTCCGCCGTCTGGGAGTGGATGTGGACTTCCCGTCCGCGCAGAGCTGTTGCGGGCAGATGCACTGGAACACCGGCTACCGCTCCGAGACGGTCCGGCTTGCCCGGCGCTTCGTCGACGTCTTCGCCGACTACGAGGCGATCGTGATCCCGTCCGCGTCCTGCGGTGGAATGCCCGCCGAGGCCTACGCCACCGCTGCCGAGGCGGCCGGTGATACGGGCCTCGTCCGGGCGGTGCGCGAACTCGTACCACGGGTGCACGAGTTGACGACGTATCTGACCGATGTGCTGGGCGCCGAGGACGTCGGCGCCTACTTCCCGCACCGGGTGACATACCACCCGACCTGCCACAGCCTGCGCGCCGCCCCCGTCGGCCACCGGCCCTACCGGCTGCTGCGCGCGGTCGCGGGCATCGACCTCGCCGAACTGCCCGCACAGCAGGAGTGCTGCGGCTTCGGCGGCACCTTCTCGGTGAAGAACGCCGCCGTCTCCGGGGCGATGTGCGCCGACAAGGCCCGCCATGTGGTGGAGACCGGGGCGAGCGTGCTGGCCGCCGTGGACAACTCGTGCCTGATGAACATCGGAGGCCGGCTCGACCGGGACGGGCATCCGGTACGCGCCATGCACCTCGTGGAGATCCTGGCCCGGACCTGGGAGGACGGCCCGGTGCCGGAACTCCCGCTGGCGGCAGGCGCGGTGGCCCGATGAGCCGCACCTTCGTCGGCTGGCCCGCCTTTCCCCGAGCTGCTGCCGCCGCCACCCAGGACATGCAACTGCGCGCCAACGTCACCCGCGCCACGGGGACCATACGCGGCAAGCGGGCGAATCTGGTCACCGAGCGGCCGGACTGGGAGGACCTGCGGGACTCGGCGGCGGCGCTCAAGGACGAGGTTCTGGCACACCTGGACCGCTACCTGCTCCAGGCCGAGGAACAGGTCACCGCCGCGGGCGGTACCGTGCACTGGGCGCGCGACGCGGCGGAGGCCAACCGGATCGTCACAGAGCTGGTGCGGGCCACCGGCGAACGGGAGATCGTCAAGGTCAAGTCGATGCTCACCGAAGAGATCGGTCTCGACAACGCGCTGGAGGCCGCCGGGATCAGTGCCCGGGAGACCGATCTCGCCGCCGCCATCGTGCAGCTGGGGGACGACCTGCCCTCGCATGTGGTGGTGCCCGCGCTGCACCGCAACCGCGGCGAGATACGGGACGTCTTCGTCCGGGAGATGGGCCGCCACGGCCGTCCGGCTCCGCAGGGGTTGACCGACGAACCGGCACAACTCGCCGAGGCCGCACGGCTGCACCTGCGGGAGAAGTTCCTCAAGGCCAAGGTCGCCGTGAGCGGCGCCAACTTCCTGGTGGCCGAGACCGGGACGCTCGTGGTGGTCGAGTCGGAGGGCAACGGCCGCATGTGCCTCACCCTCGCCGACACGCTGATCTCGGTAGTGGGTCTGGAGAAGGTCGTCCCGACCTGGCGTGATCTGGAAGTCTTCCTGCAGTTGCTGGCCCGCAACGCCACTGGGGAACGGATGGCCCCCTACACGACCACCTTCACCGGGGTCACCCCCGGCGACGGGCCGCAGCGGTTCCATCTGGTGCTGGTCGACAACGGCCGGACCAGGGCGCTGGCCGACCGGGTCGGACGGCAGGCACTGCGCTGCATCCGCTGCGGCGCGTGCATGAACATCTGTCCCGTCTACGAGCGCACCGGCGGCCACGCCTACGGCTCGGTCTACCCAGGGCCGATCGGGGCGATCCTCAACCCGCTCCTCAAAGGACCGGACGACCCTCAGACCGCCTCGCTGCCCTACGCCTCTTCGCTCTGCGGAGCCTGCAACGAGGTCTGTCCGGTGCGGATCCGCTTCACGGACGTGCTGCTGAAGCTGCGGCACGAGGTCGCCGAGGGCGACGCGAAGGTGAAACACCCGGTGGAGAAGGCGGCGTTGGGCGCGGTCGGCGCCGTCATGGAGCACCCGGCAGCGTGGAACGCCGCCGTGCGCGCGGCGGGCAGGGTAGGTCCCCTGATGCCGAGGAAACGGTTGCCCGGCCCGCTGAGCGGCTGGACGGGCACCCGCAACGTCCCCGAGATCCCCAAGGAATCCTTCCGGGCCTGGTGGAAGCGCACGGACGGGGGCACCAAGTGAGCACCGGTGCCCGCGAGGAGATCCTGGACCGGATCCGGTCGGCGACGGCCGACCTGACGACGCGGTCGCCCGAGGTGCCGCGCAGCTATCTGAGGCACGCGCCCGGCGTCGATCCGGCGGACCGCGAGACAGTGCTCGCGCTCTTCGCCGAGCGACTGGAGGAGTACGGCGCCACCGTGCACCGGGCGCGCCCGGCCGGCCTGGTGTCCACCCTGGCCGAGGTGCTGCCCGCCGGGCGTGTCATGGTGCCGGCCGGGTTCCCGATCGAGTGGCTGACGCAGTGGGCCGGGGAAGCGGTGGCGGAGGAGACGACGCCGCTGTCCAGGCGACAACTGGACGGGCTGGACGCGGTGCTGACGACCTGCGCGGTCGCGATCGCCGAGTCGGGGACCGTCGTGCTGGACACCGGTCCCGGCCAGGGCCGACGCGCGGCCACCCTCCTTCCTGACCTGCACGTGTGCGTGGTACGTGCCGGTCAGGTGTTCTCGTCGATGCCGGAGGTGATCGGCTCGCTGGATCCGCTCCGACCTCTGACGTGGATCAGCGGGCCCTCCGCCACGGCGGACATCGAGATGATCCGGGTACCGGGCGTGCACGGTCCACGCCGGCTGACGGTGGTGCTCCTGCTGGAAGAAGATCGGAGTCCCGGCGCCGCGGGATGATCAACGGCACGTGGCAGCCGAGGCGTCTCCGCCCGCCGTTTCGGCGGTTCTCAGGTGCTCGCGCAGCCACTGCTCGGTGTTGGCGACGTGCAGCAGTGCTGCGGCGTGGGCCAGCGCGGCGTCCCGCGCGGCCAGTGCGGCGTAGATCGCCTCGTGCTCGGCGAGGGTACGTCCCGCGGCCCGGGTGTCCACCAGGCCTCGCCAGATGCGGGCGCGCAGCGTGCGGCCCGAAATGCCCTGGAGAAGGGTGAGAAGTGATTCGTTCCCGGTGACGGATGCGATGGCACGGTGGAACGCGGCGTCGTGGGCGTTCAGTCGCTCCACGTCCTCGCTCGCCTCCCGCATGGCGTCCAGATGGTGCTTCACCTCGGCCAGACCGTCGGCGGATATCCGGGTGACGGCCAGTGCGGTGGCAGCGGGTTCGAGCAGGCGTCGTACCTCCATGAGGTCCAGCACGGCACCCGGGTCCCCCTGAAGCAGCTCCACCGCACCGCCAAGACCCTCCAGGAGCAGGCTCGCCTGCAGGCTTGTGACGTAGGTGCCGTCCCCTCGCCGGACTTCCAGGACCCGAGCCACAGCCAGTGCCTTGACGGCCTCGCGGGCAAGGTTGCGGGAGAGCCCCAGCTGGGATGCCAACTCCTGTTCGGGAGGCAGCTTGGAGCCAGGAGGGAGCGCTCCCGAAGCGATGAGCTGCCGAATCTGCGCGATGGCTTGGTCCGTCAGGGACAACGGGGTGCCTCCCATGAGTGCCGTCACCGGGCGGATCGCGTCCGTCGCGCCAATGAGTACGCCGGACTGTTCGGTTCATCCCATCATCCCTCAGGGGGAGTGGAGTGTCAGTGGCCGCTGAAACCCTCTTCGTGCTTCCAGACATGGGATGTCTATCGCAACAGAATGCGAATGAATGGGTTGAAAGGAGCTTGTCTCTTCGAAAGGAAGTGCCCTTCATCCCAGCACCATGGTTGACATGGCCCGGTCGAATGCACGAAGTTCGTGCCTGACATCCAATGACGCTCGCGCTGTTGTCGTTCGACGGGCAGCCCAGCCTGCTCCGTCGGAACACCTATGAATCCAGGAGTCGGACATGCCGTCAGGAAGCCCGTCCCGTCGTTCCGTCCTGGCCGCCGGCGGCGTCTCAGCCGCGACTGCGGCGCTTCCCGTGCTCTCCGGTTCGCCGGCCGAGGCCGCCACCGGCACGGCGACCGCGCTGAGAAGACTGGTGGACATGCGGTTCGGCATGTTCAACCACTTCAACATGGGGACGTTCACCGACGAGGAGTGGGCCGCGCCCGATCAGGACCCCGCCCTCTTCGCTCCGGGCACCGTCGACTGTGCACAGTGGGCCGCGGCCGCCAGGGCTGCGAAGATGAGCTACGGCGTGCTCACCACCAAGCACCACGACGGCTTCTGCCTCTGGCCGAGCAGGTACAACGACTACAACGTCGCCAACAGCGGGTACGAACAGGACATCGTTGCCCAGTACGTGAAGGCCTTCCGGGCGGAGGGGCTCCGGGTCGGCCTGTACTTCTCGATCTGGGACCGCTCGTACGGCGTTCAGGGGTACGACACCCGGCACGGGGTGGGAGCGGATCAGATCATCGTGCCCGGTGATCTGGCATACATCCTCGACCAGATCACCGAACTGCTCACGGACTACGGCGAGATCGACATGTTCGTCACGGACGGCTACGGATGGCAGATGGGACAACAGGCCATTTCGTACCAGCGGATCCGCGAACATGTGAAGTCCCTCCAGCCCGACATCGTCATGATCGACCACGGCGGACTCTCGGTGCCGTTCCTCGGCGACGCGATCTACTTCGAGGAGCCGTTGGGCATCACGGCGCCGGAGGGGAACACGCACGCGGCCGTACAGGGGCAGACGATCAGCAACGGATGGTTCTGGCGTCCCTCGACACCGACCACCGACCCCATCAGCAAGGCGTCGATCCTGTCCCACCTCGTAGATCTGGAGCCGAAGTACACCTCGTTCATTCTCAACTGCCCGCCCAACCGTGACGGCAGACTGGACGACAACATCGTGCAGAGACTGGCCGAAGTCGGAAAGGCCTGGCGGCCCGACTCCTCCCGCCCGCCGCTCCCCGCCCAACTGCCGCGCGCCGAACACCCGGTGACGCCGGTCAGTGCCTACGCCACCGGCTTCCACGACGGTGAGGGCGCCATGAACGCGATCGACGGACTCAGCGACAGGAACTTCGAGACGTGCTGGTCGACATGGAGCCTGAGCCTGCCCCACTCCATCACCATCGATCTCGGCGGGGTCTGGAGTGACGTGTCCACGCTTGAGTACCTGCCCAAGCAGTGGAACCGCAACAACTCCACCGACGGCGACATCATCTCGTACAAAATCTGCACCAGCGTCGACGGCACCCGTTTCACACAGGTGGGTGAAGGCATCTGGGGCGGCAGCCGGGCGCTGAAGGTCCTGGAATGGAGTCCTCGGGACGTGGGGTATGTGCGGATCCAGGTCGAGGAGGGCACCGGTGGCTACGCGAACGTGGGTGGTGTGCGGATCGGCGGCAGGAAGAAGAGGCCGGCACTGGTGTCGCGTGTGCTGCCGGGGGACTCGACGGTGTACCGGCTGGTGAACCGCGCCAGCGGTCAGGTGGCCGACGTTCTGGGAGGTGGCACCGCCGACGGCACCGACGTGCGCCAACAGCCCTGGCGGAACCGCGAGAACCAGAGATGGACCTTCACGTCCACCGGCGACGGCTACTACACGATCCAGGGTGTGGGCAGTGGGAAGGTGCTGGAAGTGGCCGGTCTCTCCCGGGTGGACGGGGGCAACGTCGGCATCTGGTCGGACGACAGTGTGCCCCAGCAGCACTGGGCGGTGACACCGACCGGCGACGGCTACTTCTACCTCACCAACAGGCTCTCCGGGCTGGCCCTCAACGTCGAGGACGGATCGACGGCGGACGGGGCGGACATCAACCAGTGGACCTACACCCGGGCGGAGCGGCAACAGTGGCGGATCGTGACCGGGTGACCGGTGCCGGGTCTGAAGCGGGGCGGGCACCCCTCTGGCGCGGTGCCCTCGCACATGATGATCCCTCTTGCCCGGCACCCCTCGGCCCTGCGCTGAGCCTCCCGGCGGGCCGATCAGAACCGGTGGGAGCCGAAGCGGCCCCACACGATCACCACCAGCAGAACGATGTTGATCAGGTTCCCGACAGCCTCGGAGGTTTCCGAGCGGCGCAGGTGGAGCCGGGTCGCGCCGATCATGATCGCGAGACCACCCAGTGCGGCACACGGGACGAGTACCGGTGCTGTGTCGGTAGCCCCCGGCAGGATGAGGCCGAGGCCCACCAATGTGTCCAGGACTCCGCTGATCTTGACGAACGTGTCGGAGGCCTGTCCGACCCAGCCGAAGACCGGGGCGAGCTGGACTCTGTTGCGCACGAGTTTCATCGTGCCCACTGCGAGGAAGACGGCGGCGACGAGGGACTGGAGGATCCACAGCAGAAGATTCATGGAGGACTCCCGGCGTAGAAGGCGCTTGGGTGGCGTGGGCATGGCATATGAGGGAGCGCGCGGCGGCTGTCGAGTCCTGGCATGAACGCGGCTCGCGACCTATCATGAACCGACGCTCACTTTAGTGCAAGCGTCGGGGTGGGCCGCCCGGAGGGGCGGGGCGTCGACGTGAGGGCCCCTTTGCCTTGCCTTGGTCAGCTGCTTGGAAGAGGATGAATGTCGGCTGCTTCGTATGCGGTCCCGACGTAGGCAGAGCGCCATGACGGAAGACACCGAGACATCCGGCCGGTTCCCCCCGGGGCTGCTCAGGGAGGTCCGAGGCACTGTCACGGTCGTTGTCACCGACTCCGCCGGCACGGTGACTCTCTGGAGCCGCGGTGCGGAGGCGCTGTGGGGCTGGTCTTCTCAGGAGGCCCTCGGCACCGGTCTGGCTGACCTCTTCACGTCCGACTGGGCCGTCCGGCACCGGGACGGCCGCGTGCTGGACATAGGCGTGGACGTCTGCCCGCTGCTGGTCGGAGAACGGAACACCGGGTTTCTGCTGGTGGCGGATCGCCGCGTGGAAGCGCAGGGGGCCCGGGACGAAGAATTGATGGCGTGGGTGTTCGACCAGTTCCCGGCGCCGCTCGCGATCAATGACCCCGAGGGTCGGGTCCTGCGGCACAACCGGGTCATGACCCGGCTGACCGGCCGTGAAGAGGACGAGATGCGGGGTCACTCCCTCACGGAGTCGGTTGCGGAGGCGACGACCGCGGAGGACGAGCGCAGGGTGACGCGAGTGGCCGCCACGGGCGAGCTGGAGACCACCGAGCGGTTCGTCAAGGTGCCGGGTGAAGCCAAGGCGCACGCGTGGGTCTCGGACTTCTTCCCTCTCAAGGACTCGACAGGGCGGGTGCGGGCTGTCGGTGTGACCTCTTACGACTACTCGCAGCAGTACGGCGCGCGGGAGCGGCTGGCGCTGCTGAGCGAGGCGCGGACCCGGATCGGCATGAGCCTGGACCTGGCCGGCACGGCCCGCGAGGTCGCCGAGGTGGCGGTGCCACGCTTCGCCGACACCGTGAGCGTGCATCTGCTCGACGAGGTCTTCCGTGGCGAACTGCCGCCGCCCGGCCCGTTGCGTCGGTCGGTCGTGCTGCGCAGGGTGGTGCCGTTGGCCGACGGTGAGGAGGCTGTGCCCGGTCAGCCCATCCATCCCTCGTCATCAGCGGTCGCCCGGTGCTTGCTCGGCAACGGCGCCCGACTGATCGAGGGCGGCGCGTCCGAGGTCGAGGGATGGTTCGGTGGCGAAGTCGGCCAGGGCGTCTGCTCGACCATCGCGGTGCCCATCCGCGCGCGCGGCACAACCCTCGGGCTTGCTCTGTTCCTGCGAAACGCAGCGAAGCGTGAACCGTACGGGCCGGACGACCTCGCCGTCACGGAGGACCTGATCGCCCGCGCGGCGATCTGCGTGGACAACGCGCGCCGGTTCACCCGCGAACACGGTATCGCCGTGGCGCTGCAGAGTGCCCTGCTGCCGCACGGCTCGCCATCGCATGCGGCGGTGGAGACCGCGGCGCGCTACCTTCCGGCCGGCGGCGGGGCACAGGTCGGAGGCGACTGGTTCGATGTGATCGCGCTCCCGGGATCACGGGTGGGCCTGGTGGTGGGAGACGTCGTCGGCCACGGAGTCACCGCCTCGGCCATCATGGGACAGCTGCGCACGGCCGTACGCACGCTCGCCGACATCGAGCTCCCGCCCGAGGAACTCCTCACCCACCTCGACGACGTGGTTACCCACGCGGCGGACGGGGAGTCTGCTTACCGGGATCCGTGCGCTCTGGGAGCCACCTGCCTCTACGTCGTGTACGACCCGATCGCCGGGGTGTGTTCTCTGGCCGCGGCCGGACATCCGCCGCCTGTCCTGGTGCGCCCGGACGGTACGTCCGCCGTCGTCGACATGCCCGTCGGTCCGCCGCTGGGCCTCGGCAGCCTGCCGTTCGAGGCGACCGACCTGGCCGTCCCCGAGGGAAGTCTGCTGGCGCTGTTCACCGACGGCCTGATCGAAACCCGTGAGCACGACGTGGATGCCCGCCTGGAGGAGCTCCGTGCTGCCATCGCCCGCCCGAGTCCCTCGCTCGACGCGCTGTGCGACACGGTCCTGGGCGCACTTCACAGCGGGCCCGCGGCCGACGACGTCGCGTTGCTGATAGCCCGTACCAGAGGACTGGCCAAGGACCAGGTCGCGGAGTGGGAGTTGCACAGCGATCCCGCTGTCGTGAGCGACGCGCGACGCCTGGTCGATGACCGGCTCGCCGCGTGGGGGCTGGAAGACCTGATGTTCACCACGGAGTTGGTGGTCAGTGAACTGGTCACGAACGCGATCCGCTACGGCGTCGGACCGGTTCACCTGCGTCTGATCAAGGACCGGTCCCTGACCTGCGAAGTGTCGGACGGCAGCGCCAGCGCCCCGCACCTGCGCCGAGCCCGGTTGAGCGACGAGGGCGGCCGTGGTCTGTTCCTGATCGCCGAGCTGACTCAGCGATGGGGCACTCGATACACCATGACGGGCAAGACCATCTGGGCCGAACAGGCACTGGATGTGGCTCGTTCGTTGGAGTTCTAGGAGCTGAAGCCGCCACACCCTCCTCGGGGTCTGTGGCAAGGGCTGCGCATTGCTGTTTGCGGTCACCGCCGGCTTGTCCCTCGCTCGCGCGCGGCGGGAAAGTCCTTGCATCAATGTGAATGATGGTTCAGGATATATTCTGAACCGGAGTTCATTTTGATGTCCGGGGATCGGAGTGGCCGGCCCCGGCCAAGCCCGGCCGCGCAGGCCTCCCTCGCCAGGAGCGGGCGGGCGCCTTCTGGCCTCAGCCGAATCGAGAAACCGCGAATGCCCGTTGAATCCAGCCCGCCGCCCGCTTCCGCCGACTCTCCTGCGTTGCCGTCTCGACGCACCTTCATCGCCGTGAGCGGCGCGGTCGGTGGTGCGGTCGTCGTCAGCGGCCTTCTGGACGGTCCTTCCGCGCTGGCCGCCGAGACGGCATCGGCCGTCGAGGCACCGCCCAGCAGCCGGGTCTCGTTGACCGTCAACGGCAAGCACCGCACGGTCACCGTCGACAACCGGACCTCACTGCTGGACCTGCTGCGAGAGGAGCTCGACCTGACCGGCACGAAGAAGGGCTGCAACGCCGGGGCGTGCGGTGCCTGCACGGTGCTGGTGGACGGGCGTCGCGTCAACTCCTGTCTGACGCTCGCCGTGCGACTGGAGGGCGCCCACGTCACCACCATCGAGGGTCTGTCCCGCGGCGATCGACTCCATCCGCTGCAGCAGGCGTTCATCGACCAGGACGCCTTCCAGTGCGGGTACTGCACCCCCGGACAGATCATGTCCGGCGCCGGCTGCATCCAGGAAGGGCACACGGGCTCCGCGGACGAGATCCGGGAGTGGATGAGCGGCAACATCTGCCGCTGCGGCTGCTACGTGAAGATCGTGCGCGCGGTCGAGCAGACCGTGGGCCGGAAGTGAGGCGCGGTCATGCATCCCTTCTCCTTCGTCAAGGTGTCCGACACACGTGAGGCGCTGGCGGCCGGCCGCCATGGCGGCCGGTACATAGCCGGGGGCACCACCCTGGTCGACCTGATGCGTGAGACCGTCGAGCGTCCCGAGACGCTCGTCGACATCACGCACCTGCCGCTGCGGGACATCACGGTCACCGGTCGCGGCGGCCTGCGGATCGGAGCCCTGGTCCGGATGGCCGAGGTCGCCGCCGACCGCAAGGTACGCCACCTCTATCCCGTCATCTCCGAGGCCCTGGAGCTGAGCGCGTCGGCCCAGCTGCGCAACATGGCGACCATCGGCGGCAACATCATGCAGCGCACCCGCTGCACCTACTTCCGCGATGTGACGGCCGCCTGCAACAAACGCGAGCCCGGAACCGGATGCGCGGCCCTGGAAGGCGTCAACCGCACCCACGCGATCCTCGGAACCTCGCAGGACTGCGTGGCCACCCATCCTTCCGACGCCGCCGTCGCGTTCGCCGCGCTGGACGCGACAGTGCACCTGCTCGGCCCTGATGGTGAGCGCGGTGTTCCCTTTGCGAACTTCCTTCTCCGGCCCGGCGACACCCCCGACCGCGAGCACGCCCTGCTCCCGGGTGAGTTGATCACCGCAGTGGAGATCCCCGCCCACCCGCGTCCGCTGAAGTCGGGCTACCTGAAGGTCCGCGACCGCCAGTCGTACGAGTTCGCACTGACCTCCGCCGCCGTCGCTCTGCACATCCGCAGGGGAGTGATCACCGAGGCGAAGATCGCCGCCGGCGGGGTCGGCACCGTGCCCTGGAGACTGCCGGCCGTGGAACAGCAGCTCATCGGCAGGCGCCCGTCCGACCGCCTGTGGGCCGAAGCCGCGGAACGGGCCGCCGAAGGGGCTCGTCCGCTCCAGCACAACCGCTTCAAGATCGAACTGCTTCGGCGCACCGTCGAACGTCAGCTGCGCATCGTAGGAGGTGGCAAGTGAGCCCCCAGCCGCAGGCAGCCGTCGGTGCACCCCTGTCCCGGGTGGACGGGCGGCTGAAGGTCACCGGCCAGGCGCACTACGCCGCCGACCACGCTCCCGAGGGAGTCGTGCACGCCGTCATCGTCGACAGCGGCGTCGGCCGCGGCCGGATCACCGGCATCGACACCCGCGCCGCCCTCGCCCAGCCGGGCGTGCTGACGGTGATCAGCCACCTCAACGCCCCCAAGCTGCCCTACCTGGACAACCCCGGGGGGTACTTCAACCCGCAGGGCCAGAAACTGCGGGCCTTCCAGGACGACCAGGTCCACTTCCGCGGCCAGCCCGTCGCGGTCGTGGTGGCCACCACCCTGGAGGTCGCGCAGCATGCCGCGAACCTGGTGAAGGTCGACTACGACACCCAGCAGGGCTCGACCGACATGACGGACGCCCCGTCGTTCGAGCTCATGAACTACGCACGCGGTGACGCCGAGGCGGCCCTGAGCTCCGCACCCGTGCACAGCGACCGCTCCTACACCGCCGCCCGCACCCACCACAACGCGATGGAGCTGCATGCCGCCGTCGCCCAGTGGAACGGGAACCAGCTCACCATCTGGGACAAGACCCAGTGGGTACTGGGCGCGGTCGCCGAACTCGCCACGGTGTTCGGTATCACTCCGGAGTCGGTGCGCGTCCTCTCGCCCTTCGTCGGCGGAGCGTTCGGCAACTCGCTGAGGGTCTGGCCCCACACCGTGATCGCGGCCCTCGCCGCCAAGATGACGAATCGGCCGGTCAAGCTGGTCCTCACCCGCAAGCAGCTCTACACCAACGTCGGATACCGGCCCCGCTACGAGCACCGGGTGCGCCTCGGCAGCGACCGGCGCGGCCGGCTGACCGCGATGGCCCACGAGCTGAAGGCCGAGACCTCACGCTACGAGACCTACGCCGAGGCCATCCTGGACCTCGGCCAGATGCTCTACGCCACCCCCAACGTCAGCCAGTCGTACCAGTCGGTGGCGCTGGACGTGAACACACCGACGCCCATGCGCGGACCGGGCTACTCCTCCGCCGCCTACGCCGTCGAGTCCGCGCTCGACGAACTCGCCCACGAACTGGGCATCGACCCGATCGAGCTGCGCCTGCGCAACGAACCGCAGGAGGACCCGGCCCACAACCTCCCGTTCTCGACCCGCAGGCTGCGCGACGCCCTCCGGACGGGCGCCCGTGAGTTCGGCTGGCACCGGCGCAACCCGAAGCCCCGGTCCACGCGCGACGGCGACTGGCTGATCGGCACCGGCATGGCGGTGGGCTGCTACCCCACGCACCGGCAGCCCGCCCAGGCCCGGGTCCGGCTCGACGCCGACGGCACCGCCCTGGTGCAGTCCGCGACCAGCGACATGGGACCGGGCACCTACACGTCCATGACCCAGGTGGCCGCGGACGCACTCGGCCTGACCATGCGTCAGGTGACGTTCCAGCTCGGTGACTCCGCGATGCCGCCGGCGCCCCCGCAGGGCGGCTCGATCACCATGGCCAGTGTGGGCTCGGCCGTCCAGGCCGGCTGCGACACGCTGCGGCAGCAGGCGATCAAGCTCGCCGTCGACGACGAGCGGTCACCTCTGTACGGCGCGGACCCCGACAAGGTCGTGGTCCGCGCGGGCCGTCTGAGCGTGCAGGGCGACCCTGGGCGCGGAGAGACCTACCGGCGACTCCTCACCCGCAACAAGCGCACGAACCTCGAAGTCCTCGGTGGCTGGAGCCCGCCGTCGGGAGCGGACCGGTTCTCGATGTACGCCTACAGCGCGATCTTCGCCGAGGTGGCCGTGGACGCGCGCCTCGGACTGGTCCGGGTGCGGCGGATGCTCGGGGTCTACGACACGGGACGCATCATCAGTCCCAAGCTCGCCGACAGCCAGGCGCTCGGCGGCATGGTGGGCGGCATCGGCATGGCCCTGCTGGAGCACGGCGAGTTCGACAACCGCGACGGCAGGCTCGTCAACGCGAACCTCGCCGACTATCTCGTGCCCGTCAACGCCGACATCCCCGAGATCCGGGCGATCTACATCGACGGCGAGGACCGCGAGGCCGACCCCCTCGGCGTCAAGGGCCTCGGGGAGGTCGTGCTGGTCGGCGTGGCCCCGGCGATCGCCAACGCGGTCTTCCACGCGACCGGACGCCGTGTCCGCGACCTGCCCATCACCGCAGAGGCCCTGCTCTGACCGACCCTTCACGGGGCGGTCGGCACAACCGCCGACTGCCCCGCTCGACCCCCACCGTCGCCCTTTCCGGAGCCACCCCCATGCTGAACATCGCGGACACCCTCGTTGACTGGTGCCGAACAGGCCGCGCCTTCGCCGTCGCCACCGTCGTCCATGTCAGTGGCAGCGCGCCCCTGCCTCCCGGCACCTCGCTCGCGGTCGACGCCGACGGCGTCGCGGTCGGCAGTATCTCCGGCGGCTGTGTGGAGGCAGCCGTGTACGAACTGTGCAGAGAGGTTCTGGACAGCCGCGGCACCCCCGTGCGGGCGCGGTTCGGCTACTCCGACTCCGACGCCTTCGCCGTCGGCCTTACCTGTGGTGGCGAGATCGACGTGCTGGTGCAGCGCGTGGCACCCGCGGACATGCCACACCTGGCCTCGGCCTTCGAGGAGGCCGTGCGCGGCCGGCCCGTCGCCGTGGCCCAGGTCGTCGACGGCCCCGGCGAGTTCCTCGGCGGTACCCTGCACGTTCTTCCCGGCAGCGACGACTGCGCCGGGACCGTCGGCGGCGCGCAGGAGGACCGGGAGGTCGCAGAACGCGCCCGCGCTCTGCTCCGGGCGGGACAGAGTGCCGTCGTCGAGGTCGGCGGGGACGCCGACACCTGTCCGCAGCGGCTGTCGGTGCTCGTCCACACCAACGCGACCCGGCCCCGGATGCTGATCTTCGGCGCCGTCGACTTCGCCGGAGCGCTCAGCGAGGCCGGGCGCTTCCTGGGCTACCACGTCACCGTCTGCGATGCCCGTCCCGTCTTCGCCACCCGCGCCCGTTTCCCGCATGCCGACGACGTCGTGATCGAGTGGCCGCACCGCTACCTGGAGCAGACGGCCGTGGACTCCCGCACCGCCGTCTGTGTCCTCACCCACGACACCAAGTTCGACATCCCGCTGCTTCGCCTGGCGCTCGGCCTCCCGGTCGGCTACGTGGGTGCGATGGGCTCGCGGCGCACCCACGAGCATCGCGAGAAGCTGCTGAGGGAAGCCGGTGTTCCGGAGCGCCGGCTCGCGCGCCTGCGTTCGCCGATCGGGCTCGACCTCGGCGCCCGGACGCCCGCGGAAACGGCCCTCTCCATCGCCGCGGAGATTGTCGCCGACATCCATCAGGGCACAGGCGTCCCGCTGTCTCTGGCAGCCGGCCCCATCCACCGCCTTCGGGCGGACCCCTGGTCCTCGGGCACGGCCACGGCCGCGTGACGAAACTCGACGCGACTGGTCTATCTTAGTTGACTAAGTGATACTCATGCCGTGGTGCAGTGTGCCGTGCGGAGAGGTGGAGGGACATGCAGCGCAGGCTCTACGAACAGGACCACGAGGACTTCCGGGCGATCGTCCGGGAGTACGTGGAGCGCGAAGTGGTTCCGCACCAGGAACGCTGGGACGCCGAGCGGATGGTCGAGCGGGGCGCCTGGCTGGCCGCGGGCCGCCAGGGAGTCCTCGGACTGTCCGTACCCGAGGAGTACGGCGGCGGTGGTGTGACGGACGTCCGCTACCGCAGCGTGGTGATCGAGGAGCTGGCCCGGGTGGGTGCCGCCGCGGTGAACCTCGGTTTCGGGCTGCAGGACGACATCTTCCTGCCGTATCTGCTGAGCCTCGCGACCCTGGAACAGAGGGAGCGCTGGCTGCCCGGTGTGGCCGGCGGAGAGCTCATCGGCGCGATCGCCATGACCGAACCGGGCGCCGGCAGCGACCTGCAGGGCATCCGCTCGACCGCCGTGCGCCGAGGTGAGGAGTGGATCCTCAACGGCACCAAGACCTTCATCACGAACGGCATCGCCGCCGACCTCGTGATCGTGGTCGCAAGGACCGATCCGGACGCGGGCTCCCGCGGGCTCAGCCTGTTCATGGTGGAACGCGGGATGCCCGGCTTCGGACGCGGCCGCAAACTCGACAAGATCGGCCTGGTGGCACAGGACACCGCAGAGCTGGTCTTCGAGGACGTCCGCGTGCCCGCCGGCAACCTTCTGGGCAAGGAGGGCGGCGGTTTCGCGCATCTGATGGAGAACCTGTCCAGTGAGCGGCTCTCCATCGCCCTTCAGGCCCTGTACCCGGCGCGGACCGTGCTGGGCTGGACGCTGGAGTACACCAAGGAGCGCACGGCCTTCGGCCGACCGCTGGCCGCCTTCCAGAACACCCAGTTCCGACTGGCCGACATGGTCACCGAACTCGATGTCGTCCAGGCCTACGTCGACGACTGCCTGCGAGCCCTGAACGCCGGCGAACTCACCGCGGTGGACGCGGCCAAGGCGAAACTCGCGGCCACCGAACTCCAGCAGCGGGTGGTCGACCGCTGCCTGCAACTCTTCGGAGGCTACGGCTACATGAGCGAGTACCCGGTCTCCCGGTCCTTCCTCGACGCACGCGTGCAGACCATCTACGGGGGTACTTCCGAGATCATGCGCACGATCATCGGCCGGGACGTCACGGGGGTGCGGTCATGACGGGGACGGCGGCGAACGGCCGGGACCACCTGCTGCGGGAGCGGCGGGGTGCAGCCGAGTGGCTTGTGCTCAACCGGCCCGAGCGGCGCAACGCGCTGACCGTCGAGTTGGTCCGCGACCTGGCCGACGCGGTCGCGCAGGCGGGTGCGGACCCAGAGGTGCGGGTCCTGGTCATCACCGGCGTGGCGCCGGTCTTCTGCGCGGGAGGTGATCTGGCCGCCCTTTCGGCTGTGGCCGAGCAGGGCGCACGCGCGGTCACCGACACCGTCTACGGGCAGTTCCAGCGCCTCGTACGGCTGATGCGTGACGTTCCGGTTCCCGTCATCGCGGCGGTCAACGGGGCCGCGCTGGGTGCCGGCCTCGACCTGGCCCTCGCCTGCGACCTGCGCTACGTCTCCCACGAGGCGAGCTTCGCCAGCTCCTGGATCAACGTCGGCCTCGTGCCCGGAATGGGGGGCGCCCATCTGCTGACCCGGGCGGTGGGCAGTACACGGGCGAGCGAGATGGTCATCACCGGGCGTATGGTCCAACCGCACGAGGCGTTGGCCTGGGGACTCGTCAACGAGGTGCTCGAGACCGGCCGGTTGGCGGAGCGGGTCGCCGAAGTGGCGGATGGGCTGGCCAAGTTGTCCCGCCCGGCGCTCAGCAGCAGCAAGGCATCGCTGCGCCGGGCGCTGAGTTCGGACTTCGATCACGAGCTGGCCGTGCTGGGCGCGGTCCAGGGCGGACTGCTCACCGGCCAGGACTTCCGCGACGCCACGGCGCGATTCCGACGCGGGTCCTGAGGCAGTCGGGCGGCGCACAGCGCGAGCACCCCCGGCGTACGGCCGGGGGTGCTCGCGCTGTGCGTTTCCTATTCATGTCATGGCGCAGTCATTCTTGCGCGCCTTCGCCAGTTTCCGGCAGTGAAGGTCCAGCGCCATCCCTCGCCGCGCGTTCGAGGTGACGCGAGTCAACCTGGGTGCATCCGGGAGATAGGTAGAGAGTGCACCTAGATTACTAGGTTGCTCTCATTTCATATCGGATCGTTATCTGTGGTGAATGCTGCTCAAACCCTTGTCAGGGCCCCATTGCGCACCCACACTCTCCCTTCAACGAAGTCAACTAAGTTGATGGGGTGTGCTATGTCTGTGGAGAAGTTCTCACGTAGGCCGGCCCGGGTGGTCGCCGGTGCCTGCACGGCCCTCGTCCTGACGCTGGTGGCGGCCTGCGCCGGCAATGGTGACGCCGGGGCGAACAGCAAGTCGGACAAGGCCGACAGCGCCCGTCAGGTCGAACTGCCGGTGAAGAAGGCGCAGGGCAAGCCGATCGTCGTCGGCATGATCAACAACGACACCAATGCCGCGGGCAACTTCGCGAACATGGGTCAGGCGACCCGCGCGGCGGTGAAGTACGTGAACAACAACCTGGGTGGTGCCGGAGGACGTCCGATCCGCCTGGAGTACTGCAACTCCAACGGCACGACCGCGGCCTCGGCCAACTGCGCCGCCCAGATCCTGGAACAGAAGCCCGCCGCGGTGATCGGCGGACTCGACCTCGGCTCGGACGGCTCCCTGCCCGTGCTCGCGAAGGCCGGTGTGCCGTACGTGGCCACGACGCCGATCAGCGCCACCGAACTCACGTCTCCCGACTCGTTCTCGTTCTTCGCGGGAGCCGCGGGGTCGCAGATCGCCGCGTCCGTCTACGCCGCGAAGGAACTGCACACCAAGAAGGCCGCCGTCCTGTTCAACGAGAACCCCCAGGCGCGACTGGCCGCCGAGCGGTTCGTCCGTGACGTGCTCAAGGCGCAGGGTGTGAAGAAGGTGACCATGGTCCCCTTCGGTGTGAACGAGACCGACGTGGCCGGTCCGCTCAGCCAGGCCCTCCAGGGCGGGACCGACACGGTGTTCGGCATCATGCCGGAACCCGGCTGCGTCAACGTCCTCAAGGCCAAGCAGTCGTTGGCCAGCACGGCGACCTACGTCTTCACCGGTAACTGTGCCGCGCCGGGCGTCCTGAAGGCCGGCGGAAGCGCGGCCGACGGGTCGTACTTCCCGGTCTCCGTGCAGCCCGCCGACGCGGACACTCCCGACACCAAGGCGTTCCGGGCCGCCATCGCGAAGTACGCCCCCTCCGTCGATCTCGGGTTCTACCCGGAATCCGCCTTCGCCGCGACCGTGTCCCTGTCCCGGGTGCTCGGCAGGACCGCCAAGCCGGACGATCCGGCGGCCGTGATCAAGGCCTTCCACGCGCTGAAGAACGAGCCGACCTTCGTAGGCCCTCCGGTCACCTGTGACGGTAAGCAGGTCGCCGGTCTGCCGTCCGTCTGCACCAACCAGGTCCGCATCGTGAAGAGCGAGAACGGCCGGCTCCAGGACGTCGCCGGTCGCTGGTACTCCGGATGATCACCCGTACGGCTCCGGTCGATCACCAGCAGACCCAAGGAACGACATGATCGAGATCCTGCAATTCGCCCTCCTGGGCCTCGGCGCGGGAACCATCTACGCCGCGCTGGGCACGGGAGTGGTGCTCACCTACCAGGCCGCAGGTGTCATCAACATCTCCCTCGGCGCGATGGGGATGTACATCGGATACACCTATGCCTTCCTGCACAACGAGGACCTGCTCGTCCTCCCGATCGGCACCATCGCGACGCCGGACCTCCCGGTGTGGGCCGCCATGCTGGTCTGCCTCGCTGTCGCGGCGCTGCTGGGCCTGGTCGCCTACGCGCTGGTCTTCCGTCCGCTGCGATCGGCGTCGGGTCTGCTGAAACTCGTGGCCGCCGTCGGCATCACCATGGTCCTGCAATCGCTGGTGGTCCTGCGGTTTCCCACCACGAGCGCGAGCGTGCCGCCGATCCTGGCGAACGACCCCGTGCGCTTCGGCGGGCTGACGGTGTCGTGGGACAGGTTCCTGCTCGCGGCCGTCGTCATCGTCGTCGCCGCCCTGCTCTGGGTTCTGACGCGGTTCACCCGGACCGGACTCGCGATGCGGGCGGTCGCCGAGGACGAACGGGCGGCCACGCTCCTCGGGCACTCGCCCGGGCGGCTCTCCGCCCTCGCCTGGATGGGCTCCTCGGTGCTGGCGGGACTGCTGGGCATCCTGGCCGGCCCGATCACCGGGCTCGACCCGGTGACCAACAGCCTGTTCATCGTGCCGGCCCTCGCCGTGGCGATCGTCGGCCGGCTTCGCTCCTTCGGGATCACGGTCGCCGCCGGTATCGCCCTGGGCATGGTCCAGAGCGTCGTGCTGAAGCTCCAGGGCGACTACTCCTGGCTGCCTCAGACCGGGCTGCGTGAGGTGCTGCCCTTCCTGGTGATCGTGGTGACGCTCGCGGTCAGCGGCGGGAGCCTGCCCTCCCGCGGCACGGAGGAGGATCCTCGGCTGCCGCCGGTGCCGCGCGGTGGTGCCAGTCCGGTCACGGTGGGCACGACGCTGCTGGCCGGCGTTGCGCTGGTCCTCACCTTGGACGGGCCTTACCGCACCGCCCTGACCACGACGGTCGTCTCCGTACTGGTCTGCCTGAGCATCGTCGTGGTCACCGGCATGCTGGGCCAGATCTCGCTGGCCCAGATGACCTTCGCCGGTGCCGCGGGCTTCGTGCTCAGCAACCTCACCACCCGCGCTCACCTAGGGTTCCCGCTCGCACCGCTCGTCGCGGTGGCCCTGGCCGTGCTCCTGGGCGTCGCCGTGGCCGTGCCGGCGCTGCGGATCCGGGGGGTGACCCTAGGCGTGGTCACCTTGGGCCTCGCCGTTGCCGTGTCGGAGTTCGTCTTCAAGAACCCGGGCTGGACCGGCGGTATGGGTGGCAGCCGGGTACCGGAGCTGCGCCTGTTCGGTGCCGGACTCGGCAACGGCGGCGACATCGGGTTCGCCCTGTTCGCCCTCTTCGTCGTGACGGCCTGCGCGGTCGGCGTGATCTGGCTGCGCCGGACCCGGCTCGGCGGACAGATGCTCATGGTCCGCGCCAACGAGCGGGCGGCTGCCGCCGCGGGAATCAACATCGCCGGTGTCAAGCTGACAGGGTTTGGCATCGCCGCCGGTCTCGCCGGGACAGCAGGCGTCCTCCTCGGATACCAGCAGGAGAGTCTGGCCTTCCAGAACTTCGACGTCTTCGTGTCGCTCACCTACGTCGCGGTGGTCTACCTGGCCGGCATCAGCCGCGTGTCCGGTGCGGTGATCGCCGGTCTGATGGCCCCGGGCGGCCTCGTGTACTACGCGCTCGACAGGTGGCTGGAGCTCGGCAAGTACAACGCGATCGTCAGTGCGATCGGGCTTCTGCTCGCCCTGGTGGCCACCCCTGGCGGTGTGGCGGGGGAACTGGACAGGCAGCTGCGGTGGCTCCTGGGCAGGCTGCGCCGGCCGACAGTGCCCGAGCCGTCCGGAAAGCAGGGCGCCGTACTCGGAGAGGAGACCGAGCATGCTGTCTCTCGCACTACGTGATCTGAGTGTGGCCTTCGGAGGCGTGCACGCCCTCGACGGCGTGACCCTTGAGGTCGCGCAGGGTTCCCTCACCGGTCTCATCGGCCCCAACGGTGCCGGCAAGACCACCCTGCTGGACGCGTGCACCGGCTATGTCACGGCACACGGCGAGGTCCACCTCGGCGATCGCCGAATCGACGGCCTGGCGCCGTACCGCAGGGCTCGCGCCGGACTGGTGCGCACCTTCCAGTCGCTCGACCTGTTCGACGACCTGACGGTGGCGGAGAACGTCGCCACCGGGATGCCGGGCGAAGCCCGCCCACGCTGGTGGCACCAGCTGAGGCGGATGCCCGCCGCGGACACGCCGGTGGTGCACGACCTGTTGGCGTCACTCGGGCTGGACAGCGTCGCGGGCTCCCTTCCCGGATCCGTCAGCCAGGGGCAGCGGGCGCTGGTCGCCCTCGCCCGCGCGCTGATCGCCCGCCCCGACGTCCTGCTCCTCGACGAGCCGGCGGCGGGTCTCGACAGCCACGAAAGCGAAGAGCTGGGCCGACGCCTCAGGGACGTGTGCGACCGGGGCACCACGGTCCTCCTGGTGGAGCACGACATGAGCCTCGTCCTCGGCAACTGCGACCACGTCCATGTCCTGGACGCCGGAAAGCTGCTTGCCTCGGGGACCCCGGCGGAGGTCAGAAAGGATCCCGCCGTTCTCGCCGCCTACCTGGGGGAAGGGAGTCCGTCATGACCGGTGCGGACAGCGCAGCCGACACGGCCGGCGCCGCCACCGCCGAGGCCGTACCTGCCCTCCTGCGGGTGCAGGGTCTGAGCGCCGGCCATGGCGCCAGTACGGTCGTACGCGACATCGACCTGTACGTGGAGCCGGGGGAGGTGGTGGGTCTCTTCGGGCCCAACGGCGCGGGCAAGACCACCACCCTGCTGACCCTGGCCGGCTGCCTGCCCGCGCACGCCGGGCAGATCGAGGTCCTCGGCGGTCCGGTCACCGCGCGCACCGGCGCCCGGACACTGGCCCGGCGCGGGTTGCGCCTGGTTCCCGAGGACCGGGGGCTGTTCCGGCAGCTGACCGTCCGGGAGAACCTGACGCTCTGCCTGGAACAGCGGCGTGGCGGCCGGGCCCTGATCGAGGAGGCACTGACCGTGCTGCCTCAGCTGGGCCCGCTGCAGTCCCGCCGCGCGGGATTGCTGTCGGGCGGTGAACAGCAGCAACTGGCCCTGGCTCGTGCCCTGTTGGGACGACCCAGGCTGCTCCTGGTGGACGAGATGTCGCTGGGCCTCGCCCCGAGGATCGCCGGAGAGCTGCTGCGGACCCTGCGTACCCTGGCCGTGGAACGGGAACTCGGCGTGCTGTTGGTCGAACAGCATGTCCCCGCCGCCCTGGAGGTGGTGGACAGGGTGTACGCGCTGGCCCACGGCCGCCTGGTGCACAGCGGCACCGCGGACGACCTGCGGCGCGACCCGGGTGTGCTCCAGGCGGCCTACCTCGGCGCGGACTAGCCGGACGGAACGCACGCGTGCCCCGGGCGCGAACAGCTCCCGGGGCACGCGCGTGACGTCGGCATCCACGCGGATCAGAGGAAGACCGAGCGCGTCTCCACGAAGTCGTCGATGCCCTCGGGGCCGAGCTCCCGGCCGTACCCGGACGCCTTGAAGCCGCCGCAGGGGATGGCCGGGTCGGTGCCGATGGGGCTGTTCACGGCGACGGTGCCGGTGCGGATGCGCCGGGCGAACTCCAGCGCCCGGTCACGGTCACCGCTGTAGACGGCGCCGGCCAGACCGTACCTGGAGTTGTTGGCGATCTCGACGGCTTCGTCCTCGTCCCGGTACGTCAGCACGGTGAGGACGGGGCCGAAGATCTCCTCCTGGGCCGCCGTCGAGTCGGGCGACACGTCGGTGATGACGGTGGGGGAGATGTACAGGCCGTCCTCCATCCCCTCCGGCCGCCCACCACCGGTGACGATGGTGCCGCCCTCGGCACGTGCGGAGTCGATGAAGCCCATCACCCGGTTGAAGTGCTGCTCGTTGATCATGGGACCGAGCTGGGTGGCCGGGTCGGCGGGGTCTCCTACGACGGTCTTCTCCAGCGCCGTCGCCAGCGCGCCTACGATCTCGTCCTTGCGGCGCTCGCTGACCACCAGGCGGCTGGGCATGGCGCAGATGGCCCCGTTGTTGAGCGGCAGGACGAAGGCCATGGAGCCTGCGACCAGGTCCACGGGTGCGTCGTCCAGCACCAGGGCGGCGGACTTGCCGCCCAGCTCCAGCGTGACCCGCTTGAGAGAGTCGGCGGCCGACGCGGCGATGCTCCTGCCGACGGCGGTGCTGCCGGTGAAGGAGATCTTGTCGACCCCCGGGTGCTTGACCAGCGCCTGGGAGACCTCGGTGTCGGCCGCGATGATGTTGATGACGCCCTCCGGCAGCCCGGCGCGCACCGCCGCGTCCGCGAGGTAGTGGAGGCTCAGCGGGGACTCGGGGGACGGCTTGAGGACCAGGGTGCAGCCCGCCAGCAGCGCGGAGGGCACCTTGAACGCGGCCAGCTTCAGCGGGGCGTTCCACGGGATGAAGGCGGCGACGACCCCGACCGGCACCTTCTCCACCAGCACCTTCGCACCGGAGGCGGCGGTGCGTTCCTCGGTGAGCGCGACGGTCCCGGCGAGCCCCGCGGCATAGCGCAGGAACTGCGGGATTCCCTGCGCTCCGTCGCGGCACATCGCGACGGCGAGGCCGGTCTCGGCCAGCGCCACCTGGGTCAGTGGCTCGATGTCGCGTTCGAGCTCCGCCGCCAGCCTGATCATGGCGGAGGCGCGCTCGGCGAGCGTCATCCGGGGCCACGGCCCACTGTCGAAGGCGCGGCGCGCGGCCGCCACCGCGTCGTCCAGGTCGGCGGGGCTCGCCAGCGCCGCCCGGCCGAAGACCTGCCGGGTCGCGGGGTTGACGACCTCCTCGTAGCGGCCGTCGGAAGAGGGGCGCCAGGTCCCGTCGATGAAGAGGCCGCGCTCGGTCGCCGGAGCGAGTTCGGAATGGGTGGTCATGGTGGTCAGCCTTCCTTGCCTGCCGCAGCAGGGGTGAAGGGACGGAAGACCGGAAGCAGCCAGCCGTCCGAGACGGGAGAGAAATCCACGACGAGTTCCATGCCGATCCGCACCTCGTCGGGATCGGCGTCGATCACGTTGCTGACGAGCCGCGCACCCGGAGCGTCGGGCAGGTCGACGACGGCGGCCACCACCACGGCGTCGTCCAGTCCGGGGATGTTGCGGACGACGGAGAAGCTGAAGACGCTGGCCCGGCCCGACAGCTGAACCCAGTCGACCTTCTGTGACTGGCACTCCGGGCAGAACGGGGTCGGCGGCAGCCGGAAGTGACCGCAGTCCGCGCAGCGCGGGGCGGTCAGCCGGCGCTCCCGGGCCGCCTGCCAGAACGGCTCGGTGACGTGGTCGGTGGCGATCTGCACCCGCTCGGGGGGCAGCGCGCGGGACAGGACGGCACTCATGCGTCACGCCCCAGGATCAGCCCGCTGACCGGAATCGTCGCCGGACCGCCGCTGACCAGGGCCAGCTCCGCGTCCGGTACCTGGTTCACGGCGGTGCCGCGCATCTGCTCCACCGCCTCCCGCACATGGGTCATGCCGATCACGTAGCCCTCCGAGAGATGTCCGCCGTGCGTGTTGACGGGGATCGAGCCGCCCTTGTAGCGGATGGCTCCGCTCTCCACGAAGGCGCCGCCCTCGCCCTTGGGGCAGAATCCGTAGTCCTCCAGTTGCATCACGACCATGGGCGTGAAGTGGTCGTAGAGAAGGGCCACGTCGATGTCGTCGGGGCCGACCCCCGCCTTGCCGTAGAGCCGCTGGGCGACCGCCGCGTGGCCGGAGGAGGCGAACGTCTCCTCCGGCATGCCCATCCAGCTGAAGGCACGCCCCCACTCCCGTCGGCCGCCATGCGCGGCGGCGATGACCGGCACCGGCTTCTGCCGCAGGTCACGGGCGCGTTCGAGGCTGGTGGTGAGGACGGCGACGGCGCCGTCGGTCTCCATGCAGAAGTCGTACAGGCACAGCGGCTCGGCGATCATCCGGGCGTTGAAGTAGTCGTCGAGGGTGAGCGGCGTCCGCCGCAGCGCGGTGGGGCGCGTGAGCGCGTTCTCCCGGGTGGAGATGGCGACCTCGGCGAAGGCCTCGCGGCGGGTGCCGTACATGTGCATGTGACGGCGGGCCAGCACCGACATCAGGTGCCCGGGACCGGTCAGCCCCGCGGGCTGGATGAAGGACTTCTCGGGCGTCGGCTCTGCTTTTCCGAAGACACCGCCCAGGCGGTACTGGGGAAGCTGCTGCAGAGCCATCACACTCACGACACAGGTCGCGTCACCCGCCACGATGGCGGCTCTGGCCAGGCCGATCGAGCCGGCCGAGCCACCCCCTCCCGCGGTCAGGGAGGCGGTGAAGGTGATCTCGGGGATGCCGAGGGTCTCCATGAGGGAGGCGGTCTCCATGGACCGGCCGTAGCCACCGCCCGCCATGGAGTAGTAGGCGAACCCGTCGATGTCCTTGACCGACAGCCCGGCGTCGTCGCAGGCCGCCAGGATCGCCTTGCCCGCCAACTCGGTGATGGTCTGCGGGTAGGACTCGCCGCGAGGGTAGTACGGGGTTGCACCGACCCCGACGATCGCGGTGTCGGGGGGTTGAAGGGCCATGGGCACCTCTCCTTGGCGGCCTCGTCCAGTGCCGCAGACCTAGGGTTCTTAGTTCACCATGTTAGACCAGGGTAGTTCTGGTCGTGGGCTGTCGGCAAGCAGTCGCGGTCCGGTGAGATAGCTATCCTCGTAAATGACGTAACCCAGGTGTGTCCGTATCGTGCGGCGGCTCGGATCGCAGCGAAACAGTGAGGGTGGAACCTATGGCGGGGTCGGACGACCGGCGTCCTGACGGTGTGAACTGGAACAACGGTGGAACGGTGGCCGCTGCCAACGGCGTGCGGGCACCGAAGACCGGCGAACTCGTCGCCCGGCGGCTGCGCCGCATGATCGTGGACGGCGAACTCAAGAGCGGCGACTTCCTGCCGCACGAGCCCGAGCTGCTGGCGCACTTCAACGTGTCCCGGCCGACCCTGCGGGAAGCGGTGAGGGTCCTTGAGTCCGAAGGGCTGGTCGAGCTGAGGCGAGGCTCGCGTACCGGTGCCCGGGTGACGGTTCCCGGCCCGGAGGCGGTGGCCCGGCCTGCTGCGCTCCAGCTCCAGCTCGGGGGCGCCACCCTCGCCGACGTCTACGTGGCGCGCAGCGCGATCGAGCCGCCGGCCGCGCGGCTGCTCGCGCTCGACGGGGACGAGGCGAAGTACGCGGCCCTGGAGCAGGTGCTTGAGGAGGAGCGGGCCAACCTGGACGACGTCGACCGGTTCGCCGTGGGTGCCGCCCAGTTCCACCTCCGTCTGGTCCAGCTCTCCGGCAACCAGACCCTGGCCGTCATGGCCGGGATGGTGTACGAGATCATCCTCCGCCAGTCGCAGATCGTGGTCCGGGCTCGCCGCGAGAACACGCCCAGCCTGAGCCGTCAGTACAACAACCGGGCGGTTCGCGCCTACGAGAAGCTGGTCAACCTGGTGCGCTCGGGGGACGGTGACGCGGCGGAGGCGTTCTGGCGCAAGCACTTGGCGGTGGCCGACGAGCTGGTGCTGGCCGGCAGTGAGGCGACGAGGGTCATCGACATCCTGGAGTGACGTGTCCCGCTGCGTCCGCCTCGTCCGGACCGGGCTCTTGTGTGGCCTCGACCGACCCGCTTACATAGATAACTACGTTAGTGTTCTTGCGGGTCGTGTCGCCAGCGAGGTCGACACCTCGGCGAAATGGGGCGAAACATGAGTGACGCATCTGTCCGTCAGCGGGACAGGGGAAACGCCTCCGACGAGGGCCCGCTCGCGGGCATTGCGGTCATCGACCTCTCCACGACCCTTCCCGGCGCGCTGGCCACGCAGTTCCTCGCGGACGCAGGTGCCGATGTGCTCTGTGTGGAACCCCCGGGTGGCAGTCCGTTGCGGTCCAGGCCCGGCTGGCCCGCTCTCGGCCGGGGGAAGCGCAGCGTCGTGCTCGACGTGCACGCCGAATCCGACCGCAAGGTGATCGACCGCCTAGTCGCCGGTGCCGATGTCGTCATCACCACGATGCGGCCCGCAGCCGCCGCTCACCTGGGTCTGGCGCCCGAATCACTGGCGGCCGTCAACCCCCGGCTCGTCAGCGTGGCCATCACCGGCTGGGGGTCCTCGGGTCCCTGGGCCCACCTCAAGGGCTATGAGGGACTGGTGATGGCCAAGCTCGGGATGTTCCACGTCAAGCGGAACATCGTCGGCCGGCCAGGGCCCGCCTTCGTCGCCGCACCGTATGCCAGCTGGGGGGCCGCCCAGACCGCCGTGCACGGCATCCTCGCCGCCCTCCTGGAGCGGGAGAGCAGCGGACGTGGCCAGCACGTCGAGGCAGACCTGGTGCGCGGTGTCTCCACCCTCGACACCTGGAACTGGTTCACCGAACTGGTCGGCATCCGGTGGCCGGGCTCCTTCACCGTCGTCGACGCCTACACCGACGACGGGCAGCCGCAGTCCCCCATGGCGCTGGGCCTGCTCGCGGCGCTCACCAAGGACGGCCGATGGCTGCAGTTCGCCCAGGCCGGACAGGGGCTCTTCCGCGCGCTGATGGAGGAACTCGGGCTCGGGTGGCGCTACGACGACCCCCGATGGAAGTCACTGCCCGCACTCGACACACAGGAGCTCCGCACCGAGCACTGGAAGACCATGCTCGACAAGGTGGGGGAGCGGACCTACGCCGAGTGGACGCAGGTCTTCGAGAGCAACCCCGACGTCAACGCCGAGGCCTACCGAACCGCCTCCGAGGTGTTCGACCACCCGCAGCTGCGGCACGACGGACGGGTGGGAGTGGTCGACGATCCCGACCTCGGGCCCGTCCGGCAGCTGACCAGCCTGGTGCACTCGGACGACCGGCCCCTGACGCCGCTGCGGCCCGCGCCGCGCCTGGACGAGCACGGTGCGGCGGCACGCGCCGTGACCGCCGTGCCGCAGATGCCGTCGCCGTCGGCCGAACCGGAGCCGGTCCGCCTGCCGCTGGACGGCGTGACCGTGGTGGAGTTCGCCCTCATGTACGCGGGCCCGTACGGCGCCACACTCCTGACCGATCTCGGCGCCCGCGTGATCAAGGTGGAGAGCCTCGACGGCGACCCCATCCGCCGTGCGGTGGCCTTTCCGGAGGCCGGGGGAGCGAAGGCCATGCTGGGCAAGGAGAGCATCTGCCTCGACCTGCGGACGGAGGAGGGGCGTCGGATCGCCCATGAACTGGTGCGCCGCAGTGACGTCGTGCTCCAGTCCTTCCGCGCCGGCGCAGCCGAGCGGATCGGTGTCGACGAGCCGACGCTCAGGGCGCTCAACCCCGGCCTGGTGTATCTGACCGCGGCGGGATACGGCACCGACGGCCCGTACGGGCACCGGCCCGCGTACGCCGCCTCGATCGGTGCCGCCAGCGGCTTCGCGCTTGCGGAGGCCCCGTACGTCACCGAGGTCAGCGGTGATCCGGAGAAGATCAGGGCGTCGGTACCCCGTCTCTACGCCGCAGCAGCGCGCGCGAGCCTGCAGTCCGACGGCGTCTCCGCCCTCGGTGTGGCCTCCGCGATGCTCCTCGGACTGGTCGCACGTGCCAGGCGGCGCCCGCTGGGAGCGCTGACGACCACCATGCTCGCGACCGCGGCCCATCCGCTTGTCGACTGGAACGCCGACTACGAGGGCCGTCCGCCCCTGCCCGCGGTGGACGCCGGAGGGTACGGTCACGGCGCTCTGTACCGTCTCTACCGTGCCGCCGACGGCTGGGTCTTCCTCGCGGCCCCGGCCGCCGACGAATGGCCGCCACTTGCCGAGGCCCTGGCCGCCGAGGCCTCTTTGGCCGGGGACCCCCGCTTCGTCTCGGCCGGACAACGCGCCGCTCATGACACGGAACTGGCCGAGGTCCTGTCGCGGGTCTTCAGCCGGCTGCCCGCGGCCGACTGGGAGGCGCGGCTCACCGCGGCCGACGTCGGCTGCGTCGCCGTGACCGAGCAGGCGCCGGAGACGCTGGTACAGACCGATCCCTCGCTGGCGGCCGAGTACGCCACCACGGTCGTGAGCCCGGTCTTCGACGAGCACCTGAGGCTGGCGCCGACGGTCCGGTTCTCGCGTTCGGCCACCCAGACCCTGGGAGCCTGTCTCGCGGGGGACCACACCGAGACCATCCTGCGGGAACTCGGATACGACATACAGGCGATCGCCGCGCTGCGTGAACGGGGCGTGGTCGGTTAGCCGCGCCCCGGCTCCCCGGGAGAGGCCGGACCATTGAACCGGCCTCTCCCGGGGAGCTGTTCACTCCGCGGACGATCCGGTGTGCTCCCGGGCCAGCCGCAGGCCTTCCTCCCTGCTCGTGGCGACGACCTCCCATCGCTCGCAGGCGCAGGCACACACATAGCCGCCCTCGTCGCGCGGTATGACCGACTGGGCCACACAGGCGCCCGCACCGGCCACGTCGTGCAGGAACTCCGTGGGGGAGTCGTACATCACGTTGTCGGACATGGCTCAGGCTCCCTTGACGGCCGCGGGCAGCGGGGGCACGTGGGGGAACAGCTCGGCGAAGACTCCGGTGGTGATGCGCTCGGTGACCTTGGGGTCCACCCCGTCGAAGAGGCCGTGCAGTGTCTCCTGGGTGTGCCCGAAGGTGCCCTCCATGTGCGGGTAGTCGCTGCCCCACATGACGTTGTCGTAGCCCATGGACGTGGCGGCGGCGACGGCGGTCCGGTCGTGCTGGAAGGACGCGTAGACCTGCGAGTAGATGATGTCCCGCGGGGACCGCTTGAGCTTCGGGCGGACCATCGCGGCGTGCTGCCGGTAACCCTCCTCGATGCGGTCGGCAATGAACGGCACCCACGTGGCACCGCCCTCCGCGACCAGCACCTTCAGGCCGGGGTGACGGTCGAGCGCACCGGAGGCGACCATCTTGACCACCGCCCGCTGACCGCCGAACGTCGTCTCGGTGTAGTTCAGCACCGCGCCGCCGGGACCCCGGTACACGACGCCGGCCATGGCGCCGGTGGAGAGGTCCACCGGGTCGGTGCCGATGTGGAAGGCCAGCACCATGTTCGCCGCCTCCGCGGCGGCCCAGAGGGGCTCCCATGCGTCGTCGTTGTAGTCCTTCTGGAGGGGATGCGGCCTGACGGGCAGGAACAGCGCCCGGAATCCCATTTCCGCGGTCCGCTCCAGCTCGCGGACGGCGTCCCCGATGTCCAGCGTGGACACCTGGGCGGTCGCCACCAGCCGTTCGGATGCCTGGTCGATGGTGTCCCAGGACCAGTCGTTGCTCACCCGCAGTGCCTCCCGCAGCGCCTCAGGCGTGCGGAACGACGAGCTCCACAGGCCCAGTGACGGGAAGACCAGCTCGCCCCAGATCCCCTCGTTGTCGAGGTCCTTCATGCGCAGGGCGACATCGCGGGCACCGGGCGCCCGGTTGGAGGCCTCCCGGAACTCCTGAGCCGCCGGCGGCGGAGTGGCGCGGCGGAAGGACATGCCGTCGATGTGGACGGTCTCCCACCTGCCGTCGGGGTCCTTGACGCTGTACGGCATCAGCTCGGCCAGGTGCTTGGGCACGTTGCTGCGCCACAGGTCGTCCGGCTCCATGAAGTGCGAGTCACCCGAGTTCGCCCAGATCTTCGTCATGGCTGTCTCCTTGCGCGCGGTTCGTGATGTGCCGCCTCGTCTACTGAAAATGACGTTTTCAACGTTGCCTCGCCGCCTCACGCCTGTCAACACTGCGACAGCGGGCCAGATGGTAAGCCCTCTGGGTCGGCGTAGGAGGTGGAGGGTGAAAACTCGATTTTCAACCCGCCCACTTGCCGGAGGCGCTGTAACATAAATAACTTCGTTAGCTAGGATCGTCCTGGGGCGAGTGAGGGGATGCCGTGAGGTTCACCGTCGAACACCCGATAGGGAGGCCCGGCTGTGCGCCGGAGCTGTACGGACCCGAGGGTCTGCGGACCTTTGCCCGCGCTGCGGAGGAGGCGGGCTTCGACGCGATCGCGTTCACCGAGCACCCGGCACCGTCGGCCAAGTGGCTTGCCCTGGGCGGTCACGCGACCCTGGATCCGCTCGACGCCCTCGCCTACTGCGCGGCGGTCACCGACCGGCTGCGACTGATGACGTACCTGATGGTGCTGCCGTATCACAGCCCGCTGGCGGCGGCGAAGCGGATCGCCACGGTGGACCGGCTCTCCGGCGGCCGACTGACGATCTGCGCCGGCGGCGGCTATCTCCGCTCGGAGTTCAACGCGCTCCATGTGGACTTCGAGCGTCGCGGTGAACTGTTCGACGAGGCCCTCGACGTGCTGCGGGATCTGTGGACGGGCAAGTCGTACACCGGCGAGGGCTTGCGTCACACCGCGCGCGGGACGGTGAGCACGCCTGGGCCCGTGCAACTGCCTCATCCTCCCGTCTGGATCGGCGGCAACGGGCGCAACGCGCGCCGCCGGGCCGCCCGTGCGGCGCAGGGCTGGTCGCCGCTGCTCAACGGCGCGGACATGGCGGCCACCACCCGGACCGCGACGCTGTGCACTTCGGCGGATCTGGCGGCGGCGGTCGACGAGCTGCGTCACTTCGCGGCACAGGCGGGACGGGACCCGGCAGCCATCGAGGTGCAGGTGCAGAGCCCGCACAGTGACGTCGGTACCGAAGAGGGCGCGTACGGCTCCCACCGTGAACACCTCGGAGAGCTGGCCGACGCCGGAGCGACCTGGTTCGTCGTCCGGGTGCCCGGAAGCAGCGTGGACGAGGCCGTCGCGGCGCTCAAGCTCTACGGACGCGAGGTGATCGAGACGTGCCGGTCGGAGAGGAGCGGGTCATGACATTCGAGTTGGGCTTGAGGGGCAAGGCCGCGGTGGTGACCGGAGCCGGCGCCGGTATCGGCCAGGCCATCGCGGTCGCACTGGCGGGCGCAGGGGTACGGGTCGGGCTGGTCGACATCGACTTCGAGCGGGCCGAGGCGACGAGGGCGCTGGCCGAGAAGGCCGGTGGTAAGGCGACCTCGATCGTGGCGGACGTGATGGACACCGCCGCCCTCACCGCGGCGGTCGCGACGGCGCACCAGACCTTCGGCGGGCTGGACATCCTGGTCAACAACGCCGGCGGGGTGCGGGCCAGGCGCTTCCTGGACCAGAGCGAACGCAGCTGGCGGCGCCACATCGACATCAACCTGGTCAGCATGATGGCGGCGACCTCGGCCGCCGCCCCGCTGATCGCCTCGTCCGGCGGCGGTTCGATCCTCAACATCACCAGTATCGAGGGCCGCCGCGCTGCCCCCATGTATGCGGTGTACGCCGCCTGCAAGGCGGGCGTGATCAGCTTCACCCGCACGATGGCGGTCGAACTGGCGGAGCATCGGATCCGGGTGAACGCGCTGGCCCCCGACCACACCGCGACGGCGGGCAACCGGGGAATCCTGACGGGTCCCGTCGATCCCGACGCGCTGCCGCCCCGGCCCCCGGACCGCGACGCCGCGATCAGGCACTACGTCCCCCTCGGCCGTGAGGGCGCCGCCGAGGAGTGTGCCGACGCGGCGTTGTACCTCTGCTCCGATCGCGCGGGCTACGTCACCGGCGTCACCCTTGACGTCGACGGCGGAACCGGGGCGGCCGGAGGCTGGGTCCGTTCGGACGGCGGCTGGACTCTGTACCCCGACGCGGCACCCCTGGCGAGGTGACGGGCAGGATGACGGACACCACGCCGATCACGGCGACCGAGCAGTGGTTCGACGGCCGCGTCGCCCTCGTCACCGGCGGCGGAAAGGGAATCGGCGCCGCCGTCTCCCTCGAACTGGCGCGCCGGGGCGCCGACGTCGCCATCAACTACCACCACGACGAGGAGGCCGCCGGCCGGACGGCGGAAGCCGTCCGTGCTCTCGGCGCGCGGGCGGCCCTGGTTCGGGCGGACATCACCGAACCCGGGAGCTGCGCGGACATCGTCGCTCGCACACGGAGCGCGCTCGGGCCTGTCGGTCTCCTGGTCAACAACGCCGCGTACACCCAGATCGTGCCGCCCGCCCGGCTCACCGTCCCGACATGGCGGAAGATGTTCGCCGCCAACGTGGAGGCGGCGTTCGAGCTGACCTGGCTGCTGAAGGACGACATGAGGGAGCGAGGCGGCGGGGCGGTCGTCAACGTGTCGTCCGTCGCTGCGCGGAACCCCAATCCGACCTTGATCGCCTATGGAGCGTCGAAGGCCGCCCTGGAGGCGTTCACGGCAAGCGCCGCACTCGCACTGGTCGCCGACAAGGTGCGGATCAACGCGGTGGCGCCCGGTTTCACGCGGACGCCGCGGGTGGACACCGTGGACCAGGAGACCCAGGCGGCGATCGTCGCACGACTGCCGCTCGGCCGGGCCGCGGAGCCCGAGGAGGTCGCCTCCGTGGTCGCTTTCCTCCTCTCCGATGCCGCCTCGTACGTGTCCGGTCAGGTCGTCCCCGTGCGGGTCGGCCCCTGACGGCTGGCCGATCCGAAGCGACCTCACTCCTGGACGGCCGCCCGGCCTCGGCCACGTCCGACCGCGCGACGCGATCACGTCACCGTCTCCCCGGCAGACCGATGCGGTAGCGGTTCTGCCAGGGGGCGACCAGCATGCCCGCTTCACATTATACGTAATTCGTTATATGAATTGCGGGACCTTCAAGCTGTCATGCCCTGCTCGCCGGTCGGCGAGTGACTGTCGCGCGCCGTTTGTGAGAGCGATTGCCCGTGAACGTGAAAAGCCCGCTGCTGGGGTACCGGTGAGCAGCCGGCAGCGGGGGCGCCCAGAGCGTCCACTCGATCCCGACGCGGGGCCGACGCAGCGCTTCGCCCATGAACTGCGCACACTGCGTGCGCGGGCCGGATCTCCGCCGTACCGGACGATGTCGGAACGGGCCGGTGTCTCGGTGGCCGCCCTGGCGAGGGCGGCCTCGGGCGAGCGGCTGCCGTCGGTGGCCGTCGCGCGCGCCTACGCGCGGGCCTGCGGGGCGGACCCCGAGGAGTGGGAGCGCCGGTGGGCGACGGCCGCCGACGAGATCGTGGTCTGCGGCACGGGGAACGGGGAGTCGCCCTACCAGGGGTTGGCGCGGTTCGAACCGGGCGATCAGGAACTGTTCTTCGGCCGGGACGAACTGGCCGAGAGGACCGTGAGGCTGATGGAGGAACAGCTGTTCGCGGTGCTGATCGGAGCGTCCGGCAGCGGGAAGTCCTCCCTGCTGCGGGCCGGGGCCATGCCCCGGCTGGCGAAGGTGGTGGAGGAGATGGGCCGCGGTGCGGAACTCCGGCTGCTCACACCCGGCACGCGGCCCGCCACCACCCACGGCCGGTTGCTGACACCGGGGCCCGACGAGCCCCACCGCATCGTCGTGGTCGATCAGTTCGAGGAGATCTTCACGCTGTGCCGGAACCGTGCCGAACGCTGGCTGTTCGTCGAGCAGTTGCTCGCCGCCAAGGACTCCGGCGGCCGGCTGCGCGTGGTCGTCGCGGTGGGCGCCGGCTTCCACGCCCGGTGCGCGGAGCACCAGGGCCTCGCGGAGGCGATGCGGAGCACGAGTCTCACGGTCGGGCCGATGACCCGGGAGGAGCTGCGGGACGCGGTCGTCAAACCGGCCACGGCAGCAGGCCTGAGGATCGAGCGGGAGCTGACCGCCCGCATCGTCGAGGACGTGTACGACCAGCCCGGCGCGCTGCCGATGCTCTCGCACGCCCTGCGCGAGACCTGGCGGCGCAGGCGCAGCGGAGTGCTCACCCTGGCCGCGTACGAGGAGGCGGGCGGCGTCCACGGAGCGATCGCCGCGGCGGCCGAGGACGTGTACGGCCGGCTGTCGCCCGACCAGGCAGGTACCGCCCGGCGGCTCCTGCTGGCCCTCGTCGCCCCCGGTGACGGGGCTCCCGACAGCAGCCGCCCGGTCAGGCGGGCCGATCTGGGCGAGTGGCCGGACCCCGAGGTGCCCGTCGTCCTCCAACGGCTCTCCCACGCCCGTCTCGTCACCGTGGACGAGGAGAACGTCGAACTCGCCCACGATGCCCTGATCACGGGCTGGCCCCGACTGCGGCGGTGGATCGAGGAGAACCGCGAACGGCTGCGTATGCGCCGCCACCTCACCGAGGCCGCCCGCAACTGGCAGGAGCACGGCCGGGATTCCGGCACCCTGTACCGGGGGGTCCATCTCGCCCTGGCCGACGCGCTGTTCACCCGCGAGCGGCTCGACGGCGATCTCACCGCGCGGGAGAGGGCCTTCCTCTCCGCCTCCCGGGTGGCCCACCGCATGGAGCGCTGGACGGCCGCCCGCATGCGGAGCCGCGTACGACGACTCGTGGTCGCGCTCACGTGCGCGATGTGCGGGGCCCTGATCGCCGGTCAGATCGCCTGGCACGAGCGCGGCGTGGCCGCGGCGGAGCGCAGCCTGGCGGCAGCCCGCCGGGTCGCCGACCTCGCCGACCAGGACCGGGTGACCGACCCGCGCACCAGGACGCTGCTCAGCATCGCCGCGTGGCGGCTCGCCCCGCTGCCGGAGACCCGAGCGGCCCTGGTCGACGCACTGGCCGACCCCGAGCGGGACGCCTTCACCGACCCGGACCCGGGCGGCGGCATCCATGACTTCCTGACCGACTCCGGGCGCACCCTGCTCGGCGTCGGGGGCGGCAGGTGGTCGGCGTGGGACGTGGCCACACACAGCCGCACCGGATCCGGGCAGCTGCCGGACCTCCCGGTGACCGCGGTCAGCCCCGACGGACGGACCCTCGCCCTGACAGGCTCCGGCGACGTCGGCGGCCCCCGGCTGTGGCGTCTGCCGGCAGCGGTGGACGGACCGGCAACGACCCACGACCCCGGCGGACATCGGACAGCCGCCGCCACGATCCCCGGCGTCGGTGCCTACATCGTGAAGGGCCCGGACCGGACGGGGCAGTTGCGTGCGCTCACGGACGACCCGGTGGTGCTGGAGCGGTCCGCCGCCGACGCCGTGATCCTCAGCGCGGACGGGCGACTGGCGGTGGTCTGCGCACAGGACCAGCCGCTCACGCTACGGGACGTCGTCCGTCACCGCACCGTCCCGGGCGCCTGGCAGGTCTCGTCGGGCGTGGACTGCGCGTCCGCCTCTCCCGTCCTCGACCGGACCGGGACCAGGCTCGCGGCCGTCACAGAGGCGGGAATACGAGTGTGGGACACCACCTCGGGCCGACAGCTCGCGGACATCGTCCAACCTGGGGCCTCCCACGTCGCGTTCACTCCGGACGGACGGTTCCTGGCCGTGACCGAGCAGGACGTGACGACGGTCTGGCGGACATCGGCGGCAGCGGCACCGGTGTTCCGCCACGTCTCGGCCGACGGGCCCGTCACCGCTCTGGCCTGGGACCCCGGCACCCCGACCCTGCGCTGTCTGACCGGCGGCACGGTCCACACCTTCGACCTCTCCGTGCCGCTCACCTCCCCGTGGCTCGACCGGTCGCCGGACCATGCGACGTTCAGCCCCCACGGCAGCCTGCTGGCCACAGCCGAACGCGTCGGCGAGCACTACCGTTTCCGTCTGCGTGACACCAGGACCGGCCGCGTCGTCGGCGAACCGCCCGCACTCGGGGCACCGGTACGGAGCGTGGCCGGGGACACCGAGCCGCTCATGGCGTTCAGCCCGGACAGCCGGTCCTTCGCCTACGCCGGCGGGGGCCCCGAGGCGCACGAGGCACGGTTCGTCGTATGGAATGTGACCGCCCACCGTGTGCAGGCGACACTTCACCCGGACGACCCGTCCACGGTGCACTCGATCGCGCTCACCCAGGGCGGCGGGAAACTGCTGGTCGCACGGGTGAATTCCGTCGGTTCGCTCACCGGAGAGGTGTGGGACACCGCCCACGGGACACGGACCGACCGGCCCAGGGCTCTGGCCGCCGCCCTGAGAGCCGCCCTGGGCTCCGGCTTCGCCGGCCCCGCCACCGCTCTGCCCTACGGCCTGGACACCGACGTGCCCCATGGCCCGGCCGACCGTGCGGACGTCGTCGCTCTCAGCCCCGACGGCGTCCACCTGGCCACCGGCGGCGACCTCGGGAGCGTCACGGTCCGGGGCGGCCGTGAGGAACGCAACCAGGACGCGGTTGTCCCGCCCGGTGCCGTGGCTTCAGGGGCCCGGGTCACCGCGCTCGCCTTCAGCCCCGACGGCCGCACGCTGGCCGTGGGCTACGGTTCCGGCACGCTGCGCGTCTGGGACACCGCCACCCGGCAGCCCCTCGGCGGCAGCCTCGACACGCAGGGCGACGCGATCCGTTCGCTCGCTTTCGACGCGGACGGCAACTGGCTCTATGCCGGAGGCGGTCACGTCCCCGTCCGGCGGTACGCCGTCGGACCCGCCCAGGTCGTCGCCGGGCTCTGCGTGCGCGCCGGTCGCAATCTCACCGCCGGTGAATGGTGGAGTTACCTCCCCGATGTGCCCTACAGGCGTCTGTGCGACGTGTCCGGCTCCGCGGACCGGATCGCGGAAGCCGGTCCCGTCCCGGCCGTGGCAGAGGCGCCGGCGCCGGCGAGCACTGCCTTGCCATCGCCCGCCTCGGCGTCGCCCGCCTCGGCGTCGCCCGTCGAGCGGAAGCCCTTGTCCCGGAAGCCCGGCACACGCGTCCGTGACACTGCGAAGCACACCGGCGTGACGCCTGGGACGGTGTGGTCCCGCGGAGCGCGACGCAGGGCCCCGTCCTCGCCGACGGCCGAACCGGAACCTCGCGGCGAGCCCCGGAGAACCGTCCGCCCAGGATCCGGAAGGAGCGGCGGGCGCCGCACCACGGCGACGCACGGCCGCTCACCGTACCGCTGATGACGGGACCGTGAACGGGGGCCCACATGTCTGATTCCTGGGCCCTGCTCGGTTGTTTACGCCTCTGACCTGCATTGATAGACAAATCCAGGCCGCCAAGAGTGAGGCTCGCCCAGAAACCCGATGGGCCGCTCACGCCGACGTCCCCGTCGGTGCCCGCTCCTCCTCACTGGAGTCAACGATGGCATTCGCACGCCGCAAGCCCGCCTCACCCAAGCGCACCCTTCGCACCGCCGGGGCGGTCGCCGCCTTGTCCCTGGGTGCCTCTCTGATGGCGGTCCCGCAGGCCTCCGCCGACGACAGCCCCACCACCAGGCAGCTCCTGGACGCCTGCAGCTGGGCGGACGTGTGCGACTTCCACCCGCAGTCCTACTGGACCTACACCGGCCCCAGGCACCAGGTCGGCACCACCGCTTTCAACTGCGGGAGCCAGACCAACCAGCACCGCATCGACTGGGCGGACACGACCGGCTCGACCAACACCGTCGGAATCACGATCGGCGCGAGCTACAAGTGGGAGGAGGTGTTCACGTTCAGCGTCCAGACCACGTACAGCCACAGCTGGGAGGTGTCGCACACGGACACCGAGAGCAACACGGTGAACATCCCGTCCGGCTACAAGGGCTGGATCGAGCGCGGCACGGGCAAGCAGCAGGCGAAGGGCTGGTACGAACTCCACTTCGGCAAGCGCTACTACGGCCACTACATCTGGTACATCTACGACTACCAGCAGTCCGGCTACGACTCGGACCACCAGAACACCGGCTACGTCAACTTCAAGGACGCGAAGATGACGTCGGCCGAGCGCGGCGCACACTGCCACTGATCCCGGACCGACAACGGCATGTGGTGCTCCCCGACTTCGCGAACCCGTTCCCGGCTCCGGCTCGCCGCCGCCGTGTGCTCGCCGGCCCTCCTGACCGGCTGCGCGGTGGGCGCGTCAAGCCACCCCGACACCGCCTGCGCGGACGGCGAGGGACCGACGGTGATCGGCGCCGACACCTCGCCGGAGAGCCGGGTGGTGGCAGCCGTTCACGGCGAGCTTCTCACCCGGGCCGGACAGAAGGTGCGGATGGCGACGGCGGACTACGCCTCGCCCTCCGCAACCGCGAAGGCCGTGGCGGCCGGGAGGATCGGGCTGGCTCCCGCGTACGAGAGCACCCTGCTGCACACGTTCCCGGGCGGGAAAACCCTGCCCGGGAACCTGCCGGCGACGCTGGGTACGGCGCTGCCGATGGGGGTCACCGCGCTTCCCCCGGCTGAAGAAGGCGTACGGCGTCACTCTCACCACCGTCGGCACCTCGGCGACCGCCGACGTGCCGGCCCTGCGCGGTACCGACCCCGTCATCGTTCAGTCTCCCTACACGGGCCTGGCCATGAGAAAGGCCCTGGCCCGGGTCGCCCGGTCCTCACGACGGACCAGCTGGCCGTCCTGGCCGCGTCCGTCCGAGCGGGTGGGTCACCCGGCGACCTGGCGCGGACCTGGCTGCGATCCAAAGACCTACTGGGCCGATCGCCCTCACTTCAACGGAATGGTGGTAGCGATATGCGTGACATCAAAAAGAGGTTCGCCGTAACGGTACTCGCGGCGGGTGCCGTCCTGGGAGGCCTGGCCTTTCCCACCACGGCCAGTGCCGACGACGTCGCCGCCGTGCAGATCACCGTCTGCAACGACTCGGACGCGAAGCTGCGGTTCTGGGCGTTCGGCTACAACCAGTTCAACGACTGGGACGACTCGCCGATCTGGTACGCAAACCCCCACACCTGCGCCACCGCCTGGAACTACTGGTGGAAGCAGAACGCGTCGATCGAATTCCACTACAAGTTCAGCAACCGCGGGTGGGCCTGGAGGCCGCAGTACCTTCCCAGGACCAGCAGTCAGACGACGACGTTCCACGTGTCGTAGGAACTCGGGCCGGACACCCACCGAACCAACAGCACGGAGCCGATCATGTCGGTGCCCGGAGGCATCGCGTGGTCGGCTCCGGCCGGCACGTGAGAGAGCAATTCCCGACAGCCCGGGACCGCCGGTCGGGCGGTCCGCTCCGAGGCCGCCGTGTCGTCGCACCGCGGTTGTGCCCGGTGTTCCGGACCGTGCGGTGGGTGCGGACCCGCGATACGGCGAGCCGGGCTCCAGCAATGGGGGAGTGCGCGCACCTCGAACAGGAAAGTGACCTCTGAACCGGCGCGGACGTGTCGGGCTCGCACGTGGGAGTGCGGCAGCCCGAGCACGGCCGAGCCGCGCCGACCGAGGCGACCGCCTGAGCGGTGCCGGGATGTGGCGCGATCGGGGATGTCAGTCCTTGCGGGTGCGGGTGCGGGTGTGGGTGGTGAGGCCGGTGAGGACGAGGGTGAGCCAGCGGCTGCGGTGCGCGGGGGGCTGGTCGGTGGGGGCTGTGGAGATGAGCAGATAGATGTCGTCGACGCTGACGTCGGCGTGGATGTCGCCGTCCGCGATGGCGACGGCGATCAGCTCGTCGAGTGCCGTGCGGGCGCGCAGTTCGACGTCGGGGTCGAGGCGGGCGCCGAGGGTGCTTGCGGCGGCCTTGACGGCGTGGTTGGTGGCGGTGGCTTCGACGACGCGGGCGAGGAAGCCGGTGATCTCTTCCAGGGCGCGGGCACCCTCGGCGGCGCGCTGGTGGGCGGCTTCGACGTCGTCGGCGATGCGGCTGCTGTACTCGGCCAGGACGGCGGCCACGAGATCGGTCTTGGTCGGGAAATGCCGGTAGAGGGTGCCGACGGCGACGCCGGCGGCGGCCGCAATCTCGTCCATGCCCGTGTCGGGTCCGTTGACGGTGATCTGTTCGCGTGCCGCGTCGAGGATCTTCTTGCGGTTGCGCACCGCATCGGCGCGTGGGGCTCGGGCTTGGGTCATGAGGGGCTCTCACTCTCCGAAGGGTGGGTGACAGGTGTCACGTGTCGGACCTGGGGTGTGCGGTTCGCGCAGGCGGGTTGGTGTCCGCTTCTCCGTCCTGGGGTCCGGTTCGGGATTCTGGACTTGCATTAACGTGAACCGAGGTTCATAGTAGTTGATGAACCCAAGTTCACCTTACCTCCAGGAACCCTCATGACCAAGACCGCTCTGGTCA